>NZ_JBFNXH010000002.1:0-603326 GCF_040812395.1 Paenibacillus tabacirhizosphaerae | reverse complement strand
GGGTAGCCCACACGGTATATAACTGCCCAAACTCTCACAAAAGAGGAATTTGACATCATACCTCCTGACTTTAACTTGAACCAACAAAAATTTTACGTCGTTCATAAGCAAAAAGGATCATCAACGCGCCTAAGATGGCGCAAATCGTATACATAAAAGAATAAGAGGAAAGATCCGCGACCGGGCCCATAATGACGCCACCCAGCGAAACGCCCAAATCAGCCATAGCAATAAATAATCCAACTAACACATTACGATTCATCGGTGGCAATACGAAAGTCAAGTACGTTGTTAATGTAGGATAAAGGACTGCCTGAGCGATCCCCATCAAGAGGGCACCGATATAGAAAAACACAAATCCGCCCTTTACCGAAAAGCTTACGCTTTGCGCCGCTACTGCTAAAATAAGCATCATCGACATGACAAAAGCCGAATGCCATTTGCCATCTGAGGGGATTTTCTTCCTCAACACAAACCGGGCAACGACTACGGTACCCGCCTGCAGCATGAGATAAATGGCCGCATTGCCGCCTTCGATTTGCGCAGCGTATAGCGGTATAAAGGTTGTCACCGCTCCAAATACAAGGGAAGCCATCAGCATCAACATACTGCATTTGAATAAATGCGGGTTTTTGACCAGTTGGCCGAAGGACTGAAGCATTGTTGCGTCCTGCCTTGTCTGACCTGGAACAACAGGCTCAGCCTCGCTTTTGTCCATTTTAGCTCTATAGCCCACTACCCCAGTAAGAATGGCAATACCGATCATGCCTACTGTAAAAACATTCATATCCCCTGTTTGCCACAAGCCTATAGCCAGCAATGGGCCAATAATACCCGGCATGGAAGCGCATAAGGAATACATCGAAATGCCTTGTGAACGATCCTTGTCCGGTAGCGCATCAATAATGCCCAGTTGCAGGGCCATCGAAAAAAATGCAGTGCACAGCCCTTGCAGCATGCGGGCAACGAAATAGCCCCCCAATCCGGTAAACGTGTATAGTATGAGAGCCAAGCCATTGATCACAAGAATCATGCGCAAAATTTTAATCGCCCCGTGTTTGTGAATCATTTGGCCTGCCCACGGCCGAAACAACATGGTTGTAAACAAATACGCCCCCATGATAATCCCGATCGTAGTATTCGTGGCTCCCAGAGATTCGCCTTTCAAAGGAATAATGACATTTAATATCGAGTTAGCGCTAAAATACAAAAGCGTCAATAGATATAACCGCAAAAAAGGCCATGACAAAGCTCCTCTCAAAACGCTGGCTCCTTCCTCTATTCTCTTGGATAATGCTCATTGCCCACATCGTTACGTAATGATCATCTGCAGCAATTTCTTTGCATATGCAGACTGGACGTCTTTTAACTGTTCGATCCTGACCATTTCTTCAATTTGGCCGTCTCTAATGATCATGATCCTGTCGCAAATATAGGCAGCGGCCTGTATATCATGGGTGATGAAAATAAAGCCCATCTGGTAGATTTGCCGCAAGCTTTTTAGTAATTCAAGGACCTGGATTTGAACAGACCCATCCAAAGAGCTGATGGCTTCATCCAACAAGATACATTTCGGTTCCGTTGAAACCGCTCTTGCGATACACACCCGCTGCGCTTCACCACCCGATAACTCATGAGGGTATCTGGTTCGATAGGACGGGTTCAGCCCGACTTGATACAAGAGCAGATCAATCTTGCTAAGAGCCTCCTGTTTAACCATTCTTTGCAGCTTCAAGGGCTCCATCATGGCCTGCTCCACGGTATAAAACGGATTGATGGAGGAAGTATAATCTTGAAAGACGGCACTTATATTTCCCAATCTCGCTTTTCGGTCCTGTATGCTCTTTCCCTCAAACAAAACGGTTCCGCGATCAGGCTTTTCAATCCCTAATAGCAATCGCCCCAAGGTAGATTTGCCGCTTCCGCTTTCTCCGATAATGCCCAGACATTCTCTTGGTTGGCAATCGAAGCTCATATTTTTCAACACCCTCTGTCTTTCCCGAGAGAACAATCCGCCCTTTTTATAGGATTTCTCAACGCGATCAACGCTCAGCAACGCTAACGCCCCCCATGATTCTCTTAAAATGATGATTTAGCGCCAGCTTCGTAGAAACTAAATAGCGGGTATACTCGTGTTGAGCATCAGTGAAGATGGCCCGGGTTGTCCCTCTTTCCACAATTTCTCCGTCTTTCATGACCAGAACTTCATCCGCCATTTTTTGGACAATACCCAAATCGTGAGAAACAAAAATCATCGAGCAGCCGATTTTCTCCCGCAACCGTATGAACTGTTCTACGACCTCGAATTGTGAGATCGTATCGAGCGCTGTCGTCGGTTCGTCGGCGATCACAATGTCGGGCTCCAACACGATGGTCAGCGCAATCATAACCCGCTGCAGCATGCCGCCCGACAATTGATGCGGGTACTGATTCATCACCGCGATCGGGTCTTTCAGCCTCACGCTTTCCATGGCCTTTTTCATTCTGTCGGTGATTTCGGCACGGTTCCAGCCGAAATGCCAGGCCAGTGTTTCCTTTACATGAACCCCGATCACACAAGAGGGATCAAAGGCACGCATGCCGTTTTGCAAAATCAGACAAAGCTGCTTTCCCCTTTTTTTTCGCATTTCTTTTTCAGAAAGCTCGCTTAAATTGATTCCGCCGAGCAGAATGTCTCCGGATTGGCGGAGACCGGCTTTATTCAATCTCATGATGGCCCTGCAGGTCAGAGACTTGCCGCTCCCGCTTTCGCCTACAATAGCCAGGCAGCCTCCCTTCTTGACATTAAATGAACTATTCGGAATCACCACGTTGCCGGTGTGGCTGTCCCAAATCTTCAAATTGGCCACCTCTAGAATATTCATCAATGGATTACGCCACCTCTTTCTCCTGCAGCTTCGCTGCCGCTGCAAAAGTTAGTCCTTGCCGCTTATAACGCGAGGTCATTAATTTCGGATCTAAAGCAACTTGAAGCGAATCCGACAAAAAGTTAATAGCCGATACGACGATCATGATCGTTAAACCGGGCGCTAGCATGAATTCCGGCCTTGAGAACATGACTTCCCTCGCCTCATTTAACATCATGCCCCATTCCGCATTCGGCGCTTGAATGCCTAAACCGAGGAAGGAAAAGCCTGATAATTGCAAAATCATAGCACCGAAGGAACTGCTGGAAATGACCGCGATGTCCGGAATCGAAACGGGAACGATATGCTTGACCATAATGTTGACGTTGCTGACACCGAGCGCCTTGGAGAACTTCACATAGTCGGCTTCGGCATACTGCATGACAGATGTTCTGATGACGCGTGCAAACCATGCCCATTTCATTAATACAAACGCGATCAAAATATTCTCGAGACCAACGCCCAGAATGCCGATCACAGCCAAGGTCATGACATATCCCGGGAATGAAAGCATCACATCGCAAACCCTCATCACAAAGGCATCCGTTTTTCCTCTAAAGTAGCCCGCGATAAAGCCCAGAATCGCTCCAATCCCTACCGATATCGCCAATACAACCAGCACCCAAAGCACACTGGGACGGATGCCATAAATGAGTCGGGATAAGATGCACCGCCCCAAATGATCGTTTCCTAACAGGTATTCCCACGAAGAGGATGCAAAGCGAAGCTCCATCTTAACTTCATCGGGATCGTGCGGCGCAAATAATGGGGCGAATACCCCGACAACAAGGGTGACCGCGATAATGAACAACGATAGAGCAGCTAACTTATCCTTCCACATATGATTTAGCAGTTTCATTTAGAGATCCTTCCTTAACTTGGGGTTCATCGCCGCATTGAGAATATCAGAGGCCGTATTGAACAGTACAAAGGTCACTGCCAGTACAAGGACATACGCCTGAATCACCGGGAAATCCCTGCTTAAAATGGATTTAACGCTCAGCGTTCCTAGCCCGGGCCAGGCAAATATGTTTTCCACGACGACCGTGCTTCCCAAAATAATGGGGATTGCCATGCCGAACACGGTAATCGCAACCTGCAAGGAATTTCTCACCATATGCAGCGTTATCTTCCTCTCCGGCAAGCCGCATGCCCTGCCGTAAAGCACATAGTCTTCGTTCAGGCTGCTTATCATGGAGCTTCTTACGATTCGAAAGTAAACGCCTGCATAGCTGATCGTGGTCACAGTAACCGGCAGAACATAGCTCTTGTACGAGTCCATGCCGCTTGTCGGCAACAAGTCCAGCTTCACGGAAAAATACCAGACCATAAGCGCCGCAAGCCAGTACGATGGCATGGAAGTCAGAAAAAAGGAGACGCCTCTAATCGACTTGTCCATCATTTTCCCTTCTCTCAATGCGCAGATGACGCCTAGTGCAACAGACAGCGCAATAATGGCCACAACCGAAACCAAGGTTAGTTTTAACGTATTGAGAAAAGCCGGGCCGAGCAATGACCACACCGGTTTTCCCGTGACGTACGAGTGTCCGAAATCGAACTGCAAGCAGGAAACGAACCAACTCAGATAACGGATCAAAAAGGGTTGATCCATCCCCAGTGCCGCTTTCGTTTCCGCGATCAGTTCAGGCGTTATTGTCGGTACACCTTGCGCGTGCAAGACCACTTCCGCCGGATCTGAAGGAGACAGATTGATAAAGACAAACGTTAGAAATGAAATCACCACTAGTAAAGGAATCGAAATCAATAACCTCTTACTCAAAGTGCATCCGCTCAAATGGCAGCTCAAATTGTGTTTGCTTGAATGAGATGCCTTGCAAGTTTTTCGGGGCTACAATAGTGACATTGCCATTGGTGATGGGAATAAAGACGGCTTCATCATGGACGATTTTCAAAATATCCGCATATAACGATGTACGGCTTTTCTCATTCATTGTCACCATAACCTGATCAATTTTCTTGTAGAGCTCATCCGCTTTCGCAATGCCCTTCGTCGTATAGAGATAAGACGACTCGGAAGTAAAGGCAGCGATAGTGCTTTGCGGATCATAAGCGAGTCCCCATGTTTGATTGAATAGCAAATCATAGTCTCCCGTCGATCTTCTTTTTGCGATAGAAGAAGACTCTTCTCCGACGAGCTCCAGCCCGAGCCCTATCTTTTTTACGGTGTTTTGAATAAATTCCGCTTGCGTTTTTTGCGAGGGAGAGTTGGCGTCATAGTATAGCTTCATCGTTAATTTGTTTCCGGCTTTTACTCTAACCTCGCTGCCATCTTCTAATCTCCATCCGGCTTCATCCAAAATCTTTTTCGCTTTTTCTACATCATAGCCTCGTTTTTGCAACTCCACGTTGGCATAATTAACGTTAGAGGAGAATAGGGTATTGGCGGCCGTTTCCGTGCCGTTAAAGATTTGCTTGCTGATCGTTTCTCTGTCTATCGAATGCCAGATTGCTTCGCGAACAGCGGTTTCACGTATAGGATTATTCGCTTTGCTGCTATTGGCCACGATCATTTTCGTATTCATGGCTTTACTTCTAACCAGTTGATAATCACCCGTTTTAACTAATTGATTCATCGCTTCCACATCAATACTGTCTGCACCTCGATCATCAGTAAATATGAAGTTGACCTCTCCCTTTTTCAGGGCCAAAAATGTCGTTTCTCCTGCGGGAAGCACTTTTGCCGTAATTTTTTTCACTTTTGGAGCTCCGCCCCAATAGTTTGCATTGGCTTCAAAAACAGCATATTGATCAGTTTTATGTTCGGTTAGCTTATAAGGGCCAGTGCCGTTGTAACCGTTTACGCCATCCTTTGTTCCTCCGTTCTTAAAATCTTTGGGCGAGAGGAATACATAGGGCCGGGTCATCGACAATTCAAGCAAAGTCGGGTAATACGGCTCCGATAGCACGAATTCAACCGTATATTCATCAACTGCTTTGACGCTCACAATTTTTGTTGATAGCTTGATCCAGGAATGCTTGCTTGCATTGGCTTGCACAGCTTCGATATTTTTCTTCACGGCTTCTGCGTTAAATGGCTCCCCATCCTGAAACTTTACATCTTTTCTCAGATGAAAGGTGTATACTTTGCCATCATCGGAAACCTTCCAAGATTCGGCCAGCAAGGGCTTGATTCCATCTTCCGTATTTTCAACCAATGACTCGTACACCATCCCTTGAGCTGGCAGGGAACCCGGATATACATGGGGGTTCATATCGTTAATATCTTTTGATGTGGCGTACACCAATTCTTTGCCTTTATCTGTTGCCCCCGTATTCGCAGATTTGCCACCGCTGCAGCCTGCCAGCAGAACAATGGAAACGATAAAAACGAATAATAGAACAACCATTTTTCTTGACATGTAGTATTCTCCTCTATAGGGCACGTATTAGTTTTTCCTCTTCAACTGCATACTTGTTTCGATTTCTATGCATATCATTTTCAAATCCTCTTCAAAGCTTTGCACGACGAATGCATCCGACAACAACTCGTCTTTACGTACTTGAGCAGCGTCCTCGATTTTATGCTCGTAGGCTGCAATGAATTTATCGATCGTCGGACAACTCAAATTTACATATCTCGCAATGCCCTGTATGATTTTGATCCGGTAGTAATCCTCCTTGGGCATACGCGGGATGTCCCAGTACCCTTCCCTGTTGACAAAAATTTGCCGAATGGGAACGGCTGAGAAGTCAAAATATTTCCCATCCTGATCCGGCTCCGAAAAAGGATCGATTAACAGCGATGTATACCGGATGTATAATAAATACTCTTGATGAATCGTCTCCAAATGAATGAAGTGATCGATATCATGACGGGACAAGCTTTCCAAACGCACCGGATAGTTATCATCAGTCATGAACTTAAGCAGGTTAACGCCTTGCATATTCAGCTTTTCGATAATTGCCGAAATCTCTTTCCACCCGGCAAGCATATCTCGAATTAAATATTGCGTGATGGGTCCCTCGGGGAACATTTTGTAAACAAATTTCTTGGCAGCCGCCTCTTCGAATATGACGCTTAACGAAAAATCATTCATAAACAGCGGCGGGTGAACATATAAAGATATATTTCTCGTTTCTGCTTCGATCGGAGAATTCATGATTTCCAAGGCGATGCCCAGCCGTTCATATAATCTCCAAAGCGTCTCGACATTTTGAGAAGGATTGTGCGTCGAGCCAATGAAAACTTTTTTCTTAACCCCAGTCGTTATGACATGGTTAGACGGCTTGTCGTGCATCCATCGCGTATCGCCAAGGTATGTAGAAAAGCTTATTATTTCCGCGCCTGAATGAATAGCGTTCATATAATGGCGTATTAAGCTGTTTGAACCGAAGGTTGGAGAAATTAATACGATACACCTTGCTTGTTTTAACAAATGTGCATTGATTTGTTTGAATACCTCGATATAGGCATCCGTTGTAACAGCCATAATGAGGGTATCCCATTCTCCCGTAACGGTCGCATATCCATGAAAAACGTGATCGATGATACACTCGCCTTCCAGCGTACGGTGCTTCTCATTTTGAATGTCTACGCGAATTCGCCCGTTGTTCATCTTAAGCGCCGCAAAGAAGGGTTCAGAGCGAAACGACTCTCGCCCTACGATTCCTACGCAGCAATTCAAATGGTTTTTTAGCAAAACAGCCATCTGAATGGAAGCAGGCCCCGTTCCTACTAGTAAGACTCGTTGAAAATCACTCATATAAACCTCCTTTTACTATCCACATACAGCCTAAGCTTTTTGATACAATGCGATATCAAATATATGGCCGGGACGCAAAATGCTTTCAACTAGCCGCCATTTTCGTCCATTGACCTCTTCCTTGGGGTAATTAAATAAAGACTTCAATCGATCGCCATACCTCATCGCTACGACGACTTGTTCATTGGTCAAGGGATGTAATTCATCCAACAGATCATATTTATTGGCAACCGTTGAACTGAAGATGATATGGGTCGCATCCTTTGTCGCGTCAAGCTGATCTACGAGCGCATTCTCCAACCGGATGTTCAATCCGCTTCCTAACTTTTCAACAACCCTTCGCCCAAGGTGTATCGCCTCCTCATCAATATCGATGCCAATTACTTCTGCAGCTGTTTGCCTGGCTATGTACAATGGCGTCATTGGAAACGAACCCGAACCAACCAATAATACTTTGGAATCAGAAGCGACCTGAAAGCTTCCAAATTCTTTTTCAATGCAGGACTCTATATGTTTGAAGTAGTCCGTTCGGTCAGCATCTCCATTCAACAGCTTCAATGCACGGTATTTTTCCATAATCGCAACGCAAATCGCCGACGTCTTCCTTACATCCACCACAAGCTGAGATAGCTCATCTGAAGCTTGTTCTTCCAGTTGTTCCCATGCTTCTTTGTTGCTCTCGTCTGTTATGAATGCCGAATAGTCGTCGATAATGGTCTCTAATTCCGGACTATGCTGAATTGTGCCGTCATACTGATCCGCTAGGTCCGTAAATCTCTCTTGAAACCCGATCAAATCGCGTTGAAACTGTTCCGATTTATTCATCGCTTCGCTCCCCATCTCGTCCGTGTAAATTGTTAGGCACCAATGAACGCTTTGCCGCGTGCAACGATTCCAACAGATCCTTCAATTTTCAAGCTTGTCACCTTATCTTCGTAACAATCAGCCGTTACATGAATCGTACCGCCAGGCTGCCTGATTGGGACAGCAACCGCCCCCTTGTTTTTCCAAGACAGATAGGCACCAAGTGAAGCCGTACCTGATCCGCATCCTCTTTCCCAAATCATGCTGTCTACTAGAGGAACAAAAATGAGCGGAGCCAACTCATTGGTCGTAGACTTAAACAATAAAATACCGATCAAGTTAGCTCCTGAAGTGACGCCAAGCAGCTTCGCTAATGTTTGAGATCTTTTTCTCACTGTCTCGTCAAAATGGTCTACTTCGATCACAATATGAAAAAAATCATCATATCTCACAATGACAAGATTCAGGTCATCGCCTTCATACTTTATGGTTTTCTGTTCGATCTTTGTGGGGACAGGCATGGCAAGCTGACAGACATATAATTCTTTATCTTTTTTTACTTGGCATCGGACCAATTGATCTGTCCCGGAAGCTTCAATTACAACTTCCATCAACTCGTGAGGATGAATTTCTTTTTCAGACGCAACAAGTGCGGCCAAGGCCATGCAAGCATTCCCGCAAAACTCACCTCCCGCCATTTGCAGATGTGCATCAGCTTCATATTTAATCGGTTTTTCGATGAAGCCTACTTGCTCCGCATACACACTGTCATAGGACATCATTTTCGCAGCAATGTGCTGATACTCTTCAGCCGGATGATTCGTTTTCACAAGTATCGTCATATTTTGTGTGGGATTACATTTAACAAACTCGATTTCCCGTTTCATCACAACTTCCCTCTAAACAAATTTTTTGATGGTAAGCTTCCTTTTCTTTTTATTTTTATTCGTAATAATTACTATTATGATAACCATAATTTGGGACATCGTCAATACGCATTCGCAAAGCTACCTTTTTATTCACAAATCGTTTAATCCGATAGCTTTTATGGCACATGGCTTCGGGAAAGGAGATCTTTAAAGCGCCGGTCGGAACGGGGCCATTTAAGTTCAAGGATATGTTCTGTTAAGCGGAGCCTTTATTCTCGGTGCCAATTGGCTCTCGGATATCGGTCTGGCAGCGCTGGGGCCATTGGCGTTCCAATCGATTTGATTTCCGGGTATCGGGGAGGGAGGGCGAATGGAGTTAGCAAATGCTGATTATCGAGTTGGAGCAATTTACGCCATCGGAAATCTTTTTCCATACGAGTCCTAAGGAGGATTTAATTTCCAAGCGTTTGGAAGAATCCAAAATGCGGTTTTTAACAGCATCTATTACTTCTCGAATCTTCTTTAAAAAGTCAAAAACCCTACGATTCCTCGTAAGGTTTGGTATTTCTAAACAATGTTATCCTTTGTTTTATAATACGTCTGATTGGTCTGACGCACCTGCTCCCTGTATTTTCCAGGATTGATGCCAAACCTCTTGACGAATTGATGACTAAGATAAGAAGCATCCCCCAGCCCACATGCGGTAGCGATTTCAACAAGGCTTTCATTGCTGTTCTCCAGCAGAGCCTTGGCTTTCTTTAATCGAAGCTCACGAAGCATCTGCATCGGGTTCATCTGATAGTGCTCTATGAAAATCTTATCCAAATAATTCGTATTTAAATGTACAAGATTTGCTAATGTTTTCCTCGTTACTTTCTCATGAAAAGACGTATTAATAAAGGAGATGACCTTTTCTAAACGTTCGTCGTTTCTGCCTGCCTGAAAACTGCGATTAACGCGACCGCTCCTATCCCAGCTCTCTAACAATAAATGGACTAATTGCATGCCAATACCCGATATCTCTAGTTCACGAAAAGGAGAGTCCTTTTTCTGCCAGGCTGACAAAAGCTTGTGAAAAATGATGGAGTATGCCAATGGGTCTATCATTGTCATCACTTCAGCTATAGGATATAAACGAAATAAATCAACTTGATAGCTATTTCTTACATCAATTAACAACCAAAGGTGAAGACCGGGAGTTGTTGATTTCTCAGCGAATGGCAATCCGGGGGCGTGTAGCATGACCTGTCCGGACTTCGCAGTTTGCACCTTACTGCCATCCTCCACTTCCACCTGTCCTTCCACGATAAAGCTGACAACCCAATAAGGATATATCAGGTTTTGTATATCGATTGCCTGATAAGCGGCTTCCTCCACTTGAAATAAGCGAATATGCCAGTAATCGTCCATCAATCCCTTTTGATCCTTCACCAACTTCACTCCTGACCATTACTTCCAAGCATTTCTTTAAGTAAGCTCCTCACTTACATATTGCCGTATTTGCTCGGGTTTATCAAACCCTACCCACTTCCCATCGATGATGGCTGCAGGTTGCAGCCGACACCCCATACACTGGCTTTGACACCGCTCTAGTCGAACCTCGTGGGCATTTTCAACCAATTCCTGCAATATTGGGCCATATTGAAACTGCTGAAAGATTCTAATACAGCATAGCACCTGCTTTTCCACAATGACTCCCCCCTCTAATTGTTATAAGGACGTTCGTATGGCTGCCATTGGGAATGCCTCGATAAGGGGAGCTGCTGTTTTAGAGGACTCGAAGTCCTCCACTCCCCCTGCAGGGCTAGAACCTTTAGCCATACTTGCTCCATTTCTGCAATACCAATACGTTTTAACGATGAGGGACTGTAGTTCATTTCACTAACATGCACCCCTATTTGTTCCAAAGTTGCTTCTAGTATTTGTCTTCCGTACTCTTGCGAAGCTTCCATAGCATCTGAACCAATGGCTAACGTTCCGTCCGAACCTGGATGATTGGCAAGCGAACATAGCGCTAAGTCAACAAAATCAGGACGAATGTGCATCAATTGTGATATCTCATATTTGCCTGCATGATCTCCTGCATAACGATCAGCTACGAGTTCTCCATCTGTAAATACTTGTACTTCAAATCCAAAGGCTTCCTGGAATAATGCTGCCGTTAAACGCAAATCATGCTCGTTCCCACCAGCGTGGCCTGTTAAAACGAATGCGCTTGAGAACCCCGCATTCGCAAACGAACGCAACTGGTATATAAAAAAATATAGGAGAACATGTGGCGGGATGGAGGTCATTCGCGGGTTCTCATCGCCAACAACCTCCTCCAGCCATCCAGCGTGGAAGCCAGTTTCGTGTATGGTATACCCTAACGAAGGTGCTACGACACCGCCATAACACAGCGCAGCTTTCTCGCATAAATATTCAGCTTTAATCAGATCCAGTCCGTATACAGATATTTGCCCATGCGGTTCACATAGCCCAATAGGAAGATACACCACGGGACATTCTTTCATTCTGGCTTGCAGCTCAACCGGATAGCATTCAGACCATCTAACACGTTGCACTGTTGTCATCACAGCTTATCTCCAGTTCTACCAATACTTGGTATCGTAAAAATTGCGAATCCAGCGATGCTTAGTTCGCAGTGTGTTGAATACCTCGTCAGAAAGAGGGGCCGTCTGAAGTACCTGTAAATTATCGTCAGCATGCGCTGGAATATGCATGGATATTAATGCAGAAGTAACAGCAGGCGAGTGAAGTACAAACTTGATCGCGAGTTGAGCAAGTGTGCGAGTTTCCTCATCTAAATAAGTTCGAAGGCGATTTACTTTCTCGATATATTGGGAGCGCGGTACGTTTTCAAAAAATGTTTTACGGAAGTCATTCTCTGCAAATGCAGTTGAATCTGTTAAAAAACCAGTCAATCCGCCTTCATCCAGCACACATCTTGCGATGAACGCCACACCGTGCTGTTCACACAGGGGCAATAAACAATCAAGAGATATCGGGTCGAAAATATTGAGTATGGTCTGTACGGAATCTATTGCCCCGCTTTCCACTAGCGCTAGCGCCGTATCGTGCCGGTGATCCACGATGGATATGCCAATTGTGCGAATTTTACCCGCCTCTTTGGCCCGAAGCAGCTCTTCCATCCAGTAGTCGGTCTTTTCCCAGCCTGGCCAATATTGGTGCATTTGCATGAAATCGATCGTATCGACGCCCAGCATTCGCAGTGATTCCTCGATATCGGAGGTAACGCATCCCTTAGAGAAGCATTCCTCCACCGGTGCAGGCATCCCCCAAGTTGAACCAGCTCCACGGGAGCGAACTTTTGAAGCGATGAAAGGGCGGTCGCCCTTCCATTGTTTTAATGCCTTACCGACTAACTCTTCTGATGCGCCATATCCGCGGGCGGTATCGATGAAGTTCACACCTTTATCCAAACTATACAGTACAGATCGGATTAGCTCATTCTCCTCATGAGAACCGAAAGCACCGCTGAGCCCCATTGCGCCAAATCCTAGTCTGCTGATTGAATCCCCCGTAGCGGGGAAGATACTATATTTCATTTGACTAGACTTCCTCTTTGGATTGGAAGCGCTCATAGACTGCTTTCCCATCCTGTGAGATGATTGGGCCATTCTTATACACAGCGCCGCTTTTCGGGTCTTTCGATCCTTCCACCGCATATTGAATCACATAAGCTTTGCGAGTATTTTGACTTCGGTTCGGTGTGCTGCGGTGGAACAACAACGAGTGGAACGCGACCATACTTCCCTTTTTCAATGGTACTGGCGTTCCCATAACGTCCCCGTAGTAACACAACCAACCGATGTCCGTTTTCACATGCTCGACGAAGCCTTTATGATGCGATCCCTCTTGAATCCAAATGCAACCATTCTCCAGAGTAGCGTCCTCAAGTGCAAGCCAACAGGTCAAATAATGCATGGGTTCTACTGGCGCATACCCATTGTCCTGATGCCAAGGAAAATCACGCTTAGCTTCTGGGCGCTTATACACCGATTGGTCCCAATACAGACGAATGTCCGGTCCAAGAATAGAAGTAGTCAATTCTACAAAGCGATCATCGGCCGTAAACTGCTGCAGTTCAGGACTCATAAAATTTAAGCCAGTAGTAAAATTGATCTGATTCGGTATGTTGTTAAAGCCTTGCCCAGCCTCGCTTAGACGACGCTCCGATTCCTCATCCAAACCATCTATGATGGTGCGTACACGATCCATTTCTTCCTCAGAAAACAAATTTTCAAAAATGATAAATCCCTTTTCTTGGTATTGTTGCAGCTGATCTTGTGTTAACATGTTTCATCCGCTCCCTCGTTAAGTTAGTATTCTTACATTCCAATCATCTAATAAATTGCTCTCGCACACAATTTGCAAGCTACACTATTCCGTTGTGTTTTTTACTCTTTTTGATGCAAAACCAGTGTTCGAGATTATCCATTTTTCGGATTAACATCTTTAACTGAAGAAAGTAAGCTTTTAATGTGGGAGGACTCCAATATTCGTTTATCAGCTTCATACAGCATCCATAACTCGTCTAATTTCATAGCAAAATCCTCCCAATTCATCTAGTAATTCTTGCTTTACTAGAATCGGGAGGATTTAATCTGTCTAAATTATCTTTTTCAATAATCTTAGCAACATAGTCGAAACGGACTGTTAAAATTATTTCATAACTCCTTGAGTACTATTGTAAATAAGCGGATAACAGGCGATTAAACATCTGACCTTCAAACTGCCGAGGACATTTATCGGCCATCGGACGCGGGATTGATGGAAGAGGCGCGCATTTCGATGAGAACCTGTGTGTCGGTGAGTGCGGGAATTGGCACTTCCAGTTCCCGGGCGGATATCATTTTATGAAACATCTCGTCTAATAACATTATTTCTGCTTTTTGGCTGATGGCATGATTTCCAAGCTTTACATCAATTATGAAGTCATTGCTCAGCATCTGGCGGTAACGGGAAATCATATCGTTATCAGGCAATTCTCCCATTGCCTTCGTTTCGGGTGGGATTACCGGAATTCCGGCTTGTTCTACCAGGTGAATGTTTTGTTTAATATCTGCGGCGATCTTGCTTAGAGTGCTTACACTTCTTGCCGTCTCTATATCCACCATTCCGTCATTCGTATAGAAATGCTTGTTGACGATAGCCAACGCAGTATGCGAAATATGGAATGCTTGAATGTCTTTTTGGATTTCATAATGCAAATCCACCGATTCAAATATTTGGGCAAGCTCTTTCACTCGTTCGGTCGTCAGTCCATTTATTTCACCAAAAATGGTTCCTTGATGTTTTTCGGAACCGAATTGGGCGTATAGAACATCTTCTTTGATGTCTCCACCGGCGCCCGGGAATCCCGGAAGTAAGCGATCGCCCACGATTTCAAGCCAAGCGTCATATCCAATGGTGTTGGTAAAGGTGACGATGGTCTTGCTCCGATTATGCTTGAGCGCAGACAGGGCAGATTCGGCCTGATCATATCGTACTGGAACAAAGATAAAATCATAAATGTCGTCGTTATCAAGCTTTTCTATCGTCTTGATCGATATTTGCTTTATTGATCCATTATCGTTGTATTTCAGGCCGTCCCTTTTCAGCGCCTCCAGTCTCTTTCCTCGTGCCAGAATAGTGACGTCCAGTCCCGACTGTGCTAATCGGAGTGCATATACACTGCCAATCACGCCGGCGCCAAATATCAAAAGTCTATGTGGTTTGGTGTTCAATATGATCCTTCCTCTCATAGAATTAGTCACAGTTTGTTTAAGCAACACCTGTTTGTTAAGATAATAATATTGCATACTTATGATTTCAACCGGCAGAGTTAGAAGAAAGTTGCATAGGCAACACATTGTGATAATTGATGTTTAACAAGGAGATATGGAAATGGTAAATCAGGAAGATCCGAGGGTGTTGCGCACACGACAGTTAATTAGAGTAGCGTTCAGAGATTTGTTGCGGAGAAAAGGATTTGATGCAATCACCATCAAAGATATCGCTCAGAAAGCAACCATTAACCGCGCCACCTTTTATGCCCATTTTGAAGATAAATATGCTTTGCTTGACGAAGCCACAGAACAGGCTTTTCATGAAATGATTCCTGAGCAAGTGGCGAATGCACGGGAGTTTACGGATGAAATATGTGACCAGTTGATCTTGCTGACGCACCAATACATCGTGGATTTTTATCGGAACTGCAGAATGGATTCCAATTCGATGGCTACGCTTGTCGATGAAAAAATAAAGAAAATGCTGCAGCAAACCATAGAGAGCATTTTTCTGAAAGGGGATACCCACCATGGAGCGGACAGGCATCATATAAAAATCATGGCGGCCATGACAGGATCAGCGATCTATGGCGCTGCGCATTTTTGGTTAAATGTCGAGGAAAAAGATCGAACCGTTGTGCTTGTAGACATTGTTCGTCCCTATGTAATGAACGGTCTGGGGCTGTATCGCAATGGCGATGAATACAGATGAAAAACGAGACTGGTCAGATAGGAAAGAAGATGTTTTTTGTCAAGAGAAGTAAATAGATTGATTCAATGCTGGGAAACATTTGTTCAACCAACCATTTCATCCCTACATCTACACTTTTTCCACTCCAACAATTTTTACTTTTCTCTCTGAAATCGCTTACTTTAGATTCGAACGAATTTAAGTATCATCCTTTGCAAATGATATGTATGCACAAGGGAGGAATTTAAAGTTGAAAGTATTAGTTATTTTTTTTCTTCTATTCGCATTAGAAATCACTCTACTCGTATCCATGGATCTTTTCATAGGATCCCCTCTACAAAATTCGTTGAAAAATCTTTTTAACCCCTTTTGGGTTAACGGATGGGAGGAATTAATTATAACAATCCTCTTATTTTTGTCTTGGATCATCAACGCTTTTGTTTCATACAAACAAAAGAACCGTATAGAGTAAAATCATTTCTATAAGCTTTATCTATTTGTCATGAGATACTGCTTTAGCTTGCGGGGAACCAAATCGTTTGCGAATCATGAGTACCGTGAGCAAGAACAGAGGAACTACCAAAGAAAAAAAGAGATGCACCGTCTTCAGGGAAGATCTTCCTTCGGTGATATGTTCCTGATAATTACTTGCCATCATCATGGAGGCAAAAAGAGTAATGATTCCAATAGGAAATACAAGTGCGCCATGTTTTTTTATTTTGAACAGGTCCATTGTCCCCAAGATGGCAGCGTATAAAAAAATCGCTATCTTAAAAAAATCCGCAATAATCAAAGTCAATACCACAATCGCGTCCAACCGCTGTATAAATTCGATAATATTCACTTTGCTTATCATTGTATGCAAGGGAAAAGTTGACCGGCTGGCGATATTGACACCAAGAACAGAAACGTTCAGCAAGGTCGTATAGCTTATGACAACACCGCTGATCGCTATGGCAGACAATCCGCTCTTCGAAGCTTTCTGCGGTTTATCCAAATAGGGAAGAATCATGGTAAATGCAATCATTTCGCCGTATGGAAAAATAAACGTCTGCGTTAAAACAGTCGTGATGATTGGTTTCCAGCCGTTCTCAAGTACAGGCAGCAAATTTTTGAAATCGATGATGCCGGACACCAGAACCGCGAAATTGCCCAAAAGCCCCAGAGCAACTAGTATTAATAAGCAAATTTCGGAAGTTCTGGCCAGAACCTCAATACCTTTATGAAGGACGTAAAAAACCGCAACCATCATTAATGTAGCAAGCGCGAATAAGGGGGTTTGATCATATACGGAAGCAATTAACAAGTCACCGGCATCTCGCAAGTCTCTTGCAGAGGAATATATAAAATAAACGACGTACAGCAAACCCAACGGCCACCCTAAGTATTTCCCAACAATTTTCCTTATATATTCGGTTAAGGGGATTTTGGGGAATTGGCGGTAAAGATACAGATAAACCGGAAATAAGATGAGCCCTAACCCCAAACCTAGCAAACTTGCGATCCATGCATCTTTTTTCGCATCGAGTCCAAAGCTAACCACAATAGAAGTGCCAAATTCAAACAGTAAAGCTAAGGAAAATAATTGCCATGCATTGATTTTCGCTTTTTCCATAACATAACGATCCACCTTTCGATCATTTCTTCTCTTTTTGTCCCTTTAACAAATAAGGTATCGTCCTCATACCGGAATGGCGAATAAAGGATTCCACGTTCACATGAACTTGACTATTCGCAAATAGATCCTTCTTCCAATCTTTTTTTATTTTCATCCATACTTTCTTTTCCTGGCGATTGATGGCTTCACCAAATCCAAAGATATCGCTTTTTTCGCTTTGGGCAGCTTTGACGGCAGCCAATATCTCTTTTTTTGTCTCTTCGGACCATGCCATTTCAAGTTTCGCGAGCTCATTTGGATCACTTAAATTGATGGGACAATTCACTTCACTCAGATCCCCTTCTTGCCGGATGTTGATATCGATGATTGGTTCCTCATCCTTCACTTTTACTTTAATTCCCGATTTTGAACGTAAAACTTCGATGCCAATTGCTTCTTTTTTCTCTCCGCACCCGATGTTTTCGATGGTACTCTTTGCTTTGTTTAGAATCAACACCACTCCACGCGCTTCTTTATCATCCATCCAACGCGATAACTTTCCGTCCTTGAACAGAGCTATCCCCCGGATTTGGATAAAAGCCGGCGGATTGCTTTGTTCATTATTGGATTTCTTTTCTCCTTCTTGTGGATTTCCTACGATTTCTACCCCACTAAGTGTAAGTTCCTTTCCTTCACTGACTAAAATATTGCTTACATCGTCAATTTCGACTTTGAGGCTCTCGGACCATAATTTTACCGAATGCATTAATTTGTTCATTACACTATTAGCCGGAATTTTTTCTAGCGGTGTGATAATGCTGATTAATTGTTCGGCTGTATCACCTCTTGCTACGAGCAAGTTCGTAATGTCACGCGGTTCATGGTTCCTTTCGAAGAAATCAAGTAAATCCTGAACCCCATCCTTAGCAAACTCTTCCCCCAATACGATCAGTCGCATATGCGAAAAGAGCGGTTGCCGCGATGTTTTTTTCGCTGTTTTTCGAATTGCCTCGGAGAGCGTGCTTCCGGTCTCGGTGATAATGGACACTGACAGCGCTTTTCCTCCTCCTCCCCCTCCCAAAGTTCCTCCTGCTATTTCTCCAGGATTGACAATTTGTAATGAGATACGATATTCCTTAGTTTTCGGCACTTGATCTACCCCCATTGCCATCACAAATCCGAGATCTTTAAGCTCGCGGTTGTTCCAGCAACCTGTTAACAACACTCCGCCTGCGAACATCACGGTGAGAAGGAATACTTTAGCTTTCATTTGAATCACCTGTAGGTTTGTTTCGTCCCATTCTGATCTTATCAATCGAGTTGGTCAGCCGCGGGCGCGTTAGAAATGACCAGATGGGAAGACGCAGCACCGCATCTTTTTGATCAGCCGCTATAAATGGTGCAAGAGGAGCCATAAAGGGAACCCCGAATGAACGCAGACTACAAAGATGGGCGATTATAATAATACTGATTATCGCAATCCCATAAAAACCAAATGTCCCGGCAAAAATCATAATCACAAAGCGGAGCAGGCGTACAGAAATATCGATGCTGTAACTTCCTGTCGCAAAACTAGCGATACCCGTAGTGGCTACGACGATGACCATTGCGGCAGATACGATCCCAGCCTGCACAGCAGCCTGTCCCAATATAAGAGCGCCTACGATCGAGACAGCTTGTCCAACAGCACGCGGCATACGAACCCCAGCCTCCCGCAATAACTCAAAGCTAATTTCCATCATCAAGGCTTCGATAAACATGGGAAAAGGAACCCCTTCCCGCTGCGCTGCCAAACTGATGAGGAGAGGAGTTGGAATCATTTCCTGATGATACGCAACAGCTGCGATATAAATGGAAGGGCCCAATAAGGAAAGGAATAAAGCCATATATCTTAATAAACGAATGGCAATCGCAATATCAAATCGATTATAGTAGTCTTCTGCTGACTGAAAAAATGAAAAAAAGGTGGTTGGTGCAATCAGAACGTAAGGCGTTCCATCCACCATAATGGCTATCCTGCCTTCCAATAAATTTGCGGCCACAACATCCGGACGTTCAGTATTATAGACTGTCGGAAAGGGTGTAAACGTCTGATCCTGAATCAATTCTTCAATGTAACCGGACTCCAGGATTCCATCAATTTTTATGTTATGCAGCCGTTGCTTTGCTTCTTGCACAAGTTGTTCGTTCGCAATACCTTTGACATACATGACGGCTACATCCGTTTGCGTAACCGTTCCGATTTGCATAGTCTCCAGCCAAAGATTCGGGCTTTTAATCCGTCGTCGAACGAGAGAGATATTCGTTCCTATAGATTCGCTGAAGCTATCCTTCGGCCCCCGAATCACGACTTGAGTCGTTGGTTCGGAAATACTTCGTGTTTCTCCGCCCCTCGTATTTCCGATAATGGCTTCCGGCCAGCCGTCAATCAGAATCGCCGTATCTCCAGACAGAATCGATAAAATAAGTCCATTCCAATCCTTGATCACTTCGACTTTTTCAATGCTTAAAGCATTGTTTTTAACGAAATGAAACATACTGTGTTCCGAAACCATGTTTTCGGATATCGTCCCAGTTTGATCGATATTCAAAGAGTGCTTCACAAAATCGCTGACCATCTGCTTATCAGCCAATCCATCTGTATATACCGTTGCAGCGGAAATTTTCACATTACCACCAAACTCAAATTCACGAATAACAATATCCGGACTATTCCCAACTCTTTGTTTGATTTGAGCAAGGTTCGTTTCTAAAGCTTGGTCAAGAGGGAGGTCAACTGCATCCAGTTCGGTTATCTCGAGTTTTACCTGGTTCTGTTTTGCCCCTTTTTTACGAAATCGTTCCCACACGTATATTCTCCCTTCTATAACAACCTTGAATCTCAGATACACCGACATATACATGAGGTGTTCGTCACAGTCCGTCTGCCCTTTGGATACATGACATCTTTTACTATCGGAACCATTTTTATACCTCATATTCTCTTTAACAAACCCGATCCGAACGCTCCATTTGGTCAGGTCTTGGATGATTTTACGAAGGTCATCCAAGTTACGAGCGAGTCGATCCATGCTATGTACCACCACTACATCTCCTTCACTAACAAAAAAACGCAAGTAGCGCTTCTAATTGAGGTCTTTGGTTTGGTCATTCGAACGGAATATCAGAGGTAAAACTTGAAAAGACTAACTAGGAATCCACGGCCAAGATCGGAAAGAAAAAACCACCGAAAAGGTGATTCTCATGTAAGAAATGAGTAGAGAAGAATTAGAGCAAATTGGGAAATTGACTTCCGTTCCGTTAAATTTCAAATGAAAATAAGGCTTGGTACTGGCGCCTACTCCAGCGTTAGGCTGAGAGAAATCGACGGAAGAATCAGGGTCACTGCTTAAGTAATCCTCAATTGCCCAACCAGTTTTCCCGTCCGATAGCCTGACAAGATACCAATCTTCATCTTTCTCTAATATAGTTACTTTGGAGCCCATAGCTATTTGAGCTATGACAGCATATTGCAGGCCGCTTCCGCTTCCTGCAAGCTTAATATAGTACATGACCCCATCTGTCAGTGTATAGTTGAGATCTCCGAGAGTTCCATTGGCTTCATCGTTGAGAGCAAGTTTGGCGTGTTATTCCCGAATCACTATATAAATACAGAACCGTATCGTTCATACCACTACTCGTATTCCACCGTAGTAGCTCGTTTTAATCCTATATTGCTGTATTAGAGTCGTAGTAAACTGGAAATTTCGCGAAGTAAACCCACAGAGGTGATTTATGAATAGCCCCCATACGACTATGGTCTTCTTCCTCAATCCATACAAGAAAATATAAAAAGCGTTCACCTAATAGAGTGAACGCCTACTTTACTTCAAAACTTTTTATTGTCTACTTCAAAACATATTTGTCAACCAACAACAATGATGGACTTGCGCAGATCAGTTGATCCACAGTCGAGATAAACGCGCGCTGCGGGGGTAGTGTTAGCATAATAGACCTTCCAAAGAGAAAATTGCAATAGACTCTTTACAGAACGTTAATCGTTGTGAATCAAACGAATAATATGCGATACTGGGCAATGACAACCTCCCAAAACTTATTTTTCCAAAGAGTGGTACCAGGGATCGAATTAAAAATCTCCTCAACTTTATTCAAATAAAGACCTTGAATCACTCTAGAATACTCGACGCAGCCTGATTTCAAAATAAACGAAATGCATGCTTCTTTCATCTCTAAAAATGGTTCCAATGAAACTCTTCCATCATAGTAATCCTTAAATATCGGATACCGCTGTGAACATTCCGTCAATAAGTATAGAATGGGAAGTGTTCTTTTTTTGTTGATCAGATCATGCTTAACGTTAAAGCTGATCAGATCTTTAATGTCATTTTGAATTTGCGCTACAACTGCTAGGTTGCATGCCAATTCATTAATCTGATCTTTCGTCGACAGTTCACATTGATCCACGCAAGAATACCCCATATAACAAGCAAACACCATTAACGGAGCCGATTTGGCAAAAATTAACGCGATGTAGTCTTCCTCTGATTCAATGACTTCACTACAAATATCCTGATGTTGCCCGTTAGCTGCAAAGGAGAGCAACTGATTCACTTCTCCGACAAGCGGCAACTTCAAATCCCCATTACTTTCCTTTAATTTGCTGATCTCTCCGACAACTGCCATTAATAAAGCGACTGCGGCATTGAGCGTGATAGCATGGGGAAGTTGCATCCACGGCATAGCGCTATTATCTTTATCTTCAAGATCATCAATAATATCTAAAGCTAAAATCACTAGTTCGGTATATGCAACAATACGATGTATGTGAGAAGAGTTGCCTCCTAGCATAAAATGAATACATCGGGTTATATCTCCCCACATACTTTTTTTCTGCATTTTCGCTTGGATCCATGCCTTTAAAATCGAATTCATCTCATGCACATGAAAATGACAATCAATCACGACATCCATTTCTTCCATCAAACGAACGTCCCAAATAACCTCATGCTGAGCATCACCGTTCTTCCCCATATTAATGCAAACCACATTGGGTAAATTTTTGGATCGCTTGACTTTTGTTTTGTACACCCAGTTTTTCGTATATTTTCCGTAAATAATTGTCTATTGAGCGTTTGCTGAAAAACAGGGAGTCCCCAATTTGTTCATGCGTATGCCCTTCAACGATTAGGGACATGATGTGAATTTCTTGTTCTGTTAAAGTCTCTTGCTCTACCTCCAATTTGTTTATCCGTAACTGTTTAAATAACGCTACCGGGATGGCCGTTTGCCCTTCCATCATACACCTGACCACATTTCGCAAATGCTCCTCACTTGAATCTTTCGACAAAATGCCGCTAATATTTAAATTGAGCAATTCATCGTACATTTACATAAAATGGATCCCTGTAAAAATAACCACTTGAATGTCCGCATTCAACGAATTAATTTGCTTGGTAAGTTCATAACCACTTTGATCGGGAAGATTATAATCCAATAAGACAAGATTCGGAGTATACTCAACCACGTATTTCATACAAGCCTCTCCCGTAGAGGCAATGCCCACGACGAAGACATTGTCAATTTGATCCAAAACTCCTTTCGTTCCAAAAGATACCATCGGATGATCGTCTACGATCAAAATTTTATAAGATTCTTTCATGCTGAACGTTCTCTCCTCTGTAATGGAATCATTATTTCCACTTTTAATCCTTGACCGCGACTCGATTGAATGTCAATTGACCCCATGATACTTAAAATGCGACTTTGCATTTGTCCGATTCCAACTCCTGAAGTCTGGTCTTGCTGTTCAGCAGTACTTAACAAGTCAAATCCAATCCCATTATCCTGATACTCTAAGTAAAACTGGGCATCGCTGCTCGTACAACTAATCGTAGCCTTGGACGCATGCGAATGCTTCTTAGCATTATTGATTAATTCTTGAACCACACGAAACAAATGACGCTTCGTATCTAACTCTTTATTTTCAATGCACGGATCCCCGTCTGTGATAAAGGAAAGCTCAAATGAACACATTCTACGTTCCATTTCTATCCAATTTGCAATTGTTTTTAGAAGCCCTGCCGTCTCGAGCGTTGGAGGATTCAGCTCAAAGCAACTCTGCCTAAGCAGCGTATTAATAATATTCAAATGATCTATGATATCGTTTAAAAATTTCGTATCAATAAGATCTGCCACTTCTTTTTGGAATGCTTTTAACTTCCGTTGAATAAAAAAAATATCCTGCATCGTTGTATCATGCAAATCAGAAGCAATACGAACACGTTCCTTTTCCTGCATGTCAAACATAATTTTACGAAACCAGTTCAAGTTGTTACTTTCCAGTTCATTCGATAAGCGGGATGCTAACTCCTGTACCTTCAAGTTTAACTTGTGGATCAAATATACATTTTCCAGACGAATGGCCAAATTCGACAGGATTACCTGTAACCATTGCACTTCTTCTTGATGAAAGTGAGTGTTTGTCTTTTTTGAAGCGAGGACTACATAACTGATATACTCCTCATGCCGACTAATTTCATAAACGGAATACAAATTTTCATTAACGATCGAGCGGGTTATGGCATGTTCAATTTTGTTATGATCGATATCCCCTTCACTTATGATCTCAAACTCATTGTCGTACTGAATTACGACCGCACCTCCAGCAACCTGTAATGTGTTCACAATGTCAACCAAAATCATATCTTTTAACTCTCGAAAGCTGCTCAGTGAACCAAACGTGTTCGATATCTTTTTCAATGCTGCTTGCAAATAATATTTGCGCGGGAATAAAATAATTTCTAATTTCGTCATGAAATATTCCAACGAATAGAGGAGAAAAGCGATAATCGTTACGCTGAACAAGAAACTGAACATGCCCTGCTCCAATGTAAAATCACGTTGAAATACAAGGAAAATCATGCCAACTAAGAGTGCACTAGGAAAGATGGAAATAATGGTCGTAGATAAGACCCGTCGCAGTATGAGATGAATGTCAAACAATTTCTTAGAAATAAGCAAATAACAAAACGTCAGCGGAAAGAATAATGTAAATAACCCTGTAATAAACGGACTAACGATGTCTTTGTGTATGGTTATTTCTGGAAGAAAGCTTAAAAGAGCGAGCGGTAAAAAAGACATAATAAAAGCAAACCATATCGTTTTGATAATGATTGAAAAATGCGACGTTTCTTTGCGAAATTTATAATAAATATAAATCAGGAACCCGCAAACCATGCATGATCCAAATAAAAAATAAAGCATCGTAAACGTATGATAAAATACATAATATGAATAAGATAACCAAGGGGTAACATAACCAATACTCGGCAGCATAACTAGGCCAATGATTCCATAGAAATAATACAAAAATTTATGCGGAAATTGTACGTTACCTTTCTCCTTGAAAAATAATATTAAGAAATGCAAAAAAACATAGGGCAAGGCCATGACAATACTTTTGACGATTATTCTTGCAAGTATATCTGCTCTTGAATCAGCCCCAAGACTCATAAACGCAACTCCAACCATCAAAAACAAAAAGGCTAGAAATCGAGCCGACTTAGATTTGGAGCTATTCAAGTAAAGCAGAACAGCGATACAAAAACTAATCATTTCACCAAAGAAGCTATAACAATAAACAGGCAATAAATCCTTTTTTTTATCCGTGGTCATTACCTCAAACGATTCACCTCCACGCAATATTGAAATTTTCTCAGCCTGTTCAACTAAGGCAAAATACTTGACAGTAAAATAATCACTTGGGGTATGACCATCTATACTTTGAATCACATCGCCTGTTTGCAAACCAAGCACCACATGGGGGGGATTAAGATCCAAACTTTTGATTATCCATTGCTTTTGAGCATTTTTTTCCACATTAATCCCCAGGAAAGGATAGTCAAATGTTATAAATGTAAACCACCCCTGAAGAACTATCAATGCAGGAACCAAGATCAGTAAAAGTTTGTTGTTTTTCACTAGTAAGCTCCTATTATTTCTGATATATTAATGATAAAATAAATTGGAAAAGAGTGGTATAAACGATGAGTTCAGTTGCATTTTCCCCTAACATCAAAAATGTTATTTCAATGCTTAGTCGATATGAACCATTCGAAATATCCAAAATGCTTGAAAATCAAGAATTTTTGGATGCATGGAGCCTATCCAAGGAAGAAAAAAGGCTAGTGCGCAATGTGTTTGTTTCGTCTAAATCAAATTTGGTCAAAGATGAGAAAGCATCGGGATGGTAAATCGTTGTCAATCATTAATAATCTAGACTGCCTTAATCCTGTCTGCTAGTGCAGTCTTTTAAAAAAATTGTTAAGACATGGAGGAAGCTGTTTATACTTACGCATTATGCTGACACCATCGTTCCGCACAGATAACTGTGATTTGACTTTTGAAGCACTTCATTCAACATCGTGAATGCGAAAAAACCAAAGGTCAATTACAAAAAATTTCATAACTCAATTAGTTCACCTTTTTATCAATTTATAATATTTCCCCTTCACTTTAATTACAATTTCATCCTTCGAATCAGACCTTGGAATTTGAAAGACCTCCGACCCCTTCCCATTTTTCAAGATTCCCTATTGAATTTCCGACTTTTTCTATCGTTTGATTGGTATAGGCATATACTTGATTACTATGCTTTCTCGCTACTTGAAATGGGTAAATTCGCAATCTATTTACCCAAGTAGAATAGTGAGGAAGCCTTTTTTTGTATATCTTGTTGGATGCATTTTGAATATAATACAAGTATAGCTTTTTTTTCGGTCAGTAGAATTAATTCGCTTAAGTGGTTAAAATTCGTTCACATTTGGCGAAAAAAATATCAAAAACTGTCGAAAAATTTAGAGATAGTTAGTCGGGAGTTGTTTCATGGAGAGAGTGCTTACCGTAATTATCGCAGAAGACAAACTGTTTGATCGACAAAAATTGGAACTCTTTGCCAATCAACTCGGCTTGAAAGTCGTAAGTGCAATAGGCTCGGGAGAGTGGCTTATTGATGATTGCGTGAAATATAAACCAGATCTTATTTTTCTTGACATTGGACTTAACGGTACCGATGGCTTAACTGCCTACAAGAGAGTTTTGGAGAAGGGACTTTCCTCTTATTTAATCGTTGTTTCTGGAACACAAGATTCTACCCTGATACTTGCTGGATTCAAAATGAACTGTGTTGATTTTGTAACTAAGCCGGTTACCTATAAACGACTATCAGAAGCTGTAGAGAAAGCCAAAGCAACGATTGAAAAAGACTTACTTATATCTACAGCCATACCAAGCAAAATTATTCAAATTAAGTCGAAATACCATACTATCTTTCTCAATGAAAACAAGCTAATTTATGCTCATAAAGTAAAAGGTCAGCATAAATCTATTGTTTATGTAGAGGGTGAAGAAGAGTCTGGCGTTGAAACATCTGCATCCCTCAAAGATATTCATGACCAATGTTCGGAGTTTATTTTCTCACCTAACCAATCGACTTTAATTAATGTTAACTACATTAAAAAAGTTTTCGCCAGCGACAATTTCTTGGATTCCTATATTATTAAGTTGGACTATAAAGATACCGAGATTGATTTACCACGACGTAAACGAAAGGAATTCGAACAACTTTATGCTCGATTATCTCAAGTAAAAAAATAAAAACGGCAACCACATGGATGCTGCTTTTATTTTTTTGCTAGAATCGCTTCAATAAACTTCGTACCATATTCTTGTTGAGCTATTTGAATGTTCCCAGCATATTTGTGGATCAGATTTTTAACAATTGACAAGCCTAACAAGCGTTCTTTCCACCGACTTTTGTCGAAAATCCTTCAAGAGCTGATACGAACAGATCGGAAAAATAATTTGAGGTTAGCTCTGTGTACCCAAGCGGATCGGTTTTAGGGACGTACAAAATCAAAGGTAAGGAAACGGAAAGAATTCGAAGCATGGTATGCCGGTTTATCTGATTCGCATTAAAGTGAATGTATCGATACGACAAAACACATAAGATATCGAAAATCGGTAAACAGACACTTAACTGGGGGAAGTTGCTTTGAAAAGATTATGGATCTCGTTCTTAGTTTTGGTCATTTCTCTGATTACTTGCATTAATATCACTTACTATTACACAACTAAAAATGCTCTTATAAAGGAACAGGAGGAGAAAGTTTCAACTATAGTAAATAGCATTACAATCGCGATTCAAAATTCAAATACGGGAGAGCAATTATTTGAGGATATGATAGGTCTCAATCTAAGGACCGCTTCAGTTGCTGCACAGTATGCACTCCCTACAGATATTGAAAAAGTACAAAATGACAAGCTTGTTGAGATTAAAAATAAATTGATGATTGATGGGCTTACCCTATTGAAACGGAAAGACGATGATATTATTGGTTATCGTTCCTCCGATCCGAACGAAATAGGAATGAGTACAAAAGCTTGGACCAATGGATGGTTTCAAGCGTTTAATCAATTATTAGATAATCACGTTGCCCAAATAGGTGGCGCGCTAACATTTGGCCAGTTTCTCCCACACTATTGGAGTGGCCCTTTTGATACATCTTCTACGAATACAAAAAATATCGATAAATGGGGTTATTATAGTGACAGTGAAACTAACTATATTATTGACCCATATATGCATGATACGCGCCTTCTTGATTTTCGAAAAACTACAGGTGTAGATGCTACAATTACCCAAATGGTTGAAAAAAATAAATGGATTGTTGAAATCGGCGTTCTTAACCCTGAAGTCGTGGGTGGACTTATTAAAAAAATACCAGCAAAATGGTATCAGGAACGGAAAGTATTATACGGACAATATTCTTACCCAGATGCGAATGACATGAATATTTCGTTAAATGGGATAAAGAACGACAAAATTATTAATACTTTTTCTGTTGTTGATGGCAAAGATATCATGAGGACATACGTTCCACTAAAAAATATAGCTTTGGGTGCATACCATTCAGACTTACTCCTATGTATTGTTACTGATTATAAAACAATAAAAGATACTTTATATAAACAAGAACTTAAACTGCTCCTTATTGTAGCAGGAGTTACAATAATCAGCCTAACTATTACCGCTGTTACGGTCAGAATAGTAAACCGGTCGAAGGAAGAGGCAGTTTTAAATGTACATGATGTTTATACTGGTAATATTGACACACTCTTTAATTCGATTAAGGAACAAAGGCACGATTTTAACAATCATGTTAGCACGATCCACTCACTACTTGAACTTGGCAAGTTAGATGCTTTGAAATCCTACACAAAAGAAATTATAGGCGAAACAATTGCTATAAACGATATCCTTAATATTGACAATCCTGCAGTTTGCGCAATTGTACAGGCCAAAGCTGCACAGGCTGTTGACAAGAATATTGTTTTTGAGCACGAACTTGGCAATATGAGAGAACTTAATAATAGTGCAATGAAGTCTACAGACATCGTGAAAATTATAAGCAATTTACTTGACAACGCATTTGAGGCAACAACGATGGATAATGACTTGACTGAAAAAAAAGTTATTATTAAAGGGGCTATAAATAGAAACCGACTTGAAATAAGTGTATTTAATACCGGTAAACCTATCCCTGAAGAGATTAAAGAGAAGATTTTTGAATCAGGGTATTCAACAAAAGGAGGCAGCGAAAAGAATTCAGGACTGGGCCTCGCCATTGTTAAGAAATTAATAGATAAATATCATGGAAATATTAAAGTTTCCGATTTTAATGAAGGCATACAATTCACAATACAATTGGTCCTGTAGCGTATCTCACAGTTGAAAAACGGCATCACATTAGGAGATAAGGAGAAAATAGCATGAAAAAACGAAACATATATTTGGATTATTCTTCTATTTCATTGCGTTTAGATGTATTATCTGAAGATATAAAAAAAGCAAGAATCGATGCAATCGTAATATTGTTAAGAGGTGGTTCATTTCCTGGGATACATATGGCTTTTCTCACCGGGCTCCCCTATTACTTTATAAGATACGACCGTTCGAATAGACAAATTGTTCCGATTGGGCAGATGCCCCCATCTAATTCACGGATTCTACTATCTGAAGATTTCGCTGGCAGCGGTAATACCTTAATAGATTGTAGAGAATTTCTAACAAGAGCGGGATATTCATGCTCAACTCTCGTTGTATGCCAGGATACAATCTCTGCCTCGATTCCTGACTATAGCTGTTTTCAATCAACGGAGAAAGATGTTAGATTTATTTTACCTTGGGAACGGCACTTGTTAAACATAGACGAGATTGTTAATAAACCCGGACAATCTGATCACTTATATGAACGTACAGCATGGGATATGGATGGAGTTTTCTTAAACGATGTTGATTCTGCTCATTATAAAGAAAGCTTAGAGCATGCATTGGCTCTAAGGGATACTTTTAGTCCAGCTTCTTTTGCTCCTAAAGTAGCAAACGGCGATATGATAATAACTGGTCGTCCCGTAATCGATCGGGAAAGAACGCTTAGGTGGCTACAATCAAATAATTACAATATACCGGCAGTTTTCAGAGACGACGGAATCGAAATACCAAATGCGCAAAGTACGGCTCGTTGGAAGGGCGGACGCGCTCTCGAACTCGGCTTTACACATTATGTCGAAAGTGATGCGGAACAAGCGGCTCATATCGCAGCACTATTTCCCGAACTAAGGGTAATATGGTGGAATGAAGGCAACCCGTTACAGCTTCAGGCTGCAGGGGCTTCAAACAAACAAAAATGGAATGATTTATGAAGTAAGAAAGTCGTATCTGAACAATATTTTTGAAACTGGTATACTGTTTTTTTGAGCATAACGAAGAATCCTTCATTGTCGTAAAGGATTGTGGATAATTCCACCTTTTCTCCGGGTCCAGCTAAATAACATAACATGATCCGCTCTGCTTCTGGCTCTGTACGCTCCACTCTCAGCAATACCGGCAGTTTTTTCTTTAATTTAAGATGTCGCTTGACCACAACTCGAAAGAGCCGTTTGGCTGCATCACGAAGTACGTCGATTGGTTGCTGCTTTTGAGCCGCCGCTTGGGTGTGGGTTACGTCTAGGATGATGGTCTTGCATTTGATAAGGAAATGCTCGATACATTGCTTAACTACCTGCTTCAGTACATCGTCCACATGACTTGCGCTAAGACGATGGTTTCGAAACCGCGATAGTTAGGATGCATCTGGCAGCGCATCTTTAGGGTTTAGAGCGACGAACCATTTGTAGGCCAAGTTGACCTGAGTTTCCTGAACGAACCACTCGTCTGATAGATTGTAGAGGATCTGTAAAAACAGCAGACGAAACAGCAATTGAGGTTCGTTAGCCTGTCTGCCGTAATACATGCAGTATAATGCTTCCACTAAGTCGTAAATGAACCCGAAGTCCACGATGCTATTTATCTTACGCAACAAATGGTCTTCTGGAATAAATTTATATAGTTCCACATGAAATGATGCACTTATTTGTCTGGCTGAATGCAACAACAACGCTCAACTCGCTTTTCCTTTTTTACCAGTATACAACAAACCCAGTACCTTTGCGGAACTGGGTTACTTTTTACATATATTGTATCCGTTTTGCAGTGCTCTCGTTTTTTCGCTCTTTTTTTCCAAAATAATATATTTCTAGGTCTGGAAGCTCATTATATCAAACACATATTTGTATTTCAGACAAAAAAAGGACTGCGCTTAAAAGGAACGCAATCTTGATAAATGATAACCGCATCTCTAACTCTTATTTTTCAAGCTACTAGCCATACCAAGACACTTATAATTAGTCATTTTCGATCTCTCTTACCAGTTCAAAAAATGCTTTATCCCGAATGAGAACAGGTGCCTTTCCGCTCATTTTAACAATACTATAGTGCTTTTCAAGTTTACGAATCTGGTTTAATATGTGATCTTCTTCTGATTTTGACTGGGTATTAAAAATATATCGAACGTCCTTGTTATTAATATCTGAAACGTTATGAACGACCCACGTCAAAATGTAGTTCGCATATTCATTGTCTCCAGTTGAGAAATGACTTAATAACTGCGTAGAGAGAATTGTACCAACGCCATATTCCCTTCCTTCTTTCAAAATCTTCTTAATCGAATCAATTTCATAATAATTTTTGTTTGAAGCTGTAGAATCAGAAAATCAAAGTTCTATTTCAAAAAAGATTACGCAGCAACTTTACCAGAACGACGAAGTTTCACGCGATCGACGGTTAATTTACAAGCTGTATACACCAAACAAGATAACTGAAAATCGACTTTAGCTAGCTTTCCACGATGGCGAATATTGCCAAGTTGAAAGTATTCTTTCAAGTAGGCGTTGACTCGCTCAACTGCTGTGCGTTTTTTGTACAACTCATAGTAGCGATCGCTGCCACGAGCTGGAACCGTATATTTCCGAACATCGGATTCCACTTTCACTTTATGAACTTTCTGGCACTCTCCATCGTTAAAGGGGCAAGTGGCACATTCTTTGGGTGATGTGTATTTGAGTGTTTCGTACTTTGGATCGAAGCTATCGTATCGGTAGCTATGACCTTCCTTGCAGAGAGGGTGGAAATACTTATCCTTACCCTCTATGGGTTGTTCGTTCCGTCGGTTGTAGTCGATGAGGGCTCTGGCTCCGAGATTCTGCGACTGTTGGTAAATTAGAACCAAGTCATATCCGGCATCCACAAGCACGTAATCAACCTTCAGATTTGGATGAAGCTCAGCCAGAGATTTTAGCAAGGGAATGGCCAACTTTGCATCATTGACATTACCGGAAGATAACAATGCGGTAAGTATATACTGGCTTTTGCAATCGACGAGCAAATGTCCTTTAAAGCCATACCAGAACACGTTCTTACCTTCCGAGTTTTTCTTAACGCCCCATTCAGGTGCAAGAGGAATCTGTTCGGAAAGTTCCGCAAATGAATATGGAAGCTGCTCTTCGACCTTTTTCTCAAATATAGGACAGTTTGCTTCTAATTCCAACTGTTCTTGCAGCCATTGATCCCGTTCTGCTTTGGATTTGCGACCGCGCTTCTTCTTCGGAAGCTCAGCTGGCAGCTCGTCGGCGCTATCTGTCGATTGCTTTTCAGGCTGACGGTCTCTGGCCTCAATATGTGTGGCATCCATAGCGACAACGGTTGCGTCAATAAATCCTTCTTGAAACACGGAAGAGCTTTGCAGTTTCCGGATCATTCTGCTATAAGAAGCCTCGCTTGGAATACGATCCGAGCCTGTAAACCCGCACTGTGTACTGAATTCCACACTTCGAGTTAAACGTCTAATGAGATCTTTTATGGTGGGAATTCGTTCCATCACCCTGATGAACAAGGAGGCCAGCATCGCAGTGTAGTTTAGCTCCGTTGGCTTACCATTTATGCTCTTTTTGGACACCACTTTGAAGAAGGGTGTGATGTCTAGAGTTTCAAACATTAGAGCGTAAGTATCTTTGGGCGACATTTCTAATAGTTCTTGCAAGGAAAACAGTTCTTCCTGGCGAATACTGTACATAGGGAGTCCAACCTTCTCTCGGTGTATGGTAGGGGTACTAAACACTTCGAGATTTGGGGAGGTACTCCTTTTTTCATGTCTTAGAACCTCAAGCCCAGCAAGGCTTTCGATTTATGAAATTCATTCGAATGTATAAGAATTTATGCATAAGTTATTTTAAGCAAAAATCCTTTGTTGCTTTTGTTTTTTGATAAAATGCAGTATTTAATTTCATTTTTTAATTCTTCTTGAATATACATGGTATCTTTAAATTCAACAAAAATAAGAAGGTCATGCAAAAGCTTTTTTATCTCCACGATATTCCATAGTTTTAATCTAACATTCAACTCATATGCGTTTATCTCTCTATTAAAAGATACATTGAATGAGTCAACGTTTAGTTCATTCTTGTGAAAACTATTAATTTCTGACCATAAACCTAGGTCATACGTACAATCTACATCTTTAGCAAAGTTGGATAGAGTAGTCTTGTCCAAATTATTTCCTCCCTATCGGTGGTTTTGAGGGTTAGGAATATATGTACCACCTCTTGCACTTGAATGTACAGAAACAATTCATTTATTCTCATTTAAAACTACTTTATTCCCCTTATTATATATATATTACCAATTTTATGCCCGTCCTCGTCAATTCCTCCAGACTGCCTCTTATTATTGCTGACAATGTTATCTATCGCCGATGAACTGAATCCTCTTCCCTGTCTCTGTTAGTATCCGGATAAATATAGCTGCTTATTGCTCCTTAAAGGTAAACCGGAATATCTCGCTTTTATTTATCTGACTGCTGCTGCTGAACAGATCGTTTTGGCGCCAAATCAAGCTTTGGACGGGGCTGATATTCCGGTAGATTACCGTATCTGAATCCAGACTCCCTTGATCCAAATACGCAGCATGCAAGTCTCCCGTCTGCGGATAACCAATATTTTGATTATTATGAACCACAACATAGGCGATTCGCTTCTCGTCTGCATCCAACGCAAAGTTAGAAATGGTGCCTTCCTGCAATAGATGAAACTTCTTGGCAGCTTTTTCATATAAGAAAAGCCCCTCTTTTTTCTCGATCTTTCCCTGCAACAATAGGTCTCCATTATTTAATATCTCGAACTGATTAATGGCTTCCCCTTGAATGGTCAGGTCCACTTGATTTGTATGGTTCAAATCCATCGTGAAAATGCCGGTTCCGCCCTTATATTCCGCTAAAAAGTAAACCAAATTCGGCCTCTCCCCCTTTTTAAAATCTAGCGGAACTGGGTCTTTGGAGTCGCTTGCCGTCTGTAATAGGTTTTTTAACCCTTCATAACTGATTAGCGGTTGAATTTCGCCCGTAGTCACATTGCTCAGAGTAAAATAATTTTTTGAGAAGCCCATATATTGTTCGTTATCCATGAAAAAAATGTTAGATTCGAAGTAATAATCCATTTTTTTCAGTTGCTTGTTTGCCTGCAAGTCATATATATAAGTCTTAGGAGCCGTTTCCCTATTCTCTGTTTTAAAATAGATGAGCTGTTTGGCATCAGGAGTTAATGTGATTCCGAATTCTGAACTTTTCGAAATTTCAACGAGCTGGTTATCATCAAGATGAAGGACAGCTAGTTTTAATCCTCGGTATGATTTGTCGGGCATCTGGAAAATTACGGAATTGTGATCTACCACTTGAAGCGCATAAGCCTCATAGTCATTCGTCAGCTTAGTGACAGCCTCGACTTCAAATGCTGTATTTGTTAGGGTCGCAAGGCTGCTCTTGAATTGATCGCTCGACAATACCACCGTTTTGGTTTTCACATTGCTTAAAGCGTACATACTTCCAAGCCCATAAAACCCGAATATAAACAAGATTAATAAAACCCCTAAAACCCAATAATGACGGTACTCTCTCCAGGAGCTCGACCTGCTCATTCCCACTCACCCGGCAAACTGATTTTAACTTCTGTACCTACCTCAATCGTACTGTTAAGCTCAATCTCTCCTCCATGATCTTCCACTATCCTTTTTACAATCGCCAACCCGAGTCCCGCGCTCCCTTTTTCATTCTCTCTCTTGCCGGCTCCCCTGAAAAATGGTTCAAACACTTGATCGATATGTTCATCTGCGATACCGCTCCCTTTATCTTTGACTCTGACCACAGCCAACCTTTCTTCTTTGTACGACTCAACATAAATCATGGAATTCACATCCCCGTACTTAATTAAGTTGTCAATCACATTCAAAAATACCTCTTTCAGTTTTTCCCGATCCGCTACCGTATACAAATCATTCTGAAGCTCGAATTGAATGCCGATGTTATATTTTCTGGCTTTAATCCGCATGTCCTCGCACGCTTCTTTCAAAATTTGTGACAGATCTAACTTTTCATATCGGTAATTGGCAGCCAATGCGGGGGATTGCGATAATTCCAAAATTTCAACGACCATCCGATTTAACCTCTGACTTTCACGAATAATATAATTTAGCCCTTTATCGAAAAAAGGAGCATCCGTAAACCCGTTGTCCTTCACAATCTGGGCATAGCCCAGAATAGTCGTTAACGGCGTTTTTAGCTCATGGGTAACATTATCGAAAAAAGCTTTGCTCCGGGCTTGAACCTGCTTCACTTCATCCCGTTCCTGCTCAATAATTTTGATCTGCTCTTTAATTTGTTTAATCATGATCTGAAACCGGCGGGATAATTCACCAATCTCATCTTGGGATGTAATTTGAATCTCCACATTGAAATTGCCTAAGGCAACCTGTTCGGAGCGTTCGGTTAATTCTCTAATCGGCTTGGTAATCTTTCTGGAAATGAAAATAGAGGCAATAAAAACAAAACCGAAGATGATCGCCGCGAATACTTTGATAATCGATTGAAAGCTGGCGTTTCTCTGGTAGAGCTCACTATAATCCTTCTGGTACCTCACAATACCGATAATCGACTGCTCCTGCTGAATCGGGAAGGACAAGCTGGCAATAACATTTTGATTCTCTATACTAATCCTGTAGGCGATTTGGGAGCTTAGGGCCGATTCAAGGTCGCTGTTATCTGCTGACTTCACAACCTCGTTATTATCCGAATCCTTTATTCCATCAACAGCATCAACAATCGCTACAGGACCGCCAATCGCAGCCGTTAATTCTCGGGTTAGCATGTTTCTTTCCGAAGCCAATGATGTTTTATTCATCTTCTTCTTATGAACCATAAAATACTGATTGATGTATATATCCAGGTTGGTCTTGGCGTTAATCATATCCTCATGAATGATCCGATTCATATTTTGTTCCGTAGCCCTATAGGACACAATCAGCATGGCAGATAGACCGATGAAAATAATGGTAGAAAAAACAACCACAATTTTAAATTGAACAGGAAATTTCATAGGCTCACCTGGAAATCAGCTTATAACCGACGCCAAATACCGTTTCGATCATGGATAAGCTATGATCCTCTTCCAGTTTTTTGCGAATTCTTTGTACATGGATATCCACCGTCCGCGTATCTCCTGCAAATTCAAATCCCCAAACTTTGTCCAGAAGCTCAGACCTGCTAAAGACCTTCTCCTGATGCTCCGCAAAAAACAATAAAAGATCATATTCCTTATTCGTAAATACCACTCTGATTTTGTCTTTCCACACTTCCCGCCTATCTTTATAAATCTCAATACCCTCCCCTAAATGGATCACCTCATACGCCCCGCTTTCCAAGGAATCACCGATCAGCTCAATTCTGCGGAAAATCGCCCGGATCCGGGCAATGACTTCACGAATATCAAAAGGCTTCGTTATATAATCGTCAGCTCCCAATTCCATACCCAGAACTTTATCCAAGGTGTCAGACTTAGCAGTAATCATGATGATCGGGATCGTCGACTTCTGGGAAACTTGTTTGCAAATATCGAATCCGCTCATATCAGGAAGCATCAGGTCCAGCAGAAGCAAGTCCGGCCTGAATCGTTTCAATTTTTCCAGGGCCTGCGCTCCGGTGGCCGCCTCTTTAATAACAAATCCTTCTTTTCGAAGGGAATATGCGAGTAAATCACGTATGGGTTCCTCGTCCTCTATTAATAAAATGCTTTTCTGTCTCATAGTTGTATGATTCTCCCCAATTAAAATAGCAATACAAGCTTAAAACTCCTATCATTTTATCAGATATTCTATTATCTAACATCTCTTATGAACAGTTGTTGACATAAGTTACAACTTGGATACAAACTCGCGAACATCTGAAACAACTACTTTCTATACTTAAGAGTATCTATCAAAACACACAGAAAGTAGGAAAGCTTCATGAAACAGAAGAAACTCTTGGTCAGATTTACAGTTATTTCCGGATTGGTTATTGCTTTGGCTTGCGCATCCACTCCCGACTATTCTTCAGCCAAATCTAACATAAAAGACTCGCAAACTCAGGCTTCTACCAAGCCAGCAGTACCAAAGAACATTTCCGCGGCCATTTCCCCGCCGTCGCTTAAATCCAAAAAAATGGCGGCTCTCACCTTCGATGATGGACCCGACAAAAAATATACCGACAAGGTGCTTGATATTCTGAGAGATTATAAGGTCAAAGGCACGTTCTTTATATTAGGAGAAAAGACCAGACAGTATCCTGGTGTCGTGAAACGCATCAATCAGGACGGACACGCCCTGGGCAATCATTCGTGGAATCATCCGAATCTGTCCAAGCTTAGCCAACAGGAGCTTCGCCAGGAAATTAAAAAAACGGATGAAGCGATTCGTGAGGTTACCGGCTTTGCGCCAATGCTATTGCGCCCCCCTTATGGAGCCGCATCGGATCAGGTGAAGAAAGAAATTACGGCATCGGGACATACTCTGGCCCTATGGAGTATCGATACTCTCGATTGGGCGGGCACCTCATCTGCTGACATTATCAAGGCTGTCAAGTCAGGACCTAAGGAGAATGCTGTAGTACTGATGCATACGGGAGGAGGGAGGAACGGAAACCTGGATAATACCATTAGGGCGCTGCCTAAGATTATCGAGTATTATCAGTCTCAAGGCTACGACTTGGTCACGTTGCCTGAATTAAAAGGCTTGGACGACAAAATAAAGCAATAACCAGCAGACCGGAATAAAAAGGGGATAAGCACGTCATGGACATTCAAAAACTTTATTCATCATATAAGCAGGATCTTTTAAGCTATCTTCTGAAAATAGCAAAAAACAGACAGGATGCCGAGGACTTGTTGCAGGAATGCTTCATCCGTTTTATGAGCGCCTCACCTTTGCTGCCGAACGATAAAATCTTCTTTTATCTTAAGAAAATTGCCAGAAATTTAGCGATAGATATGTTTAGAAAACGCAAAAAAAAGCGGGATTACACAATGTACTTGAATGAGCTCCCCTGTCATTGGGACGCGCACGATTTTGAACACCAGGAGGAAGTCAATCGAATTCTCCGAATGGTGAGTAATGTCGAACATCGAACTATAGTCGATTTGCGTCTAGTCCAGGGGTTTTCTACTAAAGAAACTGCAAAAATAGTCGACAAGACCGAAAATACGGTGAAGACATCGCTATTTAGAGGTGTGAACCATATTAAAACACGATATTCCTCCTAGCAAACCTTTGTTTATCAATATTTGGGGGCATGGCTTAACTTCTGAACAACATTATAAGGTGTAGCTGTTACCATTGCAGCACTACCCGCCGGCGGGGAAGGCCCAATTTTCTCTTCCGGCGCTATTTTTGTGATTTGTTAAAACTTGAATACAACGTTGTCGGCCTTCAATACATTTGGAGCGTACAATGATAGGATGATTTTCCTTCAGACCATGCGCCTTAGGTACCTCTCGCCGGAAAACCGATCGCAAAATATTGGCCGACAGAATACAGTTCAGCTGAGTGAGAATCGGTTGGTTGAATTCCGCCGCCGCCATATCGGGTATTTCTTTCAGTCCTATGAGCTGATCCCGAATCTAACCTTACGTGAGAATGTCGAGCAATCATGTAAAAACATCACTTTTCAGAACTTTAAAGCGTATTAAACCGCACTATCTCTTGAATTCATTATGCATGGCGCAATAGAGGAGAAAATCAATTGAAAAAGTTCATTTATCTGACCATGATCTTTCTGTTATTCGCGGGCATTGTTCCCGCACATGTTTTAGCATCAGCAACCTCTCAAAGTTTGCAGACTGCTGCCAAAACAGCTGCAGTCACTGCCGATATCTTAAACATCCGAAGCGGTAGTGGCCTGCAATATGCTGTCATAGCCAAAATAGCCGTGGGCTCCAAAGTAACCATTTTAGGGAAAGAAGCAGAATGGTATCGTGTCAGGCTATCGGACGGAAAAATCGGTTGGGCAATTGCAGATTACTTGAGCATCGAGCCTGATTCTTCCGTCGATTTGTCCCAGCCTGACGCTGGAATTAGTGCCATTACCAAGCCTTATTTTCATTTGAAATTTAACGGAACGGAAGTCAATTTCCCAGATGCGAAACCGTATATAGATGAAAATAGCAGAGCACAGGTACCTGTAAGATTCCTGGCAGAGTCCATGAACTTCGATGTGAAGTGGGAGGAAAACGGGAACAAAAATACGATTACCCTGTCTAAAGGCAATCTGAAAGTACATTTAAAAATTGGCGATAAATTTGCTGTTGTCAACGGGCTGCAACAAAGTCTGGATACAAGCGCAGTGCTGCTTCATGAACGAACTTATGTCCCCTTAAGATTTTTGTGCGAGCTTGTGGGAGAGGGCATCAAGTGGGACTCTGACAACAATACCGTTGCGGTGTCGGACAAGACCTCAAAAGATGATACTCAAACTGGAGAAACTCCCATATTGTCTGTTCCAAGAGCCACTGTTCAGCAAGCTAAAGCATGGGCAAAATCCAAAGGTGCAACAGATGTGTTTATAGCTCTTGCGGATATTGTTTGGAGTGAAGCTCCCAAAGCAGGAGTCGATCCTGCCGTTGTATACTGCCAGTCTGCAAAGGAAACCGGCTTTGGAAAATTTGGCGGCGTATTGGATGAAACATTCAAGAATCCAGCCGGCTTAAAGAAGTATGCTGGCGGCTCTGACACAGATCAAGCTGCACATCAGAGCTTTACCAGTTGGCAGGAAGGGGTGCAGGCGCAGATTGATCATCTGGCACTGTATGCAGGCGCCCCTGGTTATCCTAAAACCCGCACATCTGATCCAAGGCATTTCCCCAATTTGAAAGGCATAGCAATTTCAGTGGAAGCATTAGGCGGTAAATGGGCAGGCAGTCCTTCCTATGGCGCTGAAATTGTAAAGATGGTGACAGAAGTGGGATTGGTAAGAAGTTCAACCGCTCAACTCTCAAACAATTTTATCTGGATATGGAAGCTGCAGAACCTTGTGGATCAATATGGGGGGATAGACAATCTCATAGTTAAACTAAAGTCGTTAGGGATAACCAACGTCTGTATCAAATTTCATGAAGGTTCAAGTCCAAATGGCAAGGCGGCAAATTATAAAGATGTGTTTTTCAAATACGCAAGTAATTTTAAGAATGCAGGATTTACAGTGGGCACATGGGGATTTAATTATTTTACCGATATTCAGGCTGAGGCCAATTTGATAAATGAAGCGTTAGATCATAGTGATTATTATATTTTTGATGTGGAAGAGAAAGTAGCAGGCATGACAAACGAAGCGATTAAAATATGCGAGCTTGTAAGAAGAAAGCATCCCCAATCCATAATAGGCTATTCCTCATTCCCGATCGTGAGCAATCATTCTAATATACCGTATCAAGTTTTTAATAAATATTGCAATTTTGCTTCTCCGCAGTGCTATTGGGCAGAAATGAAGCGCAGCGTCGGCAGTTGCATGGATGGGATGATCGAGGAGTATAAAAAATACGGACTTGACAAACCCATATACCCTACTATCCAATCATATGACACAGATATGAGCGGGTATAGCCTTTATACAAAGTATAACTTTGGTGTTACTGGTGTATGGAGTTTTGATTCCATGGACAGTAATTTTGAGCGCTTCGCAAAAAGTATGAAAAAGTAAACCAAGGGATCTTGTGAGCTACATAGGGGCTGCTGAATAATCCCATCAAAAAGTCCCCATAGTCGATCACGCCATCGCCAGCGGTTTAATGTTGCTCAGCATGGAGTACCTAGTTGTTGATGGAGTGATCGCATGGCGGAATGAAGGCCTCCGAGGACGATGCATTTGAATCCGGAACGGCTGTGACCACTGGAATCTATCGTTAAAAACCGAAAATAAAGAATGCTGCTCGTCAAACTTTATTTGGTTGATACAGCTTTTCATTGATGCCAGAAGTTATACAACCAGAAAAGAAGCAATCCTGAAAGACAACACACAGGATTGCTTCTTTTCTGGTTGTGCATTCTACTCATTAAAATAGGGGGTAGTGTTAGCATAATAGGCCTTCCAATGCATGTACGATTTCTCGAAGCAACCGTGTATCAAGTATCATGAATCATGAATCTCAATTTTGGCATGTCCGATCTGAACGATGAGAGAAGATAAAGAGCTAGTGGCTAGCGGCTTCTTTAAAGTTGGAAACCAATTGTACAACCTATCAGTAGACGATCATTTCTCATACCGATGCTTACCTCCATAGGAGCGATACCAAAATAGTCGGCCGCAATTTTGCAAGTGATTTTGGGTGAATTTCTTAGTTCTTCATCCGTGTATTTGCCCATACTTAATTGCAGTTACACTTCGACAAAATGTTAGAATTTTCCTGTAACTTCATTCAAACTCACGCCTAAAATAATAAAAAACCCTCCAGAGTTATCTGAAGGGCATCATTTTAGGTATGGTGCGGTCAAGAGGACTCGAACCTCCACGGGGGGTTAGCCCACACGGACCTGAACCGTGCGCGTCTGCCAATTCCGCCATGACCGCAAGCTGCCGGATGAACAAGTTCATATCAGCGGCGACAAAAATAAATATATCATGCTCAAAGCTATCCAGTCAATCGCCGTTTTGTTAATCGCTTGCATATTTATCGTTTCATTTCCACAAGCTATACCGAAAAGGAGGGATTTGTCATGGATCAAGAAGAAATCGATGCATTAGAACCAAAGTACACGGGCAACAAGCGAGAGCTTACCGAGGGGGAAGCCGAGGCCATTGTACATGATCCTAACCATCAGAATGAAGATGTTGATGACACTGGATTAGGCAGCCTTAGAGCTGGAGCCGCCTACGGCCTCTTTCGTCGAACATGAAATTAGCAATTGCCATGTGCAGCTTTACTGCATCCAAGGGATCAGTAAGGCTTTTCCTCATATACGTTTCCGGAAGCCATGACTGCTTCGTACACCGTTCTGCCAATCAAATAGCCTAACTGGGTCGCTGTACCCGCATAGCTGAGTAACCGTCCACGGCCTGTCGCGGCAATGAGAACAGCATCTGTCGTGGTTCCCGTCGCAAACGCTCCACCAACCTTAATACCCAACGCTTGTAATGCCGCTGTTTTTGCTTCAGTCGCGGTAATAACCGCATTCACCATCGCCGCATCGGTTAAGAGGCCATTAATGATGACGATGCTGTTAATTGTTCCTGGGTACAGCGAGGACGCGGGAAGCTCAGCTCCGGCTCTCGCTTTGTTACCTAGCCCAACCGTGACCCAAGAGGCAACCTGCAGGCGCTCACGAGAGTCGCCATGGGTACTCAGCTCGACCTGAGCAGCCTCCTCCCAACAAAGGGAGCTAAATCCGACATGCTTCACCTTAGCCGCTGTGAGCATACTTGCTGTAACATGCGAGTCAATGCCTTCCTCGGCGAGGAACGTATTCATTTCGCCTATAGGGTCGGCTGCTTGATAGAAACGGTCAACTTGGCGATTGATCAAATTCGTATGTGAACCGAAGCCCCCGCCCCATGGCGAGGAATTCAATGTTCGCAGAGGAGTCTCACTTTGGATTCGTAGGTAAGATCCCTGCGCACATTCGGTTAACTTCATGGTAATACCGTTAATTGGGACATCCATTCCTATTCGTCCTCGTCCTGGTCCGGCTCAACCGGCACTTGGGGAAGCATATATTCAGGCGGTCTTTCGTCGCCGTAGGGTTGATACACATAACCGCGCGCGAGCTTGACAACTCTACGGTTTTTTTTACGGATCAGAACACTCTCATCATCCCACGCGACAACGAAGCCTCTTACATCGTTCGTCGGGCTGACATCCCGAATAACGCGCAGCAGCGTGCCCTCGACCCTGTAATGATCCAACTGGTCCTCTGTAATCAAAGTAATACCTCCTGCCTGTATTATTACTAAAGGTTATTCTCCCCTAGCATACACCAATTTTCGACGAGTTGAAACTTACATAATTCATGGCTGCACGGGTTAACTTATTCCTAACCGATCAGATTCCTGGTAATGAGGGAGGCGCAAGCAATGGACAAAAAAACGTATTACATTAATGTGGGCACAGGCGAAGTGCTTGAGGATAAAGAAGCCTTAAATTACGAGTTTGAAATCATGGCCAATGAGGAGGAGATCGATCAGTTGCAGGAGCTTTTTGAAGAAACAGATAATACCTCGCAAAGCAGCTACGAAAGCTCTTATTTGCCTTGGAGGGTTTATTATAACAACGAATCGAATCAAGACTATGATTATTATTTGACCGAAGTATACCGCGCGCTGCATAGGCTGGGGACGGAAGAAACGAAACGTCATATTGAAAGCATGCATATTCTGGAGTCGGGAATCTGACAAACCAAATGCCCTGACCTGGTCATCATTACAAGTCAAGGCATTTTATTATTTCAAAAACATGAAAGTCAGGACTCCCTGATTCGTTCAAGATTCAATCATCAAAATCTCCCGGATTTCCTGCTCCGACAGCGTAGATAGCGCCTCTTCACCAGGACGGATGACTTCCTCGATCAGGTTTTTCTTTCTTTGTTGGAGCTCATACATCTTGTCCTCCACCGTACCTTGAGTAACAAGGCGAATAACTTGCACAACGTTTTGCTGTCCAATGCGATGGGCACGGTCGGCTGCCTGCTGCTCCACAGCTGGATTCCACCATAAGTCATAGAGGACTACCGTATCCGCTCCAGTCAAATTCAGGCCGGTGCCGCCTGCTTTTAAAGAAAGCAGAAACAAATCGCGTTCACCGCCATTGAATCTGTTGCATAATTCCACTCGCTCTGCGGGAGGCGTTTGGCCATCCAAATAGAAATAAGGCACACCCTGTACGCTAAGTTCCCTCTCCATCAATGCCAACATCTGTGTAAATTGCGAGAAGATTAGCAATCGCTTCCCGGCACTTCGGCAATCTTCTATAATTTCCAGCAACTGTTCGAATTTTGCCGAGCTGCCGGTATAATCTTCTACAAACAATGAAGGATGACAGCATAACTGGCGGAGACGGGTCAAACCGGCCAGGATTTTGATTCTGTTTTTCTGAAAGCCCTGTTCGTTCAGATGCTTCAACGTTTCCTGCTGCAGCTCGGCCAGATAAGCGGCATACAGCTTCTTTTGCTCCGGCAGCAGCTCTGAGGCCTGCAGCGACTCGATCTTTTCCGGCAGCTCTTTGAGCACGTCCGTCTTTAACCTGCGCAGCAGGAAGGGGCGAATCCGCTTAGCCACGGTTTCCCTGGATAATTCGTTGAAGGCCTTTCTCGCCGGGAACAACGCTGGAAACACCGCATCAAAGATGGACCAGAGCTCCTCTAGTCTGTTCTCCACAGGTGTTCCCGTTAAGGCGAAACGGTATTGTGCCCTAATCACTTTCACAGCCTGTGCGGTTTGGGTCGCATAATTTTTGAATACCTGCGCTTCATCCAGAATGAGCGTATGAAAAGATGAGTCGACATATAAATCGATGTCCCTTCGCAGCAGTGGATAAGAGGCAATGATCACATCCACATTCGCTGCATGTTTCAAAATCTTGGTACGCTCCACCCTAGTACCATCAGCAATGACAACTAGCAGCTCTGGCGCGAATTTTTTGAATTCATTCCGCCAGTTATACACGAGAGAAGCAGGAGAAACTATAATCGCAGGCAGCTTCCGCTCCCTGATCTCGGGCAACATGGAGACAATAAAAGCTATGCTTTGCAGCGTTTTACCAAGACCCATATCATCTGCGAGGATGCCGCCAAACCGATAATGGGCAAGCGTCTTCATCCAGCCGAACCCATATTTCTGATAATCCCGAAGCACGGATTCCAGGCTTGACGGCACAGGGAATTCCAAATGATCGGGATTGCGCACATTGTCCAGCAGACGTCGAAGCGATTTGCCAAGGCTCACGGCATTCCCTTGTCTCTCGGCAACCATCAACTGGAGTCCTCGAATAACAGGAAGACGGATTTTCTCTGCGAGAACGTCTCTATGGCCTATCCCTAACTCATTCATGACACGGACAATTTCTTGAAACTCGGCGCTTTCCAGAGGCATTAACGCCCCATTCGGAAGCTTATGGAAGTTCCGTTTCTCCGCCAGAGACTTAAGGATACGTCGAATCTCCGATTCTGGAATTCCGCTCAGTTCAAACTGGAATTCCAGCCAATCTGTCCGCTCATCCACATCAACTTTAACCTTCGGATGGATCGGCCCGGTATAAAGCTTGGCTTTTACCGCTGAAGTGGCATAAACGACCAAATGCTTCTCCAACTGTGGAACGATGTTATGCAAAAATTCATATTCCGCCTCTTCGTCATCGAGGAAATAGCCGACTTCTGTTTTCGCGAACGCGCCTTGCTCCATGAGCGAAAGAATTTGCCTTTCTTGCTCTCCGTCCCGCACGAGAATGCGGTCCCCGCTGCGGCGCTGAATGCTGCCTTCTAACGGATTGATAAGAATTTCACCATATTGAAACTCCAACTCAGCAAGCAACCGATCCTTGACCCGGTCTAGGTAAAGCTTGGCCTTTAAGGGCATTTGCATCATCCGATCCGAAACGCTTTGCGCGATTCGAACGCTTCCCAGCTTCATGAGACCAGGAATCACCTTTTCCATAAATGGCTCTATTTGTGTATGCGGTATTTGGATTCGGTGCCTGCGGGAAGCTTCCATCATCTGCTTAAGCTCCGCAAGGCGTTTGCATTGCTGATCCGGCAGCTTCTGCAGCTTTCCTTCGGAAAGGACAATGCCATAAGCCTCCATAACGATAATTTCATCCAACCCCAGAACCTCTAACTGGTAACCTTCAGTCCGAGCCTGATCGAACTCAAAGCTCAGAGGAATGGAAGCCTCGTTCCATTCAATCCCGTTAATGGTGCGGTTATCCTGCTCTATCTTGCCTAAAGGAGCATCCACAAGCAACGGCAGCAGCTTCTCCCCAAAAAGAGGCGGAATCAAAATCATCCTTTCGCCCCCCAAACGATTCAGCGAATTACCCGAATCTCGGTATATCTCTTCCTGACGATAGATTTGAATGAGTTGACGCAGTATCGCATCGTTTTCTTTTCCGAAGCTGTGATGATTTGGATCATAAATGAAGTTTTTAGAGAATACATACGCTTTTTTCCGGTCGATATGATCCAGAAACTCTCTGATTTTATGGGCCATGTACAACCGTTTTGACCCGACTTTGATCTCAATGCCGAACATGATTTTCCGGTGGAAAGAAAATGGTTTGCAGGTAAACTCCACGTCGAGAACTTCCCGCGCATCAAAAAGGGCTCGCGTCTGAGTTGAAAGCAGCGTCTTTTCACCGAATAACGCCAACAGGCCGGACGTCATGAGCGAGTCACCAGCCGAAGTCACTGCTTCGTTGTTATTCGCCAGCTCCCTGGAATCCCTCATAGATGGTGAAGAAGCCGCCTGAAAATCTTGAATATGCAGCAGCACCGCGGCAATATGCGCGCAATAGAAGTCGTCAGGAAAATACGCAGGGCATGTGCATCTTGCATCGATTTCATCGTGTGAATCGAATTCCACGCGGACCTCATGCATGCTTTCCTCTTTAACAATAGCTTCGTATTCATCTCTTCCGGAATCCTCATTCGTGAAGGTTACCCTGCCCTCCTGGTAGAAATCTTCCCCCTTCTCATATGCAAACAGGCCGCACAATGACCGAATGACCTGATCCGTTAACTGAAAGCTCATTGCCTGTATCCATCCTTTTGAGAAAAATATGGTTGTAATCATTATAAGAAAAACCTAACCTGAGGCAAAGTCCTTAACTAAACCCACACGTTTAGGCATGGGGAGGGAATTGGGTATGGGGTTTTCCATGAACACCCCTGTAACATTCCGAGTTACATTTCACTTCCGCATGCCTCACAAGAAAACGGAGAAGGTACTGCCGAACCGTCAATCCCCATGCACAGCGAAATCGACGGAACTACGATACCTTATTCCACGCTCATGTCCCTTTTCTCCCCCTGAAGCGGAACTAGGGTGCGTTAAATGTACGAAACTCTGCCGAAAACCCCACATTTCCTGCTCATAAGGTACGGAAGTTCCGCGAAACGTCCGTTCAACTGAAAATACCGTCTCATAGCGTACCTACGTTCCGCTCACCCATGCAAAAAGACGATCTATCGCAGATCGTGGCGGAATTGCAATATTTCAATACTCCAAACCGCTGTCGCACTTCCCGATCTTTTACTCCCAACAGGATGTTCGTCTCCATATCTCTGCCTTACCAATAACAAAAACAAGGTGGAAGGCATGCCCTCCCTGAAATTTTATAAATTCTATAATGTAAAAAAGCCAACACATCCAAAAGGATGCATTGGCCTTTTATTTGAAGATGAAATTTAACTAACATGCTCCTTGGAATCGTTCGTCTCGAACCAGAAGTCAAGGACCTTGCTCGACATCACACGCTTCTGAATATATTCCGCTTGAGCCGTAGAGAATTGTCCTTCCCACTCAAATGACAGCTCTGTGCAGAGCTTCACAACTGTCAACAATTCCGACCAAGCCACATAGCGTTTGTACCAAAAAAATTGAGGGTGTTCAATCATATAGGGATAGAGGTCATCAAACTCTGTATGCTTACAGTCAAGAGCACGTTCAAAGTGAGTTTTCGCTTCTCCCAGCTTTGTCATAAAATATTCAGCAGAACCATTTTCAATTCCCATAGTTGTCAGCCTCCTCTCTTACCATGAAACCATTATAAAGGAAAAATCGCTTTCAGGGAAGGCATACCTTACTTGAAAAATCAGTCAAAAGTGATTTGCCCGTTCGCCAGCGATGCAATACGCGCCAAAGATTCCACGCGAATACCTCGTTCACGGATCGATTTCCCGCCTGCCTGGAACAGCTTTTCAACCACAATCCCGCAGCCGACAAGCTCCGCTTCCGCTTTCTCAATGATCCGGATCAAGCCGCGCGCAGCATCCCCATTCGCGATGAAATCATCAATGAGCAGCACACGCTCCCCTTTTTTCAATAAATGGGAGGAAACCATAATGTCCGTTACAATGCCTTTGGTAAAGGAAGGCACGCGCTCGCTGTATGTATCCTGGTCCATGGTTAACGTCTTCTTGCGACGAGCGAAAACCATAGGGACGCCAAGCTGCAAAGCGGTGGCAAAAGCAATCGGGATACCCGAAGACTCCACCGTCAATATTTTATCAGGCTTGGTCTCACCGAACAGTCTCGCAAACTCTTTCCCCATCTCCATGATCAGCACCGGATCCACCTGATGATTCAGAATGGCGTCCAGCTTAAGAACTTGATCCGATACGACGACACCTACTTCTAAGATCCGCTGCTTCAATATTTCCATTTTGACGACCTCCATACTTTGAGCAAAGATCAAAGTCTCTCCTAATTGTATTATGAGTAAGTTACCATATTGATCAAGTAGGTTTCAAGTCCCAATTTACAGACTTAGGCCTTTTGAAGTGAAACTTTTACAGAGGAACAGGTGTCTATATAGATAAGTGTTTAAAATTGCCAATAATTGCTCACAATTGAGCATTGAGATTGACAACCGTTAAGCGGTATGATTAGTAATGTTGCGTTTTCACCTCACGTTTATTCGGCAGAAAGGAAAGATGACGATGAATAAACCTGTAAAATTAATCGTTCTTAGCTGTGTGCCCGTTGCGTTCGCTTCACTTCTGGTAGCTGGCTGCCAAAAGTCATCTGTTCCGTCCGCACAGCCTCCAATAGCATCACCAGCCTATGTGCAGCCAGTGGCTCTTGCAAGCTTGCCTCCGGCTATTCAGATGGCCTCACCGGCGCCTACATCAACACCTGAAGACAAAGCCAAGCATGAAGCCCAAGTCGCGGGTACGAACAAGACCGACTTATCCGATATTCCGCAGAATGTAACAAGCGCCAAGCCTACAGCCAAGCCAAAAGTGAAAGCGGAAGACGCTTATCAGCAGGAAAAGCCGACATTGATGGGCTTAAAACTCGCAACGCCGAAGAAAACCGTTTTGGACAGTTTCGGCAAAGCGAAGAAACAATTCATCATGGACGAAGACGAAGATGCCATAGAAGTGTACGATTTTACGGATTTCTCAGTTGGCTTTAACAAAAAAGATCAGCTTGAGTTCGTTGATGTTCATTCTCTTGATATTGATCCAGGGCTCCGCGGACTGAGACTTGGCCAAAAAGCGCAGGACGCGATTACGATTCTGGGCAAACCAGATACGAACACCTCATTCGTGCTTTCCTATAAATCACAAAACACGATTCTTAAGATTGACATTGATCCCAAAGAAAACACGATCCAATCCATTAAGCTATTCGCGGATCACTAATTGAATAAAAGAATGACAAAGACCATGACGTCTCCGAAGTTTCGGAACTATCATGGTCTTTCTAGTATGTATTAATGCAGTGCTCTTCGTTTGCGGAAACGCAGGTAGATTAAGATTCCGAGGACAGCACATACGGCCAGGATCATCAAACTCATTCCCATATATTTGTGGATAAGCTCGAACAAGCCATCCAAGTTGCTTCCGATAAAATGGCCTAGTGTCAAAAAGGTTGTACACCACACGAAGGCCCCGGTTCCTGCGTACAATAAGTATTTGTAAAATTTGACCCCGCTTACCCCTGATAAATAACAAGTAAAATGCCGGACACCTGGGACAAAGTAGCCAAAAAATACGGCCCAAAGCCCATATTTCTTAAACCAGCCCTCGGCTCTCTCGATTCGGCTTGGCGTAAGTTTGATCCATTTCCCATAGCGGTACAGAAACGGCTTACCGACCCGATGGCCAAGCATATAGCTGACAACCATGCCTGTCATGGTTCCGGCGTATATTACGATTAAGGTCGTCGTGTAAGTAAACGGGCCGCCAGGCGCAGTTAACGAGCCGACGAACGCCATTAACGTCTCATCAGGAACAGGTACGCCTACAATACCTGCCGAAAGCAAGAGATACAAGGCAATATAGCCATAATGACCGATAAAATCATAAAGAGCTTCCTTCACGAAAGACACACTCCCGAATAAACGTATTCCCATATAAACCTATTTTACCAGAAAAAAGGGCTTGCCCCAAGTTCCTGTCATGCTACCTTCAAACTGAACATACCTTGTACTATATCAAACGACGAAGTGAGGAGCAATGTATGCGAACAGGATCACAAATCGTCCGTGTCGCTTTTACTTATATCGGTACGATCGTCGGAGCAGGATTCGCCTCCGGACAGGAGATTTTACAATTTTTCACCCGATACGGCTGGATGGCAACACTGACAATCGGGCTTGCTAGCATCCTATTCGTATGGATAGGGATCAAACTTATGCTAATGGCCCATGACCTTAAAGCTGAATCCTATGAAGATTTAAATAAAGTGCTGTTCGGCAAAAAAATCGGCGATTGGATCAGTCTGTTCACGATGGTCATTCTATTCGGCATTACAACCGTTATGCTTGCCGGTGGCGGGACTGTTTTCGAAGAACAGCTTCATCTTTCGTATCAGACGGGGCTGCTCGTCACTTTATTGCTCGCCTACTTTGTCCTGTCCCGCGGCATTAGCGCGATTATGACGGTCAATTCCATTGTCGTTCCCATTATGCTGATGTTTAGTGTCGTCATCGTGATTTATACGTGGCATTCGCCTGCGTCCAACAACTGGTTAACCCTCACGAGCGATCACGCTTTTGCTAAAATATGGTTCGCACCCTTCCTTTATACCGCGTTCAACCTCGCTATGGCCCAAGCTGTGCTGGTTCCCATGGGAGCATCCATCCAGAATCGCTCCATTCTCTATTGGGGAGGATTGCTCGGCGGGGCGGGGATAGGACTGCTCTTGTTGTCTGCACACTACGCTTTATCCGCACAAATGCCCGGCATCTCGCAATTCGAGATTCCGATGGGAAACATCATTACCCGCCTAGGCGCTGTGCCGCAAATCGCTTATTTGCTCGTCATCTACGGTGAAATCTTCACTACATATATTGCGGATGCCTACGGCTTGTCTCTCCAATTGCAACAGCGTACCAAGCTGCACCCCAAGGTGCTTTTAATCAGTATACTGGGTCTAAGCTATATCGTCTCCCTGATCGGCTTCAAGGCGCTGATGACTACTTTATATCCATTATTCGGCTTGATCAGTGTGGTCTGGCTTATTCTGATGGTTTGGCGAAATCGTGTGAGGTAAGGCGCCGGATCGGATAAATCCAAGTACGACGAGCAAACGAACAAATAGCAGCAGCATTCCCATTGCAGATAGAACAATGCCGCTTAACAGATAGGCAAAATGGAAATTTTCCAAAGCCGTTTTATCTCTGAGAACGGCGAATAGTTCAGCTAACAGCAGCAGGAGCCCAATCAGAAATAAACCGATAACCGCATAGTCCATGATCGTCCATCTTGAGAAATACGAGGCTGCAATCTCAGCCTGGCTGGATCGCTTCAGGCCCTCATCTTGCTGTTTCCAAAGCTGATGCACCATCCAAGCCGTATACACAGCAACTCCTGTAACGATAAGACCTATTAAGCCGCCAACTATGGCTAAAAACAAATTCATGAAGATTCCCCCTTTTCATCGTAATGGCGCACGTGGCGCACGCTTTACAAGCGTAAACTGTATACAAGAACGATAGTCAATATAAAAAGGACAACGGGAAGCGCATATAAGAGAGGCAATAGAAGAGCGCCAGGCAGAGCTGGGACAGCATGCCACAAGAGCCGCAGCCAGCGCTGTCCATTCAAAGTTTCCCCGTCCGCCTGATTCAGGGAATGCACATGAAGCGGTGAAGAAATCCCTTCATTCCACTCGATTTTCCCTTTTTTCCAACCGACCTGATATGTAATTTCGCGATGCTCTCTTTTCTTGTCTCCTTCGGGTTCCATCCCCATTCCCCCTCCTTTCAGGTGATGTTGTCCGCTAATTCTCATGTTATAAATGGATCAAACGATGGCTTGCAAGAATGCGAACCGCCGCCTCACGAACATGACTGTGGCAAGTAAATAAAAAAACTTGATGCCTACTACTGATATCGGCAATAACGCGCAAACAGCTTTCCATGCGCACCTCGTCAAAATTCACGAGAATATCATCCATCACCAGCGGCAACACCGCTTTCCCCGCATATTCTTCCACGAGCGCAAAGCGCATGGAAAGATAGAGCTGTTCTGCCGTTCCACGGCTGAGCTGACTTGTCTCCAGCAGTTGCCCATTCGCTCGCACAGCGATTAGTCTCTGCTCGCCAAACGGTGATTTAATCGCTGTAAACTGCCCATTGGTCATTCTCTCAAAATAAGCGGATGCCCGTAAAAGCACGCCAGGCTGGCGATCCCGCTCATAAACGTCCCGCGCTTTTTTCATAAGCAGCGAAGATAAGGATACAATTGCATATTGATCCACGTGCTGTCGAATCGAAGCCCGGTAAGATTCGGCTTGCAGGAGCTGATCCGCATGCTCCGAGCCCTGTTCCAGCTTGCTGATCTCACCGGTCAGCTTGCCGACAGCCTCTCGGCGTTCATTCGCTTCTTCTGCAGCTTTTTGCCGCTCACTTTCCAGCAACTCGAGCCTGGAAGCCAATTCGTCTTCTCCGTGCAATGCCAAAAGTTCAATAAATGAGGGAAGCTGCTCCCTGCCGACAAGCGATTCCAAGGAAGTTTCCAGCAAATATTGTTCATCGATTCGCTTCATTCGCGCTTCCTGCTGCCGCTCGTTTAGGCGCAACGCTTCGCCATCCGCCGCCGACCCTTCGGTGAGGAGTTGATCCAGCCGCTCCTGTGTTCTCTGAAGTGTCTCTTTCAGGACAAGGAGATCCTGCTCTCCCTCGGCATAAAGCTGATTCAGCCGCTGCTGCTCCGCAAGAAGATGAAGCTGGTGCTGCTCCTGCTCTTTCCAGCGTTTGAGCGCAACGATCGGCTCATTATGCATATTGGGCGGCAGCTTAAGATGCGCCGCAGCCATTGTCTCAAAACGGTCAACAACCTCTTGCAGCGATTCTTGCTTAGCCGCGAGCTTGCCTAACTGCCGAAGCAGCTCATGGCCCTGCTCGATCGCTTGAATCGTCTCAAGCGCGGCATCCGGCGAAAGATGGATGCTTAGTTGGAGTGATGCAAGCCAACTGCCCCACTCTGTCTGAAGCTGTTCCAGCTCTTCCATTAACGCAGATAGATCATCGTTCTGCGTATCTTCCTGTTGCTGCAGCTGCTGCAGCGAATCTTTGGCATCCCTGAGCTTCTCAAGCTTGCGATCCTGTTCGCCGCGCTGAAGCTCCCGCGTCTCCGCCTCGCGCAGCCAGGCATCAAGCTGCGGCTGAAGCTCCTGCAAAGGGAACTGGCGATCACGCTCCTGCCAATCGTCCGCTATCGATGCCGAAGCCTCAGCGTAAGCCTGTCCGTGGAGCTGCATCTGCCTTTGCACTTGATCCTGCAAGCTGCGTTCCAAGCGGTGCAGTTCCTCTATGACACGCTGCCCTTCTTCCGCATGCAGGCTCCCTTCTCCCCTTCCATCCGCAATAAGCGTGGAAGGCCAAACACGTGAGGAACGCTTCGGTTTCGTCCCCCGACCCGCTAGTAATATATATAATGAAATCACGGCAAAAAGCACAAAAACAAGCAGTGCTGTGCCCCTATCTTGCTTCACTAACAGCCAACCAGGAACCAAGATGGTCAACACCGACATCAGCAAGAAAAGCCTTTGTTGATTGCGTCGCGAAGATGAATGGCTTTGCGCAGCCGCTTCTTCGAGATGAAGCTGGTACTGACGTTTCTCCTCTTGGCGCTCTCGATGATGCTGCACATCCCGGAGGAGCAGCTGCCACTGCGCATAGTCCCTCGACAGCCGTTGCAGCGCAGCGCTTCCTTCCAAGGATCTGTCCCTCATAGCGTCTAATCGATCTAAATGAATACCTTTTCTATGCAAATCCATTTCTATGGATTGGATATGTTCTTGTTCTCGGCTGCGCTGCGCACGGAGACTGCCGATTTCCGTCCGGATGCGAAGTTCCGCCGCGCGGCGGCTTTGGAAAGCATCCCGGAAGGAACGAACCTGCTCGCGCAGCGAAATCGATACGGGAAAAGCAACTAGCGTCTGCTCCACCCAGCGCTCGTCGATTTGCCCTAGCAATCGGTTCACCTGCAAGCGCAGATGCTCCTGCTCGACGCGCAGCTCTATGACGCTGCGCTTATTCTCTTCATAGCTGGACGCGCCCTCCAGCAGATGGTTGAGCTCGACCTGGTGCAGCAGCAAATCGGGCACCAGCTCCATAGCAAGCAGTTGGCTCTGCAAGCCCAACTGCTTGACCGTGAGGCGCGTGCGTTCCGCCTCCGCGCGCTCTAGCTCCGCTTCCAGCGCTTCGAGTCTCGTCGAGGCATGCTCGGGGAAGCTTGCCAGCGCGGGAAGCGCCGCCAGCTCCTGGCCGATATGGCGCAAGCGGAGCCATCCGCTGCGCGCCTTGCCGGCCAGGCTGAGCTTGTGCAGCTCCGCCTGCAGCGCCTCCTGCTGCCGCTCCAAAGCGGCAATGCGCCCCTCGGCGGAGCGGCGCTCCTCACGCAGCCGATCATACTCGGCTGCGTGGTCCTTGCTGCGGCGAAGCGTGTGCTCCAGCCCCTCAAGCTCTCTCAGGAGACGATTGATCTCCTGATTGCGTCCGCGGGGCTTGTACAGGCCGTCGGCCTGCGCCGTCAGCTTGCGCTCGGCCTCCATGATGGCCGAGCCGCTCACGCCCAGCCCAGCGCTGTACAGATAGCCGCTGAGCTCGTCCGTCTGCAAGGTGCGCAGCTCCTGCAACTCGGTAAGCCCGAAGGCGAACAAGCTGCGAAAGAGGTCGGCCGACAGGCCGCCCAGCAGCGTGTTCAGCAGTTCCTCGCCCCCGGTGGTGCCATCACCGAGGGTCACCTTCACGAGCCCCGCAGAGGCTCGTCTGCCGCCTGCGGCAGGCGCGTCGTAGCGTTCGACGCGAATGATTTGACCCTGCGCATCGAGCAGGGTCAGGGCGCCGCCGTGGGTGCCCCCGCCCAGCGGTTCATAACGCTCCGCCCGGTTCGAACGGGGCGGAAAGCCGAACAGCACCGCACGGACAAAGCCCATGAGCGTGCTCTTGCCCGCTTCGTTGGCACCATAGAACAGCGCCACCGGTGAATCCGTGTCCAGCTGCTTGCCCTGTAAGCTGCCGAAGCCATCCACATGCAGGGATGTGATTCTCATTCCTGCCACCCCCCATCCGTAGCTAAGAAGTCTGCGGCCAGTTCTTCCGCGGCGCGCAGCCACTGCCGCAGTCGGTCAAGATCGGCCGCGGCCGGCGCTCCGGCTGCCTGCGGCAAGCTCTGCAGCGCTGCCAGCGCTTCTGCGGCGAATTCTTCAAGTGCTGCATCGTCCCCCTGCAGCGCTTGCGACAACCGCAGCAGATCGCCGAGAAAGCTTTTCTCCTGCAGCAGCGCTTCAAGATCGATCTCGCTGCCCGTGTGGTCCTCGATCCCCTCGATCCAGACGAATCGGCTGCGCTCCGCCTCGTCCTCGCGAAATTCTGCGGCCAGTTCATCCAACGCCCGCCCTTTGCGCAGCAGCGCATGCACGGCGCTGCGCCCTTCAAGCACGAAACGGACGACAGCATCCCGGCCGGCTGCCTCGTCGCGAATTCGCTCAATTTGCTCGCTGAGCTTGTCCTTCAATTCCTGTTCGGTCTGTAGGCCTGCAACCGATATCCTTTCATGAAACCAACGGACCCGATCCAAGCTTTCAAACGTCAGCTCTGCCCTGCCATCCTCGTGAACATCCACGATGTAGCATCCTCTGGCGCCTATTTCGCGAATGCTTCTGCCCTGTATGTTGCCTGGGTACACAATCGCCGGCTTGTGCTCATGCAAAATTTTCCTTGTATGTACATGCCCTAGCGCCCAATAATCCAAGCCGCTCCCCATCAAGTCCTGCTTCGTGCAAGGGGCATAGTTATCATGTGCCGCATCGCCGTCTACATTTGTATGCAGCAAACCAATTTGATACAAGCTCTCCTGCGCAGCTTTGAACTGCAAAGCCAAATTCTCCGTTACGGAAGAGGTCCGATACGAAATGCCATGAATTTGCGCAATAGCCCCTCGATCCGGCTTGGATACTACCAGCGTTTCCACCCGATCGCACGAAAAAAAATGGACTGCTGCCGGCCATTCCAGCTTTGCCGCGCGTCCATCCTCGGGATCGTGATTCCCATGTATGATATAAACGGGTATATCCTGTGAGGCCAATTGCTCCATCGCTTTCTGGAAACGAATTTGCGCTCGCAGCGAACGATCCGACAGATCGTACACATCGCCGCTGATCAGTACGAAATCAACCTGTTTATCTATGGCTAACCTCACGAGTTCTTTGAGCGCACCAAAGGTTGATTCCCTGATGCGCTCACGCACCCGCTCCGGCAGCGCCGACATGCCTTTGAACGGACTGTCCACGTGCAAATCCGCTGCATGTACGAACCGCAGTCGTTTCATCTATACATACCCCTATACTTGATATCTTTCGTATACGCTTTTCAACTGGCGCAGCACACGGTTGAGCGAATACGTTTTTTTCGCCTTTTCCCACGCGGTTCGCGCCAAATTGTACCGGAACGTCGGATCGATGATGACCTTTTCCAGCGCATGACTGAGCGCCATCGCATCGCCAACCGGCACTAGCAATCCGTTATGTCCATGTTCGATCTGCTCGGCTATGCCGCCGACATTCGTTCCTACGAGTGCCAGCCAGCATAACGCGGCTTCGGCAAACACCGAACCGAACGCCTCCGCTCTGGAAGGCAGAACAAACACATCGAAGAATGGCATAAATTCTTCCGGATGCAGCATATAGCCATAGAAAATCGTGTCTTCATAAATGTTCTGCTCGATAGCGAGCTGCTCGAGTTCTTGCCGGCTTGGCCCATCTCCGATGATATGCAGCACAAAGGGAAGTCCACGTTTTTTCAATTCTCCGCAAGCGATGAGCAGCGTATCCAAACCTTTTGCCGGAACTAAACGACAAACGGTAATGAATTGCGTCACCTGATTTTCATGTGAAATCGGCCGGAACCGTTTCTCATCAAAGCCGTTCGGAATGACGCCGACTCGTTCGTTATCCTGCATGTATTCAGCCAAATATTGCTTGAATGAATTCGAAACGGTAATCATCTGATCGACTTTCGCTTCCAGCTCACCATAAATAGCGGTCAGGAATTGATGTTCAATCCCATTTTCCGCGATCCGACCGTTCAGAATCAGCTCTTTCTCAAAACTCGAGTGAATCGTGAGGATAACCGGCGTATCCGGATAGATCTGTTTCATCACGAGGCCAGCGATCGGATGATGCGCATGAATAATATCATAGTTTTTCGACAATCGCAGCTTGGTCCACCACACGTAATCCTTATAGGTCTGGATGTATTTATCAACAATCGGGTTTCCGGCATATTTCCGCCAATCGAAAGTGGCAAATTCCACTTCCTCTGTCCCCTTGCCGCGAATGCGTTTAGGCAGCGAAAACAACTCCATCTCCCAGCCTTTTTTATTAAATCGGTCCAAAATATAGGGAACCATGGATGACACCCCACCGGGTTGTTCCGGCGGAAAAAACAATGCTTGCAATATGTTCATTGCATGAGCCCCTCTCCAAAAAAAACCTTGAACTTACCTTCTTATTGTAACTGCTGTGCGCCGAATAGAAAAGAGAACAGCGCGAGTCCTATCAATTCGATTCTATCCCTTCCTCTTATTTTCCTTTATAATAGAGTCACAACTTGTCGAAAATTCAGGCATCCGGAGGCATACATGAACGTTATTGATCTCGTATTCGGTGATTTGGCTTCCATCTTATCGAGTATTATTGTGCTTGTGATTCTGGCTCTTATGTTTGTCGTATCGGTACGATTATTTTTGGACCGCCGCAAAAAGGGCTATCTATCCATGACCATCTCGCTTGTTATTGTTGGCATTCATTTTATGCTACAGCTCTACCTGAAGCTGCATGACATCGATACGAGCCTTACGGCATATATGCTGCTGATGCTCAAAATCATTTCTTTTGTACTGGTCAATATGGGCATCTATCAATTGTATAACCGGACTAAACGCAAGCAATATGTGTTCTTCTACGGACTGATTATTATGGGATTCGTTGTCTCTGTGCTTCATTTCTATGTACCGCAGTTGTACAGCGGAGCTAGCCAGCAAGTCAGATTGCTGCAGGACGTTGGATTAGAGCTTTATGTCTTTGTGCTTATCTTCCTCTGTTTTTATATGATTCCGCCTTTTATCGGGCAGCAAATGAAATATCAACTTGGATTAACGGTTTACTTTTTCATGCAAGCCGTTCATCTCGTTAACGCTTATATGTATGGCAGCCAGCAGAAATGGCTGACCTTAACGGGGAACATGTTGCCGATTGTGTATTACTTCCTGTTGTTTATGATCCTCTTTGAGCGTGTGGTCGAACTCATGCAGGCTATTTACAACTCTTCCATTACAGACGGGCTTACCCGTTTGTTTAACCGCAAATTTTTCTATAACAGGGTTACTCAATATGTGCAGAGGCACCTTCCGATTTACATCTTATTCAGCGATATCGACAATTTCAAAAAGCTGAACGATACGCAAGGCCACCAAATGGGTGACGACGTGCTGAAGCAAGTTGCGCAAATTCTGAAAGATGAGGCAGAGGAATGCGGCATTGCCGGCCGTTACGGCGGCGAAGAGATGGTCATTATGGTGACCGATCCGAGGGTTAAAATGGATGAGTTCGCAGAGCGCGTCCGCAAGCGGATTGAGACGGAAACGATTGTTACCGCCAGCATCGGATACAGCAAGTACAAGAACGGGCTGAGCGCTGAGGAACTGATCAAACAAGCGGATGAAGCGATGTACCGGGCGAAAACGACAGGCAAAAACAAGGTGGTGAAGTTTGCGTAATATGCACAAATATCGCGGGATTGCGCTGTGGCTCTTATTTCCTGTTGTCGGTCTGGCTCTTTCCTTTGTGCTTTTTCCATTAGCTATCGAAAACAGCAAGAACCCCCATGCCTACACATACTCGAAGTTGCACGCTGCCAACGGCGTCAATCTTTACGCACTAAAGACTAAGCCCGACAACATCGCCCTCAAAGCCATCAGTCAAAACGTAACCGATACTGGCTTATATGGCATTAATGGCGGATTTTTTTACAATACGGATTTGCTCAGCATTGCTGTAACCAATGACCTTCCTGCCAAAGGAGAGGCCAATGATTACGGTACGGGATGGTACAATACGGACGTGCCTCGCGGTACACTCGTTTGGGATGCAGCGCTCAGGGCTTTCACTATCCAGGTTGTGAAGCATGCAGGCGAGATCAAGATCACAGATCGCAGCCACTACTGGGCACAAGGCGGTGTAAGTATGAAATTAGCGGATCCTGCCGGCTGGGAAGCTCAAATGATCAGAGAAGAGATGCCGGCTTATGATGAGAATCGCCTGCGTTCAGCCGCAGCTTATGACAGCCAAGGTTATGTTTGGCTCATTGTGACGCCCACTCCTTGTACGATCGAGCAATTCCGCAGCGCAATTTTACAGAAAATCGTTCCTGGCCAATTGACAGATGGCATCTTTCTAGATGGAGACGGGTCCTCTCAACTAAATAGTCGCGAACATCATCTTCATGGCGATGGACGTGAAGTTTACCAAATGCTTCAGATTCTAAAGTAACAACAGCGTTTTATTCAGCATCTTGATAATGCGCCAAGCAAAACGCTTCGACTGCAGCCACCTCATCGTCTTCCAGATCGAAATCGAGGTATAACTGAGTCGTTTTCTCATAAAGCTCGTATTTCATCAGCCTCGTGCTGCCTTCATCCACATTAAAAATCGCTCTAATGTACAGTCCGCTTTCGGAATATAATTCATCGTCTTCCTCAACCTCAATGTCCAACATGAATTCATAGCGCTGTCCGGTTAAAATACCAAATGGATCTTTCACAAGTTCCACGGTATAACTTGTAATAGTAATCATCAAACCATCCTTTCTGCTCCAACGATGTATGTAATTTATAGCCTCACCATTGGACTATACTTGAACGGCTGCTCATGTGCAAATGAAAAAAGGCCTGAGGCTATGCCTCAGGTCCTCGTCTGAACCCATACGTCCAGGCATGGGGAAGGAATTGGATATGTTGGGTATGGGGTTCCAACCGCTATTAAAGTCGTGTTCCTTGCATGGACAAGGTGGTCGCCTCAGCAAGCTTCGCAAGAAAACGGAGGAGGCACTGCCAGATCGCCCATGCCCCCTGCACAGCGATATACACGGAACTACGGAGCCTTATTCCACGGTAATATCCCTTTTCTCCCCCTTAGGCGGAACTAGGGTGCGTTAAATGAGCGAAAACGTGCCTGAAACCCAGTATTTCCTGCTCATAACGCACGGTAGTTCCGCGAAACGTCCCTACAACCGAAAATATCGCCTCATAACGTACCTACGTTCCGCTCACCCGTTCAAAACGACAATCTATCGCTGTTCGAGGCGGTATGGGGTGATCCAAACCGCTGTTTTCGATTCTACATGGATGACATTCGTTGTGCGATTAAATTCGTTAATTCCCGGTACTCTTGCGATGTTCCGTTACTAAATTGTCCTCCCCTCGCCAGTTCTCTTAGCCGTCTCGCAATATCTCCTATTTCTTCTCGGCTCGTTGCAGCTAGAATCATTTCCCTATTGGGGATATTCGACCCTAGCGAGGATGTCATTTCACTGTTCGACATACCGGAGAAACTAGGCGGAAGTTGTTGCCTAACGGCGGAGAGCGCTTGCGAGGGCGCATAGTCGACGCCTATCGTTCCGCTTGGCCGTACGGAAATGGGCATCGGATGAATTTGGCTAGGAGGCACATCCACGGTTGTACGATAGCGCTGACCTTGGGTGTCATCTGGATCATCATGAAGCTGGGAAAGTTGTTGCCGTCCCGGATAAACCGTTAAGGTTGTATTCGGAATGCCTTGAGAACCGTAAAATTGCTGGTAAAATTGACTCGGCCGGTTATCCGAAAGTCCCGTATCCTGCCCCAGATGAACATGACCTTGGCTGTGCTGCTGGAACTGCTGACTGCCAATGGCCTGGCTGGCTCCTCCGATCCCCCCATAATTGGTCATCAAGCCATTTTGAAGGATACTATTTACATTGGCATCTCGGGTCACGTGTGAAAACCGTGATCGTTCTTCCGCCGACCGGACGGCATTCGATCTATTCTCCCGGTAACTTCCTCCGAAAGATATCCGAGAAGAACCAATATCCGGTTCATTTCCACAGATTTCTCCATTATCGCAATCATCATTTTCGCATGCGGAGCAACGCTGAATGATTGTTTGTTCCGATTTGAGCTGTATCTTCTCAGGAACAGGAGAGGGAGAGCATGTTGGACATGAGCAACCATGCGTGTGAGACTTCGATTCCGTTTCATTCGTTTTCCTTGAAAGAAAGGGCACATTTTGTGTTAACAGATTAGCAACAGCTCGGTTACCAATCGTCCGCTGCAAGTGCATGATGGTTTGATGCGGTATATCCTCATGTTGAGTAAACGATGCGGTTGTCATTTGAAGCCTAGATGGATTTCTTTGGACATCTTCCGTCTGACGTCGAGCAGCATGTGAAGTCTGGTTCCCCATATGGGTCATCCCTCCAAGACAAAATTATTACTCGAACTGATCACTACACTTGAAACCAACCAGGTTGTTCCACGACATTCGACTTATACAATATATTCCAATTCGTAAGCTGATTATATCAAATTCACAAAATAATGTCTCAACTATTGCGTGAGATTGAATTTCTCGCACACTGCTTTCTCGTGTTAATATCTGATGAACATAAAGTGTTAGACTACCCCCGAAATCGAAGCAGCGACAGGATTAAATTTATTCTTGCAATACTTGTTTTGGTTCTGGTTAGGTTTATAAATGATCGTCTTTGTGTTGATTCTTCTCAAAAGAAAAACCCCAAAAACCTGTTAACTTTGGGGGTCTCAAACTCTTATTCCACAGCATTCTCCCACCATACCTACAACAAAATTTTTCGTCCTACATGTGATACGGTTCACTGTAAAAAATAATCATTCAACCTAACATGAAGGACACCTCATTAAGGGTGTCCTTCATTTAACTCTATAGATGGATCTACCCAACATACGTTTGTTGTGATATCAAGATAATTTACACCAAGTATATGTAGTCCTTTTTGTATCCTGTGCATGAACCTCGGTCTGGATGTCATGACCATTCTGGCTCATAGCCGAATGCGCTAGCATATAAAAAGGAGCTATCGCTACTCCAAAGAGTTACTCCGCTTCGATTAGTATCACTTCTATACGATTACGAGCAAGTCTTAAAAACAAGTTTTTTTCAAAGTAATTAGTGATTTAAAGCGGTCTGTAAATTTTTTAACATCACACACGCTACGAGCTGCTCTCATGACACTTACCGTTCAATCACTCTCACACTAGGCGGAATCATTTCCGGATTAATTGAAATAATGTAGTCGCTATAACCCCGAGCCGGCTTGCTACGATCTTTCAATTCGGCAGTAACCGCATCAAATAGGGGCTGTACCGCGATGTTCCCCATCTTGGACGAATGTTCGAATATAACTAGCTTCCGGGTACCCATCAGACCGCGCGCTGCCGATCGATCGTGCTCGAACATGTTCGTGAGCGATTCCCATAGCAATTCCAAATCGATTTCCGAAAATCCGGTTTGACTTGCCAGCGGAGCGGATACAAATCCGTGCGCGCGATATAAACCGTAGGGAATCGTGAACTTTCTTCCCATCGTGCGGTTATCGCCACCTTGCTTCTCGGCCTCTGCTTCAGTCGCTACAGCCATCCTGGTAATGCTATGCTCTAGAGAAACAATAGGATCAATCGATCTGGCAAACGTAAGCTGTACCGGACCGCGCACCTGACCGGCATTCGGACCGGTGGATAGCACGGCGCCGAACGTGCGAATATCATAAAAGTTCTGACACATAAATTGTTTGGCGCGGTCAATTTCCTTGCCTTGTCCTTGTCCGACTTTGTTCCGCTTTTTACCGTCTTCGGAATCAGCCGGCTTTTCATTCAGATCAATATCTAAACTGATATAGGCTTGTTCAATTGTCTGGTTCAGAATCGATTTTTCTCTTACAAAAATTGAATACGGCGGCTGCTCTTCATTCTTTAAGCTAACATAATTGCGGACTTTTCTCTTCAAGCTAACATCAGTCACCAACCCATGTCCCGTCTCGGGATCTACTCGCGGTAAGTTTCCGGCATCGGGATCGCCGTTGGGGTTTCCATCCTGTACGTCAAAGAAAACGACAAAATCATATCTTTTAGTCAATGCCTCATTCATGCTTCTTCCTCCTCCTTGATTATGGATTCGCTACCAACAATATTAGTTGCTTCCGCCTTCTTGCTCGTAAACAAGTCCTGTCGCTGATGATAATAACCTAAAGCAAACATGCCTTGCTCTTGCAAATTGAGATGGGATGGGATTTTTTTCAACTTTAACCTACCCATCGTTTCTGCAAGCAATTTTTCAAAACTAATCACACGGCCTTTACTGTCTAACTTGGCCAAATGATAATTTTTCAATCGTTGAAGATTTGCAAACACCGTAACTGGCGTCGTACTTGCTGCCCCGTAAAATCTTTCTCGAATCGTAGTGTTAATGCCGGGGTTTGCCTCTTCTTGGATTTTTTCCAATATGGCAAATAGACTGCCGAGATGGTAGCCAATTGACGTTTGATGAGTGTCCAATACTCTTCCTACCTCCTTATAACTTTGGTTGGGATAAAAACGCAGATTTCGATTTAGATACGCCTTAATCAAAGCTGCTCGAACAGGCTTCACGCGATATTCCGTATCGCTACGAATACGACGTAGCGCTGCCTGCAGCAACGTTTCCGGATACGGCGTCCCCTCCAATATGGAACGCATAAACTCTCCTGCTAAATTCGGAGGGATGTTTTCGCTCTTATCCTGCACGGCAATGTTGACCAGAATTCGCCAGATTGAATAGTACTCCGGCTCCTTTGCAGGCTTAACGATCGCGAAATCCTCGAAGTACTGCCTGATTCGACTAGCAAATTCGGATACGGTTGCAATTTGCCATAACCGGATGGAGATGCGCGCCATATTCGGAGACAGACCGAGAATATAAAAACGTGTATTGCCGTTGTCCTCCGCATAGGCTCCTGAATGAACGGATTGAAGTATGGCGTTGATTTTCTCCGTTCCTTCGTCGGGATTATCTTTCGACGGCTCCTCGAAAAACGCGGAGAATTCCGATTCAAAGTCACTCTCCTTCTCAGCCCAGCATACAATCGACATATCCCCTGCGAATAGTCGTTGCTTGGATTCAAGCAGCATGTTTAATGCCTTCGTATATTGAGAGGCCGCTCTTTTACTGACAGGTGCATTCAGACTTTGCTTTTTGGCATACGAGGTAAAACTCTCTTCATTGAAGCTTACGATGTTCGCTCCTGATGACTGTGCGCCTCTTACGCCTTTAATAACGGGATGAGTGACAGCTACCGCAACATCTTGCTCTCCCGTGATCAAACAGGTTGCTCCTACTGATTCGTCTGTACCTTCTTCCTCTCGCTCCAAGGCAGAAGCAACTACAGGAGATTGGAAAACAATCGGATAGGGCGTCTCCATGACGCGGAAGCTAACTTTGACGCTGCCCGTCCCTAACGGCTCGCCGTATTCGGGATGTTCCAACGCCAGCTTAAAATGACTACGATCTTCCAGACCCTGCTGCAGAAAAGCACGAACCGCCGCAACGCCGACATCGTCTGTTGAACCCAACCATTGGTCAATAGCGCCGATCATGCTTTGCAGATGCAAATCGCCTTTCGGCCCCAGGCCAAAAACGAATTTGGCGTTATCCCAAAGCAAGTTAGCGTCCGTACCGCTGTTTGTATGCTTCAGGGCTTGATTACCGATGTTCGGGAGCTGGAATGGGCGAGACTGCTTTTTCTTGCCTGTTCCTTCTCTTAGATCCGCAATGCCACGTAGCCGGCCATCCCGATCCATCTCAAGCATAAAATCGATCCCGCCCCCAATCCAGCCGTCAGCTGCGATTTGTCCAATTGCCGCTTTTCGATCGTAGTACTCCTTCAAAGCAAGCAAGATCATCCTCTCACCTCAATTTCCCGGCGGTCGGTACTTACAATGCCATTCTTCATATATGCTCGAAAAAATAACGGTGATGGGTCAGTATGGTCATACTCAAAACCCATATCGTACAGCATAAAACCTAAATCTCTTGTCTCTTGTATGGGCTGCGCCGGCTCTTGTTCCGGATTTATAATTAGCCGAAAATCGCAGGCAAACTCCCTGCAGCCAAGGTACGGTCGGTGGAAGCATTGCCCCTTCCGCGCCCGTCTCTCGAACATTGCCGCGTACTTGGCTGGATTCTCGTCCAGTCTGACGATCTCTGCGCGTTCCTGCGCGTCTGCCCAATGCTCCTGCCCGTGTGGACGATTCCTTGCGCGCGCCTCCGGGGGGATGAAGTCAAAATACCCGTGGATTCGGTAACGCGTGTCCTTTAAAAATAGCCCCGCACGTTGAATTCTCTCGCTTACCACCATGCCCATTGGCGGCCCAGGCATGCCCGCCATTTGTCTGGCTGTCGGGATAGCTGCTTTCTTATCCAGTTCATTTCTGCGTACACTGATCCACTTAATTGGATTCAATACTTCAATCTTGGTGATATGCCAGCGTATCGCCGGTTTCCACAGGACGGCTTCAAATATCGCCCGCGCAGCCGAAGGCGTTATTATGTCGTAGCTTACTCGTTCCGCTTTCATCTCCGGGCGAGTAAAGCAAGCGTACTCACCCCACACCTCCAAACACCAACTCTGCAAATTAACCCCTCCTCTTTTGACCCTTACAATGAAGCTGATGGCTCAATCCGTATTCCTATTTCTTCGGAGTAATGATTATCAGAAGCTAGAGCGAAGACATTAGACCAAATTTCTTCAACTGCCCCCTGCTTCAGCAATGCCTCAAATTCTTGCTTATACACGGTTACCGTATACCGTTGAAGCTTTCGCATGAGTTGGCGATTAGGGCCGCTCCATCTCAGCTTATCGAGCAAGGATCGTCCATCTCGGTATGGAACCAAGATTGTTCTTTGATTGCTGTTATCAATAAGTTCGAATTTTTCCGCCGCCGTCCGGAAAAAGATGCTGCACTCCTTCGGATCATTGCGCTGGGGATCAAGCAGCCGAACGATTTCTTTTTCGTCTAACGAGTGCGCTCTCCAATACAATTCTTCAAAGTACTTTTCGAAAATGGCGGGATTTGTGACAGAATCAGAGGTTGTCACATACAAAATGCTTCTTGTTGTCTCCGCCGCCTTGCGTAAAATCCCATTCGGAGCCGGTCTGGGCGGATGGAATACGACGACTTTGCCTAGTTCAGGCAGCAGCCTGCCATTCCTATTGCATCGGCCAGCTGCTTGCAGGATGGAATCCAATCCCGCAAATGCCCGGTAGACGACCGGGAAATCCAAATCCACGCCGGCTTCCACTAGCTGCGTGCTGATTACTCTTACAGGCAGACAATTCTCGAGCTTCCGTTTAAGATTCTGCTCAAGCTTCTCCTTAATCTCCTGGATCTTGTCACTACGATGCTGTCCGCACATTAAAGCCGACAAATGATAGGTGCCTGCTGGCAGTTGCTCATGTAGTTCGCGACAGCTTTTTCGATCGGAAACAATACACAACACTTGATCGAATTGCATCAACTGCTCAGCAATTTCTTCCCATCTTTCAACAGCATGTGGATCGCACGGAAATTGTATTTCCGTGCGTATAAGCGAGTCATAGAGCGATCGAACCTGCTCGTCTGTCCCGACAATTTCCTTCACTTCCTTTAGCCCTTTGAACAGTTGACCGTCCATCCTTCGCTCTTTCAAGGCCGGCTGCGTTGCGGTCGAAAGGACAATGCTTACATTATAACGATCAACGAGCAATTGAAGCGTTTCCAGTATAGGTGCCAAAAATGCCGGCGGAAGCAGTTGCACCTCATCCAGGACAATGACGGAGTTTGCGATATTATGTAACTTCCGGCAACGGCCTGGTTTCGCCGCAAACAACGATTCGAAAAGTTGTACCGATGTCGTCACGATCAGCGGTGCATCCCAATTCTCCGTCGCCAACCTGATCTTAACGTCCATTTCATCTTCCATTACATGAGAATGATGTTCAACGACTTGATCTTCACCTACAACCTTACGGAACACCTCCGCATTTTGTTCGAGGATGCTCGTGTAAGAGCTGACATAAATCACTCGATGAAGTCCGTGCGCGAAAGCGTGCTCCAGGGCGAAGGTCAGCCCACTCAACGTTTTGCCGCCTCCGGTCGGCACTGTCAACGAATAGATGCCTTGTGCTCCCCGTGCAGCTTGGATACATTTCTGAAGAATTTCACTGCGGATGACATTCACACGGATAGGGTCAGCTTTCTTGGCCAATGCCTCGTTATGCAGTTGGAGTCGTTCCTTCAGTTCTGCAATGGAAAGATACCCTCCTCTGATCACTGCCTTTGCTTGATTCATATAGAATTCCGTATCCAAATAATCAGCATCTATCAAACAGGAGAATAACATTCGAATCCAGAGCGACATGTCTAGTCCGCCCTTGAACTTCCAAGGCGGTCGCAGTGGCTTATACTCTTGCAGCTTTGCAATCAACGAGGGATCGATCTGTTCAAAATCCAGATCGTTGACTTGCGATTTTCTATATTGCAACGAGGCTTGTCCGGCCCCTTCAACGCTAGACCAATCCGGTAACCCGGTATGATGACCGGCAATGCAATAGGCAAGCAAGCGACCGATGCCCTTTCCATATATTTGCTCAACCAATTCCGCTCCATGAATGGCATGAGGAATTTTTCCGGTTTTACCTTCGAGATGCGCTTCTAGATCGTAACCGCTCTTCAACTTCAAATAAGTGAGCCATTCCGGTCGACCTTTGCCTGCATCATGCCCCCATCCTGCGGCTTTAGCCCATTGTTGGGACTGTAATTTAGAAGCGAAATATTCGGCTCTGTTTGCCGTTCCTTCAGAATGATTGGCCAAATCATGCGGCTCTGCCCAACTGCCGTCCGCATTTTTTCGCACATGGGCTATATATTTGATACTCAATGGGCTCCTCAACTCCTAACTCTAGGATAAAAGAAAGTAACCGTATGGCTTGATTTCCATCTTCATTTGATTATAGAGTTAGTCAGAAAAAATCAAGCAGGGTGGTGTTAGATATTCGCATTAGTGACAACTTTCGCAAGTGCACAACGGTCGCGCTGACCGAGACGATGGAGGAAATCCTACTGAAGTTTGCCGCCGGATCGTATATTGGCGTAATAGATCAATGGAACCCTTTCTTTAATACTATTATATAGCAGAGTTTGATGGAATAAATAGTATTTTACATTTTTTGATGAATACTGGGATGCCCGATTAACAGAAAACTATTCCAAAACAAAAGGATGGTTAAAAATGAAAGTTACTAAACTACCTTGGGCAGGCATCAAAGTTGAAATTGACGACACTCATCTTGTCATTGATCTGCTTTATCATTTCCCTTCGAAATTTAGCCAGTCTCATGAAGTTTTTTTCCATTGAGCGACTTCGGATTTGTTAAAAAGACTTCACACAAGTGCACAACAACGTGGAATAAGGTTATCTGTTCTCGATTCCAAAGAATCGATTATGTTATAAATATACCGTACAGGTAAATGCACGAACAAAAAAGCCTCCTTCCCACTTCGACAATGGGTTGGCGGCTTCTTTGTTTGAAGTATGGTACTGGCTCTTTCCGCTCTCCCATTATGGGACAGCCCCTTTACACGGGGAAGTAATGTTTCTACGTCACACTTTCATACTATTCACTTCCCTACTGCTCTAGGGCTTGCTGCCAGCATGCTGTTTTGCTTGTTCCACGGCTAACGGGTCCACAGGAAGTGAGATGCCCTGCTGCGTTTTCAAAATCCGCTCAATCACGATAACCGCTTGCGCCCTGGTCGTGGCTTCGGTTGGCGCTAGATTCCCGGCGCTTAAGCCTTGAAGAATACCTTTGTTTACGGCTCCGAGCATCACGAAATCCGGGCTCATGACCGCATTCGGTTTTTGCAATTCAGAGCTTAGGATACGCAGCGCTACTGTTGCAATTTCCTGACGAGTAATAGGTAGATCCCACCCTGTTTGAAGATCGCCCGATTGCAAAATACCCGCCTTTTGCAGAACATCCACATACGGTTGTGACCATACTTGTTCGGAGGTAGCAGCTGCAACCGGCGTTCTCATAGCCGTAACGGCCAGCTTAAGGAATTCGGCCCTGCTGATAGCTTGATCGGGAAGAAAGCTGCCATCCCGATAGCCATCCACATAACCTTTCTCCGCTGCTTGAAGTATGGAATCTTTAGCCCAGTGTCCGTCCAGATCTTTAAAGCCGGCACTAAAACCCGTTAGCAGGCTCGGCGCATTCCGATTCGTTAGTGTATGATCGCCGAGCTGCCCCGTGTGATTGCCGCCCCATGTCCATATCGTCCCGTCTTTTAACATAACCATACTATGCGACCCGCCAGCGGCTGCATACTCTGCATTTCCTAACCCTTTTACTTGTTCGGGTTTGCTTTGATTGGTTTTCGAACCATCGCCTAATTGGCCAAATAAGTTCTGTCCCCAAGCCCACACCGTACCGTCGCTTTGAATCGCTAGGCTGTGGTAGGAACCGGCAGCAATCGTTTTAACTTTCAGTAGACTGCTTATTTGAACGGGTTTCGTTCGTGTTGCTGTCGTACCGTCTCCCAGTTCGCCGAAGGCGTTATATCCCCACGACCAAACGGTTCCGTCTTCTTTTAGAGCGAGGGCAAAGTTCTTCCCGGCAGCGATTGCTGTAACGCCTGTAACACCGTTGATTTCAACGGGCTGCTGTTTGCTGGCCACGGTGCCATCTCCCAGTTGTCCGCTCGTATTATCTCCCCAAGCCCAGATTTTACCTGTATTTTGCAGCGCTAAGCTGAAGTTAGAACCAGCAGCTACAGCGACGATATCGGACAATTGCACAATTTGATTCGTCGCAGCCGTGCGATCATGCCCAAGCTGCCCGTACGTATTGTCGCCAAAGCTCCAAACAGAGCCGTTATTCAGGAGAGCCACAGTATGATTGCTTCCAGCTGCTACGGCAACAACGCCTGTCAAGGAAGGAACTTGAGCAGGTGTTGTCCTGGCATTCGTCGTTCCGTCACCCAACTGACCAAAAAAGTTTTGCCCCCATGTCCAAAGCGTCCCGTCTTGTTTGACAGCAACCGTATGAGCATCACCGGCTTCTACAGCTGCCGCTTGGTCAACGTTCACTTGCTGCGGCGCCGTTTGGGAGGAATTGGAACCGACGCCCAACTGCCCGAAGGTGTTGCTTCCCCAACCATATAGACGATTGTTTTTAATGGCAAATGTATCGTTTTCCCCAGTTGAAAGAGGAAGCGTTTTGGGGCTTTTTATAATTACCGTACCTTCTCCAGGCTTAACGGCCGGCGGATTTAGCCATTCATTCACTTGGGTTTGAACAGGAGAAGGCTGATTCGTCAACGTTTTGTCGCCCAACTGGTTGTAGCTGTTATTCCCCCAAGCCCAAAGACTGTCATCTTTCCCTATGGCAAAAGAAAAATTCGTTCCCGTTCCTATATGAGCAATCTCAGGCAGGCCATCGACATGATCCGGAAACGTCTGATTCCAGGTGCGTCCATCGTAAGCTGTTCCGACCCCTAATTGGCCTGAAGCGTTATCCCCCCAAGCATACACACTGCCATCTTTCTTCAAGGCAACGGCATGGGAAGCCCCTGCCGAGATTTGGGTTACGTTCTCTAACCCTGTCACAAGGAGTGGCAGCGTTTGTTCCTGCGAACTCGTATTCATCGAAGCATTGTACATCGAGCTAGGATCGGATACCATGAGTCCCCATGTCAATACCGTGCCGTCTTCTTTGAGCGCCATGGAATAGTCATATCCTGCGGCAATTTGTGTAATATGCCAATAAGAACTCGTCACCATGATCGGCGTATTCAGCCTATTTTGATCATATCCATAACCTAACTCGCCAAAATAGTTGTCCCCCCACGCCCAAACAACACCATCCTGGTCGATTGCAAGCGTATGGTAGGCACCTGCTGCTATAGCTTTGACGGACTCGATGTTCCCTTTAACTTGAACCGGTTTCGTCTTGGAATCACTGGTACTGTCACCAAGCTGACCATACGTATTATCCCCCCAGCTCCAAGCCGTGCCGTCATCTTTGATGGCCACGGAGTGGTAATTGCCCGCTGAGATCGCTGTTACATGTGTCAAATCGGCAACTTGAACCGGTGAATTCCGATCCACTGTCGTTCCGTCGCCCAACTGACCAAACGTATTTTCTCCCCACGCCCAGACCGTTCCGTCATCTTTCAAAGCAAGTGAATGAGATTGCCCTACCGCAATGGCTTTAATATTCGTCAATCCGTTTATAGCGGTTGGCTGATTCCTGCTGTTCAATCCCCCGCCCAGCTTGCCTCGGAGATTATCCCCCCATGTCCAGACGGTTCCGTCTTTTTTCAGAAGAACGGTGAAGCCTTTCCCTCCACTAATTTGCAGGATGGATGAAGGCTGAATATCGACCGTTCCAGCGAGTGGTACGCTTGCTTCGGCCCACGCCTTCTCAGGAACACCTGAGAAAGCCGTAAAAGCGCTAAGCAGCATAAGCCCCAACAACCAGAAGGAAATGTTACGTTTCACTGTTTTCATGAGCCTTCTCCTTAGAGTTTTCCTTAAGGAAAACTAACTTCGTAAGCATTAACTGAGCTTTCCTTTAGGAAAGCTGACTTCGTAAGCATTAAGTTTTCTCCAGCCATTAGGCTGTAGTGCCCGATTCCTGAGTGGAAGCCGGTTTACGTGTGAACCTTTTCTTGATCCCGATCATCCAACCGTCAAGCAACGTATAAACAACAGGAATCAACACTAACGTTACGAGAGTGGACAAGGTTAAGCCAAAAGCGACGACCGTCGCCATCGAGGCCTGCGTCTCCGCTCCCTCTCCATAGCCGATAACAAGCGGCAGCATCGCAAGCACTGTCGTTGCTGTCGTCATAAGAATTGGGCGCAAACGCACCTTGCCCGCTTCAATCAGCGCATCGAATAGCGGCATTCCCTTGGCTCGAAGTTGATTCGTGTAGTCAATTAATACAATCGCATTATTCACGACGATACCGACCAGCATAATCATCCCGATGATTGAATTCATATTAATAGTCCGGCCTGTTACTACAAGTCCCAATATCGCCCCAATGAACGTCGGCGGCAAGGAGAACATGATAATAAAAGGACCATATAACGATTCAAACTGACTTGCCATAACCATGTAAACCAATACGACTGATAGAATCAGGATCAAGTACAAGCTTTTAAACGAATCGTTCTGGCTTGTTTGCTGACCGCCCATCTTGACCTGATAGCCATCAGGCGGTTGAATGGCATCGATCTTCTGTTTCACTAATGCCGATACTTCCCCGACCGAAGCGCCAAATACAGAGGCTTGAACCGTTGCTACCCGATTCTGGTCTTGTCTGCGAATTTGTGCAGGACCTGTGCCTGGCTCAACCTTTGCGATTTGACTAATGGGAATTACAGCCCCGGCAGCTGTATTAATCGTAATATTGTTAAAATTTTCAAGCTTATTCGTAAAATCGTTCGGATACTTCACGAGAACCGAAATTTGTGCACTGGCTGTTTTAAATTGCGTAGCGACACTACCCTGATAAGCGGTGCGCAAAGCTGTCATGACATCTCTCAGGGAAACCCCATAATGAGCAGCCGCATCCCGATCAATCGTTAAATTGAATTGCGGGATCGAACGATCCAACGTATTCTGTACGTTTCGCGTGCCGTCTACTGAGGTGATTTCTTGGGCTACCAAATCACCCAATTTTTGCAGAACGGTTAAATCGGGACCTGAAAGATCGACCTGAATGTCTCCGCCGCCAAAATTCCCGCCTCCGCCCAGACCTGGAAGCCTAACACCGGAAGGGATGCTAACCCCGATTTGCGCACCGGCAAAACCGGTTGTAAGTCCGCGGATTTGTTCAGCGACCTGATCCGTGCTCTTGTTTCTTTCGCTTAGCGGCTTCAATCTGATTTGAATACTGGCCGTATTCGTTGCCGAGGATTGAAATGCACCACCTCCGGAAGAGCCAACAGATGTAAAGACGGAGTCGATTTCCTTCACATCTTTTAATCTCGTCTCGAGCGTTGAGGCTACTTGATTCGTGACTTCAAAATCGGTCCCCTGCGGCAGGTTAATATTTAAATTCACTTGGCCTTGGTCCGTTTTAGGCGTAAGCTCATTCCCCACAATCCGGACAGCATACACACTTGCTGCAAATAGCAGCACGGTTATCGAGATAATCACCCACCGATGGAGCATCGACCAACGAAGCAGCCGTCCATACGCGTCTGTTAAACGGTTTAACGCTCTGCCGAACCAAATAAAGGGATTATACGATCTGCCTGTTGGCAGTTCTTCATCCACTTTGCCACGCAGAAGCTTGGCGGCAAGCATAGGAACTAGTGTTACAGCAGCGAACCATGCTGCAATATGGGAAAAACAGACGACGAGCGCCATCGGCCAGAAAAATTGCTTAACCAAGCCGCTAATAAAGGCAGTCGGCAGAAATACCGCAATTTGAGCGAGCGCTGAAGCCATGACCGCCGTACCTACTTCTGCTGTACCTACCTTGGCAGCTTCCTCCGGAGAAAGCCCTTCGTGCCTTTTGCGGAAAATACTTTCCAGTACGACGACCGCAAAATCGACGAGAGATCCAAGACCCAGCGCCAAACCGCCTAAGGTGATCGTATTAATCGTTTGATGACCGAAGTACATCATGCTGAACGTGCTAATGATGGAAATCGGGATAACTAAACCGATAATGAGCGTCGCTCTCATGCTGCGCAAGAAGAAGAGCAGGATGATGACGGAAAACACGCCGCCCAGCAGCGTATGTTCAATAACCGTGTTCAAGGAATCGCGAATAAACTTGGCTGAATCGTTTAGTACGGCGATATGAACGCCCTCTGGCAATTTGGATTCAATCGATTGCAGCGATTTCTGAATATTGCTCGAAACAGAGACCGTGTTGCCGTCCGATTGTTTGAGCACCGAAAGACTGACGCTGGATTCACCGTCTTTACGCGCTTCCAACGTGACATCTTGATACGTGTCGATAATTTGCCCCAGCTCGCTTAACGCAATCGTTTGGCCCTTGCCGAGCTGGATTTGAACTTTGCCGATATCTGCGGTGGATTTAAATTCACCATCAATGTGCAGCGGCACAAGTTGTTTGCCTTTGTTAACAAGCCCTGCGTCGGTGGAGGAGTTATCATTGCCTAGCGCAGAAACAAGCGTACTGAAAGAAATATTGTATTGCTGCAGTCGGCTCGGTTCCACCAAAATTTGAATTTGTCGCACACGTCCGCCGGTGACACCAACCGATGCTACGCCATCCGCCCTCTGAACATCGGGTGAGACGATGTTGTCCGCTAAGTTGCGAAGTGTCACTAGATCGGTTTTCCCATAAAGCGCCAGTGTCATAATTGGCGTACTGTTCGGGTCAACCCTGGAAACAACAGGGGCATCGGCATCGGTAGGCAACTGTCTGCGTACCCTATCCAATTTATCGCGCATCGTTAAAGTCGCTTGATCAATATTCGTGCCATAGTTAAATTGCAGCGTCACATTGCTCGAACCTGTCCGGGAATTCGAGCTTATGCTCGTTACGCCAGCAACTGTCGCCATCGCATTTTCAATCGGTTTCGTAATTTGCTGCTCAATCTGGCCTGGGGAAGCGCCGCTCCATGAAACAGAAACCGTAGCCGAAGGTATTTCAAGGTTCGGATATAGATCGACTGGTAAAAGAGGAACTGCGATAGCTCCCACTATGACAAGTGCAATCATCATCATGAAAATGGTGACTGGACGATGAACCGAGAAATTAGCTAATTTCACTGTCCAGCCCCCGCTTTCGAAGTGGCTGCATCAGCTCCGCTTGGACTCGGTTTTGCGCCGCCCTGTTCACTCCCTTGTTCTTGGCCCCCGGATTTTGCTTTGCCGCCTTGACCGCCGTATTTTCCTTGACCGCCTTGGCTCTGTCCTTGACCTTGGCCGGTTTTCCCGCTTTGAGTGCCTTGTCCTTGGCCCTGTCCGCCTTTCCCGCCTTGTCCGGTTCCTTTGCCTGCACCATTCGCGCCGCCCTCTTGCCCTGGTTGGCCAATTTGGACCGGCACGTTATCGGAAAGGAGCTCCTGGCCTTTCACGACAAGTTCGTCGCCAACGTTCAATCCGCTTGTAATTTCGAAGGAAGCGCTCGTCATTACGCCGACTTTCACAAGTACCTTGGAGGCTTTGCCATCCTTCACAATGAATACGGCATTGCCGCTTGGCTGGCTAAGAACAGCATCTGCAGGTATGACGATGGATTGTTTGCCTTCGCTTTTCAAAGACGATTCCGCGAACATGCCTGGCAATAACTCGTGATTGTCATCTTTCAGCTGAATGTCGACCAAATACGATTTCGATGTAGCATCCATCGTCGGATGAACTATGTAGACTGTGCCTTCAAACGATTTATTCAACGTAGGCACTTTGACTGACATCGGTAAACCCGCTTTGAATTTACCCACCGATGCTTCGGATACGTTCACCGTCGCGATAACCGGATCCATAGAGGAAATCGACATCACGGCGGATTGACCAGTATTTTGACCGACTGGCACTAGAACACTGCTTACAATACCATCGATCGGGCTAGTCAGCACACCGTCCTGCAATTGCTCGCTTAATACTTTAAGTTTCGTCTGCGATTGCTCCAGCTGAGCAGCGCTGACCTGCAAAGCATCCGTAGATTGCGCCGACTTTAGAGACTGTTTGGACTGATCCAGCAAAGCGTCCGCACTATTTTTGGAAATATCCTGTGTGGTTTGCGACTGTGCGAACTGCGTCCGGCTTAACTCGATCTGAGCCGCAGCTGTTCCTTGTGTGCTAGCCAGCGATAATAGCGCTGCGTTCAAGGACTCCTGGGCAACCTGCACACTCTGCGAGCTTTGTGCTGTCAACAACGCATTCTGCAAGTTCGTCAGCGATTGCTGGGCAGATTGCGTATCTTTATATTGAGATTGCTGTGCTTGCTGCAAGGCAAGCTGCGCGCTCTGCAATTTGGCCATTGCAGCCGTTTTATCTGTAGCCGTATTATACGCAGCAACGGCTTGCTGGACATTTAACTGAAATGTATCTATATTGTTGTTTTGCGTAGTAAGCAAGCCATCCAACTGGGAGTTCAGGTTTGTTTGCGCAACAGTCACGGCAGTAGCCGCATCTGATTGAGCTTTGCTGAAGCTGGCTTGCGCGTTGGAAACTCCTTGTTTCGCGTTCTCGATGGCATTTTGTTGTGAAGCTATTGCATTATTGAGCTGCGCTTGTGCGATCGCGACTGCATTTTTTTGGTCAGTAATTGTTTTCTCGTAAGCCGCTTGTTGAACGGCCAGCGATTTTTGAGCAGCTGTCACACTGTTGGCTTGTTCATTAACCGCTTTACTATACTGTGCTTGGCTTACCGCTACATCGACCTTCGATTGCTCAACGGATTGCTGCAATGTCGTAGTGTCAATATGCGCCAATGCTTGCCCTACTTGTACGCGGTCCCCTACATTCACATCCAAGGACGTTATTCGTCCACTGGCTTTCGATGAAAGATTTGTTGTGAACGCCGGTGTAATCGAACCCGTAAATACTTGTCCGCCGCCAATGTCCGACAATTTGACAGGCTGCGTTTCTACCGTCATTTGACGTACTCCCGAACGACCGTTTGCCCCTGGTTTAGCTGTGGTTGTTGCAGCTGTGCTGCATCCAGCTATGGTGACGGTTATCGCGGTAACGACTGCGATGATCGTGGTACTCTTGAGTGAACTGTACTTCCTCATTGGTTTGAAACCTCCGTCTACTTCTATTCATTTGGGCAAATCGTTCCTCCTCACCATACTAGATGATCATGATAAAATTGTGATGAATATGTAAAGAAAATGTAAAAAAACAGAGGCTGTCCCTCAGGTCTTGTCTAAACCCATACGTTTAGGCATTGGGAGGGAACTTGGGTATGGGTTCTAACCGCTGCTAAAAAGCAAGCATCCCGAAAGTGATGGATATACCACTTTGAGAACAAGTCACTTGAATAATTGTTGCCCCACCAATCTGATGCTACCTCAAAATTGCTCTACAGTCCTCTGGGTCAATATGTCTTATCTAACACAAATTCTATCTATTTGCTTAATTAACCTACCCAATAGTTGAACAGGCTGCCGATTTGTTGCCGGCAGCCTGTTCTCATTATGCTATAGCGGTACTCACACACGTAAATTTCTTTTATTCGTCCTTTGCTTGATTTTCAAATAACTTCTTGAGCATATTGTCTTTGTTATTTAGAAACTGCCTCATAATCACGTAATGATCCGTTTCCTCCAAAGACCTAATTTCAATTCCATCTGGTTTCAGATTATATATAATCGAATCCGGATATGCCATAAGGATTGGGGAGTGAGTTGAAATGATAAATTGTGAATTTTGTTGAACTAACTCATGAATTCGAGCAAGCATCGCCATTTGACGGAGTGGGGACAATGCAGCCTCAGGTTCATCTAAAATATATAATCCTTTGCCTCCAAAACGGTGGACGAATGTTGAAAAAAACGACTCACCATGTGACTGCTCATGTAATGACTTCCCACCGTAAGAATCTTTAATTGGACGACCGGAAGAAAATTGACTATCGAGGTCATCAATATTTGTAGCAAGATTATAGTAACTTTCAGCTCTAAAGAAGAAACCATCTTTTGGTCGATGAGGACCTTTTATCAATTGAATAAATTCATGCAAGTTAGAATGAGTAGATCGAGTCGAAAATGAAAAATTAATAGTCCCACCCTCAGGATTAAACCCCCACGCTACAGCAATTGACTCCATTAGCGTTGATTTTCCCATTCCATTTTCACCAACTATATAGGTTACCTTGGGGTGGAAATCAAGCTTATTGAGATTTTTAATTACCCCTAGATGAAAAGGATAGTAATTGTAGGAGGGGACACTCTGTCTCTTCAGCTGAATCTGCCTTAAAAATGATTCATGAGAATTCATATCTTAACACTCCATTTTGTAGTGTTACTTTACTGGGGACTTTTTGTTTAATTGCCATCTTAACTTATTCCCACTTATTCCCTCTTTGCAATCTTATCATAATATAGAAATAAATAATAAATCCCCCAACAAAGTTCAACATAGCACCACGCATAACTGCCCGTTACTTCAATAATTTATAATTATATTAATTTTTCTCAGTCGTATAATAAATCATCGCGATAATCGGAAAAGCTATTCCAATCCACAACGTTGCATTCCAGCCACCTAAAGCATATGCCCACCCACCTAAGGATGACCCTATAGCACCGCCAAGAAAAAAAATGGCCATGTATAATCCATTTAATCGGCTTCGTAACTCTGCCCCTAATGAGAAGATGACTCGCTGTCCAAGGACCAGATTAGCAGAAACCCCCATGTCTAAAAGGATCGCTGCAATGACTAGGATGGCAACTGCAGCTGTTGAACCGCCTTGAATCATCAGGGGAAGCAATATAGAAATGATAACAATAGCTAGCGCTAATCCTGTGGCAGGTCGAATCCAACCTTTATCCGCAAAACGTCCCGCCACGGGCGCAGCAACCGCCCCAGATACCCCGACCAGTGCGAACAATGCAATCTCTTTTTGAGAAAAATAAAATGTGGGGCTACTCAATAACAAAGGAACAGTTGTCCAGAACAAGCTAAATGTCCCAAACATACAAGCGTGATAGATCGCTCGACGGCGCAGGATCGGAGTCGTTCGGAGTAAATGCCACATGGAGCCCATAAGGGTTAGGTATTGTACATTTACCAACGGCTTCCTTGGAGGCAGTGCCTTTGCTAATAAGAGTGCCAGAACAAAGGTCGTCGCGGCAGACAAGAAGAATACAGCGTGCCAGCCCAAGAGATCTGCCACCAAACTCGATACAGGCCGTGCAAGCATGATACCGAGTAACAGACCGCTCATGACATTACCAACTGCACGTCCGCGCGAGGCATCAGGCGATAGATGAGCTGCATAAGGTACCAGCACCTGAGCTGCGACTGATCCTATCCCAATAAACAGTGAAGCTATGAGGAATAGCGCTGCATTTTCCACTACTGCCGCAATCGTCAAAGCGACTGCAGTGAAGAGCAATGATGCCACTACCAGCCGTCGGTTTTCAAGAATGTCTCCCAAGGGTACGATAAATAATAAGCCGATACCGTATCCAATCTGGGTAAGTGTGACGACAAGCCCTGCAGTCTCTGCAGATAACCCGATTGTTGAACTGATGGGTCCCACCAAGGGCTGCGCATAATAGAGATTAGCTGCGATTACACCGCACGAAATTGCCAGAAGGAGGGTGATCCAAGATGAAACAGGTCTCTCAACTTTTTGGTTTGCGCTTAGACTCATAGCAAGCTCCTTTACAATAGTTTTAGAAGATAAGTTTTTCGGAACGATCGTTCCGGTAATATTAAAAAAAAATGCTACAGCATCTCAATCACAGTATTAATCATGTTATGAACGACTTCCTTGTCACTTTTTACTTTGGATATTACATTTATACTATGATTGAGGTTAAGCAATAAATGCGATAGCACTTTTATATCTTTTTTGGGGTCTATTTCTCCTGTCTGCTGTCCTTTATGTAAAAGTTCATAAAAAGACTGTTCCAATACCTCAAATCGATCACGTACCAATTCACGTAGTTGTTCATCTGGTGAATCCATGCCAATGGTTGCATTGGTTATCAAGCATCCTTTTGGCAAATTCTCATCAAATGCGGAAGTAATGTGCTGATCAAAATACTGTCGGATTCCAACTTTCGCAGACGGCGCATTTACTAAGAGATTTCTTTTATTTTGCCCTATTTTTTTGTAATGGTGTATTGCCTCAACATAAAGCGTCTGTTTGTCCACAAATGTTTCGTACAAGCTTGATCTGCTTAATCCCATTGCTTTTAATAAATCCGGTATGCTTGTCGCTTCGTAACCTTTTTCCCAAAAAACTAACATTGCCTTATGAAGTACGCGCTCCTTGTCAAACTCTTTTGTACGTCCGATGGTTAATTCCCCCTCTCTGTAGCAACAGTATAATATTTCAGGAACGAACAGTCCAATATTTTTTTATTATGATTCCAATCAAGTTCCATCAAACTGCCCGTTAGCTCAATGCCCAGCAGGACATATGTACTAATTTGGGTGTTTTTTTCATATGTTTTTTGTGGGATTGGATAACTAGATTTTAATTACTATTTTAAAAATAAAAGAGCCAAGTGCAGCATACACTTGTCCCTTTTATTCGGAGAAGAAATGGTATTAGTTAAGTGAATCCAACAGCGTCTTCACCTGCGGGTTGAGCTTCAGCGCATTCAGGATGATCTGCAGAGCTTCTGCACGTGTGGAGTTGCTCTTGGCATCAAACTTTCCATCTGCTTTGCCGTTGATGATACCAGCTTGTGCTTCAGCTTTAATCTCGTTTGCTGCATAAGAACCCTTTAGATCATCGAAATTCCCTTTGGTGGTGTCCTTCGATACGTTGTTAATGTCTACGATGCGGGATAAAAGGATAACCATTTCCTCGCGGGTGATCGTGTTATCCGGCTTGAACGTACCGTCCTCGTACCCGCTGATTACCCCTGCCTCTGCAAGGTTCGCAATTGCGTCTTTCGCCCAGTGGCTGCCTACGTCCTTCAACGTGATGCTAGTAGGGTTACCACCTTGTATATCGAACACGCGACTCAGAATCACTGCAAATTCAGCACGTGTGATCTGATCATCCGGCTTGAACGTACCATCATTATAACCTTCAATAACATGCAACTTTATGAAAGTATCAATAGTCTTTTCAGCCCAGTGGCCTTTCGTATCCGAAAGTGTTACTGTAATTGGATTGCTTTTAGCCTCCTGAATCCGAGTCTCAATGTTCTTAACAACATTGGCATCACCCTTTACTATATCCGACTTGAACACATCCATTGCTGGAGTTGGTGTCGGGGTCGGGGTTGGGATCGGTGCTGGTGCCGGATTCGTGTTAGTTGAACCGAATTTAGTATCACCATTGCCAGAAGGTTGAGAAGCCCGCGTGACATTGGCCGTATAAGTTGTCGGAGTTCCAGCTTGTGCCGTGATAACAATGCTAATGACATTTGAACCCACACTCAGATTAATCGGATTATTAACTGGAGCCCCATTGAACTGTAATTCCGCTGTTGCATTGCTATCGGAAGTCGTATAGGTAACTGTCGTGACAGAAACATTGTTAGGTACAGTTGCAGTGTAGGCGTACACATCTCCACTTACTGTTTGATCGAGCGTAATGCCGCTTAAATTCAGCGAGCTCAAGGTAGCTTTGCTAGAAACCGGCTTAGTACTGCTTTCATTGGAATTCCCGCTTATCCCTTCGTCATATCTCGCTTTGACGATGAAATAATAGGTCGTACCGTTCGTCAATCCAGTTGCCGTGTAGCTGTATGTAACACCGCTCACAGTTGCTTCCGCTGTAGGCCCGTACGCGCCGGAAGCCGCTGCCTTATATACGTTATAAGTGACTACTCCGGACGTAGTCGAAGCCGACCAATGTAACGTCACCTGTCCATCACCGGCTACTAATGTCAATCCAGTTGGAGCGTTAAGCATTCTGCTCACTGTGACGATGGACGAGGCCGTATATCCTCCTTCAACCGTTGTTGCAGTAATAGTTGCCGTACCTGCAGCCACTGGCGTGACGATGCCGGTGTTGTTTACTGTCGCAACACTAGAGTTGCTACTTGTCCACGTCACGCTCTTATTTCCGGCACTGCCGGGAGCAACCGTCGCAGTCAATACGGCAGTGCTTCCACCTGCCGACAAGGATAGCGAAGTCTGATCCAAGGTTACACCGGTTACATGGGCTCCGATCTGAATCGTTCCGGTGCTGTGGCTCATACCTGACATAACGCTTGCCGTGGCAGTACCATCGGCAAATCCCGAGGCTGTGACCTTTAGTGTTTTTGAACCCGGAAAAGCATCGTTAAAAGTAAATTTTCCCGACGCATCCGTTGTGGCTGTTGTTGACGTAAAGCCGCCAGTCATGGTGACCGTCGCCCCACTGACCGGGTTGTTAGTCAAGTCTTGAACGGTACCGCTGAGTGCTCCTGATGTATACATAGCTCTTAACCCGTTACTGGTCGCGACATATATACTCCCTGAAGAATCTATACTGAGTGACCAAACATTTCCGAGCTTGGCGCCACTCGCCGCCTCGCCGTCACCTGAATTGCCGGTTACGCCTGTTCCCGCTACAGTATTGATGCTTTTAGTGGCAGTGGTGAGATCGATCTTTCGAACAACAAAATTGTCATATTCTGCGATGTAAAGCTGACCGTCGAAGATAGCAAGGTTGTGCGGACCGTGTAGCTTGGCATTGCTTGCTTGGCCGCCGTCGCCCGAATACCCGCTAGTATTGGAAGTTCCTGCTATGACGGTAACATTCCCGTTTGAGTCGATTTTCTTAATTACTTGTTCCATATATTCAGATACGTAGACATTGCCGTCGGAATTCGCGGCAACACCCATAATCTGTGAAAAGCCGGTCGCTAATGTCGTAACATTACCTTGCGAGTCTACCTTGTACAAGCTGGTTAATGAACCGTTGCTATAATACAAATTGCCGGAGCCGTCGACAGCCAGTGACATATTCGAACTCAAATTGGTAGGACCTGTAACTGTCGTGACCGTTCCTGAAGGATCTACTTTTTTTAATCCTGCAGTCGCCGCCGCATAAATATTATCGTTAGCGTCGATAACAAGCTGATAGGTTGTCGAGCCCAAAGAAGCAAAGGTGCTTTCCACGCCTGCAGTCGTGAGTTTATAAATTTTTGTCGCATCTGTTGATTTTACGTAATAAAGATTGCCGCTTGAGTCTACCGTTACCCCTTGATAGCCGCCTGATTTAATTGTGCTGATTATAGGACCAGTGATCGACGCCTCGGATACGGGTGCAAATAAACCTAGGTAGGAAGAGAAAAACAAAACCACTAACATGATTAAAAAAGTCTTTTTGACAAGCTGCTGACTAATTTGAAGTTTCAAAATTTACCATCCATTCTCTGTTGAGTTTTGTAAGCCATGAATCAAACCGCAGAACAAATAAGCTCAAATACCTACATCGGCCCTCATCCTCAGAACCTCCTCTTATTCAAGACTCATTGTCATTCGCCCCCTATTCTATCAAACCATTCTCCCAAAATTCTCACAAAACCACGGTTTTTGTCGAAAATAATATAAAAATCAGAGGAAATATCTTCTCCCTGCATGCATCGTGGTCGTTAAGTAGATATATTCTATAAATTAGCATGTCTATCTTCTATATTTCGACATTAAGCTTCATTATAAAGACATATGTATACAATCTCTTATTCACCTTATCCAAAGCAGAAAGGCCCCGATTCTCCATTTCCCCCTAACATCGAAGTTAGCAGAAAGTAAATGGATTCTAGGGCCTTTTTTGCACGTTTGACGATGTTTCATCGGCAGACATGCATACAAATTGGGAATGTCTTTCATTGAGCTTTCGTTCCCTTTAGCGGAATCAACTAAATTTTCTACGCTCTCGATCCAATCGTTCAAACAACGTTTTTAAGCTTTCGGCCACAGTTTGGTGAGCTGTGTCAATGACGATGTGATCTCGGTCCAAAACATCGTACTGTCGGTTCCTGACTTGCTCCCACGTGGGAAGAACAAAGCCGGGAATATCGGTTTCGCGCGTTTTGATTCGATGCCTGTGTTCGCGATCGTCCGAGCAGACCACTTCGATTTCCACAAACGGAGTTTTAAGAGATTCCGCCACGTTGCGCCAAGCTTGGCGCGTTACTTGGATGGGATTAACCGTATCTGCTACCACGTCAAGGCCCAACCGGAGATTCTGCGATGCAATCGCATAACACACGATGTAACCCGCAGGTCCATCGACCCATGTTCCAGCAGACCGCAAAGCCTGCTCTACGACATCGACCCGGAGATACGTTGCCTGTAACTCTCTAGCCAAAGCTGATGATAACGCGGACTTCCCGGTGCCTGGTAACCCACTAAATATATAGAGCATTAACCTCGCCTCCTGCGCTAAACATCATTCCTCGTCGTTATACTTTATACGATTCCATTACTTGGAAGTTGTGTTAAACTGTCCGTTACTTCAGTGAGGCCTCCGAAGATCCTCCGTTCCCACAATTAAGTGGAATTCCTTTGGCTGCCTTTACATAACCTTCATTACACTACACGTAAAATTCAAAATTCATTTATATTGTTTTTACATTTCCCGAATAAATGATTGTTACATTGATGAAGGGTTTATCCAAAAGGAGGGAAATCATGAAACATTTTACGAAGTTATTTTTGTCTGCTGCATTGCTGGCATCGTTGTTCTTCCCATCGCCGAAGATCAGTTTTGCAAGTCCGACCGACCACGTAATGATCACGGAGGTTTATTACGACACCAATTTGTCGGGTGAGCCCGAGGAGTATGTGGCCGTATCGAACCCGACGGCAGCAGCCGTCGATATCTCGAACTGGGCCATCACCAATGGCACGAACGCTGTGAAATTCCCGTCTCCAACTTCGATCGCAGCGGGCCAAACCCTCTACGTCACCAAAACGGCAAACAGCTTCAAGAGCGAAATGGTCACAATCGCGCCTGCATTCGAATACGGAAGCGACAGCGATCCGGCAGTTCCGCAAATGGTAGTTTCGGGTACCATTCCCGTGTTCGCCAATGCCGGAGGTCAAGTTCAGCTTAAGAACGGGAGCACCATCGTAGACGGGATTTTATACGGGAGCACTACTGCAACCTGCACCTGCTGGACCGGGTCCCCGATTCCGACCGTAGCGGCGGGTGTTATTATGGTTCGGGATCGCGTCGAATCGACGGGATTATGGGAAGAAACGGATAGCGCGGCGGACTGGAACGGGTTGCGCGTATATCAAGCTGGCCAATCGCGCTTCGATACTCCGACCTTCACTTATACGGGAGATGTCACGACGTATACGTCGCCCGATTCCAGCTATAACGCGGTCACCAATCTGTTTAACAGCGCGACGACCTCAATCGATTTGAACATCTATGAGTTTGAAAGTACCTATTTGCTGAATACCATCAAGCAGGCGATGGCTCGGGGCGTAAAAGTTCGGGTTTTCCTTGAAGGGCAACCTGTCGGCGGATTGACCGATCAAACCAAGTACGTAGCCCAGCAAATCGTAAACGCCGGAGGACAGGTACGGTTTATCATCAATGATACGGCGAACCAGCGCTTCAAAAGGTACCGGTTCGACCATGCCAAATATACAATCGTTGACGGCTCGAAAGCCATGCTTCAAAGCGAAAACTTCAAATCCACCGGAACGCCGACGACGAATTCCTACGGCAATCGCGGCTGGGGCATCATTATCAACAACGCCGGCTTTGCAAGCTACGTACAGAATGTTTTTAACTATGATTGGAACGTAAACTTTAAAGACAGCTTCCCGTATACGCCTGGCACCGCCTACGGCGAGCCGACGGCCGGATTTGTACCTGATACATCCAATCCTGCTGGGAGCTATCCGGTGCCGTTCACAAGCCAAACGATTACCGGAACGTTCAACGTAACGCCTGTATTCGCGCCGGATTCCACATTCCTTAAGGAAAAAGCTATCATCGGCACGATCCGCAATGCCCAGAAATCGCTTCATATTGAGCAGCTTTATATCCATAAGCATTGGGGCACAGCAACAACCGGAGATCCTGTGACGACGCCGGACATCTATTTGGAAGAAGTGATCAATGCAGCTCGCAGAGGCGTTGAAGTGCGCGTCATTCTGGACAGTGCCTTCCTCGATCCGACCGACTCTCGCGACAATCAGTTTACGGTCAAATATATCAACGATACGGCGGCAGTTGAAAAGCTTAATATGTCGGCGAAGCTTATGAACCTCACGGCCACGCACGTTGAGAAAGTGCATAACAAAGGCGTCATCGCCGACGGCAATAAGGTGCTCGTTTCCAGCATCAACTGGTCGCAAAATTCTCCAGAGAACAATCGCGAAGCCGGAGTCATCGTAGAAAATGCGAATGTCGGCGCTTTTTATGAAAAAGTGTTCAACTGGGATTGGAACGATGGAGTCGTTGCTAACAAAGCGCCCGTTGTGGTGAATCCGATTGCGAACCAAACGGCAACCGTTGGCGGTGGGAATGTAGTCGTCGATGCCACAAATACGTTCAGCGATCCCGACGGGGATGCTCTTACCTTAACTGCAACTTCGAGCAATACGGGAATCGCCACTGTTTCCGTCGCCGGAAAGATCTTTACCATCAGCCCGGTAGCTGCAGGAACGGCAACGATTACCGTGACGGCCAACGACGGCAGAGGCGGAACGGCAAGCAACAACTTTACCGTAACCGCCAATCCTGCTGCTCCGGTCGTCATTCTGAACGAAAACTTCGAGACCGGCTCGAAAACCGCATATGCCGCAGCCGATGTCGTATTGTCGTCCGGTTCTTGGAGATTCGATAACGCGCTTCTCGGTACTTTAACCACCGACCGTAAAAACGGTACTAAAGCTGCGAGAATTCAATCCGGCGGTTTTATCGCCATGACCTTCGACGTGGCAGGAGCGAAAACCGTGAAACTAAGCCACGCGAATTTCAGTGCCGATACGGGAGCAAACTGGAAGCTTCAAAAATCCACGGATGAGGGAGCAACTTGGACTGACGTGACCGGCCTAAACGCAAGCACATCGACACTGACGCAGCAAACGATCACTGTCAATTATTCCGGAAACGTCCGATTCAGAATTTATGTATCAGGAACGGCTGCCAATCGAATCAATATTGATGATTTCTCAATATCAAATTAAATAGCTCAGCTTTGAAGGGATGGACCTGATGGATGTCGTCAGGTTCTTCTTATTTACAAAATTAGAGCAATAACCGGATAACGATCTTTATTTCCCTTGATCAACCCCCATTGCGCTTTTAAAAAATAAGGCTATGTTAAATTCTAATGTTGATATTTGACCACAAGAAAACCGCCTTCGTTGAAAAGGCGGTTTATTTTATCGTACCCGATAGCTACATGGTTTAAGATCTTTGTTAATGCTCAACGGAGATCTTAACACGTTAGGATCGCTGTTTTATTATCTGTCCTCTTGTAGTTTATCTAAGTCCTCTAGATTTTTGAAAAAATTGATTTTAAGATCGATTTTCTTTAGCGTCTTTTCAAGTTCCTTCATTTGATCGATAACTTTCCGGCGATAGGCTTCCATAAATTCGCGTCGTGCTGTTATTGTAGAGACCTCAATATTTTGCAAGGCGATAAACTGCTGCATCTCCCGAATGGGCATCCCCATCGTTCGAAAGTAACTTAAAACTTGAAACCATGCGATATCAGACTCTGAATACAGACGATATCCATTTTCGTCCCGTTCTATACCGTCAACTAACCCAATTTGCTCATAGTATCGCAATGTGTGAATGCTTAATCCCGTCTCTTCAGAAACTTGTTTGCTCGAAAATTTGTTTTCCATATTTTTTATTATAGCATTGATTCGAACTATATTGCTATTGAGTGCACTCTATACTTTATCATTGCAAATGTAAGTAATGATTTTCATTTTAGGGAGGAATTCATTATGCGTGTTTTTGTTACCGGAGCAACTGGATTCATCGGATCTGCGGTTGTTCGCGATCTCATCGAGGCAGGTCATCAGGTTATCGGGCTTGCCCGCTCGGACACAGCCGCCGCAGCCTTGATGGCCGCTGGCGCCGACGTGCACCGCGGCGCCCTCGACGACCTCGACGTCCTACGCAGCGGCGCCCTAACAGCGGACGGCGTCATTCACCTGGCCTTCATTCACGACTTCTCGGACTTTGCTGCCGCTGCCGAGACCGACAGACAGGCGATCGAGGCGATCGGATCAGCGCTCGAGAGCTCCGACAAACCATTTGTGGTCACCTCGGGGACGCTCATGCTCACGCCTGGACGCCTCGGGACGGAAGATGACGAGCCGATCCCGGTTACGCCGCGTCGCTCCGAGGAGGCGGCGATCGCGCTAGCTAAGCGCGGGGTGCGATCATCGGTCGTCCGACTCGCACCGTCGGTGCACGGTCCGGGCGATCATGGCTTCGTCCCAGCGCTGATCGGCATTGCTCGCGACAAGGGCGTCTCTGCCTACATCGGAGACGGGTCCAACCGCTGGCCGGCCGTGCATCGCCTCGATGCGGCACGCCTGTTCCGGCTGGCGGTGGAAGCCGCCCCGGCGGGGTCACGGTTGCACGGGGTTGGTGATGAGGGTGTGCCATTCCGCGACATTGCCGGCATCATCGGTCGCCACCTGAACCTGCCGGTCGTAAGTATTTCCCGCGAAGAGGCAGACGCCCACTTCGGCTGGCTTTCCTTCGCCGCGTCGGCCGACAATCCGACGTCGAGCGCACTGACTCGGGAACGCCTGGGATGGCGGCCGGTGCAGCCCGCGCTGATCCCGGACCTCGAAGAAGGACACTACTTCAACGGCTGAACCGCCAAAAAAATGTGACACAGGACGATTTCCTGGTAATTGCCAGGGAATCGTCTTAACCGTATTCAAGTAAAATTACCAAATTGTTATTTAGTCCTAATTAAATTGTAAGGGTCAAAAGCACGATTTGACCAACATATTTTTCTTGTTCGATGCGGTATTCTCATATTCCTTGCTGTCTAAGTAACGAAACCACGCCAAGTAATTCTGCAAATACTTTGTTGCAACACCATTGAAGCGATCCATCCATTTCTTCAAGCGGCTGTGGTAGCTGTTTACGTTTTGGATATGGTACACGCCTTTCACACGTTGTTTTCCGTCGGAGTTGAAGCGGTAATGAGCCAAATCTTTTGAATTCGCATAGGAGCTAAATGCCCTTCATGAATCAGTGCATAGCACGTTTGAGTAATAGCCAAAAATAAAGAAGACGTTTATCCAAAGGATAAGCGTCCCCCTCATCTTACTAACCATTACACAACTGAAAACTTATACACGGATGTCTGCCTGTAAATTTGACCTGGAAGCAATTCCGTGCTAGGGAAATTGGGATGATTCGGAGCATCCGGATCATGCTGGGTCTCTAGACTGAGGCCACCATACTTTGGATATGCCTTCCCGCCTTTTCCGATATCACTTCCATCCAGGCCATTTCCTGAATAAAATTGAAGGGAAGGCTGCGTTGTGTAAACCTCCATCATACGACCTGAATACGGTTCGTAAACCCTGGCTGCGAAAGCGAGAGAAGGAGCAGTACGATTCAGCACATAATTGAAATCATAACCATTTCCTGCGATCTTCATCTGAGGGTCATGCGAATGAATCCGGGCACCTATAGCCATAGGATGAAGAAAGTCGAGCGGTGTACCGATGACACTTCTTACTTCTCCAGTCGGAATGTGATCCGACTTAACCGGCGTAAATTTGTTTGCGTTAATCGTAACAATATGCCCGAGGATATCCCCATTACCTGCGCCTGCCAGATTGTAATAGTTATGTTGGGACAGGTTCACTACGGTCTTCTTATCGGTTGTGGCTGTATAATCGACCCTTAACTCATTCTCAGCAGTCAGTGTATATACAAGTTTTACCGCAACCGTTCCCGGAAACCCTTCTTCGCCATCTTTACTCACATAGTGCAGCGCCACGCCCACAGCGTCATCTTGGTAGATTTCCTCAGCTGCCCAGACCCTCTTATTAAACCCCCGTTTCCCGCCATGCAGCGTATTCGCACCATCATTTACGGAGAGTTGATAAGTCACACCGTCAAGTGTAAAACGGCCGTTTGCAATGCGGTTCGCATACCTTCCAAGGGCTGCCCCGAAATACGGCTTATTTCCGGTTCGCAAATAATCTTCCAGCGTCCCATAGCCAAGGAGGACATCTTCCAAGTTCCCGTTTCGATCCGGCACTTTCAGGGTCAGCATAATGCCACCGTACGTCATAATGGACGCCTGCATGCCATTTTTATTAGTCAACGTATAGAGAAAAATAGAATCGCCATCCGGGGTTTTACCGAAATATTGCGTGGTGATGCTGCCAGGAGCCACATTCGCCTGAGTGGGCAAGTGACATTCCCCATGGTTCATGTTCTCAAGCGGCGCTGAGTGTCCAAATACAGGTTCCGCTCCATGCGGCGAGGCCGCCCAACGAACCGCATTCGCAATAACCCGTAAAATGTCTTTGTTATAGTATACAGGGTACTCTTCATGTCCTGGTTGGAAATAAAAAATTTTCCCGCGTCCGCGTTGATAAGCACACCCGCTTCGAATTACTTCCCCACCCTGAAACCAACCGATGAATACAAGTTCTTCCGGTGCTGGGATGTCAAAGAATTCTCCATACATTTCCTCTTGCTGCACCTCGAAATACTCGCCGATTCCCTCAGCTATTGGATGAGAGGGAGCGACTACCCACAATCTTTCCTTCCGGGCATCTTTTCGCCATTTCAGCTTACAGGTTGTCCCCATCAATTTCCGAAAAATTTTCGATCCATGTCCGGAATGTAAAACGATGAGTCCCATACCCTGCAGTACCCTTGTATGGATTCTATCAACGATCTCATCCGTCACCAACTCATGCGCCAAATGCCCCCACCAGATTAGAACATCCGTTTGGTTCAGCACGTCATTTGAAAGTCCGTGCTCCGGCTGGGAGAGTGTTGCTGTTCGTAGAAGAAACCCGTATTTCCCAATCCCCGCAGCAATCGCTTGATGAATGCCTTTCGGATAAATACGGGTAACCTGCGGGTCTGTTCGCTCATGGATAAATTCATTCCATATCGTCACATGTATCGGTTTCATCTCAAACATCGGCCCGGTTCCTATCCTTACTTTCATCCGTCGATCCCTCCAATCTAAGATAACTATATGAATATTCCTGATGGAAAACGACTGCTCTCGTTAATTTCATCTATCTCAAGGAGGAGTGCCCGCCATTTGCTTAATGCCGATCGGAACCGATAATCACGAATCCGGAACATGCCGGATGGGCCATGATCCAGTTACTTCATCGACAAATCCATACGGTCAAATCAGTTAGCTCAATTTCTTTGCTTTGGCCTTTCCCAAGTATGCTTTTCAAGATTTTGGAAAGCATAATATAACATTCAGGGAAGGGCGGGTCTTATGAACCTTTTCAAATGGTTATTAAAAAAACAAAATCGCGGCAAATTCCCGGTACATGAGGATTCCGACCATCATCTATCCCCCTTGGATAGAAAGATTCACGATCAATTGCCTGAATCTACGGTATCCACCAAAGCACCCATTTCTTCTCATTTGCCTGACAATCTGCAGCGGATGAAGGAAATCTTCGATCGTTGCAGCGATTTTTCCATCCACCAATGGCAATATGGGCCTTCCATGGAGTATGCTGCATTCTCGATCTATGCGGAATCACTCATTCAAGAAAAAGACCGTAACTTTTTCAAAGAATCGCTCCAGGATCTGGTAACCCATGTGGTTGGACCTGGAACGACGATTACTCCAGAGGATATTGACTATTACTTTAGCCGAAACGTGGCCTCAGCGCGAAGCGCGACACTGATCGAAGATTTCAACGAAACGATAAATCAAATCGTACTAGGGAATCTCGTGATCTTCATCGATCACTGGAACAAAGCCCTCAGTTACAACGCAATCGGCCTTGAAACCAGACAAGTCACGGAATCGGTCAACGAACCGGTTGTTCAAGGGCCGCGTGAGAGCACTGTTGAAAATTTATTGAAAAATATAGGCATGCTGCGTTTAAGATTAAAGACGCCCAATCTAAAGGTCGAAATGTTGGCGCCGTCAGGACAAACGAAAACAAAAGTTGCTTACAGTTATTTGGAAGGAACCGTCAATCCCGAGGTGTTAGCTGAATTTCAAAGACGAATAGCCAAGCTTCAACATCACGAAATACTAGAAACCTCATACATTGAAGAAATCATCGAGGATTCCGTCTATTCCCCTTTTCCACAGTGCCGATATACGGAAAGAACGGATGTCGCCGTTGCTTCCTTACTGGAAGGAAAAATCGTTGTATTGGTTGAAGGAACCGGCTCTCTTTTGGTATGTCCCGGTTTATTTATCGAGTTGCTCCAATCCAGTGAAGATTACTATCAAAGAACGGTCATTTCCAGTTTAATTCGTCTCTTACGATTCGTTGCCTTATTGATTGCTGTCTGCCTGCCCAGCGTCTACATTGCTTTTTCCACCTTCCATCCAGAATTAATACCAACGGTGCTCCTGCTCGCCATCATTAACTCCCGTGAAGGAATTCCATTCCCGGCTGTCATTGAAGCCTTCATTATGGAATTCTTCTTTGAATTGCTTCGGGAGGCCGGGATTCGTCTCCCTCGTCCTGTCGGATCTGCGGTGAGCATCGTCGGAGCGCTCGTTATCGGCGAGGCATCCATCAATGCCGGCATCGCCTCTCCGATTATGGTCATTATCGTTGCGCTTACCGGAATTGCTTCCTTTGCTATACCTCAATACAATTTCGCTATTGCGCTGCGCATTTTAAGGTTCCCTCTTATGTTGTTTGCTGCTTTCCTGGGCATTTTCGGCATTATGATTGCCTTTCTGCTCATCTGGCTGCACCTGGCAAATTTGCGCTCATTAGGTCAACCTTATTTGAGCCCCATTGGCCCCTTAATTCCGCGGCAGCTTAAAGATGTGATCGTTCGCGCTCCGCTTGGAAAATTAATGCGCTCGCCTCGTAATCGCGATATGGACAAGCCTTGAAATAACTAACATGTATTCGCAGGAGAGAACAAGGAGATGCAAAGACGAATATGGGTCATGTGCTTAAGCTTATTGGGGCTCTTTGTATTAAGTGGATGCTGGGACAGAGCCGAACTTCCAGAAAAAGGGTTCTCCATGGGGATTGCCCTGGATGAAGCCAGTGGCGGAGAAATCTCGCTGACTACACAAATATTCAAACCAACCCAAGGGGTCGGAATGATTGGCGGCAAATCTACCAATGAGTCTTTCACCAATGTGACTACGACAGACAGTACGTTGTCTAGAGCTATTCGCGATATTCCCATTAATCTGGGCCGAAAAACCCAGTGGAGCCACACCCGTTTAGTCATTATTGGAGAAAAACTGGCTCGGGAGCGTAACATCTTCAATATGCTCGAATTTCTATATCGAGATCACGAACCCCGATTAACGATATCCATCATGATCGCAGAGGGAAGAGCGGATTCCTATTTAAAAATGAAACCGATTATCGAAAACACGATCAGCCAACAGCTTTTCCAAAGTGAAAAAGCGACTGCCTCCAACAGTGCAAAAACGATTGATACCAATTTATTGAAGTTTGGTTTACAAATGAAAAGCGAGGTCGGCAACGCTGTTGTTCCCTATATTTATTTATCCAAAGACGCTCAGACAACGGTCACTAATATTGCCGGAATTGCGTTAATTAAAGGTGGAAAATATGTTGCTAGAATGGCGCCGGAGATGGTTGAAAGCTTACAAATGATGCTCAACAACTACCATAGCGGTATGATCGATATTCCATGCAGGAATCCAGTCAATCCGAAACAACCGATGGAGGCTGTGGAAATCGTCGCCCTTAAAGGTAAATGGAAGCCTACTTCGATGGAGGAGGATGCGCTGAAAGTTCATGTCAAGATCAGTATGGATGTAGCTGTTGTGGAGCTGAGCTGCTCCAAATTGGAAACGGTGGATGATGAAAAGAAGTTTGCAGAAAATATTGAAATGACGATTAAACAGCGCCTTACAGAAACAACCGATTGGTTAAAAAAGAAGAAATTCGATGCCATAGGTGTAGGCAACAAAGTGTATCAGAAAAATCCTTCCTTGTGGAAGCAGTGGAAACCAACCTGGAATGACCGATTTGCCGAAAGCGAGTTCGATATCGATGTTGAGGTCAGGGTCATCAACAGCGGAACTACAATCAGCAAGCCTATTTATACTAAATAAAAAGGACAGAAACGATGTCGGGAAAAATGATATTGCTGCTGCTAATTTATGCGGCCATTTCGCTCGTGGATGTATCCAGACTAAAAAAGCTGGGGCGCCGTGAAATCATGGCTTATACAGCCATTATGCTGGTTACCGTATACCTAAGTCTCAATTATATATACAACTTAAAATGGCCTTTTTTAGGAGATTTCGCCTATTTCTTGCTTGGCAAATGGGCTCAACGCATCGTTGAGTTTTTGAAGGTTCCCACTTAATTTCAACCGAAACTCTGTTACTGTGGGGGAGGGGGCAGCATGAAAACAAAAGAGCAAATCAGCTCATCGCAGATGGCCATCTTATTTTTTTCTTTTATTACAGGGTCTTCCATCGTTAACATTCCAGGACCTTTAATTGGGTACGCCAAAAACGGAGCATGGGTTTCCTTATTGCTGTCTATGTGTGCGGGCATGTTTCTGCTATCCTGTATCCTGTATTTGTACCAAAAATTCCCCGACCTGACTTTCATCGAATACAGCAGGACATTGGTCGGCAATGTAGCTACGATGCTTCTCGCCGTACCTTTTATTTCTTTTCAATTTCATATGACATCCGGGATCGTTCTGGATATCGGCTTATTTATGACCAGCTCCATGATGCGACAGACCCCACTGTATTTATTTCTACTCTCTGTCTTCGTGGTTACCGCACTTACGGTGCGCTCCGGGATTGAAACAATGGCTCGAATGGTCATCGTTCCGATTATTGGCGTCCTCTTTTTTATCTTGCTTATTCTTATTTTGTCCTTCAATAATTATGAAATGGATCATCTGTTTCCCATTATGCCCGATGGTTTCAAACCCATTATTCTCGGCGCTTATTTCTCTTTCGGGTTTCCCTATGGTGAACTTGTGCTGATGGGCATGCTTCTTCCTTATGTACGCAAGGATGAGCAACCCTATGTCAAGAAAGGCATGTTTCTTGCCTTGTTTGTAAACGGCTTTTTTTTAATCGCTGTGACAATTTCTACGATTCTAGTCTTCGGTCCATTGGCGGGCGAACGCAAATATTCGATGTTTGAGGTGGCCAGAATTATTGACCTCCTTGAAGTTATTCAAAGAATTGAATCGCTCATCGGCATTTCATTAATCATGACCGGCTTTTTCAAGGCAACTATTATGCTATTAATATTAAATTTAACATTCGTAAAATTGTTCAAGCTTCAGGACGAACGAATCCTGATCTTTCCCCTGGCACTGGTCTGCTATCTTTTTGCTTTGCTTCAAATCGATAAGGGAGCAGCGCATTGGATTTATGCCGTATCGGTCATTCATCCGATCTGGGTTGTACTTGTTTTCTTATTCCCTTTGCTTATCCTCACTATGGTTGCGGTCATAAGGAAAAGGTAGACAATAAGAGCATCTGAACGCAATTTACGTCAGCTCAATCCGAAATAACTCCTCGATTTCTCTTTCAAGCAAATCGCTTAACTTCTTGGCAGTCGCGGGTCCTACCGATTTCACGGAACGTTCCAGTAAGGAGATATAAGCATGACTTAAGCCTGAGTGCTTGGCCAACTCTCTCTGGGAGTACCCTTTAATAATTCGGGCTTTAATAAATACATCCGTCTTCGCCGTTATTCTCATATCCCCGTTCCCCTCCGTTCTCATATTGTTCCCCTCTTGTTCATTATACGCATTACTTTTTACTATTGCAACCATTTTTGTTTACCATAGTATACACTAGTGAATTCTAGGTGCTTTACATATCTCTGAGTCGGCTCATCATAGGTACTCGACGGCTGTTATCGATCATTACTGCTCGTTCAGATTAGTAAAGGCCGCCGGCATGTTCGGCAGCCTTTGAAAGTGTTAATTGAACAACCGTTTCTCGTTAAAACAACAACCGACAGTTGTAATTGTCATTAACAATAGCGCCAAATGCCGTTTGACCTCTTGCGATGCGCTTACGCCTGACACAACAATATTTGATGTTCCAAGGGTATACCTCACCTGTTCCCGTGCGACCTCTTTACCTGTAATACCCAACCAATTATCGAATCGCATTGTAGTTTCCTCTAGATTGCCAACGGCTACGATAATCGCTTAGATCCCCATCACTCCGTTGGGGTGAACTGTAAACGATCCTTCCGGTACGCGTAGCACACGAGGTGTCTCGTCTGATATGCGAAACGGTAAATCGCTACCATCCGGAAATTATGTATAATAAACTTGACTTTTTGAATGGTTTTAATTACATTATGTATATAATACTAATCTTTATGTAAAATAGACCGTGCAAGGGAGTGTAAACCATGACTTATCAAGAAAAGAAAAGCATCGTATCGTTGGTCAGCGCTATTCTCATTTTCGGAACTTTTTGTTTGTACATGTACCCCCAGTATCCCGACGGGGGGCTGGAGTCGACCGAAACCTTTCGCTATTGGGGTTCCTTCGTCCTCATCTTGACTTTGGTTTCCATAGTCGCGCACATCATGATCAGCATTATTTTTAACATCATCTTTAGAATTACGACGAGAGAAAAGGAACCAACATTTGCGGATGAACTGGATAAGCTAATTGACTTGAAAGCGAACCGAATTTCTTTTTTTGTGTTTATCGTAGGCTTTCTTCTTGCAATGGGATCGCTGATCATCTATCAGCCGTCACAGGTGATGTTCATTATCCTGATCGCTTCAGGATTCCTCTCCGATGTGACCGGCTCCGTTACGAAACTTTATCACTATCGGAGAGGAGTCTAACATGGGCAAACATCTTGTCGGCAATCACATCCGTAAATTACGATTCAACTACGACGAAATGACGCAGCAGCAATTGGCTGACAAGGTTGGCGTAACAAGGCAAACAATCGTAGCCCTGGAAAAGGGAAACTATTCTCCGTCTCTGGAACTGGCCTTTCGCATTGCTCTTGCCTTCAACTTACCTTTGGAAGAGGTATTCTTTTATGGGGATAACACAAAGCTGTAAGAGCTACGATTGTTTTTTGCTTTACCGTTTATGAATTTATTTGAAAGAAGGAGATACAAACAATGAATTCAAACAAAAAAGCTGAAAAAATTGTGGGCGTACTGTTTATACTTGCAGCCATTACGGCAATAATTGGCCTTATTTTATACAATCCTATCCTAAAAGGTCCCGATTACCTGATTAAAGGTTCTGAACATGGCAACCAGGTGATACTGGGAGCGCTTATGGAGTTAATTCTTGTCATTTCAGCGGTTGGTACTGCAACTACAATGTTTCCATTTTTAAGAAAGTATAATGAAACTATAGCTCTTTGGCATGTTTGCTTCCGGTTTCTTGAAGCGGTTATCATCACTGTTGGTGTAATCAGCGTACTGTCCCTATTGACTTTAAGCCGGGAATTTGTAGCAGCAGGAGCCCCGGGTACCGCCTCTTTTCAAGTTTCAGGTACTTTATTAAAAGCAGTCCATGACTGGACATTTTTGCTTGGCCCCAATTTCATGCTGGGTATAAACACGATGATGTACAGTTATATCTTTTATAAATCCAAGCTCGTACCCAGATTTATACCCATCTTGGGTATGACAGGGGCAGCACTTGTTTTTATTTGTGCCTTGTTAGTCATGTTCGGTGTCATTCAACAAGTTTCTGTTTTGGGTGCTATTCTGGCGCTGCCAGTAGCAGCGAATGAATTAATTTTAGCCGTATGGCTCATCGTTAAAGGCTTCAATGAATCTGCGCTTGCTTCCCTGTCTGCAAATAAGAAAGTAACGAGACATATCTAATTGAATTCCAGGGTACGCTCCTTTGGCTAAAAAAGGCTTCAGGCGGAGAGCTTAGAAAAACGCTCCCCGCCTGCTCCTTTGATTGCTTACTGAATTGTCAAGTTAAATCCAGGTTGGATGTAATATAGACCAGGGTAAGCGATGTTATTGGTCGTCAAGCCCGTGAACGTTGCAGAGCCATTACCTGTATAACTGTAGATAGCCGCACCCTTGTGTTGTCCGGAGAACCGCGAGGTTGTTACCCCATCAAGACCGGTACCATCAATATTGATGTTGTTAAAAGCGATGTTCTGGAATCCGCCCGCGTATCCAAACTGAATCGCATCGCGCTGGGTGTTGATGATGCTGATGTTGGAAATGGTTACGTTCTTGATGGCGTCGTTGGAAGCTTCCAGGTCGATTGCACCGCGTTCTCCATTGTAGAGGTCTTGGCTTGTGCCTGTATTGATGAGGGTATTATCCGAGAATACAATGCCGGTATTGTTTTGGAAATGGTATCCTGGGAATACGGTGTTCATCCTGAAACCGGAACCGCCTACCGTGTCGACGATCAAGTTGTTGGTAGCTTTGTGTCCGCTGCCGCCGAAGAATGCGATACCGCCTGCACGCCAGTTATCCTCGATGGTGTTGTAGGAGAAGGTGTTGTTTACACCAGCTGTTGCGCCATTGGTATCACTGGTCCATACGGCAAGCGCATCGTCCCCGTTGTTCCGCAAACTGGTATTGCGCACCGTCGAATTGCTGGTTCCTTGAGCAAAGTTGATCCCGTCAGCAAGGTTATTTCTGACACGGCTGTTCTCAATGACCAACCCCTCAGCATGAATGGCTGGAGTATGTGCATAGTCAGCTACCCAGAAACCGCATTCAAAGTGCTCTACCCAGATTTCATGCACCTTGGAGTTGGTTCCAAAATTGTCCATAAAGCCTTTGTAGATTGCATTTTGATTATAACGCGAACGCAAATTCGAATTGAGATAGATATTGCTGAAATCAAGCTTGCCGCTGATACGGAGCGAGATTCCGCCTCCCGCAGCATTCGGGTTGGTAAACTGGAGATTCGTATACCAAATACCCGCACCCGTAATCGTAATGTTATTGATCATATTGCTAGCAGAGCCGATTTGCCACATATTAGCCAAGTTGAACGTTCCTTCTGGAATGTACATGGTCTTACCTGTTGAAACAGCTGCACTGACAGTAGCGTTAAATGCCTCCAGATCGTCCTGACCATCGTTCGCAATAGCGCCGTAATCTGTTACAGAGACGGAGTTGGCCGGACGGGAGACAGCATCCGGGACTTTCTCGATTTCAAGGAAGTCAACCCCATATTCTAGACTATCGCCATTGCTCTTCACGATACGAATCTTGTCACCGCCCTGGAGGGCTGTATCGAGTTTAAAGTGTACTTCATCAAAACGGAAGAGCGGGCGACCGCCGCCTGGAGCATCCGCAGGCATATCACCGGAGAAATACTGCCAGCTGTAATAGGATGTCAATGAAACTGTTTTGGCTTTGGCACCATTCACGTAAACGTCAAGAGAACCGTTCAATCCCATGCCATTACTCGAATCAGGCATGGTGAATCTCATGGTCACACCCGTACCGCCTTCGCCGGCCCTGACAGACCATTCGGCGTAGGAGCCGTTCGAAGGAAGTGCCACATAACTTTGACTTGAAGCTTCCGAAGCAATCAGCGATTGATCGAATGTCGGAGCGGACTTCACGGAAGCACCGCCGCCGATGGCAGCATCTTGAGTATCATAGCGGGTATACGGCATGCTTGCACCGCGAGCGGCATACACGACCAGAGCTGCTGTACTTGTGTTGTTGCCTTGCTTCATACTGACTTCGTTCGTATCCGCTGCTATGGTTGTGGTTACACTGTAACTGCCATTTACGGCAGTCCATGTGCCAGAGATGTTGACTGTGGCAGATGCTCCCGCAGCCAAGGCGCCATCATAAGACCCGTTGAATGTTTGAATGGTTGTACCGCTTGCGTTCTTAAGAGCTACTGTCAATCCATGGGAACCGCTTGCAGAAGCAATAGTTCCTTGGTTTTTAAGGTTTACACTGAAGCTTACTGCACTGTTGGCAACTGGATTACTTGGGGACCAGGAAACTGTTCCTACCAAATCGGAGCTGGAAACCGGGGCAACGGTCAGCGAGCTCGAACTGGTGTAGGTATTGTTGGTTTCGTTTTGCTCAACTACCGAGTCAGCTTCATCTACTTTTGCCGTAATCGTATAAGTTCCGGCATCTTTAGCGCCAATACTTGCCGATACCGTTGTGGAAGCACCTGCAGCCAAAGCGCCTACTGAAGCGGTACCAATCGCAGTTGTGCCGATATAGAAGTTAACATTTGTAGCTGCGGAAGCAGCATTGCCAACATTTTTGACTGTCGCATTTAAAGTGATGGGATTCGTTTCAATTGGGGAAACCGGACTCCATGATGTCGCTGTAACTGTTAAGTCTGGATTGGGAGCAGAGGTACCTATTACTTGGAATTCAGCAACTTGACCGGCGCCGGCACCTGTGTTCGCAGTGAATTTCAATTGTATGTCACTAGCTGTTGCTGTCATTGGAATCGTTACGGTGTTCCCGGACGCAGGATTGAACGTATAGTTTGCAGACGGAACTATTGTTGTAAATGTTGAAGAGTTTTGCTTGTGACCCAGCACCTCAAAAGTTTGAGTACGCGTTCCCCAAATGCTGTCAGGGTTCAACTTCAGTACGATGGAACTGATGCTGGCATCAGCGCCAAGGCTTACCGCCAACGTGTTCGGGTAGCTGCCGCCTGCGCCTTCCCAGTACGTCGAAGTGCTCCCGTCATTTGCATTTGTTGCGATGAACGAGTTCACCGTGGAAGAAGCCACGATTGGTTTGTTTAGCGCTATGTTAGTCCCTGTGCCTGGCGTTGGAGATGGTGTAGGTGTAGGCGTTGTTGAAGGGCTGCCGTATACTTCAATCTCGGATAATTGAGCTGCAGGCCATCCGCTGTTGGCAGTAACAGTTACCTTTAAGTAGCGTGTACTTGCTGCCGTAAAGTTGATGGTCACGGAGTTTCCGCTAGCAGGGTCGAATGTGTAAGCAGCAGAATTAGAAAGTGTTGTGTAAGTGGAATCATCCGTGCTTCCCTGAATGGACAATGTTTGTGTCCTGGAACCCCAGCCTGCGGGCAGCTTCAGGACAACTTGATTGACTGTGTCAGCGTTCCCAAGGTCAACGCGAGCCCACTGCGGGAGTGCATGGTTGGTGCTTTCCCAGTACGTTCCTTGATTGCTGTCTGTAAGATTGCTTTCAACATATACATCAGCGTGACCGCTGGCTGTAGCCGATTTGCCTGCTGCAAGGTTCGTAGCCGCCAGTGAGTTTGCAGGAACTAGCATCAATTGAGCGAAAATCAAAGTGAATGCAAGAAAACAAAGAACAACTGGATTTTTCTTAGAAAAAGACCTTTTTACATCCATTATTTAAGCCTCCTGATAAATAATTTATAGAAATAACCTTTAATCCGTAGACATTATTCGTCTATGCCATCTTTCGAATCCTCCTCCTCACACGAAATGTGTTTGCATCGCTTCCCACCCTATTCCCTCTTATCACCTCCTTATTCAAATATGGTAAGCGCTTACGAAATGCAAATATGTGGTATTGCTTTGTTTTATTATATGGAATCCATATATTCCCACCTACTCTTCTAATGACTTATATTGTTACATTTGTGACATCATCCCGTATTTCATTAGACTGATGGGCAATCGCTGGTAAAACTATCCTTTTTGTCACAATCCTATCAATTCATGCCACAAAATTGGTAGGGAGCGCTTTTAAACAAACCTATAATGTATCCATAGTTGGAAAATCCCCCTCGCAAATCAACGATCAGGTAAATAAGTAGCAAGGAGTGAGTAGGTTGAAAAGCCCATTGTTGCAGGAATATTACACTCGGAGGGACGGCACAGCAGATGAATTCACAACGCTTCTCAGCTGTTTTCAAGCAGGTCTGTATTTTAATCTGAAAATGAAAAAGGGCATACATAGTCCTTATGAGTTATTTGTCACCGATCCGTCCTTTTGCATCGATCTGGGACATGACGGCTCCTTTCGAGATGTCAATGCCGTGCAGAGATGGACTTGTTTCGAAGTGTTTCGAACCAAAGATACAACGGGCAAAGGCATTGAAGCTTTACAAGAAATAGAAAAACTGCTGGATCAAGGCGAAATTCTCTTGCTTGATACACATTCCACGAGAATCCCATTTTTCGAAAGCTTTCAATCGCTGGACTCCCATTTTGATCCAAATGTGCATATCACGCCATACAATCATCTGTTTGTCGCTATCGGCCATACGGACAACCATTTGATCTACGTAGAATCTCCTCACTTGCTCAATCGAAATCATATGCCTTATGAAAACAGCAAGTGCGTCGGCGTGATTAGCAAAGATACCCTTTTGCATGCGCTCAATTGCTTTGCCATTTATCGTCAAGTCGTGATTCATGAAGATGGCCTGAATGCTGAGAATGATGTGCGCAGGGTCGTTGAAACGCTCTGTTCGTATGATGCGAATCAAAGACTGCCCTCCATTTCGAATCCCGATTCTGTCCGTTATTTCGGAAACGAAGCGCTAGGGAAACTTGTACAATGTATTCGGCAGGGGCTGCTTCCCATTGGCAAGCGCTCCGTGTTGCATCCAACCATATACGAAGGAGAGGTGCTGCTCTGGAAATTCCGCAACATTCGGCAGCAATATTCAATTCTATATCGCTGTCTAGAAAGAAACACAGATCTGTTCGGTGATCATGCTCTCGGCCTGCTCAGCGCCATGAAGAAGTACATGGATCTGCTCGAGATGCTGGAAAATAAACTTCGAATCATGCAGAAACGGAACTTGTACCATTGCACAGGTTTGCCGGAGCTGTTCGAGAACATGGAAGAAAGCGGTAAACAATTCGCTCAGGAACTAGCTGGTTGGCTGGAACGCCGCAAACATCAAGAAGGATAGATAGAATTAGCTGGCGTACTGGCTTGTTTACGTCAGCTTTTTGTTGTGCGGTTGAAAAGGCAAAGCGGGGTAAATATTCATCAAAAGAATGGTTGATCCGTATCCGTTTAATGAGGGGGAAAGGCTATGGTGAAAGTCATTATAGCGGATCATCAGAGGCTTGTGTGCGAAGGCATTAAATTTATCTTGGAAAAGGATGATGACATTCAGCTTGAAGGCTGTGCGGTGAACGAAGAGGAGGCGCTGCTGCTTTGTCAACAGTTCGAGCCTGATGTGATGATTATGGATATTCATTGTTCCAAAGGAGACCTGTTGGATCTGGTTTCTCAAGTGTTTGGGCACTTTTCATCGATGAATATCATTATTTTGGCTAGTACCTGGGATGCACATGCGGTTTTTAAAGCTGTTAACAGCGGTGTAAGCGGATACTTGCCTAAAAGCATTCACCCCAGTGAATTAATCATGTCAGTTAAGAGTGCAGCGCTTGGGCTTCGAGTCTGGCATAAAGATATGCCTTTAGAAATATTCAGCTGTTCTATGTCCCGTCAAGCGGGTATAGGGAAAAACCCTCTTTTGCAACATGCAGCGATTACAGACCGAGAAATCCGAATCATGAAGCATGTGGCGGAAGGCAAAGAGAATCGCGAGATCGCCGCAAGTATGTTTATGTCCGTGGGAACCGTGAAAAATGCCATTTCACATTTATTGAAAAAGTTGGGACTGAGGGACCGCATCGAACTGGTTATTTTTACGCTTAAAAACGATTTAATCTGATCGTTCTATCCATATTCCACAACGAAACTACTTGCGATTCTACTTTATGGATCGCCGCCGGAAATTCAGAAATGCCAGGCATACGGAATCCCTCCGTTACCTGGCGTTTTCCTTATCGATGAGCCGGCTCATCAATTGTCTCATTTTCACATCGGTATCCGAACCGACGGACGGCGTATACACGCTGCATCTGAGGTCGTTTCTCCCCTGAACCTGCAAGGTTGTCAAATCGAACAGCATTTTTCCGACCTTGGCATGCCGAAATTCAATAAAAACCTCCGGCGCTGAACTAACATCGCTTTGATTCCAGAAATCGGGGAAATCCGCATTTCTCTCCCCCAGCTTCTCAATAAATTCACTATACCAGTTGTCACCTAAATATTGGCCGTAGTAGGAACGGAACATCGCGAGAAAGCCCTTAACAAAATCGCTCCAATTAACGGCCAGCGCTTTCAGTTCTTTCCGTGTAAATAACAGCCAAATCATGTTGCGTTCCTCTAAGGGGATTTTCTCAAAATCAAGAAAAACACCCGCTGCTGCTGGATTCCAGCCTACAATATTGCATCTTCGATCGGAAATAATCGTGGGACAATCACGCAGCTCGGCAAGAATCCGGCTGAGCGCGGGACTAATCGTTGGCGCGCTGTTCACAACGGCGGTAGGGGCGGGCTGCTCAAGCGCCAGCATGAATAAATATTGCCGCTCATCTTCATTCAACTGGAGAGCAATTGCAATGCGATCTAAAACCTGAACGGACATTTTAATGGTCCGGCCCTGTTCCAGCCATGTATACCATGTCGTGCTAACGCCTGCGATCGCCGCGACTTCTTCTCGCCGCAGTCCTGGCGTCCTCCTCCTGCTTCCCGTCAGCAGTCCCGCTTCACCAGGTTGAATTTTGGCACGGTGCATCGTCAAAAATTCAGACAAGGCTTGCAATCTTTCCTTCGTTCTCACTGTAAACCCCTCCCTTCTTCTTCATCCTAGAAGATATTATACCAGTATAAACGGTAACTTGTAATAGGATAAATTGTGTGACATTCTAAGAAATAGAGTTCAGCCTATCATGGCTAAAGGAGGTTTTTTTATGAAACGTGTCGTCATTACAGGAATGGGTGTCGTTACTCCCATCGGGAACGATGTCGAAACATTTTGGAGCCATCTCGTTCAAGGACAATCAGGAATTTCTAAAATTGACACGATGGATGTATCTCAATATAAAACCGATTTTGCCGGATTAGTTCGCGATTTCAATCCTGAATCGGTAATGGACCGTCGCGATGTCCGGCGAATGGACCGGTACTGCCAGTTTGCGGTTGCAGCGTCAAAACAAGCCCTCGACGATGCGCAGCTCCAACTCGATGAAACTATTGCAGAGCGAGTCGGGGTGTACATCGGCTCCGGCATTGGCGGCATTCATACGATACTGGAAAACTATCGCACGCTGCTCAGCCGCGGGCCAAGCCGTGTAAGCCCGACTGTCGTACCGATGATGATCGCCAATATGGCCGCTGCCCAAGTCTCTATTCTCTTCGGCGCCAAGGGCCCCGTACTGGCGCCGGTTACTGCGTGCGCCACCGGCAACAATGCCATAGGCGAAGCCTTCAAGCTGATCCAGCGCGGAGGCGCAGACGCCGTCATTGCCGGAGGCGCCGAAGCGACGGTCACCGACCTCGCGCTGGCGGGCTTCGGCAATGCGACGGCGCTGTCGACGCGCTGTGACGCGCCGGAGCAGGCGAGCCGCCCGTTCGACGCGCAGCGCGACGGATTCGTCGCCGCCGAAGGCGCCGGCGTGCTCGTGCTGGAGTCGCTCGAGCATGCCGAGCGGCGGGGTGCCCGAATCCATGCCGAGCTCGTCGGCTATGGATCGACCTCGGACGCCTACCACATCGTGGCGACCGATCCTGAAGGCGCGGGTGCCACCCGAGCCATGCAAGTGGCGCTCGACGACGCCGGTCTTGCCGCGGAGGAGATCGACACGGTCAACGCACACGCGACGAGCACCATCGCCGGCGACCTGTCGGAGACGCTCGCGCTCAAGCGGCTGCTCGGAAACCGTGCGTACGACGTGCCGATCTCAGCGAACAAATCCATGCTAGGCCATATGCTCGGCGCAGCCGGAGGCGTAGAAGCCGTCGCATTGATCAAAACGCTTCAGGACGGCTTGATTCCGCCAACCATTAATCTGGATCATCCAGATCCGCAATGCGATCTGGACTATGTCCCCCTCGTCTCCAGGCGAGCCGAGCTCCGCTATGGATTATCCAATTCATTTGGCTTCGGCGGCCATAATGCCGTACTTATTTTCAAAAAATACGACTAGTTTTTCTCCCAGTCTCTCCTTCATGCATTGTAATTACTAAAGTAAACTGTTACTATCATATTGTTAACTAGTGTTTACTTTTGTGCATGAAGGTGAGAAACCATGTATTTTTACGATAAATTAAAAGATATGCGCAAGTTGAAAGGTTTCACCATTCGTGAATTAGCCGACCGCTCCGGCGTATCCGCCGCCTACATTTCGCAACTGGAGAATGGCAATCGCGGCGTTCCTTCGCCGGATGTATTAATGAAGCTCTCGGAAGGACTCAATACCTCCTATTCCGAGCTCATGGAAATTGCCGGATATTTGGAGTCGGCTCAAAACGCGAACAACGATCAGCCATTCCAGAGCAATCCCATCAATCTGCGCCGGTTACTGCGCGAAAATGAATTCACGTTCGATGGCCTTCTCCTTACTCAGACAGACAAGGAATGGATTGAACGCATGCTCACTGTGTTGTTCTGGAAGGAACGCCATCAAAAGCTCGATGAGGAAACGCTGAATTAACACAAAAAGGGATACCGTCACTAGTTCATTGACGATATCCCTTTTTGCATGATTTGCCCTGAATTTGGATAATGAGTCTTCTAGAGATCCTAACGGCCGCTCTATAAGAAAAACGCCTAACGGCGTCCTTGGTATAAACCATATGTTGGCGCATGGGGAGTGGACTTAAGAATGGAGTTCCGACCGTTTCTTGAAATCGTCTTTTATTGAATTTACTTAGTGGTCATAAGACGATTTCAAATACGGACGCTAACGCTTCTCCCCCCACACCCATCCCCTCTGTTCGACTTTATGCTGCCTTCCACTTCTCTTTTCCCTAACCGGTCTTCCATTCGGTATTCACCCCCATGAACACCCCTGTAAGATTCCGGGTACATCTCGCCTCCGCAAGCTTCGCAAGAAAATGTGTGACAGCCGCCATGCGGCGGCGCACAACGCGCGCCCGAGGAGATACTGCCGGACCGCCCCTATTCCCCATGCACAGCGATATCGGCGGAACTACAATGCCTTATTCCACGCTCATGTCCCTTTTCTCCCGCTGAAAAGGAACTAGGGTGCGTTAAATGAGCGAAAACGTGCCTAAAACCCACCATTTCCTGCTCATAACACACGGTAGTTCCGCGAAATGTCCCTACGACCGAAAATACCGCCGCATAACGCACCTACGTTTCGCTCACCCGTGCAAATACATGATCTATCGCAGATCGAAGCGGTATGGGGTGATCCAAACCGCTGTGGCGCTTCTGGATCTTCGGATCTACTGATCTTCTACACCGATCACGTCAAATGCTCGTACCGCACGATGCGCGCGGAATCTCTCCGCACTGTGAGCTCGTCATACACACACAATCGGACGTGCTGCTTCACTTCAAAGGGAATGCCACTTACATTCGCAACCATCGCGGCCGATCTCACTCATTACCAGCCTTACTGCTGTGGACGCTGCTGAATACGGGTACGCTAGCTCTCGACATATGCTTTCCCTGTTAGAATGGGTATCCTTAACGGCGCCCGCAGCGTCCGACTTCACCTTTCCTTGTCTAATCACTCTGGAATGCCATGCTCATTTAATTTGTACATCATAGAAGTTAAAGCCGCACTGCCCGGCTCCGCTTGCATGATGAGCACTAACTCATGCTCCTTCGTGATGCGGCTAGCCGTATAGCCCTCTGGAATTTTATATCGGGTAACACTGCCCGTTTTCGTATCGCAGGCGATGAGCTCATTGTGCGCATCCGGTGTATCGTAACCATTGCCAGTTTGCAAGGTTACATACAGCTTGCCCCTATCTGTTAGCAGCTTGCTCATATTGGTGTTGATTTGCCACAGAAGCGGTGTTACAGTGCCGCTATTTAGATCAATTCGAAGCAACCTGTAGCCTTGAATCATGTAAAGTTGATCTTTATCACTGTCCATGACCATTGAATTCTCGCCTTTCGGTGTAGAAACATAGATCCCATCCGGCTGCGTGCGCGGGAACGAAATTTGCTTTAGCCAATTGCCTCTGCTGTCGAATAGTTGAATGCGGTCATCCAGGACAAGCGCCATTTTCGTACGGAAAGGGATGAGTTTGGCTCTGCCGGCCAAATTCGTCAATGCGCCAATAAAGTGCGTAATACAGGTCTGTTTATCGGCATCATACACATACAAGCGGTTCGATTTATATACCCATTGCAGTCCATTTGGATCTTCGTAAACGCCTTCCGGCCAAACCGCAAGCTCCTCTTTCGGCAGCTTCCCTACAGCTGCCAGTACCGCAGGCATCTTCGAAAGCTGCTCCAATTCCTGATTGTACTGAGCAATTCCCTCTAGTCCTTCCACTCTCAGGAGCTGGCCATCTTCGCTTGGGACAAGCGCAGTAGGCAAGATAAAGGCAGATTGCCTCACAATTTCAAACGCATCGTTCAACTGAAGGATCCTGTTATTGAAAGTATCCGCTACATACCAATAACTGCCCACTCTCATGAAATCTGATGCTGTGTCACAGATTACGTAATTGCTAGTTGAACAGTGGCTTTTGACTGGCCAATGCCCTACTTCTTTCAATCCCATAGCTAGATCCCATCGCTCCAGTTTCTCATCAGTAAGCACATACCAATCACCGCCAGTTTGCCGGATCACTCGCCTTTGCGTGAAGTCACCGCTCCCCATATAATCGCGCTGTTTCAGTGCATTACGCATGCCTTCAGGTACGGAATCGTCCCGTGCAGATTCGTCTTTCAATGTGGGAAGCACAGGGAAATTAATATTAATCTCTTTATCGGCAGCTTCCTGCTTATCTTCTTTCCCTGAATGCCCTGGTTGTAACGCGTTCATCCAAAATGCCGCATCCGCTGTTTCTAAGCGTGTATTCATTACATCATTGATAGCGAGGTATTGTTTGATTTTATTCTTTTCAGCTTGCAGCACGATGCCTTGACGTGTCCATGTTGTGTTCGCGGGGAGCGATATTTCGGCTTCATGCGCCTCCGGGTACTTTTTGCCTTGATTGATCGGATATGAGACGGTTTGGAGCTTGCCGTTTTGAATGCGAATAAAGCTGTAGGCATCCACAAGCGTCCAACCCTCCTCCATAAGATGAGGCGTAAGCGTGAACGGAGTTGGATTATTAGCCGGGAGCAGGATTCCCTTCTGGGAGTCGTCTTGCAGGCTTTTCACTTCGATCAGGGTCGCGTTCGAGCCCGCATATGGAGGCTGTGAGCGCAGAGGAGCGTCTACGGCAATCGACTGGGATTGCCCCAGCTTATAGCCCGATAAACGGAAAATACTCGGACTCATTGGACCATTTTGATACACGATCAGCCCTCGCTTATCCTCCAGCACGAATACATTGTTGAACTCCTTCATGGAAGCAAATTCCGTTTGGCTAGCGTCAATCACGCTAATTTGCTTATTGGTGCCCGGTTCATTCATTGAGGAGTAATCATTGACGAAGAACTGGCCTTTGCCCTGTGCGCTGATCCAATACTCTTGATAGGACTCAGCTGTTTTTTCAAGAAAGAGCGCACCTGCTGGCTTATTGGAAAAGGTTACAGCTTGTACCCCGTCTGGCGCCAATTGCATATCACCTACTCTTTTTAGAGGATTGCCAGCTAGAGTAGTCAGGTTGATTTCGTACCAGTCCCCTCGTTTCCGGTTGCCGCTGCCGCCTGTTGAAAGCCCAATGAAGGCCGTTTTTCCATTTCTCCACACATAGCCTTCCCTTGCAGCGGGGAAACTGAGTGGGATATTTTGAAAACCGGAGCCGCCTATCCAATCGTAGCGAATTTGATTTTTATGTATATAAACGACTTGCTTTTCGTTCTGCAAGAGAATTAACGGTTCATTCGTATCCGTGGTGAATTGATGCTCTGCTGTCTTCCATTGGCGAATTTCGTTCAAACGCGTTTCAATCGCAGCTGCGGCAGGTTCAGAAGGTGTCGGTGAAGGAGGCGGAGTGATCGTTGGTTGAACGACATGCCATACATCGGTGAAATGTTTATTTGGTCGGCCCCATGTCATATAGCTAATAATGAGAATTGCACCTAAGAGCAAACCTATAGATACACGTATCCATAGCTTCCTGTTCACGAACAACCTCCTTGGCATCATTTTTGCAACGATTACTCTTGCGGACTAGCACTGAATTAGCTAAGAGCGCTTACAATCGAAATTTTGAGATAGATCGGGAAAGATTGGGTATGTATATATGACTCTTATATTCTATCATAGGAATGAGTCAATAGTACTAGTTAACTGTAAAAAAATGAAATTTCCAATTGATATGAGGGAGTGATTTTATGATTAAAGGCTTAACACGAGCAGGACTTGGACCCGATATCGGCGATTTAGAAGATTTCATAAAGCTAGCTTCCCAATTTGGATTCGGGGCTGTCGATGCGAGCGGCGACGAATTAGAGCAGTTGATTTCAACATATGGCGTCACTGGCGCAAATGCTTTTTGCCAAGAATATGGCGTGCAAATCGGAGCGATCGGCCTATCTCCGCAGTGGCGTACAGATGAAGAGGAGTTCCGAAGCGGTTTAACTCGCTTGGCACGGGATGCCGAAGCTGCAGCTTCGCTTGGCTGCACGGCCTGCTGCACCTATGTCCTGCCGTCAACCGATCAGAACGCCGCGCATTTCATGTCACTCGCCACACGCCGGCTGCGCACATGCGCACAAGTGCTTGGCGCTTATGGCATCCGTTTAGGGCTTGAGTTCGTCGGGCCTCATCATTTGCGCATACGCTGGAAACACCCTTTCATCTGGGACTTGCACAGCACACTGGACTGGATTGAAACGATCGGCGAAAAAAATGTAGGGCTTCTGTTCGACGCTTACCATTGGTATACAAATGAGCATACTTTGGAAGATATTAAACGATTAAAGGCTGAACAAATTGTGCATGTTCACATCAATGATGCACCGAATGTGGCGATATCAGAAGTATTAGACAATGGGCGGTTGTTCCCAGGCGAAGGCATCATTAATTTGGGAGGCTTCCTTCGTGCGCTCGGACAAATCGGATATGACGGAATTATTGCTCAGGAAATACTCACCACAGATCCGCCATCCGAATCTGCGAAAACCTTACTTCAGAGATCCCAAATCGGCTTTGCAAACGTGTTTCGTGCAGCAGGTATCGAATAATGTCAATGGGGCTGTCGGTTAAGTAGAAATACCTACTTAGCCGACAGCCCTTATCAGAGAGATTTGAAAAAAACCTTACTTCAAATTAGTTAATAAATTTCGCCTTGCTCAAGAAACGTTTCAATACAACTGCAGCTTGAGCTCGCGTTGTATGTCCCCCGGAATCCAGCTTATCCGAGGTCATTCCGTTCATCAGACCCGCACTGACTGCTGCGGCCATTTCCGTTCGCGCCCAAACTATGCGGTTTGAATCTTTGAACATTTGCAGCACTTCAGTTTGCTTCGCTGTTGAAATTTTCGTATCTATGCCCACGTAAGCGAATGCGCGAATCACCATTGCCGCAAGCTCTTCGCGTATAATCTCATCACTGGGCCGGAAAGTGCCGTCCGCGTACCCGCTGATCAATCCTGCTGAAGCAGCCGTTGCCACATCTTTGGCATACCAGGCGCCAGCGTCAACGTCATGGAAGGTTGTTTTTGCAGTCCCAGGGTCTAAGCTTAATGCACGAACCAAAAGCGATGCGAATTCGGCCCGGCTAATATGGCGATCACCATCGAACCGATTAGCACTCACGCCTTCCACTACCAGTTTATTGGCCAACAGCTCCACATCCGCCTTAGCCCAGTGGTTCGCCATATCCGCAAAGCTTTTATTATTTTCGATGACCGTATAAATGCTGTTTCCGTTCCGTTTTAGCTCAGCCGTTGTTTTGCCGTCTTTAGTGAAGAACAACGCAGGAACGAATCTAATTCCGTTCGTCTCAGGTAAAATCTGTACACCCGTTGCTTTACTCGAGTCAACAACCTTATTCAGCCCTATTTCCCGTGAAACATAGGTGGACCCGAAAGGAATAACCAGCGATTTACCGTCGCTTACCGCTTCCACTTCAAAGTTCAACACGTCTGCGACTTGCGTCCCGCCAGCAGCGGACACTGAGCGCTGCGCCGCCGCGGCCTCTTTACCGCTTAACTTTTGCAATGTAAACCTGAGTGATAAGGCATCTACATTTACGCCAAGTTGATTGGCTGCCGCTTCAAGGTTAAGAATAGCTAGGGGCAGCGAATACGTCGCTTGATCTCCATTGATAACCAACAATTGATCTTTCTTATTGCTTGCTTCCAGAAGGCCAGACGCCGCCAGTTCCAGTTTATCTCCGATGAAATTCACCTTCACTTGGGAATAAGTTCCAAATGCATTCTTCAAGTCAGCTGCGCCTACTTTGCCCCCCGCCGCTTCAATCACGGCTGATGGTTGAGTCGGCGTGTTAGGAACATTGCTGCCAGAATGGCCCTTGTTTGTATCCGAATCATCAACCGGATTCTTCACTTCAATTGTAATAGGAACCGTATAAATATCGTAGACGTTATTAGCATCCATGGCATTGGTATATCGCATAAGCGCATGATATGTGCCTGCCTTTTTGCCCTTAATCTTTGATCCATTGACTTCAACCGCTTCCTGGCCATCCAGCAAAACGATTTCCGGTGCGATGGTCGTTTTTGTCCCCTTATAGGATTGCACAGCTGACGATAATGATTGGCTCTCTTCCTTAAACAGTTCATACTTCATCTTCTCCGGCTGGATGGATGCTGCCCAATCCGAAGCATAATTTGAATAATCCGTCGTAATGCCGAAAGCGCCAAGTCCCATAAATTGGATAAAAACATTTTTATCATTCAAGGTCCAGGGTGAGATAACGATCCCTCTATGCTTCGCGGCTTCCATGAAATTCTTTCCTAAACCGGCGTAACTTGTGTTAAATGAAGCGTTCAAATCTTGAAGCAGTTTCAACGTTCTACGCAGCGACTTATTCACATTGGATTCATCTGCATAACCGCTTGTTAACAAACCAAGAGGCATCTCGGGCATCAGCAAAGCCATACGTTTTAATTGACTTGTGCTAAAAGACATCGTATCCACGAGCGCTTCGGCATTTTGATCTTTGAGCAGTTTGACATACGCATCTACAGCCTCGGGTGTTGCGGTCTTGATTTCAGCCATCACCATAGCGCCCTTTTCCCTGGCAAGGTCAATTTGTTCATCCAGCGTTGGAATTTTGACGTCTGGGAATCCATCTGGATAGGGCTTGTTCGCATTTAACTTCTTTAATTGCTCTAAAGTAAAGTTTTCAATATTTCCTTTGCCATTCGTCGTACGTTCCAATTCCCCGTCATGCAGGATGACAATATGCCCGTCTTTGGACAGGTACATGTCATTCTCGATGAATTCTGCACCGGCTTCTAAACCTAACCGATTGCTCTCAATCGTATTTTCCGGAGAATTCGCAGGCAGACCCCGATGACCGATCACAAAAGGTTTGCGAATCAGTGTCGTGTTCTTGTTATAAGTCTTCAAGGCTTCCCACTGCACCGCAGGAGAATCCGTAACAATCCCGTTCACACCGGATGTAATCAGTTGATGCATCGCAAGTTGTTTATCGGACGGACTGGACTCGTCATTCGACCATATCGTCATCATGCGCTGCTGCAGGTAGGCAACGTTTTCTCTCGTTGATAAGGATTGCGGCAAGATGGCTATTCTGGCTAAACTTGCAGCCGTTTTTCTGCGAATATCCAGCAGGTCCTCTTTCGTCAAATGGCTTTCGCCGCTGAAATCCACTGCACCACGAATGATCGGGTAGGCAGCTCTCGCCCGTTTGACCAATTCACCTTGATCCGAAATGACATCGGCGTCTTCCCAACTGTTCGCTTTTAAATAAGCAATAAGCTGATCGACAGTCACCTCGTCTTTTACATAAAATGCGGGGATAATTCGCCCGCCAATAGAACCAAGCAGTGCATCGAGCGTGCTAATTTCGGCAGCACCTGTCGGATCTGTCACTTTAAGCTCGTTATTGACATGGACTATAAGCGTGGAAGGAAGCGTTGGCGCATCCAACTTGGCTAAATCTGCAGCACTGCGCAGTTCAGTTACTACCGAAGCGGCCATCGCAATTCGCGTATCGGGCTCTGCAACGTTAACAAAGTGACCGTCGGGAATTGGAGGAAGCGCATCCTGCTGCAAAGTAATGCGAATATTGTCCAGTTTCATTTTAGAACCGTTCGCTTGGAAACCGATATCTCCCTTCGCATAACTCCCCGCCTGATCCGTGTCCACAACCAATCGGTCGCCAATCCATTCCTGAACCCGGTTCCCGTTTGCTTTTACGGTGTAATGATACATTTTGGCAGGATCGATGGCTTCGGAGTAGGAGACCGTATTCATGACGTTCCATTGATTGGCGGCGGTTCTCTCTGCGAACTCAACCCCATTCGCTGCGGTTGCATCTTTTCTTACGGCCATTTGGTAATAGGGATAGTCCCTGTTTTGAATACGATACATAATCGAGTGCCATCTTGCCGCATCGTTAGCCTGTAAGTGAGTCATATCCGCTTCAATCTTGTAATTGCCAAATACGCTTAAATACGACGGTAAAATAACCCGGGACGGATTATCTGGAGCAGCTAGCGCATTTATCTCAAAAGCGCCTGACTTCACCGCGGCATTAGAAGCCGTTGTCCCTTCCTTCCGAGTCCAGCCCGTAGGCAGCGTACCATCGGTCAAGCTATCAAAATTCTCCTCATACAGGACATATTCGGTATCCCCCGCCTGTTTGGCGAGAACGAGCATACTGACAGATGCGCTATCTTTGGTGCCTGTTATGGTGTAAACGCCTCTTTGCAGAGCTTTAAGCCTACCGCTTTCAAAGACAATTGACGGACTATTGGAAGTCCACGTCAGATCGCTGCCTTGTACAGTACCAGAGGACAGATCGCTAAAGATTGCCTGAAATTGCAGCGCGCTAAGATCTAGTGGCGTCCCAACGGTCGAAAACGCATACCCCTTCTCATCTCCTTTCAAGGAGACGGCCTTGACGCCTGTTAGAGAAGGCGTAACGGTAATTTCTTTCACCACTTCTGCATTGGCATAGACGGCTTTAATGCTCGCTTTTCCTGCTTTAAGCGGATGGAGCTGGTTGTTGCTGACTTTAATGATGCTTTCATCCGACGAGTACAGTTTCACCCGATTCGCAGGCGGGACTTCGGTGATGCCGTCGGAGTAATAAACACTGTTCGTCACACTTACCGATCCGCTCAACGCTTCTAGTTTACTAGGCACTGTAAGATCAAGCCGATCTGCGGTAATTCGGGTTATTTTCAAATTGTCGAAGCTTACCTTGCTCTGGTCGCCCTGGAAGCCGACTCTCCCTTTTTCCGGAAGCACGGTGGCTGGTAAAGTTTTGTCGCCATATAGCGTAAAGTTCGCTGCGTCCTTCGCTTTAAAGTACATCTTCACATTGCTGTCGTACACCCTTACTTTCATCGTGTAATCTTTATTTACAGCCAGCTGAGATCCGGTTGCGCTAATCGGCGTAGGAGAGGTGAACCAACTCCCGTCTGGATTCCGGTAGGCGATTTCAATCGTCCCATTCTGTTTAATTGCCATTTGCGGATACGGCGTTTTCCCGGCAGCAGGCGCCCGGAACATAATGGAAGCCCATCTTCTATCATTAAAAAAACTATCAAAACGGACGTCAGCTTCTATCGTATAGTTGTCCCACTGCACCGGCGCCGTAATCCGGCTCTGCTTGGCGGAGGCATTTCCGTCGAAGGTCAACCTGCCATTGCCATAGGTGTCTTTCACCACCGTAAACGGAGGGCTTCCGGCATTCACGTCAGAAATCCAATTTGGAGGCAGCGTTCCGGTTGTATACCCGTCGAAATTGTCCTGCAACAGGATAGGACTCGCGCTGCCACTTACCGGACTGCTGTCCACCAACTTGAGTGTGCCGAAACCGGACGTGTCGTTAAAGAAATTATCCGTGTTGTATCTACTCCAATAAGTCCATCTTTGTTCCGCAGTCGTTGCTCCGTAGCGATCCGTCATGCCCACATCCATACCCAATTGCTTTTGGACGATAGGGTCAAAATTCAGCATATCCCACGGAACCGCAACTTCCGCTTCCCAGCCTGTGCTCGTCGTGGAAATGGCTCGTAAAATTTTCTTCTCATCCTTGCCTTTATGTCCATTCAGCGCATTTCCGAAATGGAACTCCGGCGTCGCCGTATTCGGCTGATAGACCAGGCCAATTTGCATATCATCCGGTTGATAAGGGCTTGACTGATGATAACCCGGGTCAAAAGCAATCTCGATGTCATTCTGTTCCCACCAATTTCCCGTTTGATTGGAAAGCAGATTATTGTTATTGCCATGAATGCCAATGTATAAATACTGGTTGTCCCACATCACCCCGAAATTGGATGCTTTGAAGGGGCCGTTTCCAACTTGCACGGATAATGACTGATTGAGGTTCCAGGTCGTTTCGTCTAATTTGCCATCGATAAGAGGAGGTGTTAACGTTTTGTTAACCTCCAGTGATTTTCTAGCCAAGTTCTCTGCATGTGCCTCTGGCAACCAAGCATTGGGTTGGAACATCCCGCTGATGATTGCCGTTATCGTTACAAGACCTAAAAATTTTTTAAACGTTGCCTTCATGTTCATCGTCACAATCCTTTCACTTTTTTTGAAAATCCAGACTTTCTTTTCGTTCAGGATATAGGTCAAACACCTCAGCTAACGACTTCCCTCCCCTCAATTTCATCGAAGACAACGCAAAGAGCCCTTTATCCATCAAATGGCGGGCAGCACACAGCTATCCATGCGCATCCATTTGTTGCATAAAGGGCTTTCTCTTCGACTCGTACCCTTACTATTCGATTGTCAGCTATAAAACTACTTTACCGCTATTATGTTTTCGGTATATCAACTAAAAGTCAAGAATTTGTTAAGAAAACCGCCTCGCGGCCGTAAGTTTCCGGGTATTTTTCACCTCTGCAAGCTTCGCAAGAAACCGGGGGAGGTACTGCCGGAGGTACTGGCCGGGCCTCCCATGTCCCATGCGCAGCGATATCAACGGAACTACGATACCTTATTCCACGGTAATGTCCCTTTTCTCCCCCTGAAGAGGAACTAGGGTGCGTTAAATGAGCGAAAACGTGCCGAGAGCCCAGCATTTCCTGCTCATAACGCACGGTAGTTCCGCGAAATGTACCTACAACCGGAGATACCACCGCATAAAGCATCTACGTTCCGCTCACCCGTGCAAAAAGATGATCTACCGCAGATCGAGGCGGTATCGGGTGATCCAACCAGCCCTGCTGTGGCACTTCGGATCTTCTACTTCCATCATCTCAGATACGTGGACTACCCGATGCATGCGAAATCTCTCCGCTCCGCGAGCGCGTCACACACAAAACCTGACGACATATGCTTTCTGTTAAAAAAAGAGGACCCCTCCCACGTTTTCCACAGGGATGAGTCCTCTTCAATCATCTTATTTCACGGTTTTCAGCAAACGCTTCGCCGTTCCATTCTGTGTGTCGATGATTTCATAGACATTCACTGTGAATGGGAAGCTGAATTGATCTGATGCGATATTGCTTGCATCCAGCGTTTGTTTGCCGCTAACAAGCTTGTTTGCGCCTGTAAGCGCGGCGTCTTTGGAACCGACGACACGGCCGGCATTGTCCACGATCTCGAAACGGATTTTGGAGAAATTGTTGTCAACGACAACATTTTCCTTTTGCGTGATGTCCAGATCCAGACTGAATTTGTACGTATACGTTAAGGCTGCCGTCGTTAAGGAGCTTACTGACACATCATTGATTTTCAAATCAAACGGATAAAGCGAAATCACGCCTTCCGCCGATTCTTCCTGCACATTGGTTTGCAGAGCCGCGATTGTCGTCGTGTAAGGCGCAGCCGCTTGCGCATCGAGTAATTTCAACGTGAACCCTGTGCCTGTTTCCGATTGCGGTACGATATAGGAATAGCTTACCACATAGCTGAGTCCCGGATTCATCATCGCTGTCACATTCGTTTGACGAGTACCTTGGTAGGTGACCCCCCCGGCATTCATTAATTCCGACAAAAATGCTGGCGTAGCCGTTGGCACATCGCTTGTGTTCGTAAGCTTGAACTTAGCAACTGCGGTTTGATAGCCCTCACCCGGGTTCTCATGCAAATGAAGCTCCATTAATGCGACTTCTGTCTTCTTATCTACGACTTTCGTCAAAGCGTCAAAAGCAATCGGCGTTCCAATGCTGTAAGCAGGAGCAGCCGAATTCGATTGGTCGCCTTTCGGCCAGGCAATCGCTGCTTTTGCTGTTGCCAGCGTGGTCGCTGGACCGCCGCCTTTTGGTGTAAACGCATCTGTCGATATGACGAGAAGGTTGGACAATGTGACCCCATTTTCAACAGGAATGGCGAAATGAATGTATTTTTTCTCGCCACCTTCCAGGGCAATCTGATCTTCTTCTGAATGTTTGCCTTCAAATGTCCGTTGTTCAGATTGTGCATCTAAACGGAACGCTGGAACGGTTTCACGGCCAGTTCCCGGATTTTCAACGCGTACCGTGACGACTGCCGTACGGCCCGTGCTCGTATTTTGCATGGAAACTTCTGTAGGTGCATACACCAGACCCGAATTCACGCCTGGAATTGTAAAAGGCTGCGCCCAGTTCAACGCCGGCAGATTCTGAAGAGCAGCTGGGCCGGATCCGTACCATACTGCGCCGGCAGGCATGGCAAGCAGTGTCGTTTCCGTCTTCGGATACGCATAAATGTCAACATTAACGAACGAAATTTGATCAATTTGCGTGATTTCCTTGCTGTCCACAGCCGCCATATAAACAAGCTCGCTGATTTCCTTTGGCTGCAAAGCGTCTTTGTTGCTTGCGCTTGGCTTCAACGTGTATGACACACCGTTTGACGTACGCACCCGCAGCTCATGCTCCGGTACTCGGTTCTGTGTGGCACCGCCATTGTAGAGACGAATCGTGGCCGAAATTTGCGATCCGTTCGCTGTCGGCGTGACCGCAATATTTTTAACCGCTGCGCGAATATCGCTGGTTAGCCCGTAGTTGACTGACGGCGTGCTCACAGCAACCGTTGCCGCGGCATCGGCCGCCGCAGCAAGCGCCGGCATCCCGCCTTGAATGATCATCGTGCCTAGCATGATAGCGGTTATCCCTATTCTCCAAGGTTTGTTTTTCATAAATAAGAGATCTCCTTTAGCTGTTGTTTAGAAAAGCAGGCCGGTCGATTTATTTGGCTGCTGGTGTTGTTGCTGGAGTCGGTTGCGTACTTTCTACCTTCTGTCCGTCCTTCAACGTGTTTTGACCAGTGACAACCAACTGCTCCCCATCCTTGACGCCTTCAATAACTTCCTGGAACTCGCCATTAATGCGTCCGAGCTTCACTTTACGCTTCTGGTACTGATCGCCTTGCTTCACGAACACAAAAGTATCGGACTCTTCCCGAATAACGCTTAGCGTAGGAACGGCAGGAACCATCTCCTCAGTCTCTGTTGTAAGCTGAACCATAAACCGTGTGCCCGGCTGCAACTGGTGATCGGCATTCGGCACTTCCAGTTCCAACGTATACGTCTTGGTCGTAGCGCTCATGATCGGCGCCAGATAGCTGATTGTGGCCGTTCCTTTTTTATCAGGCGCATCTGGATTGTAATACACCAGTTCCTGCTTGCCTTTCACCAACTGATAGTTCGTTTCGGACAATTCCGTTTTAATCTTGATCGGATCAATTTGCTGCACCTGACCGACTTTGCCCGCAGCAGCGGAGACCGACTGGCCGACAACGATATTAAAATCCGTCAAGATGCCGCTACCCGGCGCTTTCACGCTGTAATTGTCAAGGGCACGCGTTGCATCATCCAAAGCAAGACTTGCCGATTCAGCTTGCGTTTGCGCAGCAGCAATCGAATCCGAGTTATCGAAAGCTGACAGCTTGCTTTGTGCCGATTCGAGAGCCATTTGCGCATTGTCGAGCGCTTGCTTGGATTGGTCAACCTGGTGCTGTGTGGCGAGACCCGCATCAAAATCATTCCGCATTTTATTGTAATCCTGCTGCGCGTTCGTATTGGCAGTCGCGGATCGCGTTACATTGTCAACCAAATCCTTGCGATTGTTGACTTTATTGTCCTTCGCTTGCTGCAAGGATTCCTTCGCGCTGCGCAAGGAAAGCTCTCCCTTGCGCTGCGCTGATTCAGCGTCCTTGCTGTCGATAACGAACAGCACGTCGCCTTTCTCCACATACTCGCCGCGTTTCTTCAACACGTCGGTGACTTCACCATTCGCTTTGGCCACCACATCCAGCGTTGTTCCTGCCGCCACGTCTGCAACCTGCTCAATCGGGCTGCTTATTTTCTGCTTCGCGATAGCCTCCGTTTTGATGGGCCTAGGCGCTAGCTGCGCCGTTGCTTGACCCGACTTTCCCGGAAGCGCGCAACCTGCGGCCAATACTGCAGTTGCAGTCAAAAGCGCCAAGATTGCTAAAGTGCGATACTTGAATTGCCGTTTCCCCAAACTAACCATTTTCATCGTTGTGCCTCCTCATATAGGGATCTTTGGACGGTGCGCAAAGTCTCCTATTCTCTATACCTCAACCGTATTTGGTGTTGCGTTCTCTTTGCCTTTATCCCGTTTGAACATGCGGCCAAAACGGTTCTTCACGCTTTCGATCAGCTCATACACAATCGGAACAACAACAAGCGTTAACACGGTTGAAGTGATCAGGCCGCCAATAACAACAACCCCGAGGCCTTTCCCAATCAAGCCGCCTTCCCCTGAAATGCCCAGTGCCAAAGGAACCAGAGCCATAATCGTTGCTCCTGCTGTCATAATAATCGGCCGCAAACGCACTTTACCAGCTTCAATCAGCGCGTGTCTGACGGTATAACCCTCTTCGCGAAGCTGCTGCGCGCGGTCGATGAGCACGATCGCATTCGTTACAACGATACCGATCAGCATTAAGAATCCGATCATGGAAGTAACCGTTAGCGGCTCATTGGCAATAACAAGCCCGAGCAGACCGCCAATGACAGCAAGCGGCAACGAGAACAAAATGGCAAATGGCGCGCTCGCATTACCAAAAGCTAGAACCATGATCAAGTAAACAACGAATACCGCCGCGGCCATCGCCACGAATAATTGCGAGAAACTTTCATTAATATCGTCCGATACGCCGCCCGCTTCCGTGCTTACGCCTTCCGGCAGCTCGATGTCCTTTAACGCCGCTGCAAGCTTCATGCTCACGCCGTTTTTGTTCTCCGCCGTAATTTTGGCGGTTACTTTCACCAACTGCTGCTGATCTTCTTTGGCAAGCGATGCAGCACCCTTAATTTCGCTAACTTTAGCAACTTCCTTCAATAAGACTGTGGAACCGTTAGCGGCTGTCAAAGGGATATTGCCCAGCTTTTCTAACGTGTTCTTATCGGATTTATCCAAAGAAACTGTCGTCGTATAGACGATGTTATCAAATCTCATATCGCCAAGATCCTGCTTTTGAATCCAAGCGCGCGCGGTATCTCTTACTGCAGACGAGCTTAAACCGTACGCTCTTGCTTTTTTCTGATCCACCGCGATCTGAACTTCTGTTTTCGCATCGCTCAGGTTATCCTCAATCTCACTAAGCTCAGGGAATGTATTCAACTTATCCTTCACAAGCTTGGCGGCTTTCTCCAGTTGGAGCTGATCATCGCCCTTCAGAGTATACGAGAAGTCTGTGGAGGAAACGCCGAAGTCCCCTTCCATCGATTTAGGTTCAACCTCGGACCCCGCAGGCAATTCGGATAAAATAAATGCTTTCATTTGCTCCTTCACTTTGTTCGGATCCACTTGATCGTTCACTTGAACAAAGATTTGAGACGCATATGGCGTTCTCTCGTCATCATTGCCTGCGTAGCCGACGAGTGCCTCAACAAATTTGAATACCGGCTGACCCTTGGAATCCTTGGTGTCCTGCAGCACTTTTTCAATTTCGTTCGTCTTCATATCCGTTGCTTCAAATGAAGTTTCATAAGGCATTTTAATTTGAAAGTACATGGTTTTCGCCGGTTTCGAACTAGGCATGAACGAAACGGAAAGCATCGGAATGGTCGCAACGATCGTTACGACGAGCAGCAATGCCGAAATCAGCAAGGTTTTGATCCGATTTTTCAAGCTCCACGTCAAAACTTTCTCGTAGAAAGATGTTAATTTACCTGGTTTGGCCTCATCATGATGTACTTTACCCGGCTTGCCTCTCATAACAAGCAGCTTCGATAACATCGGAATAACCGTTAAAGCAACGATTAAGGACGATAATAGCGCACAAGCAATCGTTAAGGCAAATGGTTTAAAGAAGCCGCCAACAACGCCCGATACCATCGCTAATGGAGCAAATACCCCAACTGTCGCCAGCGTGGACGAAGTGATCGCCATCGACACTTGGCTTGTCGCTAACGCGATAACCGATTCTTTGCGTTCTTGCGCTTTTTCCAGTGAAGCATAAATATTTTCGATTACGACAATCGAATCATCGACAACCCGGCCAACAGCAATAAAAATACCGCCGAGCGTCATCGTATTGAGCGTTAAACCCAGCTGCCACATGAGCAGCAAAGTGATTAATATCGATAGCGGAATGGATACAAGTACAATGAGGGTCATCCTCACATTCCGCAAAAAGATGAGAATCATCAATGAGGCAAGAACCGCGCCGACAATCCCTTCACGGATAAGTCCGGAAATGGAATCCTTGATTTGCTCCGAACTGTCGTACGTATTTTTGAACTGGACATTCGGCATTGTCGTTTTCCAGTCGTGAATCTGCTTATCGATAGCGCCCGAGAACTCGACCGCGTTCGCAGAGCTGGCTTTGTATAAAATCATCCCGATAGCCGGATTGCCATCCAGTCTCCCTTTGAAATCGGATTCCGTAATGGACTTCACTTTCGCCACTTGGGCTAAGGTAACAATGTCCCCTTTAGGCGTCGTAATTTCAATTTGTTCCAAATCATATAAAGCGCTGATATTGCCGGTGACGCGGGTCATTTTGTCATTGCCGCTGATCTCGACGCTGCCGATAGGGCTTTTGGTCACAGCCGAATTAATGGCATTGCTGACTTGTGACGGTGAAAGGCCATACACATCCAGTGCGCTGGCATCCAGCTCAATATCCAATGACGTGTCGCGGGCGCCGACGATATCCATATGGTCAATCCCTTTAATACCCTCGAGTCCTGGCTTTATCTTGTCTTTAAACAATTTATCCAGCTCGGTTTGACTCATATTGTTGTCTGTATAGGCAACTAAATAATTCGATGGAAAGGAAGCCGCACCGAATGTAGAAGCTTTAGGCGTTCCTGCTGCTGCAGGCAGATTTACCTCAGCAAGCAGATCCTGTACATCCTGTTTCTTTTTGTCCGTGTCCACATTTTGCTTGAACATCAAGACAATCGTGGAGAAATTATCGCTCGAAGTCGACGTCATCGTGTCCAAATCTTCGAGATTAGCCAATTTCTTCTCAATTGGATTCGTAATTTCATCCATGACATCCTTCGGCGCTCCTGTATACGTAGTTGATACCACTACGACAGGAAAAGAAACGTTCGGCATGTTTTCTACCTTCAGCTGTGAAGACGAATAAAATCCGCCAATAAATAGCATGATCATGATAATAAACAATGCTGACACGTTCTTCATGGAAAACCTTGTAAGTAGATTCATTCCTGCACTCCTCTCAACCCATTGCATCTCACATTTTAAACAAATGTTTGTAGATACAAGATACTAATTAAATATGAACTCAATATGAACAAAAAGAAAAACTTTGGAAGAATCATCCTCCAAAGTTTTCAACATTATTTTTTCTTCACTTGGTGGCTTACCGTAGGAAGCGTCACAATAAACTCGGTTCCCTCGCCAGCCAGGCTATGGACTTTAATGCTGCCTTGATGCATGTCTACAATTTTCTTGGCGATGGCCAGTCCCAGGCCGCTTCCCCCCGCATCCCTCTGCCTGGCATGATCCGCTTTATAAAACCGGTCAAAAATCCGCTCTTGATCTTCCGGCCCAATGCCAATTCCGTTGTCTCGAATCCGCACGTGCACACGATCTGTATGGGCTTCAAGCTTGATCCCGATCTCACCGTGAGGCGGCGTAAATTTAATGGCATTGCCAAACAAATTCATCCAAACTTGATTCAACTGGTCAGCATCCGCCGACACCTTCACTCTCGGCAATTTCAAATCGAGATCCAACTGCTTCTCCGACCATTGCGGTTCAAAAAAAACAACAACGCGGCGCAATTGCTCGTCGAGATCAAACGTGCTAGGAAGAAACGGATGATGCTCCGATTCGAGAGAAGCAAGCTTCAACAAATTTTCACTTAATCTCGATAATCGCTCGCTTTCATTTTCGATAATTTCCAAATAGCGAAGACGGTCTTCCACTGGAATATCCGGATGCCTCAATGCTTTAGAGAAACCGCGAATAGAAGTTAACGGAGACTGGATCTCGTGAGAAACGTTGGAGACGAAGTCCTGCCTCATCTGCTCCAGCTGTTTCAACTCGCCTGCCATATGATTGAACCCTTCCGCAAGCAGCCCGATCTCATCTTTCCGTTTGACATTCACATTCACGTTAAAATTCCCTCTTGCTAAGCGATTGGTGGCCAAAGTCAGCTTTTTAATCGGACTTACAATATATCTGGACGCAATCAAAATCAAGAAACTCCCGATAATAAGCACAATGATAAGCACGGTGGTAATTGCCGCACGGAATTTCCTGCTGTCTTCTTCCGTTAGCCGCGGAGTAACGAATAAAGCGTAGTGATCATCGCCTACTTGCATAGGAAGCCCGACCATCAGATGAGTCGGATCTTTCCAATTCATATAATTCAGTTTTATGTTCTTATAGGTACTGCCGTTCAGTACATTTTCAATATCCGTCGAGTTAATCAGGAGCAAGTCGTCTTTTCGCAGAAAACCGAACGTATGCATCTTGCCTTGACGATCGAACAAGAGGTAAGAGTAACCTTCGTTCAGCTTCGCGCTGGCCTCAAGAAAGTTTTGAATATCCGCCGGGCGGTATTCATTGCTCATCGAAATGAGCTGCTTTCCCACCTTGAGCAAGTTTTCCTGCACCTCGGTCGTGATCCGATTCGTGTAGAGCAGCATGGCAATTGGAAAAGAAAGCAGCACGCTGATAACGACAACCGCAGAATAGGTTAAAACGACCCTGAGGTACAGTGTTTTAATCATGCTTTCACCTCAAGGCGATAGCCCAGCCCACGAATCGTTGCAATTTGAAATTGTTCCGTCAACGGCTCGAAACGTTCGCGCAGCCGCTTGATGTGAACGTCCACAGTCCGCTCATCGCCCTCATAATCGATGCCCCAAATTTGCTCGATGAGTTGAGCGCGGGTGAAAATTTGCGCCGGATAGCTGGCAAGCTTATAAAGCAACTCAAACTCTTTAAGCGGCAAATCGAAGCGCTGATTTTGCAAACGAATCTCTAGCGTCTTGCGATCAATCGTTATATCTCCGATATGAATCGTTTGAGAGGAGGCAATGCGATAACGCTTTAACAATGCTTTCACACGCATCACCAATTCAACCGGATCAAACGGTTTCACGACATAATCATCTGTCCCGAGCTGGAATCCTTTCACTTTATGTGCGGATTCCCCTTTCGCCGTCACCATAAGAAGAGGAAGATCGCTATGATGCGCTCTTAATTCGCGGCATAAGTCCCAACCATCCATAAGCGGCATCATAATATCGAGCACGACGAGATCAGCTTGCGTCGTTTCCAGTATGTTGAGCGCTTCCTGCCCGTTGCTGGCTTGAATCACGTCCAACCCTTCGCCAGTCAAGTAGACGCGGATGAGCTCCCGGATTGCTGGGTCGTCGTCCACCACCATAATTTTGGCCATGCTGCGCTTCCGCCTTTCTGTGAAGAGAGATTACCTGTGGTACGCGATTGGATCCTTTGAACCCGCTTCTTCAAAGCCCTTCAAGCGTAAGCGGCAGCTGTCGCACTGGCCGCATGCCTCCGCTTCCCCATTGTAACAGGAGGTCGTCAACTCATAAGGTACGCCAAGTTTCAAGCCTTCCTGAATGATCCGCGCTTTCGTCCAATCAATTAAAGGGGTCTCGATCGTGATCCCCTTACCCTCAACGCCCACTTTCGTCGCCAGAGCAATGACTTCCTCGACTTTATGAATAAATTCCGGGCGACAATCCGGATAGCCGCTGTAATCGAGTGCATTCACGCCGATATAGATCGCTTGAGAGCCTGTCACTTCCGCATAAGATGTAGCAATAGAGAGAAAGAGCAAGTTGCGTCCAGGAACATACGTGACTGGAATTTCAGCCTCTGCATTCGAATCCGCGGATCCGTTAATCACATTCGGCACATCGATGGAATCGTCCGTCAGCGCGCTCCCGCCGAAGTCCCGAAGGAAATCCAGCTTGATAATTTTATGGCGCTGGCTTACGCCATAATGCTCAGCGACCTGCTTGGCATTCTCGATCTCGATGCGATGACGCTGTCCATAGTCAAAAGAGAGGGGATACAGCTCATATCCTTCATCTCGGGCTATTCCCATACATGTCGTGCTGTCGAGCCCGCCGCTCAAAATAATAACCGCTTTCTTCGTTTGTGCGATATGTTCATTGTTCGTGCTCATAGAGCCACCTCATTTTCAATTAAAATACGGCCGCGACCGCGGTTACACCCCGCGCATCGCAGGATCCCAAATTATTTTGTGCAGCTGCATATTCAGCTTCACGCCAGACAGCCCGGCTTCCAGCATCAGCTCGACGAGCCTGCGCGGCGGCATCGTCTCCCACACCGGGCTAAACATCGGCAGCGCCTTCGTCGGATGCTGTTCCAGCACCCGGACCGCGGTGCGGAAGTCTTCCTCGCTGCCAATGACGAACTTCAGCTCGTCCTGCTTGCGCAGCAGGCCGAAATTGCTTACGACCATTTGCTCCATCTCGCCGGAGCCCGGGAGCTTAAAGTCCATGATGTATCGCACCTTCGGCGATGCGATTGCGGAGACGAACGGCGCGAGGTCAATCGCGCCGTTCGTCTCGATGTGCAGGTCGTCGACCTGCTCCAGCGCAGCGAGCGCTTCGACCAAAGCGAGCGACTTCTCGCCGTACAGGAGCGGCTCGCCGCCGGTTAAACAAATATGCCGGGAGCGGAACGATTCAACCTTGCTGACAATTTCAGCAATGGTCATGACGTTCTCCGCTTCCGCGGGCGGGTAGCTGTACTTGGTGTCGCACCAGATACAGCGCAGGTTGCAACCAAAAAGACGGACGAAAACCGTCGGGAACCCGGCACGGGTTCCTTCGCCTTCAACCGTCTCGAATATTTCCACCATCGGAATGCGAATATCGCGCATTACGCTTCCTCCTCCATCATCGAGCGCGTGACAGCCGCATAGCTCGTCGGCGTTTCCCACAGCCTGATTTCTTCCAGCTGAATCGCTGGATACAGCTGCTCGTCGCTTAGCCCTTGATGAATTTGCTCATAGATCCAGACGACCATATTCTCAGCAGTTGTATTCATTGGCGGCAGCACATCATTCAAATATTGATGGTCCAACCGATCAATGATACGTTCCTTGGCGATTCGCTTAATATCTCCAAAATCTATAGTGATCCCCCGGTGATCCACTTTACCCCGCATAATAACTTGCAGTTTATAGGTATGCCCGTGCAGATTTTTACATTTTCCATCGTAACAGTGCAAATGATGTGCACTATCAAACGTAAACTCCTTAGAAACCAATACGGATTTGTGATGATATTTCAGTTGACTCTCGTTGATGTCACGCCCCAATACTTGTACATCTCTTGGGATTTCGTACCCCATATCTATCACCTCGTCGTTAAAAAAAACAATACTTTTCATTATATCACGGGATGTCCGCTTCTCACAATCTACAAGAAAGGGTATAATAATTCCTGTTTCCCCAAGCTTGCTATCTCGCTAAACGAACAAAGGAGTATTCGACACATGGTGCCATTGCCGTCATCTTACATAGAAAGAATGAAAGAAATGCTGGGAGAAGAAGAAGCTGCTTCTTTTCTGCAAAGCTATCAATTACCGCGAACACAAGGATTGCGGCTCAATCCGATGAAAATAAGCCATTCCTCGCCGGTTGCCGCACAGCTCATACGTCAATTTCAGCTTGAACCTATACCTTGGTGCCGGACAGGCTACTACTACGATGAGCAGTTTCGACCCGGAAAGCATCCCTTTCATGCCGCAGGCCTCTACTACATTCAAGAGCCTTCCGCGATGTCTGCCGTTTCCCTGCTGGATCCTAAGCCTGGAGATTTGGTACTTGACCTAGCTGGCGCGCCAGGCGGCAAATCCACACAAATCGCCGGCTGCTTACAGGGCCAAGGCCTTCTTATCGCCAATGAAATTCACCCGGCCCGCGCTAAAATTTTATCCGAAAATATTGAGCGAATGGGCATTGTGAACGCTGTTGTTACCAGCGCGGCTCCGGATAAACTCGCTCAGCGGTTCCCCGCATGCTTCGATAAAATCATGCTGGATGCCCCTTGCTCCGGTGAAGGCATGTTTCGTAAAGACCTCGATGCGGTTGCCGAGTGGTCTCCCGATCATGTCCGTATGTGCGCGGCGCGGCAAATGGACATTTTGCCAGATGCCGTAGAGATGCTGAGGGACGGAGGACTGCTCGCGTATTCTACCTGTACGTTTAACTACGAAGAGAATGAGTATACGATCAACGAGCTGCTGCGCCGTTTTCCTGATATGGAGCTGTTGAGGACGGAACGGATTTGGCCTCATAAACAAAAAGGCGAAGGTCATTTCGTTGCTTTGCTGCGCAAACAGGGGAAGGATTCCTCTGGCGAGGACTTCTCGGCATCCAATTTGCGGTCCAGACCGCAAGGAAAAGGCGCCTATGATAAAACGGGCAAAGCAAATAAGCAGGCCACGGATGGCATGCTGCAGTTTGAAAGCTTTTGCAAAGTCACATTGCCCGATTATAAAATAAGAGAAGGCGAACCCGTCTTATTTGGCGACCAGCTCTATATATTGCCAAGTTCCCCCACATTCAATTTCGGCAGCCAGCAGCTTCATGGATTGAAAGTACTGCGTCCGGGGCTGCATATCGGCGAACTAAAGAAAAACCGCTTTGAACCTTCACACGCTCTTGCCCTGGCATTAACAACTGGAGAGTTGGAAACTGCCAGAACATATGAAATCGATGCCGACTCCAAAGAAGCTGAAGCCTACTTGCGTGGCGAAGCGCTATTCACGGGGCGTCATGAAAGCGGTTGGGTCGTCGTTACGCTGAACGGTTATCCGCTTGGTTGGGGCAAAGAAAGTGAGGGACAGCTCAAAAATCACTATCCTAAAGGTTTGCGCCGCCCTTTATGACTCCAGTCCAGATGGCTTTGAATCTCTTGCATGCGCTCGTTCTCATCGCGCAAATCGGCCTCGATTAAGCCAATCAATCTCTCGATTTGATCGATAACCGTATCGGGGAGATCGACTTCTTCGAGCGATTTCACAATATAAAGCAAGCACTGAAGAGTCTCTTCCATGAGGCTCTTTTTTTTGCCTGTGAGCACGACTTCCGACAAAAATATAAGATGAGTTAACTCTTTTTGCGTCATTTTCAAGAGGAACATCCCCTTTCTTGCTTCCATTATCCAACATTTTACGACAGTAGGAAAGAGCAGCTTGACAACATTAACTATAACATTTACAATTACAGTAACATAATGTTACCGAAATAGTTGCAGTTAACAATGCAAGCCGAGCGCGAATACGAACATTCGTCTGATTGAAAGGCCGCGATGGAACTATTTATCTCTGCTGCGCCTGCATGCTTATCGGAAACAGATACACACTATAACGACATTCATTATTTTATCAGGAGGTACACACTATGAGTCAACAAGTTCAATCTGAAGTTTTAAAAGTTCTCGAAGACCGTCATTCTGTTAAACATTACAAGGCTGGGCACAAACTGCCTAAGGAAGATCTGCATCAGCTCCTCACTTCAACTTCACAGGCTCCATCCTCATGGAATTTGCAACACTGGAAACTGCTTGTCATCGAGGATCAAGCACAAAAAGAAAAGCTGCTTCCTATCGCTTACGGGCAAAAGCAAGTCATAGAGAGCTCGGTCGTTATTGCCGTTCTAGGCGATCTGGAAGCCAATAAAAACGCAGAGCTGGTATTCGGTCCGGCCGTAGCAGGCGGATTCATGCCCCAGGAATTGAAGGATAACCTTGTCGCGCAAATCGAAGGCGCTTATCAATATCCGCAAGTCGCTCGTGACGAAGCTATTCGTAACGGTTCACTCGCGGCTATGCAGCTTATGATCGCCGCTAAGGCGCTTGGCTATGATACTTGCCCTATGGGTGGCTACGATGCAGCCAAACTGGTTGAAGCATTTAACATCCCTGCACGTTATGTGCCTGTGATGCTGATAAGCGTTGGATTGGCTGCAACACCTGCAAGACCATCCGGTCGCCTTTCCTTGGAACAAATCACTGTTTCCAATACTTTTTAAACAATAAAGGCATGAATCCCCTAATCCATTGGGAGTTCATGCCTTTCTTACTGATCAATGCAACTGCTCTGTTTCGAACAAAATCTCGTCAATCAGTTTATTTCGGTACAACATCGAAACATTGAAGGTTTCATACTCTTGTTCCTTGTCCAATTCCTCCAACAGCAGCGTTGCAATCAACTCGCGATCATCGGAATCGCCTGGCTCACGGAAATCAATAAAACCTGTCAGCTGGCGCTCGCTTATATCGACTGTCGCCGTACCGATCGGCAATCCGCCATAGGATTGCTGGTAGATCTCATATGTAAGCGTATCGCCGTCATCCCTCGCCATGACCACAGAATAATCATCCCGATTTGGTGCAATCGCATCCGACCAGTCCGGATCCTCCACCTGCAACAAATCGATCTGCGTCAGTTCAATGGTATCTACGGTTTCCCCATTATAGTTCATATTAAAAATGAACGTATCCGTCTCATCTTCATCGAAATCCTGTACAATCAATTCGGATATATACGCCATTTCTTCCTCAAAAGGGTCGAATCTCCACTCGACATCCCCAACAATTTCAGAACCATACAGGTGAAGAGTGACCTCTCCTACCATTTCCGACTCCTTATCATAGATGTGGTAATCAACACGGTTCCTTTTTTCACCCACGATAACTAATTCATAATCCAGCTGGCCTTGAACGATCTCGACCTCGTCACGGTGATTGGGATGCGTATTTTCAAATTGCGATTCGTCTCTTACCCATTCATAATCCATTTCATCGTCATGGAGTGTTGTCGCATCTGACTCCCACTCCTCAGACACTTCTGTCAGGGCATGATCTGTAGCAATAATAAAATCGTAGTCGCTGTACGTGGCAAGCACCTCGCACTCTTTCACACCTAGCGCATCAATGACATTCTGAATGTGGGTTTGTAAAAATGCATACACCTTCTGTTTGTCCGCTTCGCCAATGGACTGCTGCTCTAGTTGAACTGAGCCTGTGAGTCGATCCGACTCCCTGTAGACTAGTGTTAACGTACCGACAAATTCCTCATTGCACATTATATCGCAGACTTCGCCGCCTGCCGTTTTCAAGTCTGGTCTAAGTAAGATACCGGTCACGACTTAACTCGCCTCCTCTACAGATCATTTCATTCTATTGTAGATTGTCCCATAACCGCCAATTATATGAGCAAATGACAAAAACCCCGATGTCGGGGTTTCGGGGACTTAGTTTTCTATAAACAATATTTCAAAATCGCTTCATGAACACCGTCATCGTTGTTCGAGGCTGTCACAACGTCAGCGGCATCCCTCACGCCTTCCGGCGAATTCGCAACAGCGATTCCTAATCCGGCAAAAGCCATCATTTCCAAATCATTATAATAATTGCCTATGGCCATAACCTCGCTGGCATCAATCTCTAAAGTTGCAGCCAAGTCTCTCAGCGCATTACCTTTGTTCGCTTTGTCGCTCATCACATCGATAAACAAATCGCCGCTGCGAATCATTCGCAGATCGCCATAAAGCTTCTGGTCCTCCCATTCCTGCTGAACCCGATCCAGCACTTCCGGCTGGGCGAAAAGCGTAAATTTCACAATGGGCAGCTCAATTTCCGACACATCCGTTACGAGCTTAGGACTGATCAGGAATTTCTTATACATCTGTTTCTCATATTCGCCTATTTTCTCAATGTACATATTAAACGGCGTGCACACGTCGAAATGAATGCCTTCCCGTCTCACATAGTCCAACATCGGCTGAATCTCGCCCAGTGTAAAAGCAACCTCATTCACCAACGATTGGCCTCTCTCATCCGCGTGAACCGTTGCCGCGCCATTATGAGTAATCATCGTCCCTTCAAGTCCAAGCTCCTGTAAAATAGGCAGCGTACTAGCAGGCGCTCTTCCCGTACAAAGGACAATATGACAGCCTTGATCATGAATATCCTGAATCGTCTCTTTGGTTTGCTCACTCAGCAAGTGTTGATCATTTAAAAGTGTGCCATCCACGTCAAGCGCGATCAATTTATACTTCATATGCTCTCTCCCTCTTGTCTCTTTTTTGAACTATTTTACCATAGGAAGCCCTTCCATTCATCCTATTTACAAAAAAGACAGTTATCTGAAGATAACTGCCTTAACGGCTATTGAACCCTGTGAACCCCTACAGATTTATTGACATTCCCAATAATATTCACTGGAATTTCCTCTGTTTTAACGACGCCGTTTCGGTAGCGAATTTGGAAATGAATACTGTGCTGCCCTTCGGGAATCCCTTCCGTATACGATTGAAATCTAGCATCAAACAGATCGCCTCTGAATACTGTCCCATCTCCGCCTCCTGCGCTTAACGTTTGAGATACATAAAGAGGGCGGCCATCTAAGCCTGAGATGTCTAGCCATGCCGTAACTTCATCGACTGGTGCCGGTGAGGAGATGCTGGAAACGACGAAAATTTCACCCGAGTAAAAATCTTTCGGTGCCAGCACCGTCTGGTGACCGCTTTTCTCGTGAAGCTTCAACCAATGATCCGTGTAGTTGACGTCTGAGTGAATCGTTAGAGGCGCTGCCATAATGCTCTTAGTTGTTGTGGACGATAAATATCCATCTGAAGCCACTAAGGTTACTTTGTAAATCCCAGACTCTTTAAACGGATACGCGAGATCTTTTGAATTAAAGGTGCTAACCGTTCCGCCTGGCACTTGAACCTTCCATTCATAAGCTAAAGCATCTCCATCCGGATCGATCGAAGCGTTGGTTACATATACGGTATCCCCTTCCCAAACCGGTTTAGGCGACCAATCAAAATCAGCGATCGGAGCTCTGTTCACATAATTGGAATAGGTAAGGATGATCCTCGGCTTGACGTTAGGATTTCCTTTTCCCCTCCTTCACACCGTACGTGCAACTTTCATTGCATACGGCGTTCCATCTAAGATCAATCGATCTTAGACTATGCCCCTTCGCCAAGTGAACGGCTTTCCCGTTCTCAGACTACTACGGGCTGCTGCCCCACAGATTCAACAGGCATTTCCTCACTGTTTAGGAACATCGAGCACCCCTGCTCTTCGCATTTCCTTCTGTCGTTCTGCTGTTCCTTGTATCTTAGCTTTGCATTTAACCTTAGCTGCCTTCTTTGACCCGGTTACCATCCTGTTGCCCCTGATTGGAGGGCTAAGGACACTAATCCTTGCTAGAATTAGTAAAGATAATCTATGGATGAATAGTTATCCTCGATAACACCCCAGTAACGGGGCAACATTCTTCTTATTCTTTCGAATGCCTCAAACTTTCGAGCCGTACATTCAAAGGTTCGTCAAACTTCTTCTGGGAAGTCATACTCAGCATAGTCAATTTATAGCCCCCCGATTACTTCCTTAACCACTTCGCAGGTCCAGTTTTCACCGACTTCACCGAGCTCTATACATCAGAAAAGGTGTTTCCTCATGCATATCGGAGGATTAGGGAATGTTAGCCAATCTTCTAACATAACAGGTGCTTCCCCTGTTAAATCGATACAAAGTTAGGCCTATTCGGCCCCCTGATTTTATTGCGCATTTCTACGCAGATTGTTCAGGAACAACACGCACCATCCAAGTCTGTTCTGAGTAGCTGGACCAAACATAACCATCATATACACGTACACGTACGCGCAGCTTCTGACCCGCTGGAAGGTCGGTGTTCACGAGCCATGATCCGACAGTTGAACTTGACCCTTGATCATATTGGCCAGAGTCGAGAATCATTGTGTCGTTGGCTTCATTCGTAATTTGAATTTGGAAATAGGTGAAAACAGTCCCCGGATCAGGATCCGTCTGCTTCCAATGCAGCGTTGGCCGCAGTGTGTTAAAAATAGTTGGCGCTGATTGCGTACCGTCTGGAACCGTCATCTCTGCCTCAGGCGGGCGATTCGAAATCATCCAGCCGATCGTAGACCATGGAGACCAACTGCCGCCATCATCCTGAGTCATCGCCTGGACTTGATATTTTGATCCGAGTGAAAGTCTGGTATCTAGTTGCCACAGTCCATCTGTGGACGTTGTATTTTGTTGAAATGTGCGGTCAATGATTGTGTTTCCTAATTCATCTTTCACCAGAACTCGCGCTTGGGTGAATGTAGTCCCGATATCCGGATCATCTTGATTCCACTTGACAATCGGTGTGAGTGAATCTACATACGACGGATTATTTTGTGTTCCGTTAGGGAACGTCAAAACAATGCTTGGTGGGTTGTTAGGCGGTAATACATCAACATGTAAGTCTACTTCGTACCAGTCGCTCCACGCTCCATATTCATCCGCTACCGCTTGTCTGAGCGTATAGGTGCCTTTCTCATTTGGTCGCACCAGTTTCCCGCTAAATAAATCTCCGCTTGGTGTCGTATAGCTGTATCGGTGTTGGTACACCCCACGGTTTGTTGCATACTCGGCTTTTTCAGCGGAATAATTCGATGGGCTTAACCAGCGATCCGGATCGTAACTATGATCATCATACGTAATGGTATAATCAGCGCCTTGTGCCGCTGTAAAAGGGGCAAACGGCTGACGATGGACAATAACCATATTCGTCGCAGGATCGGCCGCCATGCGGAAATCTTTATACATGGGATTCGGGTAACGATATGCGGCAGGAGCCGGATCGTCGGTTTCTTCATAATCAACTTTGTATAATCCAACTTTATAAAGAATTGGTATAGTTCCAGTCGTCTTGTGGTTAACATAAGCGTTTGTTGCATGGGTGTCAGAATATCCATCCCCTGCATCTAAAAATTTCTCAGGTGCCGTGTTGGTATATGTCCATAATTTCAAATCGGGAATGGAAGGATCGTTTTCTGGATCTGTAAATTTGGACGTATACGTAATTTCTGTACCCACGATGACGGTATTCTCAACGTCCGTATTCGACGCTTCGTAGGATTCGGAGCGAAATCCTTTCATATAAATATTAGGGGCTTCTGCAAATATCCCTTGCGCACCTGATCGAAAAGTAGCATCTTGCACATTTATGAATGGCACACCATTCACATATACTTTAATTCTGTCGCCTTTGGTTTGAACCTTTAAAGCAGCATATTCGCCCAGCGCCAACGGGTTGGACTGCTTGCTAATAATCGTTTTTGAACCATTTACAATTTTAGAAAGGACGACGCTGCTCGTTGTTAATTCCGCACGATACATATTTTGATGATCCTGCGCCCTGAATGTAATCCCCGCTCCGCCGTAATCATTATAACTATCACGCACATATCTCATGGAAAGATACAAGCTGCCATCCAGGTAAGTCTGATTTCTGTCTGTCAGATTCCCATAGCTAAATGATACAGCCGGGGCGCTAATAGGAGGCGTTGTCTTAGCGCCAAAAACATCATAACTGGAGGAATCGGATGGACGATGATCTGCGTGTCTGACCTTGTATTTCCCATCCCCAGTCATGAAAATATCCATCGCATAATCGCTTGCATCGCTCCCGGTTGACATATAAGTTTGAAATCCATTAGGAGCATTCAGCGGTACAGAGTACAAGAGTCTACCCGTGTAAATATCGGCCACATCAATCATTTTTGTGGTCTGGTTATAGGCTACAATCTTACCGTCAGCGGAAATGTCACCAGCGTAAGTGGTATCCGTAGCGGCCCCTGTTTTCAAATTGTAGAGCAGGTAACTTCCCGTTGTAGTTTGATAGTATAGAATGTCATCGAACACTTTAGAAAAATCCGTATACTTGCTTGAATTCGGTAACGCGCCCAGAAATGCACCCGTGTTGTTATCGTAAATGCCATCAGACGTTAAAATCTTGGAATTATCCAATGAAACATACTGTACCTTTGGATAGATAATCTCCTTATTAAACCAATCATTATAGGGGTTAGACAGAATCCTCGGCGACCTCCATATGAAATGACCACTCGAATCAAACTTCTCAAGTTGAGTATTATAAATTTGGTAGGTGTCCCCATCCCTGTCAGGCTGGCTGAAAGTGATTGCATTATAGATAACAAATAGATTTCCTAACCTATCCGTAGATTGATTCATTTGGACAAGAGGCTCAGTTGACTTCGTGATCACTCCTGTCGAACTCCTAACCTCATAGTTAAACGGAATGGCTGAAGTTGAACTCAATGCAGCATCTCGATCTGAGAATGGATTTGTTGGAGGCGGGGACGTGCTCTTGCAGTCTGACATATAATAGGTGCCACTGGTCATTGACAATGCCGTAGTCGAACTCGTCATCAGCTCAGAAAACTTATAATTGTACTGATCCCAAGGAGCAGGGTTACTTGCGTTGTAGGCATACTTTTCATCACAGCTAGGGTAAGCCATAAATGCTACTTGATCCTTTTCTGGATTTACATGAAACTGCCCTGTCCCCCCATAAAAACTTCCGGGAGCTCTCGGGGCTGTGACATCAGTGACCAAGTTCGTTTGATCATTATAGATATAAAGATCGACCGGATTTGACGGATAGCACGAACCATTCTCACACCCCCAATCGATTGCTTGATTGTACCAGACATGTTCATTGACTCTATTTTCAATGCCGAATGCCGGATGAAAACTATTATGGTAATAATAATAACTAGTCCGGAGATAATTATTGTCGGCGATTACATTACTATTTTGTGGTGCAAGATAAAGCATATTTGATCGATCAGGTGCGGCAAGAGCATCCTCGTTTGGGTCATAATACAATCCCGAATATCTAGAAACGTTTGTAAAATCATCAACTTTGAACTTAGAAATGTCTAATAGGTCTTTCATATTATATTTGATCGCTGAAATGCTTGAAGGATTGGGCTGTTCTCCAGTAATGGCAGCTTCCACGACAGGCTGTTGGTTAACTACGATAAAATCAAAATCCTTACTATTATTTTTCCCCCAATCTTCTTGCGCAAAGACATGGAGCTTGCAGTTTCCAACAACACTAGGCATATAACTGAACTTGCCTGTTGCATCAAGTAATACTGTAACAACCGGGTCATCCGTAAAATCCCCGTTCTGGTTTCTATCACAAGTAATGGTGTCCGTATGCTGTACAATCGTATCGCCATCCGGGCTGAAAGTCGTATCCAACACATTCATAGCCGAGCCCCGAATGCCAACTGACGGTAAATTTGCCTGTATGTTTGGGGGCAAGTCTTCCAAAACATGCAAGGTATCTAGTGCGGGGGATAAGGACTTCATCCCTGTATTATCCGTAACATCAAGCAAAATCGGGTAATCTCCAAATGTGGGGTATACACTGCGTTTAGTACCGTGCCAGTCACAGCTTGCAATCGTTCTTACCCGATATGGGCTATAACTACTTGCACAACTAATGTCTGGCGTAAAAGGGCGGCCTTCAATAACTTTTGGAGGTAAATATATTAAGGGGACTGGATTGGGGTCAACGATTGAAATTGTTACCTGTTGAGAGGGTGCCACGGCTCCCCTATCATCTATCGCGCTCATGCTAACAGTATGCAGGCCCTTCGCATCTGCTAAAACATTTGAAAAATGATCATCATGAATGCCATACCCTCTCACCGCAAACAAACGATTGATCCATGGATCCGGATTCGTGTTAATATCCGTTGTATACATCACCGCTGCCCCATTCGGATCGTACGGGGTACCGGGATCTAAAGCAGTAGCCGGCTTGCGAATCAAGCCAAAGCTAATCGTTTCTCCGATTGGTATCATCGTTATTGGCGTATTATAGCCCGAATAGAACGGGGAATCGAACCATGCAGCTTGAAACACCGGTGGAGCAATTCCCGAATTGATCGTGATGTTGAAATTTCCCGGACCGATGGTTTTTTTCGTCCCACAAGTGGTCGTGATGTCATATTGCACACTGACATTACCCGCTCCTATTCCATTGTAAGTGGTTGGCTGGAAGCCATCTTCGAAATCGCCGCTCTGACTTAGATTGTGAGGCCACTTAACAGAGCCTTGCGTGTAAATCATGGTACCCGTTGCTAACTGGCAATTGTTACCTCCTGATACACTGACATTGCTCATGTCGATGTATTCGGTTTGTGTTCCGAATTCGATGGATGGGATGCGAACGCTTAATGTTCCAGTAATTAGTTCTGGACCTGATGATGGGGTTGTAGAGCAAGAAGCAACAGGTGAAACCGAAATGCCTTTGCTGTTGTCATTTGGGTTCGTTTCTCCGCTAATAGTATCCACGACTATGGTCACACCATAAATTGAAGTACCACCGAATGATTTAGAGAAAGTTTCCGTTTTGCTCTGTCCTGAATTTAACTGATCATAGTTAAAAGTTTGATATGTCGCGCCATCAATCATGACTTTAGCAGCAAACGGTGTTGTTATGTTTGTTGCTCCCGTGTTCGTAAAGCTAAAGGTGAAATTTGCTGCGTGATTTACTTCGACACAAGCTGGACCCGTTAGGGATACGTTGCTTATATTGTAGCCATTTGGTGGCGGTTCGTACTCTACGGTAACATTACCGTCGTACTCATATGTGTAGCCCTTCAGGTCTACAATGAAGGCGGCGTAGTATGTGATGACTTTTGCTCCGTTGGGGGGACTTCCAAGTTCGTAGGATGATTCAAAATCGGGTTCAACAACATCTATAAACTTTTGTTGGAAAGTAACGCGATATTGACCTGATGCATCGGCATTTGGTGTTACACCTGCTACAGAGATAATATCAGGTCTTGGATATCCTTTGTGATGAGAATCTGGACCGGGAATTTCCGCTGATTGATCTGGATTAACTTGGGCAGAGGTAGCAGTTACGCCAGTAACTACAGAGTCTTCTACATCACCACCGGCATCTAGTTTGAATTTTTTATCTGGATCTCTCTGCCCATGTAAACTAATGACCTGTAAATCAGAGAAATCTGCTGTGCTGCAACCTGGTAACGTTGGCATGTCATGACCTTTGATTCTCTCTGTATCTGCACTAGATGAATGGTGATAAACAGCTGGTCCGAAATCATCGGGGCCGCAGCTTATCTTTACCATATTCCCGTTTTTGTCCGGGACATCTGCATACCAGTTCGAACCTTGAGATCCACCGGGAATATACCGATACCATGCGTAATAACCTTTTGTTCCCGAAGCGTTACCTACAGATGTGACAACTCTTTGTACACCATTATGGGTATCGTTAATAGAACCTGAGTAAGCTTTGACTCCAATAGCTGCTGGTGGTGTAACATCTTGACCATTATGAAGGATGCGTTTAATAACATTTCCTGCTGGTACACTAGTGATGTTTACGGTTCCGCCAGAGAGATAATTACTTCTAGCATAATATTTTCCGCTAGTAGATAGAGTTGCTCCACCTTGTAAAAATGTTACCGGTGTTGTTAATGTTCCCATAGATGCTGCAAACGCTTTGCTTAATTCATCACTTAGATACTGTGTAAGTCCTGATTCAAAAAGCATTATTACCAATAAGAGTAAGTTGATTATTTTTTTGACTTTCGGTTTATATAATTGCATGATCTCACCCACTTCCCATTCCTCTTATATGAACTACTCTTTTATATTCAGAATCGAAGTGATTGTGTGTGATTGATCAGATACAGGAGGTCTTGCAGGAATGGATATGGTTAAATCGATACCTCTTGGTGCCGTAGAACCCTGTTTTGGTATGATAAAAGCGTTCATATCGCCCCGGACATTTTTGAATACTTGAGCAAGTGTTGATAGTTTCCCGTCAATCATTGGGGAAGAATATGGAGATGTAAATCCATAAATGCTTAAGCTGGGATTTTCATTCTCTGCATATGCAGAAGTATCGTTGTTATAGTCAACATGACTTTTTACCAGAATCACGTAACTGTGAAGAGCGTCCTTAACCAAAGGCTTAAGTGTACCAACACGATAGGTGCCATCATCCCAATGCAATTCATTAATATCACCCAGCATATCCCGATGAGGATCATTAGGATCTTCCAAATCAATGGCCACAACTTGATCAATTGAACCTTTGAAATTACCATCAGGTGTTGTGATCGTAAGTTTATCCGGAGACCAGTACGTATAAGTACTTTGAGGGCCACTAAACTCTGGAATCATCGAAAAAATATTCGTTTTCTTCAACGCGAGCTCCGCATTGCCAACAGCGTACTTATCTACCTCCAGCTGCACACCAGCTTTGACAGATAGCATCCTCTCAATAATTGTCACTGACTGCGCTCTGGTAGTCGACTTATCAGTGCCCAATTCACCACCGGCAAGCCCCTGTATCAAACCTTTCTTTGTCGCATTATACATAAATGAATTATCATCCATATGCATGTTCGGATTCTGCAAATCTTTGTCAGTAGCCCGAACTGCTATCCGCGACATTTCCAATCTAGTGATAGGCTCGTTGAACTTGTCCAGCTGAAAATCCGAATCCAAAAGGATTCCTTTATCTTTAGCAATTGCGATATAAGGTGCTGCCCATTCTGCACCTAAAGAACTCCTGTTTACAGGCTCTTTCAAAGCTGTTAGAACCATTTTAAGAAACTCTGCTCGACTTACGTTATGATCAGCACGGAAACTTCCATCTTCGTAGCCATCCACATACCCTTTTTGAACTGCCTTTTCAATGGCCTCCCTAGCCCAATGTCCAGCAACGTCCGTAAATGTTATTTCAGAGTTCTTTGCTTTATCTACAACAGTACCTGCGGTGTTGCTAGCCGCAACGATTTCGGTCCCATTACAACCAGTGGATGCTGCAAAAGTGAGCGCACTCATAAGCGTAAGGATTTTCTTTTTCATTATTGTATCGCCTCTTCCGTTTTATATTAGGTTATGCTCCTTACCAGATTCAAAATGTGACTTCCTTATTATGGGTAGCATGGCATAACATTTCTGAAAACGTCTACCTTTTTTCTCCATTTACCTCCAAAAAATGACAACAAAAAACCACCCCGCAGTCGCAAAAAGCTTTCGCGACAGCATGGGCGGTTCTTCCGCACGCACACTTTGTATCCTTTATATAAAAAATACCACAAAATGGGATATTGAGCAATCCCTAGTTTTCACGATCTGCGATTTCATGCGCGTGACGCAAGGAGAGCAGCTCGTCTTCGGTCAACTCTCGCGATTGCCCTAATCGCAAGTTTTCATCTAATTGCAAAGGACCCATCGATATCCGTTTTAAATAAACGACTGTTTTGCCAACTGCTTGAAACATCCGTTTTACCTGATGGAATTTCCCTTCCATAATGGTTAACTCGATCTCCGAGGGCTGCCCATCCTTCAAACTGCCCATTTGGAGAACTTTCAATTGGCCTGGCAGCGTTTCATACCCATCATCCAAGGTCACCCCTTGGGCAAAAGCTTCACGATCCGTATCCCCGACTTCCCACTCCACCTTGGCGAAATACGTTTTGGGCACATGCTTGCGCGGAGATAACAGATTATGGGCTAACTTGCCATCATTCGTCAGCAACAATAATCCTTCCGTATCCTTATCCAATCGGCCCACGGGAAATACTTCGAATGGTGCATATTCAGCATCTAAAAGATCCACAACCGTCCGATCACGATTGTCTTCTGTCGCAGAAACAACCCCCTGCGGTTTATTCAGCATAAGATAGACAAATTCACGGTATACAACAGGTTCTCCGTTAACCATGATCTGATCTTTATCGGGATTAACCTGCATCCCACTGTCTTTCACTTTGACGCCGTTGACGGTAATCGCTCCGCCTTTGGTCAGGCGTTTGAGTTCAGAACGCGTTCCGATTCCCATGTGGGCGAGTATTTTATCGAGCCGTTGTGTTTGTTTCATGACCGATTAGGTCCACCTCCAACCAGGCGGGTATTCGTTCTTTAACATCCCATCGTGCCACTTGCCCCAGCCGACGGGATGGCCTTCAATGCAGACCAGGCAGTAGCCTTTGGCTGCCTGGGTCTCTGCAGCGTCGCGGAGCACTTCACTCTCCGCGACTTCGAGCGTCTCACCCTTCAAATAGCGAAGGGTTCGCGCATCGCCCAAAGCCAAGCTCAGTACTCGCTTGGCTTCCTGCAACCGCAGTCCCATGGCTAGCGCATGGGACGGTTCGAATCGGCCGCGGTGCAACGCGCCGATGTACCAGCCAGGCCGCACGACTTTCAGTCCGTGCAGCTCCGGCAACTCCGCCGGCGACGCATATGCGTGGTCGCCGTAACAAACGAGCCGCGAAGCGGCGAAAGGCTCGCTGCGAAGCAGCTCGCGAGCGAACGCCTGGAGCGGCTCTAGACTTACAGCCGCGCGAGGCGGTTCCGCGCGGCCACCGCGCCGCAGCGCCTCCCGTCCGCTGCGCTTCCCTACTGCTGATGCCGACAGGATTTCGGCATCCCTCACTCCTCCGGCATCCCTCACTCCTTCGGCACGCCTCACTCCCTCGACACCTCTCACTCCTCCGGCACCGATCACTCCCTCGGCATTCCTCACTTCCTCGGCACTACTCACCCCATCATCCGCCCGCTTACGCAGCAAGGCGGCAAAATGCCCCTCGCCTTTCAATCGATGCGGCCACAACCGCGCTGTACCGCCCACAGCGCTTAAGGCCCGATCCGAATAGGCAGCTTCCGCACACCAAGGAGCACGAACCCAAGCCGGACGTCCAGGCTCAAAGCCCTCAATCGTCACCACTTCAAACGCCGGATGCTTGTCCAAAAACTCCGCGATTTGAGCTTCATTTTCCTCCGGAGAGAACGTGCAGGTCGAATACACCATCAACCCGCCGGGGGCCAACATCTGAGCCGCTTGACCAAGCAGCTCGCGCTGCATGATCGAACACTCTGTCACCGAGTGGCGCTGCCACTGGGACATCATGTCCTCTTCCTTACGAAACATGCCTTCTCCTGAGCAGGGGGCATCGATTAATATTTTATGAAAATAATTTTGAAAAACATTCAGCATCCGCTCCGGCTTTTCATTCAGCACGACTGCGTTTCGGACACCGAAAAGCTCCAGGTTTTTGACCAACGCCTTAACCCGGTCGGAATGATTGTCATTGACAACCAATACGCCTTCCCCTTGAAGCTTGGCAGCGATTTGAGTGGATTTCCCGCCTGGCGCCGCGCATAGGTCCAGCACCCTCTCCCCAGGCTGAACTTGCAGCAGTTCAACCGGCGCCATTGCGCTGGGCTCCTGAATGTAATACAAGCCAGCATGGTAGTAAGGATGCTTGCCCGGTCTCTCGCCCTCTTCATAATAAAATCCTTCAGATGCCCAAGACACGGGACTTACGGCAAAAGGACTCTTCTCCACAAATTCAGAAACGCCAATCTTTGCCGTATTCACTCTTAACCCAAAGACTCGCGGCTGATCGTAAGAATCCATAAATAATTGAAACTCATCGCTGCCCAGTAGATCACTCATTTTCTCAGTAAATGCGGCCGGCAGTTTGTTGTTCATGCTTCATCTTTCCCTTTCCATTCACACTGTTCCGAATAACCTATCGGTATTATAGCTGACTTGTCACCAAACAGCCAATTATTTTCAAAATACCGAAAGGATATGCTATACTTTTTCTAGAAGAATACTAGAAAGTATATACATATAAGAGGTGTGTAATGAAAAAGCTGCTTATTTATCTTGGCATTGTCGTTATTTTATTCGGCGGTTTATACTTCGTTAATCAGCAATCTACCAAGTCGTCCGACAAAGATTACGCTTACAATCCATATGGAGTTTCCGTCTCTAAGCTCAATCCAGAAACCGTGAAACAGTTGAACGATCCTAACTATCAGAATGTCATTTTGCCCAAAGACCTGGATCAAAGACTGAAAAACAAAGAGACCTTTTTCCAGTACTATTATGCTTCTACGTGCCCGCATTGCAAAATAACTACCCCTGTGCTCGTGCCGATGGAAAAAGAACTCGGAATCGATGTCAAACAATTCAATTTGGAAGAATTTAAAGAGGGCTGGCAGAAATATAAAGTGGATTCCACACCAACGCTTGTTTATTACAAAGACGGTGTCGAAGTAGACCGTATCGTTGGCGGAGTTCCTGAAGCAGGATCCTCCGGGGGAAATAAACCGGAAACATTCAAAGCATTTTTCCAGAAATATAAAGGCTAACTATCCAAAAAAAAGCAGCGGGAGTTCCCGTTGCTTTTCTTTGGTAATCATGGATAAATGAATGCCAATCTCCATAGCGTACATAAGATAAGGATCATTTGTTTATTCACCTCCCCATCTTCGAGTACTCCTTCTCCCTCATTCGCCTCATTTTCACCTGGTTTGGAGCGATACTCGCTTTCGAATCCTATTCGTCTGCCACAGCCTCCGCTTCATCGTCCACAATTACAACTAACGGCTATTTGCGTTGACAACAGCTAATTACAAAACAGGAATTTCTACCCATGTTAACGATTTCCAAATCCTATATATTGAATAAGGATAACGATAAACTTTTACGAAGCGGACACGCGGGCTTCCTTTAGAATTTGGTTGACAACATACATGTCCATGAACGTATAGATCGGGGAAAAGTTCTATGCTATCTATTAAAACTTTCATTTGCGAAGATGATCCGCTTTTCCGCAAGCTGCTCGCTGACTATATCGGTAGTCAGCCTGATCTTGAAGTGACAGGCGTAGCCTCCTACAAGCATCAATTGGTTAAAGCGGTTGACTCCGTGCCGATGGATGTTCTGCTGCTGGATTTGAACCTGTCCGACGAAAACTACGACGGCATCGAAGCCGCGATTGAAATTAAATCCAAACGCCCCGATCTGCAAATTATCGTGCTCTCTTCCTTGGATACTGAAGATATCATGGCGCACGCTGTCGCCTACGGCCGGGTTACTAACTATATTACGAAAGAACACTTCGCCGATGTTCCCGATGCGATCCGTTCAGCTATAACCGGCAAATCAGGATTGCATCATTCATCCGCCGGTAAATTGATGAGCCGCATGGTTCAGCAGCATCATGAAGATCTGAAGAAGAAGATCACCCCGGCGCAATTCCAGATCATGAACATGCTTGACCAAGGCTATTCCAGACGGGAAATCGCCGACACCCTTTTTTATAATGAACAATCCGTTAACAATGAACTGTGCAAAGCAACCAAAACGATAAAAGGCAAGTTCCCTTATTTGGAATGGTTCCGACTCAAAAAGCACAACACCCATAATCTCATCGAATTAGCCAAACAGCTGGGGTTGCTGGACAATCACAACGAGAGTGGTCCTCTATGATCGCACATACAAAAAAAGGGCTATGCACCTATTGCTGCATAGTCCTTTTGCTCGAAATCTATTTCAACTCACGTTTAACGAATTGACGTGGATTCACAGTGTTGTCTACGGTTAGAGGAGTCTTGAAAGCTTTGGCAATCTTATCCCAAGCAACCATTTTGAAATTCTGGTTTACTTTCACGCCATTTTCAATATTCTCATCATCCTGGGTTACGAATAACCCATTCGGATAGGCACTGCCCAAACCGAATCCAACAACATCGATTCCGTCTGTCTCTGTAGTCCCATCAATCTTGTCACTGTCAACAATGGAGAAATTGCCGATATACTCGTTCTTGCCCTCGCGTTTATAAACCGCATAAGTGCTGCTGCCTTGACTGGAAGCCAACAGGTACCCTTTGCCATCTGCTGCGTAATAAATCGTCAAGCCTTCAATATCAGCAGTGAGCGCTTTGTCATCTACTCCCGCTACTTTTACTGCCTTATTGTCGCCATCCGGCTCCGCGCTCATTTTCCAAATCGCAACATCTTCCTCAGCCAAGTACATGACACCATATTCGTCATCGGCCACTAATCCTTCAGCCTGTGTCTCGAATTTATAGTCGCGTACTTTTTTGCCTTCTACTTTTCCGCTGCCATTATCTTTCAGCTCGTATTGTTCGAACTCACCTTTTTTTCCCAGTACTAACGCATAAAATTTATCCGTACGTTTGGAATGGTACAAGCTGAACCCGTAAACCTCTCCCATTTCCGACTTAATCGGTTTGTCCACAATGCTCGTGAGCGCACCTGTATCCGGATTAATGGAGAATACATCAATCGTGTTGGTAGTGCGATTCGTTGCTGCAGCAATATCTACTTTCCCGCTGCCTAGCGGCAAACCATAACGCACATCAATATTGTTCATTTTACCAATGGTATACGATTGAACTTGCTTCCCATTCAAGTCATAAACAAGAACACCGCCGCCTTTATTCGTCGCGATGATTTTGCTTTTGCTCGCATCTGTCGGATGTACCCAGATAGCAGGGTCATCGGCCGCATCGCTGCCGCTTTCAACTACGCCTGTCTCCGCGTCTGCTTTTACCTTGACAACTGTGGAGAGCGGCTGTTTATCTTCGCTTTTTTTCCCAGCTTCATTAATAGCCTTAAACAATTCAGCCGGCGCTATCGTGCTGCCATCCACCAGTTTTACTTCAGTCCCCAATTTTCCTTTTTTTCCGTCTAAGACATACTCTTTATTGCCAACTGTTACGGAACCTTTCACGCCATTAGCTAGTGTAAATGAAGCCGTTTGCGTGCTCGCTTCCCACGTGACCTTTGCACCGCCACCCTCTAACTGTTTGCGCAGCGGAAGGACATCTTCTGCCGCCCACGCAGCAGATTGAAGCAGCAGCGTCGATACTAGCGCTGTACTTGCTATTAATTTCAACTTTTTCATAATTACCCAAACCCTCTCTCTCATCATGTCATTCAATAGATTACTAGAGAAGGTTTAACAGATTGTTAACTTCATGTAACGTTTTTGTAAATATCGATGAGTTGCCTAGACCTAATCTTCCCCATCCTCTTGATGAACAGGCGGATGGCTTTTCACTTCTTCCAGAAGCGCTTGAAGTCCCTCATCGATGATACGAATGTCGATGTCATAAGGAGCAAACGGCTCATCTTCGAACCGAAGCAGCTTTTCCAAATAGAGACGGCTGTCATGTTGCAGCTTGCCCAAATCTATCCCCAGCATATGAATCGGGTATGGAGTTAATTTATCGAGACCCGCTGAAAATAACTTAATGGATCCGCTTACATTACCATTTGCATGATGATAAAGGCCTACTGCAACCTGCAGTAGACCTTGATATAAACGGCTTCGGCCTTCCTCCAGCCAAAGCTCCTCCATCACTTCATGACATTCAAAATAATCCCGCGCTTCATTGAAGTAGTACAAATAGGCAACGTACAAGCGGTCATAAGCATCCATAGAATTAAGCCTGATCTCCTTTTTTGGCTCTAGAAATCGCCGCTTCAATTTCTGAAGCCAGATCATTCAACGCCCAGACATCATCCGATTCCCAGATCTCATTGAATCGCAGTTGAAATTGAGCAGCTTCCCGAACGCGATGGTAAAAGTAGAGCTCCTGAATGTAGTTCAACACTTTATTAACCACATTCGACTGGTCTTCAAACATTTTCTGAGACTCCACGATTTCCCCGCGAATACTGGACATTTCCTGATCCAATAAGTACGCTGCCTCAGCCGCTTTACTTAATCGATTCCTAACATCTTCAGGCAATTGCTCTTTATATTTATAATTCAAAGAATGCTCGATCGTAGCCCAAAAGTTCATCGCGAGCGTCCGAATTTGCACTTCGGCCAAAATCCGTTTCATGCCCAAGGCTGTTTGCACCGGATATTCAATAATAATATGAAAGCTGCGATAGCCGCTTGGTTTTTTATTCGTGATATAGTCCTTCTCATAGACGACACTCATATCTTGCCTTGCTCGAATAAGATCTGCCAAGCGCTCAATATCTTCTACGAATTGACACATGATGCGAATGCCTGCAATATCCTCAATACCGGATTCTAATTGATCCATCGGAACATTCAACCGCTTAGCTTTCTCCAGCACACTCGAAATTTTCTTAACTCTGCCCGTAACGAACTCGATTGGGGAGTATTCTTCCCTGCTTTTAAGCTCGCCCCGCAACGTCTTGAATTTTACTTTTAACTCTTCTACTGATTGCTCATAAGGCAGGAGAAATTTCTTCCAGTCTCGTCCATCCATCTTTTTGTCCTCCATTCCAAATGAAGTCACTTGTGATCTGCGCCGATTGCCTGGGAAATATGTGTGAATCCATCTCGCTTAAGAAGCGCTTGAAGATCCTTGTTTAGACGGCCTAGAAGCTCCGGACCCTCGTAGATTAATGCCGTGTACACCTCTACTAGACTAGCGCCGGCGCGTATTTTGTCATAAGCATCTTGCGCGGAGAATATCCCTCCCGATCCAATAATCGGCAGCTTTCCTTCCGTTAAGCGGTACACACGACTAATAACTTCCGTCGATCGGCTAGTGAGCGGTTCGCCGCTAAGTCCGCCCGCTTGTTCTTTGTTCGCGTGCCTTAGACCTTCTCTGCTAAGTGTTGTATTCGTAGCGATAATACCCGAGACGCCACTTTCTTTAATTGTTCCAACCGTCAGTTCAAGCTCTTCATCCGTGAGATCAGGAGCAATTTTGACTAACACCGGTTTCCCCGCATCGCGATGCTTTTCTTGCTGAGTCTGTATTTCATCCGTAACGGCATCCAGCAATCTGAACAAATCATTCCCATGCTGTAAGTTACGCAAATCCGGTGTATTTGGTGAGCTAATATTGACAACAAAGAAATCCCCGTATGTATACAACGCTTGAATGCAGGCTCTGTAATCCTCTTCGGCCTGTTCATTCGGCGTCACCTTATTCTTACCTATATTAATAGCGACCGGTATGTCACGCTTCCCTGTCTTCTGCAGGTTCTGCGCCATTTCATCAACGCCGACATTATTGAACCCCATGCGATTAATGAGCGCCCGATCTTCCGGGAGACGAAACAATCGCGGCAGTTCATTGCCCGCCTGCGGCTTTGGCGTGATCGTGCCTACCTCCATGAACCCAAACCCAAGCTGGGAAAAACCTTTTACAGCCTTGGCATTTTTATCCAAACCAGCAGCAAGTCCAACGGGATTCGCAAATTCAATGCCCCATAAATTCTGTGCCATGTAAGGCGAATAGGGTACCCCATACATCGCTTTGAGCAGCTGCTTGCCTCCAGGAAAAGCGCCTGCAGCGCTAAGCCCATTAATGGTTAGATGATGCGCCTTCTCCGGATCCATCCGGAATAAGACGGGTTTACCAAACTTCGTATACAGCATATCCACACACCCCGTTCTCTTATGACTCTAACAGTCAGTTTAGCTGACAATGCCCAAATTTGCAATCGACAGAAAGGTTACAAAACGTTTTCAAAATGAAAAACCCCCGCATCCATACGGTTGCAAGGGGGATGAAAAAGCGAGGCTCCATAGAGCAGTTAAGCCTCTGTCCGTTTAAGCATTCTCTCCAGGTGCATCGTTAAATAGCCTGTTTCATCATCGGGCACATCCGTTTGAAGAGAATCGCTAAGCATTAATGAAAGTACTTTAGCTTTCACGTACGTATCTCCATACTCCTCTTTAATTTTATCCAGCAGCGAGTTTTGAAGGGTTTTCCTTTGTTTCACCCGTTCAATCAAGCCCTTCAAATGACTAATGAACCGGAGCGTGGAGAACGAGTCATCCAAATTAAAGCCCAGCTCCTTGGCTGATTCGATTGTCTGGGACACGACCCTTACGACGGCTAAGGAGTCGGATGCCTGCTCTTTCTTTCTTGCACCATTAAAATGCATGGCCAGGAAAGCGACCTCGTCCTCTGGAAGCTTCACATCCAGATTTTCATTAAGAAAATCTACAGACTTTTTGGCTACCTTATATTCTTCCGGGTACATGTATTGGATTTCATAAGCAAAAGGATTCGTAATGAAAATCCCGCGTTTTTGCCGTTCTACCGCGAAGTTGATATGATCGACCAGCGAAGCGTGAATCGTTTCTGAGAAGGCGCCTTCGAGCATGCCCTGCGCATAAGCGATCACTTCCTCGGTAATCCCAATAATTTTCACATCGACTGCATTTAAAATTTGTTCATAATTCCGCAGCACTTCACTTGTATGCAATAAAAATTCCTGCGAGATTTCACCTTCAGGGATAATCATTCCCGGCGCTTTTTTAAACCCGATTCCTTTTCCGAAGGCGATCGAATTTTTCCCTGTGGATAAATGCGACATCACAACGTTGCATGAAAGAACGTGAATAATCGTCCGTTCAATCATAAGACACCTCCAAATTCTCAGGTTTGTCCTGATCTTACTCTTTACGGTTCAGCAGCATGGGCTTCATACTTTCGCGAATTTGTTCCGATTCTGTCCCGAATACAACGTGAATGTTGCCTTTACCTAGTCGGATAACACCTATGGCTCCAAGCTGTTTAAGCCCAGAATCAGAAATTAGCCCCTCGTCATTCACCAATAATCGAAGACGCGTAATACAAGCATCAATGGAAAGGATATTAGCAGGTCCTCCGATATGCCTTAAAATGCTTAAGATGCGGTTTTCCTTACTATCTACAGGTTCGGCCACATCTGGCTGATTTTGCTCGGGAAGCTCATCACGTCCTGGAACTCTGGAGGGAAAGAAGTGTAAATAGGCTCGAAATGCAAAATAATAAACGAAAAAATAAATCAGGCCGATCAGAACAATCCAATAGGGTTTCGTCGCTAAGTTCCAATTCAATACGAAGTCGATAAATCCGGCCGAGAAACCAAATCCCATTTTAACGCCCAGCATGTGAACGACCATCATAGATAAGCCCGTTAGAAAAGCGTGTATCAGATACAATCCCGGAGCCATGAACATAAAGGCAAATTCGATGGGCTCAGTCACACCCGTTAGAAAGCTGGTCAAACAAGCGCTCAGCATGACGGGAACGAATAGCTGCCGATTGGCTGCAGGCGTGCTCCGAATCATAGCTAATGCAGCTGCCGGAAGGCCGAACATGAATACCGGGTAATAACCCGACATAAACATGCCCGCATCCGGATCTCCGGCGAAAAATCGCGTGATGTCGCCATGCACCATTTTACCCGCGGGCGTGACAAAATCTCCGATTTGGAACCAAGCCATATTATTAATAATGTGGTGCAGCCCCGTTGGGATGAGCAGTCGATTGATAAAACCATATATAAACACACCAATATCGCCATTTTCAACGATCCATAGTCCGACGGCACTAATTCCTTTTTGCACAGATGGCCAAATGAAACCCATCATGACGCCGATTGCCACCATCGAAAGCGCCGTTATTAATGGCACGAATCGCTTACCGCCGAAAAATCCCAAAGCTTTAGGCAATTGAATATTTTGAAAACGATCAAACAAGGTCGCAGATACCATGCCCACAAGAATGCCGCCAAGGACACCCGTATCCAAACGGTCTGCTGACGCTGTTCCCACCTGAAAATGCTTGAGAACATTGTCGAACACCAAATATCCGACTGTAGCGGCCAGCGCGGCGATCCCATCCCCGGAGGTAAGACCAATGGCGATGCCCACCGCGAAGATCAAGGGCAAGTTATCAAAGATTGCATTGCCGCCAGAACCGAAGATCTGTGCTAAGTGCATGAGCAGAGGATCGTCGAATTCCATTTTACCAATTCGCAGAAGAATCGATGCTGCCGGCAACACAGCGATAGGGATCATCAATGATCGCCCAATCTTTTGCAATATATACATCAATCTCATATGAATCACCTGGGTTAAGCCTATCAGTTTGGCCGATTCTTGATCGCTCTTTTCTAACACCAATTATAGTAGAAAGAACACCACCCTGAAAGGATAATATCCTCTAGGAGACGGTGTTTTTTCTCGTATCGTATGAGATTATTTGACAGCTCCAGCCGTGATTCCACTTGCAATCTGCCGTTGGAAAATGATGTATACGATCAATGTTGGGATGGTCGTGATGAGAAGCCCGGCAAACAGTGGCCCCCATTCCACACGATATTGCATTTCTGCTTGCATAACCGCTAGCCCAATCGGCAGCGTATACTTCGTCGGCTCATTCGTGATGACAACACCTAGGAAATATTCGTTCCAGTTGTTCAACATATTCGTGATCATCACGGTAATGAGACCCGGTTGCGACAAAGGCAGCATAACACGGAAAAAGGTGCCGTAGTGCGAAGTTCCGTCAATGATCGCGGCCTCTTCAATTTCCTTAGGCAAGGATTTATAGAACCCTACCAGTAAGAAAATGCCGAATGGAAGATTAAGCGCAGCATACACGAGTATCAAGCCAAGCCAGGTGTTGATTAATTGCAAATCATTCAATAAAAAGAACAGTGGAATGAGTGCCAGCGCGAACGGGATCATCATCGAGGAAATGTAGATGGTAAGCAGAAGTTTGCCGCCTCTAAAGGCGTATCTGGCCAAAATGTAAGCTGTCATCGCGGAGAGAATCATTCCTAACAGCGTACTTCCAACGGTTACGACGATGGAATTCAAAAAGTAAGTGCTGAAATTATATTTGTTCCATACATAACTGAAATTCGACCACAGCAGCGGGACCTTCGGTAAAGCCCATGGCGCATTCAGGAAAAATTGTTCGTTATTTTTCAGGGCGTCTAACAACGTCCACAATAGCGGATATAAAACGGCAACGCTCCAAATAAGGAGAATGATCCCGACAATTACTTTCGCAACTGGATTTTTAATAGCCATTTGTTTGGTTTCCTCCTACAGTATCCGTTTCTTTGGATGGACTTAATGCATTTCGATAGTTTCCTGGCGCATAACACGCTGTAAAATGATCGTCGTAATCAAGGAAATGATTAGAATCATCACACCGATTGCAGCTCCATAACCGAAATGATACTGCTGGAAAGCCATCCGATACAGATAAGATCCCATAACCTGGGTCGTATTATCCGGTTGTCCGCCATTCGTCATCAACTGCACAATGACAAAGGATCCGTTCAATGTTGTGATTACGATATTGATGATAGAAACTTTAATTTGCTCCCAAATGAGCGGCATGGTGATGTTGCGGAATTGCGACCATTGACCCGCTCCGTCTATATTAGCTGCCTCGTAGTACGAAGCAGGAATATTCACGATTGCGGCAATCATGAGGATCATATAAAAGCCGATGCCAGCCCAAATTGTAGGCGGCAGCAGCATCCAAATTGTATGCTGTGGAAATCCTAGCCAAGTGATATCAACCTTGCTTCCTGTGAAAAGGGACAAACATGCATTCAAGAATCCGATTTGCGGATTGTAAATGAAATTCCAAAGCACACCGATAACAACGACAGAAATGACATTCGGAATGAAGAATATCGCGCGGAAAAAACCTGAGCTTCTTAGGTTGAAACGAGTTAAAGCAACCGCGAAAAACGTTGCCAAGATCATGATTCCAATGACTTTACCTGCAACAAGAAAATAATCATTCCCAATAGCTCGTAAAACAATTGGATCTTTGAACAATTCCTTAAAATTGTCCAACCCGATAAACGTGCTATTCTCCGACATTCCTGACCAATCATAAAATGATTTCTGGAGTGCCTGTATGACTGGATACACCGTAAACACGCAGAAAAACAGAAATGTCGGAATGATGAATGAAGCGATGAACAAATTCCGTTTCCACTGTTTTGTGCTGGTCTTCATTCTATCTTCACCGTCCTATCATGAGATAAACCTCTACCGGAAGCCGCTTGACTACGAACAGAAGTAGTTGTTTTCGTTATAATGGCGGAGAACTTCATAAAGCGGCTGCCCTACTCGTTCTCCGCGCTGTTTCATCCAGTTCTTATTTCTTTTGTTTGGCTACGACATCTGTTACACGTTTTACCCACTCTTCAGGCGTAATAGTTCCGATTGTCAAAGCAACAGTCGCATCCTGCATCGCTTTGTCAACGTCAGCTGCGAAAGACACAGTTGGAACAACTACAGTATCAGGAGAAGACAAGAATTTCGCCGCATCTTTAACGAAGTTAGGCGCTTTGGACGATGAGATGTCACCTTTGATGTTCGAAGGCGCGCCGCTAAGCTCTGCCCATTGGGAAGCTTGCGTTTTCGAGAAAACGAATTGCATGAATGCTTTTGCTGCATCTTTGTTTTTTGCTTTTTTCGCAATAGCGAATGTCGAAGTGGAAGTATTAGCAACCACTTTTCCACCTTTATCTTGTGTGATCGAAGGAATAAATCCGAAATCGAAACCGCTAGGTACGTCTTTCGCCATTTCGTTAGGCAGCCACAGTCCGTTCGGGATAAAGGCATCTTTGTGTTGCAGGAACAAGGATTGGGAATCCGTGTGGTTGATTTGTACGGATGCTTTGTCAATAAATCCTTTGTCGCGGAGTTGAACGATTTTATTCAACCCTTTGAGGATGGCTGGACTTTTCCAAGCTTCAAGATTGTTTGTTGACATATCTTGAAGAAGTTTGTAGTCATTGTTGTTAGCGGAAACGATCGCTGGGTACAATACGGAACCATTGATGTAGTATGGATATTTACCAGTGTGGATGAATGGATTCACACCCGCCGCTTTAATCGTTTCGCTTGTTTTCAAGAAATCTTCAAAGTCTTTCGGCTCAGCCCAACCTTTGTCTTTGAACAAGGCTTTGTCATAGAAAATACCCCATGAGCTCATGACGAAAGGAATGTTGTAGATTTTGCCATCGTACTGAGGCGGTTGTTGCGCAAGCAAATCAAGGATTTTATCGCCGTCAACGTTTTTTGCGTCTTTCAGCCAATCCGTCAAATCTTCGAGCTGTCCGTCTGTCACCATTTGGCGATCGAACAATTCAGGGCCATCGATGTATACGAAGTCAGGTGGGCTGCCAGCGATCCAACGGGGTTTCATTTGCTCGTTGATTTTTGGGCCCGCGCTTTCTTTAATTTTCAAATCAGGGTTAGCTGCCTGGAAGTCAGCGATAACTTTTTTCCACCATTTGTCGCCATAACCGCCGACAAAGTATTGGATTTCAAAATCACCAGATAATTTTTTTGCATTTGCTGTTGGAGCGGCTGAAGCAGCTGTAGTTGGTGCAGCAGTTGCAGCCGGTTTTGCTGTATCGACTGGTGCAGTTGTCTTGCCGCAACCTGCAGCAACTAAAACCATGGATGCTGCCAAGCCCATTGTAGACCATTTTTTCATATTCATGTGTCCATCTTCTCCCTTTTTTTAATAAACTCTGGTGTAGCTCTTTTTAAAAAAACAAGCCAAGCGAAAACAATACGTTCTAGTTCGCGCTACTACCAACCCCTTTCAGAAAACTAAAATTAAAAATAAAAAAGGGCATAGTTATAGAAGAAGACTTGCATTCTTCAATAACTAATGCCCTTGCGGTAACACGTTATTAAAACTGACGTATTCAATTACTTTTCGTTTCTTATGTGATTAAATATTACACTTTTATGACATGTAGGTCAATACATCATTTTGAGTCAGCACAAACATTCATATTCTATGATTCACGCTACTTATGATAAAATAGGACTATCATTTAAATCTAATGAAGTAGGGTGATCTTATGTCAAAACGGAAACCAATACTTGCAGCCCGTAAAACAAAAGATGAAATCAATAAGAAAGCGATCATCTGGACTGGATCTATTCTGCTTGCGATTCTCATCGCCATGACATTACTGCTCGTTTTGAACAAATGATAGTATTCAAAACGATTAAAACCTTCACAAGTTGAATTGTAATCGCTTTCTACTTTCTTGTCAAGGGCTCCTTTTTAGGAGCCTTTACTCAGTTCATTAATCAAGCCATTTATATTTTTTATTCGGATTGGAGTCGGTTGTTTGCAGCGGAAGATGGAAGGATTGTCCCGGATTGCCTCTTCCGGCTCCATTCCCTTCTCCTTCCTTGCCTCCACCCTCATCAGAATCCGGCAATGTGCCCTTTCCAATCGTAACCTTCGTCATCCCTGGTACCATGTCATATAACTCTTCTACATCCGCCTGAAGCATGCGTACACAGCCATGGGATTCGTCTTTACCTATACTTGCAGGATTATTCGTACCATGAATCGCGTACAGCGAATCCGATAAGGTCATGCCTCTGCTGCCGAATTCTCCATTCGATTTTCCGTTCGGATTGCGGACTTTCTCCGTAATGACGAAATCTCCTTCAGGCGTTTTCCCGCCTCCAAGACCGACAGGGTAGCTCCGAATCACATACTTCCCACTGATCAGGGCTAACCGGTGCTTCTCTGTGTCTATAATAATTCGAAGAGGCTCCACGAGCGGTTCCGCTGCTGCCGTCGGCTGCGCGTTGCTCGGAGCGCTCTGATCCTTGGCTTCCGGATTCCGCTTCTTGGTTTCATTTGATTCCTGGCCCCCTCCGCCATCTCCTGCTTTCGACATCTCTTTGACCTTACTTAATGCCTGCGGAAACATCGCTTGCATCTCAGGAGATAGACCGGGCAGCAAATTATCTGGATATGCTTTAGCAAGCTGCTCAGGTTGATCAGGCAATGCCCCCGTCTTTTCTCTGTATGCTTGAATCGCACTTTGAAGGACAATAGCCTGCTCACGATCCAGCATCCATGTATGAATAACAGGAATCAGAGCTGAACTGTCCGCTGCTTGACAAGAGCATACCTGTGGATTGTAGTACTTTAGTGACCCCGTATTTCCACTGCCTCCCCCATTTTCAACACCAATAATAGGCTTAACCGCTTTGTTCCACTCCACCCATTTCCCATCCGTACTCTTTGACGCTTCCATAATGATGGACTCGCCCGTTCCTGAACCCGAACTTGAAATAACTTTTTGCAGCAAAGATCCCCAGCCGGATTCAGCAAAATATAGCTTTTGCTTCGAAGAAGTGTTTATCGACGGAGCGATCGCCGCATCAGTCTGGACATTCAGAACATTTTTGTTTCCAGCTTGGGAGGGACTCTCCCCCACCTTAGCCACCTCAATGGAAGCAGGAATCGCAATAAGGATCAGCATAATGATCAGCGCTAAACGCCTGCTCACTCGCTTAAGACCGCTCTTGTTAGCTGCGGCTCCCTTCTTCATTAACGCTTCTTCAGTTCCCTGCATTGCTGAGCTTGGAAAGGCAGGCAGCGGCCCTTCCACAGCAATTTTCTGTCGTTCAAATGCCTCATAAATACCTCCGGATTGGGCAAAGCAATAAGCGGCCTTCCCCTCTTTCCCTTGAGCGGCGTATTCTCTGCCCAACAAATACCAGGCCATTTTATGATCTGGATGCTCTTTCACATATTTTTTTAAATATAGCGGATCTTCGATCGGATTATGCTGAAAAAATCGCTCTATTTGATCGTTCCGATTATTATCTTTCAAGCGGCAACTCCCCTTCATTTCGGTTCCATGCTCTCTCTCAGATTTATCGGCAATTGTCACCGGGAGATGAAGACAAAAAAAAGACGAGCTTGGTTCAGGTCATCCCTTCCAAGCCCGCCATTATTACCATTTATCTTACAAAAGTGTTCGTTCTTAAAATTGCTGTTTGATGGGCTGTATCCCACTGCACGTTCAAACCAATTTGTTCTGCAAAAAAACGAACAGGCACAAAAGTACGATCATCTTTTACATACGGCGCTACATCTGTATCAATCTTGATATCAGCTTTATTAACTTCCTTACGCGTAACACCCGTATGCCCAATCGCAAGCTCTATTGTTACATCATCTTTGATAAGCTGTACGGTTGGCGTCCCATTCCGCTCGGTATACTTCACTTCGTAACCCAAATATTCACTGATCGCACGAACCGGAACCATCGTGCGCCCTGCCTCAATCTCTGGCTGTGCGTCAAATTCGATGACCTTATCATTACTTACAACTTTCACTTGTTGATTGTCAGGCAGAAGAGCCGGAAGATGATAAGGGGTTATCTTACGAATCTTGTTATTCAAAGCATCCGCTACCAAGATATTCCCTTGCTCGGTTACGATAATGTCGGATGGGTTGTAGAACTCCGCGGCTTGCTCCACACCGTCTGCCTCGCCTGTCTTTACCGTCCCTGCAATGGTGCTTACCTTACCGCCTAACAAGTAGCGGATGGAATGATTCAAACTATCGGCAATTAGCAAGCCGCCTTCCGTTGTCACAGCAAGACCTCTAGGGAAATCAAACTTCGCTTTTAAAGCGTCGCCATCAGCATAATCCCCCGCAGCATAGAGCTCGTTTTTTTCGTACAATGAACCGCCGCTAGCGGCAGCAGTTGTCCCCGCAACTGTCGTGACCGTATTGGCCTTAAGATCGATATAACGAATGCGGTGATTGCCCGTATCGCTGACATATAGATTGCCTTTGCTATCTATCGCAAGACCCGACGGCTCATTAAATGCAGCTTCCGCCAAGCTGCCATCCTTATAATCACCGGCAAAAGCGGCTTTGCCAGGACGAATTTCAATGACACGTTTGGATGGGGCGTTTAGCGTGGTGACAGCACCGCTTGGCGAAATTTTACGGATCACATGATTGAGAGAATCCGCCACGTACACAGAACCATCGCCTGCGACAGCAACATCACTAGGATGGTTAAACGTTGCCTCTGCACCCTGACCGTCTTTACTTCCGGCAACTCCATTTCCGGCCAGTGTGGTTATTTTTCCATTTGCATCGATTTTACGAATTGCATGATTTCCGGCGTCAGCAACGTAAACCGTACCTTTTGTATCTACAGCAAGCCCTGCAGGTTCGTTGAAAAAGGATTCCGACGGATTGCCATCCAGCAGACCCCCTGTAGGAAATCCTTGACTGTCCGCCGTTACAACCTTATCAGGGCCGGCAAAAGTCGTTACTTTTCCCCCGGAAATTTTGCGCAGGATATGATTGCGTGAATCCGCTATGAGTATACTGCCGTCTGGAAGCTGAACAACGCTGCTTGGCGTTCGGAATGCCGCAGCCCACGCATCGCCGTCCTTATCTTCAAAGTCACCGATGCCTGCAAATGTGGAGATATCGGCCATGATTCGGCCATTTCCGGTGAACAGAGCGTCCGAGGACAAACCTGCGGCCCAAGCCGATGATCCTCCCAGGCATGAAGCAGCCACAATGGAGGAGAGTAGGATATGTTTAAAGGGTTTCATTAGGTTCTCCTTAAATATAGACTAGTTTGTAGCTGCGTTTAGGCTAATAGTAATCGGACTAATGCTGCTTGCCGGAATATTTAAGATCTTTACGTTGTTATTTGCATCTTTGCGCGCAATTGTGATGCTTTCGACTGAAATGCTCGTTTCTGCATTGTTGTAGCTATAGGCATGAAAAGGAATCGTCACTAACGTTTTCGTCCCGCTAAAGCCTACATTCCCAACACCGCTTCCGAAATTGGTGATGGCGTAGATCAGTTCTTTTTGAGAAGAGCCAACCTGTTCGTTGATGAAGTCAGCACTATGGCTTGCATCAAAAATAGCGGATCCTTGAATTCCTTTACTAGAGTTATAACCAACAAAAGGGGAACTTGCATTGCTGGATGCATCGCCATAACGCAAATGTACTTCAACTGCATAAATATCGTTCGTTCCAGTAAAATCACTCATATTAATCTGAAGGTCGAAAGCACTCGCGGAAGAATCATACCCACTGGCTGCAAGAGTTACCTTAGGCGTTGGCGTCGTCCCGCCGCCCGTGTCACCTCCGCTGCTTCCACCACTACTACTGCCACTGTTTGAATTGTTCGTCTGAGGCGTTGGTTCAGTAGCGGCCTGTTGTTTCTGCTTTTTCAATTCCTCAGCTGCACGTGTATCCGTTTCTTTTCGAGCTTGCTTATTCGCTTCGTCAACTTTTTTCTTTGCCGCTTCCATCGCTTTAATGAAAGCTTCCAGCTTCTGCTTCAAGCGCGCCAACTCATCTGCTTCTTCTTTCTCTTTCAGTTTCTTTTTCGCCTCGAGCAGATTCAGCGCCTGTTGCTTCTTTTTCTCAAATTCCGGGTCTACCCCTGCATGCTTGTCCAGCTCTTTGACTTTATCCAGATCCAACTTTCGGTTCTGATCATCGATTTTCTTGTTCGTCTCCGCGATAACTTGATCCATATGAGACTTGTCGATTTTATTACTCTCTACAGCCTTTTTAGCAATTGCACCAATCAAGTTCCGGAAATTAGACATAACCTTGTCGAGATCAGCCTGGTCTTTAATAACGAAAGTTGTATCTTCTGAAGTACCCGTTCCAGACTCCATTTCTTTCTTTTTCTTAGCTATAAATTCGTCGTTCTCCCTGTCACTCTCAGCTTTAGCTTTAATCATTGCTTCAATGACTTTAGGAGATGCTTCCTGAATGATCTGATCCAAGTTCATAAAATCGACTTTGAGCTTCAAATCCTCCACTTCATCCCGAGAATTCAGGGAAATTTGCTGGGTTGGATACAGAAAAGTCGTCCTGGAAGATTGCTTGTTATTTCCATCGGTCGTTACTGTTGTTGCGGCAACTTTGCCAGCTCCAACAGCCATCTTCGTTGTTTGGGTTCGAGGATCAACAGCAACAAAAAGTTGCGTCCCCCGAACACCCATTACGGCAGTTGGTGTCTCCACCTCAAACTCATCATCAGAGCCAGCTAATGATTTGACTTTGACCCATATCGCGCCTGCCCATATTTTGAGCTTAGACTTTTTAGCCCCATTCGAGGTACTGAGATCGGAAACATTAATCTCCGCATTCTCGCCTATGGTAACATCACCGTCACCGCTACTTAGATTCAGCGTGGCAGATGAGCCAGATCCTGTATAAAGGCTGTCGCCTTGGTTTAAGCTCATATCTTCATAGGCATCGTACCTTTGAGAGCCTCCGCCTTTCTGAACCGTTACATCGCCGCTTAGAGAGGAAACTACGGCAATACGAACTGTTTTCGCTTCAGCCGGCTTTGCTAGAATTGTAGATATTAAACTAAATACTAAACAAAAACTTAAGAAAAAAGAAAGAAATGATTTCTTGGTTGTTAGCACGCTTAACGCCTCCTTATGATAAATGTCCTAAGACTTCATACACCATAACCGGTTTTTCTTTGCCTTTGACCTTGATTTCTCCTATCGGTTCTATCAGAAAAAGGTCCTTGACTCGCTCATAAGTAAGCTCACTGATCAAGATTTGGCCAGGTTTAGCATTCGACTCCAGTCTTGCTGACAAATTGACCGTATCCCCAATTGCCGTATAATCAAGTCTTAAATCCTCAGATCCTATGTTGCCTACAACCGCAGGCCCACTATTAATACCAAGGCCGAACTTCACGCCAATCCCATATTTTTCGATGAGCTTTTGCTCTAGGACGCTCGCCTGTGATTTCATCTCGATCGCTGCGCGAACAGCCATTTCCGGATGGTTCTCATACTCGATTGGCGCACCGAACATCGCCATGACACCATCTCCGATAAACTTGTCAAGCGTGCCATTATATTTAAAAATCGCCTTGGTGCATACATCCAAATATTCATTCAGCACTTGAATAACTTGCTCAGGCTCAAGACGTTCTGACATCGGAGTAAATCCGCGAATATCAACGAAGATAAGCGAAATATCTTTACGGCTGCCTCCGAGCTTGACATCCTCGCCTGATTGCAGCAGCTCATCAACGACAGTTTTGGAAACGAAACGACCGAATATCCCCGTAACGCGATTACGCTCTTTCCGTTCTGCCATATAATGACTCACAATGGACCAGATGTAAATTGAAACCAGGGCAAAGACCGGATAAATCATAGGCGCAAAGATCGAACCGACGGTGTATAAGCCAAACCAAATCAGAATATAACATGCAAAAAGTCCCAGGAAGAAAAACAATGCGGCTTTTCCTTTCCATCGCTCAAACAGAAAAATCGCAAGCAAAGAAAGAATGATAATAATGCCGATACCCACCGGTCTGCTCGTATCTTTATAGAACTTGCTTTCAAGCAGGGTTTGAATCATATTAGCGTGAATCTCAATTCCGAACATCTTCACCGAACTAATCGGTGTAGAATACTCGTCTTGCATCGCGGTCACGAAAGGACCAATTAGAACAATGGAACCTTTTGGTAAAGGAACCCCCTGCTTACTAGTTAATACATCAACGAAAGATATCGTTTCATAGCCTGTATCGGAATCGATTTTTTGTCTAGGCTTTGTATAAAATTCCGTTGTAACCTGATTCCTTTCATTCGTAGGAATGACCGTATTGCCACGCCTCCACTCTCCAGAAGCTTCATCCCGTTTGATCTTCTCTTGATTCTCGAGAACCAAGTTTGCCAGTGCAACGCTAAAGGCAGGTATGTATTGATTTTTCTCATCCGGCAGCCCAACCGGCAGCCTTCTAGCCTTCCCATCTTTATCTACAAGTACATTAATATGTGCCATCTTTTCTCTATCAGCAGTCAAGCTAAGGGAGGGATAATCGATATTCTCCGGCACCAAATCGCCAGCAGACTTTTGTATTGCAGGGTAATTAATTTGGATAGGCATGATGACGTTGTGATATTTGGCCAAAACATCAGCCAAAGCTTTATCGTCGGCGGGGTTTTTAGAAGGTTCGGCCATCACGACGTCGACTCCGATTGCAGCGGCGCCTGATAGTTCCAATTTTTCAATCACTTGTGCATAAACGGAGCGATCCCACGGGAACTTTCCAATCGCTGTCAGCGATTTTTCATCGATTTTGACAATTTTGATTCGATCATCAGGTTCGCGTTCATCTATCGATTTCGTTTTTCTCAGAAAATCTTGTAATGGCTCTTCAATAAATGCTAGCTTTCCGCCTGAACCTGCTGTGTAGAAATATGTCGACAGCAACAGCAGTATAATGCCTGCAATCAGCGTCTGTACCCAATTCTTTGTGGCCATATTGTCCTCCCGTATCCTTGCTAGCTTCATTGTAAGATGGCATGTACAAAATGGCAATAAATTGTTATCGTCTTCTACAAATCGTATCAAAAAAAAGAACTCAATTCCTTGTCAGGAACTGAGTTCTTTCGACATTTTGCGTATTCATCCACAAAAAAATAGGTTTAGTTAAATGGTGAGTCTGCCACTTTAATGGAATCTGTCGGGCATCCATCTTGTGCATCCTGCAGGTCATCGAACAGATCTTCTGGAATTTCAGTTACCCCTTTGTTTCCATCACCATCGAAAATAACTTCAGCCAAACCCTCATCGTCGTAATCATAAATGTCTGGTGCAGTAGCTCCGCAAGCTCCGCAAGCGATACAAGTATCTTTATCAACAAATGTATACTTTGCCATACTGTTCTCCTCCTCTAAATATCCTCAATGTAAAATATAATATAAAAGCTAATAAAGTTCAAACCTTAATATTGACGAGCCTCGAAAAATCGAACAATAAACGAAGCAACGGCACTTGCATCATCCAAATGAAAGGATGGCATGCCCTCCCTTCCAACATGAAGATTCGATACAACCGCAATCGGCGCTGGATCTAGTTCATCCAAAATGACTGTTTGCTCTAGTGTACGAATAACAGCAATTTTAGGATGCTTTTCCTTCTTAAATCCTTCAATAATTATATAGTCCAAATGCGCGAAGGCTTCCAACTGCCCAGACAACTCCGGCGAAGCTTTTTTTTCATATACATGCACGGCTTCAGGTGAGATGGTGACAACGGCATCAGCGCCTGTGCGGATGAACGTCGTTGAATCCGTTCCTTCCTTCTCTTTATAATGCCCATGAGCATCATGTTTCATTACGCCTACCCGGTAGCCGCGCCGCTTCATCTCAGTAACAACTTTTGCGATTAGGGTCGTTTTACCGCTATTGGAATAGCCTGCAAACCCAATATGATGTGCCATGTCGCCTCTCCTACTCTTCCTTATGCAGCGGATTGTTTTTCAAATGATCCATTTGAAGAGACGTTCCTCGCGTTTTATGGTTTCTGATCAGTGCAGACGGGTCGTCACTCATCATGCCTGCGGTCAGAATCGCATTTTCGCCAAATTTATCTCGTAGTTGATCCATGATTCGATTTAGTTGATCGCGGCGCGGCTGTTTTTCATAATCGAACAGATCTAATTGAACCGCTGTTTCTTCTTTAGCCGATAAGGATTGCAGTGTGATCCCTAAGAGACGAATCGGGTTCCCTTCTTCCCAATGGTGATCAAAAAGCTGGCAAGCCGTTTTATAGATATCATCCATATGCTCTGTTGGCGTCTGTAAAGTAATCGATCGGGTAATTGTTCTCATCTCGGGATCCCGGATTGTGATTTGTACGGTGGATGACATAAGTTTCTGCCTCCGCAATCTTCTGGCAACTTGATCCGCTAGATTCAGGAATACGCGAAAAACCTCTTTTTTATCCGTAAGGTCATGGGGTAATGTAGTTGTGTGCCCGATCGATTTGCTTTGTTCTTGTTCCGGATTAACCAAGGAGTGGTCGATCCCGTTCGCTGCTTGCTTCAAATGAGGTCCCAAGATACCGAAATGCCTGCTTAGAAGGTTCTCATCCGCCACTGCCAACTGGCCGAGTGTATGAATACTCAGCTTCGTTAGCTTATCCGCCGTCTTTTTCCCGATTCCATATAAATAGTTACAGGGCTTGTCCCACAGTAAGTTCGGAACATCACGCAGCCGCATGACCGAAATGCCATTCGGTTTTTTGAGATCAGAGCCCATCTTGGCAAGCAATTTGTTCGGCGCGACGCCAATGGAACATGGTAAACTTAATTCATCCATGATATGCCTCTGAATACGCATAGCAATTTCCATTGGTGTGCCAAACTGTTTAGATCCAGTAATATCGACAAAGCATTCATCGATGGACATAGATTCCACAAGCGGGGAAAAACTATAGGCTATCTGCATAAACCGACGTGAAAAATTGCGATATAGATCAAAATCCGGTCGAATGAGCATTAAATCCGGACAAATGCGAAGCGCTTGTCTCACCTGCATGCCCGTCTTGATTCCCATACGGCGGGCCACATACGATGACGTTACGATAATGCCCTTGCGCAGCTCCACACTGCCTGCCACTGCAAGAGGCTTTCCTTTGTATAGATGAGGCTCCACAGCTTCATGCACGGAGCAATAGAAGGCATTCATATCAATATGAAGGATGACTCTGCCTTGTTTGGGATAATGATGATGAACCGACATGCTTCACAGCACCTCCACAATTTCGGCTCTAGCGAAAGTCAATTTCAGCATACAAAAAAATAATCTTTCAAGCAAACGTATTTTTGCGATATGATGTCCTTACAAATAGAAGTATGTTATAATCGTTAATTATACATTAACGCTTTAAAGCAAGCGAACTCACTTCCAAATTACAGTCAGTTGGCGAACTTTTAAGGAGGAACCCATGTCAACATCAGTCAAAATCTTCGACACTACATTACGAGACGGTACACAGGGAGAAGGCATCTCCTTATCCGTCGAGGATAAAATCAAAATTGCCCGCAAGCTTGATGAGCTTGGGGTTCACTATATTGAAGGCGGATGGCCTGGCAGCAACAGCAAAGATATTGAATTCTTCGAGCGCGCTCGCGATATGAAGTTTGCTAATGCCAAGATTACGGCTTTCGGCAGCACGAGACGCAAGGATTCTAAGGCTGAAGATGATATTAATTTGAACAGACTTGTGGAATCCGGCGCACAGGTGGCAACCATTTTCGGGAAATCATGGGACTTCCACGTACACACAGCCATCCAAACCTCTCTTGAAGAAAACTTAGCGATGATCTATGATTCGGTTCGCTTTTTGAAAAGCAACGGACTCGAAGTCATCTATGACGCCGAGCATTTCTTTGACGGTTTTAAAAATAATTCAGCGTATGCCTTGCAGACGATTCAACAAGCGCAAAACGCCGGTGCGGACTGGATCGTATTATGCGACACGAACGGCGGATCGCTGCCTGGTGAGATTTCATCCATTATATCGACGGTTAAACAGCACGTAACCACGCCGATTGGCATTCACGCGCATAACGATTGCGAATTAGGAGTAGCCAATAGCCTTGCAGCCGTCCAAGCGGGTGCCGGGCAAGTGCAGGGGACCATTAACGGTTACGGGGAGCGCTGCGGGAATGCGAACCTGAGCTCAATTATTCCTAACCTTCAATTGAAATTGAAGTATGATGTCATTACAGATGAGCAGCTTAAATCGCTGACGCAAGTATCTAGATATGTTAGTGAAATCGCCAACATGCATATGCCGATTAACCAGCCTTTTGTCGGTAATGCGGCATTCGCCCATAAAGGCGGCATTCACGTTTCGGCCATCTTGAAAGACTCGAGCACTTACGAACATATTACGCCTGAGCTCGTCGGCAACAAACAGCGCGTTCTTGTTTCCGAACTGGCCGGTCAAAGCAATGTGCTCGTGAAAGCTCAGGAGTTAAATCTTGACTTTAAAAATGAACACCAGAAAACAAAAGAAATCATTGAGAAAATTAAAGATCTCGAGCATCAAGGCTACCAATTTGAAGGTGCCGACGCATCCTTAGAACTTCTGCTGCGCGAAGCTTTCGAAGGACTCGAAGAGATTTTCACTTTGGAGTCGTTCAAAATGCTCGTGGAGAAATCCGCGAATCACGCAGTTGTCTCGGAAGCCATTGTGAAAGTCAAAGTTCACGGCGAAACGATCTATACCGCGGCAGAGGGCAACGGTCCATTGAACGCGCTCGACAATGCGCTGCGCAAAGCGTTGATACAGTATTATCCTGATATTCAGCACATCCACTTGTCCGACTACAAGGTACGGGTGCTTGACGAGAAAGATGCCACAGCCGGTAAAGTTCGCGTGTTGATGGAGACAACCGATTTCAATACTTCATGGAATACGCTTGGGGTTTCCAGCAATATTATCGAAGCAAGCTGGTACGCCTTAGTTGACAGCCTCCGCTATTCACTGCTGAACAGAACACGAATTGAGCCTGCCAACAAAGACCAGCAAGAGCGGCTTGGATTGGTGAATCATTAGCAAATACACAAAAAGCTGCAAGGAGCTGATATGCAGCCTCCTGCAGCTTTTCTTTTTGTTCTCAACCCTTTATTAATCCGGCAATTTTCTTATCCAGCTCTTTCGGAGACAGAACATGAATAACCTCGCGGATAACCCCATTTTTATCAATCAGGAAACTCGTAGGAATCGCTACCACACGGTACGTATCCGCATTGTCCCCCTTCTTATCAAGCAGCACTGGGAACGGATACTTGTATTCCTCAACGAATTTTTTAATATTATCCATCTTATCTCCCGGTGTTACATTAACGGCATAAAGATCGAATTGGCCCTCATATTTTTTGTACATGTTAACTAAGTCAGGAGCTTCAGCGGCACATGGCCCACACCACGAGGCCCAGAAGTTGACTAACAACGGCTTTTCTCTTGGCCCGCCTACCGTATATTCCTGTCCATCCAGTCCTTGTAAAGTAAACGAAGGGGCAAGGAAGTTCACCTTGGGCGCTTGCTCGGTAGGAAGGATGGTTTCTTTATTTGCATGCTGGGCATTTTGATACACTGCGAAGCCTGCAAGCAGCACAACAACAGCTAGTATTAACACATTCCTCTTCAAAATCTCTCGCACCTCCACTCTGTCTATATTATCTCCATTCTCGACAAAATTCCAACATATGAAGAACAAATGCACAGTATGTTTGAACCTTGGCAGGGAAAAGTAAGGATACACTCTGATTGTAAAGGACGTCGAGACATGGAGAAAACGAAAAAGAGAAGGCTCAATATCGTCTTTGAAAGCGAAGTGCTCGATGAAATGCCACAGGCTGAGCGAACGAAAGACAAGAACAAGGAAAATGCGCAAAGCGAAGAATCTAAAGGTCATATATGGGAATTTATCGCTATTGCATCCATCCCTTTAGTTCTAGTGCTAGGCAACTCTATGCTTGTTCCTATTCTGCCGGATATGCAGGAGAAAATGGGGATATCTCGCTTCCAAAGCAGCTTAGTCATCACGTTGTTTTCAATAACCGCAGGACTCATTATTCCGATATCCGGATATTTGTCCGACCGCTTCACCCGTAAAGCAATTATCATCCCTTCCCTCATCATATACGGCTCTGCAGGCATTCTTGCCGGGTTCGGCGCCATCTGGAACTCTTATACCGTTCTAATCATCGCGCGGGTCATACAAGGGCTTGGAGCCGCTGGTACAGCACCAATAGCCATGGCGCTTGTTGGGGATTTATATAAGGGTGGCACGGAAAGCAAAGCCCTTGGCCTAACAGAGGCTTCAAATGGCGCAGGCAAAGTGGTGAGTCCGATATTCGGCTCTTTGCTTGCGTTAATCGTCTGGTTTGTGCCATTTTTCGCATTCCCGGTATTTTGCTTACTCTCATTGCTTGCAGTTATTTTCATCATCAAAGAACCTAAGAAAACCAAAGAACCTCAAACTTTAAAGGCCTACATCGGACAAATCCTCCAAATTCTCAAAGAGAAAGGCCGGTGGTTGATCGCCTCGTTTTTCGCAGGTTCCTTAGCTCTATTTATTTTATTCGGCGTGCTATTCTACTTATCCCAAATCTTGGAGGAGGCACCTTACCGGATCGAAGGCGTAACAAAAGGACTCGTGCTTGCCATTCCTTTATTGGGACAAGTGGTAACTGCCTATACCACTGGCGCACTCATCAAGAAGAATGGGACTTTAATGCGCTGGCTGATGAACATCGGCCTTCTTCTTATGACCATTTCGTTGGCATTGTCGATTTTTTTCAATTCCAGCCTTTATGTATTTATTGGCTTATTAACATTAAGCGGCATAGGTACAGGCCTTCTTCTACCCTGCTTAAATACAATGATCACAGGCTCTGTGAAACGTGAGCAGCGCGGAATGATTACTTCCTTGTACAACAGCCTCCGATTCATCGGCGTTGCCTTCGGACCTCCTATATTCGGTTGGCTAATGAATATATCGCACCGCGCCATTTTTATCACTGTATCATCACTTGCACTAATCACCCTTGGCGTCGTCTTCTTTTTAATTAAACCCAAAGGGCAGGTCAACTGACAGATTCCGCCCGGAATCTGTTTTTTCATGGAAGAAATCGATATAATAGCATCATCCTTAGAAAAAAGAAGGAATGAAAACGTGAGCGTCCATATCCAAACAGAGCTATATAACCAACTGGTTCATTATTGCAGGAACTCTTTACCTTTTGAAGCTTGCGGCCTGATAACAGGCAAACTCACTCCCCTTACCATCGACGCGGTCTCTTTAATCCCGCTCCGCAATCATGCAAGCAACCCTCTACAGCATTTTCAGATCAATCCTCCAGAGATCATTCCATATCTCATGGATACGACAATCCAAATTGTTGGCATCTTCCATTCCCATCCAACTGCGCCCCCAACCCCCTCCGAAGAGGATTTGGCCACCTTATGGCATACAATTCCATCGCATTGGATCCTATCGCTGCATGACCCGAACCAAGTTGATTTGCAAATTTATCACATAAAAAAAGCCACCCCGACCCAAATCCGCAAACTTACGTTTGTCATTGGTCAGTGATGGCTTAATAAAGCGTATAAATCTCCTAACGTATCCACATCTCTAGATTTAATTTCTTCCATAAATTTCGCCCAAAGCTGCGCGGTCATAAGCGAATCTTCCAATGCATGATGACGAGTCGTCACAGGAATATCATACGCATGAAGCAAAGAATCCAAGCTTAAATTTTTCCTTTTGGGCATTAACCACTTGGCAATCATAATCGTATCCAATACACGGTGAGACAAGCTGACTTTAGAGGTACGCCACAAAGCTGCATTCAGGAAGTTTTTATCATGACCAGTCGCATGAGCGACTAACACCTTCTGCTGCACAAACTCTAAAAAATCTCGAAGCGCAACAATCAAATCGGGCGCATCGGCTGCCATTTCATTCGTAATGCCAGTCAACTTCACGATATCATCAGGAATTTTCCGTTTTGGATTTACAACACTATAAAAGGTTTGATCGTGTTGAATCTCCCCGCCAATAACGGACACAGCGCCAAACGAGATAATCTCATCCCCATTATAAGGAGAGAAGCCTGTCGTCTCCAAATCAAATACAACGAGTTCCATCGAATGTAAAGGTATTTCAAACAGTGAATCTTTTCTTTGTTCTTTCAGCATCGAACGAATGAATGCCATCTGCTGAGCACTTTGCGCATCAAACATTGAAGTGATAGCGGGCGTTAACCCTCCCATTTTATACAAATGCCACATACGGCCTGCAGGGCGCATGTCTTTCATCCCGAATCACCTCTCTCCACCGATCCTATATCCGCTAGCTTTTTTCTTTGTCTAAGTGCGCATCTATTGACTTTTTTACATACTTTTGAAGATCCATACCGACCCGCAAACAATATTTCAATTCTTGCCTAAGGTCCTTGGTCAACTGATCTGCTCTAAGCTTACTTCTTGTTGAATAGATGTGATCTTCAACCTGAAATGGCGTAATATCTCTTAGCTTCAACGCAATAGCAAACGCTTGATGCCACTCATTCGCATGATTCTCTGAAATAACAGAACTTCCTCTAAGCTGCTCTATGCGTTCCAAAGTGGAGGATTGATGAATAACCGCTAGAATGGACATGAGTCGAATACCGTTCACAATCGGAATATAAGCCCCATATTTAATGTCAAAGCCGCCTGCATCTTCCCCATAGCGTTCCTTGATTAGATGACCGAATACACCCAAAGAAATTTTATGGTGCAAGGTATTGGATAGCAAATATTTAAGAACACTCGGATTTTCGTGAACATACGATAAAAATTCACGTTTCAGACGGTCAACTAGATACTCCGCCCCATAAATGCAGCGCATATCAGCCAGAATGAGCAGATATCTAACATTTTCCCAATTCGGCTCTTGGAACCATCCCAACATCATTTCGACATATTGTGTAACAGGCTTTCTCCATTGCTTGTTGCTCGATACCACATTTCCTTCACAAGGCGGGTAACCTAGTGTATCCAAACCATGCAAAATCCAGGTAACAAGCTGGGTGAAATAAAGCTCCAACGCTTCCTCAGAATGCTCCGAACTATCTTCATAAATTAACCCATTGTCTTGATCGCTCCAGAGTGTCTGCTCTCTGCGACCTCCACTGCCAAACAAGATGAAAGCGTAAGGAACAGGCGGCTTGCCATATCCTTCGTCCTCCACAATTTGTTCTGCCAATTGGATTGTCCTTCGAATCAATGCATCATGAATCTCATTCACATTGCGCCCAAACTCAGATGAATGGGAGAAAAGGAGATGCTCCCGAAACATCTCATGCACCTGATCTCTGGTTACACGCATCTCATCGAACTGTTCCGAATGAATAATGCGTTCCAAGATCTGCTCCATTGAGAGATGTTTCATGTTGCATCTCCTTTGCTCTAGTAGAAAGTGTAAGTTGAATTAAACGGACGCACCGCTTTGATTTGCTTTTTTCATTTGTTCCGGATAACCGTATGAACCATGTTCGGACAAATCCAGACCGATAATTTCTTCTTCTTCTGTCACACGAAGTCCGACAGTAGCCTTCATGATTCCTAAGATAATGAAGGAAAGCACAAGTACGAAGAGCAGTGCGCCGAATACGCCAAGCGCTTGAATGCCTAATTGATGGAGACCGCCGCCGTAGAACAATCCAGCTCCGCCTACGCCAACTTTTGCGGACAATTCAGGCGTAGCGAATAAACCTGTTGAAAGAGTACCCCAGATACCTGCAATTCCGTGTACGGAGAAAGCATATATCGGATCATCAATTCCCGCTTTTTCAAACCATTGAGCTGTAAAGAACGTTACAATACCCGCTACTGCGCCAATAACAATTGCCGCCCAGGTATCGACGAACGCACAAGCTGCCGTAATTGCAACAAGCGCTGCAAGAACACCGTTCAACATGCTAGGAATATCCGCTTTACCAAAATACATCCAAGAAATAATTAGCGCTGCAACGCCACCTGCGGCAGCTGCCATATTCGTAGTTAAAGCGATATATCCAAAGAATCCATCGCCCATAGCACTTAATGTACTACCTGGGTTGAAACCAAACCAACCGATCCAAAGAATAATAACGCCTAGAACAGACAACACTTGGTTATGACCTGGAATCAGGTTAGCTGTTTTATCTTTATTATATTTGCCAATACGTGGTTTTAACAAGATGGTAGCCACGAGAGCTGCCGTTGCACCTTGAAGATGAACAACAGTGGAACCCGCAAAGTCTTGCATGCCCAATTTGCTTAACCAGCCGCCGCCCCATACCCAGTGAGCAACGATCGGATAAATCACGACAGTAAAGAGAATACCGAAGATGAAATAAACAGGAAGCTTTGCTCTTTCGGCGAAACCGCCCCACGCAATCGCTAAGGATACACCCGCAAATGCCAGTTGGAACAAGAATTTAATGCCGATAGGAACATCCGAAGCTGACAAGGAACCGAATGCAGCGCTTGCTTGATCTTCTAGACCTGTAACGAAAAAGCCCGTTGTCCCGAAGAACGCATTGCCATCTCCGAAGGCGAAGCCGAAACCAACCGCCCAGAAAGCAATCGCACATAATCCGAATGTTAAGATCGTTTTACCAGCAACGTGTCCGGCATTTTTCATCCTAGTTGAACCGGCTTCCAGAAGCGCAAATCCCGCTTGCATGAAAATAACCAGAATCGCTGCCAACATCACCCATACGGCGTCAATTGCGCTTTGGAGTTGCGGGATTGTTGCTTCATCAGCCGCAAACGCGAGAGTAGGGAACAATAATGACATGACACCGAGAGCTAACAATAACTTCTTAATCATACGACCACTTCCTTTAATGTTAGATTAAATAACATGTAATGAAACTCTTAATGTCATTATATACATGAAGATGGGGTTTGACAATAGGATTTTCTTCGGAAATTAGAAAAAAACGAAAAATAACCTGACATAGCACATGCATAATTCGTGTTTTCCTTAATATAGAATAGCCAATGTTACCAATTCTCTCTTTTTAGCCCCTGCGAGTTTGACAAGCATTACGTTTGACTGTATGGTTTGGAATCAGGTATTATGAGTCTTAGTAGTAGATTTTGTACATAACATGGAGTAGAGGTGAATTTATAATGGGGAATGAAATTCTTTATAAAATCGGAGAATTAGCCCGACTAGCCGATGTCAGTCCTCGTACCATTGATTACTACACCAAGTTGGGCTTGATCGAACCTGAGAAAAGATCAGATACGAATTACCGCCTATATAGTGTTGAAACCTTAAATCGGCTCAAACGTATTGAATCAATGAAGAACGAGAAATATACATTAGAAGAAATCAAAGCAAATCTACAGCAGTTGAATAAAGTTTCGCAGGACGATACGGTGAGAGATAAGCTGACATCCATACAGCTTCATTTGGAACAGTTAATGAAGGAAGCCAAAGAGCTTGGCCCGATCATTCAGCAATTAAAACCGAATCAAATGAAGAAACTTTATAAAATTCTAACGCAGCCTACAGCCGCCTGTATTGAAGCGCTTATTGTTCTTCTAGGTAAAAATCCGTTCTCATAATGAAATACGGAGGAATGCAGAATGTTTTTTCACCCGATGGATTTTCTCATTATTATTGCCTTCGGACTTTCGCTGTGGGCTTCATTTCGAGTTCGAGGAACATTTAACAAGTGGTCTGAGGTTCCCATCTACTCAGGAATGACGGGAGCTCAAGCGGCAAGGCGTATGCTGGATGCCAACGGCCTTTACGATGTACCGATTGAAGCTGTGCCTGGCGCACTCTCCGATCACTATGATCCCATAGCCAGAGTCGTAAGGCTGTCTGAGCCCGTGTACTACCAAAGCTCTATTTCATCTGTAGCAGTTGCCTGCCACGAAGTTGGCCATGCCATACAGCATAAGGTACACTATCCGATGCTCGTCATGAGACATCAGATGTTTCCCGTAGTTAACTTCGCATCCGGCATAGCACCGATTCTGATCTTAGCAGGCTTCTTCTTCCAGCAGATTCCGTGGCTGCTTGGCATCGGTATTCTATTCTTCGCAGCCGCCGTCGCTTTCCAGCTTGTTACGCTGCCAGTGGAATTCAATGCCAGCTCAAGAGCACGCGACTTGATGGTAGCAGAGGGCTTTATTTCTAATGAAGAAGAACGCGGTGTAGCCAAAGTACTTAATGCCGCAGCCCTGACCTATGTGGCCGCAGCGCTTATTTCAGTCCTTGAGCTTTTAAAGTATATTATGATCTTCAACAGTCGCAGCAACGACGACTAAATAGAAAAGCTTTCCTTACGTGCAGCGCAGTAACGCTCACAAGGAAAGCTTTTTTCTATTTCAACAGCTGAAAATATTCAAGCAAAAAGCGTCTAAATACTTCCGCTACCAAAGGCAGCTTCTCACCTTTGCGACTTATCAGGCCTACGGTTCGGGTCACCTGGGGGTCCGTTACACGTATTTTGGCGGGCTGAAGCTGACCGCCTTCCAATAGAGCCATATCAGGCAATAGGCTAACCCCCATACCCGCAGCAACAAGCCCGCGGATCGTATCGGTCTCTTCACCTTCGAATTCAATCTTCGGTACGAAGCCAGCTTTTAAACAGGCCTCCATTACAATGGAACGAAGCGTGTATTCCTCGCTGAACATAACGAAGCATTCCTGTTTGAGCTGTTCCAAGCGAATGGATGTATACTCCGCTAATATATGATTGGCAGGCAAAATAGCAAATAATTCTTCAGTCAGCAAAATTTCGCCCGTGACATGTTCATGTGCCTCCGGGAACGGTGAGATGAAAGCGAGATCTATGTCCCCTTTGATGACATCTCGAATCAAGCTGTTATAGGTTCCTTGACGCAACCTAAACTTGACATTAGGATGATCTTTTTTAAATGCAGCAATGACAACAGGCAATAAATTAATAACTACGCTATGCGGAAATCCAATTCGAATTTCCCCCGCCTCCGGATCCAGAAATTCATGAATCTCCCCGACGGCACGTTCCAAATCAGTAAGAATTCCTTCTACTCGGCTCAAGAACAAGTTTCCAACAGAAGTAAGCTGCAGATTGCGGCCTTTCTGTACGAACAGTTTAACGCCAAGTTCTTCCTCCAACAAATGTATTTGTCGGCTAACAGCTGATTGTGCAACATGAAGCTCCTCTGAAGCTTGCGTAACATGCTGTTTTCTAGCAACTTTCACGAAATATTGCAGTTGTCTTAACTCCACTTCATGAATCCCCCAACAATCCTTTTTACTCTACCGTATCGGATCTAATTATAGCCCTACTATATCGATTGGACAACCTAACTTCAAAAAGCTTATAATAAATAAGTTGAGATTTGGCTTGGAAAATAAAGGAGGAAACCGTACAATGGCACAAGAACGCACAGGCGTTGCTACCTTTAAAAGCAACCCGATCACTTTGGTAGGACCTGAAGTTAAAGTAGGCGACAAAGCACCTAATTTCACAGTTAACAAAGATTTACTGAATCAAGTTACACTCGCAGATTACGCAGGAAAAGTAAAATTGATCAGCGTTGTTCCATCATTGGATACAGGCGTATGCGACGCTCAAACACGTCGTTTTAACGAAGAAGCTGCTGGCTTAGGTGACAATGTAACCGTGCTTACAATCAGCGTTGACCTTCCATTTGCACAATCCCGTTGGTGCGGTGCCGCTGGAATCGATAAAGTGATCACTTTGTCCGACTACAAAACCAAATCCTTTGGCGAAGCTTATGGTGTTCTGATTAAAGAACTTCAACTCGATATGCGTGCTATCTTTGTCATCGATGCTAATGACACTGTTCAATACGTTGAATATCTCGGCGAAATGACTTCACATCCAAACTATGAAGCTGCGGTAACAGCTGTAAAAAATTTGATTTAATCTAAATAAAATAAAAACAGCAAGGAGGCCAAGCTTCCCTGCTGTTTTTTTTATCCATCAATTTTATAAGAGGCAAGTTTACGATCTAATTGTTTATAAATATCCAAAATCGTACGATAATTCGAACCCAGATCTCCCATGGAACCCCGTGATGCAGAATAGATATCAACAGCTGTCTTAACCGGATTAATTCCAAACAATGTTAAGGTAACATCTTGAGTTCTGCCTAGCATCGTACGGCGTTCGGCCAGAATTTCCCCAACGTTTTGAACTTCGTGAAGAAGTTTATAACCAGGCGTTTTCTTCAAAACGGCTGTAACCTCTTCCCACACCTGATCTTTTGGAAGTTTGTAGTACCTTGTTTTTAGCAGCGGATCTCTCGCTTTATCTCCGGTTGACTCATGACTGCGAAGCAATCCTATCAAAGTTCTCTTTAGCAAAAGCCTTGCCCCCTTCAATGAAGTGTATCAACTGCTTGCCATATCTACACTATTTTATATCTTACCATTGTTTATCCTTAAGAAAAAGAGGGAATATGAAAAGACCATGAAAACAAAGTGATGAATACAACAAAAAAACAGGAGATGAATATCATCCCTGCTTTTGTGTATACGCGAGTAATTATTTAAAAATTGTGCCGTAGAGTAAATATACATTCAATGCTGCAATAACGATCGCAACGATCCAACTTAAAATAACCATCCATTTAGGTGCAACGAGTTCCCCCATTTTTTTACGGTCAGACGTAAACTTAACGAGAGGAATGACAGCGAACGACAATTGCAGGGACAGGATGACCTGACTGAGGACAAGCAAATCTGTTGCCCCGCTCTCACCATAAATACCAATAACAATAACAGCTGGAACAATAGCAATGAGTCGTGTGATTAAACGACGAAGCCATGGTGCGAGCCGGATGTTCAGGAAGCCTTCCATAACAATCTGGCCTGCTAGCGTACCTGTAAGCGTCGAGTTCTGACCCGATGCAAGAAGCGCCACTCCAAACAATATACTCGCCGCTCCAGTACCAAGCATAGGTCCAAGCAGCTTGTAGGCATCCTGAATTTCAGCGACTTCCGTGCCAGCTGAATGGAATGCCGCGGCAGAAAGAATAAGTATCGCTGCATTTACAAATAGCGCAAGCATCAAAGCTACGGTAGAATCAATTGTAGCGAATTTTATGGCGGAACGCTTGCCTTCGACGGTTGGCTCGATTTTTCGAGTTTGTACGATAGAAGAATGTAAATATAAGTTATGCGGCATGACTGTCGCACCTAGAATTCCTAAAGCAATATAAAGCATCGCCGGGTTCGTTACAACTTGCGTTGTAGGAATAAAGCCTACAGCAACCGCCTTTAAATCCGGATGAGAAAAAATAAGCTCAAAAACAAAACAAACAATGATAAGCAGCATCAAACTGATGACCATAGCTTCGATGTACCGGAAGCCCTTCTTTTGAAGCAAAAGCACCAAGAGGACATCTAAAGCTGTGAGAATGACCCCGTAAATAAGCGGAATCCCGAAAAGTAAATTAAGCGCAATGGCAGCCCCAATCACTTCAGCTAAATCACATGCGGCAATAGCAAGCTCGCACAGGATCCATAACGCGAAAGAAACGGGCTTACTGTAATGATCTCTACACGCTTGGGCTAGATCTCTGCCTGTCACAATTCCAAGTCGTCCAGACAAGGCTTGCAGGAGAATCGCCATTAAATTCGAAATTAAAATAACAGATAATAACGTGTATCCGAATTGGGAGCCTCCGGCTAAATCCGTCGCCCAGTTACCCGGATCCATATATCCAACAGCTACAAGATAGCCGGGTCCGATAAAGGCAAGCAGTTTACGGAAGAAACCTGCCTTCTTCGGCACATGTAAACTTTGATGAACCTCGGGCAAGCTGGGATTCGGAGACTTTCTTTTCCAACCGCTTAGCTCCTGTTCAGATTTCTTGTAAGCCACTTCCATCTATGATCCCTTCTTTCTCACATCCAATAATGTTGTACCAAGGAAACTTTAAGTGTAATTATACTACAGAATTCTATATTATGCTATAGTCTAACAATTATGTGCATACGAAAGAATGTTTCACTAGGGAAAAATTTTTCCGTGACATATCCAATATAAAGGAGATTACTTGCCATGATCATTCGTCCAGCCTTAACTGAACAAGATATTTTAGAAGCTTATACCATAGAGCGCATGGTTTATCCGCCAGAAGCCGCCGCTTCGCTAGAAGCATTTATACTAAGAAGCGATAAGTTTGGAACTTACTTTCTAGTCGCTGAAACGAGCCCTAATGAAATCGCTGGGGTTACCAATGGCGTCCGTCTCCCTCATATGCATTTGGCCGATGACAGCATTAAACAAGCAGCGGAATTCACAGTCGACGGTGCGTATTTCTGTGTCCTTACAATTGCCGTGCATCCTAAACATCAACGCAAAGGAATTGCTTCTACTTTACTTCAGCATGTCATTCAACAAGCCCAGAAAGATCAATTAAAAGGAATCATTCTAATGTGTGAAGAACATTTAATAAGTTTTTATGAAAAGCACGGTTTTCGGTATGACTCCCCTTCCTCTTCAGCACATGGAGGCATCCAGTGGCATGAAATGAGTTTGATTTGGGAAGCAGGAAAATAATCTAGGCACCGGACTCAGTAGAATAATCTTATGCAAAAAGAAGGAATTCCGTTCTCGCGTGCGAATATAGTATAAAGCATTCTTTGTATATTTAATAAACAAACAAAGATAATGAATAGCATTATACAATTAACTTCACACAAAGGGAGATCAACACATGTCGTATTTCATGGGATTGGATTTAGGAACCTCAGCAGTCAAATGCATATTAGTGGATGACCACGGCTGCGTCATTGGCAACCATAGCGTGGAATATCCGCTGCAACAGCCCCACCCGGGCTGGGCTGAACAGCATCCTGAAGACTGGTGGAATGCCACTGTACAGGGCATTCTTGCTTTATTTGAGAAGACCGGCGTCTCAGGCGCCGAGGTCGCCGGCATCGGCTTCTCCGGCCAAATGCACGGGTCGGTATTCCTTGACGAGGCGCAGCAGGTCATCCGCCCTGCGCTGCTCTGGTGCGACCAGCGCACCGCGGAGCAGTGCGCTTACATCGAGGCGGCCGTCGGCAAAGCCGAGCTCGGCGGACTTACAGGCAATCGGGCGCTGACCGGCTTCACCGCGCCCAAAGTCATTTGGCTCCGTCAGCATGAGCCGGAGCATTACGCGCGCGTTCGGCATCTGCTGCTGCCGAAGGACTACGTCAGGCTGCGCCTGACGGGAGCGTTCGGCATGGACATGGCCGACGCAAGCGGCACCCTGCTGCTGGACGTAGCCAACCGCAGGTGGTCGCAGACCGTGGCTGAGCGGCTAGACATTCCGATGGAATGGCTGCCGCCGCTCTTTGAATCCAGCGACGTAGCCGGCCGGCTGCTGCCGGAGGTGGCCAGCCTGACGGGGCTGGCTGCGGGTACGCCGATCGTCGCTGGAGGCGGCGACCAGGCGTGCGGCGCCGTCGGCGTTGGCGTTGTCCGCCAAGGCATCGCCTCCGTGGCGCTGGGCACATCTGGTGTCGTCTTCGTTCACGATGACGCTTATCAAGTCGATGAAGACTATCGGCTTCATTCGTTCTGTCATGGCGTGCCAGGCAAATGGCACCGCATGGGTGTTATGCTTGCAGCAGGCGGTTCCTTCCAGTGGTGGCGCAACCACTTTGCGCATAAGGAATTGGAGCGTGCGCATGAAGAGCGGAAAGATGTCTACGAAATTCTGACCACAGAAGCGGCTGCTGCTCCCCTAGGAAGCGAAGGCTTGCTGTTCCTGCCTTATTTGTCAGGAGAGCGTACGCCTCATCCAGACCCAAAAGCGCGCGGCGGCTTTATTGGACTTCATATGCGGCACAGCAAAGCGCACCTGACCCGCGCACTTCTCGAAGGCATTACATTCGGCCTCCGGGATTCCTTGCAGCTTATGAAAGAATCCGGAATTGAAATAACTGAGCTTCGCGTAAATGGCGGAGGCGCAAAAAGTCTGTTCTGGCGTCAAATGATTGCCGATATCTTTGGTATTCCGGTCGTTACCGTAAATTCAACCGATGGACCTGCATATGGCGCTGCCATCATGGCTGCATCGGCAGTTTTAAGCGAAGACATCACGACTCTTTGCGAGAAATGGATTCAAGTCGTTGACCGGGTAAAACCAATTGAGGCTAACCATCAGAAATACGAAGCCTATTATCAAATTTATCGCGGTTTATACACTACACTTCAAAGCACGTTCCATCAATTAAGCGATCTAGCCGGTCATTAAACATCGTTCACAATAGTATTAGCAAAAAGAACCGCCAATTCGGCGGTTCTTTTTCGATATTCGATGTAGACAAAAAAAGAAACCCGCCTATGCCGTCCAGTTTCTGTGCTTCAAACCCGCTCTCGCAGGTGGGTGTCCGCAGAATTGTTTTTGAGGTCCCCTTTCGAGGGCATGTCAGCCACAACTCAATATAGGTCTCCCTAGAAACAGTCATTGGTTTAAAACAACTTAAAACCGAAACGAACATCGCAGGATTCTTTTGTAGTTCTTATTATAGAGCTGCCTACAGGCTTTTTCAACTGGTAGGTTTACTCTCTATTCTTCTCATTCACATCTTTCTTATACTTGGCAGCTTCTTCCTCATCAATTGGCCCGACATGCTCCGCTAGCTCAATTTGAGTTTCCTCTTCGGCTTGCGCCTCCGCTAATTTCTGCTGTTCTTTTTCTTCAAGTTCCTGTTGTTTGATTTGCAGCTTCGTGAAGCTACGGTTAAATTGCCAGAAAGAGAACGTTGCGACAATGCTGCCCATGAAGAACACGACCAGGAAAAAATTAAGTTTCGTCAAGCAAATATAAACGATAGCTCCATTACAGAGCAGTAAAACAATGGAATTGATCGGGTTGCCAATCGTAATAAGAATCGAATTCTTAAAAATTTGAAAGATCTTCATATGAAGATGAACCATAATTGAGAAAAAATTAAATAACGCGATCGTTGCGATGACAGTAAAAGCAATAAACAGCACAGCTAAAATTTTCAGTGAGCTTCCTTGCTTGATGTAAAAGAAATAGTTCACGATAATAATAGCGAAAATAATAATAAAGAAAATACCGCCAACCATACTTTGCACATAGTTCTCTTTATAACCACGGAAGTATGTCTTTAACAACGGCACATCCTCTTCGCCCGTCACCCATTTTCGCGTAACCGTAAACATAGCAGCCGTTGCCGGAAAAAAAGTAAACGGTGCCAAAACGGCAAGAATAGGAAGCGTCGAGATTAAAGCATCCTGTGATTGGCTCACCAGTCCCATGAAACCAAAAAAGAATACCGGTATAGAGCACAACATCCAGAGAAGATTAATCACAGAGAGACGCATGATCCATTCCGAGATTTTGTATAATCCTCCCATAACTCCTCTAAACTCCAAAACTGTGTCCTCCTTAGAGCTCTCCTATTGAAAGCTGATGTCAGTACATGTACGATATGCGTTTGTTATGTATTAATTATAGCCTATTTTTGATCATATAGGTAGACGTCTAGTCCGTGTAGGTCAATTTACATAATATAGTATTGTCAAAGCGAATCATCCCCAATACATTTCTCAGGAGGTTGATACTATGTCTCATCCAGTTGGAACATCTGCAGGCGCAATTTTGGTTCTTTTTATACTGCTTGTTATCATCACTAGCTCTTTCGTCATCTAACCGATGACTAACTTGGTCCAAATTAGGCAAAAGGCGTTGATCCTTAGGATCTCCGCCTTTTGTTTATTTTCATGCCATCATTTTATTTGTTAACAAGTGTTTCTTCGCTTTTGCGAGGTGCTCTGGAACGGTCGCGGTTACCGCTGTTGTTGCCGTACTCGCGATTGCGGGAAGATGATGAAGAGCTGCGGCCTTCGCCACCCTCTCTGGAACCATATTCTCTATTTCCATCCTTACGCGGATAACGGGAGCCAGAATTGCCTCCGCCATAACCGCCTTGACGATCGTTTCTGCGATCGCCTGATCCACCAGATCCGTATCCGCCGCCAACACGTCTGCCGGAGCTGCGTACGTCGAATTTTTTCTTTCTGGCACGAATTGGATCTTCAGGTGTCAATTCGATTTCCACTTCTTTTTTCTCGCCAGTCAGAAGCTTCATAGCAGCAGCAAGCAGGTTAACGGAATCATATTGTTCCAACATTTGAATGGCAAGACCTTTGAATTCAGCTTGGGTTTCATTCTGCATAACATCAAGAATGCGCTCAGCTGTCATTTTTTGTTTGCCCTCAATCGCTTCCGCTAAGCTAGGCAGCGGCTTTTTGTTAATGCGATGACGAGTTACTTTTTCAATGAAGTGAAGGTGGTCGATTTCTCTTGGCGTTACGAACGTCCAAGCTGTACCTTCTTTACCTGCGCGGCCTGTACGACCAATACGGTGTACATAGCTTTCTGGATCTTGCGGCAAGTCAAAGTTAATAACGTGAGTTACGCCAGATACATCCAATCCCCGTGCAGCTACATCCGTTGCTACAAGTACATCAATACTGCCGTCACGGAATTTTCTCATTACGTTATCGCGTTGGTTTTGGGAAAGGTCACCATGGAGGCCTTCAGCCGCGTAACCTCTTTTTTGCAAAGCTTCCGCCAATTCGTCAACTCTGCGTTTCGTGCGTCCGAAAATGATCGCAAGTTCCGGAGCTTCCATATCAATCAAACGGCTCAATGCTTCGAATTTTTGCTTCTCATGCAATTCAATGTAAGCTTGGTCGATCAATGGCGCGCTTACTTGCTTAGGAATGACAGAAACGTGCTCAGGGTTACTCAGGAATTGCTGCGCAAGCTTTTGGATGTTAACCGGCATTGTAGCGGAGAACAACATCGTGTGGCGCTCAGCCGGTACCAAGCTAAGAATGGACTGAATGTCTTCCATGAAGCCCATATCAAGCATTTCATCTGCTTCGTCCAAAATAACGGTTTTGACATCGTCAAGTTTAATCGTTTTGCGATTAATATGATCAAGAAGACGTCCAGGGGTACCGATAATGATTTGCGGTTTTTTCTTCAAAGCGCGAATTTGTTTAACGATGTCCTGTCCACCATAAATAGGAAGAGAACGAATGCCTTTGAAACGGCCGAGTTTTTCAACCTCTTCCGCAACCTGTATGGCAAGTTCACGTGTAGGGCACATGATTAAAGCAGAAATGCGCTCTTCTTTAACATTGATTTTGTTAACAAGCGGAATACCGAAAGCAGCTGTTTTTCCTGTTCCCGTTTGTGCTTGCCCGATCAAATCACGGCCTTCCATTGCTAATGGAATCGTTTTTTCTTGAATCGGCGTGGACTCTTCAAAGCCCATCTCCGTAATCGCTCGTAAAATCGTTGGTTCTAAACCAAACTCTTGAAATGTTTTCAATCTATCCAATCTCCTTTTGTACAGGGCAGGCTAATGCCTTGTATCTTTTTTACCCTTAAGTACGACTTCCTATCCGTATCTATAGTTTCTTAGTGGAATACACTTACGATTCACATCATCCATGATCCAACTGGCCGCCCTTAAGAATATCTCGAATATTATATCACAAGTCATACACACATTTCCAGAGGGGTCTTCATAAATCAGAACGAAACCTTATGTGTAACCTAAACGTATTAAAGGGAAGAACGACAAACGGATTAGAGGAGAGTTTTCTATGTCAATTTTTAAACGAGTCAGCAACATCCTACGCAGTCAAAAACAAGAATCTGCAACAATTCCCGTCGGCAGTCCACTTGAGGAAGCAAAGGTTGGAGATATTGTGAATGTCGACCTAGAGGAATACGTTATTTCCGGCAAAGTGATTTACTTTGACCGCGGCTTCGCGCCTCACCGATACGCATACTATCTACAAAGTGGTAAAAATATGAAGTGTCTAATTGTCGAAAAAGGGCGAACCTATGATTGTTTCATCTGTGATTTCATTGAAGGAGCACTGGATGATCCGAATGATGTGCCTTCGCGTCTGGAACTTGACGGAGATGTTACGTTTGAACTTGAGAATTATCGGAATGACATGTCGCGGACAGAAGGAAATACGGATTTCCGTACCGGCGATGACGTCACGTTCTGGCGTTACTTCGGACCAGACAACCGTTTCTTTTTCCTCCAATGGCAGGATGGCAAATTTGTTGCACTGGAAGGTGAACGGACACCTGGCAATCAGATCAAATTTTTGAAATCGACTCTCTAAGAGAGCCTGTGATATGATTATTGAAGTTAGGAAAGGAGGGATACCCAAGTTGAAAAAGTGGACTTCATGGCTTGCTTTCCTATTGACCATCTCTCTGTTGACCGCTTGTGGCGCTGACGCAGCCAGCTACGTGAAGAATCAGTATCCGTTAGTTAGCGCAGACGGAAATGGCAATAACATGTCCAAGGTATATTCCGTAGAAGGCAAAACAGTACCTGCTGTTGCGTCCGAATTGGCCGCGAAGGAATCACCAAAAGAAAAGAGCAAGGAATCGGATGACCAGATGTTCCTTGTCTACAACGATAAAGTAATAAATATTCAAAAAGATCCGAAAGAGAGCCATAACACACTGGTCCAGATTGATAGTATTCAATATGCAAAGAGCCACTATGATTCCTCGTTCTTGCAAGGGTATTTGACAGCCACCCTGCTTCAATCCATGTTCGGCGGCAGTTGGTTCAACAATCGTACTTCCTATGATTACCGCGGATATACCCGAACCCCCTCCTATAATACTGGAGGCGGAACATCTACTTCGCCAACAACAGATACATCCAAAGACAAGAACCCAACGACCTCAGATCGCACAGGAAGTTTCAAAACAGGAACTGGCAGTTCGAATACGGGAAGTGCGTCCACAAATCGCAAGAACGATGGCTCTACACCGAATAAGGTTACTAAACCATCGGGCAGCAAACCGAGCACGAGCACCCGTTCAGGTTCCTTTAATAAGCGAAAATAAAGATATCGAAACTAAAGCTGAGTCCATCTATCGGACTCAGCTTTTTTCAACTCCCTCTTTTTATTAAACACTGGTTAAATAATTATTGAACTTTTATCGGAATGAATTATACTGGCTTTATGTTGCATACTATTTTAGAGGTGATTAGGTTTGAAAAAAGCGCTAGACGCCCTCGTTATTCTCCTTGGCGCACTGCTTGTCGCAGTAGGCTTTAACATGTTCTTAATCCCGCATCAGTTATTAAGCGGCGGTGTTTCAGGAATCGCGATGATCATTGGTTATTTTACGAATTGGGACATTAGCTTTTTGTACCTCATTTTTAATTTGCCTCTTTTATTTTGGGGGTTAGTGAAACTGGGGCGCAGGTTTATCATTGTCAGCGTGCTTTCCGTTATTCTCACTGTATGGATGATGCAGGTTATTCCAACAAGCTACGTTGCTCAAGCTCCCATACTAGGAGCTGTATTCGGAGGGGTTCTCATTGGAATCGGAAGCGGTATTACACTAAGAATCGGCGGTTCTAGCGGTGGCTTTGATATTGTGGGTTCCATTTTAACAAGACACTATGATTTCCCTCTCGGTACCGTCCTTTCATCCTTGAATGGCGTTGTTATTATCGCACTTGCTTATTACAAACAAAACTGGGATTTAGCCTTATATTCCATGTTAGCTATTTATATCAGCGGCAAAGTCGTCGATACGATACATATTCGTCACGTTAAAGTAACTGCATTCATCGTGACGAAGCAAAAAGACGAACTGCTTGATCGGCTTCTGCTGCTTCCGCGAGGTGTAACACTTGTGAAAACGGAAGGTGCCTATACCAAGCAGCAGCATGATATGCTCATGACGGTAACGACCCGATACGAGCTCGCCGAATTAAAGAGAATTATTAAGGAGTTGGATCCTAAAGCATTCGTCAATATTGTGGAAACGGTAGGCGTTGTCGGGGAATTCCGTAAGCTCAAATAGTCATAATTGATGAAAACAGCCCCTTCTATACGAGTCAATTTGTGTTATAATAGAAATTGTAATTTCATATAGTTCTGGTTCAAACCGAGTGGTTCAGGCGTAGGTCTTATTCTAATCTTCTGATTGGAAGGGTGATGCTTGTGGAGACAGTCAAGTTATCCAGGATTGTGATGAAATTAACACCGGAGTTGTATTCTTTTCTTACCAGCCATGAGTTGGATTCCGAGATTGTCCTCCGACATGGATTAGAGGCGCTCGCGGCAGACGATGTTATGGAAATTATTCAATTTAGCATTTCGGAACATCATAAAGACGCCTATTACCATTAAGGCGTCTTTAATTGGCCTTGGGAGAAAAGTTAATGGGTTTGTAATATTTAGGGTATATAGTTTATGATGAGTTCATGGTAATATATAATAAGTCGAAATTATGGAGGTGCACGTATGGGACCTTTTTCCGCATGGCATGTTATCTTAATTGCTGTTGTAGCGCTGCTACTATTTGGGCCTAGCAAGCTGCCTGAGTTGGGACGCGGTTTTGGTAAGATGTTCAGAGAGTTTAAAGACGCTACTACGGGCAATGGCCTTGCTTCTTCTTCTGAAGATCAGCCGGCACGCAAAGAAATCAATCCCGCAGAAGTGACAAAAACAGAATCAGGACGAGATCAGAACAAATAATTAAAACACCCGGCATTCATTCATGCAATCCGGGTGTTTTTTTTGTTGGCTGAAATCCACTATCCCCCACATTCACACCCCGACGTTATTTATCCAATTGAGCTGCCCATCACATCATTTTTCTACAAACATCTACAAATTTCCTCTGTGCGGAGTACGCTGCTTGCATTATAATAAAACATAGAATCATAGATGGGAGAGGACTTATTCATCATGGAAATTTTACTGGCTTCTTTAGCGATGATCTGGGGCAATGTCTCAGCAGCTAACCCGGATGCAGACTTCGAGCAATTCGTTCAAGCATCCTTGAATGCGAAGAATGCAATTGTTCAAACTGTCCCAGCCCCAGGCGCGGATCCATTGGCTCCCGTCAACAAGCAAGATCCACAGAAAGATGCACCCAAAATTAAAGGTGTGTATGCAACCGCTCACAGCGCAGGAGGCGGCCGACTGAATACGCTCTTGAAACTGCTCGATGACACAGAGCTCAATTCGTTAGTTATCGATGTGAAAGATGATTGGGGCTACATAACCTGGGAAACAGGAAACCCCGATCTGGATGCAATGGGAACCACACAGAAGATTATCGGCGATATGCCAGGATTGATGAACACCTTGAGCGAACATAAAATTTATCCGATTGGTCGAATTGTTGTCTTTAAAGACACTGTTCTTGCCAAAAAGAAGCCGGAACTCTCCTTCCTCAACCCTGACGGAAAGCTATGGGGCAATGGTAAAAATCCACCCGATAGCTTCGTGAATCCTTATAACAAAGATGTTTGGGATTACAACATTGCTGTTGCTAAAGAAGCTGTCAAAGCTGGTTTTAAAGAGATCCAATTCGATTATGTACGTTTCCCTGAAGGCTTTGAGAAAAGAGCCGACATTTTGAAGTATACGAAGGATGAGCGCACCCGAATTGAAGCCGTTTCTGCTTTTGTGAAATATGCCAAGGAGCAGTTGCAGCCGCTTGGCGTCCGCGTATCGGTTGATATTTTCGGATATGCCGCATCGGTTCCTGCGGCTGAAGGCATTGGCCAGGATTTTGAAAAAATCTCACAAAATGTCGATGTTATTAGTCCCATGATCTATCCGAGCCATTACAGCACGGGATGGTTTGGATCTAAGGTACCGGACGCCGCTCCGTTCCAAACCATTAATGGAGCGTCCATCGATACGAATAAGAAACTCATTGAAATCGATAAAAAGGGCTTGAAACCTATTATTCGTCCTTGGATTCAAGACTTCACCGCTTCATGGGTACCAGGCTACATCAAGTATGGCAAGCACGAGGTGGAAGAACAGATCCGGGCACTGAAGGAAAATGGTGTTGACGAGTTTTTACTGTGGAATGCCAATAACAACTACACACCCAATGTAAATTACTAACCAAAACACCCTAAGAGCCTCATGCTCTCGGGGTGTTTCTTCGTTTAAACTATCCTATCGTAAAACTCATTTTATTTACTTTACCTAGCAATTTGTTTATTATGTTACGAGAAATAACACCAGACCGTATCCCTATAAAAGTAATGATAGGAGTTGATCGCATTTATGAAAATTGTAGCTATCACAGGAATGGATCTTACCTATGTAAGCAACGCCATGCCCGAAGATTTAAAGAATCGCATCCAATTCCATTGGTTCAAAAGCTCAGAAGCCGCATATGATTACCTCCCTGACGCAGATGCCATTGTAACAGCAGGCCGTATGAACCCCACTATCATGAAGCTAGCTGAAAATGTGAAATGGATACAGACCCTCTCGGCAGGCGTCGACAAATTGCCCCTCAAGGAGCTAGCCGAACGTGGAATCACGCTGACAAACGCACGAGGCGTACATACCATTCAAATGAGCGAGTTTACGATTAGTTTAATGCTTCAATGGGTTCGGAAATCGAATATACTGCACGGTTTTCAACAGAAGCAGATCTGGGATTCTCAGATCACGTTCGGAGAACTCTATGGTAAAACGATAGGCATCGTAGGCGCCGGAGCTATTGGCGAAGCCATTGCACGCAAAGCGAAGGCTTTCGATATGAATGTCATTGGCTTGAATCGATCAGGTAAGCCTCAGCCCGCTTTTGATCATATGTTCCACGGAGAAGAGGGTCTCCAGCAGTTGCTAACTGAAAGTGATTTTATCGTTCTTCTGCTGCCCAGCACCTCCAAAACACGCCGATTTTTGACTACAGATCACCTCACCCTTATGAAACCCAGCGCATTCCTTATTAATTTGGCCCGCGGTGATGTCATTGATGAAGAAGCCTTAATTGACGCGCTGCAAAAAGGGAGGCTCGCAGGAGCTGCGCTTGATGTATTCGAACATGAACCCTTGCCAGCATCCTCCCCGCTTTGGCGATTGGACAATGTCATTGTAACCCCTCATATTGCCGGCTCATCTGTCCATTATACAGAGCGCGCATCCGCAATTGTTTACCATAATATTCGCGTCATGCTGGATGGAGGCGACATGATGAATGTCGTCAATCTTAACGAAGGCTACTAAACGGAAAAACGTACCTCTTCCTAATAAGTACAGGAGGAGGTACGCTTATTTATTTGCTCGGTATTGAAGCCATGCCTCTCATATAAGGCCGAAGCGCTAACGGAATGTAGATCGATCCATCAGGCAGCTGGTGATTCTCAAGCAGCGGGATCAGGATTGTTTATAATTTTTGCTGCCCATATCCCCTGTACATACAGCCCTCTTCGCCTATTCTGGCTTATTGGGACAGACGCTGAGCCAATTCATACAGTTCGGTATTGAACGAACGCTTTGTATTGACTACCACATCGATATCGGTTGCAACTAATTCGCCTTTAATGACGCCGCAGCCTTTGGAGGATTCGCCCTCCATTAGTTTGCGTACAGCAAAGTCGCCTAGACGGCTTGCCAAAATCCGGTCATTATGGGTTGGCGCTCCACCGCGTTGAATATGACCGAGAACTGTAACACGCGGTTCAATTCCATTGCGTTCCGTGATTTGCTTGGCGATTCCCTCGCCAGTACCAGCTCCCTCGGCAACGAGGATGATACTGTGACGTTTGCCATGAGAGAAATTATCTTTCATCCGGTTCGCCACTTCATCAATATTAATCGCTACTTCAGGCACGATAATCGTCTCTGCGCCGCTTGCTAAACCGGCATACAGCGCGATCTCGCCACAGTGGCGTCCCATTACTTCAACTACAGATGAGCGTTCATGGGAAGTCATGGTATCGCGAAGCTTGTTGATTGCATCAACTACGATACTAACCGCCGTATCGAAACCAATCGTAAAGTCTGTGAAGGGAATATCGTTATCAATCGTCCCCGGGAGACCCATTGTGCGAATGCCCAACTTGCTAAGCTTGTTCGCACCTTGATAGGAGCCGTCACCACCGATTACAACCAATCCGTCAATGCCTCGCTTGCGCAAGTTCTCTGCACCGATTTGTTGACCTTCCAGTGTCATAAACTCTTTGCAACGGGCCGTTTGCAGGATCGTCCCTCCGCGTTGGATGATATCTCCTACACTGCGAAGATCCATTTTACGGATATCATCGTTAATCAGACCATGATATCCACGTTGTACGGCATACACTTCCAATCCGTGATACAGCGCACTCCTTACAACAGCTCGAACGGCTGCATTCATCCCCTGAGAGTCGCCACCGCTAGTTAATACGGCAATTGATTTTACTGCTGACATACCATGTCCTCCTTCAAATTCTCATGAGTTTGCTTCATGATGTTGTTCTTATGTACATACTATTTAGCCAGAAAAATAACCGGGTTAATGGACTATTTTTCATTAGACGTCTGGAAATTTGTTTAACTTGCTGTTGATGATTGACCTTAGGGTCAGACAAATATAAAGCAAGCAGACCTTCAATTATCATACGATGAAATCGAGGATGTTCCAAGCATAAAATTTTCTCTCGAGCTTCTTGCGCAATGAAAGCGATTCTATGAACTGTCGCGTCCATTGAATCATAGTAGCTGCAGAAGTTCAAATCTCCGCCAATGATGTCCTCTTCCTGATCGATCAAATAATCGAGTAAAATGTGTAAACCGCACACATATGGGAAATACGCCTCACGTATGTGTTCCACCTGTTTCGTCTGCAAGTCCGGTTCGCAGGCTGCCAAGAACAACATGAACATGCCCAGCGTTGAACCCGTTGCCGCAGCAAACTCATTCCAGCTAATAGAGCCGTAACTGCTCTGGTGCTGATCCCACCATCCCAACAGCTGTGGCTCGCGCTGATCCTTGCGGATGTGCTTGTACACCTGTAAGTCACAGTATAAAGAAACGAGTCCGCGAACGTGGTTTTCTACCAAGCCATAGGAAGGCAGCAGGCAGATGCAGGATTGACACGTTTTGACAAGATCGTTAAGGTAATTTCCATCGTCCTTTTCCTGCCGGTACGCGTAATAATCATGAAGAGGCGCAGATGGGTCAACGGCATCCAGCATCGCCTGATGAAGCTGGCGGAAATCGAGCGGATCCAACGAAGTGCTGCGATCGCACAGATTATCTAAATAATCGCTAATCGTTTGAAAAGCAACGATTAACGGAATTAATACATGCCGCATCGACAAATTCGCCGCAGCGTATACAGCCCCACCTTGACAGTGAAACTGTTTCGTCGCAATGCTGGCTAAAGCTTGCGTCCGCAGCTCTGTATCCGGAATACGTTCTGCCGCTTGTTTCCAAAGCGATAGCTGGCTGTCAACTTCCGGCAAAATGTACCGATATACCCTCACCATTAGCCTAAACGGGCCTCGTGGAACTTTCACACTACTTCTGTCCAATTGCTTCAAGCAAACTTCCTCCACAACTTTGTTCATAGCAATATTGCAGTAGCAGCTGCATTTCATAGCGCTGAATATGCCGCAGCCAAATTTCTACCGTAGCATTCTGAACATGGGATACTTGCAGCTCCACGGCATCTACAAACACACACGGATTCCAGACAGGCGACGTTATAAGCACTTCCAGTTTAGAGCGCAGAGCGTCGTTATCCATATCCGCAAGATCTTTGACCGTCAAATAATTTCTCACACACTGGATAAGATTTGAAAAAATGGGGTGATGCCCCACATCATTAAACCAGTACTTTGCATTGCTATAATCACCTTCCATCCGGTGCATCAAAGCGTGCCAATAGCTTCCAGATGTATTCGTAATTTCCTGGGCAATATCGTGGGATTTATCCAAGCTTTCATTTAGCAAAAAAAGACCAGCTTTAATGGCCATTCCATATGGCTCATCTTCTGTCGTCCCCTTAGTAAGCTTTTCCAATAACAGTTCTTCAATACGCGCATCCATCGCTGTATCCCATTGTTCTGACGGGTACAAAGAAGGCAAATGCTCCAGCAGCGGCTTCGCAATTGCTTCCAGCCAAACGGCCTCATCCTTGTTGCTATGCATGCCAGTCACTCCCATTCTATACATAATAAAGTTGACAGTTGACCTTGATCTACACCTGTTATTAGTGATGAACTTTCGCTTCTAAATCCTGGTTTATACGAAACCATAAATGCAGGTCGTTTATCGTACTTGCCAAATCGGCTATCTCCGAATTCAAACGGCACGAGGTCGGAAAATCATCTTCGTGATCAAGCTGGTTTTGCTTTACAATAATGGCTCCCTCCAGCTTAATGATCCGGTCGGGAATGGCTCCGCGAATTTGTTCCCAACGGAACAAAATATCAGCGCGCACTTCAGACGAGTAGGACTCCCACTCACTCTCGAGCTTCGGAATATCTATTCCTAATCTCTGATCATATTGAAAATACGTACTCATGTTCAGGTCATACCTCCTTGCGGGAAAAACTTGCTCCGTGATCTTATTTAACAATCTTACTAGAAACATTCTACCTTTAAATGTATCACTTCAACCCCCGGGTTTCCAGTTAAAAATGTATGTCAAACAGATTTCATTTTCTGGTATACTAAAATAACGTTTTAGAAAGGAATTCAGGTTAGGAGAGATTACGATGTCCGCTACGACGCAAACAGAAACAGTGACTTGGAAACAGCTCATCTCCTTTTTTCTACCCCTCGGTCTTTCTGCAACTTTAGTTACCCTATCACACGTTATTATTAACAGCACGCTCGCCAGAGCGGAAAGTCCAGAGGTGGTCATCGCAACCTATGCGCTGCCTTTGAGCCTGCTCGGACTAACGGAAAAACCAGTCGTTCTTCTTAGGCAAACGTGCTCTGCTCTAGTCAGAGACCGAATATCGTTCCGGGCTATGGGGGTCATCAGCTCCTATGTGTTCGCCTGTATTATACTCATAGGACTTATCCTTTGTTATACACCTGTCGGGGAATGGGTGTTTCTTTATTTTTTTGGCGTTGAACCTGAATTATTGGATCCAACGATCAGTGTTTACCGCATTCTGATGTACGTCAGCATTTTCTCCGGTTTGCGCTGTTTATTTCATGGTATCATCATTTTCAATATGCGCACAAAGTGGCTGACCATCGGGATGTGCATCCGCCTTTTAGCCATGTATTTGTTATCCTTATACTTTATAACGACGAATAATGTCTCTAGCGGACGAATTGGGGCTATTATTTTCCTGGTCGGCATGATTATCGAAGCCGCTGTAGCTATATGGGAAGGGACTTCTTTGCTCCGCAAAGTCATTCCCGAGAAAGCGCCGAATCATCCGATTGAAACGAAATCGCAAATTTTCAGCTTCTATCGACCGCTTTTATACTCTTCCGTAATCGCTGTCATTATTGGTCCGGCTATTAATGCAATGCTAGGTAAAACCACACACATTCATTTAGCGATTGCTTCTTTTGCCATTGCGGGCAGTTTGACTCAGCTCGTTATGAGCTTTTTTTCATACATACACCAAATTGTACTAAACTTTTATCGGAAAAATCCGGGAACTGTGTTCAAGTTTTCACTCTTGCTCAGCTTCATTCCAGGATCGCTCATTGCTATACTTGGCTATACGCCTTTAGGTCCGTTGTTCATGACACACGTGATGGGTGTCAATTCGGAACTCATGCAAGCCAGTCTAAGCACGTTGCGCATTTTCATGATTATGACGATTGTTTTTCCTTGGCTGGATTATATGAATGGAATTATTATGCTCAGAGGGCAAACCAAAGTGATGGTCGCTTCGCAATCTGCTAATGCTATCATTACAATTCTTACATTGGTAACGGCTATCTTCTTCACGCCTGGCTGGAACGGAATCATTGGCGCTTTAGCCCAATCCACCGGCATGCTCGCCGAACTGCTTGTTGTTACTTATGTGCTGAAAAGGACATTAATAGACAGAGAACAAAATCTATCCCTAAAAAATATGTGATGAAAACGAGTGATAACTGGCTATGCAAACGTCTACTACTATGAAGTCCCATGATGGGATTCTGAAACTGTTCACTTTTTCCTTTTATATGACCATGGGGATCGTTGTCACCTTTTTTCCGCTTTATTTTGATTATAAAGGATATACGAAAATTCAGATCGGGCTGCTCTATTCGATTGGTCCGCTCATCGGAATTGCAACGAATTTACTATGGGGATTTCTCAGCGACCGCTTCCAGACTGTGAAGAAAATCATGATCATCCTTATTTTTGGACAATTAGTCACAGCTATCCTTGTGTTTACAGCGGGTTGGTTCTCTCTGTTATACATCTGTCTAGCTATGTTTTTCTTCTTCCAGCAGCCTGTGAACTCACTCAACGACAGCCAATTGATGCTAAACGTTAGTGCCAGCGGAAAAAGCTACGCCTCTTTTCGCATCTGGGGCTCGATCGGCTTCGCCTTATCGGCAGGCGGCTTTGGTATGCTGCTCAGACATTATGGCTCAGGGCTGACGCCTATTCTATGTCTAACAACAATCAGTTGTTCGTTAGTGATCGTCTTTTTGTTAAAAGATGCACGAAAAGGCGGAAAGAAAATGGAATTTGGCGGGATGCTGAACACGGTCCGTTCCAGAAAATTCATATGGTTCCTCGTCCTTATCATTATCATGGCGGTTTCCCATCGATTCAACGATGGATTCCTGGCCTTGTATATGAGACAGCTAGGAGCCTCAGACTCCTTAATTGGCTACGCATGGATGACTTCCGCGCTCAGCGAAATTCCAATGTTTTTCTTTCTCAGCAAGTATGGGCACCGCTACAAAGAATTGCCGCTGCTCGCCTTTGCAGGCATTGCCTATACGGTACGTTTCGTCATCATGGGCTTCGTGCAGGATCCGAGCTGGGTCATACTCGTACAAATCTTGCACAGCGTTACGTTCGGCGTTTTCTTATTTACTGCTATACGCTATATCGGGCAGATCATACCGGATGAATACCGTTCCTCAGGGCAAGCGATATTCGCTGTAGCGTGGTCGAGCATAGCTGGATTAATCAGCGGAACGATCGGCGGCTGGACCTTTGATTCATGGGGAGGCAGTACCGTCTACTTCATTGCAGCGAGCCTCTCTTTACTAGCCGCCGTTGGTTTCATGGGAACTTATCTGCTTCAGGACGACGGCAATCTGACCGACAGATGAATGAATGCGTAAGATCCAGTTAACAACAATTTTTAAAAAGAAAAGGGTGATCGTGTGTTAGCTGTTGAACAGTTGTCACACTCCTTTCGTACAGGCCAAGAAGATACACACGTTCTTCATGAGCTTAATTTCCGTGTGCAGCAAGGAGAAATGGTGGCCTTACTCGGAAGCTCCGGCTCCGGAAAGTCAACACTGCTAAATTTAATGGCAGGCTTAATGAAACCTACGAAAGGCCGTATATTAATTGCCGGCAAGGCCATTGAACAGATGAATGAAAACCGTCTTGCGGAATTCCGCAGGACGCATATCGGCTTTATTTTCCAATCTTATGAATTAATACCGCATTTAACCGTTCGCGAGAATGTTGAATTGCCGCTCGTTTTTCAAAACATCGGCAGCAAAGAGCGAAAAGAAAGAGCGCTGGTCCTCCTGGGCCAAGTGGGAATCAGCGATAAATCAGAGCTATTCCCTTCCCAATTGTCCGGCGGACAGCAGCAGCGAGTTAGTATTGCCCGTTCGTTAATCACGAAACCGGCCATCGTTTTCGCTGATGAGCCAACGGGTAACCTGGATACGAAAACAGAGAAGGAAATCATCGATTTACTTATCGATTTGAACCAGAATTCCGGAATAACCTTTGTCATCGTCACCCATGAACACGAAGTAGCTTGCCGGACTCAACGAATTTTACAGCTTCGCGACGGCTATTTGCTGGAAGACAGCGGTCTTGGAGGTACCCAGGAATGAAACTGAAGGACTATGTCCGTCTCGGCTGGGATCAACTACAGCGCCGTAAAGTAGTCACTGCGCTTTGTACGGTCGGAATTGCAATTGGCTCCGCTTCCATCATGGTTGCTTTAGGGTTCGGGGAATCCATCCAACATTACAGCCAGAAGCAATTGAGCTATTACTTAAAAACTGATGAGATTACCATCCAAGATCAAACCAACGGTCCTAACGGACAAGGTAAAATAACTGCAGCCAAGCTTGATCTCATCCGCACATTTCCCCATGTGAAATCGGTCGCAAGCTTTCAAGAGTTGCCGCAATTTAACTTCACGGTAGATGACGGAAAGCAAAGCTACCTGCGCCTTATAGCGACCGAACTTGAAACATTGGAAGACTTCGGTTCCAAATTTCAGCAAGGCAGTATCAGCGGTCAGGATAACAGCATTATTCTTAGCTACGGGGCAACGCTAGGCGTAATGGATGAGAAAACTCAACAAATGAGATCCAAGCTATACCAGCAAAATCCGAATAAAGAAACAGAAGAAGCGCTAACTAAAATGAATACCCTTCCTTACGCCCTTTATCAGAAACAGCTCGTGCTCAAGCCAACCAATTTCCGGGAAGACAATACTCAAAATACTGACAAGCCCGCAGCTAAACAAGCAGAAACATCTGTACGTGTGACCGGGGTGCTGAAAAAGCCCGATGGCATGCCGGATTCGATGGTCCAAGGCGACAAAACAGCCTATATTTCACCGGAAATGGGCCGTAAAATACTTGAGCTTACCAACACTTCCGCAGAGAATGGAAGAGTCAATTATGCATCGGTTCGCGTGAAAGTGGATAGCAGTTCGAATGTGAAGGAAGTGGACGACCTCATAAAGAAACTGCGTTTAAACACACAGACAAATTTATATCAAGAAGATCGGATGAAGGGTGAATTTGCCATCGTGCGTTTGCTTCTGACGGGAGTCGGATTGTTCGTCTTGTTCGTTGCCTCCATCTCGATTGTAGTCGCAATGACCATGTCCACACACCAACGTCGTAGACAAATTGGCATTATGAAAGTGCTTGGCGCAAATTTGAAGCAAATCCGCAACATGTTTATCGTCGAATCGTCGCTATTAGGCATGCTTGGCGGATTAGTCGGAATTGTACTATCCTACTGGGTCATTTGGGGAATTAACCTGATCATCATCAAATTCAGTTCCAGAGATGCCGAACATGCAGAAATCTTGTTCATCAGCCTGTGGATTCTTCCTGTCGGCATGTTTTTCGCCATCATGACAGGCGTTCTCTCCGGACTTTATCCAGCCGTCAAAGCTTCCCGAACAGACGCATTAACTGCGATTAAACGAGAATAGGAGATTAACCGCAATGAAAAAGAAAACATGGGGACTCATCACAGCAGCTGTTGTTGTCTGCGGCCTCAGCAGCGTCTTATACATATACAGCCATCCCAAACAAGCCCGCAATCCGAATGCCAATGGAGCCGCTGCAAGCAGTGCCCTGCAATTCAAAGCAACCAAAGAAGATTTGGTCAACAGTGTGGAAGTCAAAGGAAAATCATCTTATCAAAAAGAAACGCGTATTTATGCCCCCTTTAATGGTGAAATTACAAAGTGGAGCGTCTCGGAGGGCTCACAGGTTAAACAAGGCGACCTGCTATTCGAGCTTGATGCGACCCCTTTAAAAAGCGAGATTGCAGCCTTGCAAAACACCATTAAGAAACAAGAGCTGGAAACAGATCTCGCTAATTTCAAATCCGCAGGCATGACCATCGACCCAGCCCTTGCCGGAACTTCTTCCGTCAGTGAAACAGATGCAAGACAGCGTTATGCAGAAACTGAGGGTCGTAAAATTCAAGAGCAGTTGAACACAGTCAATAATGAAACCACACTTCTTCAACTGGCAAAAAAACAAGAAAAAATAGCACAAGCTGCATTCACCGCTCCGGAGAACGGTATTTTCTTATTCGAAGATTCCGCGAAAATTCCTCAATCCGTAGAAGAAAGCGTGCGAATTGGTAAAATCGTTGATATTACCAAGCTGCAGCTCGTTTGCACAGTCGGGGAATTTGACGTTTTCAGAATTAAACCGGATATGCCGGTGCAAGTGAAAGTTGAAGCCCTGAAACAAATGAAGCTGCAGGGTAAAGTCGAGAAAGTGTCCAAATTCGCCAAATCGGGCACAGATCAGGGATCAGGCTCTGCTCAGTTCGAGGTCACGATTTCATTAGAACCCAATGAGAAGTTGATTGCAGGTCTCAGCCTCTCAGGCACGATCGAAACGGAGAAAAAGCCAGATGCGCTTGTTGTGCCTACCATCGCCGTGATGCACGAGAAGGATGCCTACTATGTCATGCTGCAAACTGCACAGGGCGTAGAACGACGCGACATCGAAATTGGTTTGGAAACTGCTGAGAAAACCGAAGTCCTGAAGGGACTGAGTGTTGGCGATACGGTTGTGCTGCAGTAACATCTCCCTTATAATAAAGATTAAGTCTTAGCACCAAGTACCAAAAGACAATCACCTTGCGTAACGCATAAACTGAGAAGTAAAGGCAGGTAACAACATCTTATGAATTATGAGGATTTCAAAACGATTGTGTTGGAACGCCGAAGCGTCCGGAATTTTACGGAGCAAACGGTTGCTGTGGAAGATATTCGCGAAATTATCGATTGTGCCCGCTATGCACCGAGTGATACGAATTCTCAAACTTGGCAATTTATTGCCATAAGAAATACGGAGAAAATTAAGAAAATCGAGCAAATGACTTGGGATCAGCTCCACCTCAGAGCGGAAGCAGCCGAACAAAAAGGGCTTTCCAGAGAGGCGCGCATGCTCGTCAAATCATTCGGTCCTTACGCTACTGCTTTTTCCGATGCGCCTGTGCTGATCATATGTTTGGCAACGCCCTATGCGTCCAAATTCCGTGATCGCATCTTCGATCCGATCGAGCTCGTAGACGATGCTGTTTGGGAGGAAGAAGGCATCAAAAGTTCGTGTCTCGCTTCCCAGAACCTAATGCTGGCGGCGCACGCAAGAGGACTTGCCACCTGTCCAATGACGGGTCCAGTTCTCCTCGCGCAGGATCAAATCCGCGATTTCTTAGAAATTCCCGCGGAGTGCCAGATCAACATGGTCATCGCTCTCGGCTATCCGAAGGAACGTCCGGGCAAACTTGCACGTAAGGAAATCGATGAAATTCTTCAAATAATTGACTAAGACAAGGACCTGAGGCTATGCCTCAGGTCCTTCGTCTTAACCCATACATTGGAGCATGAGGAGGGAATTGGGTATGGGATTCCAGCCGCTTCAAATACGGCCGCTATCGCTTTTCCACCCCACACCCCTTCCCTCTGTTCTACTTTGTGTTGCCTACTTCTCTTTTCCCTAACCGATCTTCTATCCGGCCTTCCTATCCATGAACACCCCTGTAAGAGTAAGATTCCGGGTACATTTCACCTCCGCAAGCCTCGCAAGAAAACGGTGAAGGTACCGCCGGACAGCCTATTCTCCATGCACAGCGATATCGACGGAACTACGAAGCCTTATTCCACGGCAACGTCCCTTTCCTCCCCCTGAAGCGGAACTATGGTGCGTTAAATGAGCGAAACTGTGCCTAAAGCCCAGCATTTCCTGCTCATAACGCACTGTAGTTCCGCGAAACTTCCCTACAACCGAAAATACCGCCTCTTAAGGAACCTGCGTTCCGCTCACCCGTGCAAACAGACGGACGATCTATCTATCGCAGATCGAGGCGCTATTTCAATACTCCAAACAACTTCAGCACTTCTGGATATTCTACATCCATCACGTCAAATGCAATTGCTCGTGCCACACGATTCGTTCGGAATCTCTCCGCTCTGTGAGCTCGTCACACATAAACCTGAAGGCATATGCTTTCTGTTTGTAAATAAAAGGAGCTTTCATCGCTGACAGCTCCTCTCTTATTTTATGAAACGATAGCCGATACCCTGCATCTCATCTTCACTTATTTTAAAATTTGCAAATGCGTCTTGAGCATCATCATTATCTTCGAATGCATCCATCATCTTCAGAAGCTTTCCGCATTTTCGCCATCAACCATTACCATAGTTTCGATCAAAGATAATCCAGCTCATAAAGCAAAAAAGACAGCTCCGAGTCGCCTCGGATACTGTCTTTTGTTGTTTGTGCTATGACACTCTATTTATAAGTGGGTAGACCCAATTTCTTATAATTTGGTGACGTTAGCTGCTTGAGGACCACGGTTGCCTTGAGTAATATCGAACTCAACTTCTTGGCCTTCTTCTAATGTTTTGAACCCTTCGCCTTGAATTGCGGAGAAGTGTACGAAAACGTCGTCTCCACCATCAACTGAAATGAATCCGTAACCTTTTTCTGCGTTAAACCATTTAACTGTACCTTTCAAGTGAACAACCTCCTAAAAATATCGCCATCTGTGACGAATAACAAAATTATATCACCAACAGCATGATAAATCAACTTCCAAAAGTGAGTGAAACCCCTGTAAACAGCGAATATTTCAACGGTTTGTCCCTATTCTCAATGGGACTTGCCGACACTCATATAGTGCTCCGAATTGGGCAAAAACGGTAATTCTGATTTCCTTTTTTCGGCTATATACCCCATCAATGTTAATTCTTCCAATAGTTCTTGCAGCCGTGTGTACTCCACTGTACGGAAACTCAGCAGCGGATAAATACGCACTTCTCCACCTGGTTTGCATACGCGAAGCAGTTCTTGAATCGCTTTAAGGTGAAAGTCATAATCGAATTGTTCTTCATACAAAAAAAGAAAATGACTGCATAACACAAGTTCGAACGTATCGTTCTCGAAAGGAAGATTGGGAAGCATGGCTGCGTGATATCTGTTGGATGCATCCTCACTCGCATAATCGTCCGCAAATAGCTCCAGGCTATTCTCACGCCCTGCTCTATGCTTTTCCACAGAGCCATAAAACTCCCAGTTATACACGTTAACAAGCTTTTCCATTTTGAGAGCAACAAGTTCAATCTCCTGCTTGCCATGTTCGGTTATCTCATTAACGGTTTTACTATACAACGGGTCGACTGCTTGCGCTAAGACGCCCTTCTGTCTGGCTTCCGTCGTAAACGACGAAGCGCCTCCTGCAACATCCAACACCTGTTTCCCCTGAAGCTCTTCCGTATTTAACACAAACATTTTCTCGTACTCGGCACACGATCTGGAGGTCATAGCAACCCCAACTTGCTCATAAATTCGATTTTTTTCCATCTTACTCGCTCCTCTGCTCAGCTCTAATTCGTCTCTACTAATCTCATATCCTAGCCCTCTGGAAAGGATTAGGAGAATTCTACCACCATCGCTACAAAACTGCAACTGCTATTTCTTGATTTCGCAGCCCCCTTGCGGTATGATGACTTCAACTTATGTAATGGGGAGCAGCGGATATGATTAAAAAACATACAATTTACAAAAAAGATAAGTGGAACATGATGAATGTCGAGGTGCATGGAACTAAAATCATTCTTACCGAGATCTCTGATCAATGGGGAGAAGAGTGCCACACCTTCATCGGTCGGCCGGCTATGATGCAATGGGCGAAGGAAAAGTTCCCCAAGGAAAGCTTTCAAGGCACTGAAGAAGAATGGCAAGCTATCATGGATGCTTTTAAGGAAGTCTAGTTTTCTTTAGAAATTACCTTGACTCCCAGCTTGTTTTTTATTTATAATAAAATCATAACTTTATAGTTTTCACTCCAAAGGGGAGTAGCTGTTACAGTAAAGTCGTCAATTCGGATCCTCATCAGGTCCCGGCTTTATTGGCAACGATAACGTTGTTAGCAAGACCTTTGCCAATTTATTTATTGGTGAAGGTCTTTTTTGATGAAATAGAGCCTTCACCGTTCAACGGTGCTGGGCTCTATTTTTTTCAAAAAACGTTAAAGGGAGTGTTTGAGTATGGATTGGTTGTCTGCTGGTTTTTTCGTCTCACTGCTAAGCATTATTCTGATTGACTTGGTACTGGCGGGGGATAATGCAATTGTTATTGGCATGGCTGCACGAAATTTGAAAAAACAAACGCAAAAACGAGTTATTCTTTGGGGCACAGTCGGAGCTATTGTCATTCGTGCATTAGCCACAATCGTCGTGGTGAGCATTTTGAAAATCCCTGGGCTGCTGTTAGCCGGAGGTTTGCTGCTGCTGTGGATTTCCTATAAATTGCTTACCGAAAAGAAAAATCACGATAACATTCAAGCCAAAGACAGCATGTGGGCTGCGATTCGAACCATTATTATCGCCGACGCAGTTATGGGTCTCGATAACGTTATTGCTGTTGCCGGCGCCGCACATGGCGAATTCTTGTTGGTTATTCTCGGTCTTCTTGTCAGTGTGCCCATCGTCGTATGGGGAAGCACCTTGTTCATTAAGTGGATTGAAACTTATCCATGGATCATATATATCGGATCAGGCGTACTTGCATTAACAGCGGGTAAAATGATAACCGGCGAGAAGTTCCTCGCGCCTTATTTTGAATCGAATCATTTTGCGAAATGGCTGCTCATCGGTTTACTCGTTGTCGTGGTGCTAGGCGCAGGAAAATGGACCAAAATGGTCGGTTACCTCGTCCAAGTGGGCGAGCGCGGACAGCTTACACTTCCTAAGGAATTGAGCATTGAAGCGCAAATTGAGCCGGAGGATCGTTTTTCCGTAAAAATGGATGCCCGAGGCAAACTGATTCTTGTCAAAATCGAACATGACAAAGATCCGGACGCCATGCAGCACGCAGGTTAACAAAAAGGAATTTGCTCCTTAACAGCGAAAGTTACTAGGTGAAGCAAGCTCGTTGTGTTCTTCCATATACTATAAGCTGATAGGATGATTCCGTAATGACCGATTCCGGCTCAATATTAACATTTATTCTCGTTTCCTTTTGTCTCGCCATCATTTTAATTATGAAAAAAGATTCGCTTGCTCCTCAAATGAAACGGTACTTAGCTCTTCTGGCCATCGTTATGGTCGCGATCTCTTTTGTACTCATCGTAATCAGCTTCTTCGGCGTCGGTATCTAAATTTACTTCTTTCCAGCTTTTTCATATAATCATAATTGAATGAGCTAACGGTCATACTAGGTGAAAACCATCTTATGGATTTCAATTTGAAATGCATGGGTGGGTAAACACCGGGAGCGTGACCATGATGCGCTGGATCTGCGTAACCGCGGCGATGAGCCTTCTTCTAAGCTCGATGCCTGCCAACGATTTGCATGCGAAGGAAGTAGCACGATTACCCCAATCTCAACACAAGGACAGGAGGGCTCCGATGAATCAAGTACTGGAACGCAAACAAGTACCGGCCGAGCACCGTTGGAATCTGGAGGATTTATTCGCCGATCAGAAGGCTTGGGACCAAGAATTTCAGAAAGTCAAAGATTCTCTTGGCAAAATCAGCGCCTTCCAAGGGAAACTTAGTGATGCCGCAGCGGTCAAACAATGTTTCGAGCTGGAAGATGACGTTTCTCTGAAGGCCGAAAGACTGTATGTTTACGCCAACATGAAGCACCATGAGGATACAGCAGAACCCACTTATCAGGCCTTATCCGATAAAGCGAAAAAAATCAGTGTCGAAGTTGGCGAAGCACTCTCTTTTATTTCCCCGGAGATTTTAAGTTTATCGGATGAAAAATTGCAACAGCTCGTGAATGAACCTTCCTTATCCTTTTACAAAGATACATTAGAGGAAATGATTCGCCAGAAGCCTCACACACTGAGCAAGGAGCAAGAGGCTCTGCTTGCACAAGCAGGCAATATGGCTGGAGCGCCGAGTACGATTTTCGGCATGCTGAACAATGCGGATTTGAAGTTCCCTAAGATCAAAAACGACAAAGGCGAAGAAGTCGAGCTCACGCACGGCAGCTACATTCAGTTCCTGGAGTCGCGCAACCCAGAGGTGCGCAAGAACGCTTTCGAAGCCGTCTATGCCACTTACCGCAGTCAAAAGAATACAATTGCCGCTACGCTTAGCGCGAACATTAATAAAAATATTTTTTACGCAAAAGCGAGACACTACCCTTCGGTGCTGGAGTCCACGCTATTTGGAGACAACATCAAGAAAGAAGTGTATACGAACCTCGTCTCCACGATTCATGATTCTTTGCCGCAACTACAGCGTTATTTGAAGCTCCGCAAGAAGCTTCTGAAGGTCGATGAGCTGCATATGTACGACTTGTTCGCTCCACTCGTGGAAGAATTCAACATGGATATCACTTACCAACAGGCCAAGGAAGAAATTAAGAAAAGCTTGCAGCCTCTGGGTGAGAACTATTTGAAAATTCTTCAAGACGGCTTTGACAATCATTGGATCGACGTCTACGAGAACAAGAACAAGCGTAATGGCGCTTACAGCTGGGGGGCATACGGCACGCATCCTTATGTGCTGCTGAACCACAAGGACAACTTGAACAGCATGTTCACTTTGACGCATGAGATGGGTCACGCTATCCATTCCTATTTGTCTGACGAAAATCAGGCTTACCGTTATGCGCAATACACAATTTTCCTAGCAGAAGTAGCGTCTACGCTCAACGAAGCGCTCCTGATGGATTACTTGCTGAAACGCGTCACAGATCCGAAAGAAAAATTATATCTGCTTACATACTACGCTGACCAGTTCCGGACGACGGTATTCCGCCAAACGATGTTTGCGGAGTTCGAGATGATCACGCACGATAAAGCGGAGAGCGGCGAGTCGCTCACACCGCAGGAATTCAGCGAGATTTATTATGGCTTAAATAAGCTGTATCATGGTGATGTTATGGTCGTCGATCAGGATATTGAGATGGAATGGGCTCGCATTCCGCACTTCTACAACAGCTTCTATGTGTACAAATATGCAACAGGGTTTTCCGCTGCTACCAGCTTTGCGAAGCAAATTCTCGATGAAGGCCAGCCTGCGGTTGATCGTTACCTAGGCTTCCTGAAAAGCGGAGGCAGCGATTATTCGCTGAACATCTTGAAGAAGGCCGGTGTGGATATGTCTACGCCAGAGCCAATCAAGCAGGCAATGAGCGTGTTCAGCTCCCTACTCGACCAAATGGAAGAGTTGACGAAGTAATTTGACGAAAAAGGTTGAAGGCGCAGGCTTTCAGCCTTTTCTCCTTGAAAGGAAGAGCACCCGATGAAGATGCAGTGGATCCTTATTTGCGCGTTAATATTCGCTCTCATCACAGCCGTTTTCGCTGTCGTAAACGTTGAGCCTGTACAGGTTAATTTCATGTTCGCGCAAACCCACACGCCATTAATCCTTGTTATTCTAAGCTCCACTTTATTAGGCGGTGTTATCGTCGGCATGTTCGGGATGATCCGCCAGTATAAGCTGCAACGTAAAGTTCGCAGCCTCGAGAAGCAGCTTCAGGAGTCGCTGACTGCACTGGCGGTTGAACAAGTCGTTCCGGAAGCTCAGCCCCAAGAATCAAGCAGCACCACCACAGTTCATTAGCCGTGAAAAAAGGAAAACAACCCTATTCCGATTCAGGAAATAGGGTTGTTTTGTATCCTTATGTGAATTACAATAATGTAATGGCAACGAGATTCATGCCTATCTTTGATAAGGGAGCTTGCTACCATGACTGCCGTTATTGTTTTTTCAATTCTTATCGTATTAGGAATGTTGAGCCTGCTGATTTGGGTCTTAAATAAAGCGTATTCCCGTAAAGATGAATAATAGGGTTCCTATGTTAGCAACACGCCAAGCATCAAACAGATTAAACCTCCAGCCAGAGAACTGACCGCATTCACCAGATCATTCGTCATGCCGCTTATTCCGCGAGTCTGCGAGGCACGCTGGTTGCAGTGAATTTGTTTTTCAATGGTTTTGCCGCAAACCTCACACCGATACATCACTTGCAGCGTTGCGCCTAACCAAGAATCCACCAAAGAACCTAACAAACCCGATGCTCCGCCCAACAAAAGCATAGCAAGCAGACCGTTATCCTTCGCCCCTATTTGACTGAGTCCCCACCCCATCGTTCCAATGAATATGCCACCGAACAAAGAAGCCAATAAGCCCATGCCCGTCACGCCGCCTGATGTACCGGCAAGCACACGTTTCCCATTTATGATCGAGCGCGGCAACGTTTTACTCAGCCCGCCAATTTCCGTCGCCCACGTGTCTGCGGTTACCGTTGCCATGACACCCACAAACAAATACCACCAAATCGGATTCGGCCACCATGCATGTCCGATACAAAGCAGCAAACCCAGACCTCCATTTGCTGCAACTTGGCCAGCATCTCTTCTTCCGCTTTTGGCATAGTCCTTTTCCGCTTCCGCTTTCCGTTTCTGCTTGAATTTGGACAACAGCGTGGATGAGACAAAAAAAGCGATAAGCGTGCCGAACCAAGCCATGCTGCCTAACCCGAACATTGTTGTCCCCAAAAGGACTGCAGCGAACAAGCCCGACAAGGATAAAGAACCTTTCCAGTAGGCAGCACCCGCGATTATCAAGCTCCCTGCCAAACCCCACACCCACACCCACACCAATTTCAACACTCCATTTCCCGCTAATCCGAACTTAAATAACTTACACTTATTGTAGCATACCCCTGTGTGCTATACACGGCTGGAAGAAAAGCAAATAATTTTTTCGACAAAAAAAGTCAGTATACTTGCATTTTTAGCAGGAAGTTCGATTGCTGAGGCTGAATTACTAATAAAAGCAAACTCTTAGGAGGCTTTCATGGAACACGAACTTTTTGATTTAGAGCCCCGTTTCCGTAGAGACCTAAATCCACAAGAAATGCTGCGGGTCATCTTTGACTATGCGGCAAAAATAGCAAATGAACGTATTGTCGATCATGTACTCATGCTGATGGCGGATATGGGCCGGGAAATGATTGTTTCTGATCGTTGCACAGTTTGGCTATTAGATACGAACAAAAATGAGCTATGGTCGAAAGTTGCGCACGGCGTCGATGAGATTCGCATACCCAAAGACGCAGGTCTTGTCGGCTACGCGGTTACCCACGATAAGCCGGTATTTATCGATGATGCCTATACGAATAAGGAGTATAAGCCCTATTTGATCAATGGCGCACTTCATACGGATCAACTCACCGGATATCGGACGAAAGCATTGATGGTTATTCCCTTCCGTAACAATGAAGGCGAAATTATGGGCGCTTACCAAGCGATTAATAAAATGACGCCTAGCGAGCAATTTTCGATGAGCGATATGGAATATCTAACACTTGCCGCTTCCTACGCCGGGAAATCATTGGAATCTGCCCTGCTGGCGAATGAGATTGAGGAAACGCAAAAGGAAATTATTTTTACGATGGGCGAAATCGGTGAAAGCCGCTCAAAGGAAACCGGTAATCACGTCAAGCGAGTAGCGGAATATTCCTATGTATTGGCCCTTGGTTTAGGCATGAGTCAAGAAGAAGCCGACTTGCTCAAAATGGCCTCGCCGATGCACGATATCGGCAAAGTTGCAATCCCTGACGAGGTGTTAAAGAAGCCAGGCAAGTTAACCGACGAAGAATTCAAGATTATGCAGAATCACACCCTCATCGGCTATCATTTGCTCAAAAATTCATCCCGGCGCATCCTCAAGACGGCTGCAATCGTTGCAAAGGAACACCATGAGAAGTGGAACGGCAAAGGTTATCCACATGGATTAAAAGGCGAAGACATTCACATCTATGGGCGCATTACAGCGTTAGCCGATGTCTTCGACGCACTAGGCAGCGAACGAGTCTACAAGAATGCATGGGATTTAGACCGAATTTTGAACTTATTTAAAGAAGAGCGCGGCGAACATTTTGACCCGAAAGTTGTCGACACTTTTTTTGAACAATTGCCAAGGATTCTTAAGATTCGGGATACGTACACGGACACCCAGCTACAGAAGGAAGCGCTATGATAAAAGAAAAAACGGGGGGATTTATCCCTCCGTTTTGATCGTTACCGCTCCGAAAACCTCTTCGCCCCATACCAGTTCCAGGCGATCGCCATTGCTGACCGGGCCTACTCCTTCCGGAGTCCCAGTATAAATGATATCTCCTACACCTAATCCATAATGCTTGGCAATGTAATCAACGATCGTTTGAAGATCAAAGATCATGTTGCTGCTATTTCCGTCCTGAACAACGTTTCCATTTTGAAGCAGTTGAAAATTCATTTGTTGCAGCGCAGCCACACCAGGGAAAGGACGGAATGCGCTAATGGGCGCAGAGCCCAGAAACCCTTTGGCCGGGAGCCAAGGCTGGCCTTTTTTCTTAATGACGGTTTGCACATCACGCAGAGTAAAATCAATGCCAAGCGCATACTTGTCGACGATTTCATCTACTGAAATGCCAACGTGATAAGGCTTCGCGATATGTAACACCAATTCAGCCTCGTAATGAATTTCGCCTTTATCGCCAGGCAGCGTTAATTCCCCGCCGTCAATTTCAACTAAAGCATGCGTTGGTTTTGTAAAGATCATCGGTTGATCCGGAACGTCATTGCCTAATTCTGCGGCATGTGCGCGGTAGTTGCGTCCTACACAGTAAATGTTGCGAATGTTTGCTGTCATATGGTTTTCTCCTCTATTCATTTCTTCCTAATATTCCCTTGTTCATCCACACGCGCGCCTATTGAAATTTGACTGAGCCGCTGAAACAGCTTTGCCCCGTCCTCCGTGTTCATCGGTGTTGGGAGCGCGCCTTTGGTAACAATTGGAACGAGATGAATATCACACTTGCTATCCTTGGAACATGCAGCTTCCAGAATGACGGTCTCCCATGTCTTCGGAACATCATTCGTCGTGAAAATGAAATTGCCCAGACTGTAAGCAATCCATTTCCCTTTGTACTCTTCGAATCCTTGAAGAACATGCGGATGTCCGCCTATGATGAGATCCGCGCCAGCATCGATGTAACGATGAGCGAGTTCCTTCTGGTACTTGTCCGGTTGATCCGTTCGTTCGACGCCCCAATGAGCCACGACCACAACGAGATCGGCCTTCTCCTTTGCCTTCTGAATCGCTTCGACAGGGAGCTTATAGCTATAAGTTTCAGCGACGCCTGGGTGCCCTGGAGCCGCTTTCCATGAAGATTCCGGCACGACCCGGCTAAATCCGAGGAATGCGATTTTGATTCCTTGCTTTTCCACGATAACAGGCTGGTAAGCCTCTTCCAAGTCTTTGCCAGCGCCGACCCGCATCACGCCTTCATGGTCCAGGGCAGACATCGTGTCTATGAGGCCTTCTGCCCCGTAGTCCATGACATGATTATTCGCCAAATTGACGAGATCGATGCCTGCTGACTTCAAAGCCGGCAGAGCCAAGGGGGATGACCGATACACATAATCTTTGGACTGTACAGTACCTCTAGCAGTTATGGGAGTTTCGAGATTGGCAATTGTATAATCAGGCTTGCTTAAGTAATCTGAAAGATTCGTATAAGGATAATCATAGCCTTTTTGTTTCAAAATATCTTCCACTTTAGAGGCAAACAGCACATCGCCAACGAAGCTTAACCTCACTTGCGAGCTGCTTCCCGTTGTTGGCTGATCCGAAGGAGCGGACGACGGTACTGCTGCTGAACCCGAAGGCGATGCAGCGGCTGTTGGCTGCGGTTGCTGAGAGTTCGGCTTGTCGCTTGGCTGGGGTGATATTTGCGCCGACAGCTGAGGCGTTGTAGCCGGTCCAGGCGTGGATGCTGATTGCTCTTCCTCAGCGGACCCGCTGCGTGTAGATAAATAGGAAGCGCCTACACCAATGGCGAAACAGACGACAGCGGCAAGTGTAAGTCCGCCAATGACTTTAAATGGAGTCTTGTTATAGTTACGGGCTGGTCGTTCCTGCTTTTGTTTACGATGACGTTCTGATCTGGATTCCAATGAAGCATTCCCCTTTCCCCCTATAAATTATAGCAGAACAGGCCCTAGAACGGTATTAGTAAAGTCGCTGACATTCTCATCTAAGCTTACGTATGGTATAAATGAAGCAGCAGCAACTTACGGACATGGGGAGAAAGGATGTACATTCATTGGACAAAATTGCAATTATTTCAGATATACATGGAAATATCCCTGCGATGGATGCTGTGCTTGATTATCTCAAACAAAGAGACATCAATCGTATTATTTGCCTCGGCGATCTTGTCGGCAAGGGACCCGGCTCCGCTGAAGCGGTCGACCGTGCGCGAACCGTATGCGAGTCAGTCGTACAAGGCAACTGGGACTTGGGCATCACATGCCCGCAAGTGGAGCAGGCAGGCTTATGGCATCAGCAGCAGCTTGGCGAGGAGCGCCTGGCATACTTGAAACAGCTGCCCTTCTCCGTCGATTTGCGTTTAAGCGGAAAGCTGATACGGCTCTACCATGCTTCTTCACGAAGCATCTTTCACAGGGTGAAACGCAAAGCCTCCAAAGAGGAGCGGCTGGCTATGTTTCAGAATACAGAAATGACCGGAACACCTCCTGATGGGCGGCAACCTGATATCGTTGGCTATGGGGATATTCATATCCCTTATCTGTTAACGCTCAAACGGCCTTCAGATGCGCTAGAACAAGCTATAAGGCCTGTGAACAAAGGACTGATGCTATTTAATGCGGGAAGCGTTGGAACGCCTTATGACGGCATTCCGCAAGCCTGCTTCTGTATACTGGAGGGTGAAGCGGGGAATGCCGATAATGCCGGGTTCTCTATTCAGTTCGTCCGAGTCCCTTATGATATCGAACGAGCCGTCCGGCTAGCTTACGATGCTGAAATGCCGGAGAGCAGGAGATACGAGCTTGAACTTACGACCGGGTTGGATCATAAATCATAAAACTAAGCATGTTGTTGGTCTGCTCACGAAGCAAATCATATAGACGAATGCGCAGCACGAAATGAGGACTTCGGATGGTTCGTTGGCAAATAAATTTGATCGTACTCTGGTTAGGTCAATTCCTTGTGATGGGCGGCATGACCATGATCGTCCCTTTCCTCCCGCTTTATTTGCAAGAGCTGGGAATGAAGGATCCTCATGAGGTAGCGACATGGGCAGGCATTATTTTCGCAGGCAATTTCGTAACATCCTTCATGTTTCAGCCGATATGGGGCGGACTAGCCGACCGCTATGGCCGTAAAGTGATGCTTCTGCGCTCCGGCTTTGGCATGGCGGTTATCATGACATTGATGGGCTTCGCCGGGAATGCTTGGCAGCTGCTTATTTTGCGAATGGTGAACGGAACCATCTCCGGTTATGCGCCGGCGGCCGTCGCGCTGATGTCCACGAACACGCCTAAGGAAAAAATGGGTTTCGCTATGGGTACGCTGCAATCCGGTGCGGTTGCCGGAACAATTCTCGGACCCTTCATTGGAGGCTTGCTGGCTGAGTGGATTGGCTACAGATACATTTTTTACATCACGGGCACACTGCTCTTTCTCGCTTCGATTTTGACAATGTTGCTGGTAAAAGAGAAATTTAATGTTAAAGAAGCAACCGCCAAGCCGAAAATTTCTGTCTGGCAAGGTTATAGTCAGCTTAAGCATGTCCGACAGCTGACTTCCCTTTACGCGGTCACCTTTCTTATTCAATTCGCCATGCTGAGCACCATGCCGCTCATGCCATTGTTTGTGGCAGAACTGCATGGCCAAACCGCGGGGCTCGCCTTTTTCGCTGGCCTTGTAGGCTCGATTACCGGTTTCTCGAACATGTTCGCTTCACCTGTACTAGGCAAGCTCTCCGATCGAATTGGACCAGAGCGGATACTCGGCGTCTGTCTCGCCGGCGCAGCGGTTCTTTTCATTCCGCAGGCGTTCGTGACCAACGTATGGCAGCTGTTTGCCGCAAGGTTCGGGCTTGGCATTTTCATGGGCGGGCTGCTTCCGACAGTCAATGCGCTTATTCGAAAATACACACCTGAAGGCATGGAAAGCCGATCGTACAGCTTTAATACAAGCGCGCTTAGCCTCGGCAACATGACTGGCCCAGTCGTAGGCGGCGCCATTTCAGGCATATTGAATATTCGCGAAATATTCATCCTGTCAGCGATCCTTCTCTTCGTCAATTCCTGGTGGGTCTATAAGACTCTTCTCATAAAAAAGGATAGCCAATAATTCCACATTATGGTAATATAGGTGTATTGTTGATAGAGAGGATGCCCATCATGAAACTGAACTGGCGCAAAATTGTGTTTATCGTCGTTTGTGCAGAGCTGCTCTTTATTTATTGGAATGGAATTACCGCAATTCCGTTTAAGAAGCAGCAAACCAGCAGTCCCATATCCTCACCACAATCGAATCCTACATTGACGCAAATAAAACCTCTAACCCCTCGCGGACTAACGACGGATATTGAAGAACATAACCAATTACAGAAAGCTTCTTGACCTAAAAAGCGCCGAGTGCTGTGAGATAACCAGCACTTGGCGCTTTTTCCATTTCAATTATGTTCTTTTACGCGAGCAAGCGCCAGCCCGTCATAAGCCGGAAGAATCGTGCTTTCCAAGCGGGGATCGCTGGCGATTAGGCTGTTAAACTTGCGCATCGCTTGAACGGAGGTTTTGTTCTGCTGCGCATCGACCACTTTGCCTCGCATTAATGTGTTATCGCCGGCAATCAGGGCGCCGGGATTCGCTAGCTGGATCGCGTACTCCAAATAATTCGGATAGTTCACTTTATCCGCATCAATGAAAAAGAAATCAAAGCGCTCACCCTGCTCGTGAAGCAGTTTCAAGTGCTCCAGCGCCTCTCCGATGCGATATTCCACGCAATCGCCAAGCCCCGCTTCGGTGACATAATGTTTAGCCACATCCGCAAATTCCTGCTTCAACTCGAGGGAAATCAGCCGACCTCCCTGCTTTAATCCTCTTGCCAAGCAAATTCCGCTATATCCGCCAAGTGCGCCGATTTCCAGAACCTGCTTAGCGCCAATCATTTTGACAAGCATTGTAAGCAGCCTTCCATATCCCGGGGCGATCGATATCTCAGGCATGTTATGCGAGCGAATACCTGCCTTCACCTTCTCCAAAACTTCATCTTCCTCATATAAGCCTTCCATATAGCTCTCGGCTGTTATCAATTCCATCACGGTAACGCTCCTAACTTTGGGGTTTCGTTTGTAAGTGTACCCTATTTGTCCTATACTTGTTAATTGTATGAGTTTTATGAACGATGCACAACCCGGTAGAAAGGGATACGATCATGTCACAACTTGAATTAATCGCTACATGTCCCATGGGACTGGAAGCCGTCGTAGCGCGCGAGATTCGCGATCTGGGCTACACAGAAGTGACCGTCGAAAACGGTCGCGTACGATTTATCGGAGACGAACTGGCCATTTGCCGTGCAAATATTTGGCTGCGTACTGCAGATCGGATCCTCGTGCTAATGGGCCAATTTCAGGCGCTCACCTTCGATGAGCTGTTCGAAGGCACGAAAGCGCTAGCTTGGCCGGACTGGATACCGAACGATGCTGAGTTTCCTGTGGAAGGGCGTTCGCACAAATCGCAGCTTTCCAGCGTGCCCGCTTGTCAGGGAATTGTAAAGAAAGCAGTCGTGGAGAAAATGAAGCTGCGCTACGGCGCCGAATGGTTCGCGGAATCCGGTGCGCGCTATGTTATTGAAGTCGCGCTTCTGAACGACATCGCTACGCTGACGATTGACACAACCGGCTACAGCTTACACAAGCGCGGCTACCGTAAACTAGCGACGGAAGCGCCGCTTAAGGAAACGATGGCGGCCGCTATGGTCCTGCTGAGCCGTTGGCGCGTCGAGCGCCCGCTCTACGATCCGTTCTGCGGATCGGGTACAATCCCGATCGAGGCTGCAATGATCGGGTGGAACATTGCGCCAGGCCTTCGGCGCAGCTTTCCCAGCGAGGAGTGGGACAACATCCCCTTCAAGCTATGGGAGCAGGCACGCGACGAGGCCTACGATGCAGTCCGCGACGATGTTCCGCTGAATATCGTTGGCAGCGACATCGACGGGTCGGCCATCGAAGTTGCCGAAGCTGCAGCAAAGGCCGCTGGCCTTACGAAGAAGATCAAGTTTATCGTCGAGCCTGTGGCTAAAGCGCGACCGCGAGGCGACTACGGCTGCCTGATCACTAACCCTCCCTATGGGGAACGGCTTGGGGAGCTGAAGGAAGCCGAGAAAGCACTTCGCGAGTTAGGCGCCATCACGGCACCGATGCCCTCCTGGAGTATGTTCGTGTTGAGCCCGACCCAACAGCTTGAGCACTTTATCGGTCGACGCGCCGATAAGAAGCGCAAGCTCTTTAACGGGAGGATCGAGTGTAATCTATTTCAGTACCTGGGCCCGCTTCCCCCACGTCGAGCGCAAGAAAACAACTAGGCGTCATCCTATGAAAAATCCCTCAAACATTTCTCCCGACTGCTTCGCGTAGCAGCAGTCAGGTAATGAATTGAGGGATTCTTTATTTAAAAAACAACCACCATATCAAAAGCGCCCAGAACGGAGTCGAAATGAGCATGCTCCACAAGCAGCCCTTGGCAAACCCCAGCTTCGGCTCTTGCTCGGTCTTCAAATCCGAATTACTTGGCATATTCAACCAACTCCAATGGCAAACCGTCCGGATCTGCAAAAAAAGTGTATTTCTGCCCTGTAATCGGGTCAATGCGAACAGGCTCCACGGTAATACCTTTGCTACTAAGTTCCGCAATACTTTGCTCCATATCCACTACAGTAAAAGCCAGATGCCGAAGCCCGCGCGCCTCTGGCTGATTCACTCTGTGAGGCGGATTCGGAAAAGAAAACAGCTCGATCTGGAGCTCTGACTCCCCGACTTGCAGATCCAGCTTATACGAATCCCTCTCCGCGCGGTACGATTCGTGAATTATTTTCAAGCCAAGCAGCTCCACATAAAAATGTTTAGACTGCTCATAATTTGAGCAAATGATAGCTACATGATGAATTCCCTTCATAATCATGATTTTCTCCTCCAAATTCACCGATTACAGCTCTCTGTCTTTATTGCTCATCATACCTTCTTGGCGCTGTCTGACGCAACACATTGAAGCTGCCAAACTATAGCCATCGCTTCGTTTCAAAGAAAAAAAACGGCTAGCCTATATAGGCTGAACCGTTCTCCATTTGGATGATAAACATTGATAAAGCCTATTCATAAAAGCTTCAATTTGAGATAATGGCGGTATTTTTACAGAAAGTTTAACTTCACCTTTCCAGTAGAAAATGAGAATACTGTTGCTGCGGCCATGAAACATTTCAACATCCCAGCAAGTTTCGTTCAAGGCATATTCGTCACGGTTGATCATTAATTTCGGTCCATCCAAAGATGGTACCAGACGGGCAACGTGATTACCGCATAATGAAGTGATTTTCTGTTCTTCATGTAGCATCCATTCTGGCTGCATAGAGCAGGATCCTCCCTTTTTATCTAGCTTATTGTTGACAAAAGAAATACCCCCACCTAGTAAAACGACTGGAGGGGATCTGAGTGTAGATGACCCAATCGTTAGGCGGCTGGCTGGCAGCTTGTCCGTTGCAGGACAAGTGAGCCCCTTTAGCTTTGCGTCGCTGGCTTTCGCCAGGTTTGCCTTTTGCGCGATATTGATTAGCGAGATATATCGAAAGCTGTCATAAGTTTTCTTCTATACTATAAAGATACGGGAAGTTGTTTTGAAATCGAATAGTTCTTCAGAACTATTTTTCACATATTCTTCATCATAACGTCGGGTTTTTCACAGAAATTCGATTTTTATATCAAATTGACGTTACCCTAGTTGGTAAAACATGGTTCCTCCTATAGTGATTACGGCCATCACGATATAAAGCGTTGTTCCGACAAAAGAAGCAAGCACAAATCCACCTACCTAAGGACCCATAAAATGACCTACATTCGTAAAGGCTTGCGCTCCAAGAATACGTGCCCCGCCCCGCATATGAGCAGGAGCTAATTTATCAATGAGGATGTTCACCACCGTAATTCAAAATCTCCCCAAGCGTAAAAACGGCCATTGAAATAATAAAAGGAATCATCATTTGCGAAAAAGCAAAATCGATATCACCGAGGGCAAACATCGGTAATATAATAACGAAATGTCGAATGCCGTTGAATAACATTCCATGCTGAGGCGAAAGAAACAGGCGCTCTCTTCTCGCCTTCGATTTTCTTAATGCCGAATGCGGACAACAGAACAAAGAGAGTGACAGCGTAAATAAAATAGACGATTCCCGTAAGCAGGAAATCACATTATACAACAAAAGTGTCCCGCGTGTCCTTCCGCACAAAAAAACACCTTTCCGGAGGAAAGATGTTCTCAATCGATACTGCGACAATTGAAGCCTAGGAGCAGCTTGATCCGGATGAGCAGCTTGATCCGGATGAGCAGCTGGAACCGGACGAGCAGCTTGATCCAGAACTGCAACTGGAGCTCGTGCTGCAAGAACTGCCGCCTCCCTGATCCCCCGAGCTTCCTCCATTGTCAGAATCGCCGCCGCCATCCCATAATCCGCTGCAGGAGCTGCAGCCGGATGTAGAACAGTTAGCACCATTCACTTTCTCCTTCCCTTTCTGCTGTAGCTCATCCGGCAATACTGAATCCATCATGCTGCCGTAATTCACGCTGTCAACGACTGAGAAATACAGCATCGCTCCTGCCAGAACCTGCATGTTGGTGGCGTTGTTCGGCGAGTTCGACCATTCGGTCTCCTCGAAACTGCTGCGCTGAGCAGCATGTCTAGTCTCATCTATCGCTTGCCTCACTAGGAAGCGAACCGTCTCTGCAACATCCGGGTGCCGCTCCGCTTGTTTCGCATCAAATAAAAGTTCGATAATTTCATCTTCATTGCCTGCCAGCAAAAGATCCGTCCGATCGGCATCCAGCGGATGACGGAAAAATCCGTTCCAACAAGCGGCACTCGAGGGCGCAAACTCGAACAAATGAGCATAAACCCAGTCAAACCAGGCCCGCTCGCCAGGCATTTGCTTCGGTTCTCGCTCCGGCGCATGATGAATCACACCGCCGGCGAACATGTCGCCGAAGCGTTGATATTCTCTTGTAAACATTAGCATTTCATGCCAAATGCCATCAATTGCGCCGCTAAACATGGGCGTTTGCTTTAGAATGACGCTCATTAGGAAATATCGCTGTAATTCAAACCATTTACAAGCAAATTCATCATCTGTCATAGTCCGATTTTCAGATAAAACACGATATTTCAATCTCTCCACATAGTCAAGCGGAATGGAGCGCTGAAGCCTTTCAACTGACTTCATAAGAGGAACACCAGCCAATAATCCAAGTCCTTGGGGCAACTTAGAGGCATCGTATTTGAATCTCGCTCTACGCACAGGTCGGCTGCGGTTCTTGTTTGACGGCGGCTTCTTCAGTAAGTTGTATAGAAAACGGAACATGCGTGCACCCCTCCCTTTTTCCAATATAACACATAACTGTTAACGGAAAAACAACGGCGATTGGAAAACACTTCTACGACGCCCTATAATGAAGGGAAAAGGAGGCTCGCAACGATGAAAATTGCAGTCACAGGAGGCAGCGGTTTTATTGGCGGCCGATTGATCACATATCTTCTTCAACAAGGGCATGAGATTATCAACATCTCTCGCTCAACCAGGGCTTCTATACCCGGCGTCAGGACGCTTACTTGGGAGCAGCTCAAAACGGATAACGCCGATTTGAAAGGTCTGGAAGCCATCGTCAACTTGGCCGGAGAATCGATTAATCAACGATGGACGTCAGATGCGAAGTCGCGAATTTTGGAGTCCCGGCAAAGGGCAGCTGCACAAATCGCCGATCTCGTCGAGCGGCTGGATATCAAGCCAAGGGTTGTCGTTAATGCTTCGGGCATGTCGATCTACGGAACTTCGGAGACGGCTGTTTTCGATGAGCGGAGTCCGCATCATGTCGTTGATTTCCTATCCGGGGTCTCTGAAGAATGGGAACGAGCCGCTGACCTCATTTCAGGAACAAGGTTAGTAAAAGTCCGCGTCGGTCTTGTTCTGGACGGCAAGGATGGCGCCTTTCCGAAGATGGCGCTGCCCTATAAGCTCGGCGTAGGCGGTACGATCGGCAGCGGCAAACAATGGCTATCATGGATTCACATCGAAGACATGGTCAGACTCATTGATTTCTGCATTCAGCATGATGACATCAGCGGTCCTGTGAACGCGACGGCTCCGAATCCAGTAACGAACAAACAGTTTGGAGCTGTGTTGGCAAAAGTCATGCGGCGGCCGAATTTCTTTCCACTGCCAGCATTTGTTTTAAAATTAATTTTCGGAGAGCTTTCCACCCTCCTTCTGGAAGGTCAAAAGGTACTGCCGAGAACGCTGCTTGAGCATGGCTTCGTATTTACCTATTCCACGGTGGATCAAGCGCTGTCCGATATTCTAGCGAAGCACTGAGATTGAGAAGCTCTGCAATGATAAAAAAACCCAGCAATCGAGATTCCGCTCGATCTGCTGGGTTTTTACCCTATTTATTTGTTCGACAGGGACAAATCGTCTGTTACTTGGATGAGCTGCAGTTGTGAAGGCACGCCGGTCAAGGTTAAATTCCCTTTTTCATCATAGCTGATTCCAAAGTCGTTATCATTCACAATCGCAATCGTATTTTTATCCGCTACGGCAATGCCCTCGATTTTCTCATAAGGGTAGCCCAGCTTTGCGATGTCAACGATAAGTTCTTTGCTAACAGGCTGAATGCCTTGATCTTTCAACTGCTTAACGGTTAGGCTCTCCAGATTTTTACTAATGTCTGTGCCGAGCACATTGGTAGCTTTGGAAAAGTCGGATTTATAAATACGCTTTAGCTGAGCGTCAGCCCCAGCGTTTTTATCGCGCTCATCCACAAGCAGCGTATTGTTTGACAAGGCGGACAGATCGCTGATAACGACATCCTTCTGCTTCACATTCGTGAAAAGCCCTGCCTGCTCAGCTAAGTAAATATATTCGCCGGTGATTTGCTTCGTTGCCACATCCATTTTCAGGATGCGGAGATTACGTGAAGCTTCGCCTGTTTTTTTATCCGGATTAGCCATTGGGCTTTGAATGGACGTATATAAGGTTTTGCCGTCTGGGGAAATGGTTACCCCCTCAAAACCACGGTTAGAGATACGTGTATTGTAGACTTCCGGCAGCGTTTCATAAATCGGTGTTTGTGCGCCGGCTTGGACGAGCTTGTCTTTCATGCCTTTCGGTACATAACGGCCAAGAATAGTGCCGTCACGCTTCACTTGTAAAATGGATGGACGATATTCCTCCGAAAGCCAGAAGGTATCGTCAGACGGGCTATACGCGATGCCTTCCAGATCAAGGCCATCCGCATCATAAGATAGCTGCTTTACGCCTTTTTCATCATATGGCACTTCGTCGTTGCCAACCAGATTGGGAAGTCCAGTTATGTATTTCATTTGACTTACTTTATCGATTTTGCCATCCGGGAGCTGCAATTTAATGGTATCCAGAATCTCAATTGCACCATTGGCAATTTTCAATTTATAAATGCGCGGATTGTAGGAATCGATTGGGAATGTGCGGAGCTTGTCTTTGCCGACTTCACCGTTAGGCCCGCGATCTGCGAGCGTGTAAAATGTATCCGCAGCATCCTTAGGCAGATGAACCAGACCGGAGAATCCGCCTTCTTTGATGCCTTTTCCGAGCTCAGGCGCATTTTTCCACTCGAACTTGCCTGTCACTTTCGGAATATCTTTAAGTGCGATAGTTTGATTCCATTCATTCCATTCAACTTGCTTGCCAAGCGCTTCACTAATCGTGCGAAGAGGAACATACGTGCTTCCTTCAATAACCACAGGATCCTTATCAAGGGTTAGCGTTTTGCCACCTGCTGTCAGCTGAAACTTGGCAGTAACCGCCTCCAATGTAGCTTGTCCAGCCGATACAACACTTGTGCCGGAAACGGCGAAAACCGCTGCCAGCACGATGAGTAGACGTTTTCTTCTAAGCAGTCTTTTCATATCCTACCTCCGCTATAAGTAAAATTGCAATATGATAAGCATACTTTCCTTGTATTTACGGAGTATTATTGGAATGTGAAGAAATTGTTAATGAATTGAAAATGCAGCCTACCATTTTACATAGACATCTGAATTAGCATCAATCGTTTTTAACCAGTTCTCCCACTGGGTTATTGCTGTTTCAAGCGATACGCCAAGCTCGTCCTTATATTTCAACTTAATCGTTTCCACATTATCTTCATACCGTAGGCTTTTCAAAAATGTTGTAAAGGCATCTCTTGTTTTGAGATTATTCATATGGAAAAAGACGAACGATCCTGCTTTATGGTATTCATCTGAATTGCGTATGGGCTTATCCATTAGCTTCAAGAGATTCGTGCTGCCATCCTGCAGCAAATACTGCTTGGCATTCAGGCTCACATTCTGCTCAACATAGGTTTTGTTTCCTTCGATTTGAAAGCATTGCGCCATTCCCTCATTGAAAAAGCTGTTGGAAACTGGAATCAGCGTATGGATTAGCTCATGAGATGATGACACATCCGACATGTCATAGACCTCGCTTGTGGCGTACTTGGCAAATGGGACGAGCAGGTTGAACCCTGAATTTTCCATTGTACTCGTATAATCCATGCCATAGTACCTGATTTTGGCCCTCTCGGGCTTTGATTTCCAGAAGGCTAATAGACGCTCCGTTAAAGTAGCATACATTTTTTCCAATTCGGCTGTTTTATCCGTTGTTCCCAACGTAAAGTATTCAAAATGATTGCTCGCATAAGCATGAATCGGTTTATCAAAATTGGAAGTCCCGTTGATCGCCGGATCGACATAAGAATTTTCGTTAATGCCCTTCACGTCCAAGCTGAATGGATCAATTGTCCACTCGCCATCCACCACAAATTTGTACTCAGCAGACTGATTCAAAGGAATAACAGCTGTGAACCAATTCCCTTGCTTGCTCATAGGTGCAGCCGTTGGCGACCATTGATTAAAGTCGCCCGCCAAATAAACTTGGTTCGCTGTGGAACTAAAATATTTAAATACAACCCATTTCCCCGTTTTATTCGTTACAGCTAATTCGCCCAATGAACCATCATTGGCTTGAATCACATCTTCTGGGGCAAAAGCCTTTTTCTCGATAAGATCCTGAACCAGTGTTTTCGTCTGTCCCTTGATCTTGGACTGCAAGGCATTGTAAGAAATAATGACGACATATTTCCGTAGAAATTGGTCCTTTTGCATTTCCTTTGTATCATCCGAAGTCAAAACGCCTACTTCAACAAGCTTCTCAACAGCTCGACTCCAATCAAAATCTCCTACCTTGTCATCATATCCAAGGACACGCAGGACAAATGTACAATATTGTTCTGCCGTCATTTCACCTGAGCCAAACTGAGTGGGGCTGCTGCCGCTTGTCAATTGATGGTGATATAAGTAACCGATGTAAGGATCTGCCCATGCTGGAATGTCAGAAAAGGGGTGGGCATTCCCTTGGATTAAGGCTTCTTTCTCTTTGCCCAACAAACGTACAAGCATGACAGCGCCTTCAATTCTACTTGTAGAGTTGTCCAACTCCAATCCATTGCTGCCGCCCTTAAACACATTAAGCTTGTTCAACACATCAGCTTGATGTTCTAACTCATCTGCGCTTGTGGCCAGAGCTACTCCAGCGCTCGACATAAAAATCATTAATGATGCAAAAATAGATAGGCCAAATTTAATGCTATTTTTCATCGTTAGCATTCAAGTCCTTTCAATTTGTATTTGCGTTGAGACATAGGAGAAGGCCTCATGAAAACGAAGTTCATAGCGAGAAAGGAGGGAAATAACACAAGTGGTTACTCCCTTTCGACTGTGCAATCGTTTGCATTTCACTCACTAAAAGATTATTTTTTACTTTCGAGGACCCTGTAATGTTGCCCGCGCCCTGAGTTGTAAAGCTGAAACAAAGCCACAGGAAGCAACGCTCGACTGTAGCTTCCCGTTTTATTAATATTTCTCTAAATACTCAGGCAGAACTGTAAATTCAGCTACAGTTCTACCTTCCTTATCACAAAATTCTACTTCATAAGCTTCGGTTGGCTGGGTAAAAATATGAACTATTGTACCAAAGTCACCTTTCCTTATGCCTTCCTTTTCAAAATCTTTTAACACCCTAACAACTTCAAGTTCAGAAAACTTCATCGAAATTTATCCTCCTTATTCCTTTACATAAATCGAAGTTAATCTCGGGACATTTGAACCTTCGTCAATTATCCAGCCGGTTCTAACATTAGCTGTTTTTCCATTCGGACCTGTAATACTCATATCAACTTGGAACTTTTGTCCCCATTTATCGCTGCCTTTTTCAAGAGATTCACTCTGTGACAATTTGTTTTTAACTTGCTTGATTAAATCATCAGCATTCGACTTGTTATATCCTAATGCACTATCAAACACCTTTGCTTTGTCCCCGCCAACTGGATGTTCAGGATTAAGTGCATATTCTGTTAATTTCCTTGAATCTATCGTTGCGTTCTCTAGATTAGGCAACGAATTATCTGCCATAAGAATCCCCGCACCCTGACTAACCGGCTCAGTCCTCGAAGCCTCCGCCGCCTTATAAATATCAGCGTCATTAAATTCGTCAATAGCCTTAAGAGCTTTGTATGCACTTTCTGCTGCTGCATCCGTAGTTTTAGCCGCCGTGCTGATTACTTTGGCAAGCAGTGTCTTTGCACTGGCTGCTGCGGGAAGGGCTACTGCTGCAATATTGAGCGTTTTTTCCAGTGTAGACAGTTCTTCACCTGTCAAAATATTTTTTCCGCGAATCGCTTCCACAAGCCCTTTTACTCCACCTACTGGTGTAAAGTCCAGTATGGTACTTGCCATTTGACCCAGTTCTTTTCTCATTGGCGCAGCAAATTTTTCTTCGTAGAACACTTCATCAAAAGCTTTCTGGTTAACAAAAGCTTGGCCAGTGGCATCCTTACTGTTTCCTGTGTAATTAAATGTTCGTGGATCATACCCTTTTTCTAAGGCAAATTGCAGGAAGTCCGAAGTTCCTTTCATACTCGAATTCAGAATGTCACCTGGGTAGTAGCGAGCCTTTGTTTGCGCATATTCATCCAGCAGTTCATTCATCTTCTTCGTGTTGACATCCAATTGATTTCCGTTTGTTGTTGTATAAACAATTGCGCCACCTAGCGATTTCTCGGTATAACTTCCTGAAATATCTTCTATTTTAACACCTGTTGAGCCCGACTGCAGAGTAGCACTGCCATATGTTTGATATTTTTGTTTCTCATTCTCGTTATTGATCGTAATGGGAACACCGTTTGCACCTATTTTAACATCAAATGAACTACCCTTCGGGGTGGTTTGGACTGCCTGATCCGATTGTCTCGCTGCCAATGCATCACTTCGTCTTTTTAATTCAATTATTGCTAATTGGCCTTCATACCCATCACTTTGCGAGAGCTCGTTCAAACGATCTTGACTCTCCTCTCGGAACATGCGGCTTAGCTCTTGCTTCGCATCATTATCACCGTTTTTGCTTTTTTCATACAAATTATCTCGGAGTTCAGAACGATTCAGTTCTGCTAATTTTTGCTTGGCCCAAGCCGCATTCCCGTCGCTGCCATTGCTTAATTTGGTCAAGTAAGTTCGTTGGTTTGCTGCTGCCTCAGATGTATCCAATTTAGCTAATTCTTGCTTAGCCCATGCCGCATTCCCATCACTGCCATTACTTAAGTTCGTCAAGTAAGTTCGTTGGTTTGCTGCTGCCTCAGACTTGTCCAATTTAGCTAATTCTTGCTTAGCCCACGTCGCATTCCCATCACTGCCTTTGCTTAAGTTCGTTAAGTAAGCCCTCTGGTTGGCATTTGGATCTTGCTTGGTAATCGGCTGACTGGTTGTAGCAGATAAACTTTGAATAGCGTAAGGTGAGGTTGACACTGTTTGATAAGGTGTTGTTGACACGTTCGTAGGTGATGCAACAACCGTATTGTTTAATTGCTGCTTAGCCCACTCGGCATTTCCGCCGCCGCCATTTACCAGGGTTGTCAAATAATCATACTGATTTTGCGAAATGACTGTTGGGGCCGGGGTTGTTGATACGTTCGGTCTTGGAGTCGCTGAGACAGCTAATGGCGTTGTGGATACCGTCTGGCTCGGTGTATAAGTTGGTGTCGTTGATGTTATTTTTGGTGTTGTTGACACGTTCGTAAGTGATGCAACAACCGTGTTGTTTAATTGCTGCTTGGCCCACTCGGCATTTCCGCCGCCGCCATTTACCAGGGTTGTCAAATAATCATGCTGATTTTGCGAAATGACTGTTGGAGCCGGGGTTGTGGATACGTTCGGTCTTGGAGTCGCTGAGACAGCTAATGGCGTTGTGGATACCGTCTGGCTCGGTGTATAAGTTGGTGTCGTTGATGTTATTTTTGGTGTTGTTGACACGTTCGTAAGTGATGCAACAACCGTGTTGTTTAATTGCTGCTTGGCCCACTCGGCATTTCCGCCGCCGCCATTTACCAGGGTTGTCAAATAATCATGCTGATTTTGCGAAATGATTGTTGGGGTCGGGGTTGTCGAGACGTTGGGACTTGGTGTATAGGACGGTGTCGCGGAAACGATCCTTGGTGTTGCAGAGACGTTGGGACTTGGTGTATAGGACGGTGTTGTGGAAACTGTCCTTGGTGTTGCAGAGACGTTTGGACTTGGTGTATAGGACGGTGTTGTGGAAACCGTCCTTGGTGTTGCAGAGACGTTTGGACTTGGTGTATAGGACGGTGTTGTGGAAACGATCCTTGGTGTTGCAGAGACGTTTGGACCTGGTGTATTGGAAGGTGTTGTGGAAACCGTCCTTGGTGTTGCAGAGACGTTTGGACTTGGTGTATAGGACGGTGTTGTGGAAACGATCCTTGGTGTTGCAGAGACGTTTGGACTTGTATATGACGGTGTCGGTAATGTTATCTTGGGTGATGTGGAAGCAGATGGACTTGTCGTGTAAGACGGAGTTACTGGTAGAGAAACAACCGTATTTTGTAATTGCTGTCTGGCCCATTCGGCGCTTCCATCTCCACCATTAACCAAATTCGTTAGATACGTATATTGGTTTTGGGAGATGACTGTAGACGATGTTGAAGAGTTTGACTTTGATTGCGATGATGAAGATGAACTTGAACTTGATGATGAAGATGAGTTTTGAGCTGCTTGCACCGCCGCCGTGGAAGGCACATATGGCTTTTGAACTGGTGTCGGTGTCGGTGCAGGCACTGGAGCTGGTTTAGACACCGGCTTTTCTACAGTGGTATCTTTTAGCTGGGCTTTTGCCCATTCAGCATTCCCTCCACCACCATTTACTAGGTTATTCAAATACGTATACTGATTTTGTGAGATTACTCCCATTTTGCTGAATTCCCCTCCCAATTATCTTGTTTTGAACATCCTTTCATGATTTATATATTCCAAAATATAGAATTTTTGTCGAAAATAACATTAACATATTTAGGTATTTTTTACTAGATACATTTCAGTTTATCGTTTGACACATTCAGAACTATTGACCTAATTCGACAAATTACCCTATAATATTAAATTATATGCCCAAATTATACATATTTTCCACAAAATGAACCCAACTTAAAGGAGCCCCTATGAATTCATTACTGCTGCCAAAAGAAACAGTTTACTATGGAAGAACACTGGTACTACCGGACGAGTTCCTAATAAATCCTCAATTTGAGGCTTTTTTTATTGTCGATTTTTCAAGAAAGTTCGACGATCCTGATTTGAATAAAACGCCCGCGCTGGTTGTTCAACCTTTAACAAAGCAAGATAAATATATGCTTTTTAAATATCAGGTAGTGCTAGGAGAAGTGATAATCAGTGATTAATATCGAATTTAAAAAACACTATGATGCTTTGCATTTTACAAATGAAATAGGCAAATATTTAGTTGGCGGACTAGGATCTTTTATGAACGAACTTTACATGCATCACACGGAAGAAATTGGCTTTGTTCATCTTTATAACGATGACTTTATTCACGATATTGAGATTAGTCGCTATCCAGGCACCAAAGATGTGCTTTCCGCAAAGTATAGCGAGGCATACCGGTTAGGTGAACTTTCATTTGACATCGCAGTATGCCATTTTTACGAGTTTCAGTTTATGATAGACGAAAATTTTTTAAGAGGCAGACCGCTAATTTATGTTATTCATTCGATTCCAACCCCCGAGCCTTATGACATCCATCAACCATTCGCTAGTTATCAAGACCTTAAAATTCAGTTTCAGAACTTATGCAACCGCGCGGACAGGATCGTATGTGTGTCTCATGCCGAAAAACTAAAATTGCAAGCGCTTTATCCTGAGTATGATCACAAAACGATGGTTATTCATAATGGCATGCAGTTTGAGAATAATTCGTTGACAGAGACGCGATCAACTCGTAATGAACGTATAAAATTGGGCTATATTGGAAGGTTGGACTATCGGAAAGGGATTCTCGAATGTTTAATGGCCATAAAGGAACTTCATGCGGAATTATGGATAGCTTCAGGTAATGATGATCCAACTTATCTTGCATCATTGATTAGTTATATAGATGGAGCTAATATGAAGGAGCGAGTACATTTTTTAGGCTGGTGCAGCGGGGAAAGAAAGAGAGGATTTATACAATCTTTGGATGCGCTGGTCGTCCCTTCCTTATATGAACCTTTTGGTTATGTGGTACTTGAAGCAATGAACGAACAAATTCCTTTAATTTGTTCTACAGGGGGAGGCATAGGAGAGATTGTCGGAAATTATAGATACAGTTATGATCCGTATGAATCCGGTGCACTTAGAAACACGATTCTGCAATTTCAAATGGATGATGCGGAAGTAATTGAAACAGAAACTATGAATCTGTTTAAAAGAACTTGCCTGTTTACATCCGAGCAAATGTGTGAAAATTACAGTACGTTATTTAACAGTTTATTACGAAAGTTTGTGTAAAATCCCCTTAAGAAGGTGACCTTATGAGCGTCCATCAATTTCAGGCTCGTACTATACGCGGCGAAGATAAGCCGCTTTCCGATTACGATGGCCAAGTGCTGCTGATTGTTAATACAGCGACAAAGTGCGGATTCGCTACGCAGTTCACGGGACTTCAGGAGCTTCATGATACCTTCAAGGATCAGGGATTTTCCGTTCTTGGCTTTCCGTGTAATCAGTTCAAAGATCAAGAGCCTGGCGACGATGCACAAGTTGAGCAGGCATGCCAGCTGAATTTCGGCGTCAACTTCCCGCTCTTCTCCAAAATTGACGTAAATGGTGCGAATGCTCACCCGCTCTACCGTTATTTAAAACAACATGCCTCTGGCATTTTCGGTTCCGGAATCAAGTGGAATTTCACGAAATTCTTGGTCGATCCTCAAGGCCATGTGATCAAGAGGTTCTCTCCTACTACTTCGCCTAAGAAAATCGAAGGTCAAATTCGCAAGCTGCTGGAGAAAAAATCTGCTGTGCACACTTAAAAAAAGCATCCCAACCACTTGCGTGGAGGGATGCTTGTCTGTTTTTCAGCTGTTACCGTCGTTACTTCACATACTTCTTCGCCTTTTCGATCGCTTCATCTTCTGTCGCTCCGGTCACGTAACGTCCATTAATAAAAATAAAAGCAAAACGAGAACACGGACCGCAATAAGATTTGCAGGCCACTTTGACGTCAGCGTCCGGCGCGATAAGCTTCAGCTTCGGCAGGGCGGTCTTCATTTTCATGTGTTTGCATTTATCACAAATGCGAATATCATTCGCCATTAGTGATCTCCGTGGTTCCCCTTGCCTGGGTTCGTGATCATGAAACCTTCTTCAGGCGTGTAGAAATAGTCAATACGAATGCCGTCAAGCAGCGGCTCATTTTTATCCAGCAACACATCAATGCCTTTATCCGTGCTGACAACAACATCGTTAGCCGTTTTATCATCAAGGCCCAAACCATAATGGGCATGGTCACCATGCTTATGAGTCACTTGGACACGAACGATTAAACCTTTGTTTTCTTCTTTCTCTAGCTCCAATTGAAGTACTTTTGCTGCGTTGCGAGAAATTTTGACGTTCATATGTACACATCTCCTGAAACATTTTTTATTTCTTATTGTAAAGAATCCGAAGAACGAAATCAACCTCTCTTCCAGCTTGCCATTTCTCCCATCACTCTTTAAAATGGATAGCAGTGGAAAGATTCATTACTAAATTCAATAATGAAACTTACTTACTTGAATGTTAGTAACCTACATAGAAAGGATGCGTTTCTTATGTCTACGCTAGAGAATGAGAAAGTCGCTCCGCTTAGCAATTATGTTCCCAAAGAACCGCAAGTCATTGAATGTTCGATCGAAAGAACACTTGAAGTCATCGGCGGAAAATGGGCTTTTCTCATTTTACGAGAATTGTTTTGCGGGACTCGCAGATTCGGTGAACTGCAGCGTCAAGTTACAGGCATTTCCCCAAAATCTTTAACGGATACGCTCCGCCATCTGGAAGAACACGGCGTTCTGGAGCGAACGGCCTATCCAACCGTACCTGTCACGGTGGAATATACGTTGACACCGAAAGGCGAGGATTTGCATCAAATATTGAAGGAAATGAAGTTATGGTCCGCGAAATGGACATAATAAACAATTAGAGAACCAGGGAAATGCACAGAGGAGTGTTACTTGATGATCACGATTAAATCCAAAGAACAAATTGAGAAAATGGGCAGCGCCGGTCGTATTCTGGCCGATTGCCATAAAGAGATCGCCAAAATGATTCGTCCTGGGATTACGTCCTGGGAGATTGATCAATTCGTTGAAAGCTTTCTGGCTAAACACGGCGCCACCCCTGAGCAAAAAGGTTACCACGGCTATCAATATGCAACCTGCGCTTCTGTCAATGATGTCATCTGCCACGGTTTCCCCAAAAAAGAACCTCTCAAAGACGGGGATATCGTAACCATTGACATGGTTGTTCGCTTAGACGGTTGGCTCGCTGACTCTGCATGGTCGTATGCGGTTGGCACGATTTCACCAACAGCAGAAAAGCTTCTGCAAGTAACGAAGGAATCGCTGTACAAGGGTATCGAGCAGGCTGTCCCTGGCAATCGCATTGGCGATGTCTCTCATGCCATTCAGGTGTATGCCGAATCGCATGGTTTCTCAGTCGTCCGAGACTTTATCGGTCACGGCATTGGCTCCGAGATGCACGAAGAGCCTCAAGTGCCGCATTATGGGCCGGCCGGTAAAGGCCCGCGAATTAAAGAAGGCATGGTTTTTACCATTGAACCGATGCTGAATGTAGGTAAATTCCATGCCAAAGTTGATTTGGATGGATGGACAGCCCGAACCGTTGATGGAAGCTTGTCGGCTCAATACGAGCATACCATCGCCATCACAAGCAATGGCCCTATTATTTTAACCGAACAATAACATGCCCCGGAGGTATCGGAGTGATTTCTTTTTATAAGAAATATTGGAGGACGGCCTTTGACATTGCGCTCATCGTTCTCACGGTCTATTTATTCATGCTGTTATTCAGCTACTTGTATAGGATTGCGACGCCTATTTTCCTGGCTCTCATCATTTTTGCAATGATAGAGCCCTTGGCTCGCTTTTTACATCGCAAAGGCATGCGGAAATCGATAGCCTCCGCGATTTCAACTTTGCTGTTCGTGCTGGTCATACTAGGCGCGCTAGCCGGTGCGGCTGTTATTTTCACAAGCCAGATCATGAGTCTGTTGGACAAGCTGGATGACTATCAGATCATTTTCCAAGAGCAGATTGTGCAGAAAATTAGTGATTTGAACGGACAATTCCAGACGCTTCCGCAGGATGTCATTGATAAAGCAAAGGATTATGCCGGGCAATTCGTCGGCAAGGCCACCAAGATCCTCATCGCGCTCTTAAGTGGCATGGTGAATTCGCTTACGTCCTTCTCAACCTTCATGTTTAACTTCATAGTCGGGATCATTTTAGCCTATTTCCTCAGCATTGAAATCGATTCGTGGAAAAGGCTGGCTAACGACAATACGCCGAATACGTTCAAAAAGGCTTTTTATTTCTTAAAAGAGAATGTCGTAAGAGGCATCGTTTCCTACATAAAAGCACAGCTTAAGCTGATTACCCTAACGTTCGTTGTCGTTTTCATCGCACTGCTCGTACTCGGCGTGAACAACGCATTCTCCATCTCATTGCTGTCGGCGATTTTTGATGTGCTGCCCTTATTGGGGGTTTCAACGCTGTTCATTCCATGGATTATCTACTTGTTCATTGTCGGCAACACAACCTTAGCGATATGGCTCAGCGCCGTGCTCCTGGTCGTCATTCTTGTCAGACAGATTATGGAGCCGAAAATAACGGGTGAATCACTTGGGGTATCCGCGTTTACGACACTCGCGTTTATGATTTTATCGCTCTCCTTGTTCGGCGTTGCCGGGGTTATCCTGTCTCCCGTGCTCATCATTCTGATTAAAGCGCTGTACGATCAAGGTTACCTGCAGCGCTGGATTCGCAAACCGGAGGATGAATATACAGAAGGCAACACGCCTTATAACGGTCCATAAACAAGAAAAACCTGAGGTTGTGGCAGGTCCTTAAACTCATACGTTTGAACATGGAGAGGGAATTGGGTATGTTTTGGATATGGGATTCCAACCGCTATCGCTTTTCCACCACACCCATTCCCTCTACTGTTCGACTTTGTGCTAACTTCCACTTCTCTTTTCCCTAACCTGTCTCCTATCCGGTATTTCTATCCATGAACGCCCTTGTAAGATTCCAGGGACATTTCGTCTTCGCAAGAAAACGGAGAAGGTACTGCCGGACCGCCTATTCCCCATGCACAGCGATATCGACGGAACTACGATGCCTTATTCCACGGTAACGTCCCTTTTCTCCCCCTGAAGCGGAACTAGAGTGCGTTAAATGAGCCAAAATGTGCCTGAAACCCTCCTAAAGCCCAGCATTTCCTTCTCATAGTTACAATGAACGAAACCGACTGCCACTTTGCGAAAAAAAAGAAAGAAAGAATGATTTTTGCAAACGATCAATTTCGGCATAAACAATTGCCTTGGGCACCTGTTTAATTAAATACCAATCCAGCGGAAACGCTGAGAAAACGCGGGCTTGTCGATTCGTCTTTGTGCACATAATTTTTCTCTAAAGACCACAGGAATTTATCCGCTGATTGCTGAACGCTCCTGTACCAGTCTTGTTCTTGGAAATGCTCATAATTCAGCATATCAAGCGGCTTATAGGATGTATAATAATGTCCCTTCGTGCCCAATACTGTATAGTAAACCGGCGCACTGGTCAGAAAAATAGAGCTGGTAATGGCTTCGAACTTATTTTCCAAATTGATTTGCGTATCATACCTGTCGTAATTCTCCGGGTTTTTGAGCATGTCCGAAATGTTCGGATCTTGTTCCAGCAAGGTGAACGTACGAAACGTCGTTCTCATGGATTCTTCGAACGACCTTTTCATTCGTTCCAGTTCTTCTTGGCTCTGTTCGCTGACCTTCAATCGAAGAACAGCCTCCATTTTCTTGAAATTGTACACATTTAAGATGGAGAAAGGCAGTAAAATTAACAAAATAAAAGCCAAAAACAGCTTGTTTTTAATGGTTGAAGGTACAAAATGCGATAATTTCGGTTCATAGCAAGCTCCTAGTCGATGACATCATCTATAAAAGATTATCCCCATTTTACACTTTAGCAAGTAAATGTTTTCGCGTACAGTAACAAAATCATGAACCCCAATAGAACAGTTTCTATATTTCGCCAATAACCACATCTGCAAATGGGTCTTTCCTCCCCTTGTAAAATATAACATGGTATGTTATATTAAAAGTGCGTCAAATCAAGGTTTCCACTTCAAAAAGTTGACATAGGAGTGATGAAAATGAGCAACAATAACGTCCAAATCCCGCAAGGCGAAGAAGTTATTCGTGTGGAAATGACGGTTAAGGAAGCGCTTGCACTTACAGGCGCGAAATTCAACCAAAACCACAAGATAGAAACAGACGCCATCAAAAAACTTAAGCAATCGCTTGAAGACAAATTGCTAACGCCAAACCACTGATCAGCACTACACACATAACCTTTAAGCCTGACGAACGATCCCCATCGCTCGCCAGGCTTTTATTTTTGTTTCCGTATCAAATTTAAGTCTCGGCTCATAATAAACGGGTAGTCCAATTGTCCACCCAAGAAAAAGGAGGAAAACATCTATGTCCGACAAAAAACAACAAGGTCACGGGAACCAGAACACGACCACACGCACTTCGGATCGAAGCGGTCAAAAAGGCAAGAAATAACCATTCTTGGTCCATAGGAGGCAGGACATGATCAATAATTTGGAAAGCAATTATGACTGCGCGAATGCAGGCAATGATTTGCACAGCTTAAAGGAAGAGCTCCAGCAATTTCAAACCCAAGCCTCATCCTCACAAGAAGCGAATGAGACTCTGAATCGGATCGAGAACCAGATTCGTTTTATTGAAAACAAATGCTCCATCCATCATAAGTAACATCAAAACAGCCCTTGCATCCAACTCTAGATGCAGGGGCTGTTTTGATGCGGTGTTCGATTAGACTAGCGAGTTTATTCAGGATACCTCTACGCAGCAGGCGAATTATGCTTATCATCGTTTCACCTCTACGTATATGACGGCATATCCTTCTCTCCTGTTCAATCAGTTGATGCGCTTTCTCGTAAGTATACACGGAACCCCTTTGCCTACGGCCCCCGGCTCCGACATATGCGCCAGATATCTCAGTCCCCTCGCGCATTGCTGTTTGCAAACCCCGCAAGTGGACGATTCTACAAGTCTCATCGTATATTGAACGCGAGATGAGAGTTCTTTCTTTTTCGTAACCTTGCCGCCTTTACCTTTCGGTGCCATGTTCATTCCTCCCAACAGTTTCCTGTCAACAGTATATGAACGCTGGGCGGATCGGTTCTTAACGTGCACGGCCAAGTTAGAGCGACTTGTCTCCGAACTAAACCTTTAACTTAAGTCCTTCTAACAAGATTGGCACTACTTCTTCATATAGTGCAAGGAACTTTTCGGCTGGGAGCGGATTTACGCCCAAACCAACCTCAACGGTAAATCCCGGTCTTCGAAAACATTGAATAAACCAGTCTTTATAACCGGCATCGCTCCCGGTAAGTTTAACGGCCTTATAGCCGCTAACCAAAGCCAAACGTTCCGCAAACGCCTCAGACTCCGTAGGTTCATAATCGCGATAGTTCCAGTAGATCTCTTGCCCTTGCGTATGCAAAGCCATAACCAGCTCGAAGGACCGCCATTCTGTAAAAGCAGCTATTGCAGTGGCTTCAGGCTCTGTTAATGGCGCTTCCCCCCCATAATCCCGCTCACCCGGTCCAAGCTGGCCTCTACGGGCAGCCTCCTCCTCCCAGTGCGCAGGGAATTGATCGTTGAGATCAACACCTCGAATATTCGCCTTCCAATTCTGAAAGTCTTCCGACCCGCTGTTCCAGTAGCGAAGCGCAGCCCCGAAAGGATGGTCGGCTGTAATGCCCTCCAGCACTAGGTCTACGCCATCTGGGTTAACCATGGGCACCAGCCATAATGTCGCTTCGGAAAGCAGCTGCCGAATGTTGCTGCCACGCCAAGATGCTCCCCTCGCATAAGCGTCGGCAAGCTCTTCCAGGAATCGCATAAGCAGCGGTGTTGTTATCCACTCGTTCGCATGAAAAGAGGCATTATACGAGATCTCTCTTGTCCCCTGTCCGATCCGAATAGCAGCCATATTTTTGCCCATGACACTTTGTCCGATAACCGGCATATGGAGAAATGGATATGCCTTCGCAAGCCTTGTCATTTCATGATGGAGCGTCCAAGAGCCGTACCCCTCCATGCAATCACCTCGCCACTTGATACTTGCTTCGTCACGTTAGATTATGCCTCAGAGCTTGGAATCATTCGGATGTGAAAAAACCTGAGGCTGCGGGCTGCGCCTCAGGTTCTTGTCTAGACCCATACGTCGGCGCATAGGGAGTGGACTTAAGAATGGGGTTCCGACCGTTTCTTGAAATCGTCTTTTTATTGAATTTACTTAGCGGTAATAAGACGATTTCAAATACGGGCGCTAACGCTTCTCCACCCCATACCCATCCCCCTCTCTGTTCGACTTTGTGCTGCCTTCCACTTCTCTTTTAACTACCTGTCTTCCATCCGGTATTCCTATCTATGAACACCCTGTAAGGTTCCGGGTGCATTTTGCCTCTGTAAGCTTCGCAAGAAAACCGGGGAGCAACTGCCGGACCGCCAATCCTCCATGCACAGCGACATCGACGGTCGACGGAACTACGATGCCTTATTCCACGGTAACGTCCCTTTCCTCCCCATGAAGCGGAACTAGGGTGCGTTAAATGGGCGAAAACTGGCCTGAAACCCAGCATTTCCTGCTCATAAGGTACGGTAGTTCCGCGAAATGTGCGTATTACCGTAAATACCACCAATTAAGGCATCTACGTTCCGATCACCGGTGCAAAAAGACGATCTATCGCGGATCGAGGCGGTATGGGTGATCCAAACAGCTGTGGCACTTCCGGATCTTCTACGTCCATCATCTCAAATGCTCGTACCGCATGATGCTTGCTTGTCAGAAAGAGTCTGTCCCAACAAACATGCCTAACGGAACGTGCACGTCCGTATTCAAAGAAAAAGTGAGTATCTGAATTGAAATAAGGAGCTAAGCGGCTTGTATGTGCTAAGCTCCTTTTAAAACGAAACAATGCGACTTCAAGTAGCCGTTTGAAAAATTTCATATACGTTCAATGCACATGAGATATTGTAAATAAATTACACAATTGATACGATATGTAACAATAAATTCATTGGAGGTTGATGTATGATCATTTCAGCGCGTAAAAAATTGATGCTCCCCATAATGTTGCTTGTTTTTTTTCTGCTACTGCTTTGTAGCCTTGCTTCAGTGGCCAAAGCGGAAAGTGTGGTTCTGGATAAAGTTCCAGGAGGGATAGAGGATTTTGATAGTAACAGAATTTTGTATATATCCAGTGACTCCGTATCTATCAAAGACAGAAACACTCAGCAGGTTACATCGGTTCCTTTCGAGAATGTGACAAAAGCTTATTTAACGAGTAGTGGGGCTATATTTGTGGCGATGAACAATCGGCGTTCCGATCTTTATTTGTGGAATACCGGTACAAGTCCGACTGTTATCATCAACAATGTGTTTCTAACGTCCCCCAAGTCCGGCAATTTTGTAGCGTTCTCATCCCATATTGGAGAAAATAAGGCTCATATCTGGATATATAATACCAGCAACAACAACTACAAAGATGTTTCAGCAGAAAATCAAGTCAGTAGTGAAAGTTTTTACGCAGCAATATCAAAAGACGGCCATTTGGCGTATAAAAATGAGCAGGGAACCATTATCATTTATTATGATGGAGCTATAACAAATACAAATTTAACTTCCGCTGATAGTTATACCATAGACGAAAAACGACTCATTACCAAAACGAGTGTTTATGAGTATGACCCACAGCTGGGTGGAAAGAGTTGGAAGTACAAGTTTTGGCTCTATGACATTCAAACACAAACGACCACAATTCTTGCTACTTCTGAACACCCTGTTTGGAGATTTCTATCGAACAACGGATGGTTCCTCTTCGTTGATACTTACTCAGTAACAACTCGGATATCCCCTACTGGAGTCATTACTCACTATTCTGGTTCGGAGGTGGAATCCCTTTCAGATAGCGGGGAAATCATTCTTAAAGGACCGCACAATTATCGGTATTTCATTAATTCGAACGGTGAAATGATCAAGATTGAAAATATGAATTTTGCCCCCCCATTCACCAGCTTCTACATAATGAATTTCAATAAATTTGAAAACGGAAAATGGTACGGGACTGCTTATGGACTAGATCTATTAATTGAATTCACACCTACACCAGCTCCTGAAAACATCATTCGAATCGATTCAAGAGAGACAAAGATCGAATCACATTCCAATAGTACCTCTGGCTTCTACGGTCGTGCCTACTTGAGCGACAACGTTCAGTTACTATGTTCATCCAGTAATACACAAGTCGCCACAGTTTCCTGCAAGTTTGATCCCGAAACTACAGGGTTGGAGGGCACGGTACATACACTAACACAAGGAACTGCGAAAATTACTGTAACTACTTCCATCGGTACGCCTACGGTAACAATCGATGTTAATATCGCTGATAAACCGGTCCAAGGTGTTTCTCTGGACGCCAGTGAACTCCATTTGTACACAGAGGGGTATGACGCAATAGCGCAATTAACAGCAAAAGTTCAGCCAGTAGATGCAGCCAATCCTAAAATTACCTGGCATTCCACAAATCCAAAAGTCGTGGAAGTAAGTAACTGGGGATATGTAAGGGCACTTACTCCCGGAACAGCAGATATCGTCGTGACGACAGAGGATGGGAACTACACAGCAACGTGCAAGGTTACGGTAAAAGGTCCAGCGCCATCTAAAGGCAAAGTAATGTTTGCTTCGAGTTCGTTGTTACAATGGGTCAATGAAGACGCCGGCACGGTAACCGCCAATGTGTACAGGGGCGGAGGAACCGCTGGCGAAATTGCGGTGAATTATACGACGGTAAGCGACACTGCACTGCCTAATACAGACTTTATTCCAGTGAAGGGACAGCTTATCTTTGCTGATGGAGAAACCGTAAAATCCATAAAGATCCGATTAGTGGACGATACCGTGAAGGAAGCTTTCAAATCTTTCTCCTTGAAACTAACCGGCCCTTCTGAGCTCCTGAACATGCCGGATACCAACACTACTTTTTTTGCGATAAGGGATAATGATTGAAAAAAAGACCCTGATAAGCTCCCTTTTAAGTTGACTGGTTTAATAAATAAACCGCTGCTTAAAGGGGCGTTTTATTTCAGAATATCCATTTAACAGGTCTGTTTGTCGAGGAGGCTGTCTCAAAAGCCATGAAATAATATGGCTGAGAGACGGCCTCTTTTCAAATTTGTCCTGCCAATGGATCTCGAGGAAGACATCCCTCCAAATCACCTCGTTCGCGTCGTGAATGCCGCCGTGAATCGGCTTGACGATGCCATCTTTGACGCGGCTTACCCCGGAGGCGGACGAGACAGCTGTCATCCGAAGATGCTCTCCTCACTTTTTCTTTGAATACGGACGTGCACGTTCCTTTTTTATTATTACTTTTGGGAAAGCCTCTTAATGTACAATTTTCGCTTCTCGGGTTAATCGAGTGTTTGTTCCAACTGCTCAACTGCCGCAAGCTGATCGTCATCTTCCGCTTTTTCTGCGCTTGCAAAGTTCCTGATCGCCTGTCTGTATTGTTCGTCGTTGTTCATCTGTAGGTCACGTTCTGCGTGTTTATCACTCAACAACATCATCACCTTTTCCTAAAAATAATGGTCGCTTACTTTCAAGGGCAAAAAGCTTGCCGCTTTGGACTACTCTTGCTTGGAAATGGAAAGCAGCGCTTCCCGGAAATTTTGGTCTTTATTTTTTTCCGAAGATCCCTTCTCCGTTGAACCCTTCTCTTCCGCATTCGGTTCATCCTTGGAGAATTGACGCAAAGCTTGCCTATACTGATCGTCATTGTGTCTCTTGTATCCCATAGTAACTGGCGACATGGCGTCCGAATTTTCCTGTTTCGAAGCGATCGGTGCTTCTTCATGAGCGGAGATGGAGGCTGCCTGAGAAGGAATGGGATGAACCGATTCAACTGGCGGCTTCTCCTCCGTTATTGTCGATGAGCGAACCAACTTCTCCGGAGCTGGATGTTCGGATGGTTTAGGAGATCTCTTTGCAGCCCGCATGTTGAATACGATCAAAAAAATGAAAGCCACTACGACAACAGCAATAATCGCATAAAGCATAAGTATTGATCACCTGCCCTACTTCAAGTTTAATTTGTTAAGTCAATTTTTTGGCGAATTCAGCTACCCGTTTTCCAAGCGCTCTCCCAAGGGCCAAATCATTAGCTGTGGGCAAATTAGGCGGATCGGCGGGAGACTGCTCTACCGAGCAGGTCACGCCTACACCGTAATAAGAGCCATAAAGCGCATTTTCTTTAATGTTACCGGGCAAACCCACTATGACCATTCCTTGATGCAGCATCGGTGTGATCAAATTCAGCAACGTGGTTTCGATGCCCCCATGAACCGTTGCTGTCGTGCAGAACACAGCGCCTAGTTTATCAACCAGCTTGCCATGCGCCCATAAATAACCTAACCGGTCTATCCACGCTTTCAACCCGGCGCTGATGGATCCGAAATGGCCTGGACATCCCCAAATAATCGCATCCATATGCTCCAATTGGTAGATATCCGCTTCATGTACATGATGAACCCACACCTCGGTCTGATCAACTTGCCGTGCTCCTTCTGCAACAGATCGCGCGAGAGTTTCAGTGTGGCCATTCTCGCTGTCGTAAACAATGTAGATTTTCATCGCAATCTCCTTTGTATGGTTTCGCCGAATTTATTTGGCTGGTTCGACGGCGATCTCCGTATGAGGGACAGTTAAGCTTTGCGGATTCTTCTTCGGGTTCGAAACAAAAAAAGAAAGCACCAGTGAGAAGGCAGCAAACAAAGTTGCGATCACAAATGCATCATTGATCCCCTTGATCGTGGCCTCTTTCATGGCTAACCCATACAGCGTTGAAACCGCAAGCGACTGTCCCGACTGAATGGGAATGCCTGCTGCCGCCGCTATCCCAGCGCTTAATCCTTGCAGCAAATCCACAATTTGCGGCTCGCTTGTCGTGATATTATTTGCATAATCGCCCATATGCACAGTCGTTCTTGATGTCATCACCGTAACGAGCAAAGCTGTTCCTATGGACGCAGCAATTTGCCGAATCGTATTCGACATGGCCGTGGCATGAGCATTGAGATTGTGCGGGATCTGATTGAGGCCCGCCGTTTGTACGGTCATCATAATGAGCGACATACCGAAGCTGCGGACCGTATACAACATAATAATATGCGAATAGGTGCTTTCTGAAGTCAGTTTACCGAACTCCCAAGTTGCAAAAGTGGTAATGATAAGCCCAACTATCGCTAATGGACGCACGCCGATCCGGTCGAACAGAGCGCCGGAAATCGGAGACATGACTCCCATCAGAAGCGCCCCCGGCAGCATCAACAATCCGGACTGGAGCGGTGTAAAACCGCGTATATTCTGGAGATAAATCGGAAGCAGGATCATCGCTCCAAACATCGTTAAATTGATTGCGGCTCCGATAATCGTCGTTAATGTAAAAATATTGTATTTAAATACACGCATTTCGAGGAGCGGCTCGTCGACCGTGAATTCCCGCCATACGAATGCCGCCGTAAAAATTGCTCCGAAGATTAAAAATCCGATAACAGTGAAGCTTCCCCACCCTTTGCTGCCCGCTTCGCTAAACCCGTACAATAATCCGCCGAATCCTAAAGTTGAGGTGAGAGCTCCCCAGCCGTCAAACTTCGGATTTGTCGGTTTAATAATATTGGACATATAGCGGAAGCCAAGCACAACAGCTAATGCGCCAAGCGGAATGACCATGATAAACAAAATCCGCCAGGAGTAATTTTGCACAATCCATCCCGCAAGTGTCGGCCCAAGGGCTGGAGCGAACATCATCACAATGCCCATTGAGCCCAAGGCTGCACCTCTTTTTTCCGGAGGAAACACGGTCAGAAACACACTCATGATAAGGGGCATCATGATTCCCGCACCGCACGCTTGCAATACACGACCGAGCAGCATTAGCGTGAAATTCGGGGTAATCGCACATACGACAGAACCGACCGTGAAAACAGACATCGCCAACACGAACAAGTTTTTGGTCCCAAAGCTTGCTATCAAATAAGCAGATATAGGGATCAGTACTCCGTTAACAAGCATGTAGGCCGTGGACAGCCATTGGGCCGTTGTCGCTGAGATATTAAAGTCCGTCATCAGATGCGGAAGCGCAATATTAAGCAGCGTCTGATTCAAGATGGTAATAAATGCCCCCAGCATCAATACGGTCAGCGTTCCCCCAATCGATTTTTGTTGTTCCATCCTTCGACCTCCTTAGATATGGATACGGACCTTTACACTCATTCCAGGGGCCAAGGCGACGCCTTTATACCCATCAAGCACCACGGTGACTGGAAGCACCTGCGCTACCTTGGTGTAGTTGGCATTTGTATTGGAGGAAGGCATAAGGGAGAAAGTTCCCGTTGTGGCAAGTCCAATTTTATCCACTTTACCGCTTAGGATCGTGCCAGGAAACGCATCTACATACACATCAACGGTTTGCCCTGTTTTGATATTGTTGTAACTTTTCTCTTCAATGTTGGCCGTGACCCACAAATTGTTCAAATCATAAGCGCGTGCCAGTATAGCACCTGCGGAAACAAATGAATTTGGGACCACAGACTGCTGCACGATAGTAGCACTTGTCGGAGCTTCAATATCTATCTTGCTCGCAGTAGGCTGCCCAATCAGCATTACACTGCCTATGCGGTCTCCCGAGGAAAATGCTTTGCCAATTTGGCCATTCCAATCCGTGAGCTTTCCTGATGCCGTTGCTGCAATTGTTACCTGCTGACCATCAATATGCGCATTATCGGTACTTATGAAATTAGCAGACTGGTTGTAATAGTAGGCTGCGGTTCCCAAACCGGCAAGGATGATTAAGATGACGATTACATTGATAAGAACCATTTTACTGTTCATAGTTGGCCTCCAAATTAATTTAATTTATCTATATTTTGATTAGTACAGCTGTTTTATATGCATGCCTTTTCCTTTTGCAGACACTCTCATTCCAATTTATCGGCGCTCATCATATGTAACCGATCACATTCACCTGAACGCAAAAAAAGACCGAGCAAGCTGCTCGATCCAAATTTGCTATCATACAATATTAGGTACCTGCCAGACGACAGGTGTAATGGATATTTGCTCTTTCAACCATGAACGGGCAATGTGCTTAAACAAGCCAGGCTTGCCGCTGCAAAAAAATTGATGCACAGGCAGTACCCCCGAATCCGCTAGCAATTCATGGTGATACAGAATGGTGCTGATCTCACGTGCTGTTTCATCGGCTGAGGAGATCAGCGTAACGTCCGGTCCCATAACACGGGATATCTCATGTTTCAGGAACGGATAGTGGGTACAGCCCAAAATTAAACAATCCATGGGCTTGCCAATCAGTGGTCGCAGCGATTGTTCAACGATATCATACGCTACGTCGGAGTCGTAGAGCCCCTTCTCTACCAAAGGAGCAAGCAGCGGGCATGGCTCGCTGACGACTTGGATACCCGGTGAAATCTTCCGAAGCGCATGCTCGTAAGCGCGGCTCCGAATCGTTCCTTCCGTCCCTATGACACCGACAACGCTGCTTCTTGTCGTTTTGATTGCTGCTCTCGCTCCAGGAGAAATGACGCCAAGAACAGGAATCCTGACACTTTCTCGAATATCGTCAATCGCTACGGCTGTTGCCGTATTGCAAGCGATGACAATCATTTTGGGGTTGAATTGAGTTAAATAATTGACAATTTGCCGAGTAAAGTTGCGTACTTCATTTGCAGATCGGGGACCGTAAGGGCTTCGGGCAGTATCCCCGAAATAGATCACTTTTTCTTGCGGAAGCTGTCTCATGACTTCTTTAACTACAGTTAATCCTCCAACTCCGGAGTCCAATACGGCTATCGCCTGCTGCACAACTATACGCTTCCTTTGCCGATTAATGAATAACGGAACCACATGGTTAGAATATGAACGCCCAAGCTCAAATGTACCTAGGTGTTTGTCTCAGATTTCGTCCGCAATCCTACTTTTGGGGCTGAAGCTCATTCACAAGTCCGAATTCATAACCTTTCTTCTTAATCTCTTTACAGATGCGATCCAGTGCCTGCATATTTTCCTCAGAACCTTGGTGCATCAAAATCACATTACCTTCGTGCAAATTGTTCATAATGTCATTATACGGATCCTCCGCGCCGTTCTTCCTGGGTTCCCAATCCCTCATTGCCGTGGACCAGAATACGGACGTATATCCCATCTCAGAAACTAAGCTAAGATTATGCATATTGTAGCTGCCAAATGGAAAGCGGAAGTACTTTTCTACATCTTTTCCTGTCATTTTCTTGTACATCTCTTCGAAATCCGTAATTTCCTTCTTAATCTGCTCATCCGTCATCTTATTAAAATCCTGATGCGTCATCGTATGATTCGCGATGAAATGGCCATCTGCCACAAGACGCTTCAAGTAATCCGGGTTTTTCTTAATATTGTTGCCGGAAATAAAAAAATTCGCTTTAACGCCATTGTCTTTAAGCGATTTAAGCATGAGATCTACCTCGATGAGCGGTCCGCCCGCGTCAATAGTGAGGTATACCTTTTTGCCAGTACCTACCCAAACGGCTTTCTGATCCCCTGTGAAGGATTTGGTCTCCTTCGGAAAATCAGGCACTTGCCCTGTTTTTTTCTTCATGTAATACCATGATAATGGGGTACGGTCTCCCGTTGACGGCTTGCTTGTGGAAGCAGGCTTCGTCGAAGCGGCAGGCTGTGCCGTAGGATGCGGCTCCATACTGGACGCAGGCGCAGCCGTTGGCGTCGGTATAGGTGGAACCGTTGGTTTCGGAGTTGGTGTTGCCGGGACGCTGGTCGCGCGAGGAGTTGCTGCTGCGGTCGCCGCTGCAGTTGCGCTTGCTCCCTTTTCGGATGATGTCGATAGCAGATTCTTGTCTGCACAGCCGATCAATGTTGCGCTCAGGACGATCAGCAGTGCAGCGCTTTTAGTTAATGGAGTCATGCCAGCACCTCGTCTTTTCAATGAATACTCTCGTACTCATTTCGACAGTGCCAGACAAATTACCTGCTTGTCCACGAAGGGGAAGAACTTATTTCGTAGCCCGATAAGTCAAATATTGTAGAATGGTGATCAAGATAAATGCGGTGCCAGCAAGCATCGGGATGGTAAGAAAGCTTAAGATGCCGGGCAGATCCAAGTAATCCACATCGCAAGGAATAGGTCCGCAAGCCGTCGCATCTTCATGGAAAACGCCGGACTGAAGCAGGACGTGATAGATGGATATACATGCGCCCCAAATCGTCATGGGCAGCACATAGATCGTTAGCTTATAGTCACGCCGGACGGCTGCAATACCTAATAGAATCACGAGCGGATACATCAAAATTCGTTGGTACCAACATAATTTGCAAGGCAAGAAGTGCAAAATCTCCGAAAAGTATAAGCTTCCGAGCGTAGCGACAAGTGCAATCAGCCAGGATACGTGCATTCCATTATTTTTGAACCATTTTTTTGACATGCGTGTTCGTCCTCCCTTTCCCCATTATTATAGAAAAATATAGAAAAGATGTATAGCCCGCATTCTCAGGAAAGGTTAAAGAGAAACCTGAGGTTGTGCCTCAGGTTCTCGTCTAAACCCATACGTCCAGGCATGTGGAGGGACTTGGGTATGGTTGAGTATGGGGTTCCAACCGCTGTTAAAGTCGTGTTCCTTGACTGGATAAGGTGGTGCGAACACGACTTTAAAGGCGGACGCTATCGCTTTTCGCCCCGCACATTTTCCGGGTACATTTCGCCTCAGTAAGCTTCGCAAGAAAAACGAGGAGGTACTGCCGGATCGCCTATTCACTAAGCACAGCGATATCCACGGAACTACGATGCCTTATTCCACGAAAACGCCCCCTTAATCCCCCTGAAGCGGAACTAGGGTGCGTTAAATCAGCGAAAATGTGCCTGCAACCCCACTAAAAGCCAGCATGTCCTGCTCATAACGCACGGTAGTTCCGCGAAATGTCCCTGCAACCGAAAATACCGACTCGTAACGCACCTACGTTCCGCTCACCCGTGCAAAAAGACGATCTCCCACAGATCAAGGCGGAATCTAAATACTCCGAACCGCTGTGACACTTCCGTATCTTCCACGTCCACCCTGTCAAATACTCGTACCACACGATGCATGTGGAATCTCTCCTCCCTGTGAGCTCGCCACACACAATCCTGACGACATTTAAAAAAAGAAACCCCAAAAGGGGTTCCTAGACCGAAAAGCTATATTCGACTTCTTTCGATTGCTTCACGAGCTCACGCCACTGAGAAGCCGGAACCATATCTACGACCGCTTTGATCGCGATGCTCTTGAAATCCAGCTTCAGCACCGCTTCCAAATCCATCCGATTGGTGATTACTCGGGCCAACCAGCCGGGATAAAGCTTCTCCATCTGTTGAAGACGGTAGATGGCGGTTTCGAAATCTTTGCGCGACGCGTTCACAGAGCCGATCACGCACTTGTTCTCCAGGACCATGCTCTGATTGAGCATGTCCGAAGAAATCTCCAGCCTCCGATCGGCTGGAGTAACGCCAAGCAGCGCCAGCACACCGTTGGGCGCTAGCACCGACATTGCCTCGAAGGCTAGCGGGCTGAAGCCCGTACATTCGAGGATGAAATCCACCGGCTTGCCGAGTCCATCGGCATAAGCCGTCAAGGTCGAGGCAGTCCCCGCTGCGCCGGACTGCTGATAGGAGGCGCCGCACGCACGCACAAGCTCCGCTTGTAAGCTGTCTGGCGGCGCCATGGACCATACTGCCGCGTCCAGCCCCAGAACCCGGCAAGTAATCGCGGCAAGCAAACCGAGCGGCCCTGAGCCCAGAATAAGGGCCGTACGCGGCTCCCAGATCAGCCGTTGCTGAACACGCAGCACCTGATCCCACACCTTTTCAACAATACTTTGCGGTTCCACCAGCATGCCAAGCTCCAGCAAAGAAGACGGCACTTGAACCAAATAACGGGCTTCCTCCTTATAATATTCAGAGAGAAATCCGTGAGCCCCCTTAATCCCCCGCTCTACATAGTCGCCCGTTTGACAGAAATCGGCGTGCCCATTCCGACAGTTCACGCAGCTCTGATCCTTGCACGGCCGTCTGACAATTGCCGTAACCAGATCCCCTGGCTGGAGCCCGCTTTCGCCTCCTGCCTCTGTTACGACGCCAAGAGACTCATGGCCCGTCGTGAGTTCATCCTCATCTACTGGTGGAGTCCCGTACTTGTCTTGCAAAATTTCTCTGTCCGTCCCATCAAGACCGACAGCCAATACACGGACTAACACTTCCTGTGGATGCCCAATGACCGGTTGTTCCACATTTTCCAGAGCGATGAACGGATTTCCCTGCCTTAGCTGTTTGATTCGAATTGCCTTCAACGGCTCCATCTCTCCCTTCTAACGGCTTACTGGCTCTAGAACCTTCGCCTCGCTGACATCAACTTTTTGCGCAGAGCCTCCCGAAGTAAGAACCTTCAGTTTAGATAAATATTCTTGGGTAACTTTAATAAACGAAGCATGCGACCAAGTTAGAGGGGATACCGACATCGGCTCTCCTGTGAAGGGGTGAACCTGCTCAGCCATCACGCCCGAAGGCAGCGCATGCTGGATCGCCCAGCGCATGAGGTTCTCTGCATCCGTTAGATCGTTTGCCGTCTTCGCAGATGCAATGAGCCACTCTGCATACCACAAGGTGCAGATAAACCACGGGTTACCGGGAACTTTTGCAATGTCATTCGTCACTTGATGGTAATAGTCGTTTTGATAACGAGCTATTCCTCCAATCGCCGTATGCACCCACAAAGTGTCCTTCAGAGCTTGCATAGTTGCAACGATCCGGGGATCTTCCAAAGCAAACAGGCCAAAATCAAACAAAGCGTACATGCTCATATCGAGCGTATAGTCCGGCACATAGGTTTGTTTGTCATAGTCCCAGTAGAGTGCTCTCAGGAAACGCTTGTGCTCTGGGGCGTAAAGCTGCTGTTCAGCGGCTTTCTTAACCTGAACGGCTGTATCGGCATAATAAACCGCGCGCGCTTTATCTCCGTGATACTCAGCGAAACGAGCCGCCGCCACGAGCCCCGCATACACACTAGCTACTGTAAAAGCAAATACACCATACCGTTCTTCCCACAAATCATAAGAGGGCAGCGGCAAACCGGATGCATCGCGATAATGCACCACGAAATCAGCCGCAGGCTTGACCAATTTCTCATAATCTTCACGGGACTGATCAAGCGTACCCGCAAGCTTACGATGATGCCACAGCGCATATAAGACGAGTGCCGTCTCATCTTCCTGAATCGCGAGCTGCTTAGTGCCCTGCACATTTACCCAGGGGTGCCAGCTTGAACCTACGGAACCATCAGGATTGTATTTATGCATAAGATACCCTTCCGGGGTCAAAGCCTTCGTACAAAAATCGAAAAACTTCCGGGACAGCTCGTAGTAACCGGCACGGTCCAAAGCATGCGACACTAATGCGCCGTCGCGGGGCCACATATAGGAGTACGAATCCTTGGCAAATTTCAAAATATCGGAATCGTTCGCCGCAATAATCGCTCCCCGATTGTCCAGATTTGTTCTTGTGATCAGCAAGCTTCTCTTGTAAAATAAAGCCAAATCTGTTTTCAGCAGCGACAGCTGATGCTGATCGCGGTTTACCCATTTCACCCAGTGATCATGGGTTCTCTGTAACATGGCTTGCGGAGTCGACTTTCGAAGCTGCAGCTCCAACTGCTCGACTTCCTGTTTATTCCGGCCAAAACAGATCCAAAACCACGCTTCCTTCGTGCTTTTGGGAGGCAGCGTCACCGTTAACTCGATCACGCCGTCGACCGAGCCTTGCGCAATCGGATTGCCGCCAAGATGACCATCCGCAGCATCACGCCACGTCCCTTCAAGGCCGTTTATTCCCTTTTGGCCTGTTGCATAGCCGCTCATCTTCACCTTGCCCTCATCGGGCGAGAGACAAGATAACGACAGGTAACGGTGCCCTTTGTAAAAAATAAGCGAATTCAACTCCGGATCAAAATAGATCGTATCCCCAATGCCATTCCCATAAATTTGCAAATCAAGATGAAAGTACAATTTTATTATTCGTTCCTTATCCCATCGGTTTTCCAATCTGACTTTACGCAAAAACACATTGTGCTGAACATCAACGCCATCTCTAATAAGGAGCTCCAAACCCAATCGTTCATGGGTGCACGTGGCATTGGTAACAAGAGAATCTTCTAAGTAACCCAAGCTTCGGGACACCTCCGAATCGTCAATCCAGAAGAATCCTTCCTCGCACCAAACGCCAAAATGTGAAAGATGATCGCTAGATTGATTTTCCTGACCTACTAAAGGGAAGTACATGTCACGAATATTATAAGCAGCATCAAAATTGATGAGTACATTCCCATTTCCAATGGGTAAATCTCTTGCCATGCGATCAGCCTCTTTCCAAGAATATGAACCTATTTTTCCAAATTAAAAGCTTATCTATGCATTTCTTGCTGACTGCGCTGGCAAATGAGGTAAATGCCGCCAATAAAGCCATTTACATTTTCATTTTTCTGAAAATTCGTTTACAATATGAGCAATGGAGGGATACGTGATTATGCAGCAATTAGAAGGATTCGGTAAATTTTTGGAGAGCTTGCGAGGCAAGATGTCCTTGCGAGAAGCAGCCCATAAAAGCGGACTTTCGCATGCCTATATTCGAGACCTTGAATTAGAGCGGAACCGTTCCACGAATGAGAAGATCAAGCCATCCCCAGTCACGCTGAAAAAGCTGTCGGATGCATACAATTATTCCTATACGGAATTGATGGAAAAGGCGGGTTATCTTGAAAAAGAGGACATGCACCATACAGAAGTGCCCATTCCTGTTCAGGAAGTTCTATTTATAGAAGTTAGCATGAAAGAAATTACCTATCATACCCACTTAAACCGGTTGAACAGAAGCGTGAATTCTTTAATTGATTTCAGCAATTTTCTCGACAAGCTTGAGGAACAGGGCTTTAAGAAAATGGATGCCGACTTGTTTGTAAACCTGACCTATGTGCAGAAATATGTTGAAAAAGAAGGCAAATTATTTTTTGATTCCTTAGGTCTCGGCAAATATGTCGTTATTGCGGCTATTCGGCAAAAAAAATATCATGAGCTTATTATTCGCAGCGTAGCCAAGAATACAGGCATGAGTCTCAACTATCAATTCGATCGTCAAGGACCTGAACCGTTATTTTCCACATTAAAACGACAGATCTAATCAGGAAATATGCCCAATTTCGGCAACATTCGACATTTTTCGCTTGATTGGTAAACATTTGTATAATAAAATGTTAAAATATGTTTACCTTTCGCACTGATGGAGCTGATCGAATGTCGCAGAAAATCCCTGTTACCCGTGATGGAAAAAAAGGATCTCCTATTTTGCTTATCGACGCTCATAAAATCGTCAAGATTGTTAAGGATCTTTATCGCGGCTATTTGATCCACACGAGAGAACATCAGTATTATCTGAACACATCGCCGACTGGCATCGAAGAATGGCTCTATGAAGAAGGCTTCCGGCTTGTCGATAGTTCGAATCTCGTCAATATGAATCAAGTTAAAGCCTACGATGCGGACAAAGGCATCCTTTATTTAGGCGATCCTGCCGACAAGAAGTCGAAGACAGCGTCTGCGGCACGCATTCATCAGAAGCACATCGAGAGTATTTTAGCCATCTTACAGACTTCTGCTGCTGCAGATGTATTCAAGGGCATTCCCAAACAAAACGATATACAACCTCCTTCATTCGTCATGAATGAGGATAGAGATTATTCCAGATCCTTTGCCACGATTCGGGCAATTAGCGCCAAGCGCATCGCTGAAGAGCAGCTTATACACATGGCCTACCACGACTCGCTGACGAATCTGCCGAATCGTCTACATTTTCAGGAACATCTCAAACAGTCCTTCGAGCATGCATTTGCCTCGCAGACGCAGCTTGCCGTTCTGTTCGTTGACTTGGATCGCTTCAAAATCATTAATGATACGCTCGGCCATCATGTCGGCGATCAATTGCTTCAGCACGTTGCAGACAAGCTTTCCCAGTGTGTTGGATCTGTTCATATGGTAGCCAAATTTGGCGGAGATGAGTTCATTATTCTCATGCGCGACGTCAAACAAGTTGAAGAGGTGCTCGCTTTAGCCGGAGACATCCCCCATTACTTGAAGGAAGCTTTCCATTTTGAACAACAGGAGCTGTACATAACAGCCAGCGTGGGCATTGCTTTATATCCGCGTGACGGAGATGATGTCCAAACCTTGATTAAAAATGCCGACACAGCCATGTACAAAGCCAAAGAAAAGGGTGGGAACACCTTCCAGCTCTACCATCCGGAAATGAGCATGCGCTCCCTGCATCACCTGACGATGGAAATTGAGCTGCGCAAAGCGATCGAACGGGAACATTTCATGGTGTATTATCAGCCGCTTGTCGATCTCTCCACCGGTACCATTTTTGGCACGGAAGCCTTGGTCCGTTGGCAGCATGCCGAATGGGGCATGGTATCGCCCGGCGAATTTATACCTCTGGCCGAAGAAACGGGCCTCATTTTACCGCTTGGAAACTGGGTGTTACTCCAAGCCTGCAAGCAAAATGCGCAATGGATGAAGATGGGGCTGCCACCGCTATGCGTATCTGTCAACATTTCAGTCAAGCAATTTATGCAGAACGGGTTTGTGCAACAAATCGAAAGTGCGCTGGCCTCCTCCGGGCTCTCGCCAAACTTGCTCTGTTTGGAAATTACAGAGAGTGTCGCTATGAATAACGTCACGGTCATTATAGACACGCTGGACAAACTCAAGCAGTTAGGTGTGCAAATATCGATTGACGACTTCGGAACGGGATACTCCTCCCTGAGCTATCTCAAACGGTTCCGTGTACATACGCTGAAAATAGATCAATCCTTCATCCGGGATGTGACAACGGATGAAGATAATGCAGCCATCGTAACCGCGTTAATTGCGATGTCGAAGCAGCTTAAAATGAAATCCTTGGCAGAAGGCGTTGAAACCTTGGAGCAGCTGCAATTTCTAAGGGAACGAGGCTGCAATGAGATCCAAGGCTACATTTTCAGCACGCCGTTGCCTGCCGAAATGTTTGAACATATGATCGCTGAAAACAAAATGCTATATCCTCATTGACGAAAAAGGAAAAAAGTTCAGCGAAATCTGAAACTTTTACTTCCTTTTTTTCGTTTATGTAAAAGGATTGTTACCCTGATTTGGAGAGGAATGGTTGCGCATATATGGCTTCACAGCAAACTGCTTCTCAACTGCCTCCTCGTCAAAACTTCAAAGCAAAGCGGAAAAAATCCGCTGGCATGCGTTTCGTACTCGTTTCGATTCTTATGTTTACGCTGCTAGCTTTGTTATCCTTATGCTGGTTTTTCCTGACTTCATCCGGAACGAATCTGAGACTGATGATGGCCGATACCATCATAGCAACCCAACATCGCGATTGGGCCAAATACTTGATAGGTTCAGAGGAATTGCAGAAACGTGTAGAAGCATATTGGAAAAAGTTTGATGAAATGGGCGTTGAGAAAGACAAAGGGTTAGTGGAGATTGAAAAAAAGTCTTCCGTACAAGCCCAAGCGAAAAAAGAACTCGTCAAAATCGATCCCATCTCCGGCACGAACTTCAAGGGCTACTTGGTTACGATTTCGGATCCTAAAAAAATCAGAATCGCTGTACCGGAGAAAGCCGGTAAAGGAGAGAAGGTCTCCTCCATGGTGAAACGGACCGGTGCGATTCTCGGTGTGAATGGCGGCGGATTTATCGATCCGAACTGGGAAGGGAACGGCTTTCAGCCTGAAGGTGTCGTCATCTCCGGAGGCAAAATTTTTTATAACGACAAGGGCATGAATGGCAGCGTCCAAGTAGTCGGTATTGATAAAGAGGGACGTATGATCGCGGGCAAGTACAAAGTTTCCGAGCTTGTGGACATGGGCGTTCAGGAAGCGGTATCGTTCTCTCCGCGCTTTATCGTGAACGGTGTCGGCCAGATCAAGAGCCAGGCCGACGGCTGGGGCATCGCTCCCCGCACCAGCATGGCGCAAACAAAAGATGGCTCGATCCTTTTCTGCATCATCGACGGCAGACAGAAACATAGCATTGGGGCCACACTCTATGATGTGCAGCAGATCTTCCTTGCTCATGGCGCCGTGACAGCAGCCAATTTGGACGGAGGCGCCTCGACAGTTCTCGTTCACAACAACGAGATCGTCAACAAGCCTTCCAGCGAATGGGGCGAACGTTATCTGCCCACAGCTTGGCTTGTCTTCGACCACCCGGAAACCGCCAAGATCAAAAATATTTGGGAAGGGCTCGATATTCGTAAAATCGACCCGTCCAAGTGGTGATTGAAAAACGCAAGCTTCTCGATACCTCCGAGAAGCTTGCGTTTCTTATTATCGATATGAATTAGACTTAGCGATTTCCGATAATAACCAGATCTTCAGCCGCTTCAGAAGCTTCCAGTTGATCGATCGACTCGTCGCCTTTTTTCCAGGAACGAACCGTTTCAACTACGCTAGAAGCCGTATCTTTCGCTTTGCCAACCAATTCGGAAGTTTGGGTGCTTACTGTTTTCGCGACATCCTGCGTTTTTTGCGTGACAGCGCCTGCGATTTGCAAAGTTTTATCACTTACGGCTTGCGCCCCCTCAGCGATGTCGCTTCGCAGCTCGCGCCCTGATTTTGGCGCAAACAATAGCGCTGTTGCCGCTCCCAAAACACCTCCGATAATCGCTCCAATAAGAAGATCTTTCCCTTTTGTTTGATTGGACATATGAATCCACTCCTTTAGAGATAATCAATCAGACCCTTTGGTGTCTGATTTGGCATTCTTGTGAGCCTGCCATCTTTGCCACAGTTCGAACCCGGTCGTTGCCCATTCCATGGCATCCTGCAATCGTTTCTGATGGGTATGCACGGTCTTTTCCGCACCCTGAATCGATTGATGGAGTACCTTTGCCGCCTTGCGAAGAACAGAAGCGACATCCCCTATAGCTGCTCCTGCCTGCTCTACAGAGTGAAAACAGGGCTCTAGCACCCGCACCTGTGTGTGCACGTCCTCTGTGAGGCCTTCTACGCGCTCCAACAGCTGCTCTGTCATCTTAGCCGTTTGTACGACGCTATGCGATGTTAACGCAATCGCTTCATTCATTTGACGCAGTGAATGCTTCACCGCAATTAACAAACGTACAGTAAAGACGACAAGCACGATAAATGCGCAAGCAGCGCTGACCGCGCTAAGCTCCATCCATGTCATGACCGGCACCTCCTTCGGTTTCACGCCTGGGCTGATGGCTTCTTTTTCTAACTTCTTCTAGACGAATGCCTATGAATTAGTACAGTATAAGTAGCTGCGGCTCGTCTTGACACAAAAAGGGTGGAAAAATTTCGAGGACCTGTCATAATGAAAATCAAAATGATGATTTGAAACTGTGGAGGCTATCATGAACCGTGAACAAGGACTTAAAGAAATCGAGCGCACGCGCATTGTAGCTATTGTCCGTGGCGTTAAAGAAACACATATCGCATCTGTCGCTCAAGCGCTTCACCAAGGCGGTATAACCGTGATGGAAGTGACCCTGAACACGCCCGGCGCACTGCGAATGATTAGTGAACTGCAGAGCCAATTCGCTGATCAAATGTATATTGGTGCCGGTACCGTTCTGGATCTGGACGATGCGAAGAAAGCCGTGGAAGCCGGCGCTGCTTTTCTGGTCACGCCAAACATGGACGAGGAGGTCATCCGCTGGGCGAAAAGCGAAGGCATTCCGATCTTCCCTGGGGCAATGACCCCAACGGAGATCGTCAAAGCCTGGAAAGCTGGAGCGACTGCGGTCAAAGTATTCCCAAGCGCGAGTCTGGGCATCGCCTTCATCAAGGAACTGATGGGCCCGCTAGACCACATCCCGATGATGGCCGTAGGCGGCGTAACGGAAGAGAACATCAAGCAATTCCTAGACATTGGCTGCTACGGACTAGGTATTGGCGGCTCCTTAATTAATGTGAAAGAAATCGAAGCAGGGCGCTTTGAATGGATCACCGACAAAGCGGCTCGACTTCTCGCGGCTTCCAAATAGGAGATCTCGCTCCCTTGTAAAAAAATAAGCCATCTCCCCCAGGAAGAACCTGCGGAAGATGGCTATTTTTGACTGATCCTATATACGCATTTGTTGCCGCCCTTGGCCAGACATTCCGTCCGGTCCACGTGCGCATCAAGCAAATTTTGAAACAATGTTAACTCACAATTGCACGCTTGCTGGAACAAATTGGCCACCTGTGTGATCGGGCAGTTGTGCTCGCTCAGGATATACTCACCTTCTCCCAGCTGCGACCACTCCACCATGTAGCCATTCTCGTTCTGAATTTGCGCCAGTTCAGCCACGCGCTCCTCCAGATTTCTCGCTTTCATTCGAGATTGATACCGGAGTTCCAGCTTCTCTTGCCTACGCTCAAACAGGTGATCGATCTTCTCATGTCCTTCGTCTTCCAGCAGCTCTCCCAGCAAATCCATCGTCAGCTGCATGTATTTTTTGGGGAACAATTCATCCGCCAAAGGTGTCAATGAATAGGCATTTGAAGGTCTGCCCATCGCTTGGCGAACCAGAGTAGCATCCAGCATGCCATCCTTCTCGAGTGTGTTAATGTGGCGTCTTACCGCCATTTCCGTAATTCCGAGCTGCTTCGACATGTCATGGACACTTAGAGGCCCTTGTGTTTTGAGCATGGAAAGGATCACTTTACGCGTGGACATCTCAAGTTCATGAATCATAAGCTCACCTACCCTCGGAACTGTCATTTAGTCTCATTTTACAGCATCCGATAGAATAAGTAAATTAAACAACAACTATGTATGTTATTCCATTTCCTTCTTAATGAATGCTCTTACACTGCCAGCAAACTCTTGGAAAGCAGCAGGAAGCTTAGAAATCAGGGGATGCAGCTCCGTGCGATTCCAGCTTACGAACTCCTGAACGAGCGGCTTGCGCAGCCTCACAAGCTGAAGTAAGGTCTCCGTCAATGTTTCCGAGTAGGCGCCCTCTCCGTGCACAATTTCGACAATATCCTCATAACTGCTAGCGTCTCTTAAAATAAAAGCATCGATTAATAAGCTGCCAACATCGGTAACTGTTTCAATCCCAAGATGAAGCACTCTTTCCTGAGCCATCTGCTGAATGAGCGCGGAATCGCCCTGACCCCAGTGCTCCTCAAGCTGCTTACACGAAAGTGCCAATTCATCCAGAAACTGAATTCTTTGATCGATTTGCTCATGATTAATAAAATACATGGGGCTATCTCCGTCCTCTTTTTCTCCATTTCGTCCATATCATCATGGCAAAGAACGTCACGATGACCAAAAAAATCAGCAAAACTGCCTGCATCACATACTCATAACTCACGTCAGTCACCCTCTTGATTTACTCTTCATTCATTCTCCTAACCAGTTTATCGCTATGACATGGGAGCGTCAAGCATGCCGCGCTCTAGCAGCTCTATTGTTCTCTCCTATCATTCATGATAAAGTGGACGAATGAAAAAGGAGAAGAATGATTGTGCAGAAACGTCCCAAAATACCGGAAATTGACTTCGTAAGAGCCATTGCCATCCTGGCTGTTCTCTTGATCCATGGCACGTCCACAGCCACTTTACTCACTGTGGGAAGCGCCTCGCAAGCCATCTTTTTCACCCTCAACCGCGCTTGCTTGTTTACGGTTCCCGTGTTTATATGGATCAGCGGCGTCGTACTCTTCTATAACTATTACGATCATTGGGAGCCACGAACCTCATTCGTTTTTTGGGCGAAAAGGTTGCGGCGCATTCTCATTCCCTACTTGCTGTGGTCCGTTTTCTATTATTTCTATAATCAGCTCATGTTCCATGGCAGAATCGACCTGGACGCCTTTTATTTATTCAAATTGCTCTTGTCCGGCAATGCGAGCTACCATCTCTATTATATGGTCATTATCGTGCAGTTCTATCTCTTGTTTCCAATTGTCATGACGGCTGTCCGCAAATTTCGATGGCTCAGGCAAGGTTTGATTCCACTAGGGCTCAGTATCCAGGCAGCTTCATACTGCATCAATCATTGGTTGTTTCCCATACCGGAGTACGCTTCCCTGTTTGCCAGCTACTCCGCACTCTTTGCGTTCGGGGCTTTCATCGGCATTCACTATGCTTCGATGATTGCATGGACAAGCAGAAATAAGCTATGGATCTGGTTAGTGCTTATCCTAGGCGGGGTCTCCTTTGTCGGCATGCTGCTGCTGCACCAGTACAGACTCATAGCCTTAGAAAATACGTGGTTCGAGCTGGCTCTGCTCCTCTACTGTTTCGCTGCCGCGCTTTGCCTTGTCGAGTGGGGACAGCGGATATTCAAGAAGAGCTCTCCCCTCAGAGCGGCAATGACGGGCTTAGGCGCCGCCTCGTTCGGCATCTATCTCGTTCACCCTGCCCTCTTAACGCTGTGGGATCGCCTCAAGCCCGTTCAGGAACAGCTCATGCTGTACGATCTGCACACTGCTTCTTCGATCCCCTTCGGGCTGTTCGGCTCCTGGCTGCTGGTCATGCTCTATCGCAGCGCTAAGAAAAAAGGCAAAGCAGCCGCTTTTTAAACGGAGCTTTGCCTTTTTTCATTTAAACCGCGCTAACAATGCCCAGCGACGCTGCTGTCTGCGGCTGTAACGGGGCAAGCCGCGATGGATGTCCAGCGCTTCACGATAAGCGCGCTTAGCCTCTTCGCCGCGACCAAGCTGCTGATACAGCTGGCCAAGACGATAGTAAGCTTCAACCGATGAAGAATGCACATCGCGAAACTGCTCCATATACGTTACCGCTTTCTCTGCCGAAACAGCGGCTAACGCTTCACCGAGCCGTAAATACGGCTCGCCATATTTGACCCTGGGATTCAGCTCGATCGCTTTGAGCATAAAGCTCTCGCCTCTTGGCAAATCCCCTAATTTCAAGCAGCATAAGCCGATTTCATAATGCACATCTGCCGAATCCTGCATCATATTCAGCGATTGCTCCAAGTATGGCAGCGCTTCGCTGTATTTTTTGCGCTCAATCAGAATTCTTGCAAGCTCCAGCTTGGCTGAGGTGTTATGGGGGTTAGCGTGCAGATCCTGGCGAAGCCTTGAGGCCTTGCGGCTCAGTTGAAACGGTCTAAATATATTTGGCGTTAACCCTACAAATCTGCGATCCAATACATACAGGATGACAAGTAAAATAATAAGGGCAATAAACGGATTGCCTGTAAGGCGCCATAGCAATCCAAATGCAAGCAGCTTGGTAAGCAAGTTGAATCCTCCTTCAATCTCTCAGTATGTCGCTCTGCCTCCCCTATACTACCATATTTTACATGCATTGGTCATCCTTCTAGCGAGTCAGTCGTTATTTTTCATATCCAATGCTATAATGAAATGAAAAACTGATCCTACGTTGCCTGTTTAATTGGCGCGAAAAATTTGAAGGAGATTCCGCATGAGCGATCCGCGTAAAGAGATTTGGCACAAAAGAAAACAACTGGGAAGATCCAAGTACTTGATTCTTTTCGGCTTATTGCCTTGGGGCATTGGACTTACTGTCCTTTTCGGCCTTGTTGAATTCATTAATTTTAACGAGATGAACCCGATATGGATACCGATTCGTCTTATCATCTTCTTTTTTGTAGGCTTTTTCATCGCGAATGCCCGTTGGATGTCCATGGAGCGTCGCTACGAGCCGTCCAGCCAGCAACGACCTTAGGGTCGTTTTTTCGATTTTGGCATATAAAATAGCGTGCAAATGGATTTATCAGCGGCTTGGCGCAAACCATATATTCCGAAAGTCGACCCAGCCCAGATCATTGATGCTTACACCTTTTATCGAGTGGTGATACGTTGTCTGAAGGGAACGGTGAAGAATGAATAGAAACGATTTCTCTTCCTGCAGCACATCAACAAGGTCATTCAGCTTGGCAATCCGTTCTTGCTGACTTGGATTCGCTAGAAGAAGCTCTACTTCCCGATCCATCCAGCTCTGTAGTTTATCGTTAAGATGAGCGCGTACATAGCTATTGCTTTGCTTAAGCGTCTGTACAATATGAAGATCATAATCGCTTTCCATGCAAATGTGATAAAAGATAAGATCAGCACACGCGATCGTCTCCTGCTTCATCATGTCTGATTTGCTTCGGGTCACAACATCAACCGTTATTCCTGCTTTCATACACTGCTCCGCTATCCAGGCCGCGTCCTCGCTATTATTGCTGTAGATATACATGCACAGCTTTTCGCCCTTATACCCAATCTCCTTTAACAAGCGCTGCGCTTTGTCTATATCCGCTCGATTAGGTGAGGCTCCGATTGACGCACTTGGCAAAAAGCTGGTCGCCGGCGCTTCCCGAAAACCTCCAAGCTCAGCAATCATTTTCTCTCTGTCGATAATCAAATCAACCGCTTGGCGGAATTGCCGGTGCTGCTGCGGTCCTTTTTTATTCATATTAAACGTAAGCAAGCTGCATCCGGTGACCGATTGTTCGATTTGCTGCCATTCCGACTCTTTTCCCACAGCCCCTACGGGCACTTTGGAATGTGTTTGATCTAACAAAACTTGAACCATATCCCAACTGGGACCGACCTCTGACAGATCCTGCGGAAGCAGCCAAATTTCCACTTGATCCAAATGCGGCCTGACCCCGAAATAGTCGTCGAACGCGCGGAGCTTGCATATATAGTCGTCATTGCGCTCCAAGCGAAACGGTCCCGTTCCAATCGGCATATTGGCAAATATAGACTCGTTATCCCTGCATATGTCCTCAGGTACGATTGACATTGAGGTATGGGACAACTGCTGGAGGAAGAGAACATTCGGATGTTTCAACTCGATAGCAATCGCGTTACGGTTCAGCACGATCATCGCCTCGATGCTTTCCGCCATCCACCCTTGACAAGCAACAGTTCCAAGCTCCTTCAATCGAGATAACGAGTAGTAGACATCATTAGCCGTCATCTCTCTACCGTGATGAAACAGGACACCTTTACGCAAATAAAAGGTATAGTGCAGTCCATCCTCACTGATTTCCCAATAATGGGCTAAATGCGGCTCTACGACTTGCGTATTCGAATTATACAAAACCAAAGTATCGAAGATTTGCCCCGTCAGATGGCAGTCAAACGCAAAAAAAGAACACGCCGGATCCAGACTCACCAGCCATTGATAGACCGGAAAGCGCAGCGTATCCTTGAACCTCTCCTCATGCTCATCTGCACGGTAACCGAAATAGCTGAACAACCACTCGATGAATGAATCTTGCAGCCCTTCCGCATGACCCAGATGATGAATGAGTTCAATCGTTCCTTTGTAGTCGCCTTTGGCGGCAAGCTCCATAGCTTGCTTCGATATCATTACTTCTGCAGAAACGTGAAAAGTCAGCTCGGACGCATTGCCTCTGCCCCGTCCAGGTTTCCAGCTAATCCATTCCTGCTCCGCCATTCTCTTCAGCAGCAGCTTCACATTGCGGGTACTGCAGTATAATCTTTCTGCCAATTCCTCTAGTGTTATGCGCTGCGGATGATTTTCCACACCGTGTTCAAAGCCAGATCTTAGCTCTAAATAATGGGTTAAAAGCTGCATGTTGCCTTCCTTCCAAGAAAAGGGGAAATAGTTAAAGTAAATTATACTCTTTTTGTTCCCCTTATTCTAGCTGTATGCTAGGAGCAACAGGAAAAGAAAGGAAGGCGATCGGCATGCAACCATCTGACATCTATATGTCCGAGAAGCTGATGCAATGGCAGCAAGAGGAAATTCGGAAAGAAGCACGCGAGATGTGGAAATGGAAATCGGTAAAAAAACGGAAAGTGTATATACTGCTTACAAACTTGTTCTTCTTCTAACCTTGGATCTAATGAAGAGTCCGAGGAGAACGATAATGATGGCAAGTACCATGCCAATTGTATCGATCGCAACATCGACCGCATGACCGGTCCTGCCTGAAACAAAGGTTTGATGCCATTCATCCGTAATCGCATAGAGCACCGAAATGATAAAGGAGGTGACCAGTGCCATGACAACTCTCATGGGTTTCGCCAGCAGCGTCAAGCACCAGAGCAGGGCTAGAATAGCGTATTCGCTAACGTGCCCTGCTTTTCTTATGAAGAATTCGATTAATCCGATGGGGTCCTGCCATGAGACCAGATCATGATCGTAAGCGAACTCCCAATGCGGTATGCTGTTTGTTAATTCCATACCATGAAACCACGACGATAACAACGGTCTCAGACTCTGCTGCTGATACGACTCCGCCGATTTGAAAAAAATAACCGCCATCCACAGGAGGGCAGCGGCCAATAACACATAATAACGCGTTGTAGATCCTTTGCGCATCTCTCAATCAAACTCCCTATGGATTCAATTTCTTCCGGATACTAAATAAAGCGAAAAACTCAAGCACCATAACATTGACTGAAGCTATTCCATAAAAGGCCATTCCGAACATCATCCGGAAACCTGCCGGACTCACTGACTTCCACCAGCATACAGCAGCTAGCGTCAGCACGATATTCAACGCCGTCGATACCCAGAATGAGAGCCCCAAACGATCCGTTTTTTTCATCATCCAAACGCCTAATAGAAATGGCAGAGCGCAAGCTCCCCCCAAATAAAGCCAGTACAACACATTGTCCGACACTTCCCGTCACTCCCAAACAAGAACTTCTAATGATTATATTAGGTTAGCATGAATGCGTAGTTGAAACAACGTTTCGTAGCGGCTTGCAACAGAATCGTCAATTGAAATCGGTCGTATGAGACCGCCGGTATTTTTCTGTTGGGCAGGGCTTGATCACGATGAACAATTCGTGTATAATACGAAAAGTCGACATTATACTTGGGGCCTTAGCTCAGCTGGGAGCACACCATGTAGCATTGAGACAGCCAGAGGAAGTAAGAATTGAATACCAGCATCATGTAATCCATTTCCTTAATTGGAAATATATGGGGAATTAGCTCAGCTGGGAGAGCGCATCGCTGGCAGCGATGAGGTCAGGGGTTCGAGCCCCCTATTCTCCACCAACACCTAACACAAACGGCAGAGATGCCGTTTTTTTGTTTCCTATAAATAGGATAACCGCGGAACAAGGCCAATTTCATTTTAAAAATAATTATTTAATTTTGTTAGTGCTAGAGCGGGTGGGAGGACAGGTTATGAACAAAGAAGATCAGGTTATAATGGGTTTCAGGGACTTATATAACAAGATGGTTTGGCTCAATAAGGATAAGATGGAAAACAGTCTAAAGGGTTATAAGTCTTCTGAAGTCCATTGCATCGAATACATTGAAAAAAATGTAGATTCCAACGTGACACAACTTGCGGAATCTTTTTATATGACTCGCGGTGCCATAAGTAAAATAACTAAGAAGCTCATAGAAAAAGGCCTTATCGAAAGCTACCAGAAGTCGGATAACAAGAAAGAAATCTATTTTAGGCTTACTGAGCAAGGGAAAGTCATTTATAAAATCCATGAGGACCTGCACAAAGAGTTTCAAGAGCGGGATAAAGCCGTATTTGAGCAGGTAACTGAGGAACAATTTGACAGTATGCTAGGCTTCTTGGACACGTATAGTAGGCATTTGGATGCAGAAATAAAGAAACTGGGTATAGATGTGAAGTCAGAATAAATTTGAATAATGAAAATGAAACCACAGGCAGCCGGGCTCTATTGAGAACGGGCTGCTTTTTTATTGTTGTTATTTTGTTGACAGGGAAACAATAGTGCGATACGATAACTTTGTTTCCAAGGAATCAAAATGATAGCTTTTGAGGAGAGATTTTAAATGTCCCGATTTAGATCACACAATGAACAGAACACAGAACAAACCATAGATAAACACGCTTTACTATTCGGTCTTATCTCTGTGTTTCTTTGCGGAATAGGCTTCAGTATCCTAGCACCTGTCGTCCCATTCTTAGTGCAGTCTTATACAAGCAATCCAGGAGAACAAGCTATCGTTGTTACGCTGCTGACCTCTGTTTATGCTCTCTGCGTGTTTTTTGCGGCCCCCGTACTTGGAGCTTTGAGCGACAAATATGGCCGTCGGCCATTGCTTTTAGTATGCCTTTTGGGTTCCGCAATCGGGTACTTCTTTTTTGGCATAGGAGGAGCTCTATGGGTATTATTTGCTGGGCGTATAATAGAAGGTATAACAGGCGGGAGCATAGGCACGATCTTCGCCTATTTTGCAGACATCATTCCTCCAGAACAGAGAACCAAATACTTTGGATGGGCGAGTGCAGCTGTAGGTGTAGGCACCGTCATTGGCCCAACGCTAGGCGGTTTATTTGCCAAGTTTGGTTATACTGTACCCATGTATTTTGGAGCCATTATAACTTTATTGAATGTTGTTTATGGATTCTTTTTTATGCCTGAGAGCCTTGACAAGAAGAATAGACTGAATGAGATAACCTTTGTTAGACTGAATCCATTTACACAGCTTGCTAACGTGCTTAACATGAAAAACTTAAAAAGGCTATTTGTCTCAGCGTTCTTACTTTGGATACCCAACGGGTCTTTACAGGCAGTTTTTTCACAATTTACAATGGATACTTTCAATTGGAAGCCTGGACTAATCGGACTTATGTTTTCAATTATTGGCTTTCAGGACATCATTTCACAAGGTTTCATCATGCCAAAGCTTTTAATAAAACTTAGTGATAAACAAATCACAATTCTTGGAATGGCCTCGGAGATTATAGGCTACAGTCTTATTGCAGCGTCTGCTTTGTTCTCATTCTATCCTCTTTTAATCGTTGGCATGTTTATATTTGGTTTTGGTGATTCGATCTTTGGGCCTTCATTCAATGGGATGCTCTCCAAGTCTGTCGCTTCCAGTGAGCAAGGAAGGATTCAAGGAAGCAGCCAATCTATTCAGGCTTTAGCAAGAATAATTGGGCCAGTCATTGGAGGTCAAATCTATGTATCACTTGGTCATGCCGCCCCCGCTTTTATGGGTATGATCCTTATTGCAGCCGCGATATCAGTTTTATATAAGAGAACGCATGTAAATATGTAAATAGCAAACTTAGTGACATCCTCTAGGCTCCATAAAGAAAAAGGTGAGCTTAGAGTAACACTTGATGAGCGATTGGCAGCGATGGAGTCAGGGGTTCGATCCCCCTAGCTCCACCATCCCCTGAGATTCACCATAATTGACCTTAAAACCGACTTGATGTCAGTTTTCTTCTTCGAGCCGATTTCGGTCTCAAGATCTGCTCTCCCATGTGTAGACTGGCAGCGGATCGGTCTGCTTGGGTTGCAGTATGCGTTCTATTCCCGCCAACGACTCCAGTAATGGCAACCGGGCTGCAGTGTTTCTTGCCCACATGCCGATGCGGCTCTTTGGTACCATGAGGCGGACATTAGGGCCAATCTGTTGCATTCGTTTGACCATTTTCCGGCAACCTTCCTCGTACCTTCTGAATGCGACCTGGTGGTTACTGGCCGAGGCAGCGATCTCCACTGCGAGTCGGTACGCGCCAACCAAGGCCAGTGTTGCCCCGGCGCCTGACGCCGGAGAAGCACAGTAGGCGGCGTCACCCACTAGCGCCACGCGTCCCGACGACCACGATGGCATCCGCACCTGGCTGAGCGCATCGAAGTAGAAGTCGGGATCGGCGAGTGCCGCAGTGAGCAGTTCCTGCACTCGCCACGACGATACGTCCGAAAACGCTTCGCTCAGCAATCGTTTCTGATGCTCAATGTCCCGGTGGTCGTACGTCAGCGGTTCGGACCGTCGGAAAATGAAGTAAGCTTTGGCCTCGGAGTGGTTGCCCGAGCGATAGATCCCTGTCATCATGCCCGGCATGTTATACATTGTCATCCAACGGTCCTCACCCAATGCTGGATCCGCATTCGCGAACCCAAAATAGTGCTGCTTGTATTGGATGAACCGTGATTCCGGACCAAAAACCAGATGACGGACCGTCGAATGCATCCCATCGGCACCGATGACCAGATCGAACTGGCGGGTAGATCCGCGTTCAAAGGAGACCGTTACACCATCGCCTGTCTGTTCCAGCGTCCGGATTGAGTCTCCGAAAACGTACTCGACGTCGTTCTTCGTCACCTTGTGCAGCAACGCCACCAGGTCACCGCGCATGATCTCGACTTCGCCACTGGCATGCTTGCGTTGGATGGCCTGCATGTCGATCCGCGCCACTCTTTGGTTAGCCGCGTTTACGAATGACATCCCGATGACGTCCGCCGCCGCATCTCGGATTTGCGGCAAGATCCCCATTCGCTCGACCACCTGGATGGCCTGCTCCCGTACGTCAACTCCGTTACCTCCTTTGCGCAACTGAGGGGCGCGTTCGATCACAGTGGGTCGGAACCCGTATTGCGCTAACCAGTATGCCAGAGTCTGTCCTGCAATGCTCGCTCCAGAGATTAGTATCCGTTCGTTCATTGTATTCCACCCTTCCTACCGCATCGTTTTTGATCACCTGATGATTGAGCAAATGCACCATCGTACCCATCAACTGTGAACGCCTTATCCATCAAATATTTATCGAACGTTCGTTTAGTGAATTGTTAAAAATTTTTTATTTAGACCATAGCCCTATCGTAAAATCGACTATTTTTTCAATATGTTTGTTATAATCCTCCTCGGCGCTGAACTCAAAGATGATTTGATTTATTGCAGTAAATCCGATGTGATAAACAATTTGCCTGACGGCAAGCCTGTAATCCATTTCGCGAATATGCCCTTCTCTTGCATGCTTCTCCAGAAAATGAATTATCGCGGTCATAGGTTGCTGACCCATTTGAGAAAAAGCTGCCAATTGCTCACGATCTAATAATTTTCGGTCTTGAATAAGAATCTGTAAAAGCTCCTTGTCCTTCGTGAAACGTTCGGAAGTTCGATGGGCAAATAAAAGCAAAGCATCACGGAATGGTACGTCGTCATTGAATGCTTGGATCACATCTGTATAGTCATCCACTTTCTTCTCATGCTCTTCTCGAACGATCGTATGCAAAATTTCCAATTTGCCGCCAGGAAAATAATGATACGTCAATGCCTCCGTCACGCCGATCTCCCTATTAATCGTTCGCATGGAAGTGGCATGATACCCGTTTTCAGCAAACAAACGTTTTGCCACATCCAAAATCTGCTGTCTTCTGTTTGCCGCCTGCAAATCCCTATTTGACATACTCTTTCTTTGGTTATTGGGGGTAGGGGACATAGGGGCGCCATCCTTTCTTAATGATTTTAACTAAACGATCGTTAAGTAAACAATATCATGCTGATTTTAATCCGTCAATATCGTGAGTAGCAATGTCATTGCAATAGAAGTAGGCGCGATAGACATTTGAAATATAGGGCAGTGAAACCAGCCAATGCGGTCGGGGGTTCGATCCCCCTAGGCTCCATAAGAAAAGAAGCACTTTGGGACCAACTTCAAAAAATCATATTAACTCTGGCGAAAGGAAGGCCGGTTAATCGGATATGCTCTCTCAGCATTTTATGTCAACGATGATGACAATTTTTTTTCTAAAGTCTATACTTAATTGAAGAAGAGCATCAAATTATGTTCTATTCCTTTCCAATCGCTGCGTAACCGCTCTTTTCAACAGATGACGCATTAACCCCAAAGCTTGAGTTTCTGAAGTCCCATAGAAAGACGCCGACCATCTGGCTTCTGGCCAGCTTCTTTTTCGACGCTGGTAGGGGATCAAGACTTCGGGCTCGGAGCCCTCCTCCGATTTCCAGCTCAATTATTTTCGCCTCTCAGATAACCCTTTCGCATCCATGTTGTTTGTTATCAATATAAATAACAGTACAGGAAACTATCGAAAGGTGATGACTATGAGAAAAAAATGGATCGCGTTCGGCTTCACGATACTCGCTCTCACCAGTCTCTCCGCATATGCTGTCAACCATCGCGGCGGCAATACAGCAAATACGGTATCCCAACCTATCGAGCGGGGTAACGGGCGTTATCTGGTACCGATGTTCAGAACGAGCGCACACCGCAACTTGATCTATGCCGACACGCCGGCCACTGGCCAAATTCCGTCTAAATTGTCACTCGACCTGTATGAACCCGAGAGCGACAATTTGCAAAAACGGCCAGTCGTCGTCTTTATCCACGGCGGCGGGTACAAGTCCGGCGACAAACAGGAAGCGACTGAAATCTGTACCGAATTGGCAAAACGGGGATTCGTTGCAATCTCCCCGAATTACCGCCTGCGAGACAATCCGGATTTAGATTTTTTTGGAACGCTGAACGACGCGATGGATGATGTGTCGAATGTGCTGCAGTGGATCGAGTCACATCAGGATGAATATCGGTTGGACGCTTCCCGCATCGCAATTGGAGGAGACTCTGCAGGCGGCCATCTGTCAGTCAATTTCTCCAACGAACGAAGCGATAAGCGGAACGCCAATAGCATTTTCGCTATCCTGAACTTTTACGGTGGCGGGATCATTTCTCCTGACTGGAAAACGAAGTATTATCCCCCCGTCATCTTCCTGCACGGACGTCTCGACCAGACCGTGCCTTACGAACGCAGCGTCGGTTTATCGGAACAACTGCTGAATCATCATGTATACCACGATTTCTTGACCTTCGATGATGCCGGACACAGGTTCTACAAAAGCAAAAAATATTGGGATCTCGAGCTGGCGGCGATCACCCATTTCATGAGAAACACGATGAACGCGGACAAACAAGCATTTCTCCCGGAGACGACCGGTATTCAGGCGTTTGCAGGGGACATTGCCAAAATTCGGTTAAAACGGCAGCCCGCTTTCGCAAATGCGCAAGGGCATATCCGACTGAAGCTGCCTGAAGGATGGAAGCAAGGCGACGACGGCGCATTTCAGGTGAACGCCGACGCGACCGTTTCGATTCAAGTGCCGAATGCAGCGGCAGGGTACTACCCGGTCGTGGCGGAACTGGCGAATGATCCGCAAGCCGCGGATGCGGCATCTTTCTCGTTCTACGTCGAGGTGGTACCGCCTTTGAAACTGACCGTATCGACGTTCTATGACGCGTCGTCGGAACAAGTTGGCACCCGCTTGGAAGCGCTTAACGTTTCCGCCGCCACCATGATGGGCAAACTGGTGATCCGGCAGGAAGCAAGCGGCAAACCGCGGGAAGAAACGTTTGACCTCGAATCATTGAATCCGGGCAAGACGAAAACGGTTGTGCTTCCCCAGGCTATCGACGGTGCGTACTCGGTAAGGGTCACCGATCCGGACGGAAACGTCTTGCAAAAGTATGAGGCGACTTCCCATGTGCTCGTTTCCGCAAAATCGACGAAGTCGTTCCGTATCGACGGTTCGTTGGCAGATTGGAGCGACCAAACCGTCTTTCCACTGGATAAGAAAGACGAAATTCGCATACCCGATTGGAAAGGGCCTGACGATATAAGCGGCAAAGGCTATGTGGCATGGGACGACCGGTATTTCCGGATCGCCTTGGAAATGACCGATGACCAGCATGTACCTGATAAACGGGATAGCGAAATCTGGCAAGGCGACAGCGTGCAATTTGCGCTTGCTCTCCCCGAATCGTCAGGCATCCCAGGCGTGCATGAATTCGGCGTGTCGCTGCAGACCGATGGTTCGGTAAAGACATGGCGCTGGATCGCGCCGGAAGGATTCCAAACGGGACCCGTGAAATCGATGGAAGTCGCGGCTGTCCGGAAAGGTAATCAAACCATGTACGAAATTGCGGTTCCTTGGGAGGAGATTTTGAAGCAACCGGATCGGTTGCAGGAGGGGGACGTCATCAAGTTCTCCCTGATGGTCAACGACAACGACGGAGACGGACGTCGGGGCTGGATCGAGTACAACAGCGGTATTAGCGACGACAAAAACATCCAATTGTTCGGTGACCTCTGTTTGGTTGGCGGATGAGCCAAAAGTTGACGTCACCCTACGCTCTGTACAGGGTCGAAGGGTTTATTTCCCGCTAGATTTGCGCAGAAAACAGGCTTCGCGGAAAATGACCTCAGCGTGTTTTTTGAAACGTTGAAGATGATGTTCGACCACGATCATTCGGCGGCGAGAGGTAAGATGTCTTGCGCGCAAATTATTTGTATTCAAGCATCCATAGATAAAGAAAATGTGCCAACGGGTGTTGAATTGCTCGAGATGTTATAAACGACAACCCGATAGCATTCGAAATGCTTCGAGACGATAAGGTGCGAATCGTAAGCTCACATAAAATTCCTGGGGGGATTCGCACCTTGCGTAAAGTAAGACTGAGGCGTTAATGTTTGAAACAAATTTCTAGTTTTATTGGTTTGGTAATTGTAGTTCGCACTTTATAGACTCTGAGGCCTTGTGGTATAAGGCTTCAATTATGTCGCTGTCGCTCCTTGTATAGGAGCGTGGATTGAAATACCTGTACCCGTTGTACTTTGTCCTGTTGTTAACGGTCGCTCCTTGTATAGGAGCGTGGATTGAAATCCGCATTCGGCCCCGATGTTAGCATTATACAGCCAGTCGCTCCTTGTATAGGAGCGTGGATTGAAATTCCACAGGTCCTCCACTGCATCCCTATCCAAACCAGTCGCTCCTTGTATAGGAGCGTGGATTGAAATACATTAAACGTTAGCGTAATCTTTTTGTCTCCAGGTCGCTCCTTGTATAGGAGCGTGGATTGAAATCTCCAGCTCGCGGCAATACTTGCTTACCGTTGAGTCGCTCCTTGTATAGGAGCGTGGATTGAAATCATGATAGGTTGACTGTTTGATTGCCAGGAATCGGTCGCTCCTTGTATAGGAGCGTGGATTGAAATCCCGAATTTGCAATAACGTTATTAGGCTTCTGCGTCGCTCCTTGTATAGGAGCGTGGATTGAAATTCAGCATCCAATAGACCATTTAACGACGGGTATAGTCGCTCCTTGTATAGGAGCGTGGATTGAAATTTTTTTTATTTGAGTGCACCTTTTGCCAGATCGAGTCGCTCCTTGTATAGGAGCGTGGATTGAAATACAGCAAAAGCAATCGGAGAACCGAGTGACATCGAGGTCGCTCCTTGTATAGGAGCGTGGATTGAAATATTGAAATGATGAGAGAGTCTGATGGTTACAAATTGTCGCTCCTTGTATAGGAGCGTGGATTGAAATATTGGTACGATTAGGAAGTTGATACCCTTTTACGTCGCTCCTTGTATAGGAGCGTGGATTGAAATGATCTTTCGTTGGCAGAGTGATAGGCGAGACAGGGTCGCTCCTTGTATAGGAGCGTGGATTGAAATGCCTTCAACGTCTGCAAAAAATCGTTTAATGCGTGTCGCTCCTTGTATAGGAGCGTGGATTGAAATGACAATCTCAGCAACGAATATGCCACCGATTTTGTCGCTCCTTGTATAGGAGCGTGGATTGAAATCTCGAACTGTCTGTAAAAAAGACAAGAACACATCTTGTCGCTCCTTGTATAGGAGCGTGGATTGAAATTGTCCCTGCCCTTGATAACGATATTGAAGGTCGCGTCGCTCCTTGTATAGGAGCGTGGATTGAAATTTCCATCGCTTCGAATTCTGGTTTCAACGCTTTGGTCGCTCCTTGTATAGGAGCGTGGATTGAAATTTGTAATGGACGACGTAGGCGTACGCGATTCAAGTCGCTCCTTGTATAGGAGCGTGGATTGAAATTTTTTGTTGTTGATATATTCACCAGCTTGTTGCCTGTCGCTCCTTGTATAGGAGCGTGGATTGAAATGTCCCTATATCATAAGGAAAGGAGAATACAAAACACGTCGCTCCTTGTATAGGAGCGTGGATTGAAATTGACCGTCGAACCCGCGCTTTACGAATAAACTGGTCGCTCCTTGTATAGGAGCGTGGATTGAAATACAAAGTAAACCTGCCCCTTGCCCGTTACCTTCGGTCGCTCCTTGTATAGGAGCGTGGATTGAAATGATTTCGTGCAGCCAGGTATCGTAATTCGTTCCCGTCGCTCCTTGTATAGGAGCGTGGATTGAAATACGTACTGATGGGATGCGCAAAGAATGCGATCGCAGTCGCTCCTTGTATAGGAGCGTGGATTGAAATTTCCGGCTTTTGCCGGATTACGTGAAAATTGTAGTGTCGCTCCTTGTGTAGGAGCGTGGATTGAAATGAAGGAGGCATGCTTGGTTGCTGCTTGATTGAAGCGTCGCTCCTTGTGTAGGAGCGTGGATTGAAATGATTACGACGCAAGACATTACAGAGGGTAGCGTGTCGCTCCTTGTGTAGGAGCGTGGATTGAAATTGGTGGCTACACCTTGTATAACTTAAATACGGGGACGTCGCTCCTTGTGAAGGAGCGTGGATTGAAATCGGATAACGGACATAGGGGATTATGATTGGCAAAGTCGCTCCTCGCATAGGAGCGTGGATTGAAATCGGACCAGTTGCGCTCGTTAAAATAGTTAACGCGGTCACTCCCTCATAGGAGTGTATAGGTCATACGTTGAAATCACCGAATGGCCAACGCTCAGTACGCCTACGTTTACCCCCATGAAGCCCCCCCAAATGCTTACTCAGGCATTTCCCACTCCGATCCCCCATCATTTTTCTCAAGCCAGAGCGTGTCGCACCAGTTCTTTCGTCATACGTCCGCTTGTCTGCCAATCAACGATTTTGCGGGAGTATAAATCCACTACGCAAGCGAGGTAAAGCCAGCCTTCTCCGGTCGCGACGCAAATGATATCTGTCACCCATTTTCATTTGGCTTGTTGGCTGTGAAATCCTGATTAAACACATTTTTATGCACAGGCAGGTTATGCTTGGAATTCGATGTCCGTTGTTGAGCAACGCGGAACAAAAAGAGAAGGCTCATGCTCAGCAGCACGGGCCTTCTCTTTTATCATAGCGTTATCAATTTGTATACTCTTTCCAAACTCCCCATTGCCCAGTGGTCCCTGGAACCTCACGGTTTGTCCACCATTGAGCTTTCCATAACTTCCCATTATAGGTCACAATTTCGCCGCCAACATACTGTTTATTAATATCCCAGGCAGGATACTGCTGGTTTGTTGTGTCTGTTGTGACATTCAATGTGCTGCTTGCATCAGATACATTGCCTGCAGCGTCTCTGGCCTTAACCGTAAAGCTGTAAGCCGTATTTGCAGATAAGCCTGTAATCGTATAGCTTGTATCCGATGTTGAACCTGCAAGAGTGGTTCCATTGTAAATGTCATAGGCTTGCACGCCAACATTGTCGCTCGAGGCGGACCATGTAAGATTAACAGATGCGGACGTTTTAGCCGGACTTTGCAGGTTTGCAGGTACGGTTGGCGCCTGTTTATCTATCGGTGGCTTGGGATCGATTTGTTCCGCAAGTTTGATGTTATCAAAATACAGTGTTCCGTTTCCTGCGTTCCCTTGCCCTTGATCGATATATAAGGAATACTCTGCGATGGATCCAAGATCAAGGGTTCCATTCCCGCCACTGTACCAGCTCGGGTGGGTAAAGCTGCTGAACGGTAGCGTTACGGTCGATGCTGTGGCGGAGGATAGGTTGTAACGTGTTTCCCAATACTCCCCGCCGGTTTCCTTGATCTGTATCGTTAGTTCTCGATTCGAACCGTCGGGTTTCAGCCAGAAGGAGAGTCCTTTAAAGCCAGACCAGCTCTTGTTGCCAATCGATCGAGTCACTCCCGCATAATTAGGCGAACCAATGGTGTATGCATAAGACATTCCGTATGCGCTTTCACTGTTGTGGTTATCTAGCCCAACTGTTAAAGAGTTCCCGTTCCCATTCTTCACATAAGCAGATTGCAAGCTGGAAGCTGAACCGGCATAACTCTCAAAGTTGTCTATTATATCTTGGCCTGAAGTATCTGCCACTGTAATCTTCAATACCGGATCAGTTCCCCGGTTGAAATCAAAGGTCAGGTTAACTGTCCCCACAGCTTGATTAGCCAGGTAGCTCTTCTTCACGGCCACAGTATTGCCCGATACCGTGTAGTCTGTGCCGCTTGTCAGCACAGCGGATCCATTCTTAATGCCAACAAACGTATTTCCGTTGGAAGTGAAAGAGACGGACACATCATTCTGTCTCGCTACGTTTTTGTCAAAAGAGGCTTCCGTCGAATTCAGCTCCGAGTTTAATATGCCTGAATCTATGATGTTTATCGTGGCTGACGGGTCATAGCCCGAGCTGATATCAAAGACAAGAGTGGCATTTTCTTGAGGCAATGCCGCTAGATAGCTCTTTTTGATGATCACGGTATTGCCCGATAGGGTGTAGTCGGTTCCTTTTACTAGAGTTGATGCGCCATTCTTAATCGCAGTTAACGTATTGCCTGACAAGAGACTTAGTGTCAAAGAGATATCTGCCTGCGTACCCTCTTTTTTGTCGAAAGTGGCCTGTGCAGGGGTTACATAGTTTGCGGCTACATTATTCTTGGCAGCCATTCTGTCTGAATGGGCTTTGAAATAGGTAAGTATGGGGTCGCCATGAACAATGGTAAAGTCGCTCAGCTTTTTGCTGTTGTATTCCCAGAGCAATCCGCCTGCTGCGCCTTTCTCTTCAATGACTCCAAAAACGGAGGGCCAATACAGATCCTTATTGTTATGGCTATTGAATTCGCCAGCGACAAACGGTTTGCCTATCACGTTATGAGAATCGTTAATCCACATTCTCATTATATCCGCATTTTTTTCCGGAGTAAGATTCGCCCAATATTCGTCCGGATACGGGTGTGCGGAAGTGAAGTCAATATAAGGAGATTGCTGAATATAAATAAACGGGTTGCCTTCATCCCCGCCAAAGCCATATCTGGTCTCATGTCCTTCGATTCCGGCGGTTACCATATGGTTGGGATCCAGGCTCTTGATGTAGGCACCCATTTCATCTACCCACGCCCTCAAGGTAAGGCCTGTTTTATTTTCATTAACTGGTGCATCCTGGTATCTCGGCTCGTTCATTAAATCCCATGCGAATATGGTAGGGTCGTCCTTGTAAGCTACTCCTGTATAGTGATTGATCCGGTTAATAAAATGTTCTGCATAGGCCTTGTAGTGCGCTCTCGTTTTTGTATTGGTGAAGAACTGGGCTCTTGCTGTGTGGTTTCCGCCGCTTAGCCCTTCCCACTGCAGCTTTCTATCAATACCGCCGTATGCGTCCCAGTAGTTCTCGAGGGTGATGATGATTTTAATGCCGTGTTTATTGGCAGATTCCATAATATAGTCAAACAGCATGAACTGCGCTTCGTTATACACGCCTTTCGCTGTCTCGAATCCATGCCAGTTTTCATTAGAGAAGCCCCAGGTTCTCACAACCTTAATGCCGTCTTGCGCCATCTGACTCATAATGGAATCGATTTTGTCCTTGTACATATACTTGGTTTCAATGTCTTCAGTGGAACTTGTGTTGGAACCGTCCCCATAGGTAAACAAATCATAGGAATTGGCTCCCGCAAAATAGAAGGGATGGCCGTCAACAATAAATTGTGTTCCCGATGCTTTGACAAATCCTGCAGATGACGTTTGCTGCGTCGTCGAAACCGCAGGTTCATTGGCAGCGCTTACAGTTACAGGGGTGATAATGCTGCCAAACATAACGCCAGCCACAAGTACAGACTTAAACTTTCTCATCATTTCTCCTCCAATGGAATATAGTCGCATAACACCAAACTTCCAAATTATATGAAAGCGTATACAAATAGAATTGTTTAATAATCCCTCCTTATTAATCGGAATGTAGTGATTATATCATTATATGAAAAAATTTGTAAATAGATGGCGATCGCTAGATTACTCGAAATCATTAATTCAATTTAATTATTTTTATGTAACTACTTAGAAGGATTTTTAATAACTAGTGTCAAAAATATACTTACCAACGCTGACACCGATACCCCATCAGTGTCAGCTTGTTTTCTGTTCCAATTATTTAACAAAGTTTCTCTTTGGGTTTCACGGGTGTCGGGTGCCTGGGACAATCCGTATTTTATAATTGACATAATTGATAAAAAAGAATAAATTAATTATATACCAATTGGTACAGAAAGAGTGGCCGAATATGGCAAGACCACGCGAATTCGATGAACAGAAAGCTTTGATGAAGGCAATGGAATTGTTCTGGCAAAAGGGTTACGAAGCGACTTCGATCAGCGACCTTACAGAGGTGATGGGCATACAGCGGCCAAGCTTGTACGGTACTTTCGGGGGCAAAGAAGAACTTTTCAACGCCGCGATCCGCAAATACGCCGATATAAGTCTTGTCTATATCAAGAGTAAGCTGAGCCAAGCGCCTTCCGCAAAAGAGGCCGTGCGACTCTATTTGTTGGGCATAACGAACAACGAGGGTGGGAAACGTCCTGAATGGGGTTGCTTATGCGTGAACACGTTGACGGAAATGGCGCCGCGGAATGCGAGCCTTGCCTCTTTCACAACAGAGTTTCATCAGAAAGTAACGGTTCTCCTGCGGGAGACGATCGAGGAAGGCATTCGTAATGGAGAGCTGTCGGCCGAATTGAATGCGGCAAGCGTCGCTTCCGCTTTATCTATTTCAGCCGTGGGCCTTTCAGTCACGATGAAAGGGCAGCCTGATCGCGCAGCCATCGGCGAAGCGATTGAACAATTGGTTCATCTTTTGAAATGAACCACTTTTTTTTGATCATTATGTACTCATCAGTACAAAATAAATGGCAAGCGGAGGATGAAATCGATGAACGATAAGAAAGTGGCATTAATAACGGGGGCTTACAAAGGGCTAGGTCTGGAGATCGCGAGACAATTAGGCCGGCAAGGGATCGCCGTACTTCTCGGAGCGAGGTCGATAGCCAGAGCCGATGAAGCCGCTGCCGGATTGCGCAAGGAGCAGATCGAGGCGCGAGGCGTCGAGCTGGACGTGACCGATGCTGGGCATATTCGCTCTATAACGGAGCTGATCGAAAGGGAATACGGCAGACTGGACATACTCGTGAACAACGCCGGCGTTTATTTGGATCATTTGGGCAATAATCTCGAAGTTATGAGAAGCTCGTTCGAAGTGAACATATTCGGGCCGCAGGCATTAACCGAAGCGTTGCTCCCCCTCTTGAAGGTGAGTGCTGCAGGCAGAATTGTTAACCAATCGAGTATTCTCGGTTCTCTCGGCACAATTCTCTCGAACGACATGCTCGGAAGCCGGGCCGTTCCGGCGTATACGACTTCGAAAGCGGCGATGAACGCATGGACGGCACAGCTATCGATAGCTTTACGCGATACGAACGTGAAGGTGAATGCCTGTCATCCTGGTTGGGTAAAGACGGACATGGGCGGGGACGGCGCACCGATGGAGGTAAGCGAAGGCGCCGAAACGGCGGTATGGCTTGCGACATTGCTGGCTGACGGCCCGACGGGCGGATTCTTCCATAAACAAGAAGCGCTCCCTTGGTAGAATCGGCGCCAACAGCCTAACCAGGGTTCAAAAGATTCCTGCTTCGAGGCTTACCCAAAGTAAGTCTGGAGATCGGGCGGCTTTTGCTCGCCCATAACCTGCTGAAGAGAGCAGCAGTGGACGTAAAAAACAAAGGAGTTAAGCACGCACAATCCGCTTAGCTCCTTTGTCCATTTAAAATCATAAAGTAGCAGAAATACTACATCCCAGCATGGATAGACATCTGTATGACCCCATTATATTGTTAATTGCAAGCCTCTTTGCATTTTCCGCAGCATATAGTAAGAAAGCATAACAAACATAAAGACTACGACAGACTTAATACTTCCCATAGGATTGCCGACAGCATTTTCCGACCAAAATGCAGCTATACAATCAATTGTAAAACCAGCATATGCCCATTCTTTGAGCCTGTAATATTTAGGAACAAGAAGAACAATGATGCCTATCAGTTTTGCCACTCCAAGAAGAGTCAGAAAGTATGCTGGGTAGCCCAACAGCTGCGTAGTTTCTATAAATGTTTTAGGAGATTGGGCAATCTCATTGACAGCACTGAGTGAGAACCCTATAAGTGTACAAACAGTGATTACCCAGTAGGTGATTATTATTTTTTTCATCTTCATAACTCCTCATATTGTATTTTCTTACACTTTGATTTTATCAAGAACATGGTGTAAGCAAATCTGTGAAAAGTCATGTATTCACAAAGAAAAAGGCAGAACGTTTGATCGCTAAAGCATGATTATTCTCACACTTTATGCCAAAAGTCATACCCTTTTAGTTATATTTGATGACGAACTGAAAATACAGCAGCTTGTGTTCGGTCGCGCAGCCCAAGCTTCGCTATGAGATTCGAAACGTGATTTTTCACTGTACCTTCCGTGATAATAAGAATACCTGCAATCTCTCTGTTGTTTAAGCCTTGGCCTAATAAAGATAGTACTTCTTTCTCCCGTTCGGTCAGAGACCCGAGCTCATCTGGCTCATTGATACTTGATGGGTGAGTCCTATTTGAGTTCACTTTCGACATTTTTTTAAGATCATGAATAAGCATTGCCGTTATCTCGGGTTGAAGCACTGTCCCGCCATTGTATACCGTTTGAATCGCACTGACGATCGCCTCAGACGGCATATCCTTCAACAAATATCCATGGACGCCTTTTTCCAAAACGCGTAAAATTAACTCCGCATCATCAAACGTGGTCAGAATCAGCACTTTTGTCTCCGGTAAAGCCCTAAGAATCAATTCCGATCCTTCCACGCCATCCATTCCCGGCATTCGGATATCCATCAATACAATGTCCGGCCGCGATTCAAGCGCTTTGGTATAGGCATCTCTCCCATCCACTGCCGTTCCAATTACTTCCATGTCCGGTTCCAAACCGATGATGGTCGCAAGCCCCTCTCTCATAAGCCGCTGGTCGTCTACAATTAGGATTCTCAAACATCGACACGCTCCATTTCCATTAAAGAGTAAGGGAGCTGCACTTCAACAGCAAAACCCTCGTGCCGATCCATGCAAAAACGCACTTCTCCATTCCACTCCCTCACTCTTTCTTTCAAATTGATTAAACCAAACCCCGGTTTTAGTTCTGCAGGGAGCTCTCCGTCATTGCGTATGCTCAGAGAGAACCCAGTCGCAGAATAGGCTAACAATATTTTTGCATGTTTCGCATGACCGTGCTTCTGTGCATTCGTAAGTGATTCCTGTGCAATTCGATAGGCGGTTAGTTGCAGATCACCTGGTAGTGGAACTGGAATCCCAATCACTTCAAAATCGGTTTGAACCTCGGCAAATTTGCTAAACTCCTCCGTTAGCTTGCCAAGACTATCCGTTAAAGAAGTAGACTTAAAAGGTTCATCCCGAATTGCCCTTACCGAAAGCCGGACCTCTTGCAATGACGATCTGATTAAATCTTCACATTCCAGATAGGTTTGTTCGCTGCGCAAAGAATCCAGACCGCTTAGTTTGCGGGCAGCTTGCATTTGAACCAATAATGCCGTCAGTTTATGACCTATCGTATCATGAATGTCGCGCGCGATTCGCACTCTTTCCCTTGTCGTAGCCCACTCTTCCGTCTTGAGAGCATAGTCCTGTAGTCGCTCATGGGATTGCATCAATTGTGCATATAACTGCATCGTATCCCTTCGTGCGCGTTGATAATAATGGATTAAAGAGCTCACAATACCTGCGAAAACAATAAACGAACCGGATATAAAGTAGCCAATTTCATCGAATCGTTTATATAAATACCAATCAATACTCCCCATCGTAACCACATATACAGCCAATAAAAGTATGCAAGTCATGATGATCGCTCTGGTGTTCTTTACTAACATTAAAATCGCCAAGGCTGTAATTCCAATAAATAAATGATTGGGGAAGTCTCCACCGATATACACATAACCATAAGAAGCGGATACCAAGAAATCAATGATGAGGATATGTAAAAGCCATGCCTGTTTTCTTTTCATGTTAAAGTAAAATAAATTTATCAAAAGGAAAACTACCAATGAAATGACGATAAAACTAAGTCTCCAAAAGATCGTAATCGAATTTTCAAAATAAAAAACACCTGTTAATGCTAAATCAAAGATTAGCTTTAAACCAAAAAACAGTCTCCATGTAAGAGTGCTATTTCTAATTTTGCCCGTTTCTTGGATCATTCTCTCTTGCTCACCTCATCTATTCGTGAATCTTAAATCTTATAAAAGCGATTATAGCATATATCGATTCACATACGATTCAGTATCGTTCTATTCCTTGTGTAAAAATACAAAAAACACTCTTTAGAAACTCAATTCCAAAGAGTGAGATCCATAGGCGCAGCCATGCAAGCTTATTTCCAGGTGGTCACTGTTTCCACGGGCAAGCGGTAAGACGGATATCCAGCCCCAGCTTTTTTCCCGATGGAGATCAGCATTACAGGTACGAAGCGATCTTTGTCCAGCTCAAAAGCCTCGGCGATTTGATCTTTCTCGAATCCGCCAATCGGATTTGAATCATAGCCATGCGCACGGGCAACGAGCATGAGCTGCATAGAGACGAGTCCTGCATCGACCAATATGACATCGCGCATATCGGCGTCCGAAATATTTGCATAGTATGGCGTGAAAGCTTTCATCTGCATATCTTTCACTTCTTGCGGCATATAGCCTAGCTCGACAGCTTTGCCAAAAATCTCTTCCGCGTACTGGAAATTATTCATATCCCCAAAGACGGCAATAACTGCCGACGAGGTTTTTACTTGATTTTGATTAAATCTGGCAAGAGGGGCAAGCTTAGCTTTCCCTTCTTCGCTGTCGATTACGACAAAGCGCCAAGGCTGCATATTGACCGAAGACGGGGCGCGAGTCGCTTCAGCTAGAATTTCAGTCATTTCCTCACGACTGATTTTGACGCTAGGGTCATAATTTTTAACGGAACGACGCCCGAAGACGACTTTATTAAAATCATTCGTTTTCTGATATTTACTCATGATGTTTGTTAACTCCCTTTCTTTCTCATCCTAAAGACAGATGGATTCAGCATATTTAGATATTGTTTTGCATACGGCCGAGAAGATCAACAAGGGTATGAAGTTCTTCTCGACTAAAATCTTGCAGCATTTGGGATACGAAGGCTGCTTTCTCTTCCTTGTATCCTACAATTCGTTTGCGTCCTTCTTCAGTAAGGCGGACGAAAGTGACCCTGTTGTCGTCAGGGTTCTTGCGTCTAACAACCATGCCGTCAGCTTCGAGTTGTTTGAGGTGCCGCGTAATCGCGGCGCTGTCTATATTGACGACCTTGCCTAGCGTGGATTGGTTTATTTCATCGGCTTGGTACAGCTCATGCAGCAATTCGTATCGTGACGAACTAATACCCGTACAACGTTCAAACTTAGGGTTGATTTTATTAGCGAGTCCTTTGAGCAGGTATAAAATTTGTTCCTCTTCCAACAGCGATCGAGACATGATCAGCCCCCTCTCGAGTGAGTCGCATGAAAACAATTTGTCATGGATACGCCAATAATTGACCCATCAATGATTGACATGTCAATTAATATACTACTTTTTATTATTCATTTCAACACGTGGTATTATTTACTTAAGATGCTTTATAGCAAGGGTTTTGTTTTTACGCATAAAGCTTGATAAACTTAGGTATGGGGGCTCTCGCTCAAATCAATTTCTGCTGTGAACAACAGGATTATTTTCTTCTTAATGAATATCGTGACCAATCTACTTTTCAGCAGAAGATCGGATGGTGTGAATCAAAAATCCAAAAAAAGAGCAAATACAAATACAAATACTGGGAGGCATCCGATTTGAGCAATCTCAACACACAAAGCTTGGACAACCATAAGAAATTCGTTCCTTTGTACCATTTTGTCCTGGCACCCATCTCTTTGATCGTTTTCATCGCGTCTGTGGTCTACTTACTAAAAGAAACATTCACTTTTTCTTCCTTGTTAATTTTCGGAATCTCACTTTGCGTTATGGTACTGACAGTGCTTGTCCGGCAATTTGCAACCAAACTGCAGGATCGTAGTATTCTTCAGGAAGAGAATTTTCGGCATTTCCGTCTGACAGGCAATGCGTTGGATGCCAGACTCAGTCTGCAACAAATCATAGCGCTTCGTTTCGCAGATGATGAATCTTTTCCCCAATTATGCGTGAAGGCTGCGGAAACAGGGATGACCCCTATGAATATCAAGAAATCCATCACCCGTTGGCGAGCAGACCACTTTCGCGTATGACAGCTCTAACCTTCTAGTGAAAAGGAGAACTGACTATGACAAAAGAACTTTGGTTGAATTTGCCGGTGAAAGACCTTAATAATTCCAAAGCGTTTTTCACTGCCCTCGGCTTTTCTTTTCATCCTCGACATGTAAATAGCAATGAAATGGCCGGCCTGGTTATCGGAGAAAAAAATGTATTGATTATGCTTTTTCCTGAACAGACTTTCAAAAATTTTACAAGAAATGAACTTGTAAATACACAGCAAGCATCTGAGATTTTAATCTCCATAGACGCAGAGAGCAAAGAGGAAGTAGATGAATTACTTAAGAAAGTAGTAATAGCCGGCGGGACAGTCTTTAGTGAGCCTCATGATCAGGGTTGGATGTACGGCGCTGGCTTTGCTGATTTGGATGGTCACCGGTGGAATGTGCTGTATATGGATATGAGTAAAATACCAGAAGTTTAGTGGTATTCATCACCGTAAGAAGGCTATCAACGAGCTAATCTGAGCCTAGGGGGGCCTCCCCCTAGCTCTTTATAGGTAAAAATAATTTACCTTTACCTATATACAAACCGATGGTCGGTTTATATAATAGGAAATAACCACATTTTAGAAGATAAGTTCAATACGAACCTGGAGGAATTCAATTGAGGCAAGAGGAACGCAGACTCCAAACCATACAGCAATTATTAGAAGCAACCAAAGAACTGATTCATGAAAAAGGCTGCCATTCCGTTACAATGAAGGACATTATGGAGAAATCCAAATTATCCAAGGGGGCAATCTTTCATTACGTGAAGACCAAAAATGAGATTTTTGCCTGGGTGCTGCAAGAACGGCTGGAAGAAACGAACCAACGATTCATGGGTGAAGTTGATCAGGAAAAGAAGACGTTCGATGGACCGATGCAGAAAATCACGAACAATCTGCAAGCTTTGGAAACGCCGAATGACGTGACAAATAAAGTTTTAGCTTATTTAATCGGGAAAGAAGATGATCCGGCGGTCGCGGAGGTGCTCACCCGGTTCTATGAACGATCCGTTCAGTTATCTGAGCAATGGATTGTAACCGGACAGCAGCACGGGGTTATTCCCATGTCCGTGGATACGGGCAAAACAGCTGAGCTTTTCGTTCTGCTTTCACTTGGACTGCGCATCCGTTCTTCATTCCCGCTCTTATCCAGATCCTTCACATCAGCGGATTTCTCAGCGTTTATTATCCAAATTTTGAAATCTGAATAACGAAAAAAGAATTGGAGGAAATTGTATGGCTCCCCTTATTGCCCTCGTCGCATCATTTTCGTTTATCCGCCTTATCGGTCTTATCGGCTGGTCTTATTTTGACGGCTGGCATCCATCCCTTCAAGCGGCGGTAGCTGTCATGTTTCTGCTGACCGCTTCCGCACACTGGGGAAAAAGACGTCCCGACCTGATCCAAATGGTCCCTCCTTCTTTACCCCAGCGCGAATGGATTGTAACGGCAACAGGTTGGCTCGAAATTGCCGGAGCGATCGGCATCCTGATTCCCGCAACTTCCCAGGCTGCTTCCATCTGCTTAGCGCTGCTGCTGCTTGCGATGTTCCCGGCCAATATACGCGCTGCGCGGGAGAAGCTTACCATTGGCGGCAAGCCAGTGTCGAAGCTTCTTGTTCGAACTTTGCTTCAGCTAATATTTCTTGCAGCTGTTCTTTTCGCTTCTCCCGATCTATTCAGCTTACTCGGCGTTTGAATCCAAAAGCAATTAAATATGCTGGGTTACAACCCGGGATACTTTACAACTGGCCATTTCTCCTTTCGCAACGCATCAAGCAGCTCCGGTCCGACATGCAAATTGTCCCTAACCAAATCGCGAGGCGTCAGCGCCATCCACTGGTTCAAGGATATATCTTCAAACCGATCACTTTTGAACATTTCAAGAAACCACAGGGTTTCTGTCCCGGTATTTTGGATGTAGTGGCCGTTCGCGAAAGGCACATACCCTACGTCACCAGCGCGGTAATCAAACGTCCTTGCTACTCCGTTGCCGCCAAATACCGTCATCCTTCCTTGCCCTGTCAGATAATATTGCCATTCATCATTATTCGGATGCCAGTGAAGCTCCCTCATCGCGCCGGGTTCGATCTCGACCAAAGCTGCAGCAATTGTTTTCGATATGGGAAAATTGGTGGAATCAACAATTCTCACCGAGCCTCCAGGTGTACGGAGGGGTGCCTGCGCAAGCAACCGATGCTTGAAGCTGAGAGGAATCGGGCCGTAAGGGGATTTGACCTCCTGACTTTCCAGCGAGCCTGGGACTGGGGATTGAAAGATATAAAGCTGATCGGATGGAATCGAATGAAAGGCGCTTGGGGAGACGCCAAAATTGGCAGCTAACACGTCTTTGGGCGTGTGAGCAAACCAATCGGATATCGATAACGTATTGAGATCAGAAAAATGCCCGTCATCGAAAACAAGTAAAAACTCGCAGCCTGATGCCAATGCTTGAATGGAATGCGGTAATCCGGCAGGGAAATACCATAAATCTCCAGGGCCGATATCCGCGATAAAATTACGCCCATTCTGGTCAACAGAGGTGATTCGTGCTGTTCCCCAGATCATATACGCCCATTCGGCTTGTTGATGCCAATGTAACTCGCGTACCCCTCCTGGCGTTAAGCTCATGTTTACACCAGCTAGCGTAGTAGCAACCGGCAGCTCCCGTACAGTAATTTCGCGTGACCAGCCACCGTGATTCAATTGCATATGCGTATCCGAATATGACATTTTCAGATTGGGAAGTAAGCCAGCGTCAGTGACCGGAGGCACTAACATGTCCGGATTTTCCATGTCCCTCATGATATCGCGCGGGCCAAAATCCGGTCCTCCCGCTCCATCGCTTCTTATCGGCTGTGGCACAATAATAGGTTTTCCATTATTTGAGTTTGGATTTGCCATGCAAATGTCATGCCTCCTCTGCATCCTGTTCGACCTTATCCATTAAGGATTATGAGCACATGCCGGTTATTATGAAGGCAATCGGCATGCAGATGGCAATTGAATTTTTCCAAGCAATAACTTTTCACTCTCATGAATAATAATCCATTAACTCCACAAACTACTCCCACACACAATAAGGAGTGAGTCAAATGGCTAGAAGAAGCAACACATTAGTTGTGCAGCAAGCGAAATCAGCTTTGGAACAAATGAAATATGAAGTTGCTCAAGAACTAGGTATTCAGATTCCTCAAGATGGCTATTACGGCTATATGGCAACACGCGATACTGGCGCAATTGGCGGTCACATCACTCGCAAGCTGGTTCAGATTGCTGAACAACAGTTAACAGGGTTCAAACGTTAATCAGAGTTAGCGCATGCCCATGATAAAAAGACTGCGTCCACCATTCGGTAGATGCAGTCTTTTTCATATCGCGAACTCCAAAAATTCGGGAGAGCGAAGCTTGCCCTCTTTCGTCCATGATTTCGTTTTGATTCTTGCCATGAGCACGGGCTCCATATAGGCAAAGTTGTTATTTTCTTTGTACACGAGACGCCGCTTGATGCTGTCTAAAGCTTTTTTATGCATCGGCGTAATACCTGACTCCACGATGCCGACTGGCACCTTGAAACCATTCTCAGCGTCGATAGAGGCCAATAAACTATAGTCATTTTTCCTAAATCCAGCTATATAGACGTCGGCATAAATCCAATTGATGACGGTTTGCCACGATTTCGTGCTTTTACCGCTATGGTAGGCGGATTTGAGGTCCGAACGCTTAATGACGATTCCCTCGAGCCCCTCCTGTTGAATGTGCCGGAAATGATCAGTCGCCTTGCCTTCGAATACGGTTATTTTCTTATAATGCTCATTTTCAGAAAAAGCTGCTTCCAATAAATCTTTCCGTTTGAGAAGCGGTAACCCTGTAACATCGACGCCTTTATAGCGAAGGATATCAAATGCATAAAAAATAACAGGCGCTCTATTCTTGCTGGATAACAGTCTGGCAGACATCGCTTCGAAATCAGGCTTTCCCCGGTGATCCAACATGATGAGTTCACCATCAACGATCGTTCCCTCAGGCAAAGGACATTTATGTAACTCAGGAAATCTATTCGTAATCAGTCTATTTTGCTTCGTATAGACCTGAAGCCGATCCATGTTGGCAACGATACAACGGATACCATCCAGCTTTGGCTCAACCACATAGTTTTTACGATTAAAGGGCTTATTGTCTTTGGCGGCTTGAAGCAGCATTGGAGAAATGAACATTGTTATCACCCAGTACTCATGTTACAACGAAGACCGCCTTGTGCCTATAGGAAGTTGAAGGAAAGGCGGTCTTTGAACATAATTCTACATGGAAAGCATATAATGTATGGCTTGTATCCCCTGTAGAGAGGTGCTGCCTAATGTTCCGAATATTCGTAATGGATTGCGACGAGAAAACGATTGAGCTTTCTTTCAAAGACCTGAATGAGTTATATAGGTTCGCTGATGTATTTATTGACCATGGCTATAAAGTCCGAATAGAAAAAGAAAATCTTGGCCTTACTGGGGACGATTCCATGGTTGACGATCTGAGCGGGTGACGTTATTGCCGCGGCTCATCAACCACAAGGTCATCCAAATTAGAAGGAAACCAAGCAGTTGACCGAGTGTCAACGATTGATTGAAAACGAGCCAATTTATCAGCACACCAACCGCAGGAAAGGCGAGTTCGGCAAGTGTCGCAAGAAACGCCTTTGTCGAAGAAAGGCCTTTGTAATAAAGCAGCATGCTAATCAAGCCCGGAAAAAAAGCTTGAAACAATAAATTCACAGCAATGATAGTTAATCCGCCGAAGTGGCTATCCACTTGCCAGACATCCCCACTGCCCAGAAGAATGACGGCAAGCAAAGGAATCGCCAGCAAAAATCTTAGAGACGTTACAACCGGAAAATCCAATTGTTTCTGTAACAAGAACTTGCCCATAACGGTGGAACCGCCCCACAAGCAAGCCGCAAGGATGGAAAATAAACAGCTCATGGTTCCGAGATCGTTCCAACCTAGATCAGGAGCGCCAAATCCGAAAGTTAGCAAGTACGTGCCCAGGAGAGCCACAAGGATATATACAAAAAACTTGGAAGGCAGAGACTCTTTCAGCATGAAACGCGCTAGGATAATCGCAAACAACGGCTGCAGCTTCTGAAGCAATAAAACCGCATTCGCATTCCCATGAACAAAGGCAGATGTAAAGAAGATCGTTGCGATGGCGGATCCTCCCCAAGAAATGAAGAGCAGTGCCCCGATGACGGCCAGTGTCAGCTTGCCAGTAAGCGTCCGCCGATATTTAATCAGGACCGGCAGCGCATAAAAGGCCAGGAGCACATGCTCCATGAAGACGATCTGCGAGGATGTGAAGCTCTTCAGCAGCAGGATACGAAAGAGAGGATCCAGCCCCCACAGCGTCGCTCCGAGCGCGACATACCAGATGCCGTGGATACCAGCAATCCGAGACGAAAGTCCTTTGGAACGATTACTTTGCAGATCGATTACATTTTCCAATTCAAAAACCTCCCAAAAGCGTGTTTTGAATTGAACCTTCTGAAAGAAACGATGCCCCCGTTTAACGAACAACGGGGGCATCGACAAACAGACTTGTTAAAATAATTCGTTTAACAAGCTGATTTTCACCTTCTCCCATCCGGACTATACCGTCGGCCTTGGAATTGCACCAAGTCAGTCCCGGCCAAATAAGCCGGGAGTCGCGGGCTGGAGATACACGCACGTATCCTCACCGCCGGTGTGGAATTTCACCACGCCCCGAAGGTTCATATTCTATTAAAACGTATATTAGCACAGGACGGCTTCAACTGACAATAACCATTTTCAGAAAATTTTCAGAAAATGACCCAAAGCCCCGCGTCTCAACCGATTGTAATCTTACCTTCCGGATACCGGTATTTCACTTTTTCAGGTTTCGGGACTAAGATGTATGCCATCGTGATGGGCCCGAAACGTCCGACAAACATGAGGATGATAATGAGGATTTTACCAAAAAAGGTCAGATTCGGCGTTAACCCCATCGACATGCCTGTTGTCGCATAGGCGGAAGTAACTTCGAATAAAATGCCCAGAAACGAGAACGATTCCGTAATAGATAGCAGCATAGTAGCAACAACGATAATGATGAACGAAAAAAGTGTAAACGTAATTGCTTTGTAAATCCGGTCTGTAGCAATTCGGTAACGAAACATGACGATGTCTTCTTTGCCCCGAATCATCGCAATAAGAGCACCCATCAAGATGGCGAAGGTCGTCACTTTGATCCCGCCCCCGGAGGAACCCGGCGCAGCTCCGATAAACATTAGCATCACAATGAAAAATTGTGTGGCCTGCCTGAACATCCCCACATCTACAGTCAGCATCCCAGCTGAGCGCGACGTCGTAGACTGGAACAATGCACCCAGCATTTTACCTGTCAGCGACAAGGGCTGGAACGTTTGAGGATTCGTAAATTCAAACACGAAGATAACCAACGCACCTATGACAACAAGTCCTCCCGAAACGGTGAGCACCACTTTGCTATGCAGCGTTAATTTTTTGCAATGCGGATAATGAACAAGATCGGAAATGACGATGAAACCAATGCCTCCCAGGAAAATGAGCAGAATGGTAACTACATTCACGAACGGATCCTCGGAATAATGGAGAAAGCTGCCTGCTCGTCCCTCCTCTCCGCCAAACAGATCAAATCCCGCATTATTGAAGATCGAAACGGTATGGAAAACGGCGAAATACAAAGCTTTCCCAAAAGGCATTTCGAAAAGCCAGCGAACGGTAAGCAGTAAAATACCCACAATTTCAATAATCAAAGCGTACAGAAGAACTTTCCTGATCAGGCTTACAATGCCTTGGGTTGACTCATGATTCATCGCCTCTTGCAAGATCAATCGTTCTCGGAACGAGATGCGCCTTCTAAATACAAGCGCAATTAAAGTGGCCATCGTCATAAAGCCTAACCCGCCGACTTGGACAAGCAACAGCAGCACAACTTCTCCAAAAAGAGAGTAATACTCTCCTACATTTAACAAAGATAACCCCGTAACGCAAACAGCGGAGGTTGCCATAAACAATGAATCCAAATAAGGAGTCTTTATTCCTTCCGCGGAAGCAATCGGCAGCGAAAGAAGGATGGATCCAATCACAATAATAATAATAAAACCAAGCGCTAAAAATTGCGGAGGGTTGATTCTAATTTTTCGAATCCATAACATGCTCATGAGATGCGCTCCATTATTTGAATTCCTTTGATTAGAGTAACACATGGAGGAGATAAATAATCATCATCTGCATCCCATTTATTTATCCCGCAAGGGGCCTGGATCGTGCTTGCCTAGAATTTGCGTCAGCTCTTTCAAGAACATGTTAATATCCTTGAACTGCCTGTAGACGGAAGCGAAACGAATGTAGGCCACTTCATCAACTGGGTACAACTGTTCCATGACAATTTCGCCTATGGCTAAGCTGTCTACTTCCGCATGAGCTGTATTCCGAAGCTGCATCTCAACCTCAGATACAATAACTTCCAGCCTCTCCATGGAAACCGGCCGCTTTTCACAAGCTCGAATCAATCCTCTTAGCATCTTCTCTCGGCTGAATTCTTCCCGGCTTCCATCCTTCTTAATGACGATAAGCGGTGTTTCTTCGACCATTTCGAAGGTAGTAAATCGCCGTGCGCACTTCTCACATTCCCGCCGTCTTCGTATCGACTTATTTTCATTAGCGGAACGGGAATCCAGCACCTTTGTCCCGGAGTGGTCACAGAATGGGCATTTCATCTTCTTATCTCTCCTCTCTCTGCTGGTTGGTTACCAGATGTTACATGTAATGAACTTCCCATATCCGCACATAATACAGTTACCAACGACAAGGAGGTGAACAGACATGGGCGCAGGACAATCCCGCAGCAGCAACACTTTAGTCGTTCCTCAAGCAACCGCAGCTTTGGATCAGTTGAAATACGAGGTAGCACAAGAGCTGGGTATCGCCATCCCTCAAGATGGATACTACGGTAATATGGCTACTCGTGACACTGGTTCCATCGGTGGTAACATTACTCGTCGACTGGTACAAATCGCAGAACAATCTTTGGCTGGTCAATTCAAGTAATCTTGAATTCCTGCTAACGTTGTAAACTGCAAACAAGAAGTATTGGACTCTTGCCCCGTTAAGGAGCTAGTCCAATGCTTCTTTGTTTATGTTTGAGGCCCTTCATTCCACTTCTCCATGTACAATTTTGTATATTTCTCGTAATAGTAAAGGACTCGCTGGACATAATGGCGTGTCTCGCCAAAAGGAATTTGATTGATGTTCGCCTCTGTACCGTCCCACACCTGGTTTTGCTTCCACCTGTTCACATTTCCCTGTCCCGCGTTATAAGCGGCGATGGCATAGACCAAATTACCGTTGTAATGCTTCATTAACCAATTCAAATACCAGGCACCCAAATTGATATTCTCTTCCACTTTAAGTAAATCTTCTTGCGAATGCGGCCCCAAATCCGCTGATTCTACAATCCAGGCCGCCGTATCCGGCATAAGCTGCATGAGACCAATAGCGCCTTTTTTCGATTCCAAATGATGCTGATAATTCGTTTCAACCCGGATTACAGCAGCTATAAGAAAAGGATCTACTTGATGTTTCGCTGCGCTTTGTCGAATTTCCTCCTTATAGTAGATAGGGTACAATTTTCTTCCAATAAAGGAACTGTTCATAAACAAGAATAGGACAAAACATACCAGCAGAAGCGCGAAAACCCGCTTTTTGCGTAGAAATGTCATGAGAGCCCCTTCCTCAACCAGAACTGGTCGATCAGACGACTCGTTTCTTCTTTCGATCCACTATTGTCGATAACAATGTCGGCGCGAAGACGCTTTTCTTCAATCGACATTTGCGAATGTAAACGTTCTTGCGCAGCCGTTTCGCTCAGGCCGTCTCGCTGCATTAATCTCGCTAATTGTACCTCACGAGGCACATAAACGACCAGTACTTCTTGAAACATATACGCAAGGTCAGACTCATACAGCAAAGGCACATCGACCACGATCAGTTTACTCGGATTCTCCCGTTCGGCTGTTTCCATCTGTTCGCGCATCAACGCACGGATAGACGGATGCAGTAAGCTCTCGAGATGTTTGCGTGCTGCCTGATCTGCAAATATGATCTCTCCAAGCTTCTTGCGATTGAGTGATCCATCCGCATGCAGCACGACTTGTCCAAAATGAGAAGCAACCCTATCCAGAACAGGGCTGCCAGGTTCAACAACGTCGCGGGCGAGTTTGTCCGCATCAACTAATATAGCGCCGCGGCTAACAAGCATTGCGCTAACCGTGCTTTTGCCGCAAGCGATTCCACCTGTTAACCCGATATTCATGGTTACGCTCCTTCGAGTTTTCCATATGGAAAACTTTCTTTCGTAAGCATCCTTTTTTTGCTATAGCATTTTCATTATTCCCATCACGATTAACACACACCCGGGAAGTACGGATAATTTCCGCATCCAACTCATCTCCGCGTACCGAAAACCGATCCTTAGTCCAACGGCAATGAAGGTCCCGCTCGATAGCGCTATGACTGAAGCTGTCAAGAGTGGTACGAAACCAATTAACGCGGCTCCAATTCCTGCGCCGAAAGCGTCAAGAGACAGCGCCAAGCCAAGAAGTGTCGCTTCAGATGCTGATATGTTGCCCGAGCGGTCTACGTCGGCCATGGAAGGCGTCCTTAAAATTTGAATGACCAAGCCGAACCGTTTTAATTCGATATTGAGAATTTCCTTCGTCCTCTGCAGGGTATCCAGCGTTTGCAGCGCCGGTTCTCCTCCACTGAGATGTAGGGTGTCATTCGGAGTCCCTGCTGTGTCTTGAGTTTCCAGCGTTTTTTGCTGCCTCATTTGTATGAGTGCCCAGATGCCAATGCCGATCAAGATTAAGGCGCCGATCCGCTGTGCAATCAAAGGACTCATGAAGGATGACATCAACACACCGATTTGCATGGAGCTAAATATAATAACTCCCGACCAAAGCGATATAATGCCAATGGACAAAAGCGGAATTCGGATTTTGCGCAATCCATACATCACGCCCACGCCGAATCCGTCCAAAGAAACTGCAAATGCCAGAACAAGCAATGAAATGACAGGAAGCATAATACCCCTCCTAATAATTTTCCGTTGGAGCCATGCATTTGCAAGCATGTTTCCTAGGCTAAGTCTCCATATCATATGGGGAGGGGGGACTTCACGTGCTTATTCACTCTAATTTCTTTCGCACTCACTTTCGCTTAAGGGGCTGGCATACGGGGCAAATATGGGTTCCTCTGCCCCCTACAACCGTTTTATAGATTTCAGTTCCGCACACACGGCAAGGCTGCGACCCGCGTCCATAAATGTTCAATTGATGCTGAAACAGCCCAATTTCACCTTGTCCGTTGACATAGGATTTAATCGAAGAACCGCCGACCTCAACCGACTCGCTGAGGGTTCGGACAATCGCTTCGTGCAGCAATTTAAGCTCCTTCTTGGAAAGCGAAGAGGCTTCGCGCTCCGGGTGGATGCCAGCTAGAAACAAGGACTCGTCTACATAAATATTCCCGATGCCAACGATATATTCTTGATTCAGCAGCAGCGGCTTAATTTTCGTAGAACGCTTCGCAATCCGCTCGCTGAATGCCTCCAGCGTGAACGCTTCATCAAGCGGCTCCAGCCCGAGCTTTTGCAGAGGCGGTTGTGTCAGTTCTTCGCCTTTTGGAAACAAATGCATCGTCCCGAACTGACGAACGTCCTTGTATCTCAGCTCGCTGCCGTCCGTAAACCGGAACAGCACGTGCGTATGCACCTCGAGTGGCGCATCGCCGTCATATAAGCCATATCGCCCTTCCATACGTAGATGGGACACCATGACATAATCGTCAAGCACAAATCGCAGAAATTTCCCTCTGCGCTCAATGGTCTCAATCGTCTGCCCTTGCAAAAGCACTTCGAACATCCGGATGTCATCCGGCTTCTGTATAATCCGGGGCAGTCTGACTACTACATGAGCGATTGTTTTACCGGTTACGAGCTTATTCAAAGTGCGTCTGACGGTTTCGACTTCAGGTAGTTCTGGCACCAAGTTCACCTCTTAGGTTCTAAAGTTTTCAACATCCGCTATTTACTTTGCGTCATACCACGTTAGACCGTAATCTACATCTGCGCGCAGCGGCACGTCCAGTTGTAAGGCGTCGGCCATCACCTCGGGTACGATGCGCTTCATCGTTTCCAGTTCCTCTTCCGGCACTTCGAAAACAAGTTCGTCATGCACCTGAAGCAGCATGCGGCTTTTGAGCCCGTCTTGCTTCAATCTCTCCGCCATCTGCACCATAGCCAGCTTAATAATATCAGCGGCTGTGCCTTGAATTGGCGTGTTCATCGCCGTTCGCTCTGCGAATGAACGAAGATTAAAGTTCGAAGCTGTAATCTCGGGAAGATAGCGGCGGCGTTGTAAAAGCGTCGTAACATAGCCATCTTTCCGAGCGTCTTTCACAATATCGTCCATATATTTCCGAACCCCTTGGAAGACGGCAAAATACTGCTCAATAAAGGTAGCCGCTTCTTTACGGGTAATGTCCAAGTTCTGGGATAAGCCATAATCGCTGATGCCATACACGATACCGAAGTTGACGGCTTTCGCCTGACGGCGCATATTGGCATCGACGCCGTCCTCCGACACGCCGAAGACGTCCATCGCCGTCTTCGTATGGATATCCATATTCTGAAGGAACGCTTCCTTCAGATTCTCATCCTGCGAGATGTGCGCGAGCACGCGAAGCTCGATCTGCGAGTAATCCGCAGCAAGTATGTACCAGCCAGGCTCGGATGGCACGAACACTTTGCGGATCTTGCGCCCCTCCTCCAGACGAACAGGGATGTTCTGGAGGTTCGGGTATTGGCTGCTGAGGCGTCCTGTGGCGGCAATGGTCTGACGGTAATAGGTATGCACCTTACCGGTCTCCGGTCGCACCTCTTTCAGCAGCCCTTCGACGTAAGTCGACTGCAGCTTCGCCAGCTGCCGGTAGTTCAGGATCTGCCCTACAACTTCGTGGTAGGGCGCAAGCTTCTCCAGCACCTCGGCATCCGTCGAGTAGCCGGTTTTGGTCTTCTTCCAAGCTGGCAGCCCCAGCTTCTCGAACAGAATCTCGCCAAGCTGCTTCGGCGAGTTGATGTTGAACTCCAGCCCGGCGAGGTCGTAGATGCGCGTCATAATCGCATCCAGCTGCTTCGCAAGCTCCTCGCCGAATGCCCTCAAATCCGCGGCATCGACCTTGATGCCGCGCAGCTCCATCTCCGCGAGCACGCCCGCGAGCGGCAGCTCCAATTCATAGAAGAGCTGATGCATCTCGCTCTTCTCCAGCTCTTCCCGCAGCACCGGCACAGCGGCTGCGGTCGCATACGCTTTGCGGCACAGGTGCTCGCTAAGCGCAGACAGCTCCGGCAAGCGAAACTTCGCGCCCTTGCCGAAAATCTCTTCATCGGCCTTGATGCCCGGCAAGCCGTACTTGCCCGAGAGGCCGCTAAGCGTCAGATTCGACTCTGTCGGATCAAGCAAATAAGCGGCCAGCAGCACATCAAAATCCACCCCGCGGAGGTGGATGCCTTGCCAAGCGAGCGCCAGCTCCGTGCGATGCTGGTCAAAGAGCTGCTTCTTCTTCGATGCATCGCTTAGCCATGCTCGGACCGGCGAGCCCGCTTCGCTATTCAACAGCTCGAAAGGCACATACAGCGACTTGCCGCTGAGTTCGATCTGGAACGCAATCCCCGCCACTTCCGAATGATGCGGGTTTTCTCCGATAACCTCAACATGGATAGGCGTGCTATCGCCCAACGCAGCGATTAAACTTGCCACATTTTCATCGGTAACTATCTCTGTTTCCAAGACTGCTGCCGTCTCTTCTTCCTCCGCAGCACCGCCCGCGAAATCCATCTTTTCGAGCAAGGATTTAAATTCCAGCTTGCGGAACATGCCCGAGAGCGCTTGTCCATCGTAGCCATCGTAACGGAAAGTCGACCATTCCGTTTCCATTGGAACCTCACGGAAGATCGTCGCCAGCTCTTTGCTCATGATCGCATCCTGTGCATGCGCCTCGACCTTTTCTTTCATTTTCCCTTTCAAACTCGCTGAATGGGCCAGCACCTCTTCAACCGTACCGAACTCGTGCAGCATCTTCAGGGCTGTTTTCTCTCCGACACCCGGAATTCCCGGAATGTTATCGGACGTATCCCCCATAAGACCTTTCAAATCAATGATTTGCTTAGGCGTCAAACCGTATTTCTCTTGAATGCCTGCAGGATCGTATAGTTCTACTTCAGTGATCCCTTTACGTGTAATTGCAACGGTTACATGGTCGGAGGCAAGCTGCAGCATATCCTTATCTCCCGATACGAGCAGCACCTTCTCGCCTTTTTCATCGGCAACCTTGGTCAATGTCCCGATAATATCGTCGGCTTCGTACCCAGTCAACTCAAACTGCGGGATTTGGAACGCTTTCAGCAAATCCTTGATCAGAGGGAATTGCTCGGATAACTCCGGGGGCGTTTTCGCTCTTCCCCCTTTATATTCTGTATATTCTTTATGACGAAACGTAATTTTCCCAGCATCAAAGGCAACCAGAAAATGCGTTGGTTTTTCTTCTTCAATAAGTTTAAGCAGCATGGTCGTAAAGCCATAGACCGCATTCGTATGCAGTCCGCTCGAGTTGCTAAGCAGCGGCAAAGCATAAAAAGCCCGATTGGCGATGGAGTTTCCATCAATAATAATTAGCTTATCCATAAATGAGCACCCCGTTTTTGACAGACTCTCTTCATCATAGCATACGAAATTAAAATAAAAAAACAGTTGCGCACATAAACATGTAGGGAAGCAACAAAAGGCTACAGCGGACTTCAGAAGGAGGTTCTCCAAATGAGCCCTTTTTTTTCCCCTACACGCAAAAAGGTTATTTTTTTCGATATGAATAATACGATTCTCGATCGCAGACAATGCTTTGATTCAGCTTTTATGGAAGTGATGAGCGACTATACAGCGCGATGGGAGCCTGACGAGCATGTTTGGTCTGCGCAAGATGCGCTCCAAGCTTATAAACTGGAATGGAACCGATACCGGAAAGCGCCCGTCCGAAGTCCAATTTCTCCGGATGAGCTGAGGCACGTCTGCTTGCGTAAAGCGCTCCAGCCCTTCCCCGTCCAAGTGAATCCCACGTTTACGCGCGCTTTCTTCGAGCAGGTCGAAGAGCAGGAGGACAACTTTGTCGCGCTCTTTCCGGGAGTAGAGGATACGCTGGAGGCATTGTCCCACAACTATCAGCTAGCCATCATCAGCAATGGGAACCGGAGGAGACTGCAAAGCAACTTGAACAAGCTGAAACTGACCGCGTGGATCGAGCAGGAACGGTTATTTAGTTCGGAGAAAGATGGACCGCGAAAGCCTCATCCTGCGATCTTTGAGACCGCTTTGAAGAAGATGGGCACTACGCCCGGGCAAAGCGTTATGGTGGGTAACTCGTGGCGGAACGACGTGGTGGGGGCCACTTCCTGCGGCTTGGATGCCATTTGGATTCATCCAGGCAATATGAAGAAAATATCCGAACGCCGCATCGGCAAGCAGAAGGTTATCATTGTCAGGTCTTTTAAGCAGCTTCAATATACGTTCTAGTACGCCATCGAAGCCGAAATCTTAGACACTTCTGATGTGATAGATGCTCCCCAAGTGCGCTTTAGCCTTCTTCTTCAGCATCGCGGCCGTTTGCGAAATCTGTTCGAGGGAGATGAGTGATTCGCAACTGCATACAACCAGCGAAAGCGAAAGCGTAACGCCTTCGCTTTGAACTGGATTACCGCTGCGATCCCATACGTACTCCCAAACCTCGCCCTCATAGAACATTTGCACGCCTTGTTCAAACCGGCGAATCATCTCTTGACACAATTGCTCGGGAAAGTTCGATGACGATATGGCGATAAAATCATCTCCGCCCACATGTCCAACAAAATCATGCGGTGTTCCGCAAACAGCAATAGCTTGCTGCATAATATCTGCGGTGTATTGGATTAATTGATCACCCCGCTGAAAGCCAAACCTGTCATTGAACCATTTGAAATAATCCAGATCCGCATAAACCACATGGAAAGGTTTATTTTCCATAATCCGCTTATTCAGCTCCCGATTGATTTGCAGATTCCCAGGCAATCCCGTAAGCGGATTAGCCACCCTAGCCGACTCCATCCGTACATTCGTGATACTCTCCAAAATCGTTCTGATGGAAGCCGTTCCTGCCATTTTCCCCTGGCTAGTGATGATGACCAGATCATATAAGTGATGAATCGAACGGGAAGTGGCCATCTGCGATACCTGCTCCACAGCCATGAATTCGTCCACAATGAGCGGGGCTTCATCCATCAAACCTTCAATAGCCCGATTCCAGAACAAAGAGAACGCATACTGCCCGGCCAACTGCTGGAACAGACGGTCTCTCATCATCAGTCCGACCGGAACCTCTTCGCTCACGATAACGACCCCAACGGCATCCTGATTTTTCTTCAAATAATCCGCCACTTCCGAGATGACAGTTCGCTTATCGAATACCTGTACGGGCGTCGCCAAATCACCAATCGTCCAAGTTATGGAACTGCCTTCCACTTTGCGATGCTGCCAGATCAGCATGCGATGGCTCTCATGAATGTTCACAGGCCGCTCAGACGGCCTCCCAAGCAAATAACCTTGGGCATAATGAACGCCAAGGCGGGTAAGTTTCTTTAGTTCATCCTCTTGCTCAATCCCTTCGGCAATGAGTGAAATGTTCATTTTCTTCGCGAAAGTGACGAACGTTTCCAGAATATACTCTCTCACTTTATTCGTATGAATGTTCTCGATCAGCGAACGATCGATTTTAATAAAATCCGGCTGCAGCTCGGCTATCGCTTGAAGAGACGAGTACCCAGCCCCTGCATCATCGATGGCTATGCGATACCCTTGCTTGCGGTAGTGTTCCAGCATCTTTTTGGCCAGAGAAAAGTCTTCGATTGAGCTTCTTTCCGTAATCTCGAACACCACATTATGAGGACGGAGCCCGTATTGATGAAGCACCTCCAATGTCTTCCCCGGCACGAACTGAGGATCATACAACACTTGTGAGGAAATATTGATGAACAGCAATTGCTGCGGATCCTCTAGAATGAAGCCCTGTATGGCTTTTTCCCTGGCGAGTCTTTCGAGAATATACAACTCCCCTTGCTGTTCTGCGAACTGAAACATATCCAACGGGGAGTCAAACGGGCTGTCTTTCGGGCCTCTTGTCAATGCCTCATATCCGAAAACATTCCCATCCTGCAAAGAAATGATAGGTTGATAGACTGAATAAATCGACTGCTGTTCAATGATTCTACGGAACTGCAACAATATGTCTGACTGATCGTTCATTGCTATCATCCCTTACTGGCTCTACTTGTCATTCAAATCTAGTCTATCAAACCAAATGATAAGCTTTATTAAGCATATGTAAAATCTATGTAAAGAGTTTCAATAAAAAAAAGGGTATTCACCATTTCTCCCCGAAAAAGAAAGCACTGGGATTGTTAGGTGCTCTTGTAACCGTGTACAAGCACAGAAAGGATATGGAATGGAACAAGGAGTAAAAATTTTGGCGGTGGATGACCGCTACGAAAATTTATTGGCTTTGAATAGCATACTCGCTTCATCTCATTACGATATCGTATCCTTGCAATCAGGCGAAGAAGTTCTAAAACATCTGCTTAAAGAATCTGCCGATCAAATAGCCGTCATTTTGATGGATGTGCAGATGCCCGGCTTGAACGGCTTCGAAACCGTCGAGCTGATCAAACAAAGGAAATCCTGCCAGGACATCCCGATTATTTTCCTAACCGCTCTTAGCACTTCCATTGAACATGTGCTGCATGGCTATCACGTAGGCTCCATTGATTATTTATTCAAACCTATACATCCAGAATTGCTCAGAATGAAGGTGGATGCGTTCGTCAAGCTGCATCGCTACCATCAGAAGATAAAATTCCAAAGCGAATTGCTGCAAACGCGGGCGCTCGAGCTTGAGGTAATCAACCGGAAACTAGCAGAAGCTGAAACGAGACTGAAGGAACAAAACCTGCTCTTGGAACAGTGGGTGGAAGAACGAACCTCGGAACTCGTAGATGCCCATGAGAAACTCATTAAATCGCAAGAGCATTTCAAAAGAATGTTCATCTCCTCCCCCTGTTTAATGGCCATCCGCCGTTTATCCGATTATACCTACATAGAAGTCAATGAAAGCTGGAAGCAATTTACTGGATACGGCGATGAAGTGCTGGGCACCTCGACAAATTTTCTGAGCATGAAGCTGGAGCTAGGTGAGGACCAGCCAATGAATCAAACGGTGCGGAACTATAAGATTAAATATGAAACTAAATCTAAAGATATCCGAACGGCTCTGCTTTCTACAGAAATCATTGATATTGAAGATGAGAAATGCTTACTTCAAGTTGCTATTGATATTACGGAAAATACCCGATATGAATCCGAAATGGCGCGCCTTGCCCAATTGAACCTGGTTGGCGAAATGGCCGCTGGCATCGCCCACGAAATTCGTAACCCCATGACAACCATCCGAGGCTTTCTTCAACTATTTCGAGACGGCAACCGTAAAATGGAAAATGAATATATTACAATCATGTTGGAGGAGCTCGATCGGGCCAATGATATTATTACAGAGTATTTATCTTTGGCTAAAAACAAGCGGACCCACCAGCAATTGGAGCATATGAACCGGATCATTGAATCTCTGCAGCCTTTGATCCAAGCTGAAGCCGCAATGTCCGGCAAGCATGTTGATTTCTGCTTAAGTGAATGCCCGGAACTAAATTTGGACGACAAAGAAATTCGCCAGCTTATTCTTAATATGTGCATGAACGGCCTGGAAGCAATGGATTCCGGCGGCAATCTGACTGTAACAACCCATATGGAATCGGACAGTGTCATCCTCACAATCGCCGATGAAGGCAGGGGCATCGATGACGAACATTTAGAAAAGCTGGGCAGACCTTTTTTTACCACGAAGGATCATGGCACAGGCTTAGGGCTAGCCATTTGCTATAGTATTGCGGCTAGACATCATGCACCAATTGAAATTCAGTCAAGCCCTACAGGAACGACATTTTCCATCCGATTCACTGTCCCAGCACCTCAACACGCACTAACTTAGCAATTTCATTTTCCATAAACGTATAAGAAAAAGCTAGCCTCGACTGCATGAGAAGGGAATTGGGTGTGGGATTCCAACCGTTGTCGCTTTTCCACCCCATACCCCTGAACACCCTTGAAGATTCCGGATACATTTCGGCTCCGTATGCTTCACAAGAAAACTGAGGAGGTACTGCCGGACTGCCAATCCCCCATGCATAGCGATACCACGTAACTACGATGCCTTATTCCACGGTAACGTCCCTTTTCTCCTCCTGAAGAGGAACTAGGGTGCGTTAAATGAGCGAAAACTTGCCAAAAAACCAGCATGTCCTGCTCATAACGAACGGTAGTTCCGCGAAATGTCGCTACAACTGAAAATACCGTCTCTTAAGGCATCTACGTTCCGCTCACCCGTGCAAAAGACGATCTATCGCAGATCGAAGCGGTATGAGATCAAACCGCGGTGGCACTTCAGGATCCTCTACGTCCACCAACTCAAGTGCCCGTACCACACGATGCATGCGGAATCTCTCCGCTCTGCAAGCTCGTTCATACACATACCTGACGACAAATCCTTTCTGGAAAAAAAAGGCGGCTACCCGAGGATAAACCCCAGTAGTCGCCTTTTTGTTTGCCCTTAAACGTTCAAATCCTTACGTTTGCCCGTTACCATATAGATAACGCCCTCGCCAATATTCGTTGCATGATCGGCAACACGCTCTAAATAATGTGCCACCAGCAGCAAATGCGTCAATTGACGGTTACGGTTGTAATCTGCGCTCATTAAGCTCATAAGCTCCTGCATGACCGTGCTGTACAGCTTGTCAACCCGGTCGTCCTTCTCCGCTAGCGCCGCTGCGCGGTGCACGTCGCGCTCGGTATATGATACCAGACTTTCTTGCAGCATTTCGATGGCAATCTCAGCCATTTGCGGAATGATCTCCAGTGGTTTAACGAGTTCTTCTCCCGCGAAACGAATCGTGATTTTCGCAATATCAACGGCATGATCCGCGATGCGCTCCAGATCGATCGCGATTTTGAGCGCCGTGCCTATGATACGCAGATCGCTCGCCATGGGCTGCTGCAAGGCGATTAAACGCAGAGAAAGCTCATCGATTCGAGTCAAATAATCGTCAATAATATCGTCGCTCTTAATTACTTGTGTCGCTGCTTTGTCATCAAGCTTGGCCAACGACTCCACAGCGGAACGGATCAGTTTTTGCGCGCTATTCCCCATCTCAAGCAATTCTTGCTGCAATAAGGCCAATGATTGATGGAACCCAGGTCTTGCGTCCATGCGTTTCTCCCCTTTTCTGCTCGGTTATCCGAATCGGCCTGTAATATAATCTTCAGTACGCTGATCGTTCGGATTGGTAAAAATCTTGTCTGTTTTGTCCGTTTCCACCAAATAACCATTGAGGAAGAAAGATGTCATATCCGATATGCGCGCCGCTTGCTGCATGTTGTGCGTCACAATGATGATGGTGTACTTATCTTTGAGCGTTTGTGTCAACTCTTCGACCTTCAACGTCGAGATCGGATCGAGCGCGGAAGTTGGCTCATCCATGAGCAGCACATCCGGCTCGACAGCCAGAAGCCGTGCAATACATAGACGCTGTTGTTGACCGCCGGACAACCCCAGTGCAGACTTGTGAAGACGATCCTTCACTTCATCCCAAAGCGCCGCTTGCACAAGGCTTCGTTCCACAATCTCATCCAGAACCGCTTTCTTCTTCGTACCGTGAATGCGGGGGCCGTATGCAATGTTGTCGTAAATGCTCATCGGGAACGGATTCGGCCGTTGGAACACCATGCCGACACGCTTGCGAAGCGATACGACGTCAGAGTCAGATCCGTAAATGTTATGTCCGTCAACTGCGACATTTCCCGTGATTTTCACACTGTCAATCAAATCATTCATCCGGTTGAGCGTACGCAGAAAGGTTGACTTCCCGCAGCCGGACGGGCCGATCAAAGCCGCAATTGTCCCTGCTTCTATCGATAATTCAATATCGTGGAGAGCATGATTTTCTCCATAAAATAAATTTAATTTGTCCGCTTTAATTTTATGCTTTGTCGTCACGTTTTATTTCCCCCCGGATAGTCTTTTTTGTAAGATTCGACTTGGAATGCCTACCAGCAAGTTAAAGATCAGAACGACTATGAGCAGCAGCGCGGCGCTTCCTTTTGCAATGTCTTTGGCATCTGGAACCAAAGCTTCGGCGCCGACATACCAGAGGTGAACGGATAAGGTTTCTCCCATTTTCGTCGGATTGAAATCCGGGAAAATACGCGATACGGACAACCCGGCCGTATAGATTAGAATCGCAGATTCGCCTAATGCGCGGCCAGCAATCAAGGTAATGCCTGTGATCAAATTCGGCAGTGCCGCTGGAAGCAACACTTTACGGATAGCCTGCCACTTCGTTGAGCCCAGCGCTAAACTGGCTTCCCAGTAAGAATCCGGAACGGTGCGAATGGCTTCTTCGGTAACGCGCACCATGACCGGTAGGTTGAGCAGGGCAACCGTCGCCGCTCCACCAATGATCGAAAATTTCAAACCGAGTAAATTGGCAAATAGTAGGAAGCCGAACAATCCGAACACTATTGAAGGTACAGAAGATAGAGCTTCAACCGATATTCGCACTAGATCCGTAAACCAATTCTTTTGTGCATAGACCGCCAAATAAATGCCTGCGCACACACCAATTGGAATCGATATGATTAATGATAAGAAAAGGACATAAAAGGAATTAAACAACTGCGGCCCTACGCCGCCGCCTGCTTTAATTTCTTCGGACTTGCCAAAAATAAAGTGCCAAGATAAATGCGGAATCCCTTCGCCCAAAATGCGAACCAGAAACCATCCCAAGATTAAAATAATAACGACGCCTGAAAGCCAGAAATAGATGGTGGCCAAACGATCCGTTGTTCTGCTGTTCATTTGACTTCACTCCTTTTGGCCACGATGCGAATGATTAGAATTAAAGCTAGCGATATGACCAGCAGGAGCAGCGCCATTAAATACAAGGCGTTATTCCAAGTTGTTCCGTAGTTGGTGTTCCCCATATCCTTCACGATCGCTGTCGTTAACACCGTTGTGGAGTCCAGCAGTGACTTCGGCATTTGCGGCGAATTCCCGATAACCATGAACACAGCCATGGTTTCTCCAATAGCGCGGCCCATGCCTAGGATAATCCCCGTCAGAATACCCGGTCTAGCCGCCGGGAGCAGAACGCGCCACATCGTTTGCCAGCGCGTTGCGCCAAGCGCAAGCGACGCTTCTTCCAAACGGCCGGGCAGAGAACGAATAGCATCCTCCGAGATGGAGAGAATAGTCGGTAGAATCATAATGGCTAAGATAATTGCGGCTGGCAAAATGCCATAGCCGATACCGCCTGTCAGCTTACCCAGGGCCGGTACGATGACCGTCATCCCAATCAAACCGTATACAACCGATGGGATGCCTACGAATAAATCAGTTGCAGGGCGCAGAATTTCGCGCACCCATCTCGGCGCTATTTTCGCCATAAATAAAGCACCGGATAAAGCAAGCGGAACGGATAACACAACAGAAACAAGTGTCAGCAGCAATGTGCTGTATAGAAAAGGAAGCGCTCCGAATTTATTGCTGCCGGGTGTCCAATCGGTTGAGAAGAAAAACTCCAGCGGGCTAACCCCTTGAAAGGTTTTGACACCTTGCATACCGACAAAAACAATGATCGAGAAAATGATGGCAGCCACAAGTGCCGCGCTTCCGACAAACACCCATCTCATCATGTTATCCTGTCTATGCTGTCCATGAGTCCATTTCGTTACAATCGGACGACTCTTCTCTTCTACCGTACTTGTCAGCTTGTCTGCTACAGAATTCAATGGGTAATCCCCCTTCTCTTAAATAAACAATACTTATAAGCTCATACGTTTATGATAGGTTATGAATGTAAATGGACCGTCAATGAATTGTTAAGGGAATGTAAAAGTTTAATCCTTCACAACAAGAAAAGAGCGCTGCATAGATATGCGAGCGCTCTTGGTGGTTGCAACTTATTATTTTTTAAGCAAGTCTGCAGGCAAGAATTTCAGGTCGCGAACTTGCTTGTCTTGGAAGCTTTTAGCTTGAATAAATTTGATGAAAGAAGCAGCCGGTTCTTTTGCTTCGCCTTTTGTATACATACGCTCAATACCGAACAATTTATAAGTGCCATTTTTAATGTTGTCTTCGGAGAAAGCTACACCATCAATTTTCAAAGCTTTTACTGTATCATCAATGTAAGGCGTATCTACATAACCGATAGAGCTGGATTGACCAACTACAGCTGTTTTCATAGCTCCGCTATTTTCTTGCGTAATTCCATCTTTTGTGAAGTCTTTGCCTTCAAGAATGATTTGTTGTACCAGTTTACGGGAACCGGAGCTGTCAGGACGGTGGATAAGAACGATTTTCTTATCTTCTTTACCGCCAACTTGGTTCCAGTTTGTGATTTTACCCATATAGATGTCAGCAGCTTGTTGTTTCGTCAGGTTGTCGATAGTTACATCTTTGTTCACGATGAAAGCAAATGGCGCTATAGCTACGAAATTTTCTTTCAAGCCTTTGTCTTTATACTCATCGCCAGGCGCTACATCTGAGTTACCGATGTCGGAAGTGCCGTCGGCTACGTTTTTAATACCCGTACCAGATCCGCCAGCTGTAACGTTGATTGTTACTTTTGGATTAGCTTTCATGAAATCATCAGCGGCTTGCTTCACTAAAGGAAGGAGTGCGCTAGAGCCGGAAGCTGTGATCGTACCGGATAGTTCTGTTGTTTTTGGCGCCTCGCTTGGTTTAGCTGAAGCTGATGCTGCTGCACTTGCTGCCGGTGTTGCAGATGCTGCGGTTTTCGTATCTGTATTGGCACCGCAACCTACCAAAGCCCCCATCATTAATACCGTTGAAAGTGTGAATGTGATCCCTTTTTTCGACATGAACTTGAACATAGTTTGCATGTCCTCCTTTGATTTTATCATTCATGGTTAGTATCGATGCCCTCTTGGTTGTCCGTCGAACTAACTTACGAAACCTATCGTAACAATCGAATGTAAAATCCAAACCCACGAAACGTAAACGTAATGTAAAACTTTTATTTTACAATTCGTTAACAGAATTAGAGACTTTAGTTAATAGAAACCTCCTATATTAATAAGAAAAAAGTCGATTCTTGTCAAAATAGGAGGAATGCACATGAGGACAATTACATTCAATATGACCATGCGCTTTAAACTGATCGCCAGCTTCAGCGGTGTACTTCTCATCTTTCTAGCCGTTGCTTTCTTTAATCTCCATCAAGTGAACCAGATTAAACAGCATATGAATGATCAAAATGAGAAAGTTCAATTGAAAGTTATGGCGCTTGAGCTAAAGGAAAAAGTGCAGGAACTGAACATCATCGCATCCGGTTTGGAAATCTCTAAAAAACCCGAGTACATTCTGAGATACAACAAAGAAAAAGAGCCCTTCAAGGCGATGATTAAACAAATCGGCGATACGGCTTCAACGACGGAACAGCAACAATGGAGGAGCCAATTGATCTTGGCTTCTGTCGATTACATCAGCAATTTCGATTCTGCTGCCCAGATGGTACAGGGTAACGGGACGAATCCGAAGGATCTCGAAATCAATCTCCTCTATCTATATAATGAGTCCCAGGATCTGAAAGATAAAATTTTTGAGCTCGTGGATAAGTTTTACGTCACCTATTCGGAAGCCGCTGACGGCGCCGTCAGCTCATCCACCGAGGCACTGGACAGCACCAGCCATGTCATGCTGATTGTTTCGGCCATCGTGCTCGTGGTGACCGTCATCATTGCTTTGCTGATTATCCGCTCCTTCGTACTTCCGATCTCACGCTTACAAAAAGCTGTCGCATTAATCGCTGCCGGGGATTTGACCCACACGATTAATTCTACTTCCAAGGATGAGCTAGGCGAACTGAGCGATAGTTTCGACCATATGATTATACAAGTACGGCAAATGCTAGGCGCTACCTTACATATTGCTTCATCGCTCTCTGTGCATTCGCATGAGTTTCACCGTTTCTCGCAGCTGACTGCAACTGCAAATGCCGATATCCTGAAAGCGATTCATGAAATCTCGTCCGGCGCCGACGAGCAAGCGATGAAGACCGAGCAAAGCTCGCTGATCATCGCGGAGCTGGAGGCGGAGATCCGCGACATAACCGCATACACGAATCAAATGATGCGGACCAGCGACGCCGCTGCAGCCGGAACGCAGCATGGCGCAACATCTGTTCGGGCGCTGAAGGATTCCTCCGAACAGTCGCAGGCCGTGCTGCTGAAGGTCGATGCAGCGATGAGAACCTTGTCCGCCAGCTCGAAGCAAATTGGCGCTATCGTTCACTCGATTACGGAGATATCGACGCAGACGAACGTGCTTGCCTTGAACGCCGCGATTGAAGCGGCTCGTGCCGGCGAGCATGGCCGCGGCTTCTCCGTCATCGCGGATGAAGTTCGTCAGCTGTCGCAGCAGACGAACGACTCGTCGAAGACGATCGGCAGCATTATTCAATCGCTGCAAAAACAAATTCACGAGCTTCAGAGCTCCTTGCAGGAAGCTCATGAATCCTCGGTTGCGCAAAACAGCCGAGTAACAGACACACTCGGCTCTTTTGAAGGCATTGAACGATCCATGACTGAGATCAAAGAACAAATTGAGCAAATTCATCTGAAGATTGCGCAGGCATCATTCAAAAATGACCAATTGATCGGTTCTGTACAATTCGTCGCTGCTATCGCTCAAGAAACAGCAGCCGGCGTAGAAGAGGTTAACTCGACCTCCATTCAGCAAGACGCTTCCATTCGCCGCATCGCGGAGGAGTCGGATGATATCTTGGATCTGGCCAAGCAATTATTCACCGAGATTAGTAAATTCCAAATCGGTGAAGCACCTGAGAATGGCTCACATAACGATACACAGGAACCAGATCTCACAAACATAACAGAAACAACGGCTACAACGAGCATTGTAGATTCCGTTCCACTCCCTCTCCAACATCCAAGTGAGGATACCTTAACGGAAACTGTCGATCACCCAAATGAGCGTAAGGAGCTTGCTCTCTCGGGCAAAGGTTAATTCAAAAAAAGGGCAGTCTTTGAGCCAATAGCGGCTTCAAGGACTTCCCTTTTTTTACATCTTATTTCGCAATTTCATCCGTAGCTTTAATATTGCGGATAATACTCACTTCGACTCTTCGGTTTTTCGCGCGGCCTTCAGTAGTATCATTTGAAATAATAGGACGATATTCGCCATAGCCCACCGAATGGTACGAAGCCGGATCAATCTTGCTGTTATTCAGCAATATTTTCATAAAATTCACAGCACGCTTCGCGCTTAAATCCCAGTTCGTTTCAAAATCTTGTCGGTGAATCGGTATATTATCCGTATGTCCGGCTACTTCGACCTGATATCCGGGATATCGGCTCAGCAAGTCAGACATGGTTACAGCCATCGTTTGAGCATCCTGCTTCACCGCTGCCGACCCGGAATCAAAGAGTGCCCTGTCGCTGATCGTAATCGTCAAACGCTCGTTGTCGAGCTTCGTTGTAAGCTGCTCGTTCAAATTATTGTCTTTGATGAAAGAGTCCATACTTTTCTTTAACTCTTCGAGATCCTTCTCTTCCTTTTGCAGCTTTGCCGCTAATTGGCTTTCCTCTTTATTCTCCGGCTTAGCAGGAGGGTTCTGATTGTTGTTATTGTTCTTCGTGGAGTTAGCCGCATCATCAATCGGAATCAGATTCGACATAGCAAATGGTGCTTCACCGCCAGTGAAAGCATTATTCAAAGACCGCATAATGGAATCATATTTCTTCGAATCCACCTGACTGGAGGCAAATAAAATAATAAAAAGCGCTAGAAGTAGAGTAAGCAAGTCCGCATAGGGAATGAGCCAAGTTTCATCAATGTGTTCTTCATGATCCTCATGCTTTTTCTTTTTACTCACTGTGAAACGGCCTCCCCGGATACTTCTTCATAAGCCGCACGTTCTGAATTCGCAATGAAGATCATCATTTTCTGTTTCACAGAGTTAGCTGAAACACCTGACTGAATGGAGAGCAAACCTTCAACGATCATTAACTTGATCTCCACTTCTTTTTTCGACTTTTGTTTTAACTTGTTAGCGAATGGATGGAAAATAACATAGCCCATGAAAATCCCAAACATCGTCGCAACGAATGCTGCAGAAATTAAGTGTCCGAGTTTTTCAACTTCACTTAAGTTCCCCAGTGCTGCAATCAAACCAACAACCGCCCCTAGTACTCCAAGTGTTGGCGCGTATGTACCTGCTTGCGTAAAAATGTTCGCATATTTTTTATGTCTAATTTCCATTTCGGAAATATCCTCTAGCAGTACGTCACGTACAAAATCCGGGTCATTGCCATCGATGATCAAGCGCATCCCGCTTTTCATGAATGGATCTGAAAGCTCCTCCGCTTGCTTCTCCAAAGAAAGCAATCCTTCACGGCGAGTAATCGATACCCAGTTAATGAATGTCTCGATCAATTCTTTTTTAGGCATCAGCTTTTGTTCAGTGAAAATGATTTTTAACAAAGTTGGAATCTTCTTCATTTCATCCAAGGAAAATGCAATAAACAAGGCTGCGCCGGTACCGCCAAAAATAATTAACGCAGCGGCCGGATTAAGGAGTGCGGCCAAACTTGCTCCTTTTAATACCATCCCCACACCAATAGCAATAAACGCCAAAACGATTCCAATAATTGATGACTTCTCCATTGTCCAACTCCCTTTCTGCTTCATATAAAATCAGATAACGATGTTACTGCTTAGCGATGCCATTAACCTTGTAAGGGTTTTCTGGTCTTCTCCAAGTATCGAAAAAAACGTATCATCTGCCTGCACCACAATAGCGAACGCCTTGTTCACGATACACTCCCCGTCCGGTGTAAGTAAAATGGACTTGGCTCTCGTATCAGAAGGATGTTCCTTGCGAACAAGGAAACCCTTCTTCTCTAAATTGCGAAGCACTTGCGATGCCATCATGGGATCGACATGCGCGTGCTGGGCAACTTGCACCTGTGTCACATCTCCTTGTCCCGACTGTGAATTCAACCATTGTGTAGAGGCAAGCAAAATGAATTGAACATGCGTAAGATCAAAGGTGTGCAGCGCGTGACGTAAATTTTTTTGCCATAAATTCGTAACTTGCCATAGCTGAAATCCTGGGCTATCGTACGGTTTACCATATTCAGATTTCATAGGCCCTCCGATTTTCGACAAAATTCTTGTATATGTACATATAGTAAGTTGATTTACTATAAATTACAACACTATTTTGTCGAATCGATAGTACAATAGATACACGATTTAGACAGGTGGAATCCCCGTAATACTTCATTTATACTTAAATCAAACGAATCCCTGCTCAAATCGACATCAAGCTACGATTGACAAAATTTGGACACAATACATTGTAAGGAGTGATCAATTTGCAAAAGCGCAATTTCGGCCAAACAGGCCAAAACTTCCCAATCTTGAGTTTTGGCGCTCAGCGTATTGTCGATGAGCATAATTGCACAGAAGAAGCAGCTATAGAAATAGTGAATAGAGCCATCGATGAAGGAATCACCTATTTCGACACAGCCCCAAGCTACTCAGACGGGCAGTCCGAGGAAAGACTTGGCAAAGCGCTGCAAGGTCGCAGACAAGATGTCTGGATTGCTACCAAAACACACGATCGGAGCAGAGACGGATCCTTAAGATTGTTGGAAGCAAGCTTAAAACGACTGCAAACAGATCACGTCGAAGAGTGGCGCTTACACAACATCATGACGCTTGACGAGCTTAATCAAGTCTTTGCCAAAGGTGGAGCATTGGAAGCTCTGCTAGAAGCCAGGGAGCAGGGCTTAATTAAACACATCAGCATAAGTGGCCATACCAATCCTAAAGTGCAGCTCGAAGCCATAGAGCGCTTTGCCTTTGACAGCGCGTTAGTTGCTTTGAGCGCTGCCGATCACCTCGTCTACAGCTTTGCTCACGAGTTCCTGCCGAAAGCCAATGAAAAAGGAGTAGCTGTAATAGGCATGAAAGTCATGGCTCTAGGCAAGCTAGCACCTTGGTACGAGAAAGCTCTGCGGTATACATTCTCCCTGCCTATTTCTACGGCCATAGTAGGTATGGAGTCCATGCAGCAGCTAGAACAAAATCTGGCCATCGCCAAAAATTTCAAACCGCTGACGGATGTCGAACAGCTTGAGTTTTTCAAAGAAATCGTTCACCTCGCAAATCCCGATGTACTTCGCTGGAAAGCCAGCGACTGGATGTCCGGCGAGTGGTACATCCGTTAATTGGTTTCAAAATAGCCAGCCGTTTCGCGCTACTCCATTCGCTGAGAGCCTGACGTTGCTGGCTTTTTTCCTTATGAAAACCAAACCTTATTATTACATAACGCCTATCTTTCGCGTTTAGATCTTCCGGCCGACTGAACTACCGAACTATCAACCTTTCACCTTCCCCTATCCTTCTTAAACAACTCATATGTTAACTATCCCCTTAACTCAGGGAAGCTCATTTCTGCATCCTGCATTCGCGTTAAACTGCAAAAAGTTCACTATTTCAAGTTAATATCATTTTAGTGTGCTCCTCTATTTTTTGAAATCCGCTTATGTTGCACTATCCCATACTCTCAGAAAGTCTTTGTAATAAATAAAGAAAAAATTTTCCATATTATATTGAAAAGAGATCACATGTTCGCTATAATGTGTGATAGAAACAAATGTTCGAGATGCCTTTTAGATCGGAGGAAAATGTCTATTGGAACTCACAAACATGTCTTTAGCACAATTTCGAAACCAATTTTCAACGGAAGAATCATGTATCTCCTATATTTCTCAGACAAAGTGGCCAAACGGTTTTGTTTGTCCTCGTTGTAACCAAAGACACGCCTATGTCACGGTAACGCGGCGCCTTCCTCTTTACGAATGTTCTCGTTGCCGTCATCAAACTTCTCTCCTTGCTGGCACGGTGATGGAAGGAATCCGAACTGATCTTCGTAAATGGCTCTTGGCTCTTTTTTTTGTTTCTCGAACGAATAAAGGTATAGCATCCTCAGGAACATTTACTGCTCGTGGGCGCTTCTCTTAATGTACAGAACGCTCCCATTAGCTTGAAAATAAAACATGTCATATTCCAACAATCCAAAAAATAAACATATTTCGCGCTTTGAACTAGATGCATTTCATAAACAGCATGTACAAGCGCACCCCAGCAATATTAAAAGCGTAACGGGTTTCTACAGTACCAAACGCACTCGCCCTCTCACAGCCTTTGCTGCTCAAGCGAGCAAATGGATCAATGAAACTTTTCATGGAATTGGTTCAAAATATCTGCAGCTTTATCTTGACGAATTTTGTTTTCGTTTAAATCTCTCTCTTCAAAATGCTTCTGTATTTGATAATTTGAGTCGTGTATGCTTCCTATCTGGGTCCCTTTCTCAGTCTTCCTTACCCTCAAGAGAAGTGGCATAATTATCAAATGATCCCAAAAATACTATCTTTTTTTACTCATCAATGCATCAGACCTGAACACACTCTTCTTGTTTTCTGAGAAAAATAGAGCAAAACAAAAAGCTGTGAAGAATTTATACCCTCACAGCCTTTCTAGACTATTACTCGATAATTAAGGCATAAATAATACCAGGACCGTGTACGCCAATGGTCAGATCATTTTCGATATCAGCGGATCGGCTCGGACCCGAGATGAAGTGTATGCCCGCCGGTCTGTCCTTTAACTTCAGCTCATCAAAAGGTCGGAGCACTTCGCCCAGTCTCGTTCTCAGACGTTCGGCTGGAAGGATAGCGACTAGCGTCGTTGGCAGCAAACTGACACTTCTTCCGCGCGACGGGTCGGATGTGACCACCAACGAGCCAGTGTGAGCCACTCCATGTTCAACTGCAACAATACCAATATCAGCACCAGCCGCTTTGGCAACAAGCTCGTCTTTGCCCCCTTCATCAGCTCCAAAAGAGTTCCATACAGTCATTTCCGTATCGGTGGTTTCCGCCAGTGCTGCTCGAAGCGGTTCGAGTTCAGCTTGATCCTGAATGATCACATGCTTTGCTTTTGTCTCCCTAATGAAGTTCTCGATGAAAGCTTGAGCTTCAACCATGCTGCTCAGCCGTTTCGCGTGCCCCCCTGCTTTTTGCCAGTTTGTCATAAATAATTCAATGCGTTGTTCCATGGTCAGATTCACAGCTTCCCAGAGCTCAGGAGCCCCTTTGATGCTGCGAACAGGTGCGTTTCGCAAAGGGCTCTCTCTGCCGAGACGAGTAGCGATATTATTGAAAAAGGCTTGCTGCTTCTGGAGCGATTCTTCCTGCAGCATTTGAAGAAATTCACGATCTGATTTAGCCATGATGTCCGCCCCCTTTTTTTCGATCAGCAAGGAGCTTCTCCATGCGAGCTTTCATGTCCGGATTCATGTCGGGCAGTGTGCCTTCCAGCCCCTGTTCGATATCTTTCCAAGTCTCCCGAAACGTTTGCTTGGCTAGACTAGGTGCATAACGATACGTGTTCCATCCTTTTAGTGGACCAACCTTCGCTTTGATATACCCGTCCCTCACCAACATTTTTTGTCCAATTCGGCCTAATTTAATAAATGCTTTAACCCGCCAAGCATCCGACATTAGGAACTTAAAGCCTGTCATGCCTACTTTTTCTACGATATCTCCCCCGCCACGTTCAACTTTGCGTTGACGGAGATAAACCAGCATGTCGTGCAGCGGAATTTTCACCGGACATGCTTCATAGCAGGCGCCACAAAGGGAGGAAGCATTGGCGATGTCGTCCCATTGCTCGACATTTTTATTAAGCGCGGGCGTGAGCACAGCGCCAATCGGTCCGCTGTATACACCGCCATAGGCATGGCCGCCAATGTGACGATAGACGGGACAGGCATTCAAACAAGCACCGCAACGTATGCAGTTGAGCAGTTCTTGAAATTGCGGATCCCCCAATTGTAAGGAGCGTCCGTTATCCAAAATGATAACATGCATTTCCTCCGGCCCATCACCGTCATGCTGCCGCTGCGGTCCGGAGATGACGGACATATAGACGGTTAGCTTTTGTCCTGTAGCTGAGCGCGGAAGCAGCGTCGCCATAACTTCCAAATCATCCAGAGAGGGGATGATTCGCTCCATACCCATGAATGTAATTTGTGTTTTAGGGACGGTGCTGACCATACGAGCGTTCCCCTCATTTTCGAAAAGCACAATAGAACCTGTCTCCGCAATGGCAAAGTTGCAGCCCGTCATGCCGATATCGGCTTCCAGAAATTTCTCTCTCAATTTTCTACGGACAAACCCCGCCAAAATCCCCGTATCCGGCGGCAATTCTTCGCCAGCTTCCTTTGAAAGAAGCTCAGCGATTTGATATCTGTTTTTATGAATAGCCGGAATAATAATATGTGAAGGGGTTTCGCCCGCTAGCTGGATGATATACTCACCTAGATCTGTTTCGACAGCTTCGACGCCTAGCTCTTCGAGAGCACGGTTGATATGCAGTTCTTCGGAGACCATCGATTTAGATTTGACCACGCTTTTTGCCTTCTTGTGCTCGGCAATTTGCATCGTCAAACGAACAGCATCCGCCGCATCGGCAGCAAAATGAACATGAACGCCTTGCGCTCTCGCGTTTTCTACGAATTTGGCTAAATAGTAGTCCAAATGGGCAATGGTATGCAATCTAATCTGGCGGCCGCGTTCCCGCCATGCTTCCCAGTTTCCCTGTTCTTCCGCGGCTGCCAGCTTGCCATTTTTCAACCGCTCTGTTGTAAATTTAACAGCACTGCGCAAAAATTCGTTGTTCAGGGCAACTTTGGATCTATCCTTGACCGTACCGCCTGCTTTATGCTCGCTCATTTGAAAGATTCACTCCTTCGGCAAGTAATTCTGCCAGATGCATCACTCTCACAGGCTTTCCGCGATGATGCAAGTTTCCTGAAATATTCATCAGGCATCCCATATCGAGGCCAACTAAAACTTCTGCCTCCGTTTCAAGAACATGGTCTGATTTCTCGGTAACCATTGCTCCGGAAATATCGCACATTTTCACAGCAAATATGCCTCCAAACCCGCAGCAGTCCTCTGCATGAGGAAGAGGGACCAGTTCTAAATCGCGAATTTGCTGCATAAGCGCCATTGGCTCCGCTTTTACGCCAAGCAATCTACTACCATGACAAGAGGGATGATACGTTACTTTATGCGGAAATACGGCCCCTAGGTCCGTGACACCCAGCACCTGAACAAGAAACTGCGTGAATTCATACGTCTTTTCCGCAAGCCGGTTGGCTCTGCCTAAATTCACTGGATCCTGTTCAAAAAGCTTCGGATAATAGTGATGAACCATACTTGTGCAAGATCCTGACGGCGAAATGACGAAGTCGCTATCCTCAAACGCTTCCAGCATCGTCATTGCGGAGCCTCTAGCTTCAGTCCAATACCCGCTATTGAAAGCAGGCTGTCCGCAGCACGTTTGTACTTCGGGAAAGCCGAGCTTAACTCCGTAACGAGCCAGAAGTTGAACCATCGCTGCACCGACATTGGGATACACGAGGTCGCTTAAGCAGGTAATAAACAAAGAAACTTTCATAAGGCAAGTTACTCCCTTCCCTTGATCGTATCGACTCCCTCATTCGCTATACAAAAAACCATCCTCAGTACGATGGGACTACTACTGATGATGGAAGAGACGTTCATCCTTATTCTGTATCTAATTGGAGGACATGCACACCTTTTTCCCGTATCCGATTGACATCGATAGCGATTTCGGAGATAGAAGCCCACCAGTAGAAATCACTTGAATTTTCTCTTTGTTGCTGATCTCAAGTGCTACTTTCATAGAATTCGTTATGATCGTAAGCGGCATATCCGGAATAATTTTGGCCCTATACCAAGCTGTTGAACTTGCATCTAAAATAATACGGTCATTCTCTTGGATTAGCGACACAGCTTTCTTGCCAATACTGATCTTAGAATCAGCGTGAGCCGTTTCCCTTTCCAGAAAAGGAACTTCGCTTTGCGCTTCCTTTACGCTTACTGCGCCGCCATGGCTCTCTTTACGCCCCCCCTTATCCAGCCAATCTAGATAAAAGGGCTTGCTTTAATCGTCCGGCAGCCAGTTGGTGTCGTCTGGAACGTCGTACTCCCCAAACTCTTGCCCTTGCTCTTCATCCGCCATATTCTGCAAATCAAACGCATTGATCGTTACAATGGGATAGGGCTGCGTAGCCGCCATCTGCAGTGCCTGCAGCTTCATAAACTTCGGCGATCCTTCCGTTTCTTCGTCGTAGACTAGTATGATTCCGTCCGTATTGCGCAGCAAAAATTTATCTCTTTCCTTGAACTGCCATGGCCCTTCGTATTTCGTCTTCGTTACGCTGTTCACATAATCGGCACGGCCAATAACGCTGCTGTAGATGTTTTTCTTTTCTTCGCTCCACTTTTCTTCCTGCTCCAGAAACGGGGTAATGACGGCAACCTTGAGCTCCTTGTAGGTTCGCTTTAGCTCCAGCGCCGCTTCTGCGGCCCACAGTTCCACGCCCCACTGGCCACTCACAATAACCCATTCCAGGCCCTCATCCAAGAGGGAATTGAGCTTCTTTTGTATTGATTTTTTAATAATTTGTATACCTGGATGCTTTAAGGAAAAAATACCGAGCTCAGACGCTTTGTAACCTGTGATTAAAACCCGTTTCAAAGAAGGCACACCACCTTGTTCACTCTCTGTAACAGGTTAGCACAGGTACGTCTTTAATTAAAGCGAAGCGCATTCACCAACCAGGGATAGGCCACTTTTCCGCTTACTTGGTGCATGCCCTCGAATAGATGTGTCCCCAAGCGGTCAATTGCCTGCTCCCCATAGATGCTCTGTATTTTCGCTATAGCCGCTTTCACCGTCTCCAGCGGAAAAATAGGATCTTGTTCACCCGACTCAATAAATAATGCTCGTGGGGCAATTAAACCGATTAGCTCAGGAAGCTCCGCGAAGTCTAGAGCGTCCGGTAAATAATTATCGATACAGTGGCGAACATGCATGATGCTGCCTTTAAACGTATTCGTAAAAGCGCACAGCACCGTGGCTTGAATGCGTTCATCAACCGCTGATGCGTAGGCTCCAATTAAAGCGCCTCCGGAAAATCCGATACAACCGATCCGATCCTGATCCACCTCGTCGCGGGAAATCAAATAATCCAGTGCCCGAAGCGCTTCCTGCACGCGAAGTCCGGCCAGTGATATGCCGTATAAGAGCAAATGGGAAGCGAGCGTTTGACAGGAGGAGTTGCCTACCTGTCCCGCTTCCTGATCCGCAGCCAGCCTGCGATCTCCGAACCCAATCCCTTCGGGAACGACAACGACCAGACCGCGCTTTACCAGCTCCAGCGCATAGTTGCCGTGCAAATCCGGTTCACCTGCGTGCTCCGAACCATCTGGATCAAGACCTACAATTTGCCTACTGCCATAGCCATGTCCATGTAAGGCAAGCACCGCCGCACTCCGGCCTGTAAGCCCTTTGGGAATCAGCACATACGCTGGTACACGCAGGCCCCAGACGGTGCCAAACTCAACGCGTTCGCGCGTATATCCCTCAAATTCCGTCCGTTCAATTCTTACTGGCCGAAGCTCATCCTTTTTCTCCGTTTTCACATCCAAAGCTTGGGTCAAACGCAGACGCAGCCGCGCTTTCGTTTGCACAGTGCTTTCCGAACGCTCCTGCGCTCTGCGCTTCTCTTCAAATGATTGATAGAGATGCTCCATAAACGAATCTGGAGTCCACATGCTCATTCCCCCGTAGCAGCTGCGTTAAAATTTGACGAGTTGGTTCACTGCGACCGGCTGGCCGGTCCGCAGCGATATATTGCCGGCGATGCCCGTCAGAATCGACATGGCTCCGTCCACATGAGAAGCTGCACGCTCAAAGCGGTCGTTGGACGGCTTGTCGAAAATATCCCGCAGCAGAATCGGATCGCCGCCGCCATGACCGCCAACGCCTTCTTCAATATCCACCTGGTAAGGCGCATCGAACATAGGGAAGACGGTGATCGTTTTATCCTTCAAAGCGCCCTCATCTTCTTTCGAGCCGCCTGAATTCACATAGGATTTCTCCACGACCTTCATCTCAATTCGTCCTTTACTGCCGTTCATATGAACATTAAAGCCTTCCCAAGGCATGTAGGCATTCAGCGAGTATGTCAAAATCGCTTTATTTTTATAGCGCACCATGACGCCCATTGTATCCTCGATATTAATTCCGTCGCCGAATACGCTTTGATCCCTTTGATAGCCATCCTCATGCTCAGCATCCAGATACAGCCCTTTGAGGTGATCATTTTTGTCCAAATGAAGCGCAAAGGGATCGTTCTGCGCATGCTCATTCCCTGTCGCGCGCTGATAGAATTGCGTTACGCCGCGCTTCTCCGCATTTTCACGCCCATAAAACATCAGGCCCCCCAAAGCAAATACCGTCTCCGGCTGCGTGCCGAGCCAGAAATTCACCAGATCAAAATGATGCGTTGATTTGTGCACCAGCAGCCCGCCGCTGTTGCGCTTATCGCGATGCCATCTGCGGAAATAATCCGCGCCATGCTCCGTATTCAACAGCCATTCGAAATGAACGGAATGAACATCACCAATGACTCCATCCATAATCAGCTCGCGAATTTTAGTGTTGTGGGGCGCATAGCGGTAATTGAACGTCACACGCAGTTGACGGCCTGTCCGTTTGATCGTATCCAGAATTTCCTGGCATTTCTCTTCATCCACCGTCATCGGCTTCTCAGAAATAACATCGCAGCCAAGTTCCATCGCTTTTATAATGTACGTGTGGTGCGTGCGGTCGACAGTAGTGACAATAACAAAGTCAGGCTTCTCCTTTCGAATCATGTCCTCGAATTCATCTGATTTGTAGGTAGCCACTTTCCCATACCCGTATTTATCTGCGAGCAACCCGTTCGTGAAGTCCATTCTCGTCTGATTGATATCGCAAATGGCGACAAGCTCCGAAGTTTCCTGAAAATCCTTCACAATAGCGCCATAGAAAAACTCTGCACGACCTCCGGTACCTACTAGCACGTAACGTTTTTTCATTTCTGTTTGCGCCCCTCTCGATAAGATAATTGCTGATGATCTAAGGGTAATACAATATTTGCTCAGTTTCTAATCGAATTTTATCTTTCGACTGTAATACCTTGCATATTTTGCTATAATAAACAGACTAGGGAACAGAATGAGGTGACACCTTTGATTAACTATGAAATCGAGAGGATGCGCAGAGAAGATCCCTTCTCCATGCCTGTGAACCATTTTCACGACCATTATGAAATATACTATTTGCTTTCAGGCAAAAGATATTACTTTATCCAGGACCGCTCTTACTTGATCGAGGAAGGCGACCTTGTTTTCATTGATAAAAACGTGCTTCACAAGACCCATAACGTCGATGCCCATCATCATGAACGGATATTGCTCAGTTTCGACGACACGTGGGTTGCATCGCTTGGTGAAAAGGCACCGGAACTTGTGCTCGTTCCCTTCGAGCAGAAGCAGCATATCTTTTCCTTAACAGGGACGAATCGCAGCTTCGTAGAGAACCTGTTATTCAGTATGCTGCGCGAGCAGCAATCCATGCTGATCGGCTGGAAACTTGGGAGCAAAGCGCTGCTTACGCAGCTGCTCCTTTTTTGCACGCGCATGTACAGCAAACCGAATGAGAAAGAGGCACATCCGCATGCCATGAACCCCAAAATCTTCGAAATCGTCGGCTATATCAACGAGCAATATAGAAAAAGGCTGACGCTCGCGCTCATCTCCGACACGTTCTATATCAGTCCGAGCTATTTTTGCCGTTCTTTCAAAGAGACAACGGGCTTCTCTTTCATCGAATATCTCAACAATATTCGCATTCGTGAAGCGCAGCGGCTGCTCCGCGAAACGAAGCTGAAAGTGATCGATATCGCGGAACAGTCCGGCTTTGACAGTGTCGCGCATTTCGGTCGTGTCTTTAAGCAGGTCACCCGGCAAACTCCGCTCGAATGCCGCAAGCTGACGCGCTCTGCCAAATAACAGCGCGGCTATCCCCTAATAGAAAAAGTGGTTGCGTGCAGAGAAATCTAGAATCTCTCTGCTCAACCACTTTTTTTAAAACTTAAAATATGCTTTCGCGTTGTTATAGGAAATGCCTTCAACCAACTCTTTCAACAGCTCCGCGTCGTTCGGGAACTCGCCCGCTTCGACCCATTCCCCAAACAGATTGCACAGAATTCTGCGGAAATACTCATGTCTGGTATAAGACAGGAAGCTTCTCGAGTCCGTCAGCATGCCGACAAAGCGGCCAAGCAGCCCCATGTTCGCTAATGTTTTCATTTGCTGAAGCATGCCATCCCTCGTATCGTTAAACCACCAAGCCGCACCCAGCTGGATTTTACCAGCAATACCGCCTCCTTGGAAGCTGCCCATAAGCGTACCAAGAATGTCGTTGTCGCTAGGATTCAGCGAATACAGAATTGTTCTTGGCAAGGCATCGCCAAGTGCCAGAGCAGACAACAATCCCGTTAACGCGCTTGCTACCGGGCTATCATTGATGGAGTCATAACCGGTATCAGGACCGAGAATGCCGAACATTTTGCCATTATTGTTGCGGGACGCATTGATATGATACTGCATCGCCCAGTCCAGCTTATTGTAGATGCCGCTCAAGAATACCAAGGTGTATGTTTTATATTTCTTCTCATCATCCAAGCTCACAGCCTGACCTTGCAGTGCAGATTGGAATATCTGCTCGACTTCTTCCTTGGTGGCAGCCGCATAAGGCACATAATCCAATGCATGGTCGGAAACTTTACAGCCTACGGAATCAAAGAAATTCGCGCGGTTTTCCAGCGCAGCCAGCAAATCGTCATACTTGCGGACAGGGATGCCGGCCGCTTCCTCCAGCTTACCGATCCATGGAAGAAAGGTAGCCCGATTCATTTCAAGCGCTTTATCCGGGCGGAAAGAAGGCAGTACCTGCGTTTCGAAATCTTTGATTTCCTTGATTTTAATGTGATATTCCAGCGAATCCACAGGATCGTCCGTTGTGCAAATGACAGTAACCTTGGACTTTGTAATCAAGTCTCTGGCACGCAGATCCCCTTGCGCAAGCTTCGCGTTCACTTTTTCCCAAATCACTGGCGCATTCTTCGCGTTAATCACTTCGTACACGTCAAAATAACGCTGCAGCTCCATATGAGACCAGTGATAAAGCGGGTTGCCGATGGCCATTGGCAGTGTCGACGCCCAAGCGGCAAAACGGTCGTAATCGCTGGCGCTGCCCGTAATGGCATTCTCTTCTACGCCATTCGCGCGCATCATTCTCCATTTGTAATGATCGCCGTACAACCAAGCCTCGGTAATCGTATCAAACTGCTTATTTTCATAGATTTCCTTCGGGCTCAAATGGCAATGATAGTCAATAATCGGCAGTTTGTCGGCAATTCCGTGAAAGAGTTCAATAGCTGTTTCATTCGTTAGCAAAAAGTTTTCGTCTAAAAACGTTTTCATGAAGTGAAAGTCCACCTTTCATTGAAGCGAATGATATGCAGTCTATTGTAACGAAGTCACGTCCGAAAATCTTGCGATTTTTTGCTTTCATTTTGTAAAATATGCATATATTGACCTAGTCAATCTTAGCTCCGAACGCTCTGGCAAAAGCTACCGCTTGGTTCATATCCATACGCGCGCCTTTGATATCCACCGTCTTGAAATCAATGCCATCCAGCACCGCGCCTCTAAGATCTGCTCCCGCCAGATTCACTCTTCCCATCTGTGCTCGCGTCAAATCAGCGTCTCTCAGATTGGCTTTCTCCAGATTGCATCCGTGTAAATCCGCTTCCAGCAGGCGAATGCCTCTAAGATCCTGCTTCGCCAATTTGGCATTTCTCAGATTCGTATACGACCAATCCCCGCCTTGCAGCGTTATGCCGTCAAGCCCGGCCTCAACGAAATCTGAGCCTATCATTTTGCAATCTACGAATTTAGCCACGAAAAAATTGGCTCCTTGAAAACGGCAATTCGTAAAAGCCGAGCCTGTATGGACCGAGCCATTCAGATAGGCGTCAGTAAAATCACAATTGATGAAGTGCGAGCCGAACGTATAAATTTCTTCCAAATGCGTGCCGCGAAATTTGCATTTGGTAAATGTACAGTTGCGCAATTCGCCATCCCTCTGATCGGCATGGCTGAAATCAATTTCTACATATTCTTGATCTGTATAGGCATACATATAGCAGCTCCTATCATAATTTTTTCAACCTTTGGTTTACTAGTTTACGCAAAAGCTGAGCAGAAATCAATTCAAGCAAATAAAGCCCCCGCCACCATCATTAAAGTGGAAAAGGGCTTTTGGGCTGTATATTAAGGAACAGGAATCTCGGCGTCCGTGCCTGCGTGAATTTCCTCTGGCAGCGTCTCGGAAGCGCTTGGCACATGGCGCGGTTTATGATTGATCACGTCCGAGGAGGAGAGGGAAATATACACTCTTCCCGGCAAAGCCTGGGCCCTAATCAGAATAGGCTGATTATAATTGTTGGTGAAGCTGAAATCGGGTCCTCCCCAGTTTACCGTGGCATCCCTTCCTGGCGGAACATAAGGAACAGACCTGCTGTGCGAGTAACGCTCTACGATCTGAAGCCCGGCTCGATCCACTGCATTGAACAGCGTGGAAGATATCTGGCAAATGCCCCCGCCGATCCCTTCCGAATATTCGCCTCTTACAATCACTTTCGCCTGCTTATAGCCCTTTGCAGGGGTTCGAACGCCGACCACTCGATTGAAGGAGAACGTGTCTCCGGGATGAACCACATAATTGTTAATCGCTTTGGCTGCAAGCGAGATATTATGATACCTGTTTTTATTATTGGAATTAAAATACGTCACGTAATAGCCAATCGGATTTACACGTATGTTAGCCAGCAATTCACTATCCACGTTAGGATAGATCGCTAGTTGGGGCACTTCGGCTTTCAACGGTCCTTGACTGTAGAAATAGCCATAAAATTGCGCTTCGAAAGCTCGGCGATCCAGCTTGGCGCCTGCCACCTCACGAATGATGCGTCCACTATCATGAATCGTCGCATTTTGAGGCTTTCGATAAACTTTCTTCGCGACCTTGTCCATGAACCGTTCTAACTCTGTATTGTCGACAATAGGGATATCAAGAAAATCAATCGAAAACTGCTCCCGATTCGCTTTTGCTATATATTGACCATCACGGTCTATGGTTAATTGATCCGGCATTTCACTCTGCTGCGCCAAAAGCAGTATGCCTGCAATCCATCCATGATTCATGAATGCATACACCCCCTCCTCTATTGTAATCAATTGAAAACATTCCATACTGTGTAAATGCAAAGCGCCACTCCGCAAATTGTTTCCATTTGGATTGTTTCCGGCACAACGAAAAGGATCGCGTTGGCAAAAAAATTTGACGGCTTGCTCGCAGAGGGGTAAGTTTACAATAAGTACAGTGAAATGGAGGAGGATGACGATGAGTTTCGAAAACAATTTAGAAAAATATGCCGAACTGTCCGTTCGTGTTGGGCTGAATATTCAACCCGGGCAAACCCTTTGGATCAATGCCCCTATTCATGCTCCCCAGCTTGTGCGGTTCATTTCCAAAAAAGCTTACGAGGCAGGCGCGAAGCACGTACATATCGAATGGCAGGATGAGATCTGCACACGAATCAAATATTTGCACGCCCCTGATGACGCCTTTCAAGAATATCCTTCATGGAGAGCCCATGCGCTCAATGAGCTTGCTGAGCATCATGGCGCTTACCTGTTAATCGAATCCACAGATCCTGAGCTATTGAAGGATGCAGATACGAAGCGTATTGCTGATTTTTCCAAAGTAGCCGGTCCTGCTTTGGAGAAATGGAGAGAAAGCATGTCATCCTATAAAATGACCTGGTCCATTATTGCCGCTCCTTCTCCGGCATGGGCTCTAAAAGTGTTCCCTCACCTGGAGGAGACCGCCGCGATTAGCGCCTTATGGGATGCCATCTTCCAAGCGACGCGTGTCGATCAAGTAAATCCTGTACAAACCTGGAGCCAGCATAACGCCCTGCTGCGCAGCAAAAGGGAGCTGCTGAACGAAAAGCAATACAGCAAAATTCACTACCTCGCTCCAGGGACAGAGCTTTCCGTGAAGCTTCCAGATAACCATGTTTGGCGCGGAGGTGCCGCCACGAATGAGTCGGGCGGATTCGATTTCAACCCGAATATTCCGACGGAGGAAGTGTTCATCTCTCCTCACAGAGAGGGAACCCAAGGCACTGTATGCAGCACGAAGCCGCTCAGTTATCAAGGCAACCTCATCAACAACTTCACGTTGCGCTTTGAAAATGGCCGCGTTGTCGATTACAGCGCTGAACAAGGCTACAACGCCCTTAAAACGATGATTGAAATGGATGAAGGCGCGAAATATTTGGGGGAAATCGCACTTGTCCCGCATTGCTCGCCAATCTCTAACGCCAACCTTATTTTCTTTAATACGCTCTTCGATGAGAATGCGTCCAATCACCTGGCCTTAGGCAGATCATTCCCCTTCTGCGTGCAGGGTGGAACGTCCATGACGAAGGACGAACTAGCTGGAGTCGGACTCAACCATTCTCTGATTCACGTGGATTTCATGATTGGTTCTGCCGATATGGACATTGACGGAGAACGATCCGACGGTAGCCTAGAGCCCATATTCCGCAAGGGAAATTGGGCGCTCTAAACGAACCCAACAAACTAAAGGCCATGGAATCGGATTCCGTGGCCTTGTTTGTTGGGTAATGTCTTCCTTCTATTCATCCATTTCGAGAGGCAGCCGACCTGTACGATGCCGTACAGCTTTCACAGAGCTCCATACCGTCCATGCACTGAAAGCATACAGGATCGCGCTTACATCGTTCTTATCCGCACTATTCCGCCAAATGCAGCAATCTCTCACCGGCAATACCCGGCGTTGTCATTTGAATCGGATTGAGAATTTCCTCAATTTCCTCCAGCGTTAACAGCTGCTTCTCAAGAATGAGCTCTTTCAGCGACGATCCCGTGCGCACTGCTTCTTTCACCAATTGAGCGGCGACTTCATAGCCCAGATGCGGATTAAGCGCCGTTACAATGCCGAAGCTTTGCTCGACATAAGCTTTACAGCGCTCTCGATCTGCTTCCATCCCTTCAACGGCAAAGCGCTGAAACACATCAGCCGCATTTCGCATAATTTTCAGCGACTGAAGGAGATTAAACGCGATAACTGGCCCCATCACATTAAGTTCAAATTGCCCTGCTTCGCAAGCCAAGCAAATGGTATGATCATTCCCGATGACTTGGAACGCCACTTGATTGACGACCTCGGCCATGACCGGATTGACTTTGCCCGGCATAATCGATGAGCCTGGCTGCCTAGGCGGCAGTTTAAGCTCTCCCAGTCCTACGCGCGGACCGGAAGCCATCAGTCGAATGTCGTTGCAAATTTTGGACAGGTTCACCGCGCATACCTTGAGAGCTGCCGATAGTTCGGTGTAAGCATCCATGTTTTGCGTCGCATCTACCAGATGCTCGGCCAACTCTATCGGCAGCTGCGTTTGCTCTTTCAGGTGCAGCATAACACTTTCCACATAAGCCGGTTTGGCATTAAGGCCCGTACCGACGGCTGTCGCACCCATGTTCACAGACAGTAAACCGTGCGACGCCTGTGTGATGCGCTTGATATCTCTTTCGATAACACGGGCGTAAGCGCCGAACTCTTGGCCCATTCGGATCGGCACTGCATCCTGCAAATGGGTTCTGCCCATTTTAATCACATCGTCGAACTCATGTTCCTTTTGCGCAAACGAAGACTGAAGCGCTTTCATTGTTATTAAAAGCTCTTCGGCCAATCGATATGCTGCAATCTTTATCGCAGTTGGAATCACATCATTCGTAGACTGAGACATATTGACATGATTGTTCGGATTACACTGAAAATAGTTCCCTTTGGATTCTCCCATAAGCTCAAGCGCGCGATTCGCAAGCACCTCATTCATGTTCATATTGATGGAGGTTCCGGCGCCCCCTTGGATCGAATCAACAATGAATTGCTCAGTCAATCGGCCCTGCCGGACTTCTTCCGCTGCCGCGACCACCTGTTCGCCAATTTTTCTAGGCAGCATGTGCATGTCCATATTCGCTTGCGCTGCTGCTAGCTTCACTTCAGCCAGAGCCGTGATCAGCTCCTTGTGTATCGTTACTCCCGTAATTGGAAAATTTTCAATCGCGCGCATCGTTTGTATCCCATAATAGGCCTCTGAAGGAACCTGCTTTTCGCCCAAAAAATCTTTCTCTGTTCGAACATTCATCAAACACACCATCCTTATCCTAGTTGTCTGCTGGACATGACGCAGGAGATACAGCCCTTACTAGGCTGTTCATCAAATCAATTCGCTATACTGCCCCTCGTCTCCTGCTCACTCCATTATTAATAATCCATCGGTCAATAAATGCTCATTTTACAAAAAGCAGTTGTCCAGGCCCCTGACGAGGCAGCCGTGACCAGACTAGCAGAATCCCACGAGGTGTCTACCGTTTTGGAACCAGCCGAAACATCGTGGATCAAAGTATCGAACACAACATTGCTTGGACTACCTGAAATTCGTAATAAACATTGCCTGTACACAATGTATCTATGAAGGCTTCAACGACATCCTCCAGACCTATACGAAAAACCTGAGGCTGTGCCTCAGGTTCTTGTCCAAACCCCTACATTTTGCCTCCGCAAGCTTCGCAAGAAAATGGAGGAAGTACTGCCGGACCGTCAATTCCCCCTGCATAGCGATATCGACGGAACTACGGAGCCTTATTCCACGGTTACCTCCCTTTTCTCCCCTTGAAGCGGAACTAGAGTGCGCTAAATGAGCGAAACCGTGCCTGAAACCCAGCATTTCCCGCTCATAACGCACGGTAGTTCCGCGAAATGTCCCTGCAGCCGGAAATACCGCCTCTTAACGCACCCACGTTCCGCTCACCCGTGCAAACAGGCGACCTCTCGCAGATGAGGCGGTATTTCAATATGCCAAACCGCTGTGGCACTTTCGGATCTTCCACGTCCATCATGGTCAAATGCTCGTACCACACGATGCGTGTGGAATCTCTGCGCTCTGCGAGCTCGACACACAAACCTGACGACTATGCTTTCTGACGTGTTAGAATGGGTATCCCTAACGCTTTAAAAACTCCCCTCCGCAGGCAGGGAGCAGCTAACTTTTATAAACGATGTTGATATCATGCTTCACTTTCATGTAGGCTGAGACATGTTCTCTTGTCTCTGATTTCACATTTCTTAACCAAGAACTATCCAGCTTATCGATGGCTTCTTCTCGCAAGCTTTCATATTTTTTCTTCGCTTTTTCGACTTTGTTGACTTCATTTCTCACATAAATGATAGCTGCGACACTCGCAATAAAAGTAAATAATACGGACTTATTCGACAATAAAATATCCAACATAGCTATCGTATTGCCGCCCGAGCCCAGCATCATATTCAGGTAGAACGTTCGAGCAAACAACAGACACAGCCCAGCCGCTGCCATCAAATAAAATAATTGGGATTTTTTTAGCCTATCCCACTTTTCTTTACGATCAATCAAATCTTCGAGCAGCTTCTGCGTATCATAGGATAAATTGAGTTCAGACCAATTCATGGACATTCCCCTCCCTTATCAGGGTATGCAAGCTGCTTCGATTACAGAATACAAGCGTACTTGAATCCACAATCTCAATCATATACTTGGCTGTGGCCCAACAGGCAGAAAAAAGACCAAAGCAGTCTCATCAAGATTCACTTGAGACAAACTTTGGTCTATTTAACATGCTAAACGATCCTAGAACCGTCTTTTCCCCATCAGAAACTTTTTGTTTCCTTTTTTTGCGGTGACAGGCACGTGCTTGTAGCTGCGAACCATTGGATTTTTGCATAATGGACAGTTAGGTAAAGCTTCCGTAACGAATTCTTTGCGAACCCATGCTTTACAATCCGTCCCCTTACATTTCCAAATCTCAATTTGTTCTACTTCTTGCTTCTGTTGTTCCGCTGTCGTTGAGGCTTCCGCTGGTATCGTCGTTGATGTTGGCATTTCAATTTGTGCTCCCTGTTCGTTTATTAGACTATTTATTATTATACAGATCAGTTCCAATATCAAGTCTTTGGGGTGTCCATTTTTATTTACCAGTGGTAAAATAGATGAGTGCGTTACAATTTAGACACAGATACAAAGGTAGGAGCCCCATGTCGAATTTACTTCAAGAGTGGAAGTCACAGTTTCAAGGATACAGCAGAAATATCCTCTTATTTTTTTGGTTTAATTTTGTATGGAATTTGGGAATGGGCATGTTCGGGCTCGTTTACAATCTTTATGTGAAAAGTCTCGGCTATGATCAGTCGATGGTGGGCAGCATAGTTGGCATGAGTTCGTTAGCAGCAGCCATTATTCTTATTCCTGCAGGTATGATGAATGATCGTTTTGGACCCAAGAAGGTGATTGCCTTCGGTCTGTTTTTAGTCATTGCAGCTCTAAGCGCGAAAGCTTTGATTGCAACCAAGGACGGCATGCTGATAGCTTCCTTTATGGGCGGAGGAGCATTAGCAGTCGTTTCCGCGACGATATTGCCTTTTATGGCGAATAACTCAACCCCCCAGCAACGCGTGCACTTATTCAGCTTCAATATGGCGCTTGTCATGCTGGCCAATGTCATTGGGATTGCGCTCGGCGGCGCGCTTTGCGACTTTTTCCAATTCATGATCGGGTTTGCAGAGATACATAGCTTGCGAATTACGCTATTAGTAGGCGTCGGTATTTCAGCGTTAGGCGTGATCCCGATGCTCATGTTCGAAAAAACAGCCCAAGAACAGAAAGCTGCCAGCGAGCCGCTAAGGCTGCGACAGGTTTGGAAAGTGCACAAAACATCCCTGCAGGTCATCGGGATTTTCATTCTGCTTGGTTTATTGTCGTCTACTGCAGGAGGCATGATTGTGCCGTATCTCAACGTATATTTCGAAGATCGATTCGAGGCATCGAAGACCGCCATCGGGATTGTCGTCGCTTTGGGACAAGGGGCTACCGCGATTGCTTTTCTCGTCGGTCCGATGATTGTGAAGCGGTACGGGGAAGTGAAATCCGTAGTGTATTTACAGCTCAGCTCGATTCCCTTTCTTTTATTAACAGCCTTTTCTACCAGCTTCTACTTGTCATCCGGCGGATATTTGTTCAGACAAGCCCTGATGAATGCCGCCAACCCTTTTTACAATTCGATTAAAATGAGTTATGTCCATCGCTCGCTGCGCGGGCTTGCCTCCAGCTCCGGAGAAGCCGTCTTTAATCTGGGGTGGTTCCTGGCTTCTCCTGTCAGTACCGGACTCGTGCTCCGCTACGGACCTTATTACGGCTATGCCTACGCATTCTGTATTACGGCAGTTGTCTATTCGCTGATTTCGTACTTATTTCTTGTCTTTTTCGGTCATAACCGCTTCAAACCCGCACAAGAGACGGATTAAAAAATGGATTGAGAGAGACACAGCGATTGTCGTTCGCTCACGTTTGCTGCGGGATCGCGCAGGCTTCTTCCAATTGGGGACGAAACCAAATGTTCTTAAAATCGAACCACCCGATCGCGTTGACGGCGATCCCTTTCAAATGCGGGCTGAACACGGTTTGCTGCGTCTTATGCACCAGGAAAAGCACGCGATGCTCCTCCGTCAGCAATCGCTCCATCGAGCGGATCATCTCCAGGCGCAGACCCGCCTCCGGTTCTGTCACGATCCGGGTGATCGTATCGTCAAACGTTCGCCGCTGCTCATCCGAAGCGCAAACGCGGATCAGGATGTTGCCCATCTTATACATTTCGATGAGGCATCGCGCCTCGTCATCATCGCCAACGACGCCTCCGAGCAGCACGTCAGCCTTCAGCAGCTTATCCGTGCTGGACATTTCCACATACGAGTATTCCTCGAGATCAATGGGAATGCCCACTGTGGCACAACAAGCACGAATCCACTCCCCTTCCTGCCGATGAGAGGGTGTGAAGACCATCTTCAGCGGCTGCCCTTGATACCCGCCAGCCGCAAGCAGCTCGCGCGCGCGCTCAGGTTGGTTGTCCTGCGGCGACTGGCGAGGGGAATCGGGCGGAAAGAAGCCTTCGGCCGGCACAGCCCCTTTCAAATCAAGCTGATCAATCATCCCGCTCCGGTCCAGCACAAGATGAATGGCCTGGCGCACGTTGGCGTGTTGATGGGGTCCCTGTTTGCGAAAGTTAAAGGCAAGCAAGTTCGATCCAAACATCATGACTTCTTTTTTTCGCCAATTTTCCGGAAAAAGCTCCTTGTAGTGTTGAATATTACCCATGTCGAAATTTTGCTGCTGCCAATGCCATCTGCTGATGAATTCAGACACATACAACAGCTCAATCCGATCCAAATGCGCACTTTCGCGGAAATAATCTTCAAAGGCTTCGAGGGTAATCCCCCCTTCGTCATTTCGGGTTACACGAAACGGACCCGTGCCGACCGGCAGCTTGTGAACCTCGTTCATCCCTCTTTGGCTGTACACATCTTCTGGGAGAATAGCCATGGGGTGCGAGCTGACATAGTGAGGGAACATATAATTGGGCGCCTCAAGCTCCACCTGGACCGTTAAACGGTCGACAGCCCGAATGTCACGAATGGCTGCGCACAGCCACTGGTTGGGCGAATCTGCCGTGCTTATTTTCAGCAACCGTTTCAGCGAAAATAGAACATCGGCGGACGTGAGGTCGCGCCCATGGTGGAAGCGTACCCGCTTCCGCAAGTAGAACGTCCAGACACGCCCATTTTGGCTGGAAACCCAGTCATGGGCCAAGCTGGGTTCAAGGCAGCCGCTGACCGGATCATAACGCAGCAGCGTATCAAACACCTGCTTGACGAAATGCAAATCGAAGGAATACAACACTTCAATCGGATCGAAGGTTAATATGCGTTTGTGGAGCGGCAGGCGCAGCGTCTCAACCGCATATTCACCTGCAACCTGCGTCCCCCGATAACCGAAATAGTCTCCGAGCCAGGCCAGGAAACGATCCTTGAGTCCCGATTCGACACCCTCCATCTGCAACACATTCATCGCGCTGTTCAAATTACCTTGCTCTGCGTATACCTTGGCCTCGGCTAACAGCAGTTCCTCTGCCGAAGCGAGGAAGCGAATGGCCGATCGGTTGCCTCTTCCCCGGCCCGGCGTCCAGACGATCCAACCCATGTCGCTCATTTTCCGAATCAATATTTTCACATTGCGTTCCGTACAAAATAAGTAGCCCGCTATTTCTTCAATAGTGACAGGTATATCCTTATTCGAAAGCTGCTGATGCCGATTCACCGAGTTAATCAATTGCGCGTATTGTAAGGCGAGCTGCATCCGAGTTCCTCCCCGCTTTTTCAAGTTATGAAGAAGTATAGGCGCCCCATCGAATTTCGTCAACGATCCCTTTAAGTAATCTCCCCTTCACCCATAAAGCACCTACTTCCGCCACGCTTGAAGAACTTCTTTCTAGATGTGAGCACAAAAAGATTGCCTTCCTCCACCAGTAAGACTAGAGAGAAAGCAATCTTTTCGTTTCTAAGGAATGAGTACAATTTTGCCCGTGCTGTTTCGGCTTTCAAGCAGTCTATGAGCTTCCCCGCCATCCCGAAGCGCAAAAAGCTTAAAACTCTCCAGATGAAGATGGTCTTGCTGCATCGCTGCAAAGAGAGCGTATGCCCGCGCTATGCGGTTTTCACGCGTCGTCACATGATTCCACAAATCGCCTCCGGTTAACGTCTTGGATGCGTCCATCAGCATGCGCGGATCGACAGGCACCGGATCCCCGCCGGACATGCCGTAGAAAATCACGTGCCCTTTCGTTTTTGTTGCAGCAAAGCTCTCCATTAACGTTGATCCCACTGAATCATAAGCTGCGCTTACGCCTTGCTTCTCTCGTGACCAGGCAATAACAGCTTTCACCCAATCGCTTTTGTAGAGCAGCACTTCATCTGCGCCCGCTTTCAAAGCCACATCCCGCTTCGCTTCCGTAGAGGTCAAGCCAATGACTCTAGCCCCCTTGCTTTTGCCAAGCTGCGTCAATAGCTGACCAACGCCGCCTGCTGCCGCGTGAACCAAGATCTCATCACCCGCCTTGACGTCGTAGCTGTCGTTTACCAAGTAATGCGCGGTCATCCCTTGGAGCAGAACGCCTGCTGCCTGCTCGTATGTAATTTCAGGCGGCAATGGGATTGCACGCTCGACCGGCACAGCGACCAGTTCAGCATTCGCATAAGGGACATCAGCAAAGGCTATACGGTCTCCTACCTGGATACCCTCAACGCCAAGTGCAACTTGTTCGACGATTCCGGCACCCTCATAGCCTAGGATATACGGCGGCTGACCCGCCAAATGATAATGACCGCGCCTTCTGTAGATGTCGGCAAAATTCAAACCAATGGCTTTCATCTTAACAAGAACCGAACCGGGTTCTAACCTTGGCTCCGGAATATCTGCATAGCGGAGCACTTCCGGCCCGCCGAATGTTTCAAAAATTAATGCTTTCATAAGCTGCCTCCAGCATGCAATCTACTCCGCACAAATTATAACGATCGGTCTAGCTCATTAAACTACGATGAAATCAATCCCAACTTGATTAAACCGTTGCGAATTCCGTCCTCATCCACATGCGTCGTGACATCATCTGCATAAGGAAGAAGATCTTTGTGGGAATTCCCCATCGCGACGCCGAATCCGACAAACTCCAGCATCTCGATATCGTTCAAACCGTCACCGAATGCGACGGACTCTTCCGGCTTTACTTCGATCATTTCGAGTAAGGCAGCAATGCCTTGCGCCTTTGAGCCCCCTGCTGGCAGCACATCCATCGCATGAGGATGCCAGCGAATCAGCTTGAATTCAGAGAGGATGTCTTCATACAGGTGCTCATCGCCGCTCTCGCAGTGAAGAAAGACTTGATAGATATCATTCGTTTTCCAGAAATGAGGGTCGTACCCCGGCATATCCACCTTAAGCGATGAAACGGCTCCGTTCACAAAAGGATGATCCTCCGTATCCGTAAAGTAAGCGTGCTCGCCTTCAAAAACAAGCGAATGCTTGTGCTTGGCAGCCAAGGCGACCAAATTTTCGAGACTCCCCTTTGAAATGACCCGTCTATATAACGGCTCTCCGCGATACACCGCATAACCGCCATTTAAGCAAACATAGGATCTAATGCCTAATTTCTCTGCAAGCGGCTTGATGAAGTAAGGTGCTCGTCCAGTCGCAATCACCGGTTCAATACCGTTCGACTTCAACTGCTGAATAGACGTTATTGTGCTGGCTGGAATTTCCTTCTCTTCATTGATTAGCGTGCCGTCGATATCAAAAAAAACAATTTTATAAGCCATATGGTTCTCCCTTATCTCTCATTTTCTCTAATTAAACAATAAAATGAGGGAAATGACAAAATATCCGTGCTAATATATGGAATATGCCTAATAAAATGAGGTGCATCTATGGACTTAGAATCCCGTGTTGAAACGCTTGAAAGGAAAATAAAAGAACTTGAACTGCAGCTAAGCGCTTTGCTTCAAAAAGAAAAACCATCGCTGGAGCATCAAACGGCTGTGACAGACCCAGCTCCTGCCTACAAGACTGATGTGACGGGTGCGGCTGAACAACCCCAGCATTTCGTCAAACCAGCCAAACAGCCCGCACCGCCTAAAGACTGGGAGCACTTGATTGCTCGCGTATGGCTGCCGCGTATTTTCATCGTTGTCTTTCTGCTAGGCGTGCTTTGGGGATTTACCGCTGCTGTAAGCGCAGGAATCATTACCGAGCCTGTACGCTGCATGCTTGGCATCGCTGCCGCTGCGCTCATGTATTGGCAAGGCGAGACGCAGATTCGGCGCAAACGCACAGCTCTGGGGCAGGTGCTGCTCGGGGGCTCCTGCGGCATACTGATCCTTTCCCTCTTTGCCGCACATATGCTGTTTGAACTCATTCCAGCCGGGGTCGCCTTTGTGCTATTTATTGCATCCATTGGCTTAAGCGTTTACACCTCGCTTCGCCATCGCTCGCAAGCCTTGACGATCATCACCTTGCTGGCCGGTTATTTAGTGCCCTTCCTGGTCGACTCCGTCAAACCTAACATTTGGATTTTCGCCGGATATGAAGCCCTGTTTTCAATCGCCATGATCTTTCTATCCTTCCGTTATTCATTCCGCGCAGCCTATTACGTGGCATTTGGCGTTTTACATCTTCCTTTACTGTTTGGATATGTTTTGGCTGACAATGCGCACGTTCGTGCTGCTATCCTCCTTGCGGTCGTTGTACAGCATGTGACGCTGTTCGCTTTAACTGCCTACTACTCCAAGGATACGCAGAAGAGTCAGCAGATTACGCTCTTTTTAAGCTTTGGTTTGCTCGCTTCGTGGATGTATGGGCTCTACGGATACTCAAACGATCGAATCGCTTACGAGTGGATGATCGCGTTGTTGTCGCTGCTATACAGCGGCACAGCCTACTGGCTCTTCCGTCAAAATAGAGCATTCGCCACCCACTTGTCCATCGCCACCCTCGGTTGGTTCCTATGGCTGATCTATATCCTGCATGCTGACCATGCGTCCGCTGCGGTCGTAGCCGAAGGCGCATTAGCTCTCATCTTAGGGGTCAAGATGAAAAGCAAGCTTCAGCAAATTACGGGAACCGTCACCTATTGTTTGGGGACCATCCTCGTGCTGGCTCATCCGATTGAAGCCATATTTTCCGCAGAAGCTCTCGCATGGCTCGTACTCGTCGCATCGATTGGCGGCCTTTACCGATTCTTTCGGACAGCTCTCCCAGAAAGTCGAGGCAAGCTTGAAATCCATCTGATCTTGCTATGGGCTGAGCTGGTGCTATGCCTCGTTTTTGCCACACAGCTAACCAATGTTTTGACCGATTCTTTGTCCTATGATTATCAGCATTTGATCTTATCAGCCGTTTGGGCTGTGTATGCCATTCTTCTGATCGCTTTCGGGCTTATTATAAATAAACCCAAAGCCAGGCTTGTCGGCATTGGATTCCTTTTCATCACCCTTCTTAAAATCATCTTTATTGATCTGCCCGACGTCTCTACCGCAATTCGCGCTATTTTGTTCATTGGCCTTGGAACGGTTGGGGTCATCATTTCGAGATTATTATACAAGCGTTAAGATTAAAACAGGACCTGAGGCTGTGCCTCAGGTCCTTTGTCTAATCCCATACGTCCAGGCATGGGGAGGGAATTGGGTATGGGATTAGACCGCTGGTAAAGCCGTATTCGCCAATTCCCCATGCGCAGCGATATTGACGGAACTAGATGCCTTATTCCACGATAACGTCCCTTTCCTCCCCTTGAAGAGGAACTAGGGTGCGTTAAATGAGCGAAAACGTGCCTACAACCCAGCATTTCCTGCCCATAAGGCACGGTAGTTCCGGGAAATGTCCCTACGACGAAAATGCCGCCTCATAACGAACATACGTTCCGCTAACCCGTGCAAAAAGACGATCTACCGTAGATCAAGGCGGTATGGGTTGATCCAAACAGCTGTAGTACTTCCGGATTTTCTACGTCCATCCTGTATGTTGGATAGCGGTTAATGAACACCTTGCTCCAGTCTCGGCAGTGAATGTTCCCAAACCGTGCTTGGCACTTCACGCCGCAGTACAGGGGCAATCTCTGTTGAGAATCGTTCTACCTGCTCGCGCTGCTCCGTTTCGCTCAACCCGTCCACGCTGATGCTCAGCACTTGATGGCCATAGGCCTGTTGGTAATTCAATATTTTCTCGATCACACTCTCCGGGCTTCCGACGAGGATCGGACCGTTCTGGATATTGTCCTCCAGGCTTGTAAACGGGGATTTGTTATGCTGAGCGGATTCCGTCGTTGAGAAAGCGTTATAATACGGCCGATACCGCTTTATGGCCTCCTCGGGGGTGTTCGCCAAGTAAAGGCTGCCCGCACCCGAGCCGACGACTGCCTTCTGCGGGTCGTGTCCATAATAAGCTAATCGCTCGCGATAATGATCGATCAAAGCTTTGTATTTCGCCTGCGGATGGAACGAATTGGAGGAGAAAATAGGCTCTCCGTACTTCGCCGCCAGTTCCGTGGAAAGGGGGCTCGATGCGCTGCCATGCCACACAGGGATAGGCTGCTGATAAGGTCTGGGATGTGTAGTCACGTTAGTTAACGGCGGGCGATATCGACCCGACCATGTAATGTTTTCCTCGTTCCATAATCGTTTTAGCAGAGAGTAACGCTCAGCAAGCGAGTCCCATTGCTCCTCCTCGGTTATGCCGAAGAGCGGATAATGGCGCGGATCGTTCCCTTTGCCGATGATAAGCTCCAATCGACCTCCGGAAAGATGATCGAGAGTTGCGTAATCCTCGGCCACACGTACCGGATCAAGCACGCTTAGTACCGTCACGGTAGTTAACAGACGAATCCGTGAAGTTCTGGCTGCAATAGCGGTTAGGACAACTGGCGGAGAGGAGGATAAGAATGGCGCGCCATGCCGCTCTCCCACGCCATAGGCTTCAAAGCCGAGTTCTTCAGCTAGTACGGCTTGTTTCAGCACATTTTGAAACTTCTCCTGCTCTGTAAAATGTTCCCCTGTAACCGGGTTTTGAATGTTCATCAATAGACTAAACAAAGCGAATTTCATTGTAAGATACCCCTTCCGACGATAACGGCGCCCTAATACATCCCTGCTCTGCGCAAGTATACGGATTAGCCAATAATTGTGCGTATAATTTCAAGAATGGCGGTTTTCTCCTGCTCACGAGCCTGCGGGCGCTGTTCTTTTAAATAACCGAATAGCGATCTCCTCACATCCTCATCGAGCTCAGAAAGCGGCTTCCCCCGACCAGCCCACGTCGGATGCACGTTCCAGAATTCCTCCACCCAACCTTTGTTTAACGTCGTTATTTGCTCCGGCCGCTCAATGAATACACCTAATTCGTTCCCCTCTTTGTTAAAAAACACATAGGTTGGAATATGATTGCGCCCATCGCTATGTTGATAAGCGGCAGCAATGTCTTGATTGTCAGGATCTCTCGGCAGGATATGCAGCTTCAATTTGCCTGTTTGCTGCTCGATCTTACCGAATAGCGGCAAATTAGCGACAACATCCCCGCACCAGTCGTGTGCCAGCACCAGCACATCAATCGGCTCGGCAATCCCCTTAAAGTAAGCTAATTCCTGCTCGTTTAAATGATAATTTTCATAATTTGCCCTGAGTCTATCTACGTTTACTTCTGCATGATCCACAAATTGCGGGTAACTTAACGCTTCCTGAAAAGCGCGCTCCCTTCTTTCTTGCGAAATGCTTCCAACTTTTTGAATGCTCATTGTCAACGTCCTTCCTTGTTTTAAGTGTAGGTGGAATAAAAAATAGGAATAAAAAAAGAGACGCAACAAAATGAATTGTTCGTCTCCGGATGTCCGGTATGACTATTATTTCGATGAATTTACTTGGTATTTAAACAGTAACACACTCTGATTAACGTGTAAAGCTCTATCTATGCACTGACCCTGACTGCTGTCTGCACACGGATAGAGCTTTTTGGAGAGTCTAGAACTGATTAGGAAATTGTTTGATTATACCATTCGTCAGCGTATCCGCGATTTTGATGATATGATCTTCGCCTAAATCAGAAGCTGCAATATCTGCATCCCAATCCTTTTTCAGGCGTGCCGTAACTTGATCAGTTACCATTTTCAAATGCATATAGAGCAGATCTTTCCATTCAGATTCCGTCCAATTCGGATTGGCGCTGCTCAGAAATTTCGCAATATCGTCCGCATTTTTATGCCATTCTGCATCGTATTTCTTAAGATTAGCTTGATTTCCTTTTTTAGCAGCGTCTACTACTTTTCCTGCAATAAGAATGTGATCTTTAAGAAGCTCATGCAGCTTATTGCCAGCGTCCTCCCCATAATAAGGCTTTATCGCATTCCCGATGTCTGCCTGATTTCTAAGCAATCTTGCCAGCACTTTATCCTTATCTTTCAGCCCTGCAAGCGCGCTGACAATATAATTATGGGTCCAGGTTGTATGATCAATCCACAGCCTTCTCATCTGCTCTTGTAATTGCACAGCCTGAGGGCTGATGCATGAATTTTGCTTAACGCCTTCCTCTGCGCGGACTTGCAGTGGCGAGCAGAGGATTACTAGCGACAACATGAATACTGCCAACTTCATAAATCTAATCTTCATTTGATTCAATCTCCTTTTATACTTTAAGTTGCTTCACGTTATTTTCGTCTTTTCTATGGTTTTCATTCATCTGTTTCGCTAAAAATTCACAAAAAAATCCAACCCGCGAAGTACGCTGATTGGATCGGCTTATTGAAAAGTAATTCTTTATTCGAATACGGCAAACTTGATGCATACGGGCATGGACAATTTCAAAACACTTCCGGTAGGAAGCAGTTTACCCGTTAGCGGCTCTCTAGCAAATGATACGATATGATCGGAATCCTTGTTTGCCACAAGTACAAAATGCCCGTCCGGCGAAATCGCAAAATTCCGTGGATGCTTGCCAAGAGTCGGAGCATGCTCGACGAAAGCCAGCTTGCCGTTTAACGGATCAATCGCAAACACCACGATGCTGTCATGCCCGCGATTTGAGCCATACAGATAAGCTCCGTCAGGAGAAACGTGAATATCGGCGCAAGCGTTCTCCCCTGCGAACGCATCTGGCAGCGTGGAAACCGTCTGAATTTCGCTGAGTTCTCCTTGCTCCTCGTCATATGAAAAAGCGGTAATTGTAGAGTTAAGCTCATTAATGACGTAGCCATACGAATATGAAGGATGAAAAACGAAATGCCGCGGTCCTGATCCAGGTGCTATCTGCACTTCCTTATGAGGAATAAGTTTAGAAGCCTCGGTGTCGAGACGATATGTAATGATACGATCCAGACCCAAATCGCAAACGCCGGCGAACCGGTTGAAGCGATCCACGAATACAGAGTGCGCGCGGGCACGATCCTGTACCGGAAGAAGGCTTGCGCCATGATGCCTCTGGATATCGGAGGTTGCGCCAATTCGCCCGTCCTCCAGCAGGGGAGACATGCCAACCATACCGCCGTGATAGCTCGACACCATAACGAATCGATTCGTGCGATCCAAGCTAATATGACATGTGGTTGCAGGCACAGTCGTCTCTTTGTTTAACAAGCTCAATTGGCCAGTGCCAGGATCAATGTCAAAAGCCGCAGCTGCGCCGCAGCGCTGCTGGTTCGCATCAACTCCCTCGGTTAGGGCATAGAGCTTCATTTTCAAAAGATCAACATCCAAAAAAGTCGGGTTTTGCAAGCCTGCCGCTTCATCAACGAGCTCCAGAGTCCCTGTCTGCTCATTGTAGGCGCAGACATATACGCCCGAATTTTTAGAATCCGCATATGAACCTATGAATGCAAAAGTTTTCTTCATCAAACGCACATCCTATCCCATTGTTGTTCTATGCGCATTATCGCAAATCCGCTAAGGATTAGCAAATCTATGGCTGGATTTTAATAGGATGGAATCAACGGCTTTTTACCAGCAGTTCAATCGCCTCTTGCACCATTTTATTGGAATCCCTTCCTGCCTGCTGCTCTTCCAAAATGCATTGCTGCAAGTTTTCCGCTACAATTTGGGCAATGGCTTTATCCGCTGCGTTGCGAACCGCCGATAATTGGGAGATGACTTCCTTACATGTCTTTTCTTCCTCCATCAACCGGAGAACGCCACGGACCTGTCCTTCAATCCGTCTGAGACGCTTTTTCATATCATCATTATAGGTGTAACCCATCGTCTTCATCACCTTTCCATAACTATACCTGTATCGGTATAGTATAAACGATTACTGAAGTGTTTTGCCATCAGATAAATAAATGACTTTGGCATCTACGACATCGCCAAAATAACCTGCAACGTCCCCACTCTCGTCAAGTGTCTATTTTTCACATGAGGTGCTGCCGGACCGCCTATTCCCCATGCACAGCGATATCGGCGGAACTACGATGCCTTATTCCACGGTAATATCTCTTTTCTCCCCCAGAAGCGGAACTGTGGTGCGTTAAAAGAGCGAAAACGTGCCTACAACCCAGCATTTGTTGCTCATAACGCACGGTAGTTCCGCGAAACGTCTCTACAACCGAAAAAACCGCCTCATAGCGCATCCACGTTCCGCTCACCCGTGTAAAAGGCGATCTATTGCAGATCGAAGCGGTATGCGGTGCTCCCGACTGCTGTGGATCTTCCGGATCTTCTACGTCCATCGTGTCAAGTACTCGTCCACACGATGCGTGCGGAATCTCTCCGCTCTACGAGCTCGTCACACCATACTGACGACATATATTCTGTTAGAAAGGGTATCCCTACCGCTAACGCTTTAGTTCTGTTAAGGATTTAAACTTTCTGATCTATAAAGAAAAAGCATACTGCTATCTGCAGCATGCCTCATCGCGATAACGAGCCTAATACTCGTTTCGTTGTTTTTTGCCAAACATGAAGACTAGACCTAGAACAATGAGCACAATGGCGACAGTAGTTTGTCCTAAGAAATTAAAGCTGATGATCGTACCTAGCGTGAAAATAGTGAAAAAAATTAGGGATACGCTGCCTAGAATAAATACGGGAATTAGAATCCATCTATTTCTTCCGCCGAACCAATAGAATTCAAAAAGTCCGAATGCGACTGCCAGCGGGAACCCCGGCCACATATATTCCCAGATCCCAAAAAGCATCGAAACTTGGCAAATGCCGCCGCCAATGAGCAAAATCCCCCCGGGAATCAGCAATCCGATTCCGCGTCGCTGTGTCGCGTAGAAATACATCCAGTGCAGCAAAATGCCTAATGGGATCATGAACAAACTAGGCCAGAAATAGCCGAATACGTTACCTGGGCTCATCACACTTCCTCTGCTGCTGAAGAAAAAAACGCCTAACAAAATTAAAAACACCCCAAAAAATGTCCTTTTATCCATCGTGTACCTCCGATTCTCACAACATGATCATTCATAGATTCATTGTAAGAAAAGAGGAGAATTCCAACAAGCACCCTTGGAAGGATTCTTCCTCCGCCTGAAGGCTGAGTGACGAAACCTAATCAACCTGAGGCGGGATGCGGTGGTGGGTCGCTTGTTCAAAGCCATAAGCCAGTTGGATTAACGTTGGTTCACTATAGGCTCTGCCTGAGAAGACAACGCCAAAAGGCCCCTTCGTTGGATCCCCATCAGGGTCAATAACCCCTTTTGTAGAAAATCCGGCCGGAACCGCAATCAAAGGATAGCCCAATCGCGCTGCGATATACATGCCATCCACATCTCCAGGCAGCAGTAAGGCATCTAAATCGTAGGCATCCAGCACATAATCAATTCCTTGCTTTTGTGCCAGTTCTGAATAGACTTCTTTCTTCTCTAGATAGGATTGTTCAGTCCGTATTGGCAGCACCCCAGAAAGAAAATGTAGTCTGATTTAGCTTAAACTTACCACATTTCCTTAAGGGAGTGGCACGGAGAGTTTGGCTATAACCTAGTTCATTAGCTAAGGGATATTATCTTTTCCGTAACAATTCATAATCTACAGCGGCCGGAACCACGATCAGGATAAGCCGCAAGTTCGCTTCTCCCGTGTTCTCGAGGTTTACCGTTGTAAGCGACTCGGCTTTCCCGACGATGAAGTCTTTATGCTTGATATCAACATATCTTGTTGGCGCGCCTGTGTTCGCCCATCTGCCGTTTCCTCGTATCGCCAAAGCCGTCAGCACATAACCCGATTGAACCTGGTGCGAATAGGCGCCGCCTGGATTAATTTCCACATCCCACATGCCGGCATCGGTCACCAGCTCGATTGGAGCGCCTTCGCCAATCACCGTTTTCACTTGATATCCTTGCTCGCTGCGATTAGGGAACTCTTCATGCGCGTATTGCCGGTATGTCGGTTGTCTTTTGACAGCCTCTTTCAATTCAGGCTCGAACCATATTTGGAACAACTCTGTGTCCTTGACCAACTGTTCCCTATGGCTTACGCCAGAACCGGTCTGCATAACTTGTGCGCCGCCTGCTCCAATCGTAGAGTTCGTGCCTAACGTATCTCCATGTACACCCGTTCCTTGAACCACGTAGGACATAATTTCAAAACCTTGGTGAGGGTGCAGCCCGATTAGCGCATCCGCATTAGACTCCGCCCACGCCCAATAAAATAAAGGGCCGACTCGTTTAACTACCGAACCTTCGCCAGGAAAACCGATCGGTTTTTGCTCCGTTATTTTACCGCCATCAAATTGTCCAACTGCCTGCATAGCAGGTGTGTATACCATCGGTTGCATAAAAACCGCCTCCTATATTTTAAAATAAAGATTCTTTAAATTGAGATATAACCGACATTGGTGATTTATCTTTAATTTAAGATAATAATAACGCATTATATGCGTACTGTCAATCTACTGCGGTATAGGCAATCTTTATCTATAAAAATACATGCTGCCAAGCGGCTACTATGAAATATGGTATACTAGCAGAAAGAAACTGAAGCAGCAAGGAGATGGAAGAGATTTGAAGCTGGTATCCTGGAATGTCAACGGGTTAAGAGCATGTGTAAACAAAGGATTTAACGACTACTTTGCAGAGGTCCATGCAGATATATTTTGTGTGCAAGAGACCAAATTGCAAGAAGGCCAAATTCAGCTTGATTATGGCGAGGACTATCAACAGTATTGGAATTATGCAGTGAAAAAGGGGTATTCCGGAACTGCCGTCTTCACGAAAATCAAGCCGATTTCGGTACGCTATGGCATCGAAGAGGATGAAGAACCAGAAGGTCGTATCCTTACACTTGAATTCGAAACCTTTTATTTCATTACCGTGTACACGCCCAATGCAAAACGGGATCTGGCAAGACTGGATTACAGACTGGAATGGGAAGATCGGTTTCGAAACTACATGAAGCAGTTGGACGCCCATAAACCTGTTATTTTTTGTGGAGACCTGAATGTAGCCCACCAAGAAATTGATATTAAAAATGCGAAAGCCAACCGCAATAACTCCGGATTTACGCTGGAGGAACGCGGGAAAATGACCGATTTGCTAGATGCAGGCTTTATCGATACATTTAGACACTTCTATCCCGAACAGACTGATGCATACACCTGGTGGTCCAATATGCCGAAGGTGAGAGAACGGAACGTAGGCTGGCGAATCGATTATTTCATCGCATCTTCAAGACTGGCTCCGCTGCTCATCGACGCGCAAATCGACGCCCATATTACAGGCAGCGATCATTGCCCGATAATCCTGGAAGTCGCAGACACGATCGCAGCGGAAAACGCAAGCGCGCTAAACGAGTAACTTTCGCTTTCTTCAAGAGAGCGATGACAGATACCACAAAAACGGTTGAGCAGGCGATCATCACATCGATTCTGCCAACCTTTTTTTCACCTACAATTTCCGCCTTAGTTACAAGCTGCTACCGCTTCTCCCATGCCTCCACCTCATATTGGACTTCCATATCCTCATCTACTCGCAACATCCGATAAGATCGGGTCGTCCCCGTAGAATTGCTCTCATGAATGCCGGTATCCGTCGTGATCTTGAAGCGAAATACAATGTCCCGCGGCAGCGAAAATATCCCCCCATAGACTTGTTCCGAGATCAGCGGGACCGCAAGCCGCCCTACAAACACAAAGCCATTTGTCTTCGTTTCTTTGGGTACGGAGATTTGCAAGTGAAGCCGGACATAAGCCTCTAATCTCGGGATGATGGCGTATTTACTTTTACAAGAAACAGCTCCCTGAGAATGGGTGATTTCCGTATCCCCGAGTTCATGGGGAACTATTGTTCCGTCGGTGCCCACCGTCAGCAATCCCGCATCACGCACGGTATAGGCACCCGATAAACTCGTCATGACAAAGCCGCTGTCGAAAGTCACGACAGGATTCGCTTTTACAGTCATTCCCATCAATCCGAGCACTTTTCTCCCATATAATTCAACCGAGACGGGCTTGCCCACTTCACCAAAAAAATAAAGCAGCGGGCATTTCACGCGGAATGCCCAATCCGATTCGGTATGAGCTGCGCCCGGAACCTCGTAGTACATCAGATTTTGTCCTGGGACAAAACCGTCGCCAATCAGCTCCTCGGCAACACTTCGGACATGGCGCACAAGAATATTGGCCTCCGCTTCCCCGATATCCATCCAAACCAACATGTCCTTTCGATAAGGAAGCTTGTTGTAAAAAGCAATTTCCCGCATGGAGTTCAGATCAAGTCGAATGAAATAAGGCGACATCATGCCCAGCATCGAAAATACATCCGGATTTCGAAAGCCAATATGATAGGTGATAAGGCCGCCCATTGAAGATCCAAGCAGAGCCGTATGTTCTCGACCCGAAAGCGTTCGAAAAGACTGATCGATATAAGGCTTCAGTTCGTGAACGAGGAATTGTTCATACCGCTCTCCCCTGCAATCAATATCAGAAGCGCCCTCTATACCGGATTCTCCAGTGGGATGAGCAAATTCATTCAATCTTTCTAGCCCCTGATTATAGATGCCAACCATGATAATCGGCTGTATCCTGCCGCTTGCAATAAGCTGATCGGTGGTTTCCCGTAGATGCCAAGAGGAGCCTGAGAAAGGGCTTGACTCGAACACTTGCTGTCCATCATGCAAATAAAGCACCGGGTAACGCCGCTCTTGATGAGCATCGTACTGGGGAGGAAGATAAATGGTCAGGCCTCGCTCATTGCCAAGCGACTTGGATGGGAAGGAACGGATATGCACCAAGCGGCTGCCGACACTTGCTTCAGTCATTGTTCCTCCCATTCCTTTACAACAAAATGCAGTTTCTGGTCATGCGTAGTTGCGAATCTTCGATTCGACGCCCTCTTCTCATTGCTGCCAAACCCTCGCGATACTTTCACATCAAAAATTAAATCGCGCGGAAGCCGAAACCGTCCCCGGTACAGTCCTTCCTCCACTTTAGGCAAAGGAAACCCCGCATGAATACTTGCATCCGAAGGCGTATTTCCCGGTACTTCCACCTTGACCTCCAGTTCTACCATTTCCGCTAAAAATGGAACGATTTGCAATTCGCAGGAGGCTTCCAAACCGCCATACTGGACGGTAACTTTCGCTGTCCCCTCATCTTTGGGCAGCAAAGTGCCGTCTTCGTATATGGAGAGCCGTTCTGGCCTATCCACGGAATAAGCGGCATCAAGCAGGCTCATGCGGAAACCGGAGTCGTATGTCACATTTGCATATAGGCGAACTCCCCTTTCATTCACCCCAACAGTCTTCCTGCCGATGATTTCCAAACTTCGCGGAGTCCCCCTGCGTCCGAAGAAATAAAGCAGCGTCGCACTCACCCGTTTGCCCCAATCGAACTGAGTATGTCCCGCTTGCGGATCATGCAGAAAGATCAGATCATTCCCGGGTGTGAAACCGCTTGTGATCATTCGATCGGCAACTTCGCGGGCATGCCGGGTCAAGATGGTCCCTTCGGCTCCGCCCATATCGAGCCAAACCCGCACATCAGGTTTTTGATTACATTCATTGTACAGCTTCAGCTCAGTCCAGTCCGCTTCTCTACTACTCATTTCATTCACGTTAACATGTACGAAAAAGGGAGACAGAATTCCGATACGGCTGAATACGTCCGGACGACGGAAGCCAATGTGATAAGAAACAAGCCCTCCAGCAGATGATCCAAGAATGGCTGAATGCTCCCGACCCGGCATCGTCCGGAATTCCCGATCAATTCGAGGCTTTACTTCCTCGATCAGGAATTTTTCATACAAATCGCCATGCAACTCCATCCGATACAGCTCGCCGATCCCATCTTTAGGATGAAAATACTCAGCTGCCCGTTTGCGCGCAATGGATGATACGCCAACGATAATAACCTCTTGCAACCATTCTTCGCTTATTAAACGATCCGCGGTATGCTGCAAATCCCACGACTCACCCTGCGAGTCAGCTTTAAATATATGTTGCCCGTCCTGCGCATAGACAACCGGATAACGCAGATCCGGGTTTGTGTAATAAGAAGGCGGCACATACACGAAAATGTCTCGGCTGTAGCCAAGAATGTCCGATGGAACATCCCGAAGTGTAACGATATTAGCTTCCATTTCCCCATCTCCCTCTTAACTTAAACGTTTAAGTTTTTGTAATAAAATTCTACTTCTTGCTCCTTATTTTGTCAATTGTTCGTGCCTTCGTTTAAAACACCGCTCGAAAGCAGCACCTTATTCCGACTGTGCCAAAATCAAAGGGGAAGCCCATTCAACCCATGGTCGATGTTGAGCTTCCCCGCGGCAAATCCTTATCGTTCCTCTTTACTCCTCACCGGCATAATGCTTCACTAATTCAATGATCATAGCGCCCATCCGCTCGCTTTCCGGTACGATAACACGGTTCACGCCCTCGTCTCTCAATGCTTCGGCGGTTACCTTGCCGACCGCTACAGCGTGAACACCTGTGGTGAACGCTTCACGCACCGCGTCCACAATGCCTTGATCTCTCGCATATTCAAATAAATACTTCACTTGCACCGCAGTAGTGAAACAAATCGCATGAATCGTATGTGTCGCAAGCTCATGGCACAATGCCTCAAGGATGGACGATTCCGGTTGGATATGTCGATAGGGCAGCAGTTGAATGACGTTCGCCCCACGCTCCTCCAAAAATTGAATTAAAGTGGGCTGCGGTTCGCCATGTAATTGTACAGCTACGGTTTTGCCGGAAAAATCGCAGGAACTCAAGTTGCTGATTAACCCTTGCATCGTGCCGTCCTCATCGACGATTTCAGGCAGGATATCCAGTCTCTTTAGCAAGGCATAGGTCTTGTATCCGCGTGCCGCCACCTTCGCCTCTTTCATTTTTTGCAACACAGCCGTACGGATTCCCAAACTCTCCGCCGCATCAAGCAGCGGCTCTGTTCCGGTGCCTGTCGTAAAAATAAACCAATCCACTTGATGATTCACGCAAAATAACAGCTCTTGCTTTACCGCAGACTCATCAAAATACAAGAGGCCCTGTAAAGGCCGTATCACAGGGATGCCTCCCTGCTTTTCAATTAACGAGCTCATTTCCTCTGTTTTTCTAGATCCAGCAATGGCGATCTTCTTGCCGTTCAGTTTCCCCACTCTCTTGAAACCCCCTCTTCGTTCATCAAATTGGAACACAAGACTCCAACGAATCCAAACGCTACTTTCTCCTAAATGATATACTAAATGTGCTTAATTCTTCTACGTATCTGGCATACTTTTTTTAAAGGTGATGAAAACTGATGTGGAAACCAGACCGATCAAGTAAAAAACCCATCTATCAACAGATAGCGGAATACACCCAGCGCAGGATTTCGTTTGGTGAATTTCCACCAGGCAGTGTTCTGCCATCGGAAAGAAAATTAGCCGACAACCTTGGCGTAAACCGAAGCACGGTTGTAAATGCGTATGAAATGCTGCGCGCATCCGGCATTGTAGAAAGTGCCAAAGGCAGCGGCACCCGGGTTACTACACACAAGTGGGGCATATCCCCCAAACAGACGCCTAACTGGAAAACCTATGTGGAAGGCGGCACCTTCCTTCCGAATCTTCCTTTCATCCGCCGTATTCGCGAGGAGCTGCGCAAAGGCACAGGTATCATCGACTTTGCGAGCGGCGAATTATCTGACGATTTATTTCCGAACGAGATTGTGCGGGAACTTTTGCAAAAGCAGCCCTTTCGAGAGCAGCTCGGCTACGAGGATCCTCAAGGCTACTCCCCTTTAAGGGAAACTCTGGTTACGTTTCTAGAGCAGCATCTTCGTATCCATAGCACAGACTCGTCGATTTTAATTACCGCTGGTTCCCAGCAATCCTTGTATTTGATCACACAGTGCCTGCTTAGTCCAGGCGATGCTGTCGCCATCGAAGATCCTTCTTATTGTTATTCGCTGCCCATGTTTCAATCAGCAGGGCTCCGATTATTTCGTTTACCTGTCGATGAGCAAGGAATTAATCCTGAGGATATCCTTACTTTATACCGTCAGCACAGAATTCGCATGCTTTTTTTAAACCCAAACTTTCAAAATCCTACAGGTTGCGTAATGACAACAGAGCGAAGAATCCGATTACTGGAGATTGCCTCGGAACTCGGCATCCCAATTGTCGAAGACGACCCTTTCACCTTGACGGCTTTTGACGGAAACCCTCCGCCCACTTTGAAATCGTTAGATAAATCCGGCAATGTCCTCTATATCGGTTCAATGTCCAAAATTGCAGCTTCCGGGCTACGGATTGGCTGGCTGATTGCCCCTCAGGCTGTTGTAAGCCGCTTAACGGATGCCCGGCAGCAGATGGATTTCGGTTTAAGCTCCATCCCCCAATGGGTCGCCAATCAGTTTATTAGAGAAGGCCATTTTGAGAGCCAAATTCATCGGGTACGGAAAGGTTTAGTTGAGAAAAGAAACGAGCTGATACGGGGGGTACAGCAAATTATAGGCGATTACATCACCTATACCCCACCGCAAGGCGGACTTAACCTCTGGTGTAAAATCAATCGAGAGATCGATGATTTCAAACTGCTGGATGAAGCGATCAAACGGGGCGTTCTTTTCGTACCGGGCAGTGTTTATGGTTCTCAGACTAGTTGTATGCGCATCAGCTTTGCAAGACCCCGTATAGAAGAAATGATCCCAGGTCTTACACACCTATATGATGCTTTGCGCGCCCATAGTAAATAAAAAGGACCACGCTTCGCATTCGGTCGCGAAAACGTGGTCTCTTTTATCCGTTCGAGCTTTGTATATAAGCCAGCAAAGCAAATAGTCCCGCTGCAATCGCGATGACATACAAAGCCGTGAGACGGATCCATTTCCGCCCCGTTTTTTGGAAATAAGTGGGGTCGCCTTCTTGATTTTTTCGAGAAAAACCAACCATAAAGGTGGCGACTACACCAAATAACAGGATAATTGAAAATATCGCATAATAAACGTACATGCTCATAAGAAAACCGCCATTTCTCTATATATTTATTCTATAAGTATATAGGAAAGGGACAGGAAACTCATCAACCACTTTGACACTTTTTCTGCCATCCACTTCTTCATGGTAAAATGGATGCTCTTATGGATACACTTGAATCTGCCTAAGAATGTTTCCATCATACATGACGACATTGCCATCACTGTCAACAGCAAAGCGAGTTGACATATTGACGAAAATAGGCCGTAACTCATTATATGGATTGGATTTGGTATTGTATACCTCCTCATCATAGGTTTGCGTAACAGGGTCATATTGACCCTTATGATAAGAAAGCGACTCGAAGTTTATATAATTTTCAATTTTCCCCTCTGGAGTTACCCGATATATGTTGGATCCATCGCATAAATAAAAATAACCGTTAGCCGAAACCGCAGATATGATGTTGCTCGTTTTCAGCTCCGCCACCTTCTGAAACTTATCTTCACGAATGGTATAGATCGCATTTGCCCAGGAGTCCAATAAGTAAGTTTGTCCGTCTTTGACTAGTGAGATGAGGTTGCTGTCTCGTTTGAGGACTGTGGCGTCACTAAGCTTCGGCATCGATACTCCGTTGTCAATCGAATACAGCTTATGGTGGTATACATCGCTATAATAGAACTTCTTGCCGTCTGTGGTTGACATGAAATTCTGATTGAGCCGGAAATTCATATCTGTTTCCTGCAAGGATACATGGTGCACCTCAGGAAGAATCTCATAGATGAGGATTCCTTTCACATGTGGGTTCAGGCTGTCACCGAACAAGTAAACTTGATCCGTGGCTTCATTGTAAAATAGCTTAACCGGATATACATCTTCAGAATTAAAGGTTTGCGTTTGGTGCGCATGATCTTCGTACGTAAACTTAAATCTGTATTGGTTGTAATATAAGGTACTGACAGTCTTGCCAACCTTAGGGTCATACATCTTGATACTGAATGTCCCGAATTTTCCTCCATAATCAAAATATTTATCATAATCCAAATAATAAACTCGATGATTCTTATCGATAACTATGCTCAGAATTTCCCAGCTACTTTGTGCCCCTGTAAAAAGTACTTTGCCTTTGCCTAAAGTAATATCCGTTGTCAAATTTTTTACAATAGGCCGCTCCAGACGCTTCTTTTCTACAGGCTTGGGTAGTGGGTCCGGGCTTTCCTTTTTGAGCAAAGGAGTGATAGTAATGGACCTTGTCTGGGGATCGAAGGTGGCCTGTTGGCCGAATTGTTCCGCTATAAACCGCAACGGTACCATCGTAGTGTCATTGATGATCGATGCCGGGGTGTCTAAAGGCACTCTTGTACCATCTATCAACGCTTCATTCTGCTCGATGGTCAGTTGGATTCTCTTGGAAGGAATGCTTAGCGTTATCGTGCGAGTCACATCATCCCATGATAAATCCGAACCCAAAGCCTCACTGACAAAACGTAACGGCACCATGGTCACATTATTCATGAGCCTTGGAGGAGCAGGCAGTTCAACTTTACGGCCATTCACACTGGCCGCACTATTGTCTAGCTGAAGTTGAATGAGCTGGGAAGGCTCAGCAGATCTGGCCTGTTGGGGGATGATAACCGTCCCGAGGGCAAGCTGACAAATGGCCCCGATACACAAAATTAATCGTCTCTTATTCGATTTTCTTCTCAAAGGCAATACACCCCTCTACTTTACATATCCTTTATTTCCATTTTTTTCAAATCTAGTATAAACGCCTCCCGATAGGCTTGTAAAGCAAAAAAGCCTGATTTCTCAAGCTTTTCCCAAACGGATATCTTTAACATGATAGAACTGATTTAGATCGTATTGTTGACAAACTCGGAAATATCTTATAATATTCGTGTTAATGAAAACGGGAATAAAGGCGATGGAGTTCGCCATAACCGCCTTTGGGCTGATGACTCCTACCAGTGCGCATCCTTTCACTGGTAGGAGTCTGTTTTTTTTATCCAATATCACGTAAAAAACCTAATGACAGGAGAGGACTTGGAAAGTGAAGAGCAGTTTAGAAAGCCTCAAAAACAAGCTCTATTTGTATGCTGAAAAAGCAATTCACCTCGCGCTGCTAGGATCATTATTGAAGTGGATTTTCTACGGCGGTCTTACTGGGATATTGTCAGGGTCATCTTCTGCTTTATTTTTAGCAAGTTTAGATTGGGCAACGGTCCAACGTGAAAGCCATTTCTGGCTATTGTTCCTTTTGCCCCTCAGCGGTGCATGTATGAGTTATTTGTATTTAAAGTATGGTAAAAATGCTGGAAAAGGCAATAATCTCATTTTGGAACGAATCCAACATGGACAGGAAACCATACCTTTCCGTATGGCCCCCCTTGTATTGCTTGGAACCGTCTTAACCCACTTATTTGGCGGTTCGGCAGGACGTGAGGGAACCGCTGTACAAATGGGCGGCAGTTTTTCTGAATGGATTGGCAACGTATTCAAAGTAGATGAAACAGACCGCAAAATCCTTTTAATGTGTGGAATCAGCAGCGGATTTGGAGCTGTTTTTGGCACACCGTTGGCAGGAACCATCTTTGGCATTGAAGTCATTGCTATAGGTCTCGTAAGCTATCGAGCTATCCTTCCATGCTTCATAGCAAGTTTTGTAGGGAATCTGGTCACAACGGCTTGGGGAATTCATCATATCCATTACCAAATGGGACAAATTCCTGATCTTTCAACAATGCTCCTTATCAAGGTTGTTTTCGCTTCCATCCTATTTGGCCTTACCAGCATTCTGTTTAGCGAACTCACCCACAGATTAAAGAAAATATACTCCGCAATGTTTAAAAATCCTATCCTCAAATCGTTCGTCGGCGGGCTAGTCATTATTGCCTTGGTTTATATTTTTGGTACAAGAGACTATCTTGGCTTGGGAATTCCATTACTTCAAGAATCTTTTGAACAGCCAGTTGCACCTCTGGCTTTCCTTTGGAAAATCTTATTTACAGCCCTTACACTTGGAGCAGGTTATCAGGGTGGAGAAGTCACTCCACTATTCGTTATCGGTGGGACACTCGGAAATTCGCTTGCAAGCATGTTGCATATCTCAGCCCCATTTTTGGCTGGCCTCGGTTTAATCGCCGTATTTAGCGGAGCCGCCAACACACCTCTCGCTTGCTTTATCATGGGGATTGAGCTGTTTGGATCCGAGGGTGCTATTTACATGTTCATAGCTTGTATCATTAGTTATTTATTTTCGGGTCATTCAGGCATATACACTTCACAGCAAATCGGCGTGTCGAAGTCTAAGCTTCACTTCATCACTGAAAACTCGACGTTAGCCTCCATTAAAATCAAACGCAAAGCCAACAACAAGGAAGAATAAAAAGGAGGATTTCATTTGCTTCAATTTCTAGGTCATATCGGTTCTTTTCCAATTCGTTCTTACAGTATTCTGTTTGTGATAGCTTGTATATTAGGAATTGGTGTTACTGTAACATTGGCAAAACTTCAAAAGAAACATGAACTTGCTGAACATTTATTAAATTTAGCTGTTCCTATGTTTATCGGTGCTATTTTAGGTTCTCGCTTTTGGCAAGTTTTTTTGTTTGATTGGGGTTATTATTCCAAGAATCCATGGGAAATCATAGCTATTTGGCACGGCGGATTATCTATTCAGGGTGGAGTTGTCGGTGCTGTACTCGTCGGTATTTGGTATGTTAAAAAGCATAAAATCTCATTTTGGGAGCTTGCTGATTTATGTGCGCCAGGCCTTATTCTAGGACAAAGCATTGGCAGAGATGCGAATCTTATGAACGGCGATGCTTTTGGGGATCCAACCGGTGGAAATTGGGGAATTTTATACCCTGAAGGCACGAACGCGAGAGCTGTATTTGGGGACCAACTGTTATATCCAGCAGAAGTTTGGGAAGGACAAATGGACGTCATCTTATTTGCGATAATCATGATACTCCTACAGAAAAAATTAAAAAGAGGCTATTTGTTTCTCATTACAAACATTTTATACAATATAGGGCGGTTCCTATTAGAATTGCTTAGAGGCGATACACCCAAATATATGTTGGGTTGGACGACAGCACAGTGGACCTCCGTATGCATAATTGTGGTTTGTGTAGCTGCCGGATTTTATGTTCACTTGAAGCACTCGGCTCCAAAGGATCCATTATCGGCTTAAAATAGACTCCTGCCCCTGTTAAAAATCATGGGTAGTAGCCTGCTGTCATGATCGCCATCGAGGTGACGACGATGGTACGGAAGCTGAGCTTTGTAATCAAACGGACGACGATGATGCTAGGCACAATAAGCGGCAGCAGCATCGGCGTCAGAACGGAACCGGAACCGGACGCTGGAGTCCCGATAACGGCTTGCGAGAACAGCGGATTGTATGTGATTGCGCCGAACATGCCCATCCCCTGGATGGCGCAGAAGACGATAAGCTGTGTCATGTCCGCGATAAGCCACACAGCGCCGAGACAGCAAGGAACAGCCCCATGCCCTTACAAAGACGTACTGCACAGCCTAACATAATCAGCTAAAAATAGCCTTGGCCAACTAACGGCCAAGGCTATTTGCATACGAGCGAATCGGGGCCGATTCGCGATTAGTGACCCATCATCGCCGGGTCCGGATTGTCCCCACCAGCGGTTCCGCCTTCTTCCTGCTGCTTCGGTTTACGCAGAAGGAGCGTCAGTGCGACACCCGCGGTCGTTAGGCACGCGGACAGGAAGAACGTATCGCCGTAACCCGCGACGACGGCGTTCAGCGGATTTGCGTCCGCTCCCGCGCTTGCGGCGTGGGAAGAGATTTGCGACGTCAGATAACCCGTCAGTCCCGCCACCGCGAACGAGACGACGACTTGCTGCGCTGCTGTTGTCAGCGGTGTAACGCGGCTCACCAGACGGCGAGGTGCTGAGTTCAGGACATGCGTATTGAGCGGCATCATAGAAAAGCCCATGCCGAGGCCCATGATGCAGATGCACAGGATGATCACCCACAGCGAGGTATCCACCGATATGCCGGACAAGATGAACAGGGAAATGGATACGACGGCAAGACCAGCGAAGGCGAGTGGACGCGCGCCGATCTTGTCGAACAACCGGCCGCTGATCGGCATGCCGATTCCCGCGCATAGGGCATTCGGCATCAGGATCCAGCCCGTTTCAAGCGCGGTGTAGTGCATGACGCCTTGCAGGTACAGCGGCACGATCAGCATGGCGCCGAACAGCGCGAGCTGTACGATCCACGTCAAGATGATGCTGCGTGTAAAGTCGGATGACTTGAACACTTTCAGCTCCAGCAACGGCTGCTTCTGTGCCAGTTCCACGAAAATGAAGAGGATCAGCGCAATGCCGCCGACGGTCAAGCCTGTGATCGTTGAAGCCCTGGACCAGCTGGTGCCACCTTCGCTTACGCCGTACGCCAGCATGGAGAATGCGATCGGTGCGAGGCACATGCCGATGACGTCCAGATGCGGCGCCGCTTGGCGTTCGGATTTCGGCAAATATTTATACCCAAGGATAAAGGCGATAATGCCGATCGGCAGATTGATGATGAAAATCCAGTGCCAGCTGACAGAATCGACCAGCCAGCCTGATAGCACCGGACCGAACGCCGGCGCCATTAGCATTGGGATGCCGAGTACGCCCATGATGGATCCGCGACGCTCTGGAGGCGCGAGCTTGAACACCATAGCCATCCCGACCGGGGCCATCATGCCGCCGCCCAAGCCTTGAATGACGCGGTAAATGATCAGCTGTTCCGGCGTTTGCGCGATGCCGCACAGCACAGAACCGATCGTGAACAGGGCGATCGTAATCATGAAAATCTGCTTGGAGCCGAATTTATCAGCCATCCAGCCTGAAAGCGGGATAACGGCGGATAAGGCCAGCGTATAGCCGGTGACGGTCCATTGGATCGTCTTCAGATCGGTGTTGAAGTATTTAACGAGCTTCGGAATGGCATTATTGACGACGGTGCTGTCCAGAATAACCATGATCATGCCGACAATAATCGCCAGGAGCGGCGGCAGAATAGCTTTCAGCGAGAAATCGTCCCCGCCGGCTGACATCGATTTTGTTTGCGTAGGAGCTGACATAGGTCCCTGCTTTCTGCTCATCGAGCTGTGTATGGATGAAAATAATGGTCGAAGAACAAATTGATCTGTTTGTAGGTGGACGCCGACACGTGGAAATAGGAGTCGGCGGCGGATTCTTGCTTACAACCGGCTTTGATGACGAGCTAAAAGATGGCTCCGAAGATTTACTAAATCATGCAGCTTATCGCGGCCGACGGCACACCCGATCCGTCAATATGGCGCTTTCTCGTACAAATTTGCAGGCAATGCCTGCACGAACGGCGACAAATCGCCCGTCACCTCACCGAGCTCCGGAAGGACGGTGGAGATATGAGTGGTAAACATCGGATTCGGTGAGAAAAGAGCGATTTGATCCGCCTGATCGTCTGGCGGTGTTTGTACAGCAAGTACGCCACCCGCTGCAATACCGCGGAAGTCTTACAGCTGCCGGCCGCCCCCTGTACGATAAGCATCCGGTTTTTGTCATCCCGGATGATAGCGTTTTGTTCCTTCTGGATGGTTGCCACGATACTCTTCATTTGCGAGTCCGCACTTGCCGAGCACTTGCTGCAGCAATTCGTCTCCAATCGTTTCACTCGCGTCAAACATGCTGGATTTGCCCGTTTTGAATCTGAAACTGCCGTTTGAGCTCCATCGTCCCTTCGATTCGTCCGACCGGCGTGACATAAGACGCCAGGCCGGGGGAATAGTCGTAGTACAGTACAGGCTCGCGATTGGCGTGCGCCAGTCATAGCTCAGAAAGCTTAATCCGTCTTCGTCGATGAAGGAAGATACGCCGATACTGAACTGCTCGTTGAGGTCCAGGCCCTCCTCCTGAAAGTCGACACGTCCGAAATAAGGAAATGGGAGCAGACGTTTCATGCTTTTCCATTGCTGCGTCAACAGCTTGTGGCCGCGCTCCCGTTCGGCCATTACAGCGGACTGCTGATTAATCGTGTAGAAGGACTCTTCGAAATCTTCGTTCGTACTTGTGTTGATCGTAACTTCTTCCCAAAACCGCTTGCGGATGTCCGTAGCCTGATCACGCAGTCCAGTAACCTCCTGGCTCTAGTTCGGCGATTCTCGCTTGCAGCTTGTTCCTGACAAGTTCCATCCGCTCCTGTTCCAGCAGCCAATCCTTCGCTTTCATCTCTCCTGAACACTCTCCTTCTTCCGTTTTTTGGGGATAAAAAAGAGCATTGACAAATCAAAGTTCTAGAAGTACAATTAAATTAGGGATAAAATTAAATAAACTCATTCATTTAATTTTTCGATACCGCTACCGATTATATCATAGCGTTATTTTGTTTTCAATTTATTTTTTCCTCCGAAGAGCTGAACACTAACCCGGATCGTAAACAGTTTAAACAAACCACCGCGGAGTTAATCTACCAGGAGATGCCCCTTGAATTCATGAATTCATCAAGGGGCATCTTTTTTTATGTCTATTAGCTCTGAATTGTAATAGGTTATGTTGTAAGCGGAGACGAGTCTTTCCTCGAATTGCCTGTATAGTGCCTCAATTAGTTACTTGTTCCTCCTCCGTGTATCTCCTTCTCATACAATTAGCCTTGTTCCAACGTCTCCCGATCTCCCCGGCAAATATTAGGCAAACTAGTGAGGATTAGTTGGTTTTCGCTGCTTAACAGCTAATGATCAAATAATTAATGAACTTTTATTTTCTCACGTCAATCAATTATCGTGTGGTGTCATAATTAATGAGAAAATTGACCTTTAATAACTTGATTTATCAAGGTCCGTTGGCAAAATTAGTGAGAAAAATAATAAAGTACTAGCAGCATAACTACCAACTTTTTCATAATTAGTGATAATATCCACTGTATTCGAAATGTATAATTATGCATTAAATTATTTATGTTAAATTTTTAAATTAAAAAACAAAAAATCGCTTGTTGAAAGCGATTCTTTGGAAGAACTTATTTGATTGTCTGCAGCTTAGTTTATTTAATATAAACTTTCTTTAATCTAGATTTAACCCCTAAACTTTGTAAAAGCACGATTTTATTTGCGAAAGAATGACACGTATCAAGTCGAAATTTATTCGAAGAGGGAACGCCCCAAAACGGCTTTCCCCTTTCGATACCAATCAAGGTCACCATTCCCGTCAATCTGCGGACATCTACCAGCGTCTATAGCTGGACAAAGTAGATTGGCTGTAACACTTAACTCCACAGCATATTGATCCAACTTCTCTTGTGTTCTTGAAACCATAGCAATACGGAATCCATGCCCTCCAAAAGTTTTGGCCAATGAAAAACCAAGACCAGGTCCAGCGCCAATTACCGCAATTGTCTTCAAATACTTACCTCCTCTTCTCTAAATTAACACTAAGTTAAATGTCGGCTATTCAACTCGTTTAGTCAGCCTTAGCTTAAGGCCCTATTCATGTATTGAAGTCTTTAGCACGTTCTTAGCGTACGTTTCTCACCCTATTTTTGGCGAGCGCATACGACCTTACTCCGTCGGCAAACGGGTTAGGCGTGTCATCGATCGGCGCGACCGCACAATCTTCAAGATAGCGTCCGTCGATTTCGTCTTTGTCAGCCACGACTGCGACCCAGACCGACATTGCGGCTGCCTGCGCGATGACTCATGCCAAAATGATCCGTCGCGCCCTGGCGAGATTGGCGATCAGCTCAGCACGGGTCTGGTGCGCGTGCGCAGCCCAAGCTGGCTGGCCGGGACCGCTGCGCCATGACTCGCTCAGCGGACTGTTGTCGACAGTATCGAATCCGAACTGGTCGTATAGCCGCATCACGAGTTCCGTGGCCTCAGGAAAGTTGCTCGAGACCGACAACGCATGGCGGTCGGGGGCGCCAACTGGTCTGCTCGAAATGAAGAGGCGGGGGGCTTGTATGTGGGTGAAGGCCTTCGCCACCATCGAGGTAGGAAGGTGCTCCTGGCGGAGCTCATGAACTGTCTTCTCACCAGAGTCGATCACGGGGAAATGGCCATCGCGCCAAGGCATGTAGTTGTTCGTGTCGAGCACGATCTTTCCCGACAGCTGCTCCACAGGCATGTCGTTGACCAGCTTGAGGGGGACGGCCACGACGACGAAGTCACCAGCCTCGGCAGCGCCGGCCGCAGTCGCGGCGCGCGCTGACGGGCCGAGCTCATCAATGAGGTCCTTCAACGTCTCGGGTCCTCGTGAATTGGCAATGACGACCTCATACCCGTTCGCGATCGCCGCACGCGCGATCTGGCTGCCGACCTCGCCCGCGCCAATGATACCGACTACTGTCATGGGTACATACCTTTCACGCCTACCAATTCCTCGCTTTTCACCCAAAGCTGCTCGGCTTTGTTAGCGTCGAGAGCATACGACCTTACGCCGTCGGCAAACGGGTTAGGCGTGTCATCAATCGGTGCGACCGCACAATCTTCGAGATAGCGTCCGCCGATTTCGTCTTTGTCAGCCACAACTGCGGCCCAGACCGACGTTGCCGCTGCCTGCGCGATTTCTTTGAGCTCTGCTGGCGGAAGACCCGCTTCGGCGCGAGCTGTGCCAACGTTCTCGAAAAGACCCTGTAAGTCTTCCTGCGAGAAATGGCGTGCGAGATCGGTAAGGCTATTCCCGGGCATCACCGAGGCAGCTCGGATGCCACGATTGCGATACCGCTTATCGAATTCCGCTGCGAAGAGAGTAGTGGCCGTTTTCGATCGGCCATAGGCGACAAACGGATCGTATGCCTGTTGCTCGAAATTCGGATCGTCCAGGTCAACATCGGCGGCGCGATGTGCTTGGGACGATAGCATCACCAAACGCCCGTTATCGACAAGCAGCGGCTCGATCCGATTGATCAAGGCAAAATGACCAAGATAGTTCGTCCCGAACTGGACTTCGAAGCCGTCGACCGTCCGACCGAACGGGGTTGCCATGACGCCAGCGTTGGCGATGATGACGTCGAACCGCTGGCCGTTGGCCAACAGTTTATCCGCGCAGGCGCGAACGCTTTGCAAGGATGTGAGATCGAGCTCGATCAACTCTAGGCTGCCGCCTCCTTGCGCCGCGGCATCAAAGAACGATGAAGTGGCCGCTTGGGCTTTAGCGAGGTCTCTGGCCGTGCCGACGACGCTGGCACCGTGAGAGAACAGTGAGCGGGCGGTTTCGAGGCCAATGCCCGATGATGCACCCGTAATGAGAATTCGCTTTCCCTTGAGATCAATGCCGGAAAGCACCTGATCGGCAGTTGACTTTGCACTGAATGTTCTAGTCATAAATTTTCTCCTTTAAATGCATATTTTTTTATTTAGAAGCTTGCTCTTTGTCGGCCAGGTCTTTGACATACCGATGCTGAGCGCTTCCCTGCATCAGATTGGCAGGTTTAAAGATCACAATACGGTTCTTGGCCGGCGGACTGCGATCACTACTAACGCAAGTTAGAATACTTGGCTGGTGCCCATGCATGGGACCTGATCGGGATGGTCCTAGATTCCGACACCGCCGGCCATATTGATGGTCTCACCAGTGATGTAGCCCCCATGTGGTCCGGCAAGGAAGCAGACGGTCTCTGCCACCTCTTCAAGAGTTGCAAAGCGACGGATCGGATGCATGTCTAGGAAGGTTTCAAGGGGTGGAAGATGATCGGCCACATCCTTGTTCATGTCCGTGGTCATGACGCCCGGCTGCAGGACATTCACAGCGATATTGCGGGGGCCGAGGTCGCGCGCGATGCCCCTCGCATATCCGGCGAGCGCCGCCTTCGTTCCAGCGTAGTCGGCGACCCCTCTAAAGGGCACTTTCTCGCCTAGCAGAGAGCCGATAAAAATAATGCGACCTCCGTCCGTTAGTCGGGGTGCGGCCGCGCGGGTATTAGCAATTGATCCCATGACATTGACTTGCCACTGCCGATTGTAATTTTCTTCGTCCAAGCCGGTCTCATCTACCATCTGGCCCTGGATCGCGATTCCGGCGTTGTTCACGAGGATGTCGAGTTTGCCGAATTCGGCAATCACCGAGTTAATTAGGGGCTTGGCGGAAGAAAGATCCGCTTGGTCGCTTTTGATTGCCAATGCACGAACATCCTTGCCCTTCAACTTCTCCACGACAGCCGCCGCCTTTTCGGCCGAAGCCGCGTAGCTGATCGCAACATCCGCTCCGTGATCGGCGAACGCTTCCGCCATAGCGGCGCCAAGACCGCGTGAGCCGCCCGTAATGAGGACGACCTTGCCCTTCAATGATTGCTGCATAAAAAAACCTCCTTTAATGATTTCAGATGAAAAGAACCTCTTTGTACGTCACTGGACGCCCTAGCCCCGGTGAATTGCGGAATATCATAACGATCGTTACATAAAATCATGTTATACATTTTTTTACACTTTGTCAATAACGTAACGTTCATTACGTTATTGATTTATTATATTATGGCGCCCACTGTGAATCGTCAATTGCAGTGATGTCAAGTAGCATCAAGTTAGGATGATGCTTTGCGCTCTGGGAAGGGCCATCAGCTCGGACCGAGTCTAGCGCCTGATGTTTGACACAAGACCACACTTTTTGCCGATCGAGCACTGACGCAGGTCATTGCCCGATGGACTGGTAGCGTTTTGTAACGTGTGTTATGATAATATAAAGTATGAAATTGGACACAAACCTTTTTAATCCGACAGTTACAAAAAAAGAGAGGAGATCTGACTGATGGGACGTAACCGCGAATTCGATGTGGATCAGGCACTGGACGCGGCGCTTTGCGTGTTTTGGCGCAAAGGCTACGAGGGCGTGTCGTACACCGACCTGACGCAGGCCACGGGTGTCGAACGACCCGCTCTCTATTCGGCATTTGGCAACAAGGAAGCGTTGTTCCGCCGAGTTCTGGCGCGCTATTATGAGGACTACCTGGATTTCATCCCGGTGGCGCTGGAGCTGCCGACCTCGCGGGAGGTGGCCGCACACATCCTCCTTAGAGCGGCCGAATTAAATACTCGTTACCCAGATCGCAAAGGGTGTCTAGGTGTCCACGGTGCCTTGGCTGGTACGGACGATACCGAACCTATTCGGCGTGCCTTGATCGATGCGCGTGCAGACGGAGAAGCGTCGCTGCGCAATCGCTTCGAACGGGCAAAGCAAGAGGGAGATCTGCCGGAGACTACTAACTGTGCTGCGTTAGCTGCATTCGTGCTGACGGTGCTCCACGGTATGGCTGTTCAAGCCAAGGCCGGCTTCAGTCGCGACATGTTAGAGGCTGTTGTTGAGCAAGCGCTCTCCACTTGGCCTGCCGGCAGTTCCACACTTTCTGGAAAGTCATCCTAAACCTTAGTGCAGAAGAATATTGTTATGTAAAAACGCAAACTTAGCAGTCATAACCCCGATGTCTCGACAATCGGCCATGGTGCCATGGGGTTCCATCAGGCATATGGCTCCACCGACGAGTAGGACGGACTAAAAACCATTCATCGTGCATGTAAATTGACCGTGACCCTGGCTGCCTTTGCCATTAATCAGTTCTAATTAACTGCGACACTCGTTCAATATGTGTGGAGTGGATAAACAGTAAAAAACCAAACGGAACATCTACCGTTTGGTTTCAGATATTGATATCACATCGGAAAATCGCCACCGTAATTTTATCGTTATAAACAACAAGCCAAATATAAAATTTGACCTTCGCTCTTCCCTACCGCTTCGCCTTATAGAACTCGTGGTACAGCTTCATGAGCGCCCGCTTCTCGACCCGCGATACATAGCTCCGGCTGATCCCGAGCTCACGAGCGATCTCCCGCGGCGTCTGTTCGTCGCCGCCGCCGTCGAGACCGAACCTCCCCCGAATGACCTCTTGCTCGCGTTCGTCGAGGATATCGAGATTGCGATAGATCTTACTCTTCTCTATTTTGAGCTGAACCTTCTCCACCACTTCGTCGGGCTCGGTGCCCAGTATATCCTGCAGCGTAATTTCATTGCCTTCCTTATCCGTTCCTATCGGATCGTCCAGGGAAACGTCCTTTTTGGTCTTCTTCAAAGAACGCAAGTGCATGAGAATCTCATTCTCTATGCAACGGGCCGCGAACGTCGCGAACTTCGTGCCCTTATTCGATTGGAAGCTCTCAATCGCCTTGATCAGGCCGATGGTTCCGATCGAGATCAGATCCTCCAGATCCTCTCCTGTGTTGTCGAACTTCTTGACGTTGTGAACAACGAAACCTGGGGCCGGTCCTACGGAAAGGTTATCTAAGATCTTGTCCAAATACGTGAAAGGATATATGTCCTTGTCCCTCGAACTAGAAAAACTGGAACTTAACAAATTCCGAGATATTTATAACGGAATTTGCTTAAACCACTCCATGAATGAGCTATTCTGTAAAATAAACTGTGTATCTTGTTCCCTTGATAAAAAAGATACCTCTATTCGAAATCCCCATTATCGCCCTCAATTACCTCTCCAACACGATTCATAAACTCTTCACATTCTTGTGAATATTTTCACAACACTGTCAAACTCTTTTCATTCTCCCGCCACAATTATGTGAAAATAATCACATACATTCGTATATGATATACCTATGAGACGAAAGAAAAACGAAGCAGGTGAATATAATGGACATGAACAAATACCGCAAACAAGAAAAAGCGCTCATTATCCTATGCGCTGTGGTAGCTGTAATCATGCTTCTTTCTTGGAGCCGCCATCTATTTTCGTAGGTCTAACGATTACGCTTAGGGAGATGATACCATGCAGTACGATCCAGTGCTTTACAGCCGCATGCTCACCGAGCTTACGCTGGCGTTTCACATTATTTTCGCGACGATCGGGGTCGGTGTCCCTGTTATGATTGCACTCGCCGAATGGACAGCGATTAAACGCAAGGACCCCTACTACTCGCTCATGGCCAGGCGTTGGGCGCGCGGTTTCGTCATCACTGTTGCCGTCGGAGTTGTTACCGGGACGGCCATCGGCCTTCAATTAAGCTTGCTGTGGCCAAGCTTTATGCGGATAGCGGGGCAGGCGATTGCGCTGCCGCTGTTCATGGAGACATTCGCCTTCTTCTTCGAAGCGATTTTCCTAGGGATCTATTTATACACATGGGACCGTTTCAAGAAACCTATTTTGCACTTTTTACTTCTAGTCCCAGTAGTTCTCGGCTCCTCCGCTTCTGCGTTTTTTATTACAACTGTTAATGCATTCATGAACACACCGCAGGGCTTCAAGCTGCAAAATGGTTCCATCACAGATATACAGCCGCTAGTCGCCATGTTCAATCCAGCTACTCCGACGAAAGTTGCTCACGTGCTCGCTTCATCTTATATGACGAGCGCCTTTATCCTGGCAGCGATAGCTGCTTTCTCACTATTGAAAAAGAAAGATACGCTGTACCATCGCAAAGCGTTGAAACTCACAATGACAGCGGCTCTTGTTTTCTCGCTTAGCACTGCCTTAGTCGGTGATCTCTCCGGCAAATTCCTGGCGAAGTATCAGCCGGAGAAGCTGGCTGCGGCCGAATGGCATTTTGAAACATCGGACAATGCCTCTTTAGTTCTTGGCGGGTTCCTAACGAAAGATAATCAAATCAAATATGGCCTTGAAATTCCCTATGCACTGAGTATTTTAGCACACGGATCACCAACGGCTGAAGTTCAAGGGCTCAACGAAACGCCTGCCAATGAGCGACCGCCGCTCTATGTACATTATATTTTCGATATGATGGTATCCATCGGTATGTTCTTAACGGTTCTTTCCCTGTTGTACATCTGGGTGCAGCGCCAATTACGCAAAAGCAAAAACAAGGGCGGTTTCCCGCGCTGGCTGCTCAGGCTCATTACATGGTCAGGCCCTCTAGCCATGCTCGGGATCGAATGCGGGTGGGTGTACGCCGAGGTTGGTCGTCAGCCCTGGATACTTCGCGGTTTCATGAAGACCGCCGAGGGAGCCACGACCTCAACGCATGTGGATACTATGCTCTTGCTCTTCTGCTTTCTCTATATCCTGCTCGGATTTACCGTGATTAAAATACTCAGCAAGCTGTTCAAAAACAACCCTGTACAAGATGAACTCATCGCCAGTGGCATTGAAGGAGGAGAGGCGAAATGAACTATGAAATACTAGGCATTTCCGTGCTGTGGTTGTTCTTGTACGGCTACCTCATCGTCGCATCAATTGATTTCGGTGCTGGATTTTTCAGCTACTACTCCTTCATAACTGGGAAAAAGCATCTCGTTCATAACATCATCGAGCGTTACCTATCGCCAGTGTGGGAAGTAACGAATGTGTTTCTGATCTTTTTCATGGTTGGCATCATCGGTTTTTTCCCGGATACGTCTTATTATTTTGGCACGGCATTGCTCATTCCTGGCAGTATCGCGATTATCCTTCTTGCGCTGCGCGGTTCTTACTATGCTTTTAGCAATTACGGATCCAAGGATAATAAGTTTTATATGTTTCTTTACGGCGCCACTGGATTATTCATACCCGCATCTTTATCAACGGTTCTGACGATATCCGAAGGCGGATTCGTGATTGAAAAGAATGGAGAGGTGCTGTTCCTCTTCGGGAATCTATTACGAAGCCCCTACTCATGGTCTGTTGTCCTGCTTGCACTCGTCTCTGTGCTTTATATCTCTGCCATGTTTTTAACCTACTACGCAGCTAAAGCCCAGGATAGCAAAGCGCTCGATATCGTCCGCGGTTACGCTCTCGGCTGGAGTTTGCCAACCATACTATGCAGCTTGCTCGTTTTCTTCGCTATTAATGGTCATAACCCTGAGCATTTTCAACGAATGATCGACTTAGCTTGGATGTTCGTTGCTTCTTTTCTTTGTTTTCTGGCTGCCGTCTATCTCATCTGGCAACGACGCGGCTATGGGTGGGCTTTCCTGCTCGTCATGCTGCAGTTCGCCTTTGCTTTCTTTGGGTACGGTGCCTCGCATCTTCCTTATATTTTGTACCCTTACATTACGCTTTATCACAATTTCACCAGCGATACAATGGCACTCTCCTTGGTAATTGTCTTCATTGCGGGGTTGCTGCTGTTAGTTCCTTCCCTCGTCTTACTTATGAAGCTGTTTTTATTTGACGCCGGTTATGTGCAGGGCAAATCATCAAAGAAAGGATGATCCACACATGGACTTTGAATTTTTTCTCATCATGGTCGCTCCTCTCCTCGTCGTATTGACCTCCATCTTTTTCCTGTTTGGCTGGTTTTCCAAAGGAAATGATGCTTCGATCGAGCTGTAATACTTATCGGCAAAAAATCCCCTTTCCTACGATTCGTAACCATCGTAGTGAAGGGGATTGCTGCATTTCCCAGGAAATAATCGAATTTAGTCGAAATAAACGGCTTTTCCTGTTTTCGCCGATTCATAAATGGCTTCAAGAATTTCCGAAACAACACACGCTTGCTCTGGTGTTACCACAGGCTCTGTATCGTTCTCGATGGCCTCAATCCATAGACGCATTTCCAAATCTGGCGCACTTTCGGTTTCACCGTCATAGAAAGCAACGCCGCCTGCGTTCAACTCCACTTCGGTCGTGAACAAGCGGCTGTTCTTCTCGCCGTTGATCCGCAGGCCGCCTTTCATGTCGGCTCCGCCTTCCGTTCCGCTCAGCGTGCACTTCGCCTCATCGACCTCAAGCGTGTTCAGCGCCCAACTCGATTCCAAAATAATCGTCGCGCCATTTTTCATCGTAATCATGCCAAATGCGGAATCTTCAACGGTAAACTTAGCAGGGTCCCAGGGTCCCCATGCGTTCGCCGCATTTTCACGCTGAGATAGCTTGTGGTACGACGTGCCGAGAACGACTTTCGGCTCGTAGTTATTCATCATCCACATGGTCAAATCGAGCGCATGCGTGCCGATGTCAATCAATGGGCCTCCACCTTGCTTCTCTTCATCGAGGAATACGCCCCAGGTCGGCACCGCGCGGCGGCGAATGGCGTGAGCCTTAGCGAAATAAATCTCACCAAGCTCACCGTCCGAGCAAAGCTGGTGCAAATGCTGGCTATCGCCGCGGAAGCGATTGTTGTAGCCGACCGTCAGCTTCTTGCCTGTCCGTTTTGCAGCTTCGACCATACGGCGTGCATCAGCCGCTGTTTTGGCCATCGGCTTCTCGCTCATGACGTGCTTGCCCGCTTCCAAAGCAGCGATTGTAATATCCGCATGAGAATCGTTCGGCGTACAAACGTGAACGATATCGATTGAATCATCTTTTAGAACTTCACGGTAATCTTCATATACGTGAGCTTCGCCCTTCCCATATTTGCTTGCGGCTTCCTGCGCTTTTTCAGAAATGATGTCGCAAAAAGCAACCATTTCAACATTGTTTAGTTTGCTCAAACTCGGCATATGCTTGCCGTTCGCGATTCCGCCGCAGCCGATAATCGCTATGCGATACGTTTTAGACACAATAATTCCTCCCAGGACTGTATGTTGATCTTTTACTTTTCACATGACCATTCACCGATTACAATTAGTAGTATATCAAACTGCCGTAAAAAGAAAATTTCTTATCTGGTGCAAAATATGTGCGATTGTGCCATCGTGGAGGACAACCATGCTTATACATGAAATTTCCCGCAAACTCGGAATCACCCCCCGAGCCATTCGCTTTTATGAACAGAAAGGTCTGCTATCTCCAGCTAAAATGAAGGATAACGGATATCGAGTCTACTCAGAGCAGGACGCTTGGCGCCTGCAAACGATCATCTCGCTTCGTGAAGTCGGCATGACGCTTGATGACATTGGCAAGACGTTGGCGCAAACAGATCCAAGCAGTCAAGACGAGGTCATCTACGCACTGCAGTTGCAGCGTTCCATGCTCTTCCAACAGTGGTCCGAAATGAAGCAAATCATCGGCACCATGGATCGGATGATCGATGCGGCCAAAGTGAATCAGGAGCTGCCGACAGAGCAGCTTTACGAGCTTGCCCGACAAAGCAAAGCCATGCGCGACCTGCGCGGAAGCTGGCGCGATCATTGGAATTTCGATGCGAAAGCAGCCCGATTCGACCTCCAATTAGTAAACAGAGATCCGTCATCAACCGTATATTCAGATTCTCTCACACCATTGCCGCCAAGTGCAGCTTATGAAGCCGCGTTAACTAGGATTGCTGAGTTCATTTCGCCTTCCCCAGGCGATAAAGGGCTTGATATTGGAACAGGCACCGGCAATTTGGCGAGCAAGCTGCATGCTCTGGGGGCTGACATGTCGGCTATCGACCAATCCAAGGAAATGCTGAAGCTCGCTGCAATCAAGCATTCCGCAATCGAGCTTAAATTAGGCAACGTACTCGCTATCCCATTCCTGGATGGACAATTTGATTTTATTGTCAGCTCCTTCGCGACTCATCATCTTACAGAGGCGCAAAGAGAATTGGCGTGGAACGAGATGTTTCGTGTATTGAAGCCGGGAGGCCGTATGTGCCTGGCCGATTATATGCTGCGCGATAGCAGCGAGATGAGCACCTATGCCGCCAAGCTTATCCAATCAGGGGCTGCTACACTGCCTATGATGCACGAGCAAGTCGAGCTTTATCCCATACATGACCAACTGGTGAAATGGCTGGAAACCAATTCGGAGCAAGTCACGACAGAACGAATCGAGCCATTGATTTATATCGTTTATGCGCAAAAATGAGCCTGGGCTGCTGTCCATTCAGCAAACCCAAGGCTCATTATTTTTTCACCATATTGGCTACCAGCTTATAACCGACACCGCGAATCGAATCGATTTGCACGGATTGCTGATTCATTTCGAGCTTCTTCCGAAGCGAGCTGACGTGTACATCAACGGTTCTCTGTCCGCCTATATAGTCAAAACCCCAAACGATATTCATAAGATCGTCCCTTGTGACCACGACACCCGGACGCTGTACCAAATACAGCAGCACCTCAAATTCCTTCGGCCTTAAGGGAATCGACTCCCCATTCAAAGCAACTTCATATTTCTCGGGGTAGATAAACAATTCACCGGCTTGAATCACTTTCTCGTTCGTCTTCTGCCTGTCCGACATGGCATCTTCATTCTGCGTTCTGCGCAGAACAGCGGAAACGCGAGCAAGAAGCTCGGCAACGCCAAAAGGCTTCGTTATATAATCATCCGCGCCGTGCTTAAGACCTTGAACCACTTCATCCTCCGCATTGCGAGCCGTTAGAATAATAACTGGCGTGCGGTTCCCCTTCTGCCTAAGCTTAGCCAAAATCTCAAAACCGTTTAACCCGGGAAGCATGATATCCAAAATAATTAACTCATAGGACTGCTGCAAAGCCTCTTGAAGCCCATCTCCACCGTGATCGACGACCTTCGTATCATATCCTTCTTGCGACAGGTTGTACGAAAGCAATCGGGCCAAGGTTGGTTCATCTTCAATAACTAGTATTTTTTGTGCCATGGGATCCCCCGTATTTACAGTTTATTAACTTTGCACACCCATATCTTAACACGGATTTGTAAAGAGAATGTAAATGTTTCGTTAATCCGGTGTAAATTAGTGAATTACAGGCAGTTCAATCGTGAATTTCGTACCCACCCCGACTTCACTATCCACACGGATGCTTCCCTTATGCAGCTCAACCAAATGTTTCACGATCGAGAGTCCAAGACCGGTTCCGCCTGAACTGCGAGACCTCGCCTTGTCCACCCTATAGAAACGCTCGAATATTCGCGGCAAATCCTTCTTCGGAATGCCGATTCCCGTATCGGACACTACAAACCGTAGACGCTCATAATCGCCGTCAGCATTCATTTCTAACGGCTCAACACGCACCTTCACCTTGCCGCCCTCCTGCGTGTAGCTAATACCATTGGACAGCAAGTTAATAAAAATTTGCCTTAATCGGTCCTCGTCCGCCTCTATATAAATATCATCATCTACCTGCAAACTGAGCTCAATGTGCTTCTTCTCCGCTTCTTTTCTAAGCACGCTCAGCGATTTTTCCAGAAATTCCGGCAAATAAACCGGGGAAAACTGCATCGGAATCCGCTTCGATTCGATTTTGGACAGCTCCAGAATGTCTCCGATCAACCGATTTAACCGCTCACTCTCATCAAAAATAATTTGCAGAAACGAAACCGCCGTTTCCTTGTCATTCAAAGCACCTGCAAGCAATGTTTCAGCAAAGCCTTTCACAGCCGCAATCGGTGTCTTTAATTCATGCGACACATTGGCTACGAACTCGCTGCGCATTCGCTCCAGCCTTCTCACTGCGGTAATGTCGCTAATGACAATCAGCACACCCGACCATTCTTCATCCTCATGCGCGATCGGGTTCAAATTAATATCAAGAATCCGCTCAGCGGGATAATAAAATATCATCTCATCGCGAATCGCTTCGCGTGTTTCGATACATTCCTGTATCAATTTCGTGAACTCAAACTGCTGCTTTGCTTCATTATATTTCTTCCCCAACAGCTCCTGGGCGGAAAAGCCAAGAATGTACTCTGCTGAAGGATTCAGCAGCATGATCCGCTCCTCGCGATCAATCATCATAATGCCGCTCATCATATTTTCCATAACGCCTTGAAGTCTGCGCTCGTTTTCCTGAATCCGCTCCATTTGCTGCTGCAAGCTCTCAGACATCCGATTAATCGCTTGGCCCAACTGCCCGACCTCATCATTCGAGTAGGAAGGCACGCGAGATTCATAGTTCATATTCGTAATTTGCTGCGCTACGCTAGTTATCTTTTCAATCGGGCGTGTAATGCCTCTGGCGATCCGGTAGCTGACAATGCCCGCTATGATGAATAAGATCGCCAATCCCGTGATTAGAAAATACCATAAGTTGCGGATCGTCTCATCGACCTGTTCCAAGCTCATCGCGATGCGCAAAAAACCGGTAAGCTGCTCTCCATCTTTGACAGGAATAGCCGCATACAGCATTTTTTCTTTTAACGTGTCGCTGAAGCGAGTCGTGTAACCGACACCACTAGCTATTGCGGCACTAATCTCAGGCCGGCTTAAATGATTGTCCATTTGATCGGGATTTTGATCCGAATCGCCAAGTACTTTGCCGTCTGCACGAACGAAAGTAAGCCTAGCCTTTGTCGATTCTTTGATGCGCTTCGCCTGCGCCGTATAATAAGATATCAGTTCCGAATCTGACCCCTTGCGGTTCCAATCACCAGTCGCGCTAATGACCATCAGCTCACGTTCCATGTTGTCCTGCAGCGACTCAATGTGAGAATTCTCCAGTACTTTCGCCATAAAAACGCCAGCAATCAGCATCGAGCAGCCGATTAACAAAATCAAAATGTAAGTCAGTTTGGCACGGAATTTCGTCATCCGCTATCTAGCCTCCGATAAGTAAGTTTAAGTACATCTTGTGCAGCTAAATGAAAAGAAAAAGGGCTACTCTACATAGTAACCCTTCCTTCCGTGCCGAATCCAGTTATTTTTTTGTAAAGATTATTTGAAGACCGGTTCTTTCAAAGCAGTCAACTTCTCAAGCGAGTTTTTCTCAACATCGGCATGAAGGCTGTTGCCATGGGAATCCATCGTAACGATCGCAGCAAAACCTTCTGTTTCCAAATGCCACATGGCTTCCGGAATACCGAATTCCATATAGTCTACGCCTTCTACCTTTTTAAAGCACTGTGCGTAGTACTGTGCAGCACCACCAATAGCATTCAAATACACGCCGCCATGCTCTTTCAGAGCTGCGAGCGTTTTCGGGCCCATGCCGCCTTTACCGATAACCGCACGGATACCGAATTTCTTAATGATATCGCCTTGGTAAGGCTCCTCGCGAATACTTGTCGTCGGGCCAGCCGCCTTCACGTGCCACTCGCCGGACTCGTCTTTGCTCATCACAGGTCCGCAGTGATAAATGGCTGCGCCGTTCAGGTCAACAGGTGCATCATGATCCATCAGATACTTATGCAGGGCATCGCGTCCAGTGTGCATCGTGCCGTTAATGACAACGACGTCTCCAACTTTCAGCTGGCGGATTTGCTCTTCGGAAATCGGCGTCGTCAGCACAATTTCGCGGCGCTCTGCAGTCGCGCTTTGAGCGGCTTTCGCGCTCTCGTCAAAAGCTGCCTGGAACGAAACCTCCGTACCGCGCGGATACGACCAACCGTTTATTTCGCCGGTTTCGGCATTCAACACAACGCCTTGACGGCGGAACGCCCAACAGTTGTAAGCAACGGATACGAAGAAGCTTGCAGGCAAGCGGTTCATCACGCCGACTTTACAGCCAAGCAGCGTCACTTGACCGCCGAACCCCATTGTGCCAATACCTAGCGTATTCGCATGCTCCATCACGTACTCCTCCACTTTGCGGAGCTCTGGGTGCGGGTTCACATCGTCAACATGGCGGAATAATTGATGCTTTGCCAACTCGTAACCGCTTGTGCGGTCGCCACCAATGCCTACGCCAATGAATCCGGCGCTGCAGCCTTGGCCTTGCGCTTGATAAACCGCGTGCATCACGCATTTGCGGATACCGTCGAGGTCACGGCCTGCTTTACCCAGTCCTTCCAGATCAGCCGGAAGGCTGTACTGAATATTTTTGTTTTCGCAACCGCCGCCTTTGAGAATAAGCTTTACCTCAACATCATCACGTTCCCACTGTTCAAAATGGATAACGGGTGTGCCGGGCCCCAAATTGTCCCCGCTGTTCGCGCCTGTAAGCGAATCTACAGAGTTAGTGCGAAGCTTGCTCGCTTTGGTTGCGTTTGCTACTGCTTCAAGAATCTGCTTCTTCATAATAATTTGGTTTGCCCCAACCGGACAGTGTATAATAAACGTTGGCATGCCTGTATCCTGGCAAATTGGAGATACATTGCATTCCGCCATGTGAATGTTATCGGCAATACGGGATAGTGACAACGCAGAACGAGTTCCTTTATCCTCGTTCTCTTGAGCGGCTTGTACCGCACGGCGCACATCACCAGGAAGGTTCGTTGAAGTTTCGACAATCAAATCATAGACGCTTTGATAAAAATGCTGCATGACTAGGTCAGGCTCCTCTCTCCATTGAAAGCAATCATATTTATATAATTTAACAACAACTATTATATCATATCTCTTAAGAACTGTTCGATGTTCTTGCGAGCAAACAAGGAGATTTGCCGACATGTACAAAAGAATCGCCATCACAATTCTGCTGAGCTTGATTGGCATCAGCCTGATACTGACGCCGCTAAGGGCGGAGCGTTCCCAAGACATTTATTATCAAGACCAGGTTGCCGTGCTTATGTATCATCATATTCATGATAAAGACACCAGCTCCGGTACGATAACGACCGCACTTTTTCAAGAGCAGCTGCAATCCTTGCTGAGCAAAGGCTATCATTTCATCTCTCTTCATGAATTTAAAATGTACATGGAAGGCGCATCCGTCCCTTCCAATGCGGTGCTCGTCACCTTCGACGACGGTTATCAAAGCTTTTACACATCCGCCTATCCGATTCTAAAAAGCTTGCGCATTCCCGCTGTGAACTTCGTTATTACGAATGATTTGGCCAATCCGATGGGCTCTTATATTCCCTCGATGTCGAAAGAGCAAATTCGTGAAATGACGCATGCGACCAATTTCATTGATATCGGCTGCCATACAGATAACTTGCACCATAAGCTGCCCAACGGCCAAGCTGCCCTCGTTGGCCGACTAGATCAAAACGGTCAGCAGGAGTCTGAGGATGCTTACAAGCAGCGTGTGTCTAAGGATACAAATGCTTGTGTCGGCAAGCTCAAAGGCCTAACCGATGCACCGCTCGATACGATGGCATATCCCTTCGGCATCACTTCACCGGAAGCGACTTCGCTGATTCAGCAGGCGGGCATCCGCTACGCCTTCACGATCTCGCCGGAGATGGCAACACGCAGCGCCGATCCGCTGCGCATCCCGCGGATCAATGCGGGCAGCCCCGGCATTACGCCGGAGCTGCTGCACCGCTCGATCCAGCGCCGCATTGTTGCTCAGCCGGGCAGCGCCCCGCTGCGCGTGAATGCGGTCACTGCCGCCGAGCAGCTGGGCGGCAGTGCTGCGCCGCAAGGCGGAGCGCTCCAGCTCCGCCTCGGCGGGCAGGCATTCACCCTGCAGGTGAATGCCACGACCGCAACGCGCGGTGAAACGCGCGTTGCACTAAGAGAGCCCGTGCTGCACGAGCACGGGCAGGTCACGATCGCGCTTGACGATCTCCAAGCGCTGATCGGGCTGCCGCTCGTCTACACCCCTGCCACCGGTACGGTGGCTGAACGGGTGACGCCGAGCGTCAAATGAGAAAAGCGATGTCGCTCGAGGATGAGCGACCGCGTTTTGAGGTTGGTTTTATGCCAATCTAAATCTGTTCATCAGGGTAAACAAGGCCGTCTGGATACTCGCCAGACGGCCCTCTTACTGCCAGAAGACGAGCTTTGCCGAAGTCTTGTGGCTATTTTGCTTAGGAAACGTTACTATGATAAAACGAACTACGATCAGGGAGGATTTTATGAGCCATCACTTTTTTGCTTATTTATATCGATTAAAGTATATTGACCGCTGGAGTTTAATGTGGAATATGCGCAGGGATACTGTCGCGGAACACTCTTATTATGTCTCTGCTATCGCCCATATGCTGTGCACCATTGCCAATGAAGTATACGGGCGCAACGTGCCGACCGATCGAGTTGTTTCTATAGCCCTGTTTCACGATGCATCCGAGGTGCTCACTGGAGATATTCCACAGCCTGTTAAGCATAATAATGAAAAAATCTTGCGGAATTTCCGCGAAATTGAAGACGTAGCCGTGGAAAAATTGATCGAGACCATTCCTTCGGAAATCAGCCATGTTTACCGTTCATTAATTCAGGATCATGATAAAGAGCTATATCGCTGGGTAAAGGCTGCCGATCTGTTAGAAGCATATATCAAATGCTTAACCGAGCTCTCGACCGGCAATCGCGAATTTATCGTCGCGAAGCAGCAAATTCTAGAGAGCCTTCAGAAAATGAACATGCCGGAAATCGACTACTTCCTTACTCATATGAGCGCTTCTTTTGAGAAGACGCTGGATGAAATTACGTTGAATTAGTACCGTCATCGCCAGACATGAAAAACCTAGCGGAAGATCACAGATCACCGCTAGGTCCTTTGCTATGCTATACGATACGTTTGTGCGTGGAGGAGGGAATTGGTATGGAGTTCCAACCACTGTTAAAGTCGTGTTCCTTGATTGAACAAGGTGGTGCGAACACGACTTTAAAGGCGGCCGCTATCGCTTTTTCACCCCATATCCATTCCCTTTCTGTTCGACTTCGTATGGCCTTCTACTTCTCTTTTTCCTAATCGATCCTCGATTCGGTATTCCTATCCATGGACACGCCTGTAAGAGTAAGATTCCGGGTACATTTCGCCTCCGCTAGCTTCGCAAGAAAACCGAGGCAAGGTACCACCGGACCGCCTACTCTCCTTGCACAACGATATCAAGGGAACTACAATGCCTTATTCCACGGTAACGTCCCTTTTCTCCCCTTGAAGAGGAACTAGGGTACGTTAAATGAGCGAACCTGCACCCACAACCCACCATTTCCTGCTCTTAACGCACGGTAGTTCCGCGAAACGTCCCTACACCGAAAATACCGCCTCTTAACGCACCTACGTTCCGCTCACCTGTGCAAAAAGACGATCTATCGCGGATCGAGGCGGTATTTCAATACTCCAAACTGCTGCAGCACTTCCGGATCTTCTACGTCCATCCTTTCAAATGCTCGTACCACACGATGTGTGCGAAATCTCTCCGCCTGCAAGCTCGTCACACACTTATCTGACGACATATGCTTTCTGTAAGAATGGGTATCCCTAACGCTTTAGTTCTGTATAGGATTTTAAACATTCTATGAACAGAAAAAAGCATGTCATCTTCCCGATGAACATGCTTTTTTCTTCGTTACCTCCTCTGCATTTAAGCCAGAATTTGAGGATTCGTCATAATCAAAACAGCTAGGATAACAACGATGGCAGCGATCCAGCTGAATGATTTAATTTTACCTACGTCGGAAGCTGTGTTGCTTCCTGCTTTAGCCGCAGCTAGCAGCTTTTTCGTTCTGGCTCCAATCATGCCGGAAAGCGCGCCAATAATTAGCAAAAGCACGGTAGCCGTAATCATCCAAGCAACAGATGGCTTCGCGTTGCTAATCAAAGCCCCGCCCGTAATGAAAGCAACGATTAGAGCGAATTGACCGACTCTGTTGAAAGATCTAAGCAATCCGACGAAGCTCTCTTGAGCTGCCCCTGACAATGTGCCCGCACGCCCGGCCAGAAAAGGAAACACAACATACGATCCTAATAATAAAGCACTTACAACATGCAAAAAAATCATAACGTGGTACATATTACGCCCTCCAAAGTGTTTGTGAAATGGTTTCTTCTAGTATACCCCAATTGGAATAGGCTGGACAAGAAAGCGATCCCAACCCACCCTCAGTTTCACCATATCTTCATAAGTATATGGCATTATTTTGTCAGCCTCTACGAAAAAAATCCCCCTGAACTCATTCAATCATGAGTCCGTGGGGATTAGAATGTTTCAATACATATTTGGTATGCCTTGCATTCTAGTGCTTAGGGCAAAGGCTGAACAGCCACATTAGCAATTGTAACCGCCTCTGTAAATTTAGCTGTTGTATTCAGTCTTAAGCGCATATTCGCCGAGCCTGTGATGCTTGGATTGATTTGGACATTCACGATTTTCTCGGCATGGCCGCTTGCATCAGCAGTCAATGAGAAACTCGTGCTATAGCCGTAAGAGGAAGGCCACGTGCCACTGCTATTCTGAACTTTCGCAACCTGCGTGCCTGAACCATTATAAATGCCGAGGCTATACCCGCTTGTGGTTGAATTGACTGCTAGCCCATTAAGTATGATCTTTACCTGAAAGACGGCTTGGTTTGGCAACTGCGCTTGATGAACGAAGGCATATGGATCCGACGTATTCGTAGAGGTACTATACCCATACGATCCCGCTTTGAACGTCGATGGGTCCCACCATTTATAACCTGCTGCCGGCGTTGCCCATGGCTCCGCTTGCGGCTCTGTTGTGTTAGCCGGTTGTTCCCAGGAATAGAGCGTTGTGGCTGTATCCAAGGTTAGACCTGATACTTGCGTTAAACTCGTATAGGTTTCTTTCGTTGCCAGCCAATTCACCATATTGACCAGCAACGTTGCGTCGTTCTGTTCCTGGAATCCGGCGTAAATGGTCTTGGAGCCGCCTGTTTCTTCTTTCAAATACTTAGGCGTTGCGTCTTCAACAGGCGAGGAATCTCCGATAAATCCTGCTTTACCTCCGCTAACTTTGGCTACAGCAACGAACGGCCCCTCCGCGGTGCCTCCATTGTTGTACACCCCTTGATCCACAGCACTTGACCATTTCGTTGTTGTCGTTGGCAAATAAACGATGCCTTTGGCTTTATTAGGATCAGTTATCGCTAACGTCGAGCCTGCATGCATAGCAACGGTGGACACCCCGCTCGTTATGTTAAAAGCTTGGGTAGGGCTCACGATGTTATTCGCCGTAATATCGCCTAAAGCGTTATAACGGAACCGCACGCCGAAATTGGTCGATAACCAATCCGAACTCGCTACGCCTTGCATCGCCGTGGAAGCCGCTTCATCCGTGCTCATACCCGCTGCTGGATTCGTCCACGCCCCGCGTCGGAAACCATTGAACACTTCCGATGCATCCCACCGATTTTTGTTCCGATCGGCATTATAATGATCCCCTATGAAGAAAATGCTGCCGCCATTTTGCACATATTGCAGTAATGCGCTTTGCTCGGAGGTCTTGTACGGAATGTTCGCTTCGCCGATCACGAGTACATCATACGCGGATAGATCTGAAAGCGTAATAGGGCTTGCCTTGCGCAGCTCTTTAACATAATAACCTGCATTTCCTAAGGCATTGGCAAAATCAGAAAAACCGCCGTCAATGACCCAGTCTGCCGCGCCTGCTGTCTGTCCGTGCGTGTTGTCGAACAACACCTTTTTCCCGTTCGCTGTAGTCGGGGTAATCGTTGGAGCCGGATCATTCGGACCTTCAGCATAAGCTTGCGGGATACTTCCCAGAAAAGAAACAGATAATGCTACCGTCAAAGCAAGACCTTTCCATTTCCCCATTCCATGCAAACCTTTCTTCAACATCAAAACCCTCCATCCAATGGATAAATTAGCCAGATCTTGGCCTAGATTTATCGTAGCATAGAGATGTAGCTTCGAATAGTGCATAATCGCGAATTTACTAAAGCTATAAAAACTAGCCTGCTGTCCCTTAAAGCTTTAGTTCTATAAAGAATTTAAACATTCTAAATCTGTAAAAAAAAGAACAAGCGCCCCTGAATATCAGGAACGCTCATTCTTTTCACTATTTACGTATTAGCCCGTTACAACTTTAATTACGTTGCGTACGGAAGCCGCTGTTTTATCCAAAGCCGCTTTCTCATCGGCTGTCAGTTCGATATCCATAACTTTCTCGATACCGTCTGCGCCAAGTACAGTCAGAACGCCCATGAACAGATTGTCGTAACCATACTCGCCTTCGAGAAGGGCGATCGTAGGGATGATACGTTTTTTGTCTTTCAGGATCGCTTCAGTCATTTGCACAAGTGAAGCTGCAGGTGCGTAGTAGGCACTACCATTACCAAGCAGGTTAACAATTTCGCCGCCGCCAGTACGTGTACGTTGAACGATTGCTTCAATGCGGTCAGCTGGAATCAGCTTCTCGATTGGCACGCCGCCAGCATACGTGTAGCGTACGAGTGGAACCATGTCATCCCCGTGTCCGCCAATAACAACACCTTTTACATCTTCAACAGATACGTTCAACTCTTGAGAAATGAACGTCAGGTAACGAGCCGTGTCCAGCACGCCGGATTGGCCGATTACGCGGTTTTTAGGGAATCCAAGTGCTTGGTAAGCTACATAAGTCATCGCATCGACTGGGTTGCTAAGGATGATAACGATAGAATTAGGAGCTACTTCTTTCACATTCTCACAAACGGATTTTACGATTCCTGCGTTCGTGTTAACCAGATCGTCGCGGCTCATGCCCGGTTTACGAGCGATACCTGCAGTGATAATCACGATATCGGAATCTGCTGCATCCGCATAACTGGAAGTACCTGTGATTTGGCTGTCGTACCCTTGAACAGGGCCGGCTTCGAGCATATCGAGCGCTTTACCTTTTGTTGGGTTTTCCAATTGAGGAATATCAAGCAGAACTACGTTTCCAAGTTCTTTTTGAGCAAGCATAAGAGCTGTAGTTGCTCCTGTGAAACCTGCGCCAACAACCGTAATTTTGTTACGACGAATAGCCATTTGAGGTGCCTCCTAAGAGATTTTTTTGGATTAAAGCTGAATTCGTTTATGAAATGGAAAGAGATTAGCCCATGTTTTTGATGATTTCGTTAGCAAACTCGGAACATTTGATTTCTTTCGCGCCGTCCATCAAGCGAGCAAAATCGTAAGTAACAGTTTTGTTGTTGATGGAAGTTTCCAAACCTTTGTAGATCAGTTCAGCCGCTTCCAGCCAGCCAAGGTGCTCAAGCAACATAACACCGGAAAGGATAACGGAACCTGGGTTTACTACGTCAAGGCCTGCATATTTAGGAGCTGTACCATGAGTAGCTTCGAAGATAGCATGTCCAGTCAGGTAGTTGATGTTTGCGCCTGGAGCGATACCGATACCGCCAACTTGCGCAGCCAGTGCATCAGACAGGTAATCACCGTTCAAGTTCAATGTTGCAATAACGTCGAAGTCAGTTGGACGAGTCAATACTTGTTGCAGGGCGATGTCAGCAATCGCATCTTTTACGATGATTTTGCCAGCTGCTTCTGCGTCTTTTTGAGCTTTGTTCGCAGCTTCTGCGCCTTGCTCTTCTTTAATGCGGTCATATTGAGCCCATGTAAATGTTTTGTCGCCGAACTCACGCTCAGCCAGCTCATAACCCCAGTTTTTGAACGCGCCTTCTGTGAATTTCATGATGTTCCCTTTGTGTACAAGCGTAACAGTCTTACGGCCATGCTTGATCGCGTACTCGATAGCCGCGCGGATCAGACGCTCGGAACCTTCGGAAGAAACTGGCTTGATGCCGATTCCTGAAGTTTCTGGGAAGCGGATTTTCTTAACGCCCATTTCGTTTTGCAAGAAGGAGATTACTTTCTTAACTGCTTCGGAACCAGCTTCCCACTCGATACCTGCATAGATATCCTCTGTGTTTTCACGGAAAATAACCATGTCAACAAGCTCAGGGCGTTTAACCGGTGAAGGAACACCGTCGAAGTAACGAACGGGACGGGAACAAACATACAGATCCAACTCTTGACGAAGCGCAACGTTCAGGGAACGGATACCGCCACCGATTGGCGTAGTCAAAGGTCCTTTGATGGAGACGATGTACTCGCGCATTGCAGTCAACGTATCGTTAGGCAACCAGTTGTTGAATTTGTTGAAAGCTTTCTCGCCGGCAAAAACTTCGTACCATGCGATTTTTTTCTCGCCTTTGTATGCTTTCTCTACTGCAGCATCCAGAACGCGAACGGAAGCAGCCCAGATATCAGGGCCTGTACCGTCACCCTCGATGTAAGGAATGATTGGGTTGTTTGGAACTTGAAGAACACCGTTCTCGATGGTGATTTTTTGACCTTCTGTTGGAAGTTCGTAAGATTCGAATTGTGGCATTGTATTTCCTCCTAAAATTTGAATAAAATGTTGTTCGTGCGAGTTACGTTTGCGTTACCGCTGCAGGCACGCAAAAAGTGACGGGAGTCGCAGTACTCCCCGATCATCAGACCGGGACGGGTACCGAACTTCCCGCACCTAGAGCTTAAAGCATCATATACTAAATACTAACAATTAGCGAGCGCTAATTGGGATGTATTTTTGATTTACTGGACCTGTATACTCCGCGCGCGGACGGATCAGGCGATTGTTCTCGTATTGCTCCAGTATGTGAGCTGTCCATCCGGATGTACGGCTGATCGCGAAGATCGGCGTGAACAGGTCGCGTGGAATTTCCAAGGACGTGTATACGGATGCGGAATAAAAGTCAACGTTAGGTTTCAAACCTTTGAGGTTTGTTACCAACTCGTCAGCTTGAATGGACATATCGTACCATTTCATGTTGCCTGTAATTTTACCAAGCTCGAAAGACATTTTTTGCAAGTGCTTTGCACGAGGATCTCCGTTTTTGTAAACACGGTGACCGAAGCCCATGATTTTATCTTTGCGCTCTAGCTTGTCGTTGATGTAAGGAACAACGTTCTCAACCGTTCCAATTTCCTCCAACATCGCCATAACCGCTTCGTTAGCACCGCCGTGAAGAGGTCCCTTAAGCGTTCCGATAGCAGAAGTGATACCGGAGTAGATATCTGTCAATGTAGCAACTGTAACGCGGGCTGCAAACGTAGAAGCATTCAACTCATGGTCTGCGTGCAGAACTAATGCTTTGTCTAAAGCTTCAATCGCAATTTTATCAGGCTCTTTACCTGTCAGTTGGTACAAGAAATTAGCCGCTACGGAAGAATAGCCTTTGGAAGCGAGTGGCTCTTTACCTTCACGAATACGAGCGAACGCCGCGATGATGCCAGGAATTTGAGCTTGGAGCTTGATCGCTTTACGAACGTTAGCTTCCGTGCTCATATCGTTAGCTTCTTCATCATACAGGGCAAGAGCAGATACCGCTGTGCGAAGAGCCGCCATCGAATTTACATCTTTCGGATAAGTCTTCAGTTGCTCGATCACTGCATCAGGCACCTTGCTATGCGCGTTCAGGTCACTTTGCAGTTTCTCAAGCTCTGACTGGTTAGGCAACTTACCGAACCAAAGCAGGTAGATAATTTCTTCAAATGTCGCATTTTCTGCGAGATCATCAATATCAATGCCGCGATACGTAAGCACACCATCTACAATGGAGCTGATTGACGAGGTCGTGGCTACAATTCCTTCTAAACCTTTAGTTGCAGACATGGAATCTCTCCTTAGCTACTTTAATTAGCAAAAAATCGCTTTTTTCCTAATTTTAATAATAAATGATTTGGAGCGGTAAGTGAACAAAAGAGGACATAAAACTTCATTATCACTACCATAAGAAATCTTTTTGGCGAATGCTTTGTTCTAGGTAACCGATCAAACACACTGTACAAGTTTTTGTAAAATAAGCTGAAATATACAAGCTTCTAGAAAAGTTTGTCGGAAATGATGTAGATTGATACAATGTAGGCTAAGATGATCTGATTTCCCTACAAAGGAGCCCTCACATGAGCATGAACACCAGCATAGGTATTATGGATATTGGATCTAACTCCATTCGACTCGTCATCTATGAACGGAATGCGAGCGGCGCTTATCGTGTTGTAAGCGAGCATAAAAATTCTGCGAGACTTAGTGAAAAAATAGGTCCTGACGGACTTTTACATAGCAAAGATATCCTGTCTATCGTTCCCATCCTATCCCACTACTCGATGCTTTGTAAAGCGCACAACGTAACTACAGTCCGTATTGCTGCAACTGCTGCCATCCGCAATGCCGCGAATTCCCAAGAAATCGTTCGCATTCTTGAAGAACAAACTGGACTAAACATTGAGGTACTAAGCGGTTCAGAAGAAGCTCGCTTGGGATTCCTCGGCGTAATTAATACCATCGACATCCAAGATGGCATTATTATCGATATTGGCGGCGGCAGCACGGAAGTCACGCTATTCCGCGACCGCAAGCTGCTGCGCAGCATCTCATTTCCGTTTGGCTCCGTTAATACGACGCGGCAGTATGCGAAGAATGGTATGACGACGGAGAGCGAAGCAGCAAGTATTCGCCAAATGGTAACAGAGGCAATTGCGGCTCATCCGTGGATCGTTGATTCTCCTCCTGGACTACCGGTGATTGGACTCGGCGGCACCATTCGGGCACTAGGCAAAATGAGCCAAAAACGCTGCAAGCATTCTCTTCAGCTAGCTCATAACTATACGGTGAAGCCAGGAGAGACCGACTTCTTTCTCCAGCTTCTTTCTCCATTGGCCATTGAGAAAAGAAAGAGGGTCGACGGTCTGTCCAAAGACCGTGCTGATATTATTGTTCCGGGAATCCTCATTTTGAATACTTTGTTCGAAGCTGTAAAGGCGTCTCAATTAACCATTAGTGGTTCTGGATTACGCGACGGTCTTTTTTATGAGATCATCCGGCCCGGACAGCCTATCGTGGAAGATGTTTTGGAGGCCAGTCTCCAAAATTTATTACACCTTCATTACGGCGAAGTTATCCAGCATGTCAGACATGTCAATAAACTTGCTCTTCAGTTATTCGATGAGCTAGCTTCAACGAGGCAGCTAGCGGAACGCAGCAGGCGCTATTTGCATGCAGCTTCTCTCCTATATCGGATCGGTGCGAGTATTCACTATTATCAGTACAGCAAACACACCCAATACATGATCGCCAATGCCCGGATCGATGGGCTCAGCCACAGGGAAATTGTCATCTGTTCGTTAGTCGCTTCCTATAAAACAAAAAGCCGGACGCACCAGGCTGCCCTTGTGTACAAGGACCTCCTGCATGCCTCCGACGAAGAATTAATTATTGAGCTGGGCACACTGCTCCAACTCGCTATCGCGATGGATCTAAGCGAAACACAACCTGTTCAGCACTTGGATATGATGCAGAACAATACAACACTCGCAGTCAAGCTGCTGTGCGCGCATAATCCTGTCCTCGAAATGAAAGAAATTGCTAACCGCAGCAAAGACTTTGAAAAAAGTTGGAAGCTTAAACTTAAAGTTCAAGCTGGAGTTTTTTCCAAGACGTAATTTTCATCGCCTCGAACTGGCTCCGATAAGGGGTCAGTTCATTTTTTACCCGGACATAAATGCCATTAGGCATCAATTCTCTTGCTTTTACATTGTCATTCAATGTTAAGCGGAGAATTTGTATCATCATTTTTTTCAAAGACGGATCAAATACAGGGCACATCAGCTCGATGCGCCGCGTCAAATTACGCGTCATCCAATCTGCCGAAGACAAGTAAACATCTACATGACCGCCATTTTCGAAATAGTAAATGCGGGAGTGTTCCAGGAAACGATCCACAATCGTACGAACCGTGATGTTCTCGCTTAAGCCAGACACGCCGGGACGCAGGCAACAGACGCCGCGAACGATGAGATCAATCTTGACTCCGGCTTGAGAAGCAGCATAAAGCGCATCCACCATCTCTTGATTCGATAAGGAATTCATTTTGGCAATAATATGCGCCGGCCGACCCGCCCTGGCATGCTCGGATTCGCGCTCAATCAGCTCAAAAAGCTTATCCATCATATCCGTAGGCGCTACTGCAAAAGCCTGCCAGTCATGCGGCGCAGAATACCCAGTGATCTCATTAAACAGCGCAGAAGCATCTTCCCCAATTACAACGTGTGATGTAAATAAACCTACGTCCGTATATAAACGTGCTGTGCTATCATTATAATTCCCCGTACCTACATGCACATATCTGCGCAAGCCTTCTTGCTCCTGCCTTACAACGAGTGTGATCTTCGCATGCGTCTTCAATCCCACCAGTCCATAGACAACGTGACAGCCCGATGTTTCCAGCTTTCTGGCCCATGCTATATTCCGCTCCTCATCAAATCGCGCCTTCAGCTCAACAACGACAGTCACCTGTTTACCTGATTCCGCGGCTCTTGCTAGTGCTTGAATGATGGGGGAATTGCCGCTTACCCGGTACAACGTCATTTTAATTGCCAACACTTGAGGGTCGTAGGCCGCTTGAACGATGAAATCAGTGACCGCATCGAAAGATTCATAGGGATGATAGACAAGCACATCCTGCTCTTTCAGCACAGAGAAGAATTCTCCGGTCGTCTCAAATTCAATCGGATATTTAGGCTCAATTCGCGGAAAACGAAGGTGATCAAAACCGCTCAGACTTCCAGCCATTTTCATAAAATAGGTTAAATCTAGCGGTCCGTCGATTTCAAAAATATGCTCCGTAATCTCAAACTCATCTTGAAGTTGAGTAAGGGCATACGGGTGCATTCCTTCCTGAATTTCCAACCGGACTGGCGCTCCCCAGCGTCTACGCCTTAATTCTTTCTCGATTTCCTCCAGCAAATCTTCCGCGCCTTCTTCATTGAGCGTAAGATCCGCATTGCGGGTCAAGCGAAATGCATGCACCGCTATCGGTAAATATCCACTAAAAAGAGATTGGATGTGATGTTCGATTAATTCCTCAATGAGAATGAATTCTTGTTTCTTGCTGTTCTGACGCGAAGGAACCGGGATATACCTGGAAAGATTGTTCGGCACTTGCACAATCGCAAAATAAGGATCGTCTTCAGGATCGTCGCCTTCTCTTACAAGCACAACAGCTAAGTATACGGACTGATTATGTACTAATGGGAAAGGCCTGCTTTGATCGACAGCCATCGGAGTAAGCACCGGAAAAATAATATCATGATAGTAGGCATCCATGGCTTTCTTTTGCGTAGCGTTCAGTTCTTCATACTCTGTAAATACAATACCTTCTTTAATGAGCTGTCTGGATACTTCGCGATACGATTTGTACTGTTCAGACACCATCTTAGTCGTGCGTTTCATGATGCGCTTAATAAGTCCCGCAGGCGTGTACCCTGTAAAATCTTTTTTATTATAACCCGCCTTGATCTGATCCTTAAGCCCAGCCACCCGAACACTCATGAACTCATCCAAATTACTGGATACGATCGCTAGAAACTTCACTCGCTCAAGCAGCGGCGTACCTGGATCTTGCGCTTCTTCCAGCACCCGTCTATTAAATTCAATCCAGCTCAAATCCCGATTCAAATACATCGATGAAAATTCGCTAGCTTCCTTGAATTCTTTGTTATCCTTCTCTACTGGTTCTCGAGCAATACTCATAAAGCCCCCACCTAATCCTATTTTCAAGATTCATAACCTCATTGTACTATGCCCCATGTAGACCGACAATGCAGGTTGACCCCTTTTGCAATGTTAAGATTTTGTAAACGATCGTTTTTTCGCTTTCATTCAAGAACGTGATACAATAGAAATATGAGATAAAATGCCATTGTAGACGTTAAAAGGGCCACTTTAGGGTAAGGAGATTATATACCATGAATATCCTGAATCCGCGGTTAGTTCATCAAATTTTCAGGGGCATTTGGACAGCACTGATCCTCGTAATGGTTGGACTCGCACTTTATTATGTGACCCCGCTCATTTATCCATTTATTTTTGGCTGGATCATTGCTCTAATGCTCAATCCGCTTGTTAATTTACTCCATTTCAAGCTCAAACTGCCGCGTTGGCTGGCTGTCACGTTATCCATGCTAATATTTCTTGGCGCTATGATTACAGCCGTCACCGTGCTTGTAGCCAATATTATTGTAGAGCTAGGCTCCTTAGCGGATACGTTACAGAATCAGATTAATCGATGGGCCGATCAGTTTAACGTTTTTATTAATTCTACAGCGTTTCAAGACTGGATCGAGCGTATTAACGATTTTTTTGAAAACAACCCGAAATATCAGGAAACCGTCAATAACAACCTGTCTTCCACAGCGGGCTCACTCGCTGGCATTAGCAAATATATGATCAGTTATGTCTTCGAAACGTTAAAAAACCTTCTGACTTCTCTGCCTAACATTGCGACGCTTACCATCATCGTGATGCTGGCCACTTTCTTCATTAGCAAGGACTGGTATCAATTGATTGAAAAGTATAAAGGCATCTTCTCCGATACCATCGTAAAAACGACGCGGTTAATTCGCAACGATTTACAAAAAGCATTATTCGGCTACATACGGGCACAGCTGATTCTTGTCTCTCTAACCGCGCTTGTTGTCATCATTGGGCTTTTGGTGCTTCGCGTGGATTATGCCATTACAATCGGCTTGTTAACCGGGCTGGCTGATTTAATGCCTTATATGGGAACCGGCGCGATCATGGTGCCATGGATTCTATACGTGTTTTTCGCCAAAGGAGACATCTATCTCGGCATAGGCCTTAGTGTCCTCTATGGTGTCATCGTTGTCGCTAGACAGATCATGGAGCCTAAAGTGTTAGCCTCCTCGGTAGGCTTAGATCCACTCGCAACGCTAATCGCCATGTTTATTGGTTTAAAACTGTTTGGACTCGTAGGACTAATCATCGGTCCCGTGTCCCTCGTGGTCATTTCCGCCTTTTATCGGGCGCGGATCTTTCACGATATTGCCTCCTACATAAAAAAAGGCTCGGCCTCCACCAAATAGGTTGGGAGGACCGGGCCTTTGTTGTTTTCTCCGACTAAAGACTATCTCCGGAAAAAGAAGTTGGTGCGTCCTCTGCTGATTAGCTTTTGAATAAGGGCAAGCAGCATGACTTTGAAGATTGGACGCGCAAAAGGAAACACAAGCAAAAATCCAAAAATGTCAGTGACGAACCCGGGCGTTATTAATAAAATGCCGCCAAGGAAAATGCATATGCCATCCAGCAGGGATTGTGTCGGCAATTGTCCTTGCGACCACTCATAGCGGGCGTACTCCCACACTTTGCGTCCTTCGCGTTTGGCGAAATAGGCGCCAAGGAAGCCGCTTACTACAATGAGCGCAAAAGTCGTCCAGCCTCCAATGAAATGGCCAAGGGTCATTAAAACAGTGATTTCAATTGCTGGCACAAGGATAAAAATGGCTAGTAGGATGCGGTACATAGGCTCATCTCCTTAGAGTTGCTGCTTCGTCAGCAGTTGCCATAAATCCGGCGCTTCCTTCTCTATACGTACGGGCTTCCAAGAAGGATTCACCCACACATGACGAGTTGTTCCAGTCACCAACAGCTCGCCTGTTGGCTCAGGGGATGCATCAGCCTGCGCATCATCATCCATGTCTGCGGATTCGGCTTTTTTGCGAATTTCATAATCGAAATCGATCCTTAATCCGCTGGCATCAGACACCCGAGTATAAATGCCAATGAGATCATCATATCTTGCAGGCTTCCTGAACTTGACAGCAGCCTCAACTAACGGCAATAAGAGCCCTTTTTCCTCAATTCTACGGTAGGGGTACCCCAGCTCCCGAATTAGCTCCGTTCGTCCGATTTCAAACCAAGTCAAATAGTTGGCATGGTACACAACCCCCATTTGATCGGTCTCTTCATAGCGTACGCGTAACTGGTGGTGAAACCATGGCAGCATGCTCATGCTGTTTTCCTCCTCGTTTTCAGTGAATGCAAATGGTAGCAATGTACAAAAAAGAGTGAAGCCGAGAACCATCTCGCTTCACTCTTGCTGTTAATACACTTACAGGACTTGAGCTTGTCCAGAGTAAATGACGCCAACTTCTGGATAGATCGATACTTCTGTGCCGTCTTGAATAAGTTCAACGGCATTTTCCACGCCAACGATGACTGGGATGCCTAGGCTTAACGCAACAACCGCAGCATGGGAAGTAATGCCGCCCACCTCAGTGATTAATGCGGAAGCTCTTTGAACAGCAGGCATATACTCTTTGTCAGTAGAGATTGTGACGAGAACGGCTCCGTCTACCATTTTCGCATTCGCTTCTTCAGGTGTGCGAGCCGTTACGACTTTACCTGTTGCCGTTTGAGTGCCGATTCCTGTCCCTTTGGCAATCATCTCACCTACGTGATGCACTTTGATCAGGTTCGTTGTCCCGGAACGACCTACAGGAACACCAGCTGTGATCACAACGATGTCGCCCAGGGAAACAATACCTGATTTGATGCTGCTGTCTACGGCAAGGTTGAACAGCTCATCCGTTGTTTTCGCTTCAACGCCTTTTACTGGAATAACACCCCATACGAGGGATAAGCGACGAATCACTTGATCGTTAGGCGTTACAGCGATGATAGGCGCTTTCGGACGATATTTGGATACCATTCTTGCTGTATATCCGCTTTCTGTTGCAGTTAGGATTGCCTTCGCGCCCAGTTCCAGTGCAGAGTTAGCAACAGCTTGCGAAATCGCTTCTGTAACCGTTACTTGCTGCGCCTGCGCTTGACGAAGGAAAATTTCTTTATATTCCAAAGCTGCTTCCGCACGTTCCGCGATGCGAGCCATCGTTTCTACAGATTCTACCGGATATTTACCAGCCGCTGTTTCACCAGACAACATAACAGCATCCGTTCCGTCGAACACGGCATTGGCAACGTCACTTGCTTCTGCGCGAGTTGGGCGCGGGTTACGCTGCATGGAATCCAACATCATCGTAGCTGTAATAACCGGTTTACCCACGATATTACATTTTTTGATCATTTGTTTTTGAACGACCGGTACTTCTTCCGCCGGGATTTCTACACCAAGATCTCCACGGGCTACCATGAGTCCATCGGAAACTTCCAAGATTTCGTCTAGGTTCTCAACGCCTTCTTGATTCTCGATTTTACTGATGATTTGAATATGCGTCGCGTTATGTTTCTCGAGCAGTTCGCGAATTTCCATAACGTCGCTAGCTTTGCGCACGAAAGATGCGGCAATAAAATCAACGCCTTGTTCGATACCGAAAACGATATCGTTGGCATCCTTTTCTGTGATACCCGGAAGACTGATCTTTACGCCAGGCACGTTCACGCCTTTTTTACTTTTGATCGTTCCGCCATTGACGATGCGGCATTCAATTTCCGTACCGCGAATATCAACAACCGTCAAACCGATCAAACCATCGTCGATCAAGATCGTGGAACCAACTTGAACGTCGCGTGGCAAGTTCTCATAGGTTACCGAGATACGCTCAGCATCGCCAAGAATCTCTTCGGTTGTTAAGATGAGATGCTTGTCCTGTACAAGCTCAATCGGCTCTTCTTTCAATTTGCCGGTACGGATTTCCGGACCTTTGGTATCCAACAAAATCGCTGCTGTTTTGCCTGTTTCTTGGCATGCTGCGCGAAGGTTACGGATACGTGCGCCGTGCTCCTCAAAATCTCCGTGGGAGAAGTTGAGACGGGCAACGTTCATTCCCGCTTCGAGTAGCTTTTGCAGATTTTCTTGTGACTCGCTTGCAGGTCCAATGGTACATACAATTTTCGTTTTACGCATGGTTTCCCTCCTGAATGAATGTGAACCTACCGATGTCTCTAAATTTACGGTATCGGTCCTCAAGCAGCTCCTGTTCGGTCATGTCGAACAATGATTGAAGCTGTTCCCAAATCGCTGTCTTGATGAACTCGGCTTGCGCCGGCTGATCCCGGTGTGCACCGCCCTTAGGCTCCGGAATAATACCGTCAATCACACCCAGTTCCAGAATGTGATCAGCCGTGATTTTCATGGCTTCTGCCGCGTGTAAGGCTTTGGAAGCGTCTTTATATAAGATGGAAGCCGCACCTTCGGGACTGATAACCGAGTAGATAGCATTTTCCAACATTAACACCTTGTTGCCAACGCCTAATGCGAGTGCGCCGCCGCTTCCGCCTTCGCCAATGACAATGCAGATGATCGGCACACGAAAAGAGGCCATTTCCAGCAAATTTCTGGCAATCGCTTCTCCTTGCCCGCGTTCTTCTGCCGCATTCCCTGGGAATGCGCCTTTAGTATCGATAAATGTCACGATCGGTCGCTTGAACTTATTCGCTTGGCGCATTAAGCGAAGCGCTTTGCGGAAACCTTCCGGATGCGGACATCCGAAATTACGAGCGATATTGTCCTTCGTATCTTTACCTTTTTGGTGTCCGACAACTGTTACTGGCACACCATTCAGTTTAGCGATGCCCCCGACGATCGCGAGATCGTCTCCATACAGCCTGTCGCCGTGAAATTCTATAAAATCAGTAAAAATCGACTGAATATAATCAAGCGTCGTCGGCCTTTGCGGATGACGGGCTAATTGCATCTTTTCAGCAGATGACATACTGGCGTATAGCTCGTCCTCAAGCTCGGCATATCTTTCTTCCAGACGACGAATTTCCTCTGAAAAGTCGATCTGCTTCTCTGTGCCGAATTTGCGCAATTCCGCGATCTTGCTTTTCAGTTCTGCCAGCGGCTGTTCGAACGGCATTTCACCCGCCATAAGTCGCATCCCCCTTCACTCCGTGCATGTCGAGCAGCTTGATTAACGTAGGCCTCATATCTTTGCGGCTTACGACTTTATCAAGCTGACCGTGCTCCAGGTTGAATTCAGACGTTTGGAAATTGTCCGGGAGCTTCTGTTTGATCGTTTGTTCAATGACGCGGCGGCCTGTAAATCCAAATGGCGCTGCAGGCTCGGCAATAATAATATCTCCCAGCATAGCAAAACTAGCCGAGACCCCGCCGAAAGTCGGATCGGTAATAATCGAAATGAACAAGCCGCCTTCATCGCTAAGCTTGGACAAAGCAGCGCTGGTTTTCGCCATTTGCATTAAACTTAAAATACTTTCCTGCATGCGGGCTCCACCTGAAGTGGAGTAGATAATAATCGGATATTGCTTCTGAATCGCCGTTTCGACGGCTCTTGTAATTCTCTCACCCACAACGGAGCCTAGCGATCCGCCCATGAAATCAAAGCTCATCGCAGCAACGACTACCGGGTAGCCGCCGATCGTGCCTTCACCAGTGACAATGGCATCCTGCAAATTAGTGGAGCTTTTCGCTTTGTCCAATTTCTCTGCGTAATCAGGAAACTGCAAAGGATCCTCTGAGATCATGTCTTTGTCGTATTCGAAAATCCGACCTTCGTCGAGTGTCATCTGGATGCGTTCCATCGCGTTTAATCGATAATGATAGCCGCAGGCTGTACAGACCTTCAGGTTCTTCTCCAGCTCTTTGCTCGTCTGGATCGTTCCGCATTTCGGGCATTTATTCATTAAACCTTCGGGAATTTCCCTTTTTGTTTTCTCGGAAGGAATGGTCGCATATTTTCGTTTTTGAAATAGATCCTTTAGCACTTTTCCACCTCTACTTGGCTTTTATCGTGAGTATCTGACAAGCCACGTTTACTTACTTCTACATCTTCTATCTATGTAAAATAGAGTTCAGCACTTCTTGCACTTCTTCCAGCTCCCCTTCGGGAACGAGAATTTCAAACTGGTTTTTGGACAGGTTGATACCTCGAACCTGCACGAGAAATCCTTCCTCCGACAGCCTCTGTTTAATCCGCTCAGCAATTCTGGCAGTAGGAGCAATATAAATCACCGTCCACATGAAAAAAAACCTCCTATGAAGTGCAACGACCTGTATAAGTGCAAGTTGGCAACGATGACTAGGTAAACCTTCTTATAGGCATAGGGACACACAATGGAATAATGATATCATAATTACTCTTTTTACCGCAACAGAGCACATTTCTCAAAAATAAGGAAGTCTGGACAGTTATTCACTAGTCCAGACGAATTTTTCGGCTATAATCATGGGCGTGCTCGTTCTGATGGGCTATTCGCGCAGACGCGGCAGCCGCTAGTCCGCAGACAAGATCGTCCAGAAAAACATGCACAGCAGCACGGTTATCATTTAATGCTCGAATAATACCAATTTTTTCTTTGTCCAAATACCCGAAGCTTGTAAGTCCGATCATGCCGTATACATGAACAATGCCCAGAGCGAGCGTTTCATCAACGCCGTAGAGGGGCTCATCCGCTTCAAGAATCGACTGCAGCGGTTCGGGAAGCAGCTTTTTTTCGGCTAGCTCATCCAAGGCAATCCCCGTATATAACGTATACTGAACTTCACGTTTTCCGAGTACAGCGAGCACGCTGTCTACACACTCTTCTTCCGTAAGTTGATCATTGTAGGGTTTTTGCAATTTAAATACAATCTCAGCAATTTGCTCGACGGTGACGCCGCGTTTTTGAAGCAATTGAATCATATGTTGTTCGGTCATCTGAAACCTCCTCTTACCTTCGGAATCAATCAGGTTCCTATGTATATGCGGAGGAAGACAACTTTATTTCACTCTGACCGAATCTTTGCCCATGATGGTCTCAATCATACGGATCAGATCCTTGGAAGGATCAACCAGATATTGATCGCTGAGGGCCAAGAGCTTGTTGCTGCTTTCGTAGAAAAGCGCAACCGCTAGCGGACCTCTATGCAGCTTCAGCAGCGCCTTCAGCTGAAGGAGCTTATCCGGCTGTTCACGATCAGCCGGGATCTTGATGAACACCCGCATCGCCGGTGATTCCGGCGCGGGTGCATGGCCAGCGCCGCCCGCGGCCTGCGGCCGGGCTGCGCTTGTCCGCGCAGGCTGCGCCGCTGCGCGGGTGTCCGTGCGGCCCGGCTGCCGGCGCAGCCGCTGGACGGCCGCAGGGTCGTCCAGCGCAGCAAGCTGCTCCGCGAGCAGCTTGGGCGGATCCTCGTCCTGAAGCTGCAGCTTCGCACGGACGAGGACGAGACGCCCTTTCTGCACAAGCGGAGCCGCGTTCTTCCAGGTCTCGGGGAATAAGACAACCTCGACCTTATCGATGTGATCCTCCAGCTCCATGAACGCCATAGGCTGGCCTTTCTTCGTCACGATCGTCTTGTTCGAAAGAATCGAACCTGCCACGATCACTTCGCTGTTATCAGGCAGCTCTTGAAGCGCATGCAATTTATCCGCTTCAAGCTCAGTCAGAAGCTCTGCGTAAGCATCGAGGGGATGTCCTGAAATATACATACCGAGAAGCTCTTTCTCATATTCAAGCTGCTTGCTCTGCGCCATCGGAGGAATATTCGGCACTTCAACCTCCCAATTCGGCTCTTCGACGAAACCGAACAAGTGCAACTGAAGATCATCGCGTTCCTTGCGCCACTTCGTGGCCGAAGCGATGGTTTCATCCAAAATGGCCATCAGTTGCGCGCGATGCCCGCCTAGCGAATCGAATGCGCCGCCTTGTATCAGCGACTCAATGACCCTTTTGTTGCACACGCGTAAGTCAACGCGTCTACAGAAATCTAGCAAACTCTCAAATGGAGACTCTATGCGTTCATGGAGGATCGCGTCAATCGCATGGGTTCCCACATTTTTGATAGCAGCCAGGCCGAACCGAATCGCGCCTTGACGATCCGGCGTAAACACCGTGCCGCTGCCGTTCACATCCGGCGGCAGCACCGCCAGCTTCATACGGCGGCACTCATCGACGTATTCAGCGACTTTGCGATGATTACCCATTACGGCCGTTAACATCGAGGCCATGAAATAGATCGGATAATGCGCCTTCAAATAGGCAGTTTGGAAAGCAAGCACGCCATATGCCGTCGCATGCGCCCGAGGGAATCCGTAATCGGCGAATCGGACGATCATATCATAGACATGATTGGCCTCTTCGGCACTAAACCCTTCCCGTAAACTGCCGGCAACGAAATGTGTCCGTTCTTCATCGAGCACTTCGCGCTTTTTCTTCGACACGGCTCTCCTTAATAAATCCGCTTCGCCTAAGCTGAATCCGGCCATCGAGGAAGCAATTTGCATAATTTGCTCTTGATACACAATGATTCCATAGGTATCGCGAAGAATAGGCTCCAATGACGGATGCGGATAAATAACTTCCATTTGTCCGTGCTTCCCTGCGATATATTTAGGAATAAATTCCATTGGACCCGGACGGTACAAGGCCAACACTGAAATAATATCTTCAAAAACAGATGGCTTTAAGTCTTTGAGCACTTTACGAACGCCACTGCCTTCCAATTGGAAGACCCCTGTCGCATCACCTTTGCTGAGCATTTCATAGGTAAGAAGATCGTGATCCATATCTAATGCATTGAAATCAATGCGAATGCCTTCCAATTGCTCGATCCAATTCAGCGTCCGTTCAATGATGGAAAGCGTCCGCAAGCCCAGGAAGTCCATCTTCAAGAGACCGATAGCTTCCAAATGCTCCATCGTATACTGCGTGAGCGCCGTTTCCGCAGTTCCTTCCTGCAAGGGGACGTACTGCGTCAACGGTTCTCTGGAAATCACAACTCCCGCCGCATGCGTTGATGCATGGCGCGGCATGCCCTCTACGCGCATAGCCATTTCCAGCAATTCTGCTGTTCTAGGCTGCTTGACAGTCAATGCTCTCAGGTCGGAACTGACCTGCAAAGCTTCCGACAGCGTCATGCCGAGCTGATTAGGAATCATTTTGGCCGCACGATCGACCTCGCCATAAGGCACATTCAGAACCCGACCGACATCTCTGACAGCCGCTTTCGCCGCCATCGTTCCGAACGTAATAATCTGTGCCACGTGCTCTTGGCCATATTTGGCAACTACATAATCAATGACTTCATCGCGCCGTTCGTCGCTAAAATCGATATCAATATCCGGCATCGTAATCCGCTCTGGATTCAAGAACCGCTCAAACAACAGCTTATATTGCAGCGGATCAACATTCGTAATATGCAGGACAAAGGCTACGAGACTGCCCGCCGAGGAACCCCGCCCCGGTCCCGTCATAATGCCCTTCTCATGAGCAAACCGGATGAAATCCCACACAATCAAAAAATAATCCGAAAAGCCCATATTCTCTATGACGCCGAGTTCATAGGCCAAACGCTCTTCTGCTTGCTTTCTGAGCGGAGACTGGGGTAAATGCCACTCGTCCTTAGCCCCGTACCGCTGTTCAAGACCTGCAAGGCATAGCTCTTTGAGATACGCTCCAGCTGTCAGACTCTCAGGAATGGGCTGGAACCTAGGTAAGATCGATTTCCCAAACTCCAGCTCAAGCTCGCACCGCTCGGCTACAACGCTTGTATTGGTCAGCGCTTCCGGAACATGAACGAATAGCCTTTTCATCTCCTCTTCGCTCTTCAAATACATCTGGCTCGTTCCCATGCGAAGCCGGTCCTTGTCATCCACCGTTTTGCCAGTACCGATACAGATTAGAATATCTTGCATCACGTGATCGGGTTCCGTCACATAGTGCACATCGTTCGTAGCTATAAGAGGGATTCCCGTTTCTTTGCTGAGCTCAATCATTGAAATCATCACTTTTTTCTGCTCAATCATGCCGTGATCTTGAATTTCAAGAAAGAAATCGTCACCGAAGATGTCACGATAGCGCTCAGCGGCCTTCCTGGCCTCATCTTTGCGGTCATGGAGCAGGTGTTGTGAAACTTCACTGCCCAGACAGGAACTCAAACAAATTAAACCTTCCGAGTGTTTAGCCAAATGCTCATAATCAATACGCGGTTTATAGTGAAAGCCCTGCAAATGTCCAATCGAACAGAGCTTCATTAAGTTCTGGTAGCCTTGATGATTTTTGGCGAGCAGGATCAGATGGTAAATGGGCTGCTCCTGCCTGGTGCCCTTTTCACGAATAGAACCCGCTGTATAGTAAGCCTCGCAGCCAATAATCGGTTTAATTCCTCGCTGCTTGCAAGCCTTGTAGAAGGCGATTGCGCCGTACATGACTCCATGATCCGTCAGAGCCAGAGAAGTCATGCCAAGAGCAGCCGCTTGCGATACCAGTTCCTCCATACGCGCAGCACCATCTAATAAGCTATATTCACTATGCACATGCAAATGGACAAACGAACTCATCAGCATTTCCTCCTGTCTCACGTTTTTTGAATTAATTTTATCATAATGCCTGCATACAATCCCATAGATTGAACTAAGGAGTTTGTCCTGATCTGTGAATGATGTGGAAGGGAAGCGATATCGGCATGTACATTTTTTGGGCAAATATTATCGTATATTTTTGCATCGCATTTGGAGTCGTCTTTGGAGGCAGCATGCTCAGTGGAATCGCTGCCGTGCTCACCCTCCAATCCCCAACGGAAAAAATGCTGACGATCTCGGAAAATATTAAAATATGGGCCATGGTGGCCGCTGTCGGAGGCACAATCGATCCCATTCGCTATATTGAAAGCCAGATGGCAGAGGGACATTTAAGTCCGGCGATCAAACAAATCGTCCTGATCGTTGTCGCTTTTATCGGCGCTCAAATGGGCACTTCACTCATTCAAATGATATGCAAGGGGGGCAATCAACCTTGAGGGTCCCTCCATTTGCCCGTTATCAACGCTTCCTTGCCAGCCTCGGGCTGCTGGTTTCTGGAGCGATTATCGGCAGCGCCGTCTATATGAGTATTCATCAGCATACGTATAATCAGCTCTACGTGCAGATGCATAAATATTTAGAAGAAATTGACGATCTTCGCGCCGATATCGATGCCTTGAACAAAACTCGCAACAAACAAGCGCTTATCAATGTCGTGAATGTGTATTTAATTCCGAAAGATCAAGACGAGCTCATTAGCGAGGATATTCAAAAAGAAATCGAAGGCGATGTAAAAAGCGAAATCAAGCTGGTCATTGGACAAAAAGCCGCCAATGTTCGCGATGCCAGACCGCTCTATGAGCGGCTAATTACCCAACGGATCTACACCCTGCATGAGAAGAAATATATGGTTGAAGTCAAATCCATCGTGCTGATTCAGACCGAACTGACCATTTGGATTACTGCCGAAGAAAAGCGAACGTAAATCTTCTAAGCCGCATGGGCGGTCTTAGGGAGGTTTGCGTTTTATTTTTTTCGCTCCGTGAGCGATTGCAATCCCGAGACAAAATCGCTAAAGTAAACTATAAACTCGCATAAAAAGGACGGTTTCTGCTCATGCACTGGATTCAAGGTATATTATTTACACTTATTTGTATTCTGTTGGCTTTATCCGTGTACTTCAGCTTTCGCGCACGACGTGAAAAAGAGACGGCCAAACGTGGATTGTACTCGGCCCGAATGAATATTTGCATGGGACTCATGCTCGTACTTATTGCAGTCACTCAACTATTCTTCTTTAGCGAGTCCAGCTTCCGTCGGATCTTCGGCACCGTTTGCGTGCTGCTTGGCTTATTTAATCTGTTTGCCGGCATTCGAAATCATGGACATTTCGACCGTATGCAGCGTTAAATAACTTGTGCGGTTAGCATCGCTTTGGACACTAGCGAGCCTGCATGATAAATCTCGACATCAATCTTGCCAAATTTACGGCTCACCTCAATGATGGTGGGCCGTATTTCTATTTTGGAATCAATCTGCAGCGGCTTTAAGAAATAGGTCGACATGTTGTCCATGACGAGATCGCCCTTCTTATGCTCCTGGACAATGCGATAAGCCGCTTGCGTCATCAAGGTAGTGAGCACACCCTCCGAAACTGTACCGAGATGATTGGTCATTTGCGGAGTGATGATGCCGTGAAAGTGAAGAGCGCCTTTCTCGTCCCTCGCTTCCTCAAGACCGGACCAGATCAAATCCTCGAACGTTTCGCCGTTCTGCGGCTGCTTCTGAATGTATTGCATCGCTTTCAACACATCGCTGCGATTCAGCACGCCTACTATTTTACGGTTAGCGTCAACAACGGGCAGCAGCTCAATTCCTTCCCAGACCATCATGTGCGCCGCTGAGGCCACCGAGGTTTGCGGGGTAACCGTAAGCGGACTGCGCGTCATCACTTTATCGACGGTTTGCATGGAATGGGCGCCAACCATATCTTTGGACGTGACAACGCCAATAATGCGGTTCCATTCATCGACGACCGGAAACCGGCTATGTCCGGTTTCCTCCGACAAGCGCTGCCAATCCTTAAGCGTGCTGTTCGCCTTGAGCGCAAATAAGGAAGCCCCTAGAGCAAGAATGTCTTCAACGAGCAGGATCTTCTTCTTAATCAAGCGATCATAGATCGCTCTATTGATCATAGAAGCAATGGTAAACGTATCGTAGCTGCTCGAAATAATCGGCAGCTCAAGCTGGTCGGCAAGCAGTTTAACCTCCGCGCTTGTGTCAAAGCCCCCCGTGATGAGCACGCCCGCACCTTGTTCCAATGCGCAAATATGCGCGCCGTTCCGATTGCCTACGATGAGCAAGCTGCCCGCTTCAATATAGCGCAGCATGGCATCCAATTCCATCGCGCCGATCACGAATTTGGAGAGTGTCTTATGAAGCCCTTTCGCGCCGCCGAGCACTTGACCATCGACCATGTTCACGACCTCGGCGAACGTCAGTTTATCGATGTTTTGACGCAGCTTCTTCTCGACACGCACCGTGCCGATCCGCTCCTTCGTGCTAACAAGGCCTTGATTTTCCGCTTCCTTGATGGCCCGATAGGCCGTTCCTTCGCTGACCTCCATGTTTTTAGCTATTTTACGAACAGAGATGCGGCTGCCCAGCTTCAGGCTTTCAATATGCCGCAAAATTTGCTCATGCTTCGTTAACGTATCCGTGGCTTGTGAATCCAACTGTTACACCCCAATCCGTCCATTCTGTATCAATCTGTACTATAAGTATAAACGTTCTATGGAGGAAGAACAATGCTGGATCTATAAGGAAAAACCCAATCCTGCCGGATCGGATAGCTATCTATCCATACGCGCAAGATCGGTTCAGATGTATGCATTCAATTACGCAAACATTTGTTCCCTTTTATTATAACACAGATCTCTTCACGATGTGTAGTACACAAAAATAAAGCGCTCCCCTTATCGATTCAGGGAACGCTTTCTGATCCTTGCCCTATTTACGGAATTGCAGCAGTTTTCGGCGGCCTTGAATCGCTTGCTCCATCTGCCATTTTTTCATACGATAAATACGATTCAGTTCTTTGCGCTTCTCTTCATCCACACCGAGAATTTGGTGAAGATGCGCAGCAACGACGAGAAGCGCCATGCCAATCCAAACGATGCTGAACACCATCTGCAGCGTCATCGTTTCGCGCAGTTCTAATTGAGGGACCGAGTAGAACAACATCCCGAGCGCCAAACTCATAAACACAACATTTTTGAAACCTTTCAAATGAACGCACTCCCTTCGCTCTTACAACCCTCATCATCCTGTCTCTTGCCTACTTCAAGTATATGAGACAAGTTCTGGTTCTATGAGCGAAAAAAGGGAGCACTACTTTCAGCGCGTCATTCGATCTCGAACCCCTGTGTGCGGAGGAACGATTTCATGTGCTCCCGCGGCCTCAGCGCCTTGGCCGCCATTTCCTTCGACCAAGTCGTATCGGCTTTGCCGCCGGTACGCTTCTTCATGTAGTCGCGAATCTCTTCGTCGTAGACGTCGATCGCGCCAGGTTTATCCGTATACCGATTCTCATGGTATACGGCTTCTTGCGGGAGCCGCGGACGGTACAGCGGCTCCTGGTCCGGCATGCCGATGCACATGCCGAAAACCGGGTACACCAGCTGCGGCAAGCCCAGCAGCTGGGACACCTCGGCGGGGTTGTTGCGCAGCCCGCCGATATAAACGACGCCGAGGCCGAGCGACTCGGCGGCAATGGCGGCATTTTGCGCAGCTAATGCTGTATCGACTGTGGCAATGAGGAAGTTCTCCGCATTGCCGGTAACGGCAGTGTCCGTATGGCGGCGGACAGCTTGCTCGTATCGGCGCAAGTCCGCGCACCAAACGAGAAACAGCGGACACTGGCTCACATACGCCTGATTGCCAGCAAGACCGGCAAGCTGATTTCTAAGTTCTGCGTCCGTGATGCCAATCACACTAAAGGCTTGCATATTGCTTGATGTCGAGGCCGCTTGCGCTGCTGACAAGATGGCGTTCAGTTGATCTTGGGTAACGGGTTCGTCTGTAAACTTACGAATAGAGCGGTGATTTCTCAATAAAGAAATGATCTCATTCATGCATTAACATCCTTCTTTCCTCTTAATGTACGTTCTCTATTTATGTTCACAGAACCTGACCGCTCCATTTTCCTCTAATATGTATGCGACGAGTTCTTGAAGCTGTGAGTCATCCAATTGATGGAGAATAGCGCGGCCTGTGCGTGTCATCAGGTCTTGCGTGAGTGATTCTATCCCCACATGCACTTGTCTAGTTTCCCACAACTTGGTCCCGTTCGGTTTCAGAATCCGGCTTGCTTCTTCTCTTTTCCCTAACCTGTCTTCCATCCGGCATTCCTATCCATGAACACTCCAGTAAGAGCAAGATTCCGGGTACATTTCTCCTCCGCAAGCTTCACTAGAATACGGAGGAGGTGCTGCCGGACCGCCCATTCCCCGTGCACAGCGATATTGACGGAACTACGATGCCTTATTCCACGGTAACGCCCCTTTTCTCCCCCTCAAGCGGAACTAGGGTGCGTTAAATGAGCGAACCTGTGCCTACAACCCAGCATTTCCTGCTCATAAGATACGGTAGTTCCGCGAAACGTCCCTACAACCGAAAATACCGCCGCATAACGCACCTACGTTCCGCTCACCTGTGCAAAAAGACGATCTCTCGCAGATCGAGGCGGTATTTCAATACGCCAAACCGCTGCGAGACTCCCAACTATTCTACCTCCATCCTGTCAAATGCTCGTACCACACGATGCGTGCGGAATCTCTTCGCTCTGCGAGCTCATCGCACACATACCTGACGACATATGCTTTCTTACCTGTTAGAATGGGTATCCCTAATAAACATTCTGCTATGTGAAAAAGAGCATAGAACTGATAACAGTTCTACACTCGCTGCTTTTAAAACGATAACGCCTTTCTAGCTTTCCGATAAAGAATCGTAAGCAGCCAAGGAACGGCTATGATAAGTACAAATACAATGACATTGTATAAATTAAACAACAAAATAGAGCCAGGCATATGCACTTTATATTTCCACAGCGACAAGAGAGCCGGGTGCATTAAGTAGACGCCAAAGGAGATCGCGCCGAGTGATGTGAGCATCTTCGCGAGTCCAGCCGCTTTTCTCTGTAGGCGCTGCGCCAGCCAGATGAAGCTCACCCCTGCTCCCAAACTATAGAGCACCCACAGCACTTCGTACCAGGTATTATCGAATGAATAGCCTTTCTTATCTCCAAGAAAAAGCATCGTGTACGCAAGTCCGCTCAGCAGGGTGACGGGAAGCACCCAACCCTTATGACGGTCCAGCCACGCCCGGAACGCCGGATAATGGATGCCAATGGCACCGCCGATGAGAAAGTAACCGAAATACGTAATGCACAGCTCCGGCTTATGGCTTATTGTGCCGAACCAATGGTTGTACACATAAACACCCGCTTGAACCAATAGTCCCCATAAGGCAAGCGTGCGACGAAACCAGAGCATTTTCCGGGCAGCCCAAACAAGCAAGGGGAAAAGCAGATAGAACTGAACAATAATGATCATAAAGTACAAGTGATAGCCGGAATCCGCCCATTTCAACTGCTCCAGAAAAACTTTCACATCGACCTTAATCGGATGTCCCGGCGTCCAAAGCCACGGATTGTAGACATAATAAAAAAACGACCAAAGAATGTAGGGAACGAGCACCTGGCGCACTCTTTTCCAATAAAAGATGCCCGCCTGCTTGGCGCTCCAATTATCTATGTAGATGTAAAACAAGACAATACCGCTAATAAAAATAAACACAGGAACTGCAAAATAACTGATTTTGTTGATAAACAAGATTAAAGCCTGCGTACTGCTGCCCTGAAGTGCGGGATCCACGGTATAGTCCGCCGTCACATGGATTAACACTACAGCTATAATAGCCAGCGCTCTGACGATATCGAGCTCTGTAATTTTTGCTTTTGCCATTTTCGCTTTTTTTCCTCTTTTCCTTATCAAATCCCTATAAATACCCTCTTCACACATAAAATGCAATTATTTCAGCATAGCTTCAAGCGGCTCTGCAATAATGCGCTGCACATCCTCAAGCACAAGAGATAACCGGCGCTCCGCATCAAATAACCGATTGATGTTCGGATTCAGCGCCAACACTTCGTACAGCTTCTGTACTTGCTCCATTTCATCTTGGGGCGGCATTTCGCCTGCCATCATTTTTTGCTGAAGCTCGGTCTGGCGTTTGCGGAAATCATCCAGCATCGTTTTGCTGGACGGATCAGCTTCCACCTTGCTGCGGCTATCTTTCATATCCTTATATTCGCTGCTCTCTTTAATCGCTCTGGCTAAATCGTACGCTTTGTCATGTACATTCATCTGGCTCCGCCTCCAATTTTCTTCTTTTTTCGGTTGGGCTCTTCCTGCGGCACTTTCGGACAGATGCCTAAGCACAAAGGGATATATGTCCTCATATGATGGAGTAGTTTACTTTGCTTAAGAGGAAAAAGCAATGCCATTTTTGATGCTGGAAGGAGTGTTCGCTATTGACCAGGACGAAAATTGGGATATCCATTCAAGGCACCAGCATCTATTTGGATGATCGGACCGTTATTCTAAGTGAAGCCATTGCGAAAAAATGGAAAATCCCAACGAATCAATCGATCACATTGCGATTTGGCTCTGCCAAGCAGGATGTCAAAGTCGTCACCGCTTCTATTTCGAACAGCTTACGCGTAATCCCTGCTCTCGCTTCCAAACTCGGTCTTCATCAAGGAGCTAAGCTATGCCTCCATTATAGACAAAGCACCAGTACCTTGTCGATCGGACCTTTGATTGGCGTCATGATTAGCCGCGTTTACAAGGACTCGAGCGATCGACCATTCGGCGCTATCACCGCTTTTTGTAGGGAAATGACAGAAGCCTGTGAACAGTTCGGCGCGCTTGTGTGCTTTTTCCCACCTGATGAAATGCGCGGTTCCGCCCATTCCGTGTCCGCTTATTCGTATGCCAATGGTTCTTGGAGCAAAAAAACGTTTCCGATTCCGGGCGTCATATATAACCGCCTCACTTCGCGCAGATATGAAAACATGACGAACGTTCAGCATTTTATGAGGGAAGTCAAATCCCGCTACGCCACCGACATCTTCAACGAGAAATATTTAAACAAAACGGAAGTGTTCGAGGCACTGGGCAAAGATAGTTCCCTGCATGGGTATTTGCCGGAATCATACCTGTTTAAAAATTTCCAAATGCTAAAAAACATGTCCAGCCGACATCCCGTCCTATTCCTTAAGCCTATTACGGGGAGCCTGGGCAAAGGAATCATTCGGATTCGAAGAGAACCCGGGGACGGCTACACGTGTCATTTTACGAATCTGGGCAGTGTTCGCAAACAAGTCTTTCCCACGCTTGCCAGCGCATTTCAGGCGCTATCCGGCAAGTTGAAGACACAGCGTTACCAGTTGCAGCAAGGACTTGATCTCATTACAGCAGATGGTAGACCCGTTGATTTTAGAGCTCTGGTGCAAAAAGGGGCCCAAGGACAATGGGCGATTACCTCGATTGTAGGACGGATCGCTGGCACACAGCACTTTGTCTCCAACTTGGCGCGAGGCGGCACGCTCAGCACGGTCAAAGGAGCGTTGGCCAAATCTTCGTTGAGCGGCCCAACGCGCGTATCCGTCTTAGGCCGGCTGCGCAAAGCCTCTTTGGATATTGCCAAAGGCATTGAAACGCAGATTCCGAATCACTTCGGCGAACTGGGGATCGATCTCGCTGTCGATCAATCCGGCAGAGTATGGCTGCTCGAAGTGAACTCCAAGCCATCAAAGGACGATAACACACCGCTAAATAGCGAACGTAAAATCAGGCCTTCCGTTAAACAGATTGTCCAGTATGCTCGTTACTTAGCAAAGTTTTGAGGTGAAGTTATGCCGTCTAGCATCGCAGCGCCACCCTTATTTGGCATCATGGTATCGGAATTGGATCGAGAGCTGCCTTTTGCCAACTCGGCTTTCTATGAACAGCTCACGCAGATTGGAAGGAAAGAAGGCCTGGATGTTGTCATTTTCTCGCCAAATCGCATCCGCTGGGAGGAACGCACCGTAACAGGACATACGTATGTCCTTGAGCGTAAACAATGGGTCACGCGCCGCTTTCCGCTGCCAACGCTCATCTATGATCGATGCTTCTTTGTTAGCAAAAAGAGCTACCTTCACTACCGATATCATGTACGCAAATTGCACGCTACACCTAACATTCGCTTTCTAGGGTATGGTCTGAGCGGCAAATGGGAAGTTCAACAAATTTTGCAAAAATACGCTGCGCTTCAGCCATATTTGCCCCAAACCCGTTTCCTCACAGGCGAACTTGCGCTTCGCGAATGGCTCATTGAGCGCTCCGAGGTTTTTCTGAAGCCGCAGGGCGGCAGCCAAGGCAAGGGCGCTCTCCACATTCGGAAAATGATGACCCCGGATCAGGAAGACAGCTTTCTAGTCAAAGGAAGAAATATTCGCAACGTACCGATTCATCGCCATTTCAAGCAATTCGAAACTTGCTGGCACTGGCTTAGCCGCCTAATTGGCAGTCGGCCCTATTTAATGCAAGAATACCTCGCGCTTCAATCAGCTGCAGGCATGGCTTACGATGTTCGTTCCCTCGTGCAGAAGAATGGCAAGGGGCTGTGGGAAATCGCCGGGATGGCCGTTCGTATCGGCAAGCCAGGAAGCGTCACCTCGAACTTGCATGGCGGTGGCACAGCAGAGGATGTCGCCTCTTTCCTCGCGCGAGAATTCGGGAAGCTCCGGTCAGAGGAGCTTATCGCCACATTGACTAAGCTATCAGGTCTGATTCCACCTGCTCTGGAAGCTCATCACGGGCGACTAGCCGAGCTTGGCATTGACCTCGGAATTGACACTTTTGGCCGCATCTGGATCCTTGAAGTAAATTCGAAGCCTGGGCGTTCCGTATTCGTACGAATGCGCGATGAGGATGCCCGCACCAAATCCTTGTCGAATCCGATCCGCTATGCTGGATATTTGCTGCACAAGAAGCTGGGCTAAGCTGCCCTTTGAAGATAAACGCCTTAAAACCGCGGACTGATTTCGGTGTCATCATCATGACGATCGAATAGCCCGTAGGGCAACAAGTTTAGGAGGGTAACCTAATGAGTTTGACAACGTGCATGCTCCACGCCGTACAACGAACAGATAGATCGGTCTACTTAACAAGTGAACTCGTCAAAGCTTTACGGTTAACCGGCACCAAATCCATTACCGTAAAGGTCGGCAGCAAATTGGCAACCCTTCCGGTACGTCTGATCAAAAAGGCTGGCCAGCATATGTACATTCCGCTCTCTTTACTCAGCACCTTGCGCATTCCTAAAGTCGGCAATGTTTTAGTCGCAAGCACGAACAATAAAGAAATTCGACTTGGACCGATGATTGGCGTCCTAACCAACGTTACAAGCAGCAGCACCTCTCCATTCGGTTCCAAAACCGGGTTTATCCGCCAATTTATGCAAACGGGCTCCGGAAACTCATTTCATTATGCATTCAGCCCAAGAGACGTCAACTGGACGCAGGAAACAGTAACAGGCATTTTGCCCAAAAGCGGCGGCGGCTGGATTCGCAAAACATTCCCCCTGCCCGACGTCGTCTACAACCGGCTTTCCAGCCGCAAAGCGGAAAAGACCGCAGGCATAGAGGGGTTTAAAGAGCGCTTCGTGCGCCGAGACATCCCGATTTTTAATTGGAGCTTTTTTGACAAATGGGATGTCTACAAAATGCTGGATGGCGACGATGCCTTTCGCTTTGTTCCGGAATCCCACATCAATCCATCTGCTGAACAGATTAAAGAAATGCTCGACAAGCATAAATTCATTTATTTGAAACCAACGGCAGGCAGCCTTGGCATCGGAATCTATCGTGTCACGTATAACCCGAAAAAGGGCTATTTTGTCCGTTATCGCAAAAATGGTAAAAATGTGCTCATTCGGTTCGCAAAATTCGAAGGGCTTATGCAAATGCTCGGAACGGGACGCGGCCGATTGACCAGCTATGTCGCACAGCAAGGCATCCGGTTGATTGAGATTGACAGCTGTCCGATCGACTTCCGTTTTCACATGACGAAAAACGGCAGCAACAAATGGGTGGTCGCCGCGATTGGCGCCAAAAAAGCCGGCAAGGGAAGCGTTACTACCCATATTCGCACCGGCGGTCAGCTCATGACATCTGAGCAAGTGCTGCGCCAAATTTACGGCAGTCGCGCTGAACAAGTATTAACGAATGCCAAAGAAACGGCCGTTAAACTAGCCGAAGGCATTGAAAATAACTATAACCATCTGCTCGGAGAGCTCGGATTCGATATCGGCATTGATCAAAATGAGAAAATCTGGATGTTCGAAGCGAATGCCAAGCCGGGCAGATCGATCTTCAAGCACCCCTCTTTGAAGGATGGGGATGCCGCTTCACTCTCGAATATTTACGAGCATTGCCTCTACTTGAGCCGCTTCCGCTCTAGGAGGGATAGCTGATGGGCTTCACCCTGAACGAACTTGCACCAAAGCCGACACTTGCCATTCTTACTGTGAAGGACAGCAAACGTGTATTCCGCGGCAATCTGGCAAATTTCCTGGACCTCATCCGTACGGGAGATCGGCTGGGTGTTGACGTTTACGTGGTCACCACTTCTGATTTTAATCTATCCAATCCTCAAATGAACGGTTATCGATATGACAACGACAAGAAAAAATGGAGGCGGGAACTCGTTCCCTCTCCACAAGTTGTTTATAATCGAATTCCTTACCGCAAAATGGAGATGAGGCCTGAAGTTCAGCAAACCATCCAAGCCTGCAACCGCAGCAGCATGGTAAAGCTGTTCAACGCCTCCTTTTTCAACAAATGGACTCTCTTCGAGTGGCTGAATACAGCGAAAGAAAGCCAGCCCTTCATCCCGGATACGAAACAGCTAACCTCAACGAAAGATATCAAGCAATTGCTGCAAAAACACCCCGTCCTTTATTTAAAGCCTGTTCGGGGCAAAGCTGGCAAAGGGATCATGCGCATCGAGCGCGTCACCACGAAGAACAATGAAAACGACTATCGTTTAAGCCGGCAGGAAAATAAGAAAATGGCTTATACGCTTCATAAATCGGTCGATGATCTTTGGGAGGAATGGATGAAGCATCGGGGCTCACATGACTACATTGTGCAGCAGGGCATTGGGCTCACCCGTTATCACCAGCGTGCTTACGACTTACGTGCACTAATTCAAAAGTCTTCCAGTGGGAAGTGGATTGTATCCGGGATTGGCGCTCGTGTAGCCGGCAAAGCCAGCATTACCACGCATGTGCCGCGCGGCGGCTCCATCGACGACCCAATCAAATTGCTCACAGACGCTTTCGGCGTCAAAGAAGCGAAGCGCATTCTAGTGCGGGCAAAAAAAGCCGCCGTCATTTTGGCAACGCAGATTGAGAAATCGTCCGGCAATCAGCTCGGCGAGATGTCAATGGATCTGGGTGTTGATACCAGTGGACACATTTGGTTCTTCGAAGCAAATTCCAAACCAATGAAATTCGACGAGCCTCAAATTCGCAAGAAGTCATTAGAGCGTATAATCCGCTACAGCTTGTTTTTAATCAACCATGAGAAAAGAAGGTGAATATGCTTGGCTCCACAACGACTAGGCGTACTCGCTATCTATTTAAGCAAGACCCGGCTGGAAGAGCTCTCTTTTTTCCGAAGGCTTAGCAGGGAAGGCAAGAAACTGGGGGTACAAGTAGAAGTGTTCACTCCAGAAGATGTGGAAAGTGAAACGGCGGTACGCACATTGACGTTCGATCCTACGCTCCAGAAATGGATCCGCAAGCGGACGTCCTTTCCTCCTATCATCTATGATCGCTGCAGGTACAAGGCGGCTGCGAATTATCAAATGCTGAAAGCATTTCGGCTTAAACACGCCAAACTTACTTATTTAAGCAAACCTTTAGCGAACAAATGGAAGATGCATCAAGTGCTTAGCGAAAATGAAACGATTCGTGACTATCTCCCCGCTACCGTCCGATTCAGTTCGGCACAAGAACTGCTGCGCTTCCTCAAAAAGCATAAGCTGGTCTATGTCAAACCGAAAAACGGAACCGGCGGACGCGGCATTCTGCGCATCGAACAAATCGGCAGCGACTTATTTCTGCTGCAAGGGCGCAATCAGCAGCGAACCATTCTAGCCCCTTTCCGCGCAACGGAGAAGCAGCTATTGATTAAGCTCCATACCTTAAAATTAAGCCCAGATTATGTCGTACAACAAGGCATACCGCTTACTTTAAAAGACGGACGGGTGCACGATTATCGACTCCTCATTCAGAAAAATGGCAGCGGTGAATGGGAAGTCACCGGCTGCGCAGGGCGTATAGGTCCACATCGCAGCATTACGTCGAATCTTCATGGCGGCGGCAGCGCAGTCTCTTTAGATAAGCTATTAAACTATCGTTTCTCCTCCAGCGATAAAATCGATAGCATCAAGAAAGAAATGAACGCGTTCGCCTTCAAGCTCGCTACCTATTTGGAAACGAAATTCGGCAAGCTGTGCGAGCTTGGCATGGACATCGCCGTTGACCCGAAAGGCAACATTTGGCTGCTCGAAGTGAACCCGAAGCCATCACGGGAAGTGTTCCGCAAAATCGGGCAGAAAATCACGTATCAGAAGGCAGTTGCACGGCCACTGGAATACGCGATTTGGATGATGAAGAAAAAAAAGAAAGAAGATCATTAAGATAAATGAACGGAACGATACAGGATCTTCTCCCTCCGTTCCGTACTACATATGCTGAAGATGCTGCAGCGTTTGCACAAATATTTGCTCAATGTGGCCATCATCCAGCGAATAATATACGGTTTTCCCCGCTTTACGCCGCTTCACAATATGCAGATTGCGCAAATAGCGCAGCTGGTGCGAAATAGCCGACTGCCCCATCTCAAGCACGATCGACAAATCGTGAACGCACAGTTCCTTTTGCAGCAAGGCATAAATAATTTTAACGCGGGTCGGATCGCCTAGCGCTTTGAATACTTCTGCTATTCCCGCAGCTTGATCATCCTGGATCTGATGATCAAGCAATTGTTCCGTTAGCGCCGTTCCTGTACAAGTTTCCTCGCAGGATTCCATCATAACCTTCTCCATGTCCTTGCCTCCTTCGCATGTTCCATAGGAACCGTATATCCTTATACCAATAAAGTTTGATGACTATTTTTGGAGGTTTCAATTTGTATCGTAGTATGTTGAATGTGGAACTTTTCTTCGATGTGTTGAATCGCCACTTGTAAAATGGACTGGCTATCCTTATCATCGGCGATGCGCAAATGGCAGCTTAAAGAATCCAAACCGGAAGTAATCGTCCAAATGTGCAAATCATGAACATCAATGACGCCATCAATAGACGCTAGCATGCTCTGAACATCCGCTAAATTAACCCTGGCAGGCGTCCCTTCCATCAGGATATGGATTGTTTGCCTCAGCACAGCCCAAGCCCCTTTCAAGATAAGAAGGGCTACGATCACACTAATAATGGGATCCGCGATATACCACCCGAATAACATCATGACGCCACCGGCCACAATAGCCCCCACAGAACCTAAAGCATCACCCAGAATGTGCAAGTAAGCACTGCGCAAATTGAGATTGCCATGCACATCCCCTTTGCGCATTAACGACCACGCGCTAAGCAGGTTAGCGAGCAAACCTACACAAGCGATCAACATCATCGAGCCGCTGGACACCTGTGGCGGATTTACAAAGCGCCCAATGGCTTCCCAAATAATAAACCCGGCAATGATAAATAAAGTAACGGCATTGAAGAGCGCCGCTAAAATTTCAAAACGGTGATATCCGTACGATTTATTAGGGGAAGACGGTTTAGCCGCGAACCAAATTGCAAGCAGGCTTAAAGCAAGTGCTCCTGCGTCGCTTAGCATATGTCCCGAGTCGGATAAAAGAGCCAAGCTGTTCGTATATAACCCCCCGGCAAATTCCAAAACCATAATGCAGGATGTAATCAGAAAAGCGATGATAAGTCCCTTTTTGTTGCCTTCCCGATCGTGACCATGATGATGTCCATGATGGTGACCGTGATGACTGTGATCGTGCCCATGGCTGTGATCATGATCATGCGTGTGACCATGCGAGTGATGATGGTGCATCCAATTCCCTCCCTAATATACCTGCTCATTAGCATGGAATGTTATCCAATGCTTTATACATTCAAACAAACATATGAGCATATGCTCATATATAAATAATAACGAAACAAACATCCTTAAGTCAATACATTGATAGCCCATTTTAATGATCAAATTAGCAGTCCCTCAACCTTGTAAAATAAAAAATCGATCCGACAGCCCGAAATAACGAGCTCGAATCGATTCCACAGGATGCCTAGCGCCCTTTATGTTCCTGTAGCTACCTTATTTACGCCTGTATCCACGACATCAGGATCGAACGTAATCGTCGCGCTAAACAGCGTTGTGGATATACTGAAGTCTCCCGTAATACCGCCACCGCTTCCCGTGTTCGTCTTGGACGCACTCGTCGGAGCTACAACGCAAGTATCCCCGTTGATGAGATTTCCTTCGTTTCTAATAATATTGAAAACTCCCACAAAAGAAGGCATATTAATCAGCACCTTTATCGTTCAATGTGCTACAGTGTATGCCTTGCCTGAAGTCGATGCGACAGCCTTTCAACAATTATACATATTCCAGCAGTTCAGCAAAGCTGTTGATACGGAAATGGGCACCTTCCAGTTCACCTTGTTCACGGAATCCGGCATAATCGCAAGCCGCCACAGTCAAACTGTTACGGAGCCCAGCTTCCACATCGGAAGAACGGTCACCCACCATCCAGGCGGACTTAATGTTGTGGGTTTCAAGAAGCAGCTTGACCAAGTCCACTTTGGACTTCGTCTGATATTTCCCAGCGCTGTACAGGCCTTCAAACAATTCCCCAATGCCTTTGGCTTCTACTACATGCTTCACATAGCCTTCCAGCCCATTGCTCGCTACAAATAAACGAATTCCTTTGCTGCGCAAGACGATTAACGTTTCTGATACGCCTTCATACAGCTCGCCTTCGCCTCGCCGCAATCCCTCTAATTGATGATGCAGGAGCAGCCGATCCGCTTGCACGCGCGCTTCCATTGATGCTTCCGGCATAACACGCTGCCAGATGTGCTCGAGCAGCATGCCCAGCGCCCCTAATATACGCTCTTCAGGAGGCGTCTCTCCTTTATATAATCCGCTTTCTCTTAATTCATTGAAAGTTGCATAATAAGCCGGCAACAGCAACGTTTCCGTTTGAAACAGCGTTCCGTCCAAATCGAAAAGCATCGCTTCTGGTTGATCTAGTTTGGCATACATACTTAAAATCCCTCTCCCCGTTCATGGCTATACCTTTTATGTAAGTTTATCATGTTCTTTGATAAGAATGGCAAACATACCCTTGTAAGTCAATGACCCGATTTGGCAAAAAGCCTGTTGCCGATCCGAAATAATTCAGTTATGATTGAAATGTTAATAATTTTATTTGAAAATGATATTTTCACGCAAAATAGAATCATTATTTAACTGGAAATGATCGTTCGCACATTTTAAAAATCCAACAAACAACTTGCCTATGAAAGTGAGGACATACCCATTATGAACATTCATATTTTTCAAAACCAACAGGAGCTGAATGAAGCAGGTGCCGGAATCATTACCTCTCTGGTTCAAATGCAACCAAAAGCCGTGCTTGGACTTGCTACGGGCGGAACTCCAGTCGGCATATACGAAGAGCTGGTCAAGGCGTACGAGAAAGGCCGCGCTTCTTTCAAAACGGTTACTACTTTTAACTTAGACGAATACGTCGGCTTGCCGGAAGATCATCCAGAAAGCTATCACACATATATGAAGCATCACCTGTTTGCTCATATCGATTTGCCTCAAGCACAAGCTCATATTCCAAACGGCAATTCCCCTGATACCGAAGCAGAATGCAGACGTTACAACCAAGAGCTGGAGAATGCCAAACAAATCGATTTGCAAATTCTCGGTCTCGGCCATAATGGTCATATCGGTTTTAATGAGCCCGATGACTCGCTTGTCAGCGGCACTCACTGCGTGGAATTAAAACAGGCAACGCGCGAGGCGAACGCCCGTTACTTCAATTCCATCGACGAAGTTCCTACCCATGCGTTAACGATGGGTGTCGGTACCATTTTGAAGGCAAAATCCATTTTGCTCATTGTCCGTGGCGCGGATAAAGCCGAGATCGTGCATCGCGCTCTGACCGGACCGATCACAACCGAAATTCCGGCTACGCTGCTGCAAACCCATCCGCATTTGGTCGTTCTTCTCGACGCTGAGGCAGGGAGGTTTTTCCAATGAACGAGCTGATCATCCGTAACGCCCGAATCGTAACGGAACAAGGTCTCATTGAAAATGGCGTAATCCACACGTCAAACGGCATCATTTCGTATGTTGGGGACGGGGCCGCGCCGAACCTGGAAACGGCTACTTCTGCGGCTCAGCACGTAGATGCTGGCGGAAGCTGGCTGCTGCCAGGCTTTATTGATGTGCATGTACATGGCGGATACGGGGCCGATTTCATGGATGCTACGCAAGAGGCCCTGGATACGATTACCCGTTTTCATGCTTTGCATGGAACGACATCCATGCTCGCTACGACAATGACCGCTGCTCGGGAAGACATCGACCGCGTGTTGGGCGAGGTCCATAGCTACATGAGCAAGCCCATGCCTTACACCCAGCTGCTTGGCGTTCATATGGAAGGTCCCTTCGTCTCGCCCAAGTGGGCCGGCGCGCAAGATCCGAACCTTATGGTGCCGCCACAGCTCGCTTGGCTCCAAGATTGGCACGCGCGCTTTCCGCAGCTCGTGCGTCAATTAACGCTGGCCCCTGAACGCGAAGGGGCTCTGGAGATGATCGCGTGGCTGCGCGATCGCGACATCGTTGCCGCATGCGGGCATACCGACGCTTCCTACGCCGACATTCAGTCGGCTGTAAGCGAGGGGCTCACGCATGCCGTGCACACCTTCAACGCGATGAAGCCGCTGCATCATCGCGAACCCGGCACCGTCGGTGCGATCCTCACCGACGCGCGCGTCAGCGGCGAAGTCATCGCCGACGGGCATCATGTGCACCCGGCAGCGATTCGCCTGCTGACGATGGTCAAGCAGCCGCACGGCCTGCTGCTGATCACGGACGCGATGTCCGCCGCAGGACTCGGCGACGGCGAGTACGAGCTTGGCGGGCAAGCTGTCACCGTGAAGTCCGGCGTGGCCCGGCTTACGGAAGTCGGTGCGCTCGCCGGCAGCACGCTGACCATGATCGAAGCGCTCCGCTTCATGGTGCGCGAGGTCGGCGTCTCCGTCGCGGAAGCGAGCCGCTACGCCAGCGGCAACCCGGCGCGTCTGCTGCGCCTGGAAGCGACACACGGCTCGATTGCGCTTGGCAAACGGGCCGACTTGCTGCTCGTGAACGCCGAGCTGGAGCTGGAGCGCGTATGGGTGCAGAGCAGAGAAATTAACGCGTAATCGGCACAACCGCTTCAGATAAACCAAACCTCCAACCCGCATATATTGTGGCTTGGAGGTTTTTTCATTTATACTAATTAAAAGAGTTCACAAGGAAATAAAAACCAATTCACCTCATTCCATCATTCGTCTTGAAGAAAGGGATTGTCTATGATCTATGCGATTAAAATAGCATACACCTTACTTTTTCCGCCAGGCATCATCATCCTGCTTCTGCTGAGCATTGCCTTCTGGCTGCAGCAAAAAAGAGAGCGCATGAGCTCCCTTCTCGTTGGACTTGCAGCTCTACTTTTATGTGCGAGTTCCATGCCAATTCTGGGTAATACTTTGCTGCAGTCCGTCGAACAACGCTACACGCCTCCGAACCAGCTGGCTGGAGATGTGCTCGTCATGCTCACAGGCGGTGCCACACAAGATATCTCCGACCCGCTCACGGGCGGGGAAGGCTATCTTTCCCCCTATACAGCAGCACGTGTGCTAACAACAGCTGAACTGTATCGTCAAACGAAGCTGCCTATCGTCCTCTCTGGCGGACAAGTGTTTAGCGATACAGGGAATGAATCCCAGATTGCTAAACGTCACCTACTTGCTCTTGGCATCCCTGATACCGCCATCCTGCTCGACGATACAAGCCTTAACACCGAGGAAAATGCGATACATACAAACGCTATCCTGAAGCAGCATAACTGGAAGCATCCCATACTCATTACATCAGCTTTTCACATGAAACGGGCTGTTAAACAATTTAACAACCTTAACGTAGATGTACTTCCATATCCTACTGACTACCAAATGAATCAGAAACAAGAGAAATATCTTACTAAGTTCATCCCTTCTGCTGCAGGACTATTAGCAACAGCTATGGCGTTAAAAGAATATTTAGGTCAACTTGCCGCTAACTAGAGGCTGTCGCTGACGTAAGACGTAAGATCGCTTGCTCGCCACGATGCCCACACCGTACCACTTTACCTGCCTGTAACGCTCTTTTGAAGCGTTGCAGGCCAGGGATTGCTTGCTGGCTCCCCTGTCTGCTCAGAATACTTTTCTCGTATCCCGCTCCTCCTTGAGCATTTCCACGGCTTCACGGAAACGCAAAGAATGAACAATCTCCCTCTCCCGCAGAAATTTCAAACCATCCTGCAAATCCACATCATCCGTCATATCAATAAGCCATTGATACGTAGCCCTGGCCTTTTCCTCCGCTGCAATATCCTCGTATAAATCAGCGATCGGATCTCCTTTAGCTTGTATGTACGCTGCCGTCCAGGGCACACCTGATGCATTTTGATAAAATAGCGCTCTGTCATGACTGACGTAATGATCGTCCAATCCGGCTGCTTTCAGCATATCGATCGTTGCGTCTTTGGTCAGTTTATACACCATTGTCGCAATCATTTCTAAATGGGCAAATTCTTCCGTTCCTATATCCGTTAACAAACCTATCACCTTGTCCGGGATGGTATACCGCTGATTTAAATATCGAAGCGCAGCCGCAAGCTCGCCATCCGCTCCTCCGTACTGCTCCAGCAGCAGTTTGGCCATATGCGGATCGCATTTGCTGACACGTACAGGATACTGCAGCTTTTTCTCATAAATCCACATGCGCTTTGCCTCCTCTTCTCAAACTTGCCAAGGCCAAGGTGCTTCAACCCACTGCCACGGCATTTTGCTGAATGCATGACCGAAGGGCATCAGCGGGCCGAATTCCATTTCGAACTGATGAGCAATGTGCATCCGTTTCTGCGCGAACTGATTATATTGCTGGAGTGCCGCCAGATCATCCGGATGCGTATCCAAATATAACGTCAGTTCGACAAGGACGAAATCGACCGTCTGTAAATCATGAAGCTGTTTGTAATAGGACTCCGACAACATGCCATGACTCATTCCCCAGTCCTCCCTTCGACCGCTCTTGATTCATACGGCCCATATAAAGCTGGCCACAAGGTTCCTATTTTCAGAGCTTCATATGGGCTAAATTGAGGCAATCCAGGCGGCTGATAAGCCATATATAACTGCGGCGGCGTATTATAAAATTTTTCGCGAATAGGCGGACAAGGATCAAACGGGCCAATAAAAGGGAAATAGACTTTAAATTGCGAATGCATATGCTCCCTCCTCTTCTTCAGGATACGGACTTCCGTCAAACTGGCGGAGGCCTATATGATGGTTATATGCGCAATAACTTGACCAAAATCACATGTTTTCCAACATTTCCACATTGTATGAGGCATTCATTCAGGGCTACAATGAGTCCAGGAAGTTATAGGCTGACAACACGAATAATGGAGGAAACCACGATGATCAAACAAAAGGTGATTCTCGCCGCTGCCGCAATCCTTATGACGACAGCCTCTATAAACAGCATGATTCCTGTAACGCCCGTGAGTGCCGCAACAATCAGCAATTCAGCTTTAAGCCAAGGAATGTCAAGCAGTTCCGTTTCAAGTCTGCAGCAAAATTTGAAAACGCTTGGATATTTCACCTATCCAACGGTAACCGGTTATTTTGGAACCCTTACATACCAAGCGGTCAAAGACTATCAGAAAGCGTATAGTCTCCCTACGACTGGCATCGCAGATCCGACAACCCAAACCAGTATTGCCCATGCACTGACCAAGCGTTCCCTGTTGAGTGACGCTATGAATTATCAACGCGTGCCTTATCTATGGGGCGGAGCAACACCACAAGGCTTCGATTGCTCTGGATTTATTTATTTTATGTCCCAAAAGTTTGGCATCCCGACAGTACGTACGACGTCCAAGGCACTGTTTGATAGCGGAACACCAGTCGCCCAATCCAATTTGCAGCCTGGCGATCTCGTTTTTTTCGCTATCTCTACGCCGGGCGTCATTGATCATGTGGGTTTTTATATGGGCAATGGTCAATTCCTGTCTGCAACGCGTTCGGCTGGCATTTATCCGCAAAGCATGACGAGTTCCTACTGGGGACCCAAATACATGGGAGCAAAACGCATTTACTAGATAGGCAGTTTAAATCTTTCATATAACTTATAACTTTCCCTGTAACAAACAAAGACCGCTTTCCTAACGGCATGTTAGGGCGAGCGGTCTTTGTTTAGTTCAATACTAGATGAATAAGTTCATGAAGCTCTGTTATAACAGCCAAGGGCACAACCTCCGCCTTCGGCTCTTTGCCGTATTTATTCAACCAGATGGCCTGCATGCCTGCTCGGATCGGCCCGACGACGTCGGCTTCCCATGAATCGCCGACAAAAAGAGTATCTTCGGCACTTACGCCAAAATAATCAAGCGCCATCTGGTAAATCCTTGGATCGGGCTTAGCGAACCCGACTACATTCGAAATCCACACCTGCTCGGATGGAAAAACCTCTTTTAGCCCTATGCGTTCGATCTTCCCTTCCTGCATATCGTGTGGCCCATTAGTTACGATGCCTAGCAAATACCGTTCTCGAAGCCTTAGAAGCAGATCGTGGACTGCCGGATCAGGCTTCAGGCTAGCAACATATCTGCGTACAAATTCCAAATTGAACGCTTTGGCTTCCTCATCGGCCATTACATATCGATGCTCAGCCAAAGTCGCGATCAGCCTGCGATTTCGGTACTCCTCAATGGAGCAGATGCGTTGTTCGTACAAGTAATAAAGTTCATCGCTATTTTTTTGAAATGAGGCAAAGAACGCTTCATTCTCGTATTGCTGGGTCACAGGGTGCTCGGCAAACATCTTTTTCAGTACTACATTGAAAGTACTTGAAAAATCAAACAACGTATCGTCCAAATCAAATAATATCAGCTTCATCTTCGTTCACGCCCTATACCCGGAGCTCTCGCTTAATTTACTCCATCTTAATGTTTAACTTCAGTAAGCCCGCTTTCCTCATCGCCTGGTAAATAATAACAACTAACGGACCCAAGAACAGTCCCTTAATCCCCATCAGTTCGAAGCCTACATATAAGCTAATTAAAGCAGCCAGAGCATTAATGCCAACTGCATCGCTCAACACCTTAGGTTCGACAATACGGCGGAAAATAGTTAATATGAGGAACAAAATCAGGAGACCAATGCCCATGCCCGTATGACCCGCAAGAAGCTGATAAATGAACCAAGGAATAAATACCAGCCCTGTGCCGACCACAGGCACAAACTCCATAAGCATCACGAGCAAGGAAATAGCAAGCGGATATTCCGCCCGCAGAACCAACAAGCCGATAAACGTGACCAAATACGTTAATACGGCCATAATGAGCTGCGCGCGAATGAAGCCGAAAATAGCCTGACGCAGATTTAGCAGCACATGGTCCATTTTTCCTTTGGAATTCTCCTCAAACACCGATAGAAAGGCTAATTTAAGCTTCGGCAAACTAATGGTAAACAAATATAGCGCGATCACGAATACGATAACCAAAATGAACAAGTTCGGAATTTTTCCCGCTACATTAAGAAAGAATCCTGAAATTCCGCTAAAAATATCCGTTAACGCCCCTGTTAAGGTTGCTGTACTGCGCTCCAGCCAGGTCTGCACTTGTAGAGCCATATCAGGAGACAATGACTCATAAAAGCCTTGTGTGCGCGTTACAGCCTGATCCACATACTTATTGACCTCATCCATATATTTAGGCGCTTTGCGTCCCAGATCAATGAGTTCGGTAACAACGTTCAACCCGATGAAGTAAAACAACGTCAAGGTCAGCAAGGTAAATAAAGTGCTGACGACCGTGGCCGCAATCAACCGATTTACCCGCGCCGCCCGCATAAGAAGAACCGTGATCGGATCCAGGAAAATAGCTGTAACCATGGCTAACAAGAACGGCAAACCAATCGTAAACAATCCATACAAAATCAGCAGTCCAAGAACCATGATGACAACCGTCTTCACTGACATAGGAGTTCCTCCGTTTATTCGTTTCCTGGTTTCACCGAGCTGTTTTTTGTAATATGAATCCGCACAATGCGCAATCTATCCACTTCTGAAACCTCAAAAACATGAGAACCAAACTCCACTTTTTTTCCGCTTACGGGCGCGCCATCCAGCTTTTTAAACAACCACCCGCCAATTGAATCGACATCATCGTCTTCAATTTCCAGATCGAGCATATCGTTCAAGTCTTCAATCAGTACGCGGCCATCCACCGACGTATACTTTTCCTTAACCTCAACTTCCGGACGCTCGTCAATGTCGAACTCATCATGCAACTCGCCTACGATCTCTTCGAGAATATCCTCAAGCGTGAGCAGCCCTGCCGTCCCCCCATATTCATCAATAACGATCGCGAGTTGAGAATGCTTTTTCTGCATTAGCTTCAGTACGCGGCTTACTTCCATAGACTCAGGAACGTTCAGAATTGGTCGTATAAATGTTTTTAACTCTTGCTCCTCATCCGGATCAGCAGTCAGTAAATCAGCAATATGTACAAATCCGACGATCGTATCTTTGTCCTCTACGCCAACCGGATAACGAGTATGCTTGGTTTCGTGCACCATGCGTAAATTATCGATAAAGCTTAAGTCTAGAAATAAACAATCCATATCCGTCCGCGGCAGCATGACTTCTCTGGCGATCCGATCCGAGAATTCGAAAATATTATCAAAAAGCGCCATTTCATCTTGATCGATATGCCCGCTTTTGACGCTCTCATCCATCAGGATGCGAATTTCTTCCTCCGTGTGAGCAGCTTCATGCTCGCTAGCCGGTTCAACGCCAATCCAGCGCAAAAACATATTGGCTGATCCGTTAAGGAACCAGATGATAGGACGAAAGGCCTTGTAGAAAAACAATAACGGAGCAGAAAGCCATAAGGAGGTGAGCTCCGCTTTTTGAATCGCAAATGACTTCGGAGCCAATTCGCCAAGCACAATATGCATAAATGTAATAAACGCAAAAGCTACGATGAATGACAATGTATCCGTATATACCGAAGGCTCGATGTGCAGCGTGTGCAGAAGAGGCTCTACAATAAGCTCTGAAACCGCTGGCTCGCCAACCCAGCCTAAGCCCAGGGAGGCCAGCGTAATACCAAGCTGCGTTGCCGATAAATAAGTATCCAGTTGAGATGTCACCGTCATCGCATATTTAGCTTTGCCGCTGCCTTCGTTCACAAGCTGCTGAATGCGGGACTGACGAACTTTCACAAGCGCAAACTCAGCAGCTACGAAAAATCCGTTTAGCAGAACAAGTATTAACACTAAGATCAAGTTCATCCCTATGGCGCCAAAATCAAATGAAGTATGTGGCAATGAGTATATTCTCCTTCAAATTAAGGATTAAATGATAGCTTTACGGCTTTTGAAATCAATCGAGCGATAATAGGAATCAGCCACAAGCAAGTTAGGTCCGCAGCAAGCTGCTTCACTGCAGAAACAGTTCACGCGCAGATTAAGCGGATGGTTCTCCCATCGGGCGAAAACGGTATCCAGGTCATCCTGGTGCACATTGCCAAGCGGCGGTACATCTGCAAAATCCGTCACATACACATCCCCCGTAAATGTACTGATGTTCAATCGGTTGCGTCCATCCGGATCGTTACGCACCGTTACATTCGGTTCATGGCGAAGCCGTTTGACCAGTACGTGATCGTCCGCATCCTCGTTGCAAGCAAAAAACGGGAGTGTACCGAAGAGCATCCACATGTCCTTATTTCGGCTGTCCAACAGCCGGTGAATACTGCTTCGCAGCTCCGGGAGCGTAACCATCGGCAAATGCGAGGCGAAGGAGCTTGCATACATCGGATGCACCTCATGCCGTTTACAGCCCATTTCTTCGATAAGCTTATGTATGCCTGGCAACTTCTCATGTGTGCGTGTATTTATCATCGATTCTGCCGACACGTACAAGCCGCCTTTGCTTAGCGCGATCGTATTCTCCACCATTCGCTCATACATGCGCGCTGCGGTCTCGTAGCTGACCGGATGGCTTGCGTTGACGAAGCCGACTTCATGGAAATCATGGGCATTTAAATAATTAAAGGAAATATGCATGACATCCAAGTAAGGAGCAAGCAGCTCGTACCTGGCCAAATCCAACGTTAAATTGGAGTTGATCTGCGTCCGAACGCCGCGGTCTCGCGCATATTTCAAAATCGGAAGCATATAGTCTTGAACCGTCTTCAGATGATAAGACGGCTCGCCGCCTGTCAAGCTGAGCGTCTCCAAGTGCTCAACCCGATCCAGTTTGTTCAAGATCTCATCGAGCGGCAGCCTTGGGCCTTCCGCCATCGTTAAAGAATCGCCTACAGCGCAGTGCTCACACCGCATATTACAAAGATTCGTTATCGTAAGCTCAACACTGGTTAATACATGCTTCCCATATTGACGATAGGACCGTATTGGATCCCACGGATCGTACTGAGGAGATAACTCCGGCAAAAGGGAGCGGGGTTCATTGATATTCATGCTGTTCACACCTAACCTATCATTTCCAATTGACTACGGCATGGCACTTTTATGCCTATACCTATGCCCTATATTGTAACTTATGATTAGTAAAAAAGGAAACTGGCACCGCCAAGCAGACAGATCTCAGATTGCTCTCTCCATCTATCCCAATCTCGCTTTACGTTCATCCGGTTTGGCCGGACGTCCTTGACGAAGCCATCTAGGCGCCCACCAGTTAGCCGGGCCAAGCAGCTTCATCAGCGCCGGGACAAGCATGATACGAATGATGGTTGCATCGATGAGCACAGCGAGACCTAAACCCAGCCCCAACGCCTTCATGATTTCTATATCTGTAAAAATAAAAGAGCCGACCACCACAACTAAAATAAAGGCTGCGCTCGTAATCAAGCTTCCGGTTTTCTTCAACCCCTCTGCTGTGCTCCGGTCGTTATCGCCGCTTGCCTCATACTCCTCCATGATCCGCGAAATGAGGAAAACTTCGTAGTCCATCGATATCCCGAATACGACACAAAAAATAATAACCGGCAGCGTCGCGCTGACATAACCGATTGACGTGATATGCAGGATGTCAGCCAAATAACCATGTTGAAAAACAAGGACAACCAAACCAAGACTCGCTCCGAGACTAAGCATATTCATCAATACGGCCTTAAGCGGCAGCACAACAGATCGAAAAGCAAATAAAAGCACAAGATAGGTTACGCCCATAACCAACGTCAGCACGAATGGGATTTGCTTCTGAATCCGATCGATAATATCCAAGCGGTAGGCCGGACTGCCGGACACCACGACATCCAGGCTATCGCGATCCAAGGTACGAAGCTTTCGCACCAATTCATCTGTGATAGGATCATCCGGATCTTGCTCAGGTACAACGACCATCATCGCCGTGTGACCTTTAGCTATTTTTTTTCCTTCAATTTGAGTTCTGGCCTCCGGCTTCTTCATCATAGCGGCTAGCTCTGAATCTGAGTGTGTTCCTAGCGCACTTACATAGCTCTGCACTTCTTTCACGCCTGAGACGGCAGCAACCCGTTCACCATAAGCGCGAACCTCTTTAATGGACTGCTCTTCCCACACTTCTTCATCCGTATGGATAACAATCTGAATAGGGCCAAGCATTCTGGAATCATAAGCCATTTTCATCAAATCTGAGCCATAGCGCGATTCATAAGTAGGAGGAAGCACTTCCGCATTCGGCACGCTCAATTTCATGCGTCCAATCGGCGCCATAACGATGAGCAGAATACACCCTACAATCAAAACCAGAAGAAGCGGCCGTTTCATGACTCCGTATGCCATCCGTTCCCAGAAGTGTGAAGTCTCTCCTTTCCGGAAACGACGTGGCACAACCTGATGCGAATTAATCCGATGGCCCAAAATGCCAAGGAGCGACAAGAGCATGGTGTTCGCCACAATAACCGATATCGACACGACGATAACACCGCCTAAGCAGAGCGATCTGAAAAAGGTCAAATCCACGAATAGCATGCCAAGCAGTCCGATCAAGACGGCAATGCCGGAAAAGAAAATCGACTTGCCTGCGGTCTGACATGTCATTGCTACACTCTCTGCTACGTTCGGTTGGCGTCTGAGCTCCTCCCGAAAACGGCTGACAAGAAACAAAGCGTAGTCGATCCCTACAGCCAGCCCCAGCATGGTCACCATATTGGGAAGGAAATTGGACAGGGACTGGTGCTGCGCAATGAAATAAGTAATCCCTAGCGTAAGCGTTACACTCATCAGCCCCACGATCATAGGCAAAAGAGCCGCTACCAATGTCCCAAACACGATAAGCAGAACAATCAGCGCAATAGGCAATCCGATGGCTTCGGATTTGGCGATATCCCGTTTACTTGCCACCTGCATATCATGCAGAATAGCCGGCCCCCCGCTGACATAAACTTTCATTCCGTTCGGAGGATGCACAAGATCTTTCAATTCCGGATATTTCTCTAGCGCAGGATCGGTGTCCAGGTTTAACGCCACGGTAACTGCCTGCACATCCCGATGCCCCTCTTTTCTCGGCGTCGAAGCAAACTCCACACTTTCAACATAAGGAAGCTTCTTCAGCTCGGCCAAAGAATCCATTATCGCTTGTTTTTGTTTCTCCTCTGTCAAATCAAGACCTTCACCCGTAAAGACCAGATTCAACACGGTTAACGGCAATCCAAGCTCGTCGCGCATCTCGATTAATCCCCGGTCGGACTCACTTCCTTTCGGTGTGAATCCGTTATCCTTCAACATACCTGGTGTTTTCTGAGCGAACAAAGCAAAGCTGAGAAGCAGAATTATGCCTATGGCCAAAACTAGCCACCGAAATCGGTGCATCGTGTAACCCCAACGCCAGAAGTTGCCTTTATATGCTGATTCCTTCACTGAAATCCTCCTAATCTGCAAAAAGAACCTGGTTTCCCAGGTTCTTAGGTCGTTAGCTATCTTTATTTTATCTCAAAACAAGGTAGGTATGCTTAAATCAGGCAAAACATCGCCAACTTTAATTTCTCCGACCTCCGAAATGAGAACGGAAAGCTTCGTAGACAGATCAATTTCATAAGGTTCTTTGATTTCCTGACCCGCTTCATCTTGAAGCACGCGCACAATCGGGCGCTGAGGAAACGCCATGTTTAGTTTAGAAACAATCCCATATTCTCCAGTATTCAGTCGAACATTAATGCCAAGTGGATATATCGCAATTTTGTCCCTGAATAAAGCGATTTGACTTTGATCGTATAGCGTGCCCGAGCCTGTAAACAACTGCTCCATAGCCTCATGCGGCAGCAAAGGCCTGCGGTATACTCTCGTTGTCGTCATCGCATCATATGAGTCAACCAGACCGATCCATCGGGAAAATTCGTGAATGTCCGGACCTTGAATACCACGCGGATAACCGCTCCCATTCATCCGTTCATGGTGCTGAAGCGCACAATGAGCAGACAATAGGGAGATATTCGGCTCATCCTTCAAAATTTGAAAGCCATATGTAGTGTGGTTCTTCATTTCAGTAAATTCTTCTTCCGTTAGCTGAGAAGGTTTTCTTAATATCCCTAACGGTATCTTCGTTTTACCAATGTCATGCAGCAGCGCCCCAAGTCCCAGCGCCTCCAAGTTATCTCTGCTGTAACCATAGCTGATTCCGAGCATCGTAGCGTAAATGCTCACATTGACTGAATGCTGAAACAAATAATTATCCTTGAGGTTCATATTATTCAACATCACCATTGCGCCTTGATGGGCGCTTATATCATCAATGATCATTTTCATAACGTCGCGGAAACTCCGCCCTATATCGTAATAGCTGACAGAACCCCGTTTGTTGGAATCCTCCATCACTTTGCGAAACGTATTGCGAATTTCAATCACTGCTTTACTTCGCGTTTCGTCCTGAATCCAATCTTCATGCACGATATCGTCCGTACGCGAGTCTGCGATATATATATAATCAATACCATAGCTAAATAACCGATCAATGAGTCTCTGCGTTAACTCAACATTAACGGCAAGCAACACCATGCCGTCTTCATTATAAATATTTTTCGCCAACCTCATTCCAGGATGACACGTATTGATTGGCATTAACCGCATTTCGGTTCCCCCGATTAGGTGAGCGTTTCTTTCTAATGTAATAGATTTTACTAGAAAGTTCAATACAAAAAACCGCATCTTTCGACGCGGTTCGCTGAATACATTTATTTGAGATTAGCTCATGAATAAATAAAGGGCAAATACAATGGCCAGAGCAAAGCGATAATAAGCGAAATAAGTCAATTTCATACGCTGAACAAATTTAATGAAAGTAGCAACTGCTAGTAAGGCTACGATAAAGGCAACCACAAAACCGACAGCAAAGAAAGGAAGATCTGCCGATGAAAGAGCATTGTAATTTTTCAAGAAATACACGCCGGAAGCGCCGAACATGATCGGAATTGCCATGATAAAAGTGAAATCCGCTGAAGCTGCACGGCTTACGCCTGAAAGCATACCGCCCGCAATCGTCGATCCGGAACGGGAAAAACCCGGCCATATGGAGAGCAATTGCCATAAGCCGATAAAGAAAGCTTGCCGATAGGTCATATCGTCCATAACCACGGCTTTCGGCTGCTCTTTCCTTTTCTCCCCTAATATCAGAAGGATACCTCCCAGTACGAGACCAACCAGAACGGAAACCGGATTAAACAGGACTTTATCCACATAATCATTAAAGGCCACCCCAATTAAGCCCGCAGGGAGAATACCAATGAGAATGTGAAGCAAATTCAGCTTCTTGCCCGTTTTGCTTTCGCTCTTCCTTTTCACTAAGCCAAACAACGAGAGGATTCGTTTCCAGTAAATGATGACAACGGCCAAGATCGCTCCCAACTGGATGACGAAATCAAAGGTCTTCATGACTTCATCGTTCTGTGTGTTGAGTAGGCTTTGCGCTAAAATCATGTGTCCTGTTGAGGACACCGGCAAAAACTCCGTTAAGCCCTCCACAATGCCGATAATAATGGCTTCAAAAATAGTGTGCATGTTTTCCCCCTATAAATGAGAGTTTATTTACGTACTCCTGTCCAATTATCTATTCTACCTGTATCCCTGTGAATCTGACAATACCTTCGACAAAGGTCGTCACTCGTTTCTACGCTTCAACAAATTTTTCGGGGTTTATATCTGTAAATCGTGCATGTTCGCAGTCCAAAATCGCCTTCTCATCCTGCAGCTGTGAAACCAGCACATCCCGAATAAATTCAGGAAGTATATATTCAATGTTCGTTCCAAGACCGAGGCTGAGATAGCCGGAGTTAAAGGTGAACATATCGATGGTGCCGACGACATAGTCGCGCTCCGGCTGCAAAGGCTCATCGCCCACTGTAACGGCGATGATACGCTGATAGGGCGGGCGGGAGCTGTCCACCTCGACGCGCATGCCGTCGACGCACAGAATGCCCAGCACCTCGCCCCGGAAGCCGAAGCCGCGAATCGGCTTCTCCATAAATTCGCCAAGCTGCGACTCTTCGAGCGCTTGGAGCAGATGGGCACCCCTGAGCCGCATGCGGCAGGGGTTGATCGGCCCCGGGCAGATTTCGAGCAATCTGCCGCGTGTCTGGCGCCCCTCCTTCAGTCCCTGAAGGAGCTGGCCGCTGTTGACCAGCCCGATTTCGGCGCTGGTCCAGCGGCGAATCCCCGCGGCAAGCAAGTTGCCGAGGGGGGATTCGCCGTACCAGTCCAGGCGCAGCGGCTCCCGCAGCTGCGCCACTTCTGCGTCCAGCGTCACCGCGCTGGACTGGCGGTACTGCTCCAGCAGCGCTGTGATGCTGCTGTCTTCTTTCATGCCGGCCATCGGGACGACGCGGCCGGTCAGCTCTACGACCCGGCGCTGCGCCCGGTCGTAGGCAAGTTCGATGCGGCCGGCGTACTGTCCGAACTTACCGGCCGCACAGATATAGGTGCCGCTGTGCAAGAGCGGCTCCTCCAGCAAATGATGCGTATGGCCACCCAGGATGAGATCGATGCCATCGACCTCCTCCGCCATATGCTGATCCATCCGCAGCCCCAAATGAGAGAGCACAATAATAACGTCCACTTGAGGACCCAGTATTTCTTGATAAGCTCTTACCGCTGCCAACGGCTCGCCTACGTGCCAGCCAAGCAGCTCATAATAGGACGTGAAAGCAGCCGTTACGCCAATCAAGCCAAATCTCAGCCCTGCTTTCTCCACAATGTGATATGGAGTCATCCAGTCCGGCGTTTGGTTCGAAGCCACCTCACGGATATTGCTCCCGATAATAGGAAATTGCGAGTGTTCACTAAATATTGCCTTTAGTATTTCTGGGGTAAAGGTTAAACCTTCGTTGTTCCCAACCGTCATTGCATCATAACCGGTTGCGTTCATAATAGCCAGATTCGCCACACCGTTAGTGCCTTCCGTTTCCGGGCGCATCCGATCCATATGATCGCCTATATCCAAGGTTAGCACGAGATCTGCGGCCAGTTCATCCCGAACGCTCTGGAAGTAGCTGCTTATCTTAGGCATCTGTTCAAAATGACTGTGGATGTCATTCGTATGCAGGATGACTACGCGCTGCAGTTCTTCGGACATACCGTTCACCTCCTAAGAGAGTTGCTTAAGCAACTCTGACATCGTAAGCATTCACTGAATGTTGCTTAAAGCAACACTGACATCATAAGCATTCGCTGGGCTTCATCAGTTTCATAAAGCATGTCTAATCTTATGCAGCTAACATCGCTCTCATTTCTTGATTTTTAGTTCATCCAGCGACACCGTGTTCTTGAACCCATAAGTCGCCTCATCGCCGAGAGCAGCATCGTGGAGAAACCATATTTTCACAACGCTTTTGACATTCAGGCATTCGCTGCTTCCATCCGGGACATACAATCGTAAGGGATGGCCTTTCTTAAGCTCCTCCCCCTCTTGGGCATACAGAAATAAGGCCTGATTAACCTGCGACCAAGGCAGGGTAGCCTGGAACTCATCAATAGCCTCTACTTTGACATGCGTCGGAATAACGGAATCATTCGCATGATGCAAAGTTTTCCAAGCATCGTACCACGATGTTAAATCATATGCGTCTCCTTGGACATCCGGCACTCTTTCTTGGAGCGGCATTGTATTCTTGGCAATCGCAACTATACTCGCTACAGTGAAGTTCTCACTGGTTATTTGAGCGTCTGACACTTCTATGTAGATATCGGCAGGCATGGCTGGGTATCCCCTTTCTTATGGCTCCAAAACACTTCTCCCATTATACCATCTTCCTGGCAAAATATGATATGCTGAGAAGGATACCTACACTACAACAACGGGAGCACAACCATGCAAATACATATTCAGCTTTTTGCAGGTCTCGTAGACTTGCTGGGGACTTCAGTCCTCACCCTCGACATTGAACAAGATGCAATTTCAATAAAGCAGCTCAAAGAACTGATCGTTGAACGGTACCCTTCAGCTGCGCCTCAGCTTTTGCCATGCTTTTTCGCCAAAAATCAAGCCTATGCGGCTGAGCAGGACATGGTCCATGGGGGTGACGAGCTTGCGTTGATTCCGCCAGTTTCGGGGGGCCAACCATCCAATTACGTCATTACCTTTGAGACGATCGATGTTGCTGAAGTCACTGCGAAGGTCAATCATCCTAATCACGGCGCTTCGCTTGCATTTATCGGAACGACGCGAGAGCTGACCCACGGACAGCGAACCGTCCTTCTCGAGTACGAAGCCTATGTGCCCATGGCCTTGAAGACGATGGAAACCATCGGCAACGAAATTGCGGGCAACTGGCCTGGAACCTTGTGCGCGATCACCCATCGCCTAGGCAAAGTGGAGATTGCCGAAGCAAGCGTTGTTATTGCTGTCTCCTCACCGCACCGCGCAAGCTGTTACGAAGCTAGCCGATACGCCATTGAACGTTTGAAACAAATTGTACCGATCTGGAAAAAAGAGATATGGGAAGACGGCTCCGAGTGGAAAGGCAGCCAAACCGGCCCCTGGAACCCGCTTCTAGTTCCCGAGCTTGAGCAGAGTTGAGACAGGAGATGAATAGAATGGATGTACACATAGATGAAGAAGTAAAAAATGACGTCGATGCGCGTTATTCTAGGCAAGTGCTCTTTGCCCCTATAGGCGTAAATGGACAGCGCAAATTAAATGAAAGCAAGGTAGCCATCGTAGGGATGGGAGCGCTAGGCACCGTGCTTGCCAATCATATGGTCCGTGCGGGAGTCGGGTACGTCCGCTTGATCGACCGCGATTTCGTGGAGACCAGTAATTTACAGCGGCAAATGCTGTATGATGAGGATGACGCAGCGTCCTCGACACCCAAAGCGATTGCCGCAGCCAAGCGCCTGCAGCTTGTGAATTCGCAAGTGGTCATTGACCCCTATGTCACCGATGTGAATCCAACGAACGCGGAGACTTTGCTAAGCGGCGTGGATCTTATTTTGGACGGCACGGATAATTTCTCGGTTCGATTTCTAATCAACGATGTGAGCAATAAGCTGGGTATCCCCTGGATATATGGAGGCGCGGTGGCATCAAGAGGGGTGGCGTTAACGATTATTCCAGGACAAACCCCTTGTCTCCGTTGCTTATTCGCCGGGGCGCCGGCCGCAGGAACAACGGAAACCTGCGATACGGCTGGGGTCATCGGAGGCATTATTCACATCGTCGCCTCTTTCCAAGCAACAGAAGCTCTGAAAATCCTTATTGGCGATCAGACGCATCTGAATCTTCGCATGCAGCAATGGGACTTATGGTATAACCAGAATTCAGCAATTAGTGTGGCAGGCGCGCGAAAAGCAGATTGTCCTGCTTGCGGTCAGCAGCACTATGAGTATTTGGACGCAATTATGGATAGCGATACCATTCAATCCTTGTGCGGGCGCAACTCCGTTCAGATCCATCCCATTCACCCTTCCACGCTCACTCTCGAAGATTGGGAAGAACGATTAATGCCTCTGGGACCCGTTGAAAAAAATCGTTTTCTGTTGAAGTTTCAAGCCAGTCCCGAGATCCATATGGTCATTTTTCCAGATGGACGCGTACTCATTCAAGGTACGGATGATTTAACTCAGGCTAAAAGCCTATACAGCCGTTATATAGGCATGTAAAACTCAAAAAAAACTAGTTTATCCTTATTGCCATTTCCTAGGAGTAGCTTATACTATAACTATATACCTACTAAGAAAACTAGGACTGGGAAAGGATTCTCAATGCGCATACACATACTCCAACTAATAGTCGGCGACAAACTCACTTCTGATTCCTACAACTCCGCAGGGCTTCATCTTCTCTCTGCGGGTACCGTCTTAGATGCTAGTGATATTCTTATGTTGAGTCGTCACAGCATAGATTACGTTGACATCCAGCCAAGAGGAAGTGAGAATCCCGAACTGGATGAATCTACACCTTATCAAATAAGTACCGAACAAGCTCATTCTTTCCAAGGGGCTATCGAGGGAATTAAACAATTATTTAAGCTTGCCGGCTCTGGTGATCGAATTCAGAGCGAAACTGTAGAAAACGCTTTCAATCCTTTGCTTAGCAGCTTCCAGGATGAAAATGATGTCGTTTCCCTGTTACTTTCTTTGAACAGCCAGGATGATTATACCTACCAGCATAGTGTACAAGTGGGCATGCTTTCCTACTATATTGCCACGTGGATGGGGAAAACCGAAAAAGAAGCACATCTTATCGGAAAAGCGGGGTACTTGCACGATATTGGCAAAAGTAAAGTCGATGAAAGCATTTTACTGAAACCCGGCAAGCTCACTAATGATGAATACAATGAGGTTAAAAAACATACCATTTACGGCTACGAAATTCTTCGTGATTCTCTGAAAGATAATACGCTTGCTTTGGTCGCTCTGCAGCACCATGAACGATTGGATGGCAGCGGATATCCAATGAGAAGGACGAAAACGGAAATTCACTCCTACTCCTTCATTATAGCGGTTGCAGATGTGTACAGTGCAATGATCTGCAACCGGGTATATCAAGAAAAACGCGATCTGCTTTATGTACTTAAAGAACTTCATCGCATGAGCTTCGGCGAACTGGATCCGAAAATTGTACAAGTCTTTATTCGTAATATGATTCCGAACTTTATCGGCAAAAAGGTCGCCTTAAGCGACGGAAGAAAAGGGACGATTGTCATGACGAATCCGTCCGATTTCTTTAGACCGCTTATTAAAATTAGAAGTGAGTTCATTGACCTATCTCAGCTTACAGATGTAGAAATCACGAAGATTGCGATGTAAATCGAAGCTGAGCTAAATGATTAAACTTCCTACGGCTAACGCCATTCCGATGTAAACAGCTGCCAGCAAAGTTCCTACAGCTACATTGCCTTCTTGCAATTGGTCGGAAAGCTTTACGCCAGGAGTCAGCCAGTCGAATACCCAGTAGGTTAAGATCAAACATACATAACCCACTGCGAACCAGAGGCTCATATGCCAGATGGAGGAGTTCGTATAAGCGGCAATCGCTAACACAATAGCAGTAGCAACAAACTTGCCTCCCATGGTAATCCCTACTGCTAAATTGCCCTTATTCACTTCCTCCATGTCGCGGTAAGGCGTCATTAAACTAAAGATGAACATCCCTGCGAATTGAAGCAACACGATGACGATTAAACTAACTACGATATTGACTACGATCAATCTGCCCACCCCCGAAATTTCGCCATTGTTTGATCATAATTGGTGTAATCATGAACTTCTTCCAAAATAACCTGAACTTGCTTCTTATCCTTGTAACTCTTGTAGCGTTCTTCTGATATCGGCTGCTTGATCTTTTGACCTGTCGGCAGGTCCGCAATGGCAAAATAACGGAATTTCCCATCTAGTTCGGTTTTGTACACACCAATCAGATTGACTTCCGTTTTGATCTCCGGCTTTAAATCTAATAAGTCCTTGTCTGCATCCTCTTTCGTTTTGAAAGTCTTAATCGGTTTCCACTGGGAAAGCGTGACATCATTTTTGCCTTGGCTGTCTGCTTTCATGGCAGCGCTCATATACCGCAGGACCCAAACACTGTCACCGGTGGCAAAATTCTGATCATTGGAAATGCGTTCATTGTTCGGCAGCAGGACCATATCGCCATCGAGCAAATCCCCCACTTTAGCTTCCTGTACTTGGTAGTCCCAAGGCACCTCTCCGCTAGCGGAGTTAGGACTTATCCGATTCATGCTGCTGCCGCTACCGTCTACAGATGAATTCGTATTCATGACGGAAGGCTTTGAATTGAAGGCGCTGCTAACTGCCCAAATAATCAAAATAATAACGACGAATCCAACTGCCATCAGCCAAAATCGTTGTTGCTTCAAGATGATTTCACTCCTATCGCCACAAAATGGCTTGAATTCCCGGTAATGATCCCGCCAGCCCGCCCTAACAAGCCGCAGGGCACTCCATTTATCACGAACAACCCCGTCAACAGATGCAAATCGCCATTTGCAAAAGTTAGTTTAGGCAGATCGGCCCGTTGTTGATATATTCTTTTAAAAAACACACTGGTGTCAAAACCAGCTTCATCTTTCGTCTCCAGCTCGCCTTGTTTATCATAGAGTTCGACAGAACCGCCCTCTCTACCGAACATCGACTTCGAAACATACTCGCCCTCAAGTATAGGTAAGGTGAATGTAGGGAGCATATACGTCTCTATAGCTCTATGTTCGTCGATAGTAAAGAAGGTTTGCTCTTGTTCATGCAATCGCCAGATGATGGCTTGTAGACCCTTAGATTGCAAAATAACCGCATGCAGAGGGTTAAACAGTTCTATAAATTGTTCCTCTATCGAATAGGCTAGAGCTTCGCCGCCATCATCGATACCCATCCATTCTTTCGGATACAAAGCAAACATCTTGGCAATGGTCATCTGCTCGCCTGCTTTGACAATTCCTTTATCAATCCATAGATCTAGACAATCGATGCAAGTGATGCTTCTGCCGCTATGTGCAACTAAAGCATCTATGGTTCCCGTATCTTCCTTATGAACGCCGTATGCGATACACGCCGCATAATCAGGAGCTTCCACTTCCCAAGCTTGGCGGATTCTGTCTTTCATGGCGCTGTTAGGCGATTCCACCTCATACTGTTGACATAGCCAAGGCGTAGCCATCGATGCTTCTACATAACCTGTAGGAGTGTCTGCATTAAGTTCCAGGAGTTTAATGCGCCCCTCTTGATTCACGGCAAAGTCAAACCTTGCATAACGGCTGATTAGACCAGGCGCACCAGGTTGAAGACGATCTAGCCCATCCCAAAGCACCTCGGGTATAGACAGCAGGTCATACAGATCCCTTCGTCCTATTACAAACCGAGCGGCTTTATCGAACACATGCCACAACGACTCCGCGGCTTTATGCAGCTCATCATAAGCCGCTCTTTCCATAACCACAACCTGATCAATCCAGTAAGATTCATCTTCCATGTTAGCCCATGTAAATCCAAGGCCAGCCAACTCCTGCACACGTTTATCTCGATCTGAGGAAGGGGTGCCAATGACTTCGTACACCATGAGGCTTAACTCCCTGAGCTCGATCCGGAAGAGGAGCTGAACCCGCTCGATTTCCCGCCGATGCTGCCAGATGATGTTGATGTGGACTTGGAGCTGGAATTAGAGGTCGATTCAGAACTCGAGTTGGAAGTAGTTCCTGATTTTGAACCTGATGAGATCGTCCCTGAACTTGTGCCAGAACTTGCTCCAGAAGTTGCACTTGGTTTGGTTCCAGTTGTGCTGCTTGATGAATTCTTTGCACCCGTTGTCGTGCTTGATGAAGACTTATTGGTCGTAAAACTTCCCGTACCGCTAGAGGTCGTTGGGGTTTTAGTTGTCGAGCGGTTTGTAAATGCATTGCCTTGGTACGTTTTGGTTACATAAGGTGTATTTGAGCGATAATTGTAAGAATTATGGGTACTTACATAGGTACTCGATGAATAAGGGCTGCCTCCATTAAAAAGGAGATGATATAATAATAGATCGTCCCAGCCGAACCCGCCGCCGCCCATGTGATTATTCACAATAATGGGTGCTTGGCTGCCGCTAGACCCTCCTGAGCTTCCTCCGGCCGCTGGCGTTGGAGTGGGTGAAGGCGTTCCTGCTTTCTCTGATGCAATCGGCAAGCTCCAATCAATGGCGCTGTCGTAATACGCTTTTACCTCTTCCGTTGACCATTCTACAAGCTTAGCTGCACTTGAGGGCGCATTGCTTGGGCTAGCGGTTTCCGCCGCTCCTAGAGGAACTAGGAGCAAATGGCCTGCCATTAGAATCCCTAATGAGGCAGACAATACTTTCAGTGGTTTTTTCAACGTCCGCTCCCTCCCTCCTGGCCTCCGGCACTTAAGAGCAGAAGCTCGAAAACGTTCTCATCTAAATTCAATCTTCCTTCAATCATTTCATATTCCTTCCCGTTTACTAGCACATAATTTGCTGCATTCAAAGCTTGAATGAGCCTATCGTCCCAAGTCTTCTCACTAATTTTACGCAGCTGCCCGTCTGCCAATTTCTCCAACAAAGTAATATTCAACTGTCTTCCTCCTCCAGAACTTCATAATATTAAAACGCAACAACAGCCGATTTGTTTCATATTGGTAAAAAAATAATAGGTAGTGAAAGTTATGGAAATGAAAAAGCCTATCCTTCGGGATAGACTTTTTCATTTCTGCATATCGCAATTGCTCTTATCCAATGATCCTTTTTGCGCGCAGAAATGTTGATTTCCAATATGGTTTATCGATGTTGGTGATTTGCACCCCATCCTTAGGTTTGGGGGATGCGTGAAGCATTTGCATGTTCCCCACATAAATGCCAACATGGCCCACTGTGTTGTTGCTTTTATATCGCCCAGGCACAAAGAAGAACATCAAATCCCCCTTGCGCAAGCTTTTTCTGCTGACCAATTTGCCTTGCAGCGCTTGCTCACGTGCTACTCGCGGAAGCTGAACGCCATATTTACCAAAAATATATTGCGTGAATGTTGAGCAATCGAAAGTGCCTGATTGGGGGTACGGGTTTGTCCCAAACACATATTTCACACCTAAATATTGCTTCGCTTTAGTGATCAGAGCATCTGCATCGATTGGTTTGATAACTGGGATAGCTTCATCCTGACTAGCCGGCGACCAGACTTGTTGATCTAGACTGACATCGTCACTAGAATTGACGGGGTGTGTCGCTCCATCATCTCCAAAATCAAGCTCGGACGAGACCCCGCCTGAGTCTGTGCTGTCCTCCCGGTCAATCGTCTTCACAGAAGATGGATAAATGACGAGTTGTCCATCCTTCACGTTAAACGACATATCTTCTTTAAATAGATCTCCCAGTGTATCCGTTGGAATATAGGCAATATCCCCTTCTTTTACAAATGGCCGGCTCACTTGAATAGGATGACCTTCCTTGCTGGCATTCGTCGAATTCATGGTCATTTCATAATTGGCATCATTGTCGCCAATCAATAGCTTTTTATTGGATGCTTCCCACTTAGAACGAAAATCAAGAACTTGCACAAGTTCTGTCGCAGAAACGTAGCTGATATTGCCTATTGTTTTAAGGGGAATCACCGCGTTTTCCGTTTTCAGCAACGTCTTTACTTGCTCATCCAATGATAAGCTCTGACTCGTTTGACTGTCTGTATTCCCATGTTGTACAGAGGGTGATGATGCTGAAGGGTTGGGCAGCGTGTTGTCGCTCCCACAAGCTGTAGTCGTTGCTAAAATAACGACCATACCTCCTACTGCTGCTTTCAGCCTTTTCCACATGCGCTCTCTTCTCCTTTTGGGGACACGTTATTATCCTCTTTAGAGTGAGACAAGCCAGTCACAAATATGCATCAGCAAACAGCATTTACCTCATAGGATCCTATTGGGAATTCGTATTCAAAAGGGACTCTATGGTATGATGAGCATGTAAATACGATGCAAAGCTGGTGATTTGTTTGAATGAAAATAAAGCTGGTTCAACCTTACCGTTCTATGCCATTATTTTCGGCTTAGTTGCGGTTGCCCTCAATATATTCCTCATCCCTGTACCACTTGGCCTCCTATTTGGAATCGCGGCTTTTATATGCGGATTCATAAGTTTTATGCGCTATGGGAAAAAAGACGGGTTTGTTCTATCCTTAGTTTCCTTTTTACTGGTCTTGCTTTGGATTTGCTCCATAGTCATCCCCATTTGGGTAGATCCTACTTTACAAACCAAGTGGAGCTAACATTAGGAGAGTTTAAAATAGATGGACGATCCACTTCATATAATCTGCGGATTTAAAAAAACTAGCCAAAGATCAAAGCCCGTTAGGTTACTGCAACTGTATTGCGACGGCTGTGATTTCATTTTATAGATATTCCTTACAAATAGGCAATCATCCCTTACTGGACAAAGGTCGCGTTATTTATACTGTTGTTGTTGCCAGAATAAATAAGCATGACCTATTTTGTTAGGAAGGGATTGTTACTATGATAAATAAAAAACTAACTCTAAAAAGCAAAACGAAAATCAAACAGGCGCAAACGCATGTGCATGAGTTTGAAGGCAGTACTAAATTAGCAGAACAAGGCGCTGATCGCCACAATCATCGTTTTGCCGGGGTTACCGGGCAAGTCATCCCATTTGGGATAAGCCATGTTCATGAAATCGATCTTACGCACACTGATTTCTTAAACCATTTTCATAATCTTAAAAAAATTAGAACTGGACCCGCAATTCCGGTTGGAAATGGCAAGCATGTACACTTTGTTACTGGACTGACAACATTAAATGATGGTCATAGGCATAGATTCAACTTCGCAACATTGATTCAACAACCTCTCGTATGATCTACCAGTATTGAGTAAAAATATATGTTGGAAATCTTTTGCAGCGCTATGAAAATCGATTGCTCAATAAAAAACATCAAAGGAGCAGCTGCGGCGCTCCTTTGATGTTTTTATACAAATGTCGAACCAGACCCAGTCATGAATGGCATAAAAACAAAATGAAAAAATAAGGGCTGCCCCGGAGTCATTTTGTGACTTTGGGACAGCCCCTTTTTCAGAGTATTAACCGATGGAGCCTTCCATCTCGAATTTGATCAACCGATTCATCTCAACGGCGTATTCCATAGGAAGTTCTTTTGTAAATGGCTCGATAAAGCCCATAACGATCATTTGTGTAGCTTCCGCTTCTGTAAGACCGCGGCTCATGAGGTAGAACAACTGGTCCTCAGACACTTTGGATACCGTTGCTTCGTGTTCCAGCGTAATATTATCGTTCATGATTTCGTTGTAAGGAATCGTATCCGAAGTCGATTCATTATCAAGAATCAAGGTATCGCATTTGATATTCGCTTTGGAGCCTTGGGAGTTGCGTCCGAATGAAGCCAATCCGCGATATGTCACCTTGCCGCCATGCTTCGAAATCGATTTGGATACGATGGTCGAAGTCGTTTCAGGCGCCAGATGCGTCATTTTTGCACCAGCATCCTGATGCTGCCCTTTACCTGCTACAGCGATGGAAAGAACCATCCCTTTAGCGCCGCGGCCTTTCAGCACGACAGCCGGGTACTTCATCGTCAGTTTGGAACCGATGTTGCCATCGACCCATTCCATCGTTGCATTCTCTTCAGCAACCGCACGTTTGGTAACGAGGTTGTAAATGTTCGGCGCCCAGTTTTGGATCGTAGTGTAACGAGCGCGAGAATTTTTCTTACACACGATCTCAACGACCGCACTATGAAGCGAGTTTGTGCTGTAGATTGGCGCTGTACAGCCCTCTACATAGTGCACGAAGCTATCTTCGTCGGTAATGATGAGCGTGCGCTCAAACTGACCCATGTTCTCGGAGTTAATACGGAAGTAAGCCTGCAGCGGAACTTCACATTTTACACCTTTTGGCACGTAGATGAAAGAACCGCCGGACCATACGGCACTATTCAAAGCAGCAAACTTGTTGTCGCTTGGTGGAATAACCGTTCCGAAATATTCTTTGAACAGCTCCGGGTACTCGCGAAGAGCCGTATCGGTATCTGTAAAGATAACGCCTTGGTCTTCGAGTTCCTTTTGCATACTGTGATAAACAACCTCGGACTCGTATTGAGCGGATACGCCAGCAAGGAACTTTTGTTCTGCTTCTGGAATACCAAGCTTGTCAAAGGTTTCTTTAATTTCCGTAGGTACTTCTTCCCACGTTTTACCTTGCTTCTCTGATGGCCTCACATAGTACTGGATATCGTCGAAATCCAGGTCATCCATGTTTCCGCCCCAACGCGGCATCGGCATTGCAAAGAACTGCTCCAACGATTTCAAGCGGAATTGCAGCATCCAGTCAGGTTCGCCTTTAATTCGGGAGATCTCCTCCACGATTTCACGAGTTAAGCCTTTACCGGATTGAAAAATCGATTTGTGCTCATCTCTAAAGCCATACTTGTAATCTTCGAGATCTGGCATTTGTTTCGCCATGGTCATTTCCTCCTTCAAGTTTTGCTTCTGCAAAACGGACTCCTTAAGCTTTACTTATCCGTTCTGTTTGGATTGATCGATTCCTTTGCGAAGTGCGTTCCAAGCAAGAGTTGCGCATTTGATCCTCGCCGGAAACTTATTCACGCCAGATAACGCCTCAATGTCTTCATATTCGAACTCGGGATGCTCGCCTTTCATCAGACCGGAAAAATCTTCCGCCATCCTCAGCGCCTCTTCGAGTGTTTTGCCTTTCACAGCGTCGGTCATCATGGAAGCAGATGAAAGGCTGATCGAACAGCCTTCCCCCGTAAACTTCGCAATCTTGACGATGCCGTCTTCCACCTGCATTTGCAGCGAAATCTTGTCGCCGCAAGTCGGATTATTCAAATCGATGGTCACTGACTCATCCGACTCGAACTTTCCACGGTTGCGTGGATTTTTATAGTGATCCATAATCACTCTGCGGTATAAATCATCCAATTGTTGCATGACCGAAGTACTCCTTTGTTTTTTGTAAGGCTGCCACAAGTCGGTCAATATCGGCTTCTGTATTGTACAGATAAAAGCTCGCACGTGCAGTAGCGCTCACTTCCAGCCATCTCATCAATGGCTGGCAGCAGTGATGTCCAGCCCGTACAGCAACTCCCTCCGCATCCAGAACGGTAGCCACATCATGAGGATGGACATCGCCCAGATTAAACGTTACGAGTCCTGCGCGGTCTTTCATGGGGCCGTAAACCGTCAGATCTTCGATCTGTGTCATACGTTCCAGCGCATAGTTCGTGAGCTGCATATCATGTTTATAAATATTGTCCATTCCGACTTCCTGCAGAAAATCAATAGCCGCGCCAAGGCCAACAGCTCCAGCGATGATTGGCGTCCCGCCTTCAAATTTCCATGGCAGTTCTTTCCATGTAGCTTCATATAAATCCACATGATCAATCATCTCGCCGCCAAACTCGACAGGCTCCATATTCTCTAGCAGGGCCTTCTTCCCATACAATGCCCCGATTCCGGTAGGGCCACACATTTTGTGACCGGACAGCCCGTAGAAATCGCAATCCAAATCCTGTACATCAATCTTCATATGCGGCGTGCTTTGAGCGCCATCCACCACCATCTTCGCGCCATGCTTATGGGCGATGCGGGCGATCTCCTTGACCGGATTGATTACTCCGAGCACATTGGACACATAGACAACTGAAACGATTTTGGTGCGATCGGTAATGACCGTCTCTACGTCAGCAAGCGAGATCGTGCCGTCAGGCTGCAAGGGTATATATTTTAAGGTAGCGCCTGTTCGCTTGGCGACCTGCTGCCAAGGAATCAGATTTGCATGATGTTCCATCGGCGTAATGACGATCTCGTCGCCTTCCCTGAGCACCGATTGTGCATAGCTGCTCGCTACGATGTTAAGAGCTGTTGTTGTCCCTCTGGTAAAAATAATTTCCTGCTCGCTGGACGCGTTGATGAATTTGGCCACTTTTGCACGTGCCCCTTCATAAGCGTCAGTCGCACGAGATCCCAGTGTATGAACCCCACGGTGAACGTTAGAATTGTCCCACTCATAATAATGCTTCAGTGCTTCAATCACCGAGATAGGCTTCTGGGAAGTAGCTGCGCTGTCCAGGTAAACCAGAGGATGACCGTTCACTTCTTGCTTTAAAATAGGGAAAAGTTCACGTATCTCCGAGGTATTCATTGTCCCAGCTTCCTCTCCACTAAGCTTTGCAGTTGCTCTTCAATGCTCTTGATTGGAATTACAGAAACGACTGGCGCTAAGAATCCATAGATAATTAAGCGTTGAGCCTCTTCTTTTGTAATACCACGAGACATCAGATAATGCACCTGTTCTGCGTTAACTTGGCCTACGCTCGCTGCGTGACCAGCTTTTACATCATCTTCATCGATCAGTAGAATCGGGTTAGCGTCTCCACGTGCTTTTGGACTCAGCATCAACACTTTCTCTGTTTGCTGACCATTACAGCCTGTCGCGCCCTTCTCGATCTTCGTAATTCCGTTGATGATCGCTGTTGCGCCATCTCTCATGACTGCGCGAGTAATCATATCACTCGTCGAAGCTTTCCCCCAATGAACAGCACGTGTGGTCAGGTTCAGCTTCTGTTCTTCAGTTCCAACACAAATGACTTTCGCATCGGAATCAGATCCATTGCCTTTCAAGATTGACGTCGTATCGGACAACGAATTCCCATAGTTCATTTCGCCTACAACCCACTGAATGCTGGCGTCATTATCAAGAATCGCGCGGCGGTAAGTCAAATCCGTAACGGAATCTTCAAAATTATGCACGGATGCATAACTTACTTTAGATCCTGGCTTCGCGAAGATTTCAACGATGCCGTTCTGTACCAAAGAAGCGCCAGAAAGCGAAGAAACGAAATTATCTACGTAAGTTACTGAACTGAAGGACTCAGCTACGATCAGAACGTGCGGAGCAAAGGTCGCTTCCGCATCGTCAGCAACGAACAGAGCTTGAAGCGGAATGTCAACTTGGACATTCTTTGGCACATAAATGAAAATGCCTCCGTTCCAAAGTGCAGCATGCAGAGCCGTCAATTGATTCTCATTCGATTCAACAGCTTTCATGAAATAAGGCTTCACTAAGTCCGCATGCTCTTTAAGAGCCGTTTCCAAATCAGTGAATATAACGCCTTGCTGCTTCAACTGCTCAGCAACTTGCTTGTGCACGATGCCGGAGTTTCGTTGCACGATTAAGTTGTCTGGACTTGCCAATCCTTTAGCTGCTTCAGGCAGCTCATCCAAGGAAGCAAGCGGGGCTTGCGCTTTATAGGAACCGTAAGAAGATATGCTCCAACGGTCAATTCTCGTCTTTTCAAGCTTCGGTAATTCCAAGGATTGAGCTAACGAAAGCCCCTCGGAACGAAGGGAAGTCATCCAGTCCGGCTCTTGCTTGCTGCGGGAAAGCGTGATGACCGCGTTAGAATCTATGGAGAGTGTAGTTTGAGTGCTCATGGTTTCCTCCTGATTAGTACTTCGGCGCAGTCGTGTTCATAGGAACTTTGAATTCTTCCGCGTCTTGACCAACGGTTTCATCCACGATGCCGAGCTCTTCTTTGATCCAGTCGTAGCCTTCCGCTTCCAGACGCTCAGCAAGCTCTGGACCACCGGATTTCACAATACGACCTTGCATCATAACATGTACAAAATCAGGATTAACATAGTTCAGCAGGCGCTGATAGTGCGTGATGATCAGGAAGCCGCGCTCTTCGCTGCGCATAGCATTAACGCCTTCAGCTACGATGCGCAATGCGTCGATGTCGAGACCGGAGTCAATTTCATCCAAAATAACGATCTTCGGCTCGAGCAGCAGCATTTGCAAAATTTCATTCCGCTTTTTCTCGCCGCCGGAGAAGCCTTCATTCAGGTAACGATGCATGAATTCCGGATTCATTTCCAGTTGTTTCATTTTCGCTTCCATTTGACGGATGAACTTGATCAAGGAAATTTCATTGCCTTCGCCGCGACGCACGTTCATCGCGCTGCGCAGGAAGTCAGCGTTCGTTACGCCAGTAATTTCACTTGGGTACTGCATCGCCAGGAACAAGCCTGCGCGTGCTCTTTCATCAACAGCCATATCGAGAACATCTTCGCCATCTAACGTTACTGAACCCTCAGTTACTTCATATTTCGGGTGGCCCATTAATGCGGAAGCAAGCGTACTTTTACCAGTACCGTTCGGTCCCATGATCGCATGAACTTCTCCACCTTTGATCTCAAGGCTGAGGCCTTTCAAAATTTCCTTTCCTTCGACGTTCGCTTTTAGCCCGTCTATTGTAAATGTTGGTGAGTTTGCCATTTCTTAAGCCTCCATAAAGTGAATGTACTTTTTTAAATGAAAATCATTATTAAATGATTCTCACTGATTCTCATTAGAATAATTCTATTATAACTTACTCCATCAAATCAAGAAAGGGCATTTCCATGAAAAAAAGCACTTCTTTGAAAATGTAATTTCTATGACAATAAAGTAAGGCTTTGCTTGATTTGAGCGATTTGCTGAGCAAACTCCTCATCATCAAGTACAGGGGTCATTTCGAGTTGTGCAGGGAGATCAGCCTGAATCTCAATCCATGATTTGCAACCCAGATAGGCCTGTTCGATTGGTATCGTCAAGGGACTGTCCAGCTTATATACTCTCAGCACCATAATATGCAGCGGGTTTTTACGCTTCCACTTCAATCTTTCCTCAGTGAAATTCTCCGTCCAAATATGGTAGGGATACAGCTTATTCAGCTGATCCTGATCAATGATCTCGATATCTTCTACCAGCTTGGCGTAAAGATAAACCTCGACGTTCGGATTCTCAGGATTCCAACCGGCGAGTGATTCGTCGATAACACTTTGGTAGCTAAGCTTGAGCAATTCCTTGCGCTGGTGCTCGTAAGTCGGGTAGAGGAAGAAAGCCTCAGACTGCACCTCAAAATCTCTGGTTTCTTCAACAATTCCTCCCTTCCTCATAATAAAAGTTTGTGCGCCATCCGCCAAGGCTTTGACCGCTGACGCCCACTCTTTAAGAGCTATTGGTTTCGTATCCATATTTTATACACCTCACTACTCGCATAATTGTTTAATTATATGAAATCTTAAAAAGTAAAACAATTATGAAAACAAAACAAAAGGACGGCTCTACGGCCATCCCGTTGTTTTCTTATTTAGAAGTTTCCGCGTAAAAGGCAGGCTGCGTGCGGGCGAACTGTTCTTGATTGGACTTCATCGGATTCGGATCTTTTGGCGTGCCAGGAGAATCCGCATCATAAGCTACGAGGAGCAGTACGAGGCAAGCGGCGCAAATCAGCAGAAGATTTAGGATTTTCATCACGATAGAATCCTCCATAACTCTTTTGCTTTCAGTATAGCCGGGCACCATTAACCGCATGTTCGCGCAGATTAAAGAATTTGTAAATACGCCTTCATCCGAGGAACGATTGCAGCATCCATCGATGCTTTTCTAAAGCTGTTTGGATGGCTAGCAGCATGTCGGAGGTTGTCTCATCATCAATTTCTTCACCTATTTTAATTCCGGCTTTCAGCTCTTCAATCACAATACTGAAATCTTGAATAGTTGCTTCCACCATCTTCGTTGCAGTTTCCGCTCCAGAAGCCTCTTTCAGCGTGGATAGCTCCAAGTAAGCTTTCATCGTTGCGGCAGGTTGGCCGCCAATCGCGAGCAGACGCTCCGCAATCTCATCCACATGCAAAGCAGCTTCATTATAGAGTTCTTCGAATTTAACGTGCAGCGTGAAAAATTGGTTGCCTTTCACATACCAGTGGAAATGATGCAGTTTAACATAAAGCAATCCCCAATTTGCAATTTGTTGATTCAAAACGACCTGAATGGATTGTGATGTTGCGACTGCCATTCGTTACGCCCTCCCTCAGTTGATTCATCTTCTTCTGATTTGTGAAACATAAAACCATCGCCATACATGCTAATTTGCCAAGATGGGCCTGATAATATGTAAATTGTGTTGCTTTTCTGAAGTAACTATTTAAAGCTGGCACTTTTTATCATATACTAGGAAAAGATGAACAAAACATAGTAAATTGGTTGGAATTAAACCAAAGCATAGAGGAGGCTCTTCCCATGTCCACATATCACCCGCTTACCGAAGTGCAAGCAATTGAGTACGCGCGCAGCATTCCAGACTTGTTCCAAGCTGGTTCCGAGCTTGCTAGCCGTGAAATTGGCGACGGTAATTTAAATCTTGTCTTTCATATTTCCGAGCCAGCCACTGGCAAAAGCATCATCCTCAAACAAGCGCTGCCTTACGCCAAAGTCGTTGGGGAATCCTGGCCGCTAACGCTTGACCGCGCACGAATCGAAAGCGAAGCACTGCAAATTGAAGAGGCCCTCTGCCCTGATCTTGTGCCTCATGTTTATGCCTACGAACCAGACCTTGCTCTTACCGTCATGGAAGATTTGAGTGATCATATCATCATGCGAAGAGGGCTTATTGAACGCAACCAATACCCGCTGTTTGCTGAGCATATTGGACGTTTTCTTGCTAACACGCTGTTCTTCACTTCCGACCTTGGAAAAAATCAGCAGGAGAAAAAAATCCAGCTCGGACGTTTTATTAACCCTGAGCTATGTAAAATTACGGAAGATCTGATTTTCGACGATCCGTATCGCGATGCGGAAACCAATAACATCGAAGCTCACATCCGGGATGCTGCCGAACACATTTGGCAGGATCGCGAGCTTCATCTGGAAGTTGCGATTCTACGAAATAAATTTTTGACCAGCGCGCAAGCTCTGCTACATGGAGACCTGCATACAGGAAGCATTTTCATAAAAGCCGACTCCACGAAGGTTATCGATCCGGAATTTGCCTATTATGGTCCGATGGGTTTTGACATTGGCGCTGTTTTGGCTAATCTGTTGCTGAATTTCGCCGCTCAAGAGGGCTGGAGTCCGGATGAAGAAAGCCGTGCATCCTACCGCCAATATTTGCTGCAAACGGTAAAAGACGTATGGTCAAAGTTCGAGGCTCACTTCCGCGCTTTGTGGAATGAGCATGGCGTTGACCGTGTATTCCAATCACCTGGCTATCAGGATTATTTCATAGCACAACTGCTTCAAGATACCTTCGGTTTCACCGGCGCGAAAATGGTACGCCGCGTTTACGGGCTTGCACATGTAGCCGATATTGATAAAATTGAAGATGCAGCAGCTAGAGAGCGCGCAGGACGCCTTGCGCTGGCCATCGGAACGAAGCTAATTCGTTTCAACCGTCAAGCATCATCAATTGATGAATTGATTGAAATAGCCACCCAAGAATCGACGAAAGAAAGAGGATCAAATCAATGAGCGATGGAGTAAACGAAATAACGAGCGAGCAAGGCGCTTTGCAATCCTTGCGCTGGAACGGCCAGCAGCTTGATCTGTTAGATCAGCGGTTGCTGCCGGAGGAAATCGTCTATTTGCCGCTGGAAACACCAATTGAAGTGTGGGAAGCGATTCGACACTTGAAGGTTCGCGGAGCACCTGCGATTGGGATCGCCGCCGCGTATGGCGTGTACTTAGGTATTCGCGGACTGGACGCGGATACGGCAGGGCTTCTGACAGAAGTCCAGAAGCAAGCGGACTATCTGGCGACGTCGCGCCCGACGGCCGTGAACTTGTTCTGGGCGCTCGACCGCATACGCGCGAGAGCAGCAGCTTTAGCGGCAGCCGGAGAAAGCCCGGATGCCTTCAAGCAGGCGCTCCTGGACGAAGCGCGGAGCATCCAAGCGGAGGACGAGGAGACGAACCGTCTGATCGGCGAACATGCGCTCACGCTGTTCGAAGACGGTTTCGGCGTGCTCACGCACTGCAACGCCGGCGGTTTAGCGACAGCCAAGTACGGCACAGCGCTAGCGCCGTTCTACTTGGCGAAGGAAAAAGGCGTGAACATCAAGGTGTTCGCGGATGAGACCCGGCCCGTGCTGCAAGGCGCGCGGCTTACAGCCTTTGAACTGCAGCAAGCCGGCGTCGATGTGACGCTGATCTGCGACAACATGGCCGGCGCGGTCATGTCCAAGGGCTGGATCCAAGCCGTAATCGTCGGTACAGACCGCGTTGCGGCAAACGGTGATGTCGCCAATAAGATCGGCACCTACAGCGTCGCTGTTTTGGCTAAAGCGCATGGCATCCCGTTCTATGTGGCATGCCCGTTGTCTACGATCGATCTGAACACGCCGACAGGCGCAGATATACCGATCGAAGAACGCCACGAAGACGAGATTACGCAAGGCTTTGGCAAACGCACAGCGCCTAAAGGCGTGAAGGTATACAATCCGGCTTTTGATGTCACGCCTAACGAATACGTAACTGCAATTATTACCGAAAAAGGCATTCTGCGAGCGCCTTATAACGAGAGCTTGCGCAGCCTGTTCGAATAAAAGAAAAAACTACTCGCCCATGCTTCATAGGGCGAGTAGTTTTTTGTATAAGAGCCATTTACTTCGCTACAGGGACAGCTTTAAAATATTCCTCCAGTGTACTCCCTTTGTCTGCAATCTCTTTAGCTATCTCTGTTCCGACATAGCGAATATGCCACGGCTCATACTGGTAGCCTGTAATGTCTGCCTTGCCTTTCGGATACCGGATAATGAAACCATATTCCGCAGCATGCTGCTCGATCCATTTGGCTTCTTTGGTGCCCCCGAAGCAGTCCTCTGCTGCGCATTTGCCATTGCTTCCCGCCACATCGATGGCGAGTCCCGTTTCATGCTCGCTCGTTCCGGGAACAGCGCTGTAGGTTTTAGCTTTCTCCTCCCCGTCTTTCGCTACGTATCTTTGGAAGACCGATTTCTGGGTTGCATACGATCGATAAGCAGAAACGCCAGCTAAGTGAATCCCGTCCTTGTCAGCTCCGGCAAACAGCTTTTCCAGGGCATCGGCAGCGGTTTTGCGCATTTTTCGCTTCTCCATTTTTTCTGAAAAAACGAACGGCACGTCCGGATACACTAAATCCGTCGGTTCATAGTCAGAGGGAAGTGAATTTTGTTTGTTCACAAGCGCGGTCAGGCTCTCCGGCTTCGCGATAACCTGGACAGCTCCATTTTTCCCCGTCCCTGCTGGAGCAGTTGGTGAAGCTGTTGGCGGTTGGGAAGCTTTCGCTGCTGGAGTCCCGCTCGGTGCCTTCGTTGCAGTCGTTGATGGAGTCGAAGCGCTTGTTGCGCTTGCCGCAGGACTAGCTGTGGCTGATCCGCCAGGCGTAGGTGATGGTTCACCCTGGTGGTTTGCACACCCAGTCAATATCGTAAACGCCGCAGCCAGTGCAAGCGTGCATGTCATCTGATGGTTCATGTTCGTAAAAGCCTCCTCGAAGTTTAAAAAAAGCAATCATGGAATAGACTGCTCAGATCCTGAAAAAGTTTAATTGCCCCCATAAATAGAAAAAAGCTGCGAATCAGCTTATTGCGCTTCATTCGCAGCTTTTTCCTTTTTTCATTTTATGCCTTCGCGCGGAAGCTTTCAAGTTTAGAATGCCTTTTCTTTGCGCTAGGCTTGACTTGCCTGAATCGCCTGCTCTAAATCAAAAATAATATCTTCAATCGCTTCTGTGCCTACAGATAGACGAATAAGTCCTGGCGTTACACCCGTTGCCTCTTGCTCCTGCTCATTCAGTTGAGAATGCGTCGTGCTAGCCGGGTGGATGATAAGTGATTTGGAGTCTCCGACATTAGCCAAATGAGAGAACAATTGGACGGCATGAATCAATTTCTTGCCGGCTTCAGCCCCACCCTTGATACCAAAACTAAGAATAGCGCCTTGGCCTTTAGGCAAGTATTTTTTCGCTAACGAATGAGAAGCGTGGCTCTCCAATCCTGGGTAGCTTACCCATTCTACGGACTCGTGCGCTTCCAGGTACTGGGCAACCTGCAAAGCATTCGAGCTGTGGCGTTCAACGCGCAAATGCAGCGTCTCAAGGCCTTGCAGCAGCAAGAACGAATTGAACGGTGAAAGCGCAGCACCCAAGTCTCGCAGCAATTGAACGCGCGCTTTTATTATATAGGCGATTGGTCCAACCGCTTCTGTGTACACAACCCCATGATAGCTCGGATCCGGCTCGGTCAAGCCGGGGAATTTCCCGCTGGCTGCCCAATCGAACTTCCCGCTGTCCACAATGACACCGCCTATGGAAGTCCCGTGACCGCCAATAAATTTCGTGGCCGAGTGCACGACGATATCCGCGCCATGATCAATCGGCCTGAGTAAGTATGGGCTTGGGAATGTATTGTCAATAATTAAAGGAAGGCCATTTTCATGCGCAATAGCTGCCACGGCTTCGATGTCGAGAACATCCCCTTTGGGATTGCCGATCGACTCCGCAAAGATAGCTTTTGTCTGATCCGTTATCGCGCCACGAAAGTTCTCCGGATTGCTCGGATCGACAAATTTGACCTTGATGCCCAGTTTCGCCAATGTTATCGCGAACAAATTGTACGTCCCGCCGTATAAGCTGGATGCCGAAACGATTTCATCGCCTGCACCGGCGATATTCAAGATGGAATAGGTGATGGCGGCTTGACCAGACGCAACACCAAGCGCGGCCGGAGCTCCTTCCAGTGCTGCAACTCTCTGCTCAAATACATCCGTCGTCGGATTCTGAACGCGGGTATAAATATTGCCGAATTCTTTGAGCGCAAATAAATTGGCTGCGTGCTCCGTATCGTTAAACACATAGGAGGATGTTTGATAAATGGGCACCGCACGCGAATTTGTTGTGGGATCAACGCTTTGCCCCGCATGAATGGCTAGAGTTTCAGGTAAATATTGACGTTCTACTTTATCTGACATTTGACATTCCTCCTCGATTTTTTAAGCACATTGGAATCCTTATAAATTTCATTAGCGGAGCAAAAAAAGACAAAGTCCATCTTGTTTCAGATAGACTTTGTCTCCAGTGAACTGGTCAACAAAATGGGTCGGTATGAACGCCCGAGAACTAAACTTGATTATTCCTACTGGATTAATATACAATAATCATAATGGAACTTTATTCATAAAGTCAATACACAATTCATCAAATATTCAGATAGGATGTGAGCTTCATGCTGTTTAGCCCTTATACCATTAAGCAAGTCACATTAAAGAATCGGATCGTGATGTCGCCAATGTGCATGTACGCGTCAGACGAATCCGGTGAAGTCAAGGATTGGCATCACATTCACTACGCCACGCGTGCCGTTGGTCAGGTTGGTCTCATCTTATTGGAGGCCAGTGCGGTAACCAAGCAAGGCCGCATCTCCACGAAAGACTTGGGGATTTGGAGCGACGATCATATAGAAGGCCTTAGCCGCGTTGTCGCGAGCATCCATGGGCATGGCTCGCACGCAGGCATCCAACTTGCTCACGCAGGGCGGAAAGCCGCATTGGAGGGTCCCATTCTTGCCCCGTCTGCGATTCCTTTTTCAGATGCGTACAAAACGCCAGATGCCGCAACACACGCGCAAATTCAAGAAACCATCAAAGCATTCGCCGATGCTGCATACCGCGCCAAAGAAGCTGGCTTTGACATTATTGAAATTCATGCGGCTCATGGTTATCTAATTAATGAGTTTCTCTCCCCGCTCACCAATCACCGCGATGATGAGTACGGCGGGGATCGCGATCGCCGTTACCGCTTATTAGGCGAAGTGGTTACGCGCATTCAAGAGCGCTGGGATGGCCCTATTTTTGTACGTGTCTCCGCACATGAATATGATCCAAATGGCTTGACACCAGAGGATTACGTATATGTGGCATCCAAGCTTAAAGCGCAAGGCGTCGACTTCATCGATGTGAGCTCCGGCGCCAACGTTCCCGTCGTCCCGCAAGTATACCCAGGGTATCAAGTTCCATACGCTGAGACGATTCGCTCCAAAGCTGCAATCGCCGTGGGTGCTGTGGGACTCATCACAGAGCCGGAACACGCGGAAGAGATCCTGCGGAATGAACGGGCTGACCTTATCTTTCTGGGCAGAGTTCTCCTCCGAGACCCCTACTGGGCTAGAACCGCTGCGCTCAGATTAAAAGCCGAAATCACTCCGCCTACGCCGTATACGCGGGGCTGGTAAGATCCTAACGGAGTTTGTCCTGCTCGTTAAACATGGTCTGGCGAAGCAGGGCAATTCTCCCGTCTTCAACCGTGACTCGAATTTCATTCGTGTTGGATGCGCAAGATCGATTCAAGGAAGCCGCCTCATCATTTGAATAATCCTCATCTGTTCTACTTTGGGCTGCCTGCCACTTCTCTTTTCCATCACGGGTTATCGCCCAGTTGTACCGACGGAACTACGGTGCGTTATCCCTTTAAATTCCATGTTTTTTTACCATGACGAGGAACTCTGATGCGTTAAACAGGTGATTGCTAGCGTGAAATCCCAAATTTCAGATGCATAGCGTACTGTAGTTCCGCGAAATGCCCATTCAAGCCAAAATGACTAGCCATAACGCACCATAGTTCCGCTAGCCCACTCATGATAACGTCAAAGGAAGATCGACAATCGATCTTCCTTCCTAAAGTTTCCCCTATAATACTTTTGAGAGAAAGGCTTGAGTTCGCTCCTGCTTCGGATTTTCAAAAAGTTGCTCCGGTGTCCCCTCTTCAACAATAACACCTTGTTCCATGAACATGACACGGTCGCCAACTTCACGGGCAAATCCCATTTCATGGGTAACGACAACCATGGTCATGCCTTCTTTAGCCAACTGCTTCATAACAGCTAAAACTTCACCGACCATTTCTGGATCGAGTGCCGAGGTAGGCTCGTCGAAAAGCATGATTTTCGGCTCCATAGCCAGTGCTCTGGCGATGGCTACTCTTTGCGCTTGGCCGCCTGATAGCGAGTCCGGGAGGGCATTCGCTTTATCCGAAAGGCCAACTTTTTCTAACAGTTCAAGGGCTTTCTTACGCGCTTTCTCAACAGGCCATTTTCTCACCTGAATGGGTGCATGAGTAATGTTATCGATGACCTTCATATGCGGAAACAGATGAAACCGCTGAAAGACCATCCCCAGCTCCATGCGTATTTCATGAATCTTGTTGCCAGGATCCATCAGTGACTTGCCTTCAACAAGAATCGTCCCCCCATCCGGCTGTTCCAACAGATTCAAACAACGAAGAAATGTGGATTTCCCAGAACCGGAAGGACCGATGACAACCAGCACCTCTTGGCTCTGGATATTCGCATTTATATCTCGGAGGACGACATTGTCGCCATACGCTTTTTTCAAATTTCTGACTTCGATCATGGCACTCATGCTCCTACACTTTCCTTTCCAGATAAGCAAGAAGCTTGCTTAGGGAATAAGTAAGAATGAAATAAATCAAGGCGGCTGTTAAATAAGGTTCCCACACTTTGAAATATTGGCTGCGCATTGCATTCGACCAGTACATCAGCTCTGGCGCCGCAATAATAGCGAATAGCGATGAATCTTTTACGAGCACAATAAACTCATTGCCGAACGGAGGAATCATGCGCTTGATGGCTTGCGGCAAAATAATCGATTTCATCGTTTGCACATGCGTCATGCCAAGCGAATAGGCCGCTTCCGTTTGTCCCTTATCAATAGACTGAATCCCCGCTCTAAAAATTTCCGCCATATACCCGGCTGAGTTCAAAGAAAGCGCAACGATAGAAGCGACAATCGCATTCGTCGTTCCCAGGAATAAGGGAACGACGCCAAAATGAACAAGAAGAATTTGCACGAGAAGCGGCGTGCCGCGAAAAAAATTCACATACATGCTTGCCGGCAGGCGCAAATACCAGCGTGCAGACAGTCTGCCTAGACCGACGCCTAGTCCAAGAACAGACCCGAATAAAATCGATAGAATGGAAATACCTATAGTCCAAAGCGTACCCTTTAGCAATAAAGGAATGTATTCAACAATGATATCAAAACGAAAATCCATACACACTTCCCTCTCATGACCTATTGTGCTGTTTACAGAACAAAAGCATGCGCAAGGTTGAAGTCGCGCATGCTGTCGCAGTTCTTATTTTTGTTCCAGAAGCTTCTTGGTATCCGGTTCTTGCCCAAACCATTTTTTATACACTTTCGCATAGGCACCGTTCTCAATCACTTTTTTAATCGCCGGATCAAGCTTAGCCTTCAAGTCGCTTCCCTTAGGAAGCAAAATGCCATAGTATTCGGAATCAAAGTTTTGAGGATCCAAAATCGTGACGAATTTCTTCTTCGGGTTATTTTTCACATATTCGCGAACGATGGCAATATCAGCAACAACCGCGTCAACGCCATTCGTATCAAGCTCCATCAAAGCAAGCGTGTTATTGTCCAGACGCTTCAATGATTTATTGTCTGCGCCCATAATGTTGGTCATTAGGGTATCAGCCGTCGTTGAAATTTGAACCGCAACTTTCTTGTCCTTTAAATCCGCAGCGCTCTTAATCGGGCTTCCTTCTTTAACCAGAATCATATTCGTGGATTCGAAATAAGGAATCGTGTAATCGTAGCTTTGTTTGCGTTCGTCCGTTATGGAGACAGAGGAAATGCCCCCTTGATACTCTTTACCTTGCTGAACGCTGGTTAACATTGTATCCCAACCCGTGTTGGTTAAATCATATTGAAGTCCGGCTTCTTTCATGACCTCAGCAAGAAAATCAGCATCAAAGCCAGTCAATTTGTCTTTATCCATAAATTCCATCGGTGCATACGCCGCATCTGTGGCAAATTTGTACTTGGGGCCACTGCTTTCTTTAGCGCCACAACCTGTAATAGCAAGTATGAAAACAAGCGCCAAAAGTAAACTATTCATTTTCTTCAACTTAAGAACCTCCGCTAATTAAATGTATGAATTTATATTTTAACCTGTGGTTAATAAATTGACAACAGGCTGGGCTTACTTATTCTTGAGGAATATACAGGAAATAACCTGTTCCCATCACGCAAAACACCCATCTTGAGTGCTTTTGACCTTCATCAGGTTTAACAGATGGCCCAAAGATGAACTTTCATACAAAAAACGCTGGAATCTGCGGATTCCAACGTTTCTATTTTGACTATGAGATTGACGATTACATCATTTTCAAAATGGCTTCCCGACCTGTCATTCCAGCTTCAATGCCTAAATCCTCGGCCGTATGCGTCACGGATTCAAGCGGTGCATCCAGGAGCTCTTCAATCGTCCGAACACCCGTTGCCCGTGCTGCCACAATGTTTCTATCCCTCAACCGTTCGTTTAGCAGCGCAACGTCCAACGCCCCGCACATGATATATCCTTTATCCGTTGTGACAACAAGCAGCGTTGTCTTGGGCAGCTTCACTTCTATAGCGATAGCCGTATGTCCTTCAAGGAGAATGGGTTCTACGCGCATCATGCTCTGCACAGCTCCTCTTTGCAGTCTTACGGTAGTATATGCGGAAGGAGCCCGTACGGTGTAAAGGAAAGCACTTAGTTAACGATAATCTGAACCTTTGTTCCATCTGGATACTTTTCAAGTTGTAGGCCCATATATTTACAAATCCGCAAAATTTCCAAAATCCTGTGAAATCCGAGCTGTTTTTGGTTATAATATAGTGATATAGTTACATAATGAGAAAAATTATTTGGGGCAAGGAGGCCGTATGAGTCAAGCTAAAGCAAATACGAATCAGACTGGACATTTATTCACCGTAGAGATATTAATCGAAGATGCCACTAATGGCCTTGCTTTGGAAAAGCTCCTCCATCTTTTAAACACGGACACAATTAAAGATTATCAAATTATAAAAGGAATCGAACTCGGCAAGCTGATTGAGCTCAATGTTAAACATGTTAGCGATATCCCGAAAGACGCTCCCAAAAAAGCACCCATGCCGCCAGCTCCGGTTCCAGCTCCTGCCGCGGCTTCTGAGAGAATCATCGCCCAGTTGGAAGAATTCAAAACGAATAACACACTGATCCGGTTAACGGTCATTAAGGGCCAGGGCATTAAATTGAACCTGCCTTGCCGCATTTTAAATTATGACAACAGCAGCCAGAATATCACAGTGTACCATGTGGATGAAAAGAAAGTATATTTGTTCAAACTAAACGAAATTGACGATTACGTGGCTTTTTAATCACCCAAAAAGAGTGTATCCCCTGACTGCAACAGGGGATACACTCTTTTTGGGTTTACTCTGTGGAAACTGCTGCTTGATCGCTTTTGAGAAGCATGCTTTCCAGATGGTCGGCGGTTACTGGTGGAGAGAACCAGTAGCCCTGCACTTCGTTGCAGCGATTTTCATGAAGGAATTGAAGCTGATCTTCCGTCTCTACACCTTCGGCAATGACCTTCAAGTTCAAGTGATGAGTCATCGCAATGATCGTTGCAACAATGGCAGCGTCATTCGGATCTACCATAATGTCACGGACGAACGATCGGTCAATTTTGAGCTTATCAATCGGGAATTTTTTCAAATAATAAAGCGAACTGTAGCCTGTTCCGAAATCATCGATGCTGACGTTAACTCCCAGTTCTTTCAGTTCAAGCAAGGATTGGATCGCATGATCGACATCCATCGTCATGCTCTCTGTAATCTCCAACTCCAAATATTTGGGGTCAAGTCCGGTTTGCTCCAACACGTAACTGATTTTCCCAATCAGGTTATACTGGAAAAACTGCCGCATCGAAAGGTTAACCGAGATCGGAATCATCGGATAGCCTTGATTCTGCCAAGCTTTGTTTTGCTTGCACGCGGCGCGAAGCACCCATTCTCCAATCGGTACAATAAGACCGGATTCCTCTGCAAAAGGAATAAAATGATTCGGCGCCACAAGTCCACGCTCTGGATGATTCCAGCGAATCAATGCTTCAACGCCGACGATGCGCCCCGTTTCGATCTCTACCTGCGGCTGGTAATAGAGAATAAATTCTTCTCCGGCAATTGCCTTGCGAAGTTCATTTTCAAGCTTTAAACGATCTAGGGAAACCGATTTCATATCGGAGTTAAAGATTTGAAAATCATTGCGGCCCTTTTCTTTCGCCCTTGCGAGAGCAATATCCGCATATTTCATTAGCATTTCTGCATCCTCGCCATCATCTGAAGAAATGGCAATTCCGATGCTTGCTGTTACATGAAGTTCGTATTGTTCAAGCCGAAACGGCTCCTCCAGGACGCGATTTATCCCTGCAATTATCGCTATAGCATCGTTAGAATCGGCTACATTCGTGTAGTAGAAAGCAAATTCGTCACCTTCTGTACGAGCGATGAAATCATTTTCCGTTACACATCGCGTGAAGCGTTCAGCCAACTGAAGCAGTAGCATATTACCGTAATCATGCCCAAAACTGTCATTGACTAACTTGAAACGATCAATGTCCAAATAGAATACAGCAACTCTTTGCCCAACTGCCCTCGTCAAGGTTAACGTTTGATTGAGATGATCTCTGAACATTCGGCGGTTAGGCAGCCCCGTCATATCATCATAATAAGCCATGTACCGGATTTGCTCATCTCCGCGCTTACGCTCTGTGATATCTTGACAAATAAGAATGCTGCCGTTCACCCCGGGCTGGATACCAACAGGAACCGCTGTCGCATGCAGATCCACGCGATATCCCGTCTTATGCAGCACCGCTGTTTCAAAGGTTACTGGTTTGCCTCCCATCACTTGTTCCAGACTGCTCTTCGTCACTTCCGAAGATTCTCCAGTTACATACGATATGAAAGACTTATGCATAAGCTCGTTCGCCGTGTAACCCAGTATGCTCTCTGCCGCATAATTAATTCGAATGAACTCGCCATGCTGGTCGGTAATGCCAATCGCATTCGGGTTATGCTCAAATAACGAATCCAGAACCGATTGATGATCATGATTTTGAAGCCTCTTATATTCTGATGTATTCGTATTTGCAACGTTCCTAAGCAGCAAGATGAGCAGCATCAGGGAAGCAAGGATACAGATCCATGCAGCATACGGCTTTATGTATAGGCTTCCGAAAACGACGAGAATGAGATACCCGCCTATATATACCCGCTTTTTCACAGTTGTCCTCCTTCTGCTGCTCCATCATAGGTGAATGGGTAGGATCACAGTTACTATTGTGCCTTCACCGACTTTGCTTTCTACACGTAAATATCCCTGGTGGTCTTCAATAATTTTGTGTGTAATCATCATACCCAGCCCCGTACCTTTTTCCTTCGTCGTATAGAAAGGTTCACCCAATCGTTCCAACACTTCATCCGGAATCCCGTCCCCCTCGTCCTTAATCACGATACGGATATGACCGTAACCCTCATCTTGTAAAAGAATATGAATTTGACCGCCGGTCGGCATCGCTTCCATCGCATTTTTAATGAGGTTGATAAAAGATTGCTTTAATTGATTTTCTTCACAAAGGATCAGAGGCAAATCGCGGTCAGTTTCTACAATGATTTGGATATTGCTCATGACCGCCTGTGTTTCCAATAAAGTAACTACACTGTTCACTATCGTCTCGATGCTTCTCGGCTGGCGGCCTACCATCTGCGGCTTTGCCAGCACAAGCATCTCTGTAATGATCAATTCGATGCGGCTTAACTCAGCCATCATAATTTCATAATATTCCTGTTTATTTACAGCCCCTGATTGCATAAATTGTATGAAACCTTTAAGCGATGTCAGGGGATTGCGAATCTCATGAGCAACGCCGGCAGCTATTTGTCCAACTACGGACAATTTTTCTGATTTTCGCAGCATTTCTTCCGTTTTACGGCGCTCTGTGATGTCTTTAAAGGTAATCACCATACCCACGACACTTCCGTGATCGTATATAGGCGATGCCATGTATTCAACGGGGAAGGACTCGCCATTCTTTTTGTAAAAGATTTCGTTGGCGTCGTGATCATAGACCCCGTCCAACATACTTGTATGCAGAGGCGAGCGGCTTGCCAAATTCAGCGACTCTTCGGCTTCACACGCATGCGTAAGAATCAAATAGGGATTTTTACCGATCATCTCTTCATATGAATAGCCCGTCAGACGCATCGCGGCATCATTCCAGAAGATCGTTCCGAACTGCTCGTTGATCCCAAAAATACCGTCTGATACCGCATTCAGAATGAGCTGATTTTTTGTATGTAATTCGTCAATTATGGCTTCGTTCAGCTTGCGTTTTGTAATGTCCTTCGCGATGACATAGATACCGCTTACCTGCTCATGAATGATCATGGGTATAAAACCCACTTCAAGAATTACAGTGTGACCTTGTTTATGTACCATCTTAATTTCGGCGTTTCCAATTAAACCCTGCTTCGCTTGATGGAGCATGTCCCACAATTGCCGCCAATGCTCCTGCATCACGATGGACAGAAGTGAGCGGCCGACAAGCTCATGCTTATGATAGCCCGTCAGTTTGCTCGTTGCCGGATTCACACTGATAATGGCCCCTGTTTCTTCGAGAATACAAATAATATCCGGATTATGCTGCAGCAGAGATTGGTAGCGCAACTTGCTCTCTTCCAGCTTCTGCTCCATCCATTTACGCCCGGTAATATCTTGAAATTGGCACACAAAGTACAGCGGGCTTCCTTCCCTATCCCGGATCAGCGAAACGCTAAGAATTCCCCAAACCAAAGATCCATCTCTGTGAACATAGCGCTTTTCCAATTGATAATTTTCTCGCTCACCCTGTAACGCTTGTCTCTGCAAGCGCTGATCAACCTCCAGATCATCTGGATAGGTGAATTCACTGAAATGGACGCCTACAAGCTCAGCTTGAGTGAAACCGATCAGGTTGCAAAACATCGCATTCACCATAAGGAGTCTGCCGTCCTGACTGACAAGCGCCATTCCGATCGCCGCATAGTCAAAGGTGTGATGAAACAGGTCCTCACTTGTAAGAAGTCCAAGCTCTTTTGGAATCATTTTCCTAATACTCGATGGATTCCCTGTGAATTCAGTCAAGCTACCCATCCTTTCGATAAGGAAGAATGAACTTTTCAATTGTTAATAAATTCTACGTGAGTCACGGTTTCTCCTGCTTGAATCAAGAAGAAATGAAAAAAGAGTCGGATTATCCCGACTCCTGTCATTCGCTATTGTGCAGATGTTTACTTATATGCGGCAATTGCCAAAAGAACCCAGCCTACCAAGAAGCTAACGCCTCCAAGCGGAGTAATCGGGCCGAAGAATTTGATCCCTGTTAAGCTCAATGCATACAAGCTGCCTGAAAACAAAATAATTCCGATAAAGATCAGCCAACCAGATGCATTCACCAAGGAACTGTGGCCTAATTTATCCGATAATATCGCAATGAGGATAAGCCCTAACGCATGAATCATGTGATATTGAACGCCTGTGTGGTAAACCGCGAGCTGATCCGCCGTTATCTTTTCTTTTAAATAATGGGCACCAAAAGCACCAAGTGCTACAGATAAAAAAGCATTCAGACTGCCCAGCAGCAAAAATAATTTCATCATATGCGGCTTCTTCTCCTTCAACGATGTAGATATTTCTTCCTAATCATAGCTGATTTGCAAGAAGGAATCCACCTCATGCATGAAGTCCATATGATATTGTTTAGCCGATTTCGCCAATATCATGCTGCCCGACGATGAGTCTGACCGGTTCAAGGAACACGCTGGATACCGTCGGTTGTTGAATGAGATCAATTTCAATATCTTCAACCTTGTAGCGGACCGTTTTTCCTTCTCTTTTGTCATACACGACATCGAACTGCCTCAAGCCTAGCTGATAAATGACAACGGAGGAGCCGATCGATAGAGCGGTAGACTCATATTCTCCATGTTCAAACAAAACTTCGGACAAAATTTCTTCATTCATATCTACAATAGTAACCTTTTGACAAAATTGGTATCTCATTAACGATCCTCCTCAATAAGTTATATGTGACTGTATTCGAGGAAACTTGTCGAAATTCCTGCAAAAAATAAATTTATCCGCTATCATTCACATAAAATCCAATAAATAGATAACAATCGGCAAGGTAAACATGCTGAATAATGTCGAAGTGAAGACGGCTTGGGAGGAAAACTCCGGTTCATTATTATACTCTATCGCAAGCAGCACACTACTAAGTGATGTGGGTACGGCGCAGGATAGGACGAGCGCTTTGGCGGTAAGCCCTTCAATACCTAGCAGCCAAACAATAAGGAAGCCAAGCGCGGGACCCGCTGCAAGCCTCAACGCATTCGAAAGCAGCACGTTGGAGAAATGAAATTCCCATTTCATGCCTCCCAACTGCACGCCTAGCGTCAGCAAGGCTGTCGCCATGAAAGCGCCTGATATATACTGCAAAGGCAAATAAACGGAATGCGGCACAGGCAGGTGAAAGTAACGCAGCAGCAGAGCAACAGGGATGGCATAGATAACAGGGAGCGAGAAAATCGTCTTCATCGTCGCTTTCCAGGTGGATTTGTGCGCATTCACCGTGTAAATGCCGTATGTATTCGGAATCAGCGTTTGCATGATCATGATCACGATTTGAATGGAGAGCGTGTACGAATTGCCGGCAAAAACCGTCTGATTCAGCGGTATCGCATAGTTCGCACTATTGTAGAAAATAACGCTGTTGCGCATTGCGCTGCGCATGCCTCCCTGCATCTTTCTCACTCGGATTACGACTTCAATGAGCGCAAAAAGCAAGGAGAAAAACAAGACGAAAAATAAGAGAACCTGCATGAGAACGTGTAAGTTCATCTCGGATTCATAGAGCTTCACGAAAACTAGCGCAGGCGAAAACACGTAGAAATTCAGCTTGGATAATGTTCGAATATCCACTTTAAAAGCCCGATACATCGCGGCGCCGATAGCAATCATAATAGAAATTGGCACAATATTATTAATAAGAATGTAGAGGAAATAAGTCATGTTGGCCTCTCTTTTTTCTAGTTGTTAGGATGACCTCTATTGTAACATACCTATTTTGTAAAAAGGCCCCCAGACAGAAATTATCTGCCTGGAGGCCAAAGGTTTTGACTAATTTTGTGCTTGCAGCAAATTATAGATAACCTGCGCGCTTTCCGCGCGGGTCGTTTGGCCCTGTGGCGCAAACAAGTTGTTGTCTCTGCCGTGAAGCAGTCCGGCGGAAACTGCCTTCTTCACGAAGCCGTCCGCCCAGGCGCTGATAGCTGCTTGATCCTCGAAGGATGCGTTCGCCGCTTCAGCTGCCGGATGACCCGTTTTGAATTCATAAGCGCGGACGATCATCGCGGCCATTTCTTCGCGTGTGATGGAATCATTCGGCGCGAAGGTTTGTTCGTCGCGTCCACTTACAAGGCCCGATGCATGGGCTGCCGCAACTGCACCGGCAAACCAGTCTGCTGTGTTCACATCTGTGAATTTCGAAGATGCGCCCGTTTTCAGCCCTAATGCTCTCACCAGCATCGCGGTGAATTGTGCTCTGGTGACCTGCTGTTCAGGAGCAAATGAATCAGCTGTAGCACCCTCGATGACATGCTTCGCCGTGAGCGTTCGGATGACGGGAGCAGCCCAGTGGTTAGCCTTTACGTCTTGGTAGGTTTTGGTATAGGCCAGTGCAGCATATGAACTAAAGTGGAAGACTTCAGCCTTGATTACACCGTCAACCAGTGTTCCTCCGACATATTCCAACTGTCCAGCGTCGGAGATGTAATAAATGCCGACGAGTGACGAATCAACGCCAGGAGCAACGGTAAATGTCAAAGTAACTGGTTTTTCAAAGCGCTCCAGCTTCGTCGCTTTTCCATCTTTACTTACGACCGATAGCGTAAATGTATAGGCTGTGCTTGCAGACTTCACAAGCTCGCCTGCCTGAAGAGCCGAACTATTTAATAGTTTCTGGACATCTTCAGCTTGAATCGGGCTAACTTTAAATGATAATTGCGCGTCTTTCACTTGCTCAGCAGGAATCAGTTGTTGCAGAGCTTTCAATACCTGAGCAGGCAACTGTGCTGTAAGATCGCCTTGCTTGATTTGCAGCGAATTAGCGTCTAATGACCTGATATCATCCAGCGATACAAGTACCTCTTTCTTGCCTTTCTCTACTTGAATAGATGCAGTCCCATTTCCGTCTTTCTTCAGCGATCCGGATGGAACGACAAAGGTATCGGCAGATGAGCTTGGCGCAGCTGGCGTGCCTCCTCCTGAGGAGACGCTTCCGGTTGACGGGCTGGATGGATTTGTATCCGTTGGATCGACTGTATGCGGCACCAAGACAATTGTACCGCCGTCATCACGGCTTGGCAGTTGTACTGTCACTTTCCTGTCTCCATCAACTGTCAGCACTTGATTGCTGTAAGCATCCAACACGCTGCTTCCGGCAGCAAATGGAACAGTAAACTTGATGGTTTTAGCTGTATTCGTTGTATTTAATCCAATTGCGAGCTGTTGATCTTCGTAGTTTTTAGCAAACACGAGATAACCTTCTGCATTCGAGCCTGCTAACTTGGTTCTTGTGCCCTTCGAAATAACTTTGGAATATTTCGCACGAATTTGCAGCAATTTCTGGTAGTGATCGTGCAGCGCTTTTTCTTTGGGATCAGATAATTTATCCCAAGGCATATCATTGCGGTTTCCACTGAATTCACCCTTGCTGAAATCACCGCCTGTCTTACCGGATTGCCCTAATTCTTCCCCATAGTAAATGACAGGCTGCCCTTTGGAAGTGATTTGCAGCGATGCGGCTACTTTCAATTTTCCTTCGTCATTGCCGATTCTTTCGGAGAGGAATCCGTTCTCATCATGACTGCTTAGGAATTGTCCCAACATCGCCGTGTTGTTTATCTTCGTATCGCGGTCTTCCAAATAGGTCTCAACGCCGTCAACATTGCCATTTTTGACAAAATCCTCTGCTTGCCCTTTAAATGCAAAATCCAATACGGAATCCATTTGACCGCTCTTTAAAGTTCCACCATTATTCTCCAGACTGGCTCCGAAATACTCGCCGATCATTTTGAAATTTGGATTAAGCTTTGTTAAAGCGTTCTTGAATGCCTTCCAAGTCGTATTATCTACATTGGATACCGTATCGACGCGGAAATAATCAATGGTATTGCCACGATCCGTGGTGGCACGTTTTAACCAACTCGTTTGCCATTCAATGAGCTTGGCGCGAACGGCAGGATCTTCCGTTTTGAAATCAGGAAGCCCTGCAAGTTCGCCCTGAACCGCCGCTTGAACGCCATCGGTCCTCAGCATGCCTGCAAATCGGTCTTTATCTGCTTGCGTAATCCCTTCTCTGTTGTCACTTTGCTTTAGACCGTATCCGGTATGATTCAAGACTACGTCAACCATAATTTTAATGCCCTTGTCATGCGCAGTATCGATAAGCTCTTTAAACTTGCTGAGATCGCCAAGATGCTCATCAATTTGCGTAAAATTCTTAGCCCAATAACCATGGTATGCATACTGAGTATCCCCGAAATCCACACCTTTGTTAAAATCAATATTATCAACAATCGGTGTGATCCAAATCGTATTGATGCCCAGATTTTTCAAATAATCGATTTTATTAATAATGCCTTGGAAGTCGCCCCCATGATACGCCTCTGGATGCTCTTTCTTTACATTCTGGTTATTCGTGCTGTCCCCATCGGAAAAACGATCCGTCAACATGAAATAAATTCGTGCTTCATCCCAGTCGAAATCCAGACTTCCGCTTGCCGTTTGTTTGGACTTAATCGTGACAGGAACAGTCTTATGTGTCTGATTGCCATACTCGTCGATAATTGTTACCGTCAAATTCTTTAGTCCTGCCGGTGTACTTTGCGTAGCCGCAATCGTCAGTGCTTGAAGTTCCTTATCTATGGCTACTTTGGATGGGCCTCCAAGTGGAGTCAAGTCCACATACATTTCCTTATAATTGACTGACTCTGAAGACGACAGCTGCACGTTCAGGACAGCATTTTGATCGTACGAAAACTCATTCGGCGTTACCGCAGCGTTAACTGTGATCACTGGATTGTGATATCTGACCGTCGATACGCCGTCAACCGTGTTCTTGGGATCAGTAATTTCCGTTGTTTGCCCTGCCTTGGTCACAAGGAAGGTATACGTATATGTTCCAACTTGTGCATCTGACAACGTATAACTAAAACGTTCCTCCGCTGTGCTGTACGCCATCGGATGCAACTGTCCATTGATTTTCACCCCAACACCCGTAATATCACTCATTTGCCCACTCTGGAACAGTGCGTCATCTCGGTAGTAGAAGGTAATCTTATGATCCGATAGCACAGGTCCTTGAACGGAAGGTAGGATGTTCAATTCATTGACCATACTGGTCAAAATAACTTTGGTATACACATCATCCGGATTAACAAGGATGGAACGGTTATCTGGGATGTCTTGTTTCGCTGTTGCCCAATCCGTTCCTTTGCGCAGAAGAAAGCCGACATTCGTCGTTTCAGGTGCGACTTCAATCCGTGCAATGTCAACGCCGTTTACAACGCGCTCAAAATTGATCTGACCGTCGCTCGCGCCAGTGTTCCATACCCATAAGTTCCAGTCATCATATTTCTGATCCGGCCTTACATATTGAACTTCAATATAATGCTTTACATTTGGCTTAACTTTAATTTGTTTAGTTGCTGTGATAACTCCGGCACCGCTTCCTGCAGAGGCCTTAATCGTCACAATGCCCGCGCTTTGCCCCGTGACTAACCCACTGGCATCCACCGTTGCGATACTACTGTCCGAAACTGTCCATGTAGTGTTCTCTCCAAGCATATCCTGACCGAATTGATCTTTCACCTTGGCTTCAAGCTGTAAAGTTCTAGTCGCATAGACGGAGCTGCCGCCTGAAACGGAGATGTTCGTTGGCACAAGCGGTGCCACATGGACAGTAATCGTTGCGGTTGAGGCACCGGCGATTGCTGTAATATCTGCAGAGCCGTTTGCGATCGCGCTAATTTTCCCGTTGCTGCTAACGGTTGCTACCGCTGGGTTGGAAGAGAGCCAGGTTACCTGCTGCCCAATCATGGCCGCCCCTGCCTGATCTCTTACGACTGCGCTTGCGAATTTGTAAGTTCCCGGGCTCAGCCCTAGTCCTTCAGGCGTTATACTGATGCTTGAAGGGACGGACTGCGAGCTGGTTTCTTCGTCGTATAGCACCGTCATAGACAACCCGGCAGCGTCAATTGAGCTTCCACTTACTGTGCGAAGCGTTGTATTGCCTGCTTGATTTCCGTCGGCAACGACATGCCAATTGGCCGCAGATGGAAGTGCCACAGGCGAAGCTGTGTTGTTCCCATTATAAATAACTACAATGTTTTTCCACTTGTCGCCGCCTGCGTTGTTCTTCAGTTGGAAGGCTACGACGTTGCCATCTTGTCTCAATATTTGCAGGTTTTGATTAATAGCTGCTTTCGTGTCCAACCGGAAGGCTGGGTGTGATTTTCTAAGCTCAATTAACCCTTTGTAGTAATCAAACACGGGCTTATACTGTTCCTTTTGCGCCCAGCGAATCTTATTGATTTCATCCGAGCTTGCATAGCTGTTTCTATCGCCGAACTTACTGCGCAGGAGCTCATCTCCCGCGTTGAAGAGCGGTACGCCTTGGGATGTAAGAACAATTGAATTCGCTAAGAGTGAGCGTTTGACTGTTTCATTGTCCATCACGTGAGCCGCGTCCACGGTGGCGAATGGATTCGTTTGCGCGTCGATTCCTTGCGTCGTCAATACCTTATCCCACAGGTTCAAATTATCGTGAACCGTCACATAGTTAACCGTTTCCGTAGGACTGTTCGTGAAATCTTCGATAGATCCTCTGACCCCTCTGACAATCAACGCCTCTCTGCCGGGCTCGCCCGTGGCAAAGCCTTTGCGGGTACCATCATTGTCGCCTTTGATCGCATCGCGGAAGTTATCGTTGAACACGGCAAAATCCGTATCCTTCTGAGCACCTTTGAGCGTTTGCATGGATATCGGCAGCGCTGTATTCCCGCCCGTCCATGGCTCACCGTAAACGATCATCGTTGGATCGATCTGGTCCTTCAGTTCACTCGTTATTTGCTTCATAGTCGTTGTATCAATCAACGCGAACAAATCGAAGCGGAAGCCGTCCACATTGTACTGTTCAGCTAGATATTTGACCGAATCCTTCATATACTTCCGCACCATCGGTCTTTCAGACGCCACGTCGTTTGTCACACCCGAACCGTTCGTATAAACGCCTGTCTCATCAGTTCGGTAGTAATATCCGGGGACAACTTTGTCAAAGACCGAATTGTCCGTAGACAAGCCGGACTGTCCTGTTTGGTAGGTGTGGTTGTAAACCACGTCCAACACCAATCGTATGCCTTTGTTATGCAGCGACTGAACCATCGCCTTGAGCTCAGTGATCCGTCTTGCCGGATCCTCGACCGCCGATTGGGTCGCATAGGATCCTTCCGGAACATTGAAATTGACGGGATCATATCCCCAGTTGAATTTGCGTTCCGTGCTGTTCGGATCATCCACCTTGAACTCGTTGACTACGCCGAAATCATAGAACGGAAGCAAGTGCACATGGGTGATCCCCAGCTCTTGCAAATGATCGACGCCTGTTTTGACATCGGGATGTCCCGTAAGCGTTGTGCCCGTTTCCGTGAATGCCTTGAATTTGCCGCGATCGATCGCAGAGATGCCGGAATTCTCATCCATGGAGAAATCGCGCGTATGCAGCTCATAGATAACAGCATCCGTCGCATTCATCGCCGGCGGCTTAAAGCTTGGATTCCAGCCGGCTGGGTTCGTCGCCGACAGGTCGACAATGGCCGATTTAACGCTATTGACCGACGATGCCTTCGCATAAGGATCGAGTGGGTACGTTTCTGTTCCGTCGGCAAATGAGATGTGGTATTTGTAATACGTACCGGCCAAATTTTTATTGACAACGGTCGACCAAACGCCATTATCGGCTCTTGTCATTGCTTGATCTGTACCCGAGGCATCCGCTGCTGATGGATCCGTGTACAGCTTAAGCGTAACGTTCACTGCCGTAGGCGCCCATATTTTAAACGTGCTTGCGGCGGCGTTATACGTCACACCGAGGTCATCACCGCTATAGAAATAGCGAGGATCATCCAGGATGTTCCGCATTATGACCGTCTTCGCTTGAAATCTGTCATTCGCTACCTGATACAAATGTCTGACATCGAAAGCGCTCGTATCTGAAAGCGTCAACTGCACTTTGTTATCGCCGATTTTGCGCGCAACTAGTGGGAATTGTTGGTCATTGGCGCTTTTGTCAATAAGTTTGAACGTGTTCAAATCATCCTCTGTCACAGGCGATGAGGTAAAAGCATGAATCGTGTTCGGAGAATCCATTAAAGCCGATGTTAAGCGTCGATCCACGATCGTGATCTGTTTTTCATAAGAAATATGATCCTTGGTTGCCAACAAAACGAACGTATCTCCGTCGTTCAGCGTCGATGCACGGTCAATGGTCAGCTTGTCGTCTTGAATGCTGACACCCGAGACAGGCTGCTTCAGCGACCATTCCGGTGTAACGGAAGAAGCATTCCCTTGACTGTCATACGATGTCCCCTTTAACTGGACCGTATCCCCTTTCGTTGCTGTGGATATATTGGTCGAGATGCCCGGAAGGATCAAAACAAAATTCCCACCGTTGTTCCCTATCCCATTATCCCAAGACTTGGATACAGGCACATATTTATATTCGTGTCTCCCCGCACCCAGGAATAATGTTTTTGTAAAATAGCCATCCTCGCCTTTGGTCATTTCAATCCCTGTGTTGTCCCAGTTATTAAATGAGCCGACTACGAACAGCTTACTGCTGTTGTTCGCATAACGGAACGTATAATTCCCATCATTCGTACCACCTACAACTGAAATCTCTTTTTTCACCGTAACGCCCTGATACACAGCGGAGATCGTTGCCTTCGATCCGATAACGGCATCCGCAGCTACAGAAATAACGGCTCCGTCGATCGTGACTTTGGCAGAGTCAGATGACCATACGGCATCGGCTGTTAAATCGACTTTGCTATTGTCTCCCAGATAGCGGGAGGCTTTCACTGCAAGTGTACCGCCTGGTTTGACTTGGGCTGACCCGGCCTCCAGATCCATGAAGTGAACAATCGAATTTCCATCTGAGGTTTTACTCGATTGGTTGCTTTCATCCGCATGCCCGTTATTCCAGCTTGCCCCTTGGAAAAATTTATAGGCCAAGCTTCCATTCGTCTTATTGAGATCATCTTTCGTAAACGTATAAGAAAGCACATTCTTGATTGTGCCATTATCGTCAACCAGACCGGTGTAGACCAATGGTTTGAAATTCTCAGCGGACCAATCAACAAAGTTTCCGTTCACATAAGTATCGTATGTAACAGAGGTTACAGAAACCGTCACGCTACCATCTTCGTTAAAAATCGGACTTTGAACAGTTGATGACGCGACCGCCGATGCGACCGGAACTGCTGCAAGGTTTGCAACCAGCCCGAACAGCATCGAAAGCGTTAACAAAACAGAAATGCCTCTAAGCCGAATCCGCTTCATAAGTGATACTCTCCTCTTCATAGTAGACTAAATAACATCTATGCAAACAAAATGCAAACGTTTGCATATAAACCTGAGCTCTTTCCACCTCCCTTGAAAAATAAAAACAACCCCGCTATCTCAAAAAGAGATAACGGGGTTGTTTTCGGTCAGCATCCGAAAATCAGTGCCCTTAGGTTGTCAGTATTCTTATTTCAAATATAGATTGAAAACGCTTTTATGTCAATTTCGTTTTCTTTCCTTTTCGCTTATTTGATGCCCGAGCTTTTCACATATTCAAGCCATTGTTTTTTATACTCCGCCTGAATTTTCTCTAGACCGGCTGCTTTTGCTTTTTCCATGAAGGTTTTAAGTCCGCTATCCACATCAGCAACCAGACCCGCTTCAAGCGGATAGAGGTATTGCTTCTCCACTTGCTCAAGCGCCGCTCTTTCAGCTTGGTAGCTTGTATAGTCTTCAGCGAAGCCGGTGTATTTGTCAGGCGACTGCAGTTTATCGAGTTGTTGGAAAATTTGTTTCACGCCGTCATAACCTTTGTCGAACAGCATGAATTCAGGATTTCTCCATGCCCAGCCTTGCATGGATTCTCTCGGGAAACCATTGCTGTTCGTATCGCCGATCATCGTGTAGTAGCCATTATCGACCTTATAGTTCTTTCCTTCGATGCCATATTCGGTTAATTGATTGTAGGTTTTATCCAGAACCATTTTCTCGTAGAATGCCAGTGCTCTTTCCGGATTTTTACTTCCTTTAGGCACTGCGAAGCCATTGTGAATCGGATGGACAGGCTCTGCATGCCCTTTAATCAGCGGTGCGGCATAGTATTCAAGCTGCCAATCCGGATGTGTGCCGGCAACTTTAATCTTTTGATCATTGAAGCGGCTTGGATTATCGCCTATATTAGCTGCGGCTTTGCCGCTTGTGATCAAATCTGTCATCGAATCCTTGACATTGAGCACGTTTTTCGACATATAGCCGCTATCCTGCCATTTTTTCATCGTTTTCAGCTCGTTCAGGTGCTCCGGGGAACCCCAATACGAAGTTACTTCACCAGGATTTTTATACGGAATTTGAATGCCGTAAGGTAATGCTCCGATAGGATCGACGTTTAAGTTTTTGTACAGGTCGGACAGATTTGTTTTAACATCGCTATTAGCGGCGAGCGGAATGATATCGGGAACATTCTTCTTGATACCTGCAAGATACGCCTCAAAGTTGGCAAGCGAGTCCGGTTTGGGAAGATTGAATTTCGCTCTCAAATCCTCCCTCCAGACAAAGCCTGTTGTCACGTATTCTTTGTAGGTTGCTGGAACTGTATAGATTTTGCCGTCGATCTTCACTGCATCCCACATATCTTTCGGAACAAAACTGTTTAATTTCGGCGCTGCTTTGGGAAGCAGGTCGTCTAGCGGCAGGAAAGCCCCTTTCTTCGCATAAGCCTGGTACTGCGTCCAGTCCGCTGTGAAAATTAAATCAACTGGTTGGCCTGAAGACAGCAGCAGCTTATACTTCTGATCCCAATCTGTCCATGTGGTGAAATTAAACTTGACTGTCGCATTCAAATCTTTCAGCGCCAACTTATTAATTTCAGCTTCAATAACAGGTAGGTCCTTTGGCGCATCCCCTAGCATATAAAATTGCAATTCGACTTTCTTCGACGTGTCAAGACTGCCAGGTGCTTTCGTAGCCTCAGCCGCACTCGTGGTTTGTGCTGTCGTTGTTGCGCCAGGACTTGTCGCAGGAGCCGTTGTGCTGCTGCATCCGGCAGCAACGGTGCCTGCGAGTGCGAGTGTCATCGTAACGCTGTACATCTTTTTGGCTTGGCTTTTCATCTTAATCCTCCCTTTTATATCATACCTCATCTATGTTAGCTGACGGAATAAATCCGAATCAGTTCTAACCTTTCACAGCGCCAATGGTTAAGCCTTTGACGAAAAACCGTTGAACGAAGGGATACAGGAATAGGATCGGACCTGTGACAATCATAGCCATCGCAAGCTTCGTCGATTCCGATGGAATTTCATGTCCTAGCGACACTCCTGTGCTTACGCCCAGCTGGGATATAAAAGAGGCAGCATTGATGATGTTATACAAGAAATACTGCAACTCGTATTTATTCGGATCGTTAATGAATAGCGAAGAAGAAAACCAGCTGTTCCAATAGTGCAGCGCTAGGAATAAGCCTACTGTCGCTATGCCTGGCATCGATAATGGAAGCACAACACGATAATAAATCGTGAAATCATTCGCCCCGTCGATTTTCGATGACTCGGTCAGTTCCTCCGGTATCGAGGACTTTATAAAGCTTCTCATCAAAATAATTAAGAATGGGGTCATCAGCCCTGGAAAAATAAGCGCCGCATACGTATCCGTCAGCTGCAAATATTTCGTCATCATGATGTACCAAGGAACAAGGCCGCCGCCGAAAAGCGTCGTAAAATAGATATAAAATGAAAGCTGATTCCGATATTTGAAATCTTTCCTTTGCAGCACGTATCCGGCCATCGTCATCATAAACAAGCCGAGCGTTGTACCGACAACAGTAACGATAATCGTTACGCTGTAAGCCTTTAACACTTTCTGCGGGAATGTGAGAACGGCGTCATAGGCCGCCAAAGAGAACTGTTTCGGAATCAGATGATAACCGTCGCGAATAATGGATTCATTATCGGTGAACGACCCCGACAGCAGCAGCAAGAAGGGAAATATGCAAATCACAGAGATAGCCATGATAATGAGATACGAAATGATGTTGAATGCAAGAGAATCAGTGCCTTTAATCTTCATTTGGAATCCTCCTTCCTAAGGCTAGAAAAGCGCGTAATCTTCGTTCGACTTTTTAATCAGATAATTCACCGTCATGATCAAAACGAAACCGAAGAAAGACTGGAACAGACCGGCAGAAGTTGCCATTCCGATATCAAAGGTCACTTTGAGCGAACGAAAGACGTACGTATCCAAAATATCTGTCGTGTTGTACAAGATCCCGTTGTTGCCAATAAGCTGATAAAATAGATCGAATTGACCTTTCATAATCGTGCCCAAAGCAAACAAGAGCAGAATAACAAATGTCGGTTTCAACATCGGAAGCGTAATCGACCAGATTCTCTGAAAAATGTTCGCTCCGTCTATTTTGGCCGCTTCATAATATTCGTCGCTAATGCCTGTAATCGATGCCAGATAAATAACCATGGTATACCCCAGATTTTTCCATACGTAGAAGATAACCAATAAAAAAATCCAGGCAGCAGGCGTGTTGTAAATATCAACGGGGTTTGACTGAAGCGCTTTCAATGTTGTGTTAATAAAACCTGTTTCATAATTGAACATGTTGTATGCGATCGCATTCACGAGGACGAAAGAAATAAAATAAGGTAAAAACATAACCGATTGCGTAATCTTTTTAAACACTTTGCCTCTCATTTCACTTAGCACAATTGCACAAAAAATCGCTGCGCCATTCACCAATAAAATGAAGGCAAGATTGTAGCTCACCGTATTTCTTGTCAATGTCCACAGCGCTCCTGATTTCCACAAGAACTTAAAGTTGTCCAGTCCGACAAATGGACTCCCGAACAATCCTCCGCTGAAATCAAATCGGGTAAAAGCGAAGTAAATCCCAACCATAGGTACATAAGAATTAATGAAGAAGAACAGTAAGGTTGGCGCTATCATGAGAAACAAAATTTTGTTTTTGTTTAGCTCGTATAAGAAACCATTCTTCCGTAGCATGCTGCGAAACCTCCCCTATCTCATTTTATAGATGGTGCTGTTTGTGTGCCATGCTCGCATTATATCCCCATCGATTCCATTCGCGAAACTGAAGTTATTCGCACAAATATGAACGATTTGCAGACAGAATCATTCATCAGGCTATGCACATTTTAAACATTCATGGATTTATCGGATTTTTATACGGTTTTTCTGTTATTTTACCGCTTGCTCTCCATTGCAACCGTAAATTGGGTACGATATACTTTTCCTACGAACCAGGGGGAGGCTGTTCATATGGGCAAGCGCACTAGGGACAATAAGCGGGTATATCGCAACATTTTAATGAGCATTGTCTTATCCATAGCTATCACCCTTCTTGTATCCTCGACGATTCTATACGTGAATTTCGATCATATTGCGTTAAAGCAAGTGTACGAATCCGACTCTAACAGTCTGACGCAAACTTCTCAGGAGATTCTGAAAGTGACTGAAACGGCAACTTCTCTCTCTTTCCAAATTTATCGGGATTTCGTTGTGACCAGGTTGTTGTTTTATGACAAACCTGATATCTATGACGTCACAAGCGCCATGACTCAGCTTAATAATTATCGCTTGGCCATGCCGTTTATCGATTCCATCTATGTGTATAATGGCAAATCAGAGCTCTTCTATGTCAGCTCCAACAATTTTCAAAGCGGGATTCAAACCAAATCCACCTTAGGCGACCGGAGTATGGTCGATATTCTGGATCATTTCCAGGATTACACACCTTTTGTGCCTGTACCGAGGACATTCAATCCCACCAATATCGATCAGCCCACGGTTTCAAAAGTCGGTATTTATTCCTATCTTTGCTATGATGCGATAAACATAAACAAATCTCTAAACTCAGCCATTATCGTAAATATCTCGGAATCGTTCATTAACAATTCCCTGAAAAACATGCCAAACAGCCATTTCAATAGCGAATTCATTATAGATAAGGAGGGCCTGCTCCTTTCGACTGATGGTACTAATCCGGTATTAAGCGATTATTCGAATAAAAATTATATCCGCAAGATCAAGGAAAATGCCTCCTTGCCCGGTTATTTCGTAGATAATGTAAACGGTGTCAAATCATTAATTTCATACACTGCTCCCGATACCTTGGGTTGGCGCTATGTGCGAACAACGCCTTACGCCATTATTACCCAGGAAATTACAAGCATGAGAGCCAAGACGATTTATATCGGCTTAAGCATTTTGCTTGCCGGATTGCTCATTTCGATTTTCACTTCACGGAAGCTGTTTGATCCGATTGATAAAGTGATACGCAAGTTGAAAACGCTGGAAATCGAGAAAAGGGATCATTTGCAAATCCTCCGTCAGGATTTTCTGCGGAATATGTTCTCAGGTCGTGAAATTTACGACCCTGTGGCTTTGCAAGGGAAGCTGCGTTATTTTGGCTCAAGCATCAATATTGCTCACCCTTCCCTGTTACTGTTAGTCAAAATCGATCAATTTGCCGAAAAAGTGGAGCAATTTCAAGATCAGTTTAAATTATTAAGATATGCCGTGATGAATATTGGCATTGAAGTCAGCGGCCCGACCTTTCAAACTGAAGCCATTGACATGGGCGATGATCATATCTTGCTGCTGCTAACGGCTCAAGATGCCGAATACGAGTGGCATCACGACGCTTTTCTTGACATACTGCACAGTATGCAAGCTTCCATTGCTACTTATATCAAGTTGTCTGTCTCCATCACGATAAGTCCTATCCAGGCACATTTAGGAGCTTGCACGCATCTCTATAAACAGCTTTTGGAAGCCTCTCACCATCGATTATTCAAAGGCCATGGCTGCATCATTTGGTCAGAGGAAATCATGAGCTACCGGTCCAAAGAGTATAAATTCCCCGTGCAAAAGGAGAAGCAATTGATTGATTGCTTAATGACCGGAGACTCGACCGAAGCAGAACATATCTATGCCGAAATCGTACGGGAGACCGCCGACTACCCTTATTCCGTTATTCAATTAGCGATCTCCCATTTAACCTTAACCGTCAATAACGTGCTCACGACGATCAATAAAAACAATGCCATCGCCGGTTACCTCTATTTGGATACGACGATAGCTTCTTTGAATCAAGTCGAGACGATCGAAGAAATCCATGTGCAATTCCGCCGCTTGTTCGAGCAGCTGCAAAAAAAGTTGGATGAAAAAAGAAGCCTGAAGCACGTGGAATTAATTAAAAAAATGAATGATATTATTGAAAGAGAATATGCCAATCAGAATCTTTCCTTGAATGCCATTGCCGATGAACTGGATATGTCGCCGATTTATATCAGCAGGCTATATAAACAGCACACGATGATAGCGCTTACAGATGTTATGGCTGATGTACGCATGAGAAAATCTAAAGAGCTGCTCATGCACTCAACTTTCTCCGTGGCTGAAATAGCGTTAAAGACGGGATTTACCAGCGATTCTTATTTTTATCGAATGTTTAAGAAGCATAACGGCATTACGCCCAATGACTTCAGGAGACAGTACACACAGCATTCGGGATGATTTCCCTAAAATAAGAAGGGCTGATCCGATAACAGATCATATCTGTCGGACCAGCCCTTCTGTATGAACAAAACCAACTACTACGGCATTGCATTGTTTTCGCCTGCACGTTATTTATCCGCAGGGCTTTCCGTTAATATAATACGCCTCTTTCTCATAGGTGGTAAATGCGACTTCAACCTCCGGAATGCCCAGAGCACGTACATGGCCTGTTATAGAACCGGCCACCAGGTCGCGGATCGCAGAACCCCTTTCGAACCAGGCAACTTCGATAAATGGATAGGTTTCGCATCGTTTCCCGGCAAATACCGAAGTATGACTGACACATTCCAACGTAAAATTATCGGTTTCGCAATCGCATATGCCCGCAAGCTGTTCGATCAATGATTCACTTAGACTGCAAACCTGTTCCACCGTTAATCCTCTTACCGTTATTCTCGGCAATGAAAGCCCTCCTCCTGCAGCAAAAACTAATTGTGCGCATTTACACTGTTGATAATTCGTTTCAGCTGATCATTAAAGCTATATATTTCTTCGAGCGACAATCCACAGGAAGCAAGCAGCGCCTGCGGGATGCACAACGCTTTCTCCTTGAGGGCCATCCCGGTCTCCGTAATCCGTATGTTGACAATCCGTTCGTCTTCCGCTGATCGCTGCCTCAAGACGAGCTGCTGCGCTTCCATCCGCTTCAGCATAGGGGTCATCGTGCCTGAATCCAAGTCAAGTTTCTCGCTCAGCTCTTTGACGGTACTTTCCTTCTGATCCCACAAAACCAGCAGAACTAAATATTGCGGATACGTAATCCCCAGCTCCTCAAGATATGGCCGATACATCCGCGTAATTGCCCGCGAGCTTGCGTAGAGACTGAAACACAGCTGATTTTCGAGCTTCAAAAACTCATTGCTGCTCATAAGATCTGTTTCCTTTCCAAGAGTCATATTGTGAACAATCGATTTGTTTCAAATGTATAGAATAATCGAGCCTCTGTCAATGCGATGCATATTGTAATATTGGACAGGCCATCCGATGACTTTTCAACAATTTTAACGTATGCTTGAATAGATGTATGCATATTTTGGGAGACCCAGCATTGCCAGGTCAATAAAGTTAATCATGCAAGGGAGTGCAAATGGATGAGTAGTCAAGTAGATAGATTCGATAACATGCTGAAGATTACAACAGAACTTTTTTATCCGATAGAGCAGGAATTGTTTCTTTCTGCGATTGATCTTCATGGCAAAAGGATTCTTGATGTTGGCTGCGGCAATGGCGCTTACATGAACAGGATCCATGACAGCTTTCCGTCCGCTCGACTAACAGGCGTCGAATATGAGGAAAATATTTACGAGAGAGCTGTACGAAGAACGAATGAGAAAATGACCTTTCACCATATGAGCTATGAGCAATTACCAGTGAATCAGCTCTTTGATGTCGTTATTTTAAGACTGGTTATTCATCACATTCCAGATAAACATCACTTTTGCAACTGGCTTAAAGGTGTTACTCATGATCAATCCAAAATCGTTATTCTAGAAGTCGATAATGAACAATTAAATGATAATCATCAATTGCCTTTGTTCAGCACGCATTACAAAAAATCACGTCAAACGCTTCGAAAAAACCATTTCCTCGACGTAAAAGACGCACTTAAAATTGAAATGGAGCACTTTGGACTGCTTCACCAACGAACAACCACTTACCGTATTGACGCTTCGACTTCCGGCAACAAGATTAAACTGTATGATTACATGTTGTTGGTAGCGCAGAATAATGTTACCTCTTCTGTTCCCAATGATATTTCTGAGGAACTTGCTGTATGGTTTCATGATTTATCCAGCACGCATGAGATACATATGTTTGGTATGGTGTTTCAGAATTTGTCGAAAAACTTAAAATAATGATAGATGTCCTTGGTATCTCATGATATGATTATCCACATAGGTAAATATACCCATTTTTTTAGAAATAAATAACGTCTGCTGATTCAAAACACAAGTACAAGCTTCTCCTCTAGAAAGGAACTGATCACAGATGAACTGGTTCGATGCCTACAGACCTCAACTTTCTGAAGTATTTAGTGGATCTGAAATTATCATTTCCAAGTTTCCAACGCCTCTGGACCGGCTTGGCCTCGATTATCTGGCCAAGTTCGATGCTTGTAAAGAAGACAGCACGAAAAATTATATTTGCTATCTACTGCCCTTTTGGATGGAAGACTTGGCCCCATTACCTGCGGAAACGATTAGAAAGCTTTCCATTGCAAACGTTTTTGTAATGCTCTACTTCTTCATCCAAGATGACATCATGGATTCAACGACGCACGAGCATAAAGCCAAACTTCCTCTTAGTAATTTATTCTACTTACAGTTTCTTTCTATTTATAGGGAATTGTTCCCCCCAGATTCGACTTTCTGGATCTACTTTGAGGAGTACATCATCGAATGGTCAGAGGCAGTTACGAATGAAAACAACGCTAACTATTTTATTGACGACATTGGCAAGGTAGCTAAGAAAGCGAGTCCTATTAAATTTGCTAGCACAGGAGCCTTGCTGCTTTCCAATCAGCCCCATTTGATCCCAAGTACCAGCCGCGCTATCGATCAAGTGCTTGTAACTTTGCAAATGCTAGATGATTGGGCAGACTGGCAAGAGGATTTGAAAGACGATGCTTATAACTGTTTATTAGCCATGTTGTCATCCCATCTTCAACTCGCTCCAGAAAGCCAACTATCAGCTGAAACGGTCAAACAATATGTGTATGTGCATGATTTTCTGCTACACTATTCCCAAATCGCCTCCTCCCAACATCAGCAATTCATACAGTTGGATCTTGAAATACCTCAGTTATGGTCGTTCCATGATTCGTTAGTCAATAATTTGCTGACCGCAGCAAACACAATCAAAAAAAACAGGAAAACGCTGTCACTTGGAGGACTTTACTATTTTTTGTCGAAAAACAATGAAAATTGATAGATGATATTGGAGATTCATGGTATACTTTTATTTGTAGGCAAATATACCCAATTCAGGAGTGATCATGATGTCAGCAGAAGAAATTTTAAAAGAAAAAATTATTCAAAAAGCTTGGGAAGACGAATCCTTTAAAAAACAGCTTCTCTCTGATCCCAAAGCCGCTCTAAAAGAATCCTTTGACATCGTGATTCCAGATAACATCAAAATTAAAACCGTAGAAGAAACTACAGAGCAACTAGTTCTCGTCATTCCTGCGAACCCGAAAGTAGCGTTAGACGGTTCAGTTCGCACATTAGGAGAATGGTAGTCATCGCATAAGCAAAAAAAAAAGAGGTAACTCACAAATTATTGTGGATTACCTCTTTTATTTGCTCGGACTATGATTGATTGCCGGGAACCGGATAATAACCTCTGTCCCTAAATTCTTTTGGCTTTTAAATTTGATGCTTCCTTTCATAACTTCGATAATTCGAAAGGTAACCATTAATCCTAGCCCAGTCCCCTTAGTTTTCGTAGAAAAGTATGGTTCACCTAATTTGGCTAATTTGGACGGTTCAATCCCTTCTCCGTTATCTTTTATATGGATGAAAACCTCACCACTCTGCCCATACGCCCAAATATGAATCTGACCTTCCTCACGAAAAGCCTCAATACTATTTTTAATAATATTGATTAGCGCTTGCTTTAATTTTGATGAATTCCCACGAATATGAAGGTCTTGCGGAATGTTTAAAAACACTCCTCCTCCATTCAAGGTTGCTAATGGAACAATAATTCCCTCAATTGACTTCAACTCTTTCGAAATGTTCAGTTCCGTCGTTTCCTCTAACTGCGGCTTAGCAAACGTTAAGAAGTCTGTTATGATAAGTGAAGCACGATCCAACTCTTCAATAGCAATTCCCATATATTCTTTGTTTTTATCGTCAGTCTTCTCAGCAACTAACTGTAAGAAACCGCGAGTGACTTGAAGTGGATTTCTTACTTCATGTGCAACCGATGCCGCCAAAGAGCTTATCATCTCCATTTTTTCTGAAAGCTGTAGCTGATGATTGTAAAATTCCAGTTCTTTGGAATAATTGACCATGAGATCTTGATAAGCAGCGAATTTTCTGCCTAGAATAACAATGAGGGTAAGAATAAATCCCACAATGCCCCATTTCCATAAAAAGATCTGATAGGTCTGTGAACTAAGATAAAACCAAATGAGATCAATAATTGCCATAAAGGAGAATATCGAAAATCCGCATGATAAAATAATCGCATCTTTATTTCCTCTTACTGCATGCAGAATAGAGTAACCTATTAGTAAAATAAATTGAACCATCATTATGCAGCCTAATATCGTGACAGTAAAAAAGAAATAGCTCTTGTAAAACTTGAAATCATAAGCAACATTAGTGATTGTACACAAGATAGCGAATATGGAGTATACAACTTGAAACTTTCTAAACCTTCGAATAATTGTAAGCTTGCCACCTTCGAAAACTTGTTCAAAAAAGAAGCTCAAGGTAGGTAAAAAAACAGCTAATGATATATCAAACAGAACATGTAATAACATTCCATATTCACTGAAATTTGCAGTCATAAATGGAGAGTAAGTAATAAAAATGATTCCCATCGCCAATATGACTACACTCAAAGAAATCCAAATAGGAATCTGATTTTTCTTCAACAATATGGAACAAATCAGCATAATCAATGCTATAAAAAGAAAACCAAACCCGAGTATAACACTACCCAAATCCTGAGTAACATATTCCCGTAAGCTTATTGAGAAATCATCGATTTTTATTTCAGAATGAATCCCCAAGCGTTCCATTGTGGTTTCCATTTTTAGGTAGATTGTTTTACCAGCATCTTTACTACTAAGCGGAATAAAAACCCTCTGCACATCCTTCGGAAAATGATAGTTAGTTTCATCAACTAGCTCACTTCCTATGTACACCTTAAGATGTTGTGCGAAAACTTCACCTATCAATAAAGCATAATGATTCGGAATTGTTGGCGGAAGCTTCAATCTCACCCAAGCGGAAGATACATCTTCCGGATTCATTGGGTACGATTTAGGATCAGTTACGGTCATCCATTTCTCAGACGGAAAATCCTTAACTAATCCCTCTACCGACTCTGGCTCATCCCCCCACATGATGCTCCACTCCGGTATTGTCTTACCTACCGTTTCATCCTCGGCGTAAGCCTGAGGCAAAAATAAACCGCCACTAATAATAACAACTAAAACAGAGATCCAGAATAATTTATATATCGATTTCACAAACTCTCACCTACTCAAGAGAATTACAAATAATAACAAGATAATCTAAAATTCGACGTTTTTCGCCACAATCCTGCTAATGATTAAGTAAACATTAGGAAAACTATACTAAACAACCCCCTGCGGGAAAATTCGCAGGGGGTTCGCTTTATTGCTCAATGAAGTTATTCTGTAATTATAGCAGAAAACAACTCACTTGCAGCAGGTTTTGTTGCTGCCACAACACGCCCGTGGCTCACGACATACCGGCATGCAGGCTGCTGCCGCACAAGATCCATCGCACCGCTGCCAGCCAACAGAATAAAGCTGGCAGGGTTCCCTACCTCAACGCCATATGTCTCTATCTGCAGCGTTCGTGCTGCACGCATTGTAATCATACGAACAAGCTCCGCTACGTCCTCGCGTCCTGTCATATGCGCGAGATGCGCAGCCATATGGGCGGCTTGCAGCATATTGCCGGTACCGAACGGATAAAACGGGGTCTGAATATCGTCGTGCGCGATACTCACATTAATCCCCGCTGACCACATTTCTTTGATGCGTGTAATCCCGCGCCCTTTGGGGAAGCTGTCGAACCGTCCTTGCATCGCGCTGTTAATGAGCGGGCAGCACACCACGTTCATTCCCGAGCGCGACAACAAGCCAAGCAGCTTCTGAAAATAAGCCTCGCCATAGTAGGCTGACGCGCTCGCATGCGCTGCGGTTACGCGTTCCCGCAATCCTGAACGAATCGCGAGGTGAGCAGCCGCTTCCAGAAACATGGACTGCGCATCGTCGATTTCATCGCAGAAAATATGAACGAAGCAGCCGTATTTCTCAGCAAGCTTAAAGCAAATATCAAGCGAGGCGATGCCCTCCTCGCGTGTCGATTCCAAATGCGGAATCGCGCCGATGCCATCCGCGCCGAGCAGCAGCGCTTCTTCCAGACGCTGCTCATTATCCGGACATGCACGGATGCCGTCCTGCGGGAAGGCAATGACCTGCACGTGCATGTAGGGCTTCACGCGCTCGCGCAGCGCAATGAGCGCGCGCAGTGCGGTAAGCTTCGGGTCCGAGATGTCCGCTTGGGTTCTCACGTGGAGAACCCCACTGATCATCTGCATCCGAAGCACCTGCCCGGCACGATGAAGCACGTCCTCGTAGGTGAGTACTTCTTTGCGCTTTTGCCAGAGGCCGATGCCTTCGAAAAGCGTGCCGCTTTCGTTCCAGGCGGGCTCTCCTGCCGTCAAGACCGTGTCGAGGTGAATATGCGACTCGACGAAAGGAGGGAGGAGCACATGCCCGCTCCCGTCAATCTCTCTTTTCCCAGCTGCTGCAACGCTGCCCAACATCACAATTCGGCCATCCTTAACGCCGACATCAACAAGTTCGTCATTGTCTAACAGCTTAGCTTGGCGAACCACAAGATCCAACATGTATCTCACCCTCTTTACCTCGCGGCTCATTAATTGTCGCGTTTCATTTCAGATTCGTGCCAGGAGCTTAATACCCATTTGGCAAAGGCATTGACCAGCAGAAAGAAGAGAATGCCGAGCGCAGACGCCGACAATCCGCAAGCGAACAGATAAGGAGTTTTCAAACGGGCGGCTGCATACGTAATCGCATAGCCGAGTCCGCCTTGACCGCCACCGATACCGGCGATATATTCACCGACAATGGCCCCTACAACTGAAAGCGTACAGGAAATTTTAAGACCTGCCACGATATAAGGCAAAGCGGCTGGTATACGCAGTTTCCACATCGTTTGGATGGGATTGGCATTGTACAAATAGAACAGGTTGCTCATATTTTGATCCGTCGAGTTCAGACCAATCAGCGTGTTGGAAAGCATCGGGAAAAACCCGATCAGGAACGTAATAATAACAATCGCATTCATACCGGCATCGAACCAAATCACGATCAATGGAGCTATAGCGACAATAGGAATGGTCTGTAAAATAATAGCGTAAGGATACACGCCCTTCTCGATCCATTTGGAAATCGCCAGCAAAATAGCTCCTGCCACGCCCAATATAATGCTCAGGAAAAATCCGAAAACAGCTTCAAGAGTCGTCGTGGATACCGAAACCCATAATGCGCTTCTATTTTCGATGGCTGCCGTAACAATATCCGACGGCTTAGGCACGAGATACACAGGGGCCTTGACCAAATAAGCAATCAACTCCCAACCTCCGATGAAAACTATAAACGCTATCAATGGCGGAGCGATATGTCTTAAAAACAAGATAAAAGCACGCGCTGGCGAAACGCCGTCCTCAAATCGATTCGCCCAAGCCGCTCGTTCCCGGGCCGGGAAAATTTCATCTGGCAAGATTTGCAAATATTTATGATCAACGGCCATTTCAATCCTCCCCTTTCATTCACATTTCATAAATGATTTTCCCTGGATTCAGCAGCCCTTTAGGGTCATTCTGGCGTTTTTTCCGTTCCATGCTTCCCACTTCTCCGCGTCCGCCATGATCTAATACCCACGTATGGGGATCAAATATTTCCACGCCAATGGATTCGCAATAGTCAATAATTTCATACAAACGTTCCTCGCTTTGAAAACGGACGATTGGCAGCGCAGTTGGAATAAGGGCTCCCCCGCCTCGCACCCACTCGAAGTGTAAATAGACTTCATCTCCATACTTTGCTTTGATCATGCGCACTTGCTCCAAATAGCTGTCCAGTTTGAAGCCCGCTTGCAAATACGTCATCGCGGGGTCTGTTTTCATAGCCCATAACGTCGTGTGGTTCCATGTAAAGTCGGAAACGCCAATTGTTTTGCGATATTTATCCGCTTCAATGACATGTCCGAGATGGCCATCAAAGCGCTGAGCCAGCTCTTGAACTTGCGCCAGCGCGGATTCTGCGAATTCCAGCATAACCGCAGCCCGCCCCTCCTGAATGACCTTGCCAAACGGAACAAAGTAGGAAGGGATCGGCCATTCCACCGGTGAGATGAGGCGTTTATGAATGGAGTCCTCTGCCGCTAATGCCTCGCCAAAGCGCATAGACTGCTCGAAAGATTCGAATTGAGCAATCGCTTGCGCCCACTCCGTACGGGGAGCCAGTGGAATCGTCACCTCCGTCATAATGCCAGTTGTCCCGTAATTATGAATGTAGTCGAATAAGTCCGCCCCTTTTATAACTTGGCGCTGAGGCTTTTCTTCCATCGTATAAATGACAGCTTCCAAGACATTGCTATCCCATAAGTTACCGTAAGAAATGGAACCGATCCCGCCGGAACCGCCGCTGACAAACCCGCCAACCGTTGCCTTCACATAAGTGCTTGGATAGATACGAATTTCTTGTCCGACTTCACGGGCCGTTCTATCGATCGTAGCCATTCGGACGCCGCATTGCAGCCGAGCATAGCCAGGGCCGATTTCCATAATCTCATCCATTCGGCTTAAATCCAGCACGATGCCTGCTTGCAGCGGAACCGCCTGACCGTAATTGCCAGTACCCGCTCCGCGGACCGTGACCGGAATTTGGTTCCGGTAGCCGTAAGCAAGGATTTCAGCAACCTCCGCTTCATTTCTAGGGAGCGCTGCAACATCGGCAGCTTTATTGTTTTTCAACTGGCGATCCAAGACCGGCGAATACCAATAATAGTCCTTGGACAGCTTTTCTCTGGTTTCTCCATCCAGCCGTATAATCGCATCGCCCAACTGGTCCTGCATCTCTTTTTCCCAACTCATATTCACAGCCATCAGCCTCTTCCTCCTTGACTTAATGTTCTAAAGCAGCCGAAACTTCGCGAACGAGTTCACCGAATTGCGCATTCGTCCGATAGCTTTCATCCCGCGGGAAAGGAACAGGAATGTCAATCATCGCGGAAATTTTGCCGGGACGCGGCGTCATCACCACAACGCTCGTTGACAAAAATACCGACTCGAACACATTATGCGTGACGAAGAGTACGGTCATTTTCTTATCCTGCTGCCAAATATTGAGCAGCTCCATTTGCAGCGTTTGCCGGGTAATCTCATCAAGTGCCCCGAAGGGCTCATCCATGAGAAGCAGCTTCGGTCTGGATATAAGTGCGCGCGCGATGGAAACGCGCATTTTCATGCCGCCCGAGAGCTGTCTCGGCAATACCTTCATATAATCCTTCAAGCCGACCAGTTCCAGAACGCGTTCCGCTTCTTCCTTTTGCGTCTTCTTATCGACGCCCTTCAGTTCAAGCGGCAATCTCACATTGGCTTCAACGGTCGACCATGGCAGCAGCGTGTGATCCTGGAAAACGAACGCGATATCGCTTTGCTTTCGTGCCTCTTTAGGGGTCGTTCCAAACACATCCAGCTTCCCGCTGCTGGGGCGCCCGAGGCCTGTGATCATTTTAAAAATCGTCGATTTCCCACAACCTGACGGTCCAACGAAACAAAGAAACTCGCCTTCGTTGATCGTTAAGTTAACATCTTGCAGGGCAACCGTGCCATTCGGATACGTTTTCGACAAGTTTCCCATGGATACGAAAGCGGAATTCGATAACGGGCTGCCGTTTGCTCCAATCAATGAAGAGTTCACGCTCATCTCCATCAGCTCCTACTCTAAATATTCGACTACTCTCCTGTGTTCATTTGTGCCTTCAGCGTCTTCATGTCAAATTTCGAAAATTCAAGCAAGGCCTCCGCCATATCTGCGCCGAACTTTTCGACCATCGCCTTGCCTTTTTCACTTGTCGCTTGCGTAGCGTCACCTGAGATGCCCGAGTCGGACAGATCCTTCATAATCCAAGCAAAACCACGGCTTTTCAGCGCTAAATAACGCGATTTCGGGTAATTGGGAAACTCTTTCGGAGCCACCTCCATATGAACCCAATGTGGCATTGCGGACTTCACAACGGAGGTTTCCATATCGCCGGCATGAATGCCGAACTGCTTCTCTTGCAGGCTCAACCATTCATCCGCAGAACCTAATCCGCCTGGATCCAGCCGAAACACGGCCATTCCCGTTTCAATGCGTATTTCCCGGGCCATCATGCTAAGCAGGTCGGCATTGCCACCATGCGTGTTCACTAACACCAGCTTCTCAAATCCGCTGACGCGCAGGCTTTTGGCAATATCCATCACGACCGCCATCAGCGTTGTAGCCGATAAGGATATTGTTCCAGGCTGACCCAGATGTTCCGTGCTTTTCCCGTAAGGAATGGCCGGAAGCAGCCATATATTCGCCTCATCAGGCAGCTGTTCGAAAGCCTCTGTTAGCATCACTTCAGAAATCAATGTATCTGTAAAAACCGGCATATGCGGTCCATGCTGTTCAATCGCTCCAACGGGCAATACGATTAACGCGTCTTTTTTCGGCATTTGAGCCACTTCCAATTTACTCAGACGAGGGAAAAAACAGAGATCCCACGCTTTGCCTACACCTGTATATCGTCCGAATGCCAATGTCAACGCCTCCATTATCTGTTAGAATAAACGGACATTTCGCCTATAAGAAAAAGATCCTGCTGCTTTATGGAGCGGATCTTCGGCTTTCATTGTTATTGCATGCTTGCCTGTTGTGCTATGCCTGATACATCTGTAAAGCAGCAGCTACATGCGCAACCTTTTCGCCCAGCCGTGCCGCCATCAGCAATTCACGAGGATCCGGAGATAAAGAGCTGTCTGGTCCCGCTAATGTGGATGCGCCATAAGGTGAGCAACCGATAGCATCAGCTGTTAAATATTCGGGATTTTCCGAATAAGGCAGCCCCACAAAAATCATGCCAAAATGAAATAATGGCACCATGGATGTTAAAATTGTCGCTTCATGCCCCGTGTGAATCGAAGCCGTGCTATTGAAAATTCCTGTCGGTTTTCCCGTAAGCGAACCGTCAATGCACAGGTCGCCGGCGAGTTCAAGGAACAATTTAACTTGCGAAGGCATCATGCCGTAATACGTCGGAAATCCCCAGAGAATGCCATCTGCCCAACGCAAATCGTCATTCGTTGCCCAAGGTATATCCTGTTGCAAGATTAGGGTCGCCTCATATTTGCTGTAGCGGTCGGTCAAACGAAACTGCTTAGACAATGTCCGGGCGGAGACCACATCTTCCTCTTCTGCCTCCTGTCGATTCTGATCTCTCTGAATGACCCGATTTTCGCTAGCTGCCAGTTCAGGAATTCGAACGATTCGAACCTGATGCTGACTCGACTTCCCCGCTCCCTCCGCAACAGCTTGCGCCATTTGGAATACATGCCCGAATGCGCTGTAATAGATGACCAGAATGTTAGCCATAAGCGGTTGTTTCCCCCTTCGCGAATTCATGTTTGCGGAAAGTCACCGTCTCACTGGCCTCGTTCCAATATGCCGCCAAACTTGGATGCTGCCACTCCGCTTTCTTTGCAGCCATTCGTACCCAGCTTCCTTGACTGAATACCCACCTGCGTTCCGACATCAGCGTGAACAGCTCTTCAGGTGACTGACCGTCAATGATAACGAAATTCGCCGGATTGCCAACGGATACGCCATAATGTTGAAGATCAAGCACCTTGCTTGGAATATCTGTGATCATATGCAGCAGTGTGCGAAGATCCGCCGGTCTTCCCATGTGAGCCGCATAAGAGCTGATTAATGCGATTTGCAGAAGATCTCCGCGCCCAAAAGGGTGAAACGGATCATGAATGTTGTCTGAAGCGACAGCAATCGGAATCCCCGTTTGCCATATTTCTTTCAACCTTGTGACACCGCGTCTAACCGGGAACGTGTCCCGCCTGCCCTGCAGATACAGGTTCACTGCCGGCAAGGAAACTGCCTTCAGTCCGGCATCGGCCATTCTTCCGATGATGCCATGCGCATCCGCGTCTGTCATCGAGGCTAACGCACATAAATGGTCGACGGTCACTCGGCCCCCATACCCTTCTTCCTTCGTACGCAGAGCAATATGCTCGATCGTACGCATCGTAGGGTCATCCGTTTCATCGCAGTGGAGATCAATGGGCAAATCATATTTCTCAGCCAACTCGAAAATGCGATTGATATCCTCCTTGGGCGTTGCCGATATATGAGGGGCGCCGCCAATGCCATCAACCCCCATTCGCAAGGCTTCTTCCACAACCTCGACATCCGCATCCGTCAAATAGTAGGGACACATCGGGAATAGTTGAAGCGTCATGAATGGCGCCAACATTTCTTTGGCCTCCAAGGCGGCCTCAACCGTACGCAAAGCAACTTCACGGGAAGCTCTTAGGTTAAAATCCAAGTGCGTCCGAATATGAGTCGTGCCAAAGGACAAAGCTTGCATAGCAGAACGAATAATCCTTGATTTTATTTCAGATTTGCTAAAAGAAGGAGCCGCCTGCGAATAATTGCGAACCGCTTCTTCTAGCGTACCGCTACTATTTCCAACCGAAGTCAATGAAAAGGATTTGTCCAAATGCATATGCGCATCGACGAAACCCGGCAGCAGGATTTTCCCCTGAAGGTCAATCTGGGCGATCTCATCTCCCATCGCTCCCTTCTGAGGCTCCCACTCCTCCAATGTGTGAAAATCAGGTTGGGCGGCATAAGCCTCCTGCCTCTGAATACGAGTCCAAGCCCCACCCCGAACCGATATCTGGTACAGATAGCCTTCATCCTCCATCGGCAAACGAACATTGTTTAGCTCCATATTCCGTATCGATGCCATTGCCGCCACCCCCTGATTGCTAGTTATTTTTTAGGCAAAAACTGTGTCGTGAACACTTTATTAATATCTTCAGCCGACTTCAGAATACCTGCATCGACGAGTTGCGTTTGCACTTCGGTCCAGCGCTCTTTCGTCATAATCCCTGTCCCCTTGGTCGCCGCATCGCCGCCAAAAGCAAAATCCATTTCTTTCGCTGCGCTAAACTTCATCATATCAAGACCCATATCCGGATTCTTCTCTTTAATAGATGGATTAATTTCTTCGGAATGATCCTTGTAATAATCCCAGCCTTTCACTGTGGCTTCGACAAACGCCTTCACTTGATCCGGATGTTCTGCGATCATTTTCTCCGTGGTGAAGTACACGCCGGCATAAATGTTGTATCCTGAATCGGCATTCAGAAGGGTGCCGTATTCGACCTTTTGCTGGTCCAGCGTGAAGGGTTCGGAGGTCACATAACCTTGTGTCAGCGCATTTTTATCGCTAACGAAGTTAACTAATTGGCCTGTATATTTCATCTCTTGAGCGCCATCTAATTTATACTTTTTCTTCATAAACTGCCAGAAGCTTGCCGTAGATGCCACGTATACCTTATGGCCATTCAAATCGCTGAAATCTTTAATGCCGGAGTCCTTATGGTAGAATAGCGCCTGCGGACTCTTCTGAAGCGATGTCGCGATCGCCACGATCGGAATGCCTTCTTGTCTGGCTACGAGAATATCATCTCCATTCGCCATCCCGAACTGCGCTTTGCCAGAGGCAACAATTTGTGTAGCAGAAGTGGACGGACCGCCAGGCGTGAGCGTGACATCCAAGCCAGCGTCTTTGTAAAACCCTTTCGCGACAGCTGCGAAATTCCCGCCATGCTCAGGCTCTGCGAACCAATTTAGAATCAGCGTAGCCGGTACGGCAGCTTTCGGAGCCGCAGATGCCGCAGGTGTCGCTGCAGTTGTTGCTGTCGCAGTCGCCGCCGCTGTAGTCGGGGCTGAAGTTGCGCCGGATGAACCCGCGCTGCTGCCGCAGCCCGCGAGCAAACTCATGGTCAAAACCAAACCTGTTGAAATAACTGCCGGACGTTTCGGCGTAAACGGGATAGCGTGATGGATTGATTTCATATTCAACTTCCCCCTCTAATTGGTTTTCTACACAAAGCTTTTCGTTCATGAATTCAATATAGAATTTATGTCATGTTTAAGTCAACGAAAGTGACAATGATTTGTAATTTCCCACAAAGAATGATCGGATTTTTATTGATTTTTAATTATCTTATGGATTTCAACGACAAAAATGACACGAAAATCCGAACATTCAAGTTCGTTTCAATAAAACAACTAATATTATGTTATGAAATATAACGAACGATTTAATCAAATCGTTCCTACCATAACACCCTATTCCCTCAATCAACGGCGATAGGCAATCGAAAAGCAGTCAACTTTATGATTGAGCTCAACCTAAATCGAGCGAAAGCTGCTCCGGCTTTTGCGTTTCGATCACTCACGATTAGGTGCTTCATACAGGGAACAGGGTTGGAGTTATGAAAAAAAGACTGCGTGAGCTTATTAGGCTCACACAGTCTTTTTCCATACTATCTCTCTAAATCTTCAATCGGTAAATCGCCTTATTCTCCAACCCTCGGATCATCGGAGTCCACGGTTCGCTTGCTGGCGTAAGCTCTAACGCATCCTCGACCATTTGTAATTTCGCATCCAGCGAGTCAATATAATGCAGCGCGACGGCCTCGGCGATCTGCGGCTGCACCGGGCTCCCCCATTCCGCCAAGTTGTGATGGGCTAGAATGATATGCTGCAACCCGATGACCAGATCGGCATTCAGATCGATTTCGTGATGAATCGCCGCCTCCGTAATCCAATTCGATGCCATCGAAATGTGCCCGAGCAGCTTTCCTTGCACACTGTAATCGGTCACGATGCCAAGCTGCGCAATCATTTCCTCGGGCTTCGCAATATCATGGAGAATAATCCCTGCTTTGATCAAATCTTCATTCAGGAACGGGCGCTGCTTGCATATAAATTCGCCAAGCTCCAGCATTCGAACGATATGATAGGCAAGCCCCGCGAAATAAGCATGATGATGGGTTTTGGCAGCGGGATAATGCGTCAGTTTCTCATCCACTTTGGTGACGCAATAGGAAACTAGCTTCTTAATAGTAGGGTCAACGATGCTTTCCATCACCCCATTTATCGTTTGAATAAGATCATTCGGACTGATCGGGGCTGAACGTATAAAATCTTTGATGAATACCCCATCCTCAGGTGCAGCTTTACGCAGTCGTGTGATTTTTACCTGCAGTTTCTCCCGATAGGTCTGAACGATGCCTTGTACCTTGACCAATCCCATGGGGAAAAAGGTTTCTTTATCTGTCGCGCTAGCGTCCCAGTACTTAGCAGAGATCTGTCCACTGGCATCGCATAGGACGATATCGAAATAATCTTTGGCAGGCGTTGCATTGGTTTGTTTGACCTCCAGCTCCTTCAGGAGATAGAAGCCGACGAATTCGTCTTGCGCGATGAGTTGTTTGATTAAAGTCATTGTCGTATAGTTCCTCTCATATATATACCTCCATTATATATCGAAAAACTCTTTTACAATAGCATTGCGTTGTCTTTACATACAATATAAAATTGTATGTAATTGGAATTGCTAGAAAGCTGATAGCGTCAAATCCATATCACAATCAGGGAGGTCAAACTATGGCAATCGTTAAAGATTTTAGCGCTGATATTAATGTTCCTTATTATTGGCCCTGTTCTTTCCCTCTCGTACATGCCAAATTGGAGCACGAAGGCAGACAAAGTTCGCAAAGCCTGCAACTCAATCTATGCTTGTTCAGCTTGCCCTCCTATGCTAAAAATTCGCATGATTCCAGTAGTTTTGTTAGCATCTGGGAGGCTAGGCGTCTTGGCTATCTAGGTGCAGGCAAGTATCTCGGTTACACGTTTAACACGAAGCAATACGATACCCTGGAATCTGGCATGAATGTGCTTCATGCAGCGATCGAGCAGCAAAGGCCTTTCATTGTATGCGGTACGACTTACCACATCCCCCATTCAAAAGACTACCATAGTGAGGATTATTTTAGAGATTATATGAGCCTATTTCTGTATCCGAACGCTCACTGGATTCTCGTGTATGGCATCGATGACCAGGATGTTTTAGTTTATGACCCAATACCAAATAAATACCAGGGAAGGATGCCAATCTCGGATTTCCAAAAATTCTGGGAGGGCGACCGCGTTATTCCGCAGCTAATTGATTATCCAGGCATAGAGCAGCTGAGCATTTTCGGAACAAGTGAAATTGAAAGCATTCCCGGACATATCGATTTGCCATTAGAATATCTCATGCAGCAATGTTTGAAAACAATCGCCTACGAGTATATGAACGGGGATTCCGTCATTGAAGATGGTATTCGTTATTACTTTGGCCAGCAAGCCATGAAGCAATTAATCGAGGATTTGAAAGCACATTTGCATTCCGCCGATCCATTGTCGACACCCATATTCCAGATGTATGATAAGTGTATATTCGAGAATCGTTTCAGCCGTTACTTCTTAAAAGATTTGCTACAAGAAATGTTGGATCTGAACTTCACCTATGTTAGCGAGCTATATAATGAACTGGATTCCCTCATAAAAACCATTGAAAATATAGGAAATGTTTTCAAAGTTAATGTTCAGCGCAAGCGATCTAAGGAGAAAGTAATTACTGCTTTCATCGAAAGTGCGGAAGCGTTTCTGGAACAGGAAACCGATTTCCTGAAGAGAGTCTTTGAACAGTTCCAAGAGCTGCCGCTTCTTGAGAAACGTCAATCAGCCTTGGCAGTCATTTAATATGCATAAAAAGCCCGAATTCTAGCTCGGGCTTTTTATCTATCACATATTTGATTTTCGTCCTCTTTTATTACCCAGCTTGGACATTAATCTTGATTCTGATTTTGCTCCACGTTTGGTTCTACTCTTTCTACGCGCTCTTTTCTGCGGAAAAGCTTTTTAATAAAGGTCCCGACTGCTCCGAGAGCAACCAATACTAGGAGGAAGAATTTTTTGCCGAAAAGCAGAATCGTAGCTATCAGCCCGACTTTCTTTGCAACGACAAGCCCGGCGCCGCCTAGGATTAGACCTGCTAAACCATACTCAGATATTTTGTCTGTAGACGCGTTAAAGTCTTCATATTTCTCTCCAGCTTTAACCGCTAACTTCGGCAAAATTAGTTCAGTTAATTTCTTCTTGTCAGCCTCACGACTTTTCGGATCTGAGATCAGGATGGCGGAGATATAACCTTTTCGCGTCAGCAAGCGTACATTGTAATTAACCAACTGTTCCTTATTATCACCCTCGGCCAGCATCGACCAAGTCAGATTATGTGTATTTTTATCGTAAAAAGGCTCTACATCCCAACCCGTCACATGAACTCTCGCTCCCTCCGGACGTTCCTTATTAGCCTTCTCTGTCCCTTCCTTATAACTCTTTAAGATGGCTTTGGCATCGATTTTCTCTTTCTCCGCATCTTTGATATAACCTGTTTCTTCATAGCGGAAAATAACTGTCCAATATTCATTCTCATCCTTAGGAAAAATACTGCCAAGTTCATTTCCCCTAGGCTTCTCATTATTATCGCGGCTCATCTTCATTGTATCTTCCGCATTCAGAAATAAGAGAGAGGGATCAAGGTCAACTGTAGCTACCTGCTTCAGGTCGACCTTTTTCCCGCCTTCAATCCAATTGTAATCCTGAGCGGCGGATACTGTGCTGCCTCCTAACAAGATGAGTGTCAAACCGATACTGATCCAAAGCTTTTTCATCCAAACTGCCTCCTAATTATGTATGTTTCATATTACATAGAACCCGCAATAACAAAGCTTTTATCCCGATATTATATTAAATGAATTTCTTTTGTATTTCTGTATGTTTTATTACATTTTTCAACATTATTTGACAAATATAATATAAAAAAGTCTGCCAATCCCCATTCCATACATTAGGAAAAGAATAAGCAGACTTTATAAACTTCTTTTGAAATCACTGGTTCGCGATTATTTGTTGAAAAGCACCCTTCCCTCTTGTTGATATGAAACTTCAGCAAGCTTGGAAGAATCGAATCTCCAATCAACTTCCTTGTTCTCATAAAACCAGATCATTGCGGATATTTGCCGATAACGATTCGAAGCAATCTCTTGAAACGCATTTTTAATCCAATTAGCTTTATTGCCCCCATTTTCAGAACTCGACAACTCAGTAATCAAAATCGGTTTATGGGATATGGACTTCAACGCATGGTAGGAATTACCGAAAACTTCCCCGAACGTCCTCCAATTTCCTGCTTTCCGACTTTCCCCCCAGTTATATCCATCAATTGAGAGCATATCCACATAATCATCACCAGGATAGGCACCAATAAAAGAAGCACCCTTCCCAACATTCTCGCAATTCACATTATAAATAAATTTGACATTCATCGCCTGTTCATTTCGAAAAATCTGTACCATTCTCTGATAAGCGCTTTTGTAAGTCTCGTTTGTATTTTCCGTATGATCACCAAGACCCCAACTATACCAATTTCCGTTCGCTTCATGCATAAACCGGATCCAGATCTCTGAGCCATTTTGCCAATTTTTCAAATCATATGCCATTTTATGAAAATAATCATCTAGCGCACCATTTGCAATTTCAACCGTATTGTATCCGCCACCGCTCTTTTTAATAGGCTCGAGCGTCAATAGATTAATAGATCCATAATCGTGCACATAATCGATCGCTGCCTGAAAGTGAGATAGATTATGATTCGTATTCACAAAAGTATGAATAATATCCATTTTTCGAGTCGTTTTCGCCTCATACTTTTCCAGATTATGAAGCGAAGCATTAGGCCACTCGCCGATCCAAGCTCCTTCCGCTATGTTCTCACGCATTCTAAATGGCGCCACCAAGAGAATAGAGAGAATCGACGTTCCCAGCAGTATTACGACTAAAAATCGACGAATCATAAAGCTAATCACATCCATTTAGAATTGGAAATAAATAAATGGCGAACTATTCGTTAGTGAGAAGAAGACTAATGCAAGTAAGATCACGAACAAAATAAATAAGCCTCGGAATGTATGAAGAGGGGCTTGAAAGTATCCCTCTTTTTGTTTACCGTACAAATGCGCCGCTATAACGATCGGAAGAAGCACCATTAGCGATACAGGCAGCCAGTGAATACCTTTATACTCCCCAAATCCATACATCTTGCCAAGTATGATCCAACTGTTAGAGAAGCTGACCGATCGGAAAAATACCCAAGCCGTGCATACAAAAACAAGCGTTAATAACCAAGCGAAAAATCGGTAAACGGGATGCGTTATTTCTTTCTTCTTCAATATTTTCTCAAAATACATTTTATGAGCAACCAGACCAATGCCTTGTAGTCCGCCCCAAACCACGAAGTTCCAACTCGCACCATGCCACAAACCACCTAATAACATAACAATCATAAGGTTAAGATTTTGTCTAACTTTACCTTTTCTATTGCCACCCAAAGAAATATACAAATACTCTCTCAGCCAAGTAGACAAGGAGATATGCCACCTTCGCCAAAACTCCGTAATGCTAAGCGATATGTAAGGCATATTGAAGTTCTTGGGTATCTCAAACCCCATACATTTTGCTGCACCAATTGCCATATCCGTATACCCGGAAAAATCGCAATAGATCTGAACTGCATAAGCGACAACAGCGAGCCAAACTGTTAGTGAATCATATTGGGAAGGATTATTGAATACAGGGTCAGCAAATTCCGCCAATCTGTCCGCAACAAGCAATTTCTTCACTAATCCAAAAATAAAAATTTGTGCGCCTTCTTCAATATTCGCCCATTTGATGCTTATTCCTTTTCTTTCGACCTGAGGCAAAAAGTGATTAGGCTTTAGGATCGGCCCCGCAACCAGATGTGGGAAAAAGAAAATAAGCAAAGAGAAATCTAGTATTGTCTTCGCGGGTGCGGAATGCTTTCGGTAAATGTCCACATTATAGCTAATCACTTCGAAAGTAACAAAAGAAATACCAATTGGCAGTAAAATTTCAAGATGCCCAATCGGGAGTAACCCTTGTTTCCATACAAAAAGCTGATTCAATGAATCGACGAAGAAGTTATAATATTTAAACATTCCCAGAATAGCTAGATCCAACGTAATGATGCCGTAAAGCCAAACTTTGGCGCGTGGCGAATCCAGATGGTAAAAAATACGCTTGCCTGCAAAATAATTGACAATCGTGATAAGCAAAAATACAAATAGGAAAAAAACACTCCAGTATCCATAAAAGAATAGGCTTGAAGCAAACAACACCCATTTTTTTATGTTATTTTTCGGCAAAACATATAACAAGTACAATACAATAACAAAAAAAACAATAAAGGAAATACTGGAAAAGGTCATTCTCCCAACTCTCCCTTCAAAAATTGCACGATTGATTCCGATATGAGCCTGTGCCCTTCTGAGTTAATATGGCCTTTGCCCGGTGCCGTATTATTGAATCCGTACATAGGCTGATGGGTTTTCTCGTATTCACGGATAAAAGGTTGCCGCATATTCAATAAATTTACATGATATTGTTTGGAACTTTCTTCAAGCTGCTGCTCAAAACGACCTTTATTCGACAGCGATTCGTTGAAATTCATTTTGGGAATGTACACGATAACCAAATTCGGATAGCACTCTTTCAACCGTTTTACAGACCAGTTCAGGGCTTCAAGCACTTGAGGGTCTTCAGCTGAAACCTTCGTCTCCCCCATTCCTTTTTTCTTGGGAATCATGCTTTGTAACTTCTCAGTCCCAAGACGAACAACAGAAATATTTAATAACCAGTACAATTGAGGGAACTTCTGTGCTATCTTGTTTTTGCTTGCGAATTCATCATTTTTTATAGTTTGAAACGATCCATTATCTTGACTCGGAACCATATAAATATTCTGCGAGGAGTCCAATAAATCGTTAGCATCAAGCTCATCAATTTGTATAACCGTTAAATCAGGCTTTACTAGATCTTTGTAGTACTCAGAAAGGTGTATATAATAAGCTGGTGACGCCGAACTTCTTCCAAAATTAGTTGAATGGATGTTTACTGATGACGCACTGGCATTCCATGTTTGCTCTACCTGAAAAGCGTACTTTTTATCGTCTGATACCTGCATACCTTCTGTAAAAGAATCACCCAAAAACAAAATGTTATAGGCTCCATCTTTGTGTACAATGGGTTGCCCGATCAAACCCTGATCGTATACTTTCGTTTTACTGTACCCCTCCAATCCCTGTAAATAAATCCCTTCTTTTGCTACTTTACCTAAAGTCGGATGGTTCATATATCCAGTCGGATGAATGACCATTTGCTCAAGAACAAGCTCCCAAAGTACTATAGCGCACAGAAAAGCAAGCGCGGTCTTCAGAACCAGTTTCTTCCACATTCGATTCTTCCCCCAAATCATTTCTCACTTTTTGGTTAATTCTGCACCTGAGGTTACCGCTGGCATCTGATCCGGCTTTGTATAAATAGACAGACGATTCACTTTCGCTTTGGCGGAACCAGAAACGACCCCAACCCACACTTTTTCTATTTGACTATCCACAGTGACAACAACAGGAGATGAATGGTCTGAGCCAGTCAAATATCCGTCCCCAAACTGGCTGGCTGTCCAGTAGGATTGTGTACCTTCGAGCCCCTTCAACCATTGGTTTTTGCTGCCGTCAACCAAAGATCCATCTTTTTTGAACCCTTTAATTAGAACTCTTCCTCCCATATCATCAACTACCGCGCGTTTAACCAAGAACGACTTCACAGCGCTCGTATCGATTGCTATTCCCACAGCTGCACACCCCTGATCTATCGTCACAGCTCGTTCATCGTCTTTATGAATGCAACTATAATTGGTTTCAGATACCATTTCATTGTTCGCAATAGATAATGACATCCCTTTTATTGACTTATAATTCCCCTTCATTTCGAATCTTTCCGTAAAATCATATGTGGCAAGCAAGCTGTTATAAGATGATAAAACCATCATTTCGGGCGTCATACCTATGTTACTTGGAAACTCAGACCGATCATCAATCAGCGCTTCGCCATAGCCTGTATGGATACTGTTGTCATTGCTTTTGTTAAGTATCCTTGCAATATATTCGCCATTACCTTCATTTCGGACATGCTCAAAGTAGTTTTGAATGCCATAATTGATTAGGATCGGAAGAGCTTCAGCTTTGGAAGTAAGCTTCGTTTGATTTAATTCGAAACTCGGCTTTTGGAAAACATTGTTATTGTTGTTTTTATATACGCCATCCTCGCTAGTTATAACGATCCCAAAGCGGCTTTGATCAGAATTGACGCCTGTCCAGCTAGCAAAGTTACCGCCGTTGAACAAATTTTCATTTATCCATCCTCTTTTACCTTCACTACCCGCTTTATTTGTCAAAACGAGTCCTTTATAGTTAGCGGAAATACGCCCCAAATGAACCTCATTGTATACAAAACCTTTTCCTGCACCAATAAGTTTCACGCCAATTGTAAATTGGTCAGCCCGTCTAATATCAATATTTGAATGAACTGCATTATAGATTTGAATTCCGATAGATTTTTCAGCTGAATCCTCTTTTACCCATTTAGACTGATTTTTGCGCACTACTGAAAGGCCACTATAGGTTGCAGCCGTTTCCACATCCACAGAACCAATCGTAAGAAGAGCTTCATTATCTTCTCCTGTATAAATGAGTGTACTTCGTTGATCTATGGATATGTTTGGTGGAACTAGTAAACTGGAAGACACTGCATATCCTTTTGAGGGCGGGAAATACAACGTCGCATCAGAGCCGCCTTTACTCTCTTCGGCAGCAAATTCAATTGCTTTATTAATTGCGGCTAAATCGTCTTGCTCCCCATCCCCTACAGCACCAAACTGTTTAACATTAATAAGTCCTGATATTTCGTTTTTTACGCCTTCCATAGTTTCCTTCGGTGTTATTTCCTCCGAAAGGGACTGGCTACCGAACATCATGAGAATAAAAATGCTCATTGTTTTAAGCAAGAGTTTCTTTTGTAACATTGATATAATCACCCTTATTCATTCCTCCATCAATCCCAGATGCCTCAATTAGTGAAAAGCACAATGCCATAAATGAGAAAAAGACTCTATTTTCATTTAAATCGCCTGAAACATTTGCATTCATAAACATATAAGTAAAACCTAACAGCACACACAAATGAGCTGAATTCAGCCATATTTTCAATTTAATACTATCTACGAACAACCTATGTAATGCTGCTAATAATAAAGCTAGAAATAATATGAGTCCTACTATGCCTGTTTCAGATAATATTTCTAAGAATATATTGTGTGGGTAGCCTGTTGTGTCCAAGCCATTATACTGAATAGGAAAACTCCCTACACCTTCACCGACTACTGGATGTTCGCTCCACATAGCAATAGCGGTAGCGTATCGGTCGATTCTTCCTGCTGCCGATTTCCCTCCGTTAGGATCCTCTGTCAATCTTGAAAATCGATAAATGACCGTATCGAATGCTCCAGCCGAGGCGAGAGGAACCGCTAGAACGAGAAGGACTAGAAACATGACACCAAGGGACTTTAGTCTCTTATCAAGCGTGATCAAACGCCCCTTCATTCGTAAAGATAAGACAAAAAGCAGCCCTAGAGTCAGAAGTAAAGCCAGCAAAGGCATTCTCGCCCCACTAATAATCAAACAAATGATAATGAGTATGGTTAGAATCCCCGAAATAAATTTTCTCTTTGCATCAACTGACGTGTTGTATAAATATAATCCAATCAACATAATTGCACCGATACCGCATGTACGGCCCAAAGCCAAATAGTCAGAACCCAACACATTGATTTGGCCGACATACAGTCCGCTATGAAAACTGGTAAGAAAACTGACAAGTCCAAATCCTGTCATAAAAAGCGCCAACAAAATAAAACTATCAAGCATACGTTTTAATGCTGCTTGGTCTCTTACGAGAAGAAGAACTCCCATAAATGACCATCCGGTTATTAAAAAAAAGCGGAACGTTTTATTTAAAGCATAAGCTTCACTGCTCGAATAAATGTATGTAAATGATACGTATGACGCAAAAATAAGCAAAAGCGAAACGGCCAATACGACTGATGGCTGCAAGACAGGTTTAAGTAAAAACCGTTTCATTGCTATTAGTACGGATATGCCCAACATTAACATAGTTAAATCGATTGGAATAAATGTAAAGCCGCCTTTGATATATCCCGAAAAAATAAACATCACAAAATAAAGTTCACCGGATACCAATATGGATAATTTCTTCATCTTTTATAGGTATCCCCATTCCCATATCTTTAAAAAGACTTATTTATTGAACAATTGAAGCATACATGAAATAACTTTTTCTTGCATTTCCTCGGTCATATTAGAACCAGATGGCAAACAGATTCCAAACTTGAACAAGCGGTCAGACACACTATCCATCTCAGGATCAGTGAAATATGTATACCCAGTAAATAAAGGTTGGAGATGCATGGGCTTCCATACCGGACGTGATTCAATATTCATACTTTCCAGCATCTGGATACAATCGAGAGCGGATACCCCGCCACTTTGCTCAGGATGTATAGTGAGAGCTGTTAACCAGCGGTTCGAGCGTCCAAAATTCGCTTCCGGCATAAAAGTAACACCTGGCAAATGCGCCAACGCATTGTAATACCGTTGATAAATTGCTCGTCGCGCCTCTACCCGTTCTTCCAGTACTCTCAGTTGACCTCGTCCTATCCCTGCCAATACATTGCTTAATCTATAGTTGTATCCTACTTCACTATGTTGATAATGAAGCGCATGATCGCGAGCCTGTGTTGCCCAAAATTTAATCTTCTTTAAAGCTTCAACGTCATTAGAAACGACTGCGCCTCCTCCTGACGTGGTAATGATCTTGTTGCCATTGAATGAATAAATGCCAAACTGTCCTACTGATCCACTCATTTTGTCCCTATAGGTTGCACCTAGAGATTCAGCTGCGTCTTCGACAATTGGCACTTTATAGTAATCACATATCTCGGCAATCTTCTCATAATCCGCGCTTTGGCCATATAAATTAACAACAACAACAGCCTTGGGCAGCTTCCCCTCTTCAACAGCCCGGTCAAATGCAGCCTTCAAAGCACCTGCTGACATGTTCCACGTCGAATCGTCAGAATCAATTAAAACAGGTGTCGCGTTTAAGTAAAGAATCGGATTCACGCTTGCTGCAAAAGTTAAAGAAGATACAAATACAATATCTCCTTCCTGAACACCAATAGCTTTCAAAACCAAATGTATAGCCCCAGTCCCTGAAGACAGGGCTACCGCTCCTGCCGTTCCTGCATATGCAGCCAATTCCTTTTCAAATTGATCTACGTGCGGACCGACCGTGGAAATCCAATTTGTTGTAAATGCTTCTTTGACGAATTCCAATTCCTCTTCTCCCATATGAGGGGAAGAGAGGTAAATCCTCTGACCTGCTGACATGCGCTCGCTCAACTCCTATGCACCCAGTTCTGATTGATTTATGTCGCTCATTAAGTAATGACTAAATTTATTAGGAAATGCTGTGTAATATATATACAGAACATCTTTCCGCAACGAATAATTTTGAATATAAGCTTTGTTTATTTTAATTTTATCTGGAAAAATAACCGTTCGATTATACTCTTCCGGATCTTCCGAAGATGCTAAAATCTCCTCTTCATTTCTATACTTCAGTGTTGCAGGTCCTGTAATACCAGGCCGAATTGAAAGAACTACTGAGTCTTCTGCACTCAAGTTCCCTGTATACTCAGGGACATCGGGGCGCGGCCCGACAAAGCTCATTTGCCCAATAAGTACATTCAGAAGCTGCGGCAATTCGTCGATTTTTGTTTTCCTTAGCACTGCTCCAACCTTTGTAATTCTTGGATCGGAACCTGTTGTAACTGTCGTCATAAACGAAGGCACAACTTTCATCGTTCTAATTTTCAAAATAGCGAACAACTTACCGTTTAAGCCTACTCTCCGCTGAACAAAAAGACCATTTTTTTGAGTGTCGAGGGATGCAATTACTATAGCAATAAGAATGATCCAACTCGTTAAAATTAACAATATCAACGACACTATAATATCAAATAATCTTTTCATAAACCTGTGATAAAGCGAAAGTCGAATTTGTTGACTATTTTCTAAAGTAACCGCCATAATCCCGTCCCTTTACGTTTAGTTATCTCATACTCTAAACTTAGAGCTTATAAAATTCCCCTTTAGCAAACTGATGAAAGTGCCCACACCATAGCTAAAATGCAAGGTAATAAAAACGAGTGGCATTACCAGTGCGTACAATAAACCCGAGTTTTTCCCGATTTGGGCGGAAAAGAGCAGATTGACTATTAAATAGCTGCCTAACGACGCCAATAATAACAATTGCCCGAACAACGTTAGCGCACATAGGCACCCGACTAAAAGAGTAAGAACAAATACACATGGAACAAAGTGCCTCATTGATAGCGCCTTGCTGTTAATTGCTCTCGTAATTACATTCCAGTAGCCATTTTTATAATTTTGTTGCCATAGACTTTTTAAACTGCTCCTGTTGAAATAAACAGATTTAATCGCAGGCGTAAGATAAATCATTTCCCCGGATTCACGAATTCGGCAATTTAATTCAATATCTTGATTCCGTGTAAGCCGTTCGTCGTAGTAACCCACTTTTTCAAAGATATCTCTCCTAAATGCACCCAAGTAAACTGTATCTACTTCACCCTCAAAGGTACCATCATGGAATTTACCACCGCCAAGACCGAAGCGGGATTTATGCGCAAAAGCAATCGCTTTACCCATATATTCCTCTCCAACAGCAATCATTGGCCCCCCAACATTTGCGGCACCGGTCTTCTTCAGATATTCCACACAAGCTTTTACATAATCCTGATGATAGGTTGCATGCGCGTCAACACGAACGATAAACTCTCCCTTTGCTTGCCGAATACCAAGGTTCATCGATATGGGTACAATGGATTTGGGGTTGCTCAGAACATAGATTGATTTATTCAGCTCTTGATACGTACTGATTATATCTAGTGTATTGTCACTGGATTGCCCATCCACAATAATAATTTCATATTTTTCACTAGGGTAACTTTGTGATAATAACGAATCCAGGCAAGCACCTATATGCTTAGCTTCATTTTTTTCCGGCAATATAATACTTACAAATGGACATGTTTCCATCATCTGCAACATCCTTTATTTTTGCTATAGAACTTTTAAGACACACTTTGAAACGAAGGAACCGACTTCGCCAGTTCGAGTCGAATGTCTGGAACTTCTGTTTTCAAAATTTGCTCAAGCCTGCTGACTTCCAGATCGATCTGCTCCTTACTCAAATCAACCGGTTTTCCAATAAAGATCCTGTCATGTTTAGTAGCTGAGAGCCCTTCTTCACTCGTCAATAGTTCTTCATAAAGCTTCTCACCTGGACGTATTCCAGAATATTCAATATCAACGTCAACATTGGGCTCCAATCCTGATAAACGGATTAAATCTTTTGCCAAGTCTACAATCTTCACCGGTTTATCCATATCTAGAATGAATACTTCCCCACCCGCGGAAAGTGAACCTGCCTGAATAACTAGCTGCACAGCCTCTGGAATTGTCATAAAGTAACGTATCATTTCCGGATGTGTTACCGTCACTGGTCCCCCAGCCATGATTTGCTCTTTAAATCGAGGGATGACACTTCCACGGCTACCTAGCACATTGCCAAATCGCACTGCCGCAAATTTGGTTTCGCTCTGCTTGTCCATACTTTGAATAATCATCTCTGCCATACGTTTTGTTGCACCCATAACGCTCGTAGGATTAACAGCTTTATCCGTTGAAATAAGTACAAATATTTCTGATTTCACACGATCTGCTGCCTCCACAAGATTCCTTGTGCCAAAAATATTATTTTTGATCGCCTCGGAGGGGTTTTTCTCCATCAACGGAACATGTTTATGCGCGGCCGCATGGAAAATGACCTGTGGTTTATACTTTGTGAATATGGATTCAATTCTAATTTTATCTTGCACATCCGCTATAATTGATTCTACAACTAAAGAAGGGAATTTATCCTTTAATTCCATGCTTATGTTATAAATACTATTTTCTCCATGCCCCAAAATGATGAGTTCCACCGGATTAAAAATCGCTATTTGTCTGCAAAGTTCAGATCCAATGGAGCCGCCTGCACCAGATACCAGCACTCTTTTATTAGTAACGTATGTCGCAATTCCTTCAAGATCTACGGTCACTGGATCTCTTCCTAACAAATCTTCTACTTCCACATCACGAATCTCATTAACCGTTACACGTCCTTCTATTAGATCGTTTAGACGTGGAATAATTTTAAGTTTCGTCTGGGTGTTCTTGCAAATCTCAATAATGCCGGAAATTACCTTTCGACTGCCTGAAGGGATAGCAATTATTATATCAGTAATTTGTTGCTCTTTTACCACGCTATGAATATCTTCTCTATTTCCGAAAATCGGCAATCCGCTCACATGCTGGTGTAGTTTCTTCACGTCATCGTCAATAAATCCAACAGGGTACAATCCGTTTGCTTTATTACTCTTCAGTTCTCTAGCAACCATAGAACCACAATCACCAGCTCCTACGATTAGTACTCGGTGATATACTTCACTGCTCCGAACATAGTTATCCTTAAAAATACGGAAATAAAACCGTGAGCCCCCAACTAATATAAGCAACGTTTCGAAATTTCGAATTAAAATTGCATATGGGATATACTGATGGGATACTACCAGCATTATTATATAAGAGGCCAAAGCGCTTATAAATGTACTTTTAAGTATCGAGATCACTTCACCAATACTTGCATATAACCAAACTCTGTTATACAAATTCAAGTAATAGGAAACCCCAATTAAAGTTGCGCTTAAAATCATAAAATACCAAAACAGTTCAAAAGCATTTTCCTTTATATAGCTTGTTTCGTAGTGAAAATAATATGTGGTATAAATGCTTACAGCTACCAAAATGATGTCAACCATCACAAGTTTAGAGATTTTCCTCATAACTATACCCTCCTTTCTTTCTTTGGTCACACCAACCGCATTCCATTGTAAAAATCAACTAAAATTTGCTCTTGGCTTGTCCAACTAAGTTCCATAACAGCTTTTCTTCCATTCTGCGCCATCTGTGCTGCTTCTTCTGGATTATTTTTCAAATACATAATTGCTTTGCTCACAGCCTCCTTATCATAAGGATCGACCGTAATCCCGCATTTATGTTTATCAACAAATTCCTTCCATGAAGGAAAGTTAGAACAAAGTAAAGGCAGTCCAGCATTCATATATTCAAAAAATTTCGTTAATTCCTTTTTCATATAATGTTCAGTCGGCGGAAATAGTGCTATACCTGCGTGCCAATGGCCTTGCTTATATGTATGATCAATTTCTTCACGGTTGACGAAGGACTCGACCCCACGCATATGCACTCGTTTACTTCCTTCTCCTGCGGCAAGCAGAATGTTATCCGCTACATTTTTACTGCACTTTCCTACGTAATGCATATGAACATTTGGCAAATCCGCGAGTTGCGCATGTATTAAAGCCCCTCGATCTTCCGTAACATTACCTGTATATAATAAATGAATCTGCTCATCCACAGTCATTGAATGATCTTCAGGGTTTGGAGAGTGCTTCTCCACAGGATCTATTATGGGATAATTTAGCACTAATGCCCCATTGGGGAATTTCTCTTTATAGTATTTTTCAGCTAGACATATCTCGAAGCGTTTTGCACAAGCCATTTCAACTGCTCTAAAAATTTTCGAAGCAATTAATCTAACGAATCGTGGCAGATACTTTTTTTGCATAATACCGGTTTCATAATCCTCATGGACGTCGTAGACAACATGATTATGCTTTTTCTTTAGCAGAACACCGATTAAAAGAAGTTCGGGATCATGGAAATGGTAAACATCAGCCCTCATTTCCTTAGCAATTCTATATACTCTCCATACATCACGAGTCATTCTAAGCCATCGGTTCGATGATTTCTTCTGTGTAATAAGATGAAATGGGGCTTTTGCTAAATTATCTAGATCCTCGTTATAAGGAGCGATAAGAGTAACATCAAAACCATTTCTAGCTAAGGAGGAGCACTCTTTGTGATAAATTCTAGTGTCTAACGGATGATGAACGGTTGTTAAATGTACTACTTTGCGCATGCCTGTTCCCTCACTCACAGAGCTTATTTTATCTTATCGTGTGAATTTACTTCTTAGATTTGTTAATTTCTTGTTGAGTCTGACCCCAAATTGCCCCATAATCGTAGGCTTAAGTACTAAAATAAACATGACCATTAAACACGAAGCGGCAACACTCACTAATAGAAGATATAAATCACCTAATGCAATTTTCCTTAACCATAAAGCAAGCAAATACCAGAATAGAAACATGATGATTGCAAAGCGAATACCCGCAATTTGACTCCTCATGTATTGATTCCAACTAACATTAGTAAGCCTAAGAGCAAGCTGGGCTGTAAATAAATAATGAACAGTAATTGCAATAAACACACCTACAGCAATTCCTGCAACTCCAAACCTTCCACCTATCGATGCTCCGGCAATAACCAAGAACGCGTACAAAAACTGCCGAAGCGCGCGGTTGTAAACAGCTCCTTTGGCCATAGTTACAGAATTGCTTAATTTATAACTGGTACGGAATAATGTCCCCATAGATAAGATCTGAAAAGGGATTACTACCTCTTTCCATTGGCTCCCTAGAGTAAAGTTAATAATTTCAGGTGCAAAAATAACACAATACAAACTTATTGGTAGAACGAAAATAGTGACTAAAGATACTCCATCTAAAAAAGATTTAGTCAATTTCTCATGTTCATTTTGAATTTTGGCCCATGCCGAGAAGAGCACCTTATCTAGTACTTGACCAAGTAATGTTGCAGGAATTGCCGCAACTTGATACGCACGACCATATAAACCAGCAGCAGCAGGCCCCAACATAATCCCGGCCGCTATATTATCTCCTTGAAGGGCTGCGTAATTACATAAAGAGTCTAAAGTAGCTCCACTTCCAAAACGCATAAGCTCCTTTGTAGATTCTAAAGAAAATCGACCTTTCAAAAAATCCCGATAAGCCATACAGAGCATTGTACTTTTTATTACTGTCTGTAATAAATGAGCAACTACCAGAGACCAAATGCCGAATCCATAAAGCGCCATTGTAATGCCCACCAAACAATAACCAATGACATATGATACTAACTGCGAACGTACGATTTTGTTAAATTGCATATTTCTCTGCAGCATAGCCTCGGGAATCGTTGAAAAGCCCAGCACAGGAAAGGAGATCGATAGAAAACTTAGAACTTGAACAAGCTCAACACTATCAAATAAAATAGAAATTTGTGGAGCCAATAGCCAAAAGAGCATAAACAAAACAATGCCCAAAATAAAAGAAATAACAAAACCAGATTTAATATGATCTGGTTCGATTTCTTTTCGTTGAATAATTGAAGTTCCAACCCCCATGCTGGCAAAGTTAGATGTAAAACCGATAATAATAAGGGAAATATTGATTAATCCGAAGTCTTTTGGCGCAAGCAATCTGGCGAGGAGGATTAATACTAGAATCTGAAGCATGTTTTGCACAGCTGTGCCTGCCAACACCCAAACCGAACTTTGCAAAACATGTCCATTGTTCGTTCTCGAACTCATTCGTGTATCACAAATCTTTCTGTGGCATATACAGATGGACGTCCGATAGAATGATAAGTAAAGCCTTTTTCTTTCATAAAATCCAAGTCAAACAAATTACGTCCATCAATGATGATTGGCGCAAGCAATTCTTCTTTTACTTTGGAAAGATCCATGTGCACTACTTCATTCCATTCTGTTAAAATTGCACAAGCATCACAATTCTTGAGAGTTTCATATAGATCAGTAGAGTATAAAATAGAGTCTCCAAATATCTCCTTTGCTTCATCAATAGCAATCGGATCGAAAGCTCTAACACTAGCATTATTTTTCAAGAGTTCCTGGATGACCTTGATCGAAGGTGCAGATCTCATATCGTTTGTATTTGGTTTGAAAGCCAAACCTAAAATAGCTATTGTTTTTCCTTGCAATCCATTCAACGCATCGTTAATTTTTTGAACAAAATTGAGCGGTTGTCGACTATTCGTTTCCACTACAGAATGAATTAAAGTGAAATCATATCCAACTGTCTCAGCTATGTGAACTAGTGCTCCAGTATCTTTGGGAAAACAGGAACCTCCAAATCCTAGTCCAGCGTGAAGAAATTTACTACCGATCCTGCTGTCGAGCCCGATAGCATGAGAAAGCTGTTTAACGTCAGCTCCAACTTTTTCACAAATATTCGCAATATCGTTAATAAATGAAATTTTGGTTGCTAGAAATGCATTTGCTGCATATTTAATCATCTCTGCCGTTTCAATACTTGTAACAATAATTGTAGTATTATAAGGTCCATGTAAATCAGTAATGATTTGGGCAGCTTCCTGACTTTTAGCGCCTATTACTGCACGCTCCATATTCAAGCAGTCCCTAATTGCAGTACCCTCTCTCAAGAATTCCGGATTTGATACAACATCAAAGCGGATTGCTCGATCGGATACAAGTTCTTGGATGATATCCTCAACCATTTTTCCAGTTCCTACAGGAACTGTACTTTTATTTACAATCACCTTATAACCGTTCAAATTTTCACCGATCAATTGTGCTGCAGAACGTACATACCTAAGGTCCGCTGAACCGTCAGATGCCATAGGTGTTCCAACAGCGATATAAATTATATCCGAATTTTGTATAGCTGCAGCAATCTCAGTCGTAAATGAAAGACGTTTATTTTCATAATTGCGTGCAACTAAATCCTCTAAACCCGGCTCATATATTGGCAATTTTCCAAGTTTTAAGTTTTCAATCTTCCGTTCATCCACGTCACAACAAATCACTTCATTACCGATCTCCGCAAAACATGCACCTGACACGAGTCCAACATAGCCCGTCCCCAAAACAGCGATTTTTCTCATACTGACCTCATCTTATTTTAGTTAGTAAATTCTCTAAATACACGGCTAATTGCTCACCGATCTCATTCCGCTCTAATGCAAATTCAATGTTCGTAATTAAAAATCCTAACTTATCACCAACATCATACCGTTTGCCTTCAAATGGATAAGCGTTTACGCTCTCGATCTGATTCAACCTTTGAATCGCATCCGTCAATTGAATTTCCTGGCCTACACCGATGCTTTGTTTTTCTAAAATATCAAAAATGCCAGGTGTCAGTACATATCTTCCCATGATTGCTAAATTGGATGGTGATGTACCCCTTTTAGGCTTTTCTACAAAGCTTCTCACTGAATAAAGTTCTCCATCTTGACTAGACGGATCCACAATCCCATAGCGCGATGTTTCTTCGTCCGTGACATACTGCACACCTACAACTGAGCTTTCAGTTTGTTCATAAATATCCATTAGTTGTCGGATACATGGCGTTTCTGATTTAACAATATCGTCACCTAGCAAAACTGCGAATGGCTCATTCCCAATAAACTTCCGGGCACACCAAATGGCATGTCCTAATCCTTTTGGCTCCTTTTGACGAATATAATGAATATCAACTAAAGAGGAGGAATGGCGTACCGTTTCTAATAATTCAAATTTCTCGTTAACCATCAAATTGTGTTCAAGCTCAAATGCATTGTCAAAGTGATCTTCAATAGCTCGCTTCGCTCTTCCAGTTACAATTAAGATGTCTTCAATCCCAGATTCAATGGCCTCTTCAACAATATATTGAATCGTTGGTTTGTCCACAATTGGAAGCATTTCTTTCGGCATTGCCTTCGTGGCCGGCAAAAATCTTGTCCCAAGACCCGCAGCTGGTATGATAGCTTTTCTTACCTTCAATGTATATCCTCCTAATTTTGTAAATACGATTTAATACCCCTTGTTTTTAGAATAATCCCCAGCTGGTAATTCCTCATCGTTGTATATCATGCCTAAAACAGTGGCATTAATCGAATCCAATATCTCTCTTGCAACTTCTGCCTGTTTTTTCTTTGTGTGTCTTGCATTCAGAACAAGTACTACACCATCTGCAATTGCAGCTATAGATTGTGTATCACTCACTTCAATCAATGGTGGGGAATCAATAATAATGTGATCATACGATTGGGAAATTGCTTTTACGATTGTATTGAAATGGCGGTACATCAAATCTGAAGGAGAATCCGTAATAGGTCCTGAAGTCATGACATCTAAATTTGTGCCTGGAATGTTTCGAATCGCATGCTCAACCGTTGAATCACCGAGCAAAACATTAGTCAGCCCGATGTCATTGTCGCATCCTAGTAAGTTATGTATATTTGAGCGATGAAGATTTGCATCAATTAGCAATGTCTTTTTATTTGAATCTGCGGAGAGTAGCGAGTAGTAGCATACAAGAGAAGAAGAGCAAGGTGTATAGTTACACGTAGTAAACAATAAGGTATACCCGTGATTGCCACGCTCCCTAAGGTATATAAAACTTCTTAATTTCCTTAGTGCATCTAATGTTGAACGCTTTTGGTTCTCTCTCTTCTTTCCACGCCATTTCCACAGCTTAAACCCGATGTATCGATTCCGCAAGTCGTATCAATCCCCACAAATATTGTAAGGAAGCATTAAAATTTAACCCTTTTATTTCTCTCAGCGCTCCGCGCAAGAATCGGGTATCCTAACGTTTCCAATGCCTCTTGCTCACCCTTAATCCTTGTATCAAACATATCCAGCAACAACAAACAACTGCAAGTAAACATCACCGTAGCAAAAAAACCAATAATAACATTAATAGCTGGCTTAGGCTTTATTGGCTCTGGTTTTAACGGCACCTTTGCCGGATCAAGAATTTTCACATTATCTACTCGCAACAACTGATGAATTTCTTCTTTAAATACATCAGCAACATTATTCACAATATCTACCGCAAGGGGCATGTTAGAATCATTTACTTTAATTTGAATTACTTGCGAATTATCCAGCGCTCCGACACTAATTTTACTCGCAAGATCACTAGCACTCATATTTAAGCTCAGATTATCAATAACCTGATTTAAAACCAGACGGTTCTTGATAATCACATTATAAGAATCTATTAACTTTAAACTTGTTTGAACCGCCAAAAAATCACGGTCTGTTTCTGATTTATTGACAAGAATTTGAATCGATGCCTGATACGTTGGTTTTATAACCTTATAGCTGGCATACCCAACCGCCAATGAAACAACCAATGCCGGTATAATAACATACCAGATGCGTCTCCATATTACTTTGAAATATCTCTGTATTTCCACGTTTCTCCTTACTCACGTCCCCTCATAAGTTATGAGACTTTTTTACTATTTCGTAATCCATTTTATGGACTACTATATCACTTTATGATATTATTTTGCAATAAAATACATTAAAAACAAAAATAATGTTGTCGAATATGAGAATAATCACAAATAATATAGTCCAATAGTACTTAGCTATGCTATAATCCTTATCGTTAATAACTAAAATTTCCTTCTTTACCCATATAACCCTAAAGGGCGTGCTTAGATTTGAAAAACAAACGATTAAACGGGAAACAAATTTTCATCGTAATCTCCATAATAGCCACCATGACTTATCTTATTTGGCGTACTCTATTTACTTTACCGCCTTTTGGTCTTGCTCTTCTATTCGGTATCATATTCTTGGTCGCAGAAATGATACAAGCCTTACAATCTTTCATTTTTTATATCTTACTGTGGAAACCAACTCAACACAGACCTCCACGATTGCCTGAAATTATCCCAACCGTTGACATTCTTATTGCAACTTACAATGAACCAATGGATATTTTGCAAAAAACTATACTCGCTTGCAAAAATCTAGAGTATCCAACCGATAAGCTTCAGATTTGGTTGTGTGATGACAAACGCCGACCAGAGGCAGAAAAACTGGCCAAACAATTTAAAATTAATTACCTTAAACGAAGTAATAACGACCATGCCAAAGCAGGGAATTTGAACAATGCTCTCCAATTTATCACAGGGGAATTAGTAGTTACTCTGGATGCGGACATGTTACCAAAACCTGAGTTTCTGCAGAAAACTGTTGGATTTTTTAATGAAGAAAATGTGGCCTTTGTACAAACACCGCAATCTTTTTACAACGAGGACATATTCCAGTACAATCTTTTTCAACAAAGACATATTCCTAATGAACAAGATCTCTTTATGCAAATCATTCAGTCAGGAAGAGATCGCTTCAATTCAGCTATTTATGTTGGCAGTAACACAATTTTCCGAAAAAGTGCTCTCGATTCGATCGGAGGATTTGCTACCGACACGATAACCGAAGACATGGCAACAGGTATGATGATTCAAGCAAAAGGTTATAAAACAATTGCTTATAGCGAAGTATTGGCGCAAGGCTTGGCGAGCGAATCATTAAACGACCAATTAAAGCAAAGAATTCGTTGGGCTAGAGGTACCTTGCAAACAACCCGCAGATGGAATCCTCTAACTTACAAAGGCTTGACCCGGATGCAACGAATTCTTTATATCAACAATACGGTCTATTGGTACTTTGGATTTTTCAGATTACTCTATTTATGTTTACCATTACTCTATTTGTTCTTTGAAATTCCTGTTATGAATTCAGATTTGATTCAAATATCCATATTTTGGCTGCCTTATTTTTTACTATCCACGATTGGTCTACCTATTATTACCAAAAAGCGTCTAAATATATTTTGGTCCAATGTGCATGAAACTGCCATGGCTCCAACATTATTCGGAGCCATGTTCATAGAAACATTCTTCAAGATACAAATCCCTTTTAACGTAACCCCTAAGGGAGTATTAACGGCAAAATCTGTTGTAAATTGGAAATTTATGCTTCCTCATTTAATTTTAATTGTATTAATCTTAGCAGCAACGGCTGTATCAGTTCCCAAGCTGTTAAATGCAGGTTGGATGGATTCCCAGAAGACCCTTATTAGTCTTTTCTGGGCAATGTATGGGTTACTAAGTCTAGTTCCGTCTTTATTACTTGGAATTGAGCGTCCACGTATGCGTGTAACCGAGCGATTCTATAGAGATTATCAAATTTCTGTTCAAAATGAAAAGAATGAACCTAACGTAAATGGTTCGATTGTCGATATCAGTGAGACAGGGTGCCGCTTTTTAATTGAGCAACTGGAGACATTACCTGAAGAAATACAATTTACGATTTACGGTGAGGATGCTCATCATCTAACAGGCACAATTATTTACTACGACTCTCATCCCAAAGGATATCAAGTTGGCGTTAAGTTTACTGATGTAAGTGATGACCAAATGCAAAAACTAATAAAAGAACTGTATGGACAACCTGTTACAAATGGACAATTTACCTATCATGCAAAGAACACGATTGTAGATTTAATAGTTAAATATACGCGAAATTTCCAGTATCAATATCGTTCCAGAAGAAGAAATTCACCACGCGTTGAAATGTCATATTTAGCTCAGGTTCAGCTATTACCGAAGGAAACCTACAAGGATATTATCGAAAAGACTTTGAAAAGAAAGCTGCCTACGCGTTATTTTTTACAGATGAAGCATTTGAATTGGGCAAAGTTGATCGATATCGGCATGTACGGATGCAGCTTTCAAATTCGCAAAAACATAACCGCTGCTATCGGGGATGGTGTCGCAATTTGTTTACAGGAGATTAACGAGGTCATGCTTGGGGAAATTGTACGGATTGAGTATACGAAGAAGAATAGAGCTATTATCGGAATAAAATTCGAAAAAGATTTGGTTAACTATCGAGCCATTCAATTCATTCTTAAAGAAGAGGTAACCGATTTATCCAAACCAGCTTCTGTCGAATATTCATCATCTTCTTAAGCACTAATTGATCGAATGAAAAGTAAATACCAGGGAAACTGCCAAAGAGTTCTAACGAGAACAGAAAGCAGTTTCCCAAATGATTTCAGTAAAAACATATAGCTATTTATGTCTATTTTGAAAAGCCTTTAATGAAGCTTCCGTTGAATCGATAGTCCAATCCAATTCCTTCTTCTCATTAAACCAAACGGCCGCTTTCAGAAGAGGATAGCATCCTGAATCCATTTGCTCGTAAGCATTCTTGATCCATGTTGCTTTGTCGCCGCCAACTTCAGCGCTAGCGAATTCTGCGATAATTGTCGGTTTATTATATCTATTTAAAGAATAGTAAGCCTTATCGAAAATTTGACGGAACCATTTCCACGAAGACCAACTTTGAGAATTCCCCCAGTTGTACCCATCGATCGAAACGAAATCCACATAGTCATTTCCGGGATAGGCAAGTGTGTAGGAAGCCCCCACACCAACATTTTCAGCATTTACATTATAAATCCACTTTACATTCGTAGCTCCCTTTTTTCTGAAAATATCAACAGTCTTTTGAAATGCTTTCTTATACGAATCATTCGTATTAATTTTACTGTCTCCAATACACCACGAGTAATAGTTTGCGTTCCCCTCGTGCAAATAACGAATCCATATTTCCTTGCCGCCCTTCCAACCTTTTAGTTGTTCGGCTAGCTTTTCAAAGTAGGCATCTAATACTCCATTATTGATGTCTACTGTTGTTAAACCGAATGGCTCCAACGTTAGCATATTTATAGCATTCTTACTGTCGACATAATTTATTGTTGATCCAAATTGATCTAAGTTTTGATTTGTGTTCACAAAAGTATTAACAACTTGCATCTTACTATCAGTCTTTGTATTAAAAGCATACACATTATCTGTTACAGATGAAGGCCATGTGCCAATCCATGCCCCTTCCTGGTAATTTGTTGCAGCATTGACTGTACTTGTTGGAATAAAAAAACAAAATAAAACAGAACAAGCAAACAAAAGAATAATGTGAATTTTTAAACCCATGTTAGTTGAAAGATTTCTCATGTGCGTTAGCCCCCTGATTTTTATTAACACAAAAACAGCTCACCCGTAGGGAGCTGTATCAGAGGATTATCCGCCTATAAGACTCCTTTCGACAACTGGCTGGCATATGGAATTCCATTTAGCCCCTATAGTTTTGTGTCCTGCATTTTCATGCAGTTTACCTTTTCGTATGAAGTTTTTCTTAATTACTTGAAGTTATCTTAACTAAAATATATAGAAACTGTCAACATATTTCGATAAAATAAACGATTTTTCAACAAATTCTTACAAGTTTCGAACAGATGCACGTTCGACAACCTCATGAGGCATGATTCGACTTTCCACTTTTCCTTCGGAGTTCAAAATTGAAAACAGCATTTTCGCTGCCATTGCGCCCATCTCAAACAATGGTTGCGAAACCGTAGTCAGTGGTGGAATCGTCATTCCCGCGAGTTTGATATTATCATAGCCGATCACGGACAGCTCTTCCGGTACTCGAATCCCGAGCTTGTACGCTGTTGAAATCAGAGCTGCCGCCAATTCATCACTACTCGCAAATACGGCCGTTATGTCCGGACCTCCCGCCAATAGTTGCTCCGCTGCTAATAGCCCATCTTCAAATGAAAACTTTTTCGCACAAAAGACGAGGCTCTCATCGATAGGAAGCCCTTTAAATCGCATAGCCTCCATAAACCCCTCAATGCGGGGCACTCCCGTGATCGGATCAACCTTGGGACCGCTTAACATGGCAATTTTCTTATGCCCTTTACCGATCAGGTAGTCTGTAGCAGTATACGCTGCATGCTTATCATCCACCTTCACATAGGGCAAGTTAGAACGATAATATATGGATGACACCAGCACTACCGGAATGTTAACGTCCGATAACAGCTTATCGTATTGCTCCTCGAAAAACTGGCTGACAAAAATGACGCCGTCTACTCGTTTTTCCGCCAAAACTTGCAAGTAATCCATTGTCCGCTCTTCGATGCCATCAGTTTTACAGACGATAACGGTTGATCCGAAACTATGGACCGTTTCTTCAATTCCGTTCAAAATTTCCGCGGAAAGCATACTTGAAACATAAGGAAAAATAACACCTACGGTTTGCGTCCGTTTATTAATTAAACCTCTGGCGATCGCATTAGGCTGGTACCCCAACTGATCAATCACCTGCAGCACTCTTTCGCGAGTCTCCTCGGAATAGCCAGACCGGTTATTTAAAACCCGGGAAACCGTTGCAATTGAAACGTTTGCTAACCTTGCTACGTCCTTTATAGTCGAATCCATTTCATCCTCTTCCCGTAACCGTTTTCTCAATTTGTATGATTGAATTATAAGGATTGATTTTCAAGTGGTCAACGCAAATATTACGTCCACACACACAATTTCCAGCAGAAAATTTGGGATATTTTCCTTGATCTCAACATATCTAAGTAATATATCTAACGTAAACGTTTTCTTAAATCCTATGATAAGGGGGATCACAGTCTTCATTCTTCGCACTCCAATGAAAGATCGAGAAAAACGACCGTTTTGATAGGCACTTACAAACCATAGTGGCAAAGGGGAACAGTCCAATGAAAATGAAAGTGAGATTAAAAAGTCTATTAACTATTTCATTAGCGTTAACCATGGCAGCTTCCATAACAGCATGCGGCGGCACTGCAAGCACGTCGGGCACTCCGCAACCTGCTGCATCTCCAACAGCTAAGGAAGGCACGCCGAGCAGCACGCCGAAGGGCACAGCCGGGCAAATCGAGAAGGATGCCAAACTCCTTGTCTGGGACAATGGAGGGTCTGATGAAGACTGGGCGAAGATGGTCGCGGCTGAATTCACCAAAAAATATAACGTCCCCGTTGAAGTGCAGGTCGTCTCCCAAGGGGATGCACCAACCAAGCTGCAAACAGACGGCCCTGCCGGTTTAGGCGCAGATGTGTTTCTCGCTCCCCACGATAAACTCGGTACCCTTGTAGCATCAGGGCTTGTGTTGGAAAACTTCTTCCCCGATGAATATAAAAAAGACTTCATGGAAGCTGCGATTACAGGGACAACAATGAACAAGGTTTTGTACGGCTACCCGACCGCGATCGATACTTACGCGCTATTTTATAACAAAGATTTGGTCAAACAGCCCCCCGCAACGATGGATGAACTCATCGCTCAGGCGAAAGCGTTTACGAACAAAGAAAAGGAAAAATACGGCTTTATGATGGAAGTCGGCAACCTTTACTTCTTATATGCATTTGTCAGCGGCTATGGCGGGTACGTTTTTGGGGAGAATAACACGAATAAGGCGGATATTGGCCTCAATAATGAAGGCGCTATCAAAGCTGGACAGCTCATGCAAAAGCTTCATAAAGAAACCTTGCCTTTAAATAAAGAAGACATTAATTTCGGACTCAAAGAGACCCTATTTATTAACAATAACCTGATGTTCGACATTAACGGTCCTTGGGCCGTGGCTGCTCTGCAAAAAGGCGGTGTTAACTTCGGCGTTGCCCCGCTGCCTAAATTGGATAACGGCAAGTCTCCTATCAGCTTCTCTGGCGTGCGGGCTTATTATGTCAACTCTTACTCCAAGTACCCGGAAGCTGCATCTTTGTATGCCAAGTTTGCTACAAGCGAAGAAATGCTGATGAAGAAATTCGAAATATCCGGACAGATGCCTCCTCGGAATAGTCTTCTGGAGAACGATAAAATCAAAAGCAATGCCATCGTCAAAGGATTCCTCGATCAAGCAAAACTTTCTGTTCCAATGCCTAACATTCCGGAAATGAATTCCGTCTGGGAACCAGTAGGCAATGCTTTTACAGCGATATGGAATGAGAATGCGGACCCCAAGAAAGCATTAGACGCTTCGGTTAAGCAGGTTAAAGAAGCGATGTCTTTATCGCAAAAATAAACGGTACGCTGCTGGGGATCCATATGGACGCTGTTCCTGTGGATTCCTCTTTACCTACTTTTGAAAGGAAAGGAGCCCTCCATGCCGCCGCAAATCGTTCCCGCCGTAAGTAAACAGTCCAACAGCATGGCGATTATTAGTTCTGTATTATCCTGCTTGTTCATGGGTCTCGGTCAAATCTACAACCGCCAACTTGCAAAAGGCATTGCCTATTTACTGCTTGAAACATTCATCCTCACCTTCTGGAGCAAGCCCATCGCGCATGGTCTGTGGGGTTTATTTACCTTAGGCGAAACATTGCAGGTGAGAGAAAGGGGCAGAGTCGTCGAACAGGGCGACCATTCGATCTTTTTAATGGTTGAGGGAATTATCTATTTGCTTGTGCTAGTTGTCTGTATCTGCTTTTATGTGTTTAATGTTCGGGACGCGTACAAAGTCCGTAAACAAATTGAACGTGGTATCCCAGCCAATAACCTGCAGCAATCCCTTCTTCAAATCTGGGACAAAGGTTATGCTTACTTGCTTTTGAGTCCAGCTGTTATTTTCACACTGTTTTTAACTATACTTCCTCTGATATTCGGCATTCTAATCGCTTTCACTAACTATTCAGGCCCTAATCATTTACCTCCAAAGCATCTCGTCGACTGGGTCGGATTCGAGAGCTTTACGAATTTGTTCAAACTCAAAGCCTGGAGCTACACTTTCTATAATGTGGTTGGATGGACGATCGTATGGGCTATTCTGACCACTGCAACGACTTACTTCGTGGGTCTGCTGTATGCAATCATGATTAACTACAAGCCTATTCGGCTCAAACGCATGTGGAGGACTATTTACATTTTACCTTGGGCGATCCCCGCTTTCGTAACGATATTAATTTTTCGAAACTTGTTTAACGCACAATTTGGGCCTCTGAACGCTTATTTACGCTTGGCTGGATTCGATCCCATTCCCTGGCTTTCAGATCCAACCTGGGCCAAAATCACACTTATTCTCGTGAATACATGGCTAGGTTTCCCATTCTGGATGGCGTTGATGTCTGGCGTCTTAACGAATATCGACCGGGATATGTATGAGGCAGCAGAGGTAGATGGTGCCAGCGCCTGGCAGAAGTTTACCAGCATTACCCTTCCGCTCGTCCTGTTTGCAACAGCTCCGCTACTCATTATGAGCTTTGCCGGCAATCTGAATAATTTCAACATCATCTATCTCTTCACGGAAGGTGGACCCGTTAATGTCAACTACAGCTATGCGGGATCAACAGATATCCTTATTTCATGGATTTTTAAGCTAACGCTCCAGCAGAACCAATTCAACACGGCATCCGTCGTTTCCATCATTATTTTTATTTTCACCGCTTTGTTCTCAATCCGTAATTTCCGGAATACTCGAGCCTTTAAGGAAGAGGATATGATCCAATGAACCAGGTCTACGTGAAAAAAAGAGCTTCTGTCGGTAAGGCGCTGCAGCGCCGTTTTGCTCTTCTGCTCATCTATATGATTCTTTTCGTCACAGCAATTTGCGTTCTCTACCCTGTGATTTGGGTCATTCTAGGATCATTCAGCCCAGGTGAGTCGATCTCGTCGGCGAGTTTTTTGCCCCATACGCTTACATTAGATCATTACTACAACTTGTTTATTAAAAAGAACTACGCCATCTGGTATAAAAATACGTTGTTTATCGCCGTAATGAACATGATTCTGTCAACCATCCTGATCGTCTTGGCCTCCTACGCACTGTCGCGCTTCCGGTTTCCTGGAAGAAAGCAAGGACTCATGGTTATGCTTGTGCTGCAAATGTTTCCATCTTTCATGGGAATGATAGCCATCTACATCTTACTGCTTCAAATTGATTTGCTGGATAATCACTGGGGACTTATCCTCGTGTACGCCGGCGGTTCGATCCCTTTTGGAGCATGGCTGGTCAAAGGATATTTTGACGGTTTGCCCCGCAGTCTGGAGGAAGCCGCCAAAATTGACGGTGCTTCACATACATCGATTTTCTTCAAAGTCATGATGCCGCTTTCCGTCCCTATGCTTACCTTCATTGCCGTTTCAAATTTTATCGGTCCTTGGATGGATTTTATTTTCGCTCGGCTCGTGCTGCGCTCGGATAAAAATAAAACGCTTGCCATCGGTCTGTTTGAAATGGTCACAGGTCGAGAAAATAATGAATTCACCACTTTTGCAGCTGGCGCTGTACTTGTCGCAATTCCAATTACTTTGCTGTTCCTTTTCCTTCAGAAATATATCATCGAAGGCTTAAAGGCAGGCGCTAACAAAGGATAGGACGCCAGAAAAAAAGTCTGCTTATCTCCATCCAGCAATTGCGGGAGATCGGCAGACTTTTTTATAAATGATAAGACAAATACGATTACCCCAACCCAGCAAACTCCTGCTTGCGTTTATTCATAAAAGCAACCGCTTGCGCACATTTCTCATCGCCTACTTTTTCGACCAGCAGCTTAACCAGTTCAGCAGTGCCCACATTCTCTGCAGGTATACGCACGGTTCGTTGTGAAGTCTTCAGTATGAAAATCCCTCCGTAAAATCGGGAGTACCCCACTTGGGTTACCTCTGAGAAATGAATGAATTTGGTGCCATACCAACGATAGGAAAATAAACTATGCTCTGTCACCCTAATCTTCGTAATAGCAACGACAAGTGAAAGAAAGGCAAACAGCACCACTTCAATGCCTACACAAAAAACAAACAGCACCTGCTCATCCGCATCATAATCATCGATATAACTGGATCCAATTAAGGCGATAACTCCAAGAACAAAGGCTGCGTACACAAACCAGCGGATTAGCTTACCTTTTCTGAAGATCAGCTCTCCCTTTTTGTTTCTTTCGGCCGGCTGAAAAGGATATCCAGCGAATTTCTTCATTACACTGCGTTCCATTGCTGTCGCCATAATACTACTGAACTCCCTCCGTCCGCACCTTACCTGTTTCGTTAAATTTCGTATATCGCTCAATAACAAGCTTTTCCGTAGGATTAATTGTATTCTTAACGAGCCATATCAACATGCATATGAGAATCACTCCAGTAATAGCAACAATAGGTACATAACCTACATATTCCATAATGACTACCAGAAAATATAAAAGTGCGGGAACCCGGAACGAGTATGATTCTGAAGTTTCCATGTAGTATGCGAGCCAGGATAAGCCCCCTCCAATAACAAGCGTTTTCAGCAAATTGCTAAGCGGTTTGCGTATCGAACCAAGGCGTGTGTTTTTCTCGTTAACATAGGTAAAATCCTGATTAATGCTCCTATATAGCTGGGCAATAAATTTGTTTTTTTCATCTAAGGATTTGAATGTTAATTTTTTACGCTTCCTTTCGCCTGTTTCAAATGACTTATAAGCGATTGTAACCGTTTCATCGCCTTTTACATCCGTATACAGCCCTTCTAAGCAGCTAACTCTTACTGCCAGCATTTTCTCGTGCAGATGCTGTTCCAGGCGATCTACAGGTATAGTTCCACTAGCTAAATCTTCCATGATGACTTGAGATTGAGCTTGTTTTAAATGGCCAATGAGGAAATCTCTATAGAGAAGGAGCTCACTCGCATTATCTAATTGAAAAACCTCTGGTTGTGCTAACCTAATTTCAGACATTCGTAAAATCCTCCTGATATTCATCTTGGTGCAAGATGATAGTTCTCCTCTAAGGCGCGTTTACTTGACCATAAAAATAGTTATTATTCCAATCAAAACTGCCGGAATCGAACAATACTCCATCGGAATGAAAAACAAACTATGTTGGTATCCCAACTGCATTTGTCTTCCACTCTTCACTTCCAAATAGATATTGTTTTTATTTCTATTAAAATATTTCCCTGCATACCAGATCGGTACTGCCGATAGAAGGAACCCAATGCCTACATAAATATGCTCATTGGTGGAGTTTGAAACTTGATCTGTAAATATCGATGCTATTCCCATCGCAGCTATGACCATAATGACGGCAATGGGGATTGTTAAGATTCCTGCGCCTTTCCAAATAATCATTCCTTTGCTCCTCTGCAAAAATAATTTTTTTTCATACAATCGGAAATGAGCTTCTAGCTGTATGACTAATCATACAGTCGCAGCACACGATTCCTCCGATCACTCAGTACATGAAATATTTGTCGATAATTGTATGAATTTGTATTTTAATTATAATAAAGCATTTTACACATGTTTTCTGTGTGTTTTTACACTTTTTTAACTTTATTCGGAATTATATCTGGGGGCCGTCTTCTGAAATTGCCGCTCTCAACTTTTCATCACATATCCCACCCATACATGAATATATTTAGTAACATGCTTTTTTTCCGTCTATGTCCATTCAGCGTTATGCTTTCCATATCATCAGGAATATGTTTACGATACAAATTTTCTAACGAATACTCTCAGGAGGTGTCCCGCATGACAGAACCCCTATTCATTGTCTCCAAGGAAGATTGGTCTCTCCACCGCAAAGGATACCAAGATCAAACACGGCACCAGGAAAAGGTGCGAGAAGCGATTAAACAAAACCTTCCAGATCTGGTAACCGACGAGAGCATCGTCATGTCCAATGGCAAGCAAGTTGTGAAAGTGCCTATTAAAAGCCTCGATGAATACCGCTTTCGCTACAACTACAGCAAGGGGAAACATGTCGGTCAAGGCGATGGGGATTCACAGGTTGGCGACGTGCTGGGCACAGACCCGCAGCCTGCCCAAGGCCCCGGCAAAGGAGAAGGCGCAGGCGACCAGGCCGGTGAAGATTATTATGAGGCTGAGGTTAGCATGGAGGAGTTGCAAACGATGCTGTTCGCAGAGCTGGAACTGCCGAATCTGCAGCAGAAAGATAAGCGCAATATGACGACGAAGGAAGTCATTTTTAACGATATTCGGAAGAAAGGCATTATGTCGAACATCGATAAAAAGCGCACCATTATGGAGAATTTGCGCCGCAATTCCAAAACGAGCGAGCCTGGCATCCACCATATTTCGCCTGACGATCTTCGCTTCAAGACGTGGGAGGAAGTTGAGAAGCCGCATTCGAATGCGCTGATTATTGCCATGATGGACACCTCCGGCTCCATGGGCTCTTTCGAAAAATACATAGCCCGCAGCTTCTTCTTCTGGATGACCCGCTTCCTGCGAACGAAATACGAGAACGTAGAGATCGTCTTCATCGCCCATCATACGGAAGCCAAAGAAGTTACGGAAGAAGAGTTTTTTACGAAAGGGGAAAGCGGGGGGACGATTTGTTCTTCCGCTTACCAGACCGCCATCGAAATCATCGACAGACGGTACCCGCCGTCGCAATTCAACATCTATCCCTTCCACTTCTCGGACGGTGACAACTTAACCTCCGATAATGAACGTTGTGTAAAGCTGATTACGCAGCTGATGGAGCGTTCCAACATGTTCGGCTATGGGGAAGTCAATCAATACAATCGCAGCTCTACGCTGATGTCCGCTTTTCGTCATATTCATGATCCCAAATTTCTCCACTATATTATCCGTGAGAAGGGCGAGGTCTACAAAGCGTTGAAAACCTTCTTCACGAAGCAGGAAGGAGTTGCGGCACAATGAGTACATCTGAGATCGCTCAGCTTGAATATGCCATTGCAGAAATTACGGAAATCGCGAAGGGCTTTGGCTTGGACTATTTTCCGATGCGCTATGAAATATGCCCGGCTGAAGTCATTTATACGTTTGGCGCTTATGGGATGCCGACCCGGTACAGCCACTGGAGCTTCGGAAAAAATTTTCATCGCATGAAGACGCAATATGATCTGGGACTCAGTAAAATTTACGAATTGGTCATTAATTCGGACCCTTGTTACGCTTTTCTGCTTGATGGCAACTCCCTGATTCAAAATAAATTGATTGTCGCGCACGTCCTCGCTCATTGCGACTTCTTCAAAAACAACGTGCGATTTTCCAAGACGAATCGCAATATGGTGGAAAGCATGTCAGCAACAGCCGAACGCATTCGCCAATACGAAATCGAGCATGGCGCCGAGGAAGTGGAGCAATTCATTGATGCGGTGCTTGCGATTCAGGAACACATCGATCCGGTGTTGACCCTCTCCTACGGCCAATCGCGGAAACGTCAAGAAACCCATAAAGCCACCACACCCAACGCTCCGTCAGAAGCGACTTACGGCTACGAGGATTTATGGGAGATGGATGAAAAAGGGAAGGCAGCACCTGACAAAGAGGAAGCAAAACGTTTTCCGGTGCGTCCTGAAAAGGATATCCTTCTGTTCATCGAAGAGAACGCGCCTTACATGGAGGAATGGCAGCGGGATATTTTGACGATGCTGCGTGATGAGATGCTCTATTTCTGGCCGCAGTTGGAAACGAAAATCATGAACGAAGGCTGGGCTTCCTATTGGCATCAACGCATACTGCGTGAGCTTGATCTGAATGAAGAGGAAACGATAGAGTACTCCAAGCTGAACTCCTCCGTTGTCGTTCCCTCTCGCCATAGTCTGAACCCCTATTACTTGGGTCTTAAAATTTTTGAGGATATCGAGAAACGATGGGATAACCCGACGGATGAGGAAATTCGCAGGCACGGCCGCAAGCCGGGCGAAGGCCGCCGTAAAATTTTCGAAGTAAGGGAGTATGAATCAGACACCTCCTTCATTCGGAATTATATGAATAAGCCACTTGTGGAGGAGCTCGATCTGTATGTTTTCGAGAAAAAAGGGCCCGAGTGGAAAATTACCGATAAAACATGGGAGAATATTCGCGACCAACTGGTCTACTCGCGTGTGAACGGAGGTTTCCCGTACATTGTCGTCGAGGATGGCGATTACCAGCGCAACGGCGAGTTGTACTTATCCCATGCATTCGAAGGTGTCGAGCTCGATCTGAAATACGTCGAGAGGACACTGCCGTATATCTACAAGCTCTGGGGTAAAACCATCCATATGCACACAATCGTAGAAGATAAACCAGTGCTGTTTAGCTTTGACGGGAAGAAGCATCATCGCCGGTTTTTGTAAATTTTGTGCCAAGATACACCTAATTTGATCCCTCCCATTCACTGCTCTTTTTCTAACTCGTGAACGCCCCTCAAAACTAGTTCAAATTCGACACCGCTCTTCGACGGACTTAATGTGAGGGACATGATACCTTTAGAAATGTTCTACACATTTACTCTTAAGGAGATGAAGCGAGCGAGATGAGAATGAATATTTTGTTTAACATGAAGCCGGTTACGGTTCATTTTGTTGGTACGGATCACAAATTAATTCCTTCCCTTATCAGCGCACTGCGTAATAACAAATTTACCATTATGAATCTCGTTCATTCACTGGAACGTGTTGATTTATTTAGTTCGGAGGCCATTCTCTATGCAAAGGATGGGAATAAAGCCAGAATTCCAATCTTTTAAATGAAAGGATGCCCATAGTGAAAATCAAGCCGTTCTGCAAGCAACCAACTTGCAAAACGGCTTTTTTATGCGAATATTTCCCGAGAAAGTTTCATAGACTAATAGAGAAAAGAGAGAAATCTATAGAATAGGAGTATGCCGCATGCAGCTATTTCGCGTGGTTAAAGTAAACCCTACCTCCCTGCTCGTCTATGTCCTTATTATGCTAACCAGTTTTACTTTGACCATCATTGTTCTGACGCATACGTTTACAAAGCCTTCGATACGCCCCTTGCCCATTTCCAAGTACAGCATCAGTCAGGGAAATAATGGCGTCACCCTGCATACGATACAAACTCCGCCAGAGAATATTGGGCTTAAAGCCATCGCCTCTAATGTAGCGAACCTTCGCGATAACGGGATCAACGGAGGCTTTTTCTGGCAGGGGTACCTGCTCAGCATCGCTGTCATCGATGATCTCCCCGTGAAGGGGAAACCCGGCGATTACGGGTCCGGTTGGTATAATAGTGACCGCAAACGAGGGACGCTCGTCTGGGATGAGAAAGCAAAGACGTTCACCGTTCAAGTCGTTGAAGCAGCCCAAGAGCTAAAGGTTACCGATCGCGCGCATTACTGGGCGCAAGGCGGGGTCAGCATGGGACTGCACAATCCGGATGGGTGGGCCAGCCAAGCCATTTCTGAAGAAATGCCGGTTATCCATGAGAAGCGAATGCGTTCTGGCATTGTTTATGATAAAAGCAATAATGTCTACCTCGTTGTAGCACCAACGCCCTGCACCGGCGAACAATTCCGCGCAGCCGTGATGGAGCAGGTGGGTGGCGGGGAATTGGTCGACGGACTGTTCCTTGACGGAGACGGCTCTTCTCAGCTGAAAGTTGCAGACCATGTACTGCCCGGCGATCATCGTGAAGTCTATCAAATGATCTCGCTGCTGAACTAATTATTTCGCAAATAGTTTCTCAGCCGCATCCAGCCTTTGAAACCCGGATTTTTAACAAAAAAAGTCTCGGCCAGTAACCTGAAGTTCCGTTATGGAACATGCAGATTCACCAGCCAAGACTTTAGCATTCATAGTTGCGGCCGTACGGTCAGGTTCATTTGGGACAGCCTTTACAACCTTACTTCATTAAAAAATTACGTTATCCGGATCAGGACCAATCCGTTTATTTTCATTCAATGTGTCGATCTGCGCAATATCCTCCGCGCTTAATTCGAAATCGAATACATTCGCATTGTCCCGAATACGCTGTTCAGTGACCGATTTCGGAATCGTCACGACCCCGTTTTGAATATCCCAACGCAGCACGATTTGCGCCGGCGACTTGCCGTGTTTGGCAGCAAGCTGCCCCAGTACAGGATGGTCCAGACGACCCTGCATGAGCGGACTCCAAGCCTCAAGTTGAATGTTGTGCTCGCGGGTAAATTGCAGCAGTTCTTTTTGCTGCAGTTGCGGATGATACTCGACTTGATTCACCGCTGGTACGACACCTGTATCTTCAATAACATGCTGCAAGTGATGAATTTGAAAATTGCTCACGCCAATCGCGCTTACATGGCCTTCTTTGTACAAGTGAACGAGGGCTTTCCAGGTTTCCCTGTATGTAGATGCAACAGCCCAGTGAACCAAGTACAAATCAATGGTTTCGAGGCCGAGCTTTTTGCGGCTAGTCTCGAATGCTTGAAGCGTGGATTCATAGCCTTGATCCGCATTCCAAACTTTCGTCGTAATGAACAATTCGTCGCGCGCTATTCCGCTTTCACGGATACCTTGTCCTACGCCTTCCTCGTTCCTGTATACGGCAGCCGTATCGATACTTCGATAGCCGAGATCAAGCGCAGTTTTCACTGCATGAATCACTTCTTCGCCTTCTTTGGACTTATACACGCCAAGTCCCAACCATGGCATTTTCACGCCGTTATTCAAGGTAACGCCATTCGGAATTGCTAAATTTGTTGCAATGGACACAAGATATTCCTCCTCATTTTCAATGCTCAAAATATGATGGCTTCTCGTGTGGTCACGTCTATCTATCATAACACTCAGTATTAGCTAACACAAAACAAGACTGCTGAAAGTCTCAGCAGCCTTGCGGCATAAAAAATGTCAAGCTATTGACTAGACTGTAGGTCTTGCTTTAATTGATCCTTCAAGTCCTGTGCCTGTTTAACTTGCTCCTGGAGCTGTGTTACCTGCTGTTCGACATCTTGCAAGGCAGCCTCCGTTGCTTCCTTCTGAATCTGCTGAGCAAGTTGTTGGAACTGTTCGGCGGCTTGTCCCGCTCGCTGCGCTGCATCTTTAATACCCTGCAAAGATTGCTGCTGTTGTTGATGATCTTGCTGTCCTTGCTGTCCTTGCTGCCCTTGTTGTGGCATACTCAGCCCCCCAGATGAAATTTCCATTCTTTATTAATGTTAGTTATTTCTAATTTTTTATTCTTGATGGGAATGAATCAGATCCATCTTTAATTTCCAAGCTTCCGTACTTAGGTTAACACGGTACACTTCCGGATTCAGCTTACGCAAAACCTGCGGCCAAAACATTTGCATCTGCTCCGTATGATAAGCCCGAATCTGCTCCAGCCTAGGCAGCTCGTAGACGAGCTCTCCTTCTTTATAAATAGCTTGCAGCAGCGGAATAGCTTCATAGTCGTCCATATATTTATGAATATAGGTATGGGTCGGGTCGAACAGCTTAATGCGTTCTCCGTTTACGATATCGACTTCATGATGCAGCGCCAGATAATCCGCCTCAGCCTTTCCCGTCTGTTTATTCATAATACGGTATACATCCTTGAAGCCGGGACTCGTGACTTTCTCCGGATTTCCCGATATTTTGATGACAGGCAAGAGGGCGCCGTCCTTCTCGCGTGCAACAAGCTTGTAAACCCCGCCGAGCGCGGGCTGATCGGCTGCCGTAATGAGCTGGGTGCCTACCCCCCAGATGTCGATCTTGGCATCCTGCGCTTTTAACCCCTCGATGATGTTCTCGTCCAAATCGTTCGAAGCGACGATCTTCACCTCGGGAAAGCCCGCCTCATCCAGCAACAGCCTTGCCTGCTGGGATAAATACGCGAGATCGCCGCTATCGAGGCGAATCGCGTTCATGCGCTTGCCTAAGCTCTTCAGCAGGCGAGCGGTCTTAATGGCGTTCGGCACGCCGCTCTTCAGCGTGTCGTACGTATCCACGAGCAGCGTCACCTGGTCGGGAAGCGCTTCTGCGTATTTACGGAAGGCCTCCTCTTCCGTGTCATGCCCTTGCACCCACGCGTGCGCGTGCGTTCCCTTGGCCGGGATGCCGAACAGCATGCCTGCGCGCAGGTTCGAGGTCGCATCGAAGCCTGCGATGTAGGCCGCCCGCGCGCCCCATATCGCGGCATCGGCTTCCTGGGCGCGCCGCGTGCCGAATTCCAGCAGTACATCGTTCGGTGCTACTCGCTTAACACGCGAAGCTTTGGTCGCGATGAGCGTCTGGTAGTTCAAGAAATTGAGGATCGCCGTCTCGATGAGCTGCGCCTCGAACACGCGAGCCTCCACGCGAACCAGCGGTTCATTCGGGAAGACGAGCGTGCCTTCAGCCACAGCGTGAAGATTTCCTCTGAATTGGAACTGCCGAAGTGCAGTTAGAAATTCTTCCTTGTAGTTCTCTTCCTGCGTACGCAGGTAAGCAATCTCCTCATCGCCGAAGTGGAGATTCTGGATGTACTGCACGATCCGTTCCAATCCCGCAAACACGGCATATCCGTTGCCGAATGGCAACTTGCGGAAATAGACCTCGAAAATAGCCCTCTCATTCTGCGAGCCCTGCACCCAATGCGCATACATCATATTGATCTGATATTTATCCGTATGTAAGGTTAAATTATTGTAATTCATTGTCCTTTTGCCCTCTTCCTTTCCAACAACATCAGCCCCCGGGGAGTCTTGGAAATGCTGTAATTGATCCAACAAAAATAAAACCTAAGCACTTAGCCTAGGAACGAAATAGATGAACATCTATCTGCATGATAATCGAATAGGCTCCGAAACTCATTACCCAGCTTCGTCTTCGGCTGCTCATTGACAGTCAGAATAGAGATTCGAGTAGTTGACCAGCATCGTCATAAAACCGAGCACAACGCTTAAGAAGAATTCCATCATATGCCACTGATACAGATTAGGAATCAAGATAAAGATGGCGCCTATTACAAAGCATACCCAATTCTGCCATACTTTAGAGCCGGATTTCGCTCCAGCCAGCAGCGAGCAAACGACTTGCAAGCCGCCAAGCACAACGCAGATGAGGAAGGGATTCGCTTGATCGGTAAAACCGAATACCCAAGGAGTCACGATAAACCAAACACCTATACATGCGGACAATACATTTTTGAAAACCATCGTCCACTTCACCTCCTGCACGTTAGATATTTCATTATATGCAAACGCTTCCAGAAAGGTGCTAGGTTAAAAGCCTCTAGTTCCAACAATTATTGTTGGTTGCTAGAGGCTTACATGTATGGCTATGTAAAGGCGCTATTTCTGCTCAATTTGGATGTGACCCTCATCGCCATTTTGAACTTCGGCCTTTAGAATGTCGGTAATAAACTTGATTGGTACAAAGAGGGTATCCTTTTGGATTATAGCCGCAGCTCCCAAGGAGACCGGCGCCTTTTTCGCAACTAAATACGAATCCTTACCTGCAGTTACACTAGTCCATTGCGTACCTTTGTTCAATTCAGCCGAATAAGTATCTTGATTCCATTTCACACGGTAACCAAGACCTTCCACGACTTTACGAAGAGGCACCATCGTTACGCCATCCGCGTTCGTAATCGTATCCGCAGCTTGCAAATCCAGCTTTGCCGATGCGCTCGGAGCTGGTTCCGCAGGTTTTGGGTTCACTGTCAAATTTTCCGCCAAAGGGAACCGGAATTCAGGCGATCCTGATGAGCCTGGCGCAATACTGTATTTCGGAAATACGACAACTGCCTCACCTTTTTCAACATAGAAGCTCTGTTCATCGCCAATGCCTTTAAAGTCATCCTTGAAGTAGTTCGCAGGCTGTTCATTGATCTTAGCAATCACACCGGCATTCACTGTATCTTTGAAGTCCTCGCCCAGCAAATCCGCTAAGGTGACCCGCTGTGCGTGAGCGGCATTCAACACGTTATAGGTGTCGATGCGCGGCATGCCTGTTCCGCCTGTCGCTGCGTATGTTGTTATTTCTAGAGACAGCACGCCGGCAGGATGGCCAGAGCCATCGGATTTCACGCTGTAGACTATTGTCAACTCATACGGGCGATACTCAATACCGTATTCCTTAGCTTTCGCTGCCGCTTCAGTGGCTTCTTTTTCCCAGTTGGCAAGATCCTTGTTCGCATGAGACAACAGGATGTCATTCAACTGATCCTGATACTTCGTGTCCTGCATACCTGTCAGCTGTGGAACCTTTATATTTGTTTTCAAATTCTCAGTAGAAGACGTGAGAATTTCTTCTTTGATAGAAATCGAAGCACTTTGTCCTGCTGAGATCGGCACATCTGTAATAGGAGCTTTAATGGGAACCGCCTTTACTTGTTCCGATGTCTCAGCAGAAGCACTTCCCGTCATAGGTAAAATCTCAGTGCTCATGCCAACCAGCATCGCACATCCGACTACACCAAGTTTCAACATGTTAAAAGGGGTCTTTCTCATTGCATGTTCACTCCTCATCTAGTTATCCGTAGGTTGTCTTTGCCTTACTCGATAAAATAGACGTGAGGAAGCTGGAGAAAAGTTCACGAACACTTCCTATTTACAGCTACACTTTGAAAGTATTAACGACTTGGTGAAGATCTTGAGCAATATCCGCTAGATTTTTTGCAGAAGCTGTTATCTCCTCGGTCGAGGCAAGCTGTTCTTGCGTAGCCGCTGCGACCGTCTGCGCTATTCCTGATGTTTGCTGGGCAACCGAGCCAACATTGGCCACTGTAGCCGCAACTTGTTCCGAGCTTGCCGCCATTTGTTCCGCGGCTGCCGCCGTCTCTTGAATTTTACTGGCGACTTCTTGCGATGCGCTGACGATTTGCACGAAAGCTTTCTCTGCGACGTCAACCTCTTTCAATCCATCCTGAACCTCCGTCAACCCAGTGTGCATGCTGCTAACGGCGCGCACGGAGTCCCGTTGAATATTCGTAATCAATTCAGAGATGCCTCTAACCGACTCATCCGTTTGAGAAGCCAGTTTGCGAACCTCTCCCGCGACAACGGCAAACCCTTTCCCGCTCTCCCCTGCACGCGCAGCCTCAATAGCCGCATTCAGCGCCAGCAAATTCGTTTGTGATGCAATGCTGCCGATTAGCGTTGAAATCTGCCCAATATTTTGAGAGTGCTTTTCAAGCTCTTGGATCACCTTATGCGCCGCATCTACCGAGTCGCTGACGGTCTTCATTTTCGTTACCACACGCTGCATGGAGTCTGTACCTTGTTTCGCGATCTGCGTTGCCTTAATCGATAAATCCGATACATCGGACGTTGTTTCCGCAATGCGCTGGATGCCGACGGACATCTCTTCCATAGCGCGTCCGCATTCCATTGAGCTCTGTGCCTGCGTATCCGCGCCAGTTGCGAAATCTTGAACGGCTTCCGCGACATGGTTAGAGGCCGATGCGTTTTGCTCCGAGCTGGCGAACAACTGCTGCGATGAAGCGGCAACGCTATTCGAAGCTTGCAGCATTTGATCGACCGATTCGCGCAAATGTGTAACCATGCGGTTCACGGACTGAATCATCGTTCCGATCTCATCCTTATTCTTCGCTTGAATCAGCTCACCTGTCAAATCGCCATCCGCAATCCGATTTAAAGCCTCCGAAGCCTTGCGAACGGGAACCGAAATATTTTTCACCAACACGACGCAAACAATCACCATGAAAATCGTGATCAGACTAAGAACAATGACGGATTCTCTCACGCTCTTGTTGTACAAGCTCACGCTTTCCTGATTCGCCAAGCTGGCGCCTTCTTGATTGAATTTAACCATAACCACCAACTTCTGCTGAAGCTTGCCGAAAGCGCCCGCCATTTGTGCTAAATTCTCTTGGGCTTCCTTCGCTTTACTTGGGTCGGTTCCCAGCTGTTTGCTTTTTTCAAAATATTGCTGAAAATCTTGCCAATTTTTCAGCAGCTCGCCATAATTTTTCTCATCTTCACTGCCGGAAATGGATTGCTTATATTTTTCTAACAATTTATTGATATCCGTAATAGTATTCGCTAAGTCCTGATCTAACGGTGCATGCTTTTTCACATCGGGCTCCAACAGCTTTTTATAATAATTCGTTAGAAGGTGCTCCGAATGAAAATGAACCTCTTCAATGACTTCGATACCCATTAGCCAGTTGTTAGCCAGTTCCTTCGTATTCTCTTTCAAGATAGACATCCGGCTCATATCCGTCCAGCTTAGCCACCCCATCAATACGAAAATAATCGCAAATACAAGTATTAATTTATTACGAACCGTAAGTCGCATGCATTGTTCCCCCTAAAATGTGTATGAATGATCGAACTCTGTCGTATACTCAGATCATCTATTGGATTCATATTAATTGAAATCTTTTAGGTTTTTTCCAATATATTCGTTATAAAATTATGAGTTTCGCTAACACTTTTATCTTACCGGAGGCTTCCCATGACATCATCGCTCCGCTTTAAATTGATCGCTATCCTTCTGCTGGTTACTTCCATATCCCTTGCTTTAGTTGGCACTGCGAATTATATGCTGTCCAAAAACAAGCTAATTGTTCAGATGGAAGACCAGTCCATATCCTCTGTCAAAAATTCCGCTCAAAATTTGCACGATTTCTTGTCCATCCGGTTCGCACAGGTCAAACTGATCACCCATTTGGACGGCATGAAAAAGAGAACAACGATTTCCGCACAGCTTCAATATTTAACACAGGCGCTGAAAAATGGCGGAGATCAGTTTTATACCCTGGGCGTCAGCGATCTTTCAGGCCACATGGTGTTCGCCAACGGCAATTCACTTGAAGTGTCCGATAAACGTCAGTTTCAAGAAGCGCTGCACGGAAAATCGTTTATTTCCGATCCTTACGTAGATCCTATTTACGGCACATATATTATTTCCCTCACTGTACCCGTCTTCAATGAGAATAACGAAGTGATGAGTATCGTTGATGTTGCTCTGGACGCGGATCAAACGTTTCACCAGCACCTCCACCCGCCTTCCGAATTCAACAAAACCATGATCATAAACAATGACGGCCTGATCTTGTATCACTCAGATCCCTCGAAAATTTTATTAATGAATATCTACACGAAATTTCCGGAACTAGGCCCTGTTTTCGATGAAGCGAAATCCAAAGAAAACGGCTTTATTGATGTCACCACCGACGGCCAGAGAGTCCGCATGTTCTATGCCCGCATCCCGGATATGGACTGGTTCCTGGCATATTCCATGCCGATCGCCGCCTTCGAAGCCCCTACGAGTCCTTTGCTATGGTGGACGATTGGTTTGCTCGTACTCACAGAGCTTGTTCTTTGCATGTTCATTTACTGGACCATAGCGCGGGTGGTCATCCATCCGGTCAGTCGCATACTTCGGGTGACGGAAGCTGTTGCTGACGGAGATTTCTATATGCTGCCTATCGACATTAAAAGCAAAGACGAGCTCGGCTCGCTTGCGGTATCTGTGAATGGCATGATCGAGAATTTACGGGAATTGTTCGAACCGTTCGAAGCTTTCATACACGACAACCAGTACGCAATGATCGTTACTGATCCGACACTAACTGTGACTCACATGAATGAGTATGCTGAAGAAATGCTCGGCTATTCAAACACGGAGATCGCCAAGAAAGCAACACCGCTGCTTTGGCTGGACACCGAGCAATTGAAATCCAGAATGGCGCAGGCCTGTATAGAGAATCAAGAATACGCACCTGAAGATTTCACTGCGAAAGTTATTAAATCGCTTCAGCACTTTAAGGAGGATACGGACTGGACCTGGTACCACAAAGCGGGTCGCCGAATCTATGTGAAATCCAATATCAGCATCATCACGCACCCGAATGGAAGCCTTAAGGGTTATGTATTCATTGCCCGCGATATTAGCGACATCAAAGAAAGCGAGGAAACGAAGGAGCGCATGCTGGCTATTGTCGAAAGCGCTCATGACTCTATACTTAGTTTCGATAAAGACGGGTATATTTTTTATATTAATCAAGAGGCCAGACGTATTATCGGGATCGATAATATGAAGTTTGAGCCTACGCATTTCAGTAATTTTGTTGATATTCCGAGCGGTACAGAATTCGACGAAGGGTTAGTCATCGCTGCCGAGCAAGGATACTGGGAGTTCGAGGGCGAAATTACGACCAAAAATAACAGGCAAATTTACACATTAATGACCATTGTTCCACATCGCAGTGCTGATAATGATGATTGCTATTACTCTGTCATTGCCAGAGATATAACGGAGGAAGTAAGGGCAAAAGAAGGGCTGATTCGAGCTAAACAGGAAGCTGATGAGGCCAATCTGGCGAAAAGCATTTTCCTCGCACGGATGAGCCATGAAATCAGGACCCCGCTTAATGGAATTATCGGATTATCCTATTTGATGGAACGGACCGAGATGTCTCTCTTGCAGCAAGATTATATAGCTAAAATATCAAAGTCATCGATTTCGCTCTCCGAAATCATTAATGACATCCTGGATTTCTCCAAGCTGGAGGCGGATCGAGTTACGATTGAGCAAATTGCGTTCCAACTGGATGACACGATCGATCATGTGTGTGAAACACTCAGCGTGCTCCTTGGCCATAAGCCAATTGATTTCATCTGTGACATCTCTAGCGGCTTGTCGCTTGGACTCATTGGGGACCCGCTCCGGATTTACCAAGTTCTGCTTAATCTAACGAGCAATGCGATTAAATTTACCGAGCAAGGAACGATTATTTTACAAGTTGAAATCGAACATGCGGAAGAAACGGAAGTCAGGCTTGCCTTCACCATTACAGACACCGGTGTAGGGATGAACGAGGAAGAAATCGCAAAGCTGTTCATGCCGTTCGTTCAAGCGGATGGCTCAACAAGCCGGAAATACGGCGGTACAGGGCTTGGCCTTGTCATTACCAAGAGCCTTGTGGAGAACATGGGAGGCACGATTCAAGTGTGGAGCACGCCGAGAATCGGCAGCGCCTTCCGCGTCTCCCTCCCGTTTGCATTGTCCTCTGCGAAAATGAAAACGCACACCCTATTGCCTGTTCGGGCGCTAGTCGTGGAAGACCATCCGCAGTTGATGAATGCGCTTGTCAGCACGATGCAGCGGATGTGCGAGGAAGCCGTAGGCGTAAACTCGTGGAAAGAAGCACGGAGTAGAGCGGAAGAAACAGGGAAGCCGTCGCTGATGCTGCTCGATATGGAAGCTGCCGATATGTATGACGAAGAGGTATTGCTCGACATGCTGCGCCTTTGTGCCGCCAATGACATACGAACAGCTGTCTACACGACTTTAGAAGGCAGGGACGAGCTGGAAAAATTGCCGAAAGATGCAGCTCCGGATGCGGTTCTGGTCAAGCCGATCTCCCGCGGAGTCCTGCACCGTACATTGCAAGAGCTTATCCCGCTTGCGGAATCGACGCTGCAAGCCCCTTCGCAAGGAGTAGCTCCAGTCATTATGGACGTAAAGGTACATCGAATTTTACTTGTTGAAGATAACGGAATTAACCAAACAGTTGCCCGTTCGCTACTGGAGACCAGGGGCTTTCTTGTTGACGTCGCAGATAACGGTTTTGAAGCCTTAAAGCTTATTAAACACGAATCGTATGATGTGATCTTAATGGACATTCATATGCCCGTACTCGATGGGATCGAGACAACCAAACGCATTCGTCACATGTCTGCGATGCCCCATGTTCCGATTATTGCTGTTACGGCTGACTCTACCTTGGAACAGAGGAAAGCCTGCTTGCAAGCCGGCATGAACGACACGATATCCAAGCCCATTATGCCGGAACAATTATTTGAAGTCGTTGACTATTATGTAAACAAAGAGGAGACTTTCATCAGACAAGCATTGGATGTGGAGCAAGCTTTAGTCCGTTTTGGGGGCAAATCGCATCTCTATGATCAAATGCTTGGCAAATTCCGTGTTCAATATCAGGATGCCGCTGCACAGTTGAAAAATTACATGCAAATGCGCGACTTCGAGGAAGCCGTACGATTCCTCCATACTTTGCGCGGGGCCTCCAGCAACCTGTCCGCCAATCGGCTTTTCGAGCTGGCCACAGACCTTCAGGACGCGCTTGATGAAGCAATGGACATGACGCCTGAACCTGACTCCGACACCCTCACGAACTTAATGAAAGCGAAGCTGCAGCACTTAGAAGATGCGTTAGAGGAAGTATTTCGCATCATTGAAAAACGGCTCATCGATTGAAAAATAAGCTGTTTTATGTCACTATTAGCTTATGCCAACATCAAGCATGCAATTTATACGTATAGGTGGTTAAAGCATGACAACAGCAGCTCCATTCCGAATTTTGTTATATTATAAATTTGTTACCGTTCACGACCATGAGGCATTAGCCAAGGAGCATTTGGCTTTCTGCAAAAAGCTCGGCGTGAAGGGCCGCATTCTCATTGCGCCAGAAGGCATTAATGGAACCCTTTCCGGCACCGTGGAACAAACCGAAGCTTACATGGCCATGATGCGCCAGATGCCCCTTTTCAAGGATATGGTTTACAAAATAGACGATAGCGACAAGCATGCGTTCCATAAAATCTTTGTCCGTCCCAAAAAAGAGCTCGTTACCTTCCGTCTCGAAGAAGATGTGAATCCGAACGAACTGACGGGCACGCATCTGAAGCCCAAAGATTTTTACGAGAAGCTCCAGCAGGAAGATGTCATCGTGCTCGATGGCCGCAACCATTATGAATATGATATTGGACATTTCCGCGGCGCGATTCGCCCTGAGGTGGAGACGACCAAAGAATTTCCGGAGTGGATTCGGAATAACCTGCAAGAATTCAAGGACAAGCCGATTCTGACGTATTGTACCGGCGGCATTCGCTGCGAGAAGCTTTCCGGCTTCCTGATCAATGAAGGCTTCAAGGAAGTGTACCAGCTTGACGGAGGCATTGTTACCTACGGCAAGGATGAAGACGTGAAAGGGCGCTTGTTCGACGGCAAATGCTACGTCTTCGACGAGCGTATTTCCGTTCCGATTAACCGCACAGACGAAGATATTGTCGTGGGCAAATGCTATCACTGCGGCAAGCCGGAAGACCGCTATATCAACTGTGCGAATGATGCTTGCCACTTGAAGCATATCGCTTGCGAAGCATGCGAGGAGGAGCACAATAGCTTCTGCTCCCAAGAATGCGAAGAGAAAACCATGAGTCAACTTGAGGCTTAATGGGGAAAAGCACTTTTCCCTGTTTACTTGGCGGAACTGCGATACCTTATTAAGGCCCCTTTGGTCTTTCCAACAGGAGCGAGGGATCGTGGTTCCTCTATTTCTGTAGGAAAGAGCCGGAAGTGGCCTTTTCTGCAGAAATAAGATACTCACGTTCCGCGAAATCGATTTGCAAACGTTCACATCAAGGAATAAGACACTCAGGTTCCCTCAAGTCTTTTTGACTTAAGGGAACCTTTTTGTGTTGTTCGCTTATCGATGGTTGCGATGCGAGTGTTAAGCCAAATTTTCTAAAATCCGGTCCGCCAGCGGATATACGAGCTCTTCTTCTAGGGTAATGTGCTTGAGAAGGATTAAACAAGCGGTCACAAGCTCAGAAATCATGAGCTGCATATATGCCAAATCTATCGGCACTTTCATGAGATTGACGCCATCGACATACGATTGCACGACCCTTTTGGCCAAATCATGATCCTGTTCCAGCACGAGCAGCGACCTTGTAATGGAAAGCGCTGTCGTCGGATGAAGATAAGTGTGCAGCAGTGGAAACAGCTCCCGCTCTTCCCATTCCGAATGCTGCTCTAATTCCTCAACCAGTGAAAGAATTTGATCCTGCATCTCAATGAGCTTGCACATCCCTATTGAGCAATCTTCAAGGGAGTACATGGAGGCTGCCATCGTCCGAATGTCTTTCAGCTGATTCCGCATCTGCAGATGCTCTTCCTTCCATCGCTCCACCATCGCCGGGAAGTGAGTCCCATGTGCAGCGTACTCCCTATTCGTTTGAAAGCTCAAACGGTATTCCATCGGGCTTCCTCCTTCATAAATGGGCTGACTGACGCAACAGTATCATTGTATGCGGCAGAGGTTTGCTTACATGCGAAGGAAATTGGCGAGTGGCACTCCGCGAGTACGGCTATTTGTTAATTGAAACAGTTTCACAAGCAGTAATGATTGCTGCGAGGATAGACATGTAGCGACCGTTGAACTAACGGGCAGTTTAACGTAATGCTCAGCAAGAATAAGTGACTGCCTTTACCTGACTTCCTCTATTCTCTATAAAGTTGCAGCACCTCTTCAATTTAAAATCGAAGAGGTGCTGTGTTTTTTACTTAACAACAATAACTGGACATTGGACTCGCTTTACTACTTTATGACTGACACTACCCATATCAAATTTTTGGAACGTACCTTCGAAATGAGTAGTATGAACAAAAAATTCACTTTACAAAAAAACCGTCCGTACGGTATAGTAAACATATAATAAAACCGTCTGAACGGTATAGTTAAGACTAGGGAGAAAGCAAGGAATATTTGTATAATTCCCAATTTAATAAGAAATTCTAAAGATAGCTCAGTTAAGGAGGAACTCGTTATGAATTCATTTTTAATACTTGCAGCTTCAATTGCAGCTGAAGTGTTTGGAAGCTCTATGATGAAATTATCAAATGGTTTCAGGAAGGTATACCCAAGTATTGGAATGATTGTGGGTATGGGGTTAGCAATGTTTGGACTGTCTCTTGCTCTAAAAACGATTCCATTAGGAACGGCTTATGCAATATGGTCTGGGGCAGGAACTGCCCTTACTGCCCTTGTAGGTATTGTAATATTCAAAGATAAAATAAACTTTCAAAAAGTCTCCGGAATTGTACTTATTATTGTTGGCGTTATTGTAATGAAACTTGCTAGCTGAATACTTATGAGGGGAGGAATTAAAATGAAAAAAGGATACTTGTTGTTGAGTGTAGCGATATTATTCGAAGTCTTCGGGACCTCGATGTTAAAGGTTTCTAAAGGATTTACTGTTTTGGCACCCACGATTGGTGTAGTTTTTGGAATGGGGGCAGCTTTTTTCTTTTTGTCCTTAAGCTTGCGCAATTTGCCCCTAAGTTTAGCTTACGCGATTTGGGCTGGAGTAGGGACTGCTTTAACCGCCCTTATAGGGGTGTTGATTTGGGGTGAGGCTTTTAGTATTGTAACAGTTCTCGGTCTTATATTTATTATTGGTGGGGTTGTTTTGTTGAATTTCTCGAAAACTTCAGCCAAGGCAACATCCCCTTCCAATTAAATGATTTGTTGAGAAAGGAATGTGCAAATGAGAAGTAACTCAAAACGGAAAGAGTTAATTGCTGCGGCATCCTTTATAGTAGAGCATGATGGAATGGAAAAGTTCACGTTAGAAGCAGTTGCTAAAAAGGCAGGAGTTAGTAAGGGAGGACTGCTTCATCATTTTAAAAATAAGGAAAGTCTTATTAAGTCGATGGTCGATGAATACTCTGACTCATTTCTTAATGATGTTCGAAAAAGAGTAAGTGAAACTCCTGAGTCTATTGGGAAATGGCATCGTGCTTATTTGGATTCAACAGTAAGAGATACTGAAACTGTAAACCGACTTGTCACAGCGTATGTGGCATCCTTATATACTGACCCAATATTTCTGGATAAATTAAGAAATGATTATCAGGAATTGCATAATGAGATGGAAAAAGACGGGCTAGATGCAGTCGATAGCACAATTATACGGTTAGCGATTGAAGGTTTATGGTATTCGGAGATATATAACGTCGGAAAACTCGAAGAAAAAATAAAAAGAAACGTAGTTGCTAGAATAACAAAAATGATAGATTCTTCCATAAGCAATAATTAAGTAGAGAGGTGTCTGATTAAATGATATACATCATTTTGATTGCGGTATGTATGGTAGGTGGGATTATATACTTTTTCATTGCAGGAAGAAATGTACTTAGAGATGACTCTTACCAACACGACCTAATACTTCAGAATTTACAGAAAAAAGCGCTTGAATATAGGGATAAAAATCATCATTGAGTCATTTATTATTTTTGTCAAACGTTCTTGACCTCTGGCTTACCTAAAAACTTTATACAGATGCCTGTAGAATTAGTTAGTACAATTCATTTCTCGACCGAACATATTTAACGATTGAACTAACGGATAACGATAGTTGAATGACAGAAATAAGCAGGCCAAGACTGTATTGTTCCAGTTATGGCCTGCTTTTTGTGATATTCCCACAAGAATACATTGATTACATGTAAACAATGTGCAAGGCTTTATATTTCAAGGGATTTTGCCGCGCTCGTTTAGATATTTAACGAAAACATACGCTAATACATTTATTAGAGCAGGAATTTGGACTCTAAGAACACCTTGAAATACGAAGAAACACCGTTCATGTATATAACCTGTTTTCGAACTCTCGCTCTCCAGGTCGTGGCCTTGATCGCGTTGCGTCAGGATGCCGAAGCTTGTGGGCGCGCAAAACAGATATTTGCTGGTCCGCCATCGCCAAGTGGTAGGCGTCTCGTACTAAAGTGAAGCGAGTACACTTTTGATGATCGCCTTTACGAAATGGTCGTCGATCGGTTCGCGTGAGAACCAGCGGCGGTAGAAGAGTGGCCCCATCAGGGCTGCGACGATCGTTGACACGTCGGCGTGTGCCGACAGCTCGCCCCTACCTACCGCGCGCTGCAGGACCTCTCGCAGGGGGGCGGCGTGTCCGCGCTGAATCCGACTGTGGATTTCCGCGAACTCTGGATTGCGCTCGGCGGTGTCGACGATTGACGGCAGGACGAAGGACCAATTCGCCGTCGGTAGCAGGTGCGCGATTTCCACCAGGATAGCCGTGACGTCACCTTCGAGTGAGCCGGTGTCGGGCGTTTCCTGCTCGGCAATCATCCGTGAACAGGCGTCGATCACCAGTGCTTCCCGCGTCGGCCAGTGGCGGTAAATGGTCGTCTTCGCGACCCCAGAACGACGCGCCACCTCGTCGACGGTAAAGCTAGCTACACCGCCTTCGCTGAGCAGTTCAAACGCAGTGGTCAGGACGGTATGTCGTGAACGCTCGACGCGTCTATTCAAATTGGCCGACGGCACACGTTCAGATTTTTTAGACGTAGTCACCATCTTCCCTCCAACATAAAAGTACTTAAACTGGGATTCGTTGCCTTAAAATAAAAAGTCCTTTACATTATACCATGGGAGCATCCTTGGCGCCGGGGATTTCGGATTGCCATTACAGCACTCCTTGTTTGTGCTTCAGTGAGGCAACGAAGCATTTTCGAGCACCATTTTTGTTAGTCATACAGTCACTTGTATTTTCCAGGCCAATATGCTACGATACGATACGGTATCGTAGCATAAAATTCTATTATTGAAAGGATGATGTCTCGTGAATTTCGCTTCTGTACGCATCATTACTGACAACTTGGAACGACTCGTCGTGTTCTATGAGAAAGTCACATGTGTTTCGGCGAAGCGCCCAGCGCCTGTTTTCGCTGAGTTCGTTCTGCCATCGTGTACCCTGGCGATCGGCCACTCCCAGACGGTGCAACTGTTCGGCGCTGGTTCTGCGCGCGCGGCCGACAACCACACCGTCATCATCGAGTTTCGCGTCCACGACGTCGATGCCGAGTACACGCGCTTGAAGCCGCTTGTCGACGAGTGGGTACAGGAACCGACTACGATGCCATGGGGGAACCGCTCTGCACTGTTTCGCGACCCCGACGGCAACCTTGTCAACCTCTTCGCGCCGGTTACCGAGGAGGCGCTCGAGCGGTTCAGCGGCAGGCCTTGACGGACAGCGTTCCTACGCTAAGCGTACTAATGGAGTTCGCGACTGAAACTCTCCTGCCCACCTCGGGGCGTGTCAATGTTGATAGTATCCTCGGGTCGGGAGCTGGCGGTTGCAGAAGCTCTCGGGAACGATAGTGAAAAGAGAACTGCATCATAAACGACGAAGGAGCTGCAACGTAGCTCCTTTTAACATCTTCATAAAAAATAGGTTTTTATACATATGTACTTGCCTAGCATTAAGCTAACTGGCAGATTTGATTAACGAATATGATAGCTACATTACGACCAGGTTGACGGCACTTACGAGTCGTTTAACAACTGTATCTCGGTTAGCCATGAGCACTCGTAGCTCCACAAGTCGCGAATCCAGCGGTCAAGGGAACTAAAACCATCTTCCTTATTGCTGAACTCTAAAGGATTACCGAGAGCGACCCTGCGGAAGTTAACAGCTCTAGCAACATGAGCTTCCTGAGCAATGTCTACACCCACAACAATATGGTTTACGGTAATGTTTTCAATGAGTTGATTTTGCTTATCTTGTGACCATCTACAGGAATCTAACGGGAACTATAGTCAAATCTGAAACGTTTTGGGAGGATTCAATGTATATTCGAGTATTGGATGAGTCAGATGCTAGCATATATCAAGAATTACGTTTAAGTGCGTTGAAAAACAATCCAGAGGCTTTTGGTTCTACTCATGAGAGAGAAGTACAATTCTCTTTGGAAACTGTAGCAGAGCGAATTAAACCTAGCAAGGACAAGTATGTTCTTGGGCTTTTGATGATCGTGGTTCTCTAGTTGGAGTCGTGACATTTGTACGAGAAGTAGATGTAAAAACTGCTCATAAAGGAAATGTTTTTGGGATGTATGTTGCACCATATAATAGAGGGAAAGGTTTGGGGAAATCATTAATGCTTGAGCTGATTAGCAAAGCAAAGGTTTGCGATGGGTTAGAGCAAATAAACTTAACAGTAGTGTCTGTAAACAGCTTTGCAAAGCAGCTTTACAAGTCATTAGGATTCGAACTTTACGGCGTGGAACATAACGCATTAAAGAACAACGGGCAGTATTTTGATGAAGATTTAATGGTTCTGAATGTATTGTACTAACGGGTACCTTACTAAGATCTAAAATCTAAGCGAGGGATTTACACTTTATTCCGATCAATATCAAGAAAACTATCTAGGTTATTTTGAACTTACAACTGAGACAGGTCTAAAAAACCTATTGGCTGTAGAATCTATAATTAAAGAAATTGTAATTGAAGATAGTATTAAAAATGAGATGTAAGGCTTTATCAAGTAGTATCTACGTCACATAACACCATATTCAGGCATTTAGATTGGCAAGGTCCATTAGGCTAACGAGGAACGAGTTGAAAAGAGGTCTATACAAAATGGGGCGGTGTTATTGTTAGCTGAATTCGCTATTAATCCTGACTTTGAAAAAAGAGATCGCTTGGGCTACGTCCTCTTCCTTACATTCCATTTCCAATAATTAATTAAAAAGGAATCCGATCTTAATCTAAGAACTAAGAAAAAACTTTACTCTCTTTGGACACCTACGTTTCAGAAGTTCTTGCACCGCATGCTCGCCTCCGCTGAAATTTGACGATGCTGCGTACTGACCACCGCCACCTTCGTACCCACTTTCATCGAGGTGAAAGCCATCCGCCATCTGCGCTTGCTGCCCGATATGCGCATTTGTCTCGTTGATCTCCATCAAACATGCGCCACCCCCTAATCACATTTAATGTTAACTTATATAACATTGTTTAAACGACAATTTATGATTAATTCCATCAACACTCCGCATAACCCACCGAAAATTATACTATTTTTGTGATACAGCCCAAAAAACAATTCACCCCAGCACAATAATCACGTCAATTATATTGACATAATTTTCTGAAAAATCTACAATATAAGTAATAACATCCGTTTCACCGAGATACATGATATGTAATCTGACATAAAATGAACTCAGATCGGAAAGGAGGCCTGGTTTCTGCTTCGGGCCCATAGCCAAACGCCGCTTCCGAAAGCAACCTTACGAAACCAGGGAGCCGCGATGTCCAAACCAATCAATCTCGTCACAACCCCCTATGATCCTCATCCTTTTTTTGACGAAATGTTTTTGAATGCTTACGCAGTCAGGGGCCACTACCAGCATGTATTCCGCCAGTTCATGGCGATGAAAGATGGCCATCTAAGCAAGAGGCAGTCCGCCACGATGAAGCGCATGATGGAAGAAGGCATAACCTTCACCCTGTATAGCCCGGATCAAACCGAAGCCTTAGAGAGAACCATTCCTTTCGATCCTATTCCCCGGATCATCCCCAAGGATGAATGGCTCAAACTGGAACGGGGGCTTCGCCAACGCGTTAAGGCGCTCAATCTTTTTCTCAAAGACATTTATCACAATCAGGAAATTTTGAAAGAAGGCATTATTCCACGAAAAATGGTGCTCGCCAATCGGTATTTCCGGCCAGAAATGATGCGTCTTTCTGTTCCTAACGACGTCTATGTGACGGTCTCCGGCATCGATTTGATTCGCGATGAGCATGGCGAGTACTTCGTTCTTGAGGATAATCTTCGTTCTCCTTCCGGTTTCTCTTATTTATACAAAAGTCGTTCCATCATGACACATTTATTTCCCGATCTGGTGTTCAGCCACAGCATCCAAGATATCGAGCAAAGCTTGAATGTTTTTTTATCCGCTTTGCGGAGGTTAAGTCCCCGTGGCAAAACGGATCCAGTTATCGGGCTGTTAACGCCTGGCTGCTACAACTCCGCCTATTTCGAGCATACCTTCCTCGCGCAGCAAATGGGCATAGAATTAGTAGAAGGACACGATCTGGTCGTCATCGATCACAAAGTATACATTCGCGGCATGAACGGCCTTCGCCAAATTGATGTTATTTATCGACGCATCGATGATGATTTCCTGGATCCCCTCGCTTTCAACCCCACTTCTATGCTGGGCGTAGCCGGCATTATGAACGCCTATCGCGCAGGCAACATCAATATCGTGAATGCTCCAGGAACAGGGGTTGCAGACGATAAAGCCATCTACGCTTACGTGCCGGAAATGATTCGCTACTATCTGAATGAGGAGCCCATTCTGAACAACGTGCCCACTTACGTGTTGTCCAGACCCGATGAAAGAGAGTATGTGCTTCAACATCTAAACGAAATGGTTGTCAAAGAGACCTCTCTCTCGGGCGGTTATGGCATGCTAATCGGCCCATCTGCTTCAGAGGGCGAGATAGCTGAATTTGCCCAAAAGATTAAAGAAGATCCTGATCGGTATATCGCTCAACCAACCATTCAGCTTTCGCGAGCTCCGGTGATGCTGGACGGGCGAATGGCGCCTCGCCATATCGATCTGCGCGCTTTTGTCATTTCAGGCGAAAACACCCAAGTCATACCTGGAGGACTCACACGCGTAGCACTCAAAGAAGGATCACTAGTCGTAAACTCTTCACAAGGCGGGGGCTGCAAAGACACATGGGTCGTTAATTAAACGAGTTACAAGGTTAGATAGGAGGCGAGCGAACATGGTAATGATGGGGCGTACAGCGGAAGCATTGTTTTGGATCGGTCGATATGCGGAACGGACAGAAAACCATGCGCGTTTAATTGATGTGTACTACCACATTCGCGAGGAGAAGGAAAGCGGCAGCGGCCATTCCTGGAGTCGGCTAATTGACACGATTGGAGACCGCGCCTTATTCTCGGAAATCTACGGCAGTTTCACCGAGCAGAACGTCCTGCACTACATTACACTGGACAAAAATAACGCCAACTCCTTACTCGCATGCATGAACCATGCCCGTTCCAACCTACGTAACATTCGGGAGAAAATGCCAGGAGAGCTCTGGGACATCATGAACGGCTTATACTTATGGATCAAAGAAAAAGAAGTCCGCGATATTACATCGGACTCCCCGCATCTGTTCTACCGCTTCATTCGCGATACGCTGTCCATGTTTCAAGGTGCGGCCATTTCAGTAATGCCTAGAGAAAACGAGTGGTTTTTCGTTGAAGCAGGGCGCTATCTGGAGCGTGCCGAAAATCTGCTTCGCTTGCTCCAATCGCTATCCAATGATTACGCTAGGGAGGAACTTTGCTCATACCCTCTTATGCTTTCCGTATTGAAGTCTGTGAGCGGTTATGAAGCCTATCGGCGCGAGTATGCCGATACAGTGAACTTAGGCCATATTGTTAAATTCCTCATGCTGAATGAAACCTTTCCTCGCTCAGTCAGCTATTCATTCAGCCAACTCGAAACCTCGCTTCGTTCCATAGAGGAGGAAGATCCTGCTTTGAATGCAGCCGTCCAGAAGCTCGCAAAATTGGCGGGTAAAGTAAAAGCCAACCTCAATTGCATGGATGAAGAGGACATTTTATCCGGGAAGCTTGAAATGACCATCAACACACTGCTAGAATCGTGCAGCCATCTGGGCACAAGGATGTCGAAGATCTTTTTTCCCTCCCGAGAGGAGGTCAGCGCATGAAGCTCGAGATCACGCATATCACACGCTACGCTTACGAGGATACCGTGCAGGACAGTGTCAATGAAATCCGTTTGACGCCCAGCACCAACTACCGCCAGTCCTGCTATCATCACGTCATTGTAACCGATCCGGTTTCTTCGCTGTTTACGTATGAAGACTTTTTTCACAATCGCGTACATGCATTTACCGTCGACAACATGCATCGCGAGCTAACGATTAAGATGGTGTCCACCGTCGTGACGCATGATAATGACAATACGCCCTCCGCCGGCACTTCGCCTTACGAGGGGAAGGAGCATCGCTTCAGCGACGCTTTCCAGAATCAATACGCCGAATATTTGCTGCCCACCAGCTATACCGAACTGACGCTAGAAATCAAGGCGTATTCAGATGCCATTTCCGATGATGGGCTTAGCCTATATGAGCTGCTGCGTCATATTTACAAGACGGTTCATCGCGATTTCACTTACGATCCTATGGCTACTTCTGTTCAGACAACGGTAGGTGAAATGCTTCATATTAAGCGCGGAGTGTGCCAGGATTACTCTCACTTCATGATCGCGATTTGCCGTGACAAGGGCATTCCGGCCCGTTATGTCAGCGGCTACCATTTCGTAGGCGATCTGCAGGGAGGCAGCGCTGATTTCACGCAAGCCTCACACGCTTGGGTGGAATGTCTCATTCCCGGGACCGGCTGGTTCGGCTATGACCCGACGAACAATTGCGAAGTCAATTGGCGTTACGTCAAGCTGGGGCACGGACGCGACTATAACGATATCGTCCCTGTCAAAGGTGTATATCGCGGAACCGGCAAACAAGATCTTGAAGTCATTGTCGATGTTCGATTAATCGAATAAGTCTGCCGCCCGCCTCTTCAATCCCCAAATTTACCAAGTAAATAAAAGGGATTCCAGTTTATATGTGGAATATAATGAAGAGGGCATGTTCATGTTCCAAGATCAGGGATGAACGAGGAGGGGGAAAACGGATGAAATCGACAGGAATTGTAAGAAAAGTGGATGAATTAGGACGAATCGTGCTCCCGATTGAACTTCGACGTACTTTGCATATCGATATCGGAGACGCGATCGAAGTATATGTGGATCCGGATCGCATTACACTGAAAAAGTATATGCCAGCCTGTATTTTTTGTGGAAATTTTGAAAATATGACCTACTTCAAAGGAAAGCTAGTGTGCAATAGCTGCGTTGAAGAGATTGAAGTAGGATGATTGTAAAAAAGCCTCTGTCCCCGAAGCTGTTGACGAACAGCTCCCCGGAACAGAGGCTTATTTCATTTAATTGAACTTATTTCACAGCTACTTCCACTTGCTTCGGACGGTATACGGATAGCAAATTCCCTTGGAGATCGGCAGCGAACATCACCGTACGCTCGCTTTCAAGCTCGAAGGCGTAGCTTTTGCCAGTCACCGGATCTTTCACTTCAACCTGCGTATCCACGCTGTACTCGGAAACAAAGATATACAACGCGCCGCTTTCAAAAGTCAGCTTGCGGCCATACAGGCCCGGCAACGCGCCGCCTTGCACCCACTCCAGCTCGGCTTCCACGCCAGCCTGCTGCAAAGCATAAGCATACAGCGCTTGTAACGTATCGCCGCGCTCGTTTAGTTCGACCGGCAGCGGGCACCAGATGAGCTGGCCTTGACCAAGCTCGTAGCGCTCCACCGCGCCAACTTGCGCGCTTACGGAACTGCCGCTGCTGGAACCGCCGGACAAGGTGATTTCCTTGTTCAATTGAGCAATGCGCACACCGCCGAACGATACCTGATACAGCTTGCCGCTTAGCGCCATGACTTCCTCGCGAAGCACATTGCTCAGCACGGTTTCGCCCGTGATCTCGTTCAGTCTCTCCACAGGTGTCCAGTACTCATTTAAACCGAGAGGCCCTGTAAAGAGAAGCGTTCCCCCATTCGTGCGCACATGTGCAATCAGCTTTTCTAACGCCCCATCGCTAAAGTTATGCGCGCTCGGGACGATAATCAGCTTCGGATGATCATGATCCAACGCATCCAAGTGGTACTCGCCCAGACCGCGGAAAGACACGTTCATTTCATGAGCCAGTGTGCGCGCCAGTTTAGCCGTAGCATCGCTCGCCACTTTCCTCGTGGAGAAATCGTTGGAATACGGGAAAATCGCCACAACTTCTTCCAACTGTCTGCCTACGAACAGATCGCGAATACTGCCCATGAAAGCGCCAAAGTCATAAGAAACATCAGCTTCCGGCTTTTCTGTCCCGTCCGCACGCAGCGCGCCGATATGCGACTCATTAATATTGTTCATATAGAAATTAATATTCCAAATCCACTGAATAGCCCCCGCACCACCGGTCGAGAATGCATACGCATATTTGCGTTCCAAAATATTGCGAAGCTCCTGCTCCGAGCGTTTCGCCCGGCCATCAGGCGTCTCTACATACATGATACCCGTTTCCTGAATGACGTTAGGCTTATCCGGCGCTTTGGAGAAAACGCCGTCCCACACAAGTTGGTCCATCAACCACCAGGAATGGACCGTCGTATAGTCCACCGCCTCTGCATAGAAGAACGGCGATGGCCGCTGGTCAGCTAATCCTTCATCTTGACCAACCGTTGCCAGCTGCTTGGGATTGTAGCTGCGGATCGTCGCGATCAATTCATGCGCCCAACGATTATGCATATCCATCGTAAACAACGTGTAATCGAGCCACGGGCCGCCCTTTTTCTCAACTGACTCCGTTGTGTTCATATTCACTTCCGACTTGTCGGGAAGACGGACACTTGCGAAATTCGGCAGCTCGCCCGGCGTCATATTCCAACGCTCCTGCAGCTTGCGAATCGTGCCATGACGCTGCTCTAACCAAGCAACGAACGCCTCATGCTCGAACTTGTCATGCGCCGATTGCGGTCCCGCGAAAGGCTTTTTCGGATTAAACATTGACGGTTCATTAATCAAATCCCAATGAATGTTCGTCGTTTCAACGTGTCTGGACACAACAGCCGCGATAAAGCGTTTCTGCGCTTCCACACTGCGCGGATCCAGATAAGGGTTGACGCCTTCCCATAATTCCGGCGTAAACGCGAAGAAATTGAATGTCACTTCAATATTATGCCTTTTGCAAGTCAGAATGAAGGCATCGATTGCTCTTAGCACTTCCTCGTACGGATGCCCATCGACGAACATCACTTGACGCCAGGCCGACCAAATGCCAGTACGGATCAGATTAATGCCCGCTTTGGCCATTTGCGCAACATCGCGGTCCCAGACCGAGACGTTTGGCAGGAACAGAAATTTCCGCGCCACATCACTTGTCATATAAGTCATGCCAACGATCGGCAGCGGCCGCCCGTCTTTGATGAAATAGTCGCGATCGCAGGACATCGGCTCCCCTTCTCGGAGCAGTTCCGCATCATAGCCCCAGAAGCCTTGGCGGAACACGCGCGTTTCGCCAGTATTGGCTGTCGCTGTACATACAGCGGTATAATAACCAGCTTCCAAATCTACTGCCACCAGCATTTTTTTATACGTGAGTTCTCGGGACGCATTCATTTGAAATTCAGTGGACCAGATAGGCGCTCCACCATCTTCCTTGTTCACTTGTACACTGAACGTCCATGTTGCATTCGGAGAGATGAAACCATCTCGGGACGCCAAAGTTTGCAGCTGAACAGTTAACGCCGCACGATCTCCCGGATCGTAACAAGCATAGTTAGGCTTGAACCAGATCTCGGTAACGCCTCGGGCTGTGAATGCGGCGAGCTCAGCAATCAAGGAAACGCCGCCTTGCGACCAGAACGTATCGTCTGTGACGAGGTTCGCAAGAATCCAGCGGCCGCCAGCAAAAGCTCCCTTCGTGTTCTCAATCAGAATAATTGGAGCGGCGACTTCACGCCCTTCGCTCGAAATTCCCTTGAGCAGCGCGGTAATATGCGCATCCATCGGGCCGCTAGATCCCATTTGGTCAGGCTGGTCATCAGCACGAGTTACGTGCAAAACAAGGCCCACTGTCGGCTGAATGTTCAGAGTGGCTTCTTTGCCAAGCAACAAGGGCACTTCCGCATTCGCTGCATAATGAGCAATTGGTGCCGGATCAACAGGCAATACTTCGTGGATTTGCAACTGCTGATGGTAACCGGTTTGCTCGGCTTCCAACTGCCAGCCGTCTTGGCCAGCATGAACAGGAACCTTGAATGGCGCGCTGCCAATATGGATAAGCCCTTTTCCACGGTTCACATGTGCAAGAATGCCCTGCCAGGCTTCTTTAGGGAAATAACGGCCATGCAGGTGAATAAAGGTACTTGCCCCGCTCAGCGCCTCTTCCAGTTCGTAAGCTGTCACGACACGACCGATTTGTTCCAGTTCTTTCAATTGGCTGTTATCTGGACGTATACCTTCAAAAGGAAAGCTCGGATCGTAAAAAATAATGAATTCGTTCATGTTCATCCTCCATATCGAGATGTTGGTTTCGTTTTGTTAGTTTTGTTTGGCTAACAAATAGTAATTATTCACCTAATGTAATCACTTTTACTGATTAGGTCAATGCTATTTTTCGAAAAATTATTGACACCCCATATCTTGACATCTATATCAATCTAATCGACAATTAATTCGTTAGCTTTGTTATGTAGATCTAAAGACGAAGAAGGTGACTATGATGAGTAAGAAAATATCGATGCAGACGATTGCCGACCGACTCGGATTGTCCAAATATACCGTTTCCCAAGCTTTATCCGGTAAAACCGGCGTTAGCGATGAAAATCGTTTGCGCATTGAAGAGGCAGCCCGTACGCTAGGCTATAAAGTAAAGGCTTCCCGTTCCCCCGACCAGACTGCACTTCCAGCAGCTAAAGATAAACATTCGCACGAGCCTGAGATATCGCCCTATATCCTCGTCTGGATCCAAACAATGTATCAACAGGACAATTCATTCTGGAGCAAAGTTCTCGCTGGCATCGCGACTGCAAGCAAGGAACTGGGGTATGAGCACCTGATTGTACCTGTTCCCTTTAGCCACAATCACCAACTGCAAATACCGACTTATGTCAATAAGGCGCACTGCGTTGGCCATATTTTAGCGGGAAAATTCCCGTCCCTATCCATCATTTCATTAAACCAAACCGGGTTGCCCGTTGTATTGATTGACCATTACGAGCCCCTTGTTGATATTGATTGCGTACTGAACAATAACATGGACTCCGGCAAAATGGCTTGCCAGCGACTACTGGCCGCCGGCTGCAAACGAATCATTTTCGTAGGCGACGACTCTTTTGCCGTCAGCTTCAAAGAGCGTTGGCTAGGGTGCCGATTAGCCATGGAGGATATGGCGGGCTCGCTCGATGAAATTTCCTTTAAAAAATGGAATGTTCCTTATTCCCAGCCTCACATGATTGCAAGCTTGGAGCGGAAAGTGGCCACCCTCTCGCCCGATACTGTGCCTGATGGCATCATTTGCGCGAACGACCACTTAGCTCTGGATCTTATCCCCCTCCTAAAGCGCAGAGGCTTTGGCATCCCCGAGCAAATCAGGATATTGGGTTTCGACAATATCGACGCTGCCGCTTATGCGCATCCACCGCTCAGCACAATCGAGCTTGCGAAAGAATCCCTCGGAATCCGAGCGGTAGAGACTCTTCTGTATCGAATGCAGCATCCCGGCAGACAGGCTGAGAAAATTTTGCTCACTTCCCGCTTCATTGGACGCGATTCCGGTTAACCTTACTTTCTCCTTGATAAGGGAGATCATGTATCCCGTCAAACAAAAAAAAGAGCCTGACGTTCACATTGAACGCCTGGCTCCTCACTTTATTTTACAAATAGGATAATCCAATCGATACCAGAATCCCTGCCACAGCGATCCAAAACAAGTACGAACGATACAGTCTTCGTAAGCTCTTATCTTGTTTATCCATGATGGATTTCTTCCTGGCGCTGCTCCTTGAATTGCTCCCTTGTTCTTCTCCGTCTATTTCATCATTAACTTGCGAACGCCAGTTAACGAACTGAAAACCAATACCGCTAATAACCACGGATATCATCAATAAGATTAACGATCCCATAAATAGCTTGTCTGAGATGGATTGAAGCATTCACGATTTACCTCGCTGTCCACGTATAATAAGTCATTTTATTATACTTTAGGCACACTTACAATGTCTTCTGACCGGGCTTCCAATTCGCTGGACACAACCCGCCGGCTTGAAGCGCTTGAAGCACACGCAGCGTCTCATCCACAGAGCGCCCTACGTTCATATCCGTTACAACCTGATAGCGCAAAACGCCTTCCGGATCAATAATAAACAATCCGCGGTGCGCAGCTCCGGTTTCATCATCCAGCACGCCATACGCATGTGCCGTTTCTTTGGAAAAGTCGCTGACCAAAGGGAACTTGACTTGACCGATCCCGTTCTGCTCGCGCGGTGTTTGCGTCCAAGCTCTATGCGTATAAACACTGTCCACGGAAGCGCCGACAATCTCAGTATCCAACTCTAGAAACTGCTCGTAACTATCGCTGAAGGCCGTAATTTCAGTTGGACAAACGAAGGTGAAGTCGAACGGCCAGAAGAAGAAAACGAGCCATTTTCCACGGTAATCTTCCAGCGAAATTTTTTCTTCCAAAGTCTCCATATTTTTCGTTGAAAGCAGGGAGAAGGAAGGTGCAGGTTGTCCTATTTTAGCAAATGGATAGGTTTGTTGCAGCGTTGTTTGTGTCATCATTTCGTTTCCTTTCTTATCCGATTTTTTAATAAATCTCTATATTAGCTAGCGACTTCAGCTAAAGCTTTTTTCAATTTCGTAACATTAAGGCCTAGAATTTTGTGCTCGCCGATGACCGTTACAGGCAATGACATGAGCCCCATATCGTGAAGTTCTTGTCCGAATTGATCGTTCAGATCTATATTTCTTTCTTCATAAGCGACGTTCTGTTCGGTTAAATATTTCTTCAACTGTTGGCAATAAGGGCAATTTGTACTGGAATAAACAACTACATTAGACATAGCTTCATCTCCTAATCGGGTATGTTAGATTATTTGTACTGCGGAATTAATTGAGCGCGCTTGTTGATAAATTTGTCGACCGCCATCGCCGCGATAGCGCCATCTGCCGCCGCGACTACAGCCTGCTTAACAGGTGTGCGTCTAACTTCCCCCGCTCCAAAAACGCCAGCAACCTGGGATTGCATGGAACTGTCAAGGATCATGAAGCCTTCTTCGTCCAGCGGTACTTGATCCTGAAGGAAATCCGTTCCAGGCTTGCTGCCTGACAGGAATACGAAGACCCCGTCTACCGCCAACACGTCCTCGGCACCTGCCGCTGTGCGAATTTTCAGCCCTTTAACCTGCTGATCCCCCACGACTTCCAGCGCTTTTGTTTTGTAAAGCAGCTCTGTATTTAGCAGCTCAGGCACATGATGAACACCTTGAAGTTCAGGACGCGGAACAACGAAGTAAATTTTTTCTGTGAACTTAGCGAGCGCCTGCGCTTCTTCCAGCGCTTCCTCCGAATCGCCAATTACCGCGACCGTCTTTCCTTCAAAGAAAGCACCATCACAGGTTGCACATGTGCTAACCCCGCGCCCCATCAGATTTTCTTCCCCTGGCAGCATCCGGTTGCGGCCTTTGGAGCCTGTCGCGATAATGATGGACTTACCTTCATATATCCCATCAGCGGTGAAAACGTATTTGGTATCGCCTTCCACATCCACAGCGGTAATCGTCGTTTGAACGAATTCGGCGCCAAAGCCCTTGGCCTGATCACGCATCGTGTCCAGCAGATCTTTGCCAGATAGCTCCCCAATAACACCAGGGTAGTTAGCAATTTTATGTGTAATCGCGAGTGCGCCTGTGTTAGGGGCTTTATCGATGACCAGTGTTTTTAAATTGCCTCTTGCTGTATAAATCGCAGCGGAAGCACCCGCAGGGCCTGCGCCAACAATAATGACATCGTACATGTTTGCTCACCTTCCTTTCATTTCATCATCAAACTGAGAATATCTATCAGATAATAATTATTATAATTAAGATCTTAAATAAAGTCAATCCTTTTTTATAATAATTATAAATAAGATAACTCCCTTTTGCTTCATGTCGAATTGAAAATAAAAAAAGCCTCTCAATATTGAGAAGCCTTCCTGCTTAAAACAGAGCAGAAACTGCATGCAAATTGTTACCCATAGTAGGGATAAGGGCACGGGTATTGATAAGGCGGAAATGGGCATGGGTACGGATAATAAGGATACACCGGATAAGGCTGATTATACACATAAGGAGTAGTCACAACCAAAGGAAATAAATCTACATTATGACCGTGAAAGTGACCATGGCCGTGGCCAAAGTGTCCAGGGCCAAATCCGGGACCGCCGTGGCCAAATCCATGGCCAGGTCCTCCTAGGCCGCCGTGTCCAAACCCGCCGGGTCCTCCTAGGCCGCCCGGACCTCCATGGCCAAACCCGCCTGGACCGTGCCCGCCACCAACAGGCGGCCGGAATTCTTGATCTTCTAGTTTTGTCATCTTCGTAATCACTCACATTTCTGTATGGGTTATTTGCCTAATATACTGTATGTGTGCTAGTGCCTAGTTGGTGAATACGATTTTTGAAAATGGGCATTTATCCCGCCTCATCTCCTTGGTCCGTTCCACAGATCACTGAGTCCGACGAAAAAAACAACGATCGTCGTACTAACAATAAACCTCAAATCCCATGAGTTCGGAAACTCATTCATTTGAATACCCGAAGCTCTAAGGATTAGCACAAACAACAACAAAAGCAGATCAAATAACATACAGTAAGCCATACGCGCGGAAAGTTTATGGAGGGGAAGCTTATCTAAGATTTTGCCAAAACCAAACAAGTCTATTAATTTCCGGGGCTCATTGGAAGGTTTCTGGGGGGAATTCTTCTCCTGCTGATCAGCTGCCCGTTTTTGATCTTCCGACATCTTTTTTTCCACTCAGCAGTTGGGATTCTTCTGCATCCAACCATATGAGAATGGCCATAGCGATACTGCCGCCCATTATGAATACCCCCCCCAGAGGTGACAGCAAGTTCACCTGCCAGGTCATCACATACGATAGAAATCCAACAATTATTAAAAGAAAAGAACCCGTTTTCTTCATCTTACTTCCTAACCTCATAACCTGATCCTCCCCTGCATTAAGATGTATTAGTATATGAGAGATTCATAGAGTCGGTGATAGAAAAAAAGACCTCATCCCGCATAGGAATGCGTAACGTGATCAGGCTTTTTCAACGGACCCCTGGTGCGCTCGGAGAGAAGCAGGAAGTCTTGCTCAAAGCAAGAAAAACCGTCAGGGAAAACATCCTGACGGTCCTTTTGCGTGTAAACCCATACAAGGCTTCTTTTGCGATGTATTTTGTTTCAGCGTACAATTACGGGGCAGTCTAAAACTTTTTCAAAAGATGACGATTTTTCGATACATAAACCTGCGGCATCGATCTATTTTCTTGACACTCGACATAAAGTTGTTGTTTGTTGTCGCCGGATGACAAGAACTTGATCCCATTCCCGTTCAAGATCGCTTTCTTTTTGTTTTACAAAATGAAGAAGAGGCTGTACCTCTGACATTTTAATGACTTATGGGACAGCCTCTTTCAACTATTTAACTTACTATTTTTTCAATGCTTTCACAATCACCGTTACTGCTTCAGCGCGTGTAGCATTCGCATTAGGCTTGAAGGCCCCATTCTCGTAGCCGTTCACAATGCTGTTTGCCACAGCCGAAGCCACTGAAGCTTTGGCCCAATCGGAAATTTCCGCACTGTCTGCAAATGTTTTATTGCTAGAAGCTGCCGGGAGCTTAGCCGCTTTTGCGATCATGACTGCCATTTGCTCACGGGTAATCAAGTCGTCAGGTCCGAACGTGCTTACGCTGTACCCCGAGACGATCTCATAGGCCGCTGCCGTTTCGATGGATTTCTTCGCCCAATGGTTAGCGGTGTCCGCAAATCCTTTCCCGCTTTTCTCCTGCAGCTTGAACGCTTTGACAAGAACGGATGCAAATTCCGCGCGGGTGATGCTTTTCTCAGGACTGAACGTTCCTTTTGGATATCCATCAATGGCGCCCGACTTGATAAGCTCGCGGATGTTAGTTTCCGCCCAGTGTCCTTTAATGTCGGAAAGCTCTAAAGAAGCAGGTTCAGCCCCCTGTGTGGAAGACTGCCCTTTATTCTTCGCCAGAATGGCAAACTTCGTAAAATGCTTCACCGACCCGGTAACGATTGCTTGATCCGCATCGACCTTAGGATTATCCAGTTCCATCCATTTTTCCGATGATTCATCAAACCAATAAATCGATACCGTTGATTTTGCTAAATCCGTCTTTGTTTTATCAAACGGCAGCGTGATCGTAACGTCTTTAGTAAACTCGCCTTCGGCGTCTTTCTTTATTTCAAACACGTCGCTTACCAGCTTAAAGGTCGAATCTTTAACGAGATCTGCCGTGTTTGTTACTTTTTCTACAGTAACTTTGGCGTCTGACTTCATTGCACCCGCAGGAATAGCGATTTTAGCTCCGTTCAGTTCGACGGTACCGCCGGCTGAGGCTGTAATGGCGAGGCCGGAGGTAGCGGAAGAAGTGCCGCTGCCGCTGCTGTGGTAATCACTTTGGCTATTGCTAGATGTATAGCTGACAAATTGAGTAAAGTGCTTGGTCCAAATAACCAGGTCGCTGCCTACGTCGATTTTAGCCTCGCCGCCAGCCGCAATCTCTTTATCTGCAGCTTCTTGGGAATCCGCGCTTACCGTGTTCGTGATCGGAGTGAAAATACCGCTGCGTATAAATCCGGCCTTTTTCCCCGCCTGGTTCGGAATAAGCAGCCTTACCGCTTTATCGAAGGTCAGCGTGACGTTCGGTGAACCAATCTCGATGACCGCTGCAACCGTTCCATTATTGACTGTTACGCTGTTGTTAGGCAGAACTTCCGGCAACTTAATTGTTCCGTCCCAATTTAAAGGAGCGGTTATTGTAGCTCCGTTCGGGATTTTGACGCTAACGTCGCCGATAGAAGTGATTGCCTTCACTTCCACGGATGGCACCGTAGCCTGTTTGTTGCTTCCATATGTAGCCGTTGTAACTTGTACACTTGTTCCAGTCACTCCAGATGGAACGACAATGTTCACCGGACTGCCCGACAGTTGAATCTTCTCGCCCGTTGTTATCGAAGCCGGCGCAACAATCTCGCGGATACGTCCTTCCGATACATAATCGATCGGTCCTTGATGATTTTTCACAAATTTCACGGTTGCCTGCAAATCTTCCGGTCCTTGCAACGCATTTTTGCCAAGTGTATGCATTTTGATGTATCTCGCGTCATTGCTTGTGTACATAAAGCTGTTTACGACAAGCGTGTACGTGCCGTTCGCCGGAATCGGCGTTCCGTCAGGGAACGTCAAATCGATCACTTTGCGCTTCGTTCCGACTTGCGTCCACGTATACCGGAATCCACCCACGTGGGAATCCGGTCCGTACATCGGGTTCGTACCGAGCTGCGCCTCAACGATTTCCTTGAGCTCTGCTCCGGTCACCTCGACCCTGATGAGTGTGTTGCTGAAAGGTTGAATCGAGAACAGCTCTTCCCACGTGATCGAACCTTCATTGAGCGGTGCCCGTACGCCGCCGCCGTTCATCATGGCGAAGTCCGCGTTCAATTCGGCTTTCATCGCATCGGCGATCAGGTTACCTAATGGGAAGTCGTTGTTTATACCCGTTCCTTTACCCGGATAGTTTTGTACCATAGCATTGACGTTCGTACCGACGATTTCTTTCAGCTTCGGGCCTGCTTTCACATTGTAATCATCGATAATTGTTTGTACGTCAGTATCAGGTGTAACCGTCCGGAAGTTGTATAGGATTTGCCCCTTTTTCGAAACAACATCGCCTGTCGTACGGTCGATTTCCAGATCGACATCCATCAACGCTTTGCTGTATTCCCAAGCAGCGACGACCAGCTTGCCGTCGATTGTCGTGTTAACCCGCTTATGGTTATGCGCCGCAAAAATGACATCAATTTCATCATCGACCTTATTGGCTAGGTCTACGGCTTCGCCCGTGAAAGATCCGTTTGTCCCTTGATCCGCGCTCATATGTGCAAGAACTACGATCGTTTTGACGCCTTAAGCTTTCAGTTCGGCGGCCGCTTCGTTCACCGCTTCCACAGCATCCGTAAATTCAAGATCTTGAATGCCTGTCGGGATGACGATATGCGGCGTTTCTTCGGTGACGACGCCGATAAATCCGATTTTGGTTCCGGCAACTTCTTTTACCGCGTAAGGAGGTAGCGCATGCTCATGGTTCGCTTTAAACTTGACGTTGGCTCCGAGAATCGGGTACTTCATCCCTGTGTAATTTGGAGAGCCTGTGCCGTCGACATGTGCTCCGCCTTGAATCAAGCGGATCAGCTCAGCCGTTCCTTCGTCGAACTCATGGTTGCCTACAGCGCCGACATCGAAGCCGATTTCATTCAATACCTCAATCGTCGGCTCGTCATGGAACAACGCAGATAACGGCGGACTTGCTCCCACCATATCTCCAGAGTGAAGCATGAGGGTATTCGGATTCTCCGCTTTTTTCGCATTGATATATGTCGCCATGTACTGCATGCCGCCGAGATCTTTGTCCTTCTTGGTGTCGCCGTCCAGGTCTTCATTGATGCCGGAGTCTTTTTCATTAAACTTGGAGTCGATGTTGCCATGCAGGTCACTCGTCGCCAGCAATTGAACCTTGATGTTTTGCGAGTTGACATTCAGTGTATAACTTCCGTTTATCGCTCCATAAGTTGCCGTAATTACGGTTTGACCTTCGTTTTTCGCGGTGATTTGGCCGCTCGTGCTGCCGATTTCAGCCACCGCTGTATTGCTGCTCGTAAAGGTGACTCCCGAAGAGGAAGTAAGTTTCATGCCGCCATAGGTCGCTTCTGCAACCGAGGTTTCACCGACGATCAAGCTGGTTGGGCCGCTGAGCGTCACTACATCTAATTGCAGCACGGCAATCGTGCCGCCAACCTCGTTCGCGACCAAGAGCAATGGGAATCCGGTCGGGCTTTCCGACGCCGGAATGAAATCAAGTCCTTCCGGTCCGGTGTCGGTGGCCAGAGTGTCCTTCGGCGTCCACTTTCGTGTATTGATATAATTTGCGAAAACAGGATGTTCCGGATTCGTGACATCATATGTCATCACACCGCCAGTCCGCTCCAATCCGATAAATGCGAACACTTTATTTCCGACTTTCCCGACAGTGACATATTCCGGCTCAGGCCCTTTCTTGGGGCTGCGGTCATCCTTAGTCGTCTTGCTGTTGCTGGCGTTGAAGTTATCAGGCAGGCGCTCGGCCGTAATCGATTCAAAGTCATTCCCGCTGTCATAAACCTGACGCATCGTTTCCGCATTCCAAACAGAGAACGATCTTCCGCCATACAGATAAACGTTATCGGTACCCATATCTCCGGCTACCGTTACTTTGTCGTACGTCGTTTTTCCGTTCAGGAATTTTGCGGCCGCTGAATTCGTATTGAGGCTTCCTTTGAGATCGCCGATGCTCGAGCCATTCTTTCTTCCGCTCCAATCCGTCTCATCGCCTTCGTTAGCCGTGAATAAATACGTGGTGCTTCCCACCTTGTATGCAGCTACACCGTCCGGCATATACATCCCGTAGAAAGGAACATTTTCCAGCTTGAATTGCCCGTCGTTCACGAGGTCCAAAGAATTGCTGGACTTTCTAAAATCTTTGTAACCAAGTCCCTTGACGGAAATCAAAGATTTCGTGGACATGTTGATCGCCGCAATCGCATTATTTTCCTGCAAACTGACGTAAGCGATCGATTCGTCACCGGACAATGCAATATACTCCGGCTCCAGATCCGTAACAGCATCCGCCTTTGAACCGCTGCCGGTCACTAGACCCGTAGTAGAATCGGATGCGCCACGAATATGAACGAGATTATCGATGAGTTCTGGCTTGTCGAATTTAACATGGGTTACCGAATCATTTTGAGTATCCACGATGGTCACGCTGCCCTGCGGATCCATGCCCGCAACTCGCGGCTCGCCCTCGTCGGCAGTCAGTATGTAGCGCCCGTCGGAAGTAAACTTGACCATGTCGGGCTGTACGCCGGCTTCATAGGTTTTCAAGAGATTGCCGTCGTAATCGAGCACCATGATTTTACCGTTTTTTGCCGAATCCAGCTCTTGTACCGCTAAGGCAATCTTATCGGTAGCCGTATTGACGTCAACGCTTGTAAGATCCCCGTACTGGAATCCGTTGGTTTCAGCGAGCGCTCCAATATTAATCGATTTTTCCTTTGTTAAAGTGCCCCCGGCCGAAGTTAAAGGTACAATTTCTAATGTTTTAATTACACCGTTAACCAAGTAAAACTTGCCGTTGTCCTTGTTGTACTTGACGATTTCCGCCACGCCGCCATCTTTGTTCGTTTTACCTACCGAATAGTTGGCGATCTTCGTGATGTTTAGCGTGTCCGGCTTGGAATAAGTGCTTGAGCTGACTGTTGCGCTGGCAGCTGAAGCCCCAACAGTATCCGATGCGTTCGCCGTTATCGGCATACTGGTGATCATCGCTCCAACCATGTTCGCAACGACGAGACCTGAAATCAGTCTTTTATATTTCTGCTTCAACGTTTAATCAGTCCTCTACTATAAATTCTATTGCTATCTAGCATTTTATAGTAGAAATGTAATTCAAATATTTTCCTTTTACTAAGATATTGTAAAAAAATCCCTATTCATTCCACTAAAAAAGCCGAGGGATTATTCCCTAGGCTTTCGGATACATGTATCAATCGCAAGTCGAGTCTAGCGTCTCGGCGGCAAGGTCTTCAATAAAATCAGCGGCATTGCCGATTATGCGTATATGTTTGTGTCGTAAAACGATTATGCGCGTATGTTTGTGCCATGACTTCGCGCCACAAACATATGTGCTTTGTGTTTCCAATTAATTAAGTCGTAGACTGAACAATAAAGTACTAGATTTAGATAATAAAGTTGTAGACTGACGCGACTTGTTCCAAAACAGCATGACTCTCTTTCGAATATACCAGTCGATTTTGTTCAGGAAGATGTCGGCAAAGCTGTCCATCGCGTAGTAATTTCTCCACCCCTGAATTTTAGGGTTAAGTTCCTCTTTCATTTTGCTCATTGTCCAGTACAGTCGATTACGTGGCTCGGTGACTTCCTTTACCTTCTCCTTCATCTTCTTCATGGCTTTCTTCGAGGGGTAGCTTCGCAAAATGTGGTAATCTACTCCATAGAAAGTCGAATCCCACATTGCCATTCCACAGATAGATAAGCTTCGACTTCGACGTGTTCATTTGTAGTTCAAACTTGCCGAATACTGCTTTCAAAACGTTGATTGATTCTAAGGCATGATCCTTGGTTTTGCATAGGATGACGAGGTCGTCCGCATAGCGGACTAGTGTACCAAGTTCAGTGAATTTGTTTTCCCAGTTCGTGTCGAGATAATTCAGATAGATGTTTGCAAGCAACGGACTAATGACGCCGCCCTGTGGACTTCCAAGGTCAGTTTCGTAGAACTGATCATCTTTTACGAAGCCTGCCTTCAACCATTTCCGGATGAGCTTGAGTATTCTTCTGTCGCTTACTCGTTGCTCCACAAGCTTCATCAACTTCTCATGCGAAATGTTTTCAAAATACCCAGAAATATCCACATTTACTACCCAGTAAACACCTTTTCTCACGGCACGCAGAATGTGACGGATTGCTCCTCTAATATCCCGTTTTGGACGGAATCCATAGGAGCATTCCTTGAATTCCGTTTCAAAAATCGGCTCGAGCACCAGCTTCGTTGCTATTTGCACAACGCGATCACGGATAGCGGGAATTCCGAGCGGGCGAGGTTTTCCGTTTGTGCCTAGCTTGGCTAGGCGCGCATCTGTCAAGAAAAAAGCCTAGCGGCGTCCTTGGTATAGACCATATATGGCGAAAGGGAGTGGATTGGGAATGGGGTTCCAACCGCTATCGCTTCTCTACCCCACACCCATCCCCTCGTCTGTGCTACTCAGTGCTGCCTTCCACTTCTCTTCTCCCTTATCTGTCTTCCATTCGGTATTCCTGTCCATGAACACCCCTGCAAGTTTCCGGGTACATTTCACCTCCGCAAGCTTCACAAGAGAGTGGAGGAGGAGGTACTCCGGACCTCACATGCCCCATACACAGCGATATTGACGGAACTACGAAGCCTTATTCCACGGTAACGTCCCTTTCCTCCCCCTGAAGAGGAACTAGGGTGCGTTAAATGAGCGAAAATCGTGCCGAAAACCCAACATTTCCTGTTCATAACGCACGGTAGTTTCGCGAAACGTCCCTGCAACCGAAAACACCGCCTCTTAACGCACCTACGTTCCGCTCACCCATGCAAAATAGACGATCCATCGTAGATCGAGGCGGTATGGGGTGATCCAAACCGCGGTGGCACCTAAGTTCTGTGAAGGATTCAAACATTCTATTAAAAGAGCCATGGATTCCCATCCATGGCCTTAGACACTCACACTATTTTATCTGTTCAAAAGGCTCCCCACATAACGCAGCAGTTCATTCGCGCATACCGGGCAGTAACCGTGCTCATCGATTAATTGCTTCGTAACGTCATTGATTTTCTTCAGCTGCTTCTCGTCCGGCGTTTTCGTTGAGGTCGTAATCTTCACAATATCCTTCAAATCGGCAAACAGCTTCTTCTCAATCGCTTCACGCAGCCGTTCATGGCTGCTGTAATCGAATTTCCGGCCTTTGCGGGAATACGAAGAGATGCGAATTAAAATTTCTTCGCGGAACGCTTTCTTCGCATTTTCCGAGATGCCGATTTGCTCCTCGATCGAACGCATCAGCCGCTCATCCGGATCCATTTCCTCACCGGTTAACGGGTCTTTGATTTTACCCCAGTTACAGTAGGCTTCAATGTTATCCAAATAGTTGTCAAACAACGTTTTGGCTGACTCTTCGAACGAATATACGAAAGCTTTCTGCACTTCTTTCTTCGCAATATCATCGTATTCCTTACGGGCTACGGAGATGAAATTGAGATAGCGTTCCCGCTCATCCTTCGTGATCGACGGATGCTGATCCAACCCATCTTTCAGAGCGCGCAGCACATCCAACGCGTTAATACACTGAAGATCCTGACGGATCAAAGCGCTGGAAATCCGGTTTATGACATACCGGGGGTCAATGCCGCTCATGCCTTCCTCGATAAATTCATTTTGCATTTCCTTAAGATCAGCTTCTTTATAGCCTTCCACGACCTCACCGTCGTACATGCGCATTTTTTTGACTAAATCCATCCCTTGTTTCTTCGTTTCCTTCAAACGGGTAAGAATGGAGAAAATAGCCGCCACCCGCAAGGCGTGCGGAGCGCTATGAATATGCGACATATCGCTCTGGCCAATGAGCTTGTAATAAATTTTCTCCTCATCCGACACCCGCAGATTATACGGGATTGGCATGACGATCATCCGCGATTGCAATGCTTCGTTCTTTTTGTTCGCGATGAACGATTTGTATTCCGTCTCATTCGTATGAGCTATAATGAGTTCATCTGCGCTTATCAAGGCAAAGCGTCCCGCTTTAAAGTTGCCTTCTTGCGTCAAGGAAAGCAAATTCCACAGGAATTTCTCGTCGCATTTCAGCATTTCCTGAAATTCCATGATGCCGCGGTTCGCTTTATTCAGCTCACCATCGAAACGATACGCGCGCGGGTCCGATTCCGAACCGAATTCGGTGATCGTAGAGAAATCTATACTTCCCGTCAAATCGGCAATATCCTGAGATTTGGGATCGGACGGGGAGAAAGTACCGATGCCGATACGCGCTTCTTCAGAAACAAGCACACGCTCAACGAGCACATCTTCTATACAGCCGTTATACTCCGTTTTAAGGCGCATTTGACAGGAAGGACACAGGGTTCCTTCAATTCGAACGCCAAGCTCCCGCTCAACCTCAGAACGAAGCTCCCCAGGAATCAAATGTAGCGGATCCTCATGCATCGGGCAACCTTTAATCGCATAAACGGCCCCTAAATCGGATTTGGAGAATTGCTCCAACCCGCGTTTCAGCATGGTCACAATCGTTGACTTTCCTCCGCTGACAGGACCCATCAGCAGCAAAATGCGCTTACGAACATCCAATCGACGAGCGGCGGAGTGAAAGTATTCTTCTACAAGCTTTTCAATGGCGCGATCAAGGCCGAAAATTTCTTGATTGAAAAATTTGTAGGACTTGTGGCCGCTTTGATCATTAATGCCTTGCGAAGCAATCATTTCATATACTCTTGAGTGCGCGGTTTTCGCGAGGCCAGGATGTTTACGAACCAACTCTATGTACTCCGCGAACGTACCGTTCCAGGCTAGTAGTTCCTTCTCCGTACGATGCTCCGTAATTCTTTTGAATATGTCCATGGGTACCTCCTTTCACTGCCGCCTCTCAAAATCAGGTCAGCTCGTGATGGTGAATTGTGTATTACAATCCTATGCACCCATGGAGGATAAGTTTCCCGAAATTTTTATGTCAAATGGATTTCAATAGGACCTTCCAGCAGACGCTGTAAGCGTAAGATCGTAAACCGGTTGCGGACGAACAGCGCATCCTGCAAAGAAGCTTCCAGCAGCTCCGGCTCCACGCCAAGCTGCCCGGTCGTGACAGGACCCTGCACAGCCTTGAGCCAAGCGCTCAGCTGTTCCGGCGCAGGAACCGCGCGGGCGATGGCCTGCACATCGTCCCAGCGCTCAGCGATGCGCGCCTTCAGCTTGCGCGCATCAATGCCCTTGGCATCCGCCGGGAAGTTCTCGGCGATGACCTGCTCCGCCATGTCCCCATAAGCTTGCCGGATGCGCAGCGCATCCGACTGCTCGCTGGGGACCGCGGTTTGCGCGAGGCGCCTCTCGGCCTCGCCGGCCGTAAGCCCCAGCAGCGCCTCATAGCGCTGCGCCATCAGAACGGTCGCGACGCCGACCTTCGCGCCGTGCAGCAGCGCCCTGCGGCGCTGCTGCAGTAGCACCATCTCCCAATAGTGGGAGAGATGGTGCTCAGCCCCTGAGGCCGGCCGGGAATGGCCGACCAGGAGCATGGAGAGGCCGGATAAAATCAGGCCTTCCATAAGCTTGCGCATGCCGAGATCCGTGCGCTGCGCGATCTCGTCCACATGGGCCGTGCACAAGTCCACGGCCTCCAGGGTCAAGCGAGCGCTCAGCTCGCAGTAATGCTCGTCAAGCAGCACGCGGCCGAGCGCCCAGTCGGCGAGGGACGTGTGCTTGCCGAGCATATCGCCAAGACCGGCGGCGATCATGGCCTGCGGCGCCTCTGCGAGCAGCGCAAGATCAGCGAAGATTGCCTCGGGCGAGCTGGCGGGGATCGTCTGTTTGAAGCCGCGAACGATGAGCGGCGCCCCCACGGAAGCGAAGCCGTCGACGGACGGCGCCGTCGGCACGGACAAGAACGGGCGCTTCGTCCGATGGCTGACGAACCGGACAATATCGTGGACGGTGCCCGCTCCCACGGCCACGAGCGCTTGCGACGACAGCGGCGTGTCGAGCAGTACCTGCACGATCGCCTCCTCATCGGCGGCAACCTCTCCCAGCGTGTTCTCGCGAATCACGCTGACCGACACGTGCACTTGCGCAGCCTCCAGCAGTCCGCGCAAGTGCAAGCCAGCCGCTTGCTGCGTCCTCTGGTCCGCAACAAGAGTTACATGGCTGTAGCCGGCTTCCTTCACATAGCCGGCTGCAGCCTCTATAGCGCCTCGCTCGATAACGATGCGACGAATCGGAACCTCATGCTTGTGGCCGCAAGCACAATTGAAGCTCTGGCCCAGCCATTCATCCAAAACAGAATGCTCCTGAGTAGCATTCTTCATTTGCTCTTGTAAGTTATCACGGTTTTGATTCGACATTCTGCTTGCCCTCCTACGACTTCGTGCGTACTTTCCTTTCTTAAATTAACATGTACGTACAAGTTAGTTTCTCCCCCTATTCTAACAAAAGCTATGCTATAATGATACAAATTCTGATTACTAAGCAATGTAGATAGGGGAAGCAGAAGGGACATGCCCATCCAAACCGAAACGGAGCTGTATGCGCCGATTAAACAATATTTTGAACAGCAGGGCTATACGGTTCGAGGTGAAGTCAAGCACTGCGATTTAGTTGCCATTCGCGGTGAGGAGCCTCCTGTCGTTGTTGAGTTGAAGAAGAGCTTCAACATCCCGCTTCTTGTACAGGGCATTGACCGGCTCCGCTTGACCCAGCAGGTATATGTCGCATTTGAGCTCCCGAACAAAGGCCGCGCTCCGCACCGGCTCCAGTGGGAGGACATACGGCGCTTATGCAGGATGCTTGGCCTCGGTATCCTAACCGTTCAGTTCTATAAACGCAAAAAGCCCGCAGTCGATGTCGTCTGCGAGCCTATCCCTTATACCTTGCGCTCGAACAAGCGCGCTGCCTTGCAAGTCGTGCATGAATTTCATGAACGCAGCGGCGACTATAATGTCGGCGGCAGTTCGCAGCAGAAGTTAATGACGGCTTATCGCGAGAAGTCGCTTCACTGTGTCCATCTCCTTCGTGAGCATGGACCGCTAAGCCCTCGTCAACTGCGAGCGTTCACAGGCAACAAAGCCGTTAGCTCACTGCTGCAAAAAAACTACTATCACTGGTTCATACGGCAAAGCCGCGGCATTTACCATCTTACACCTTCAGGCGAGCAAGCATTGGCGGAATACGCCCATGTGGTAGCCGCATTTCCGCCAACAGAATCCCCGGTTGCGACTCAGCCTGGAACCGCTTCAACCCCTCAACTGCCCACTTCCCTGTAGCTTCTTAAGAGCGAACGAGTATTTGATACGCATTCGCTCCTTCCTTCATCATTTGAAGAGCCTTGTTCATCCAAATAGCCGCTTGCGATCCTTCACCCATGGCGATCGTCACTTGCTCCGCGTGCACGCCGACGTCTCCGGCCGCCCACACGAACGGCACGCTCGTCATTTTGCTGCGCGGATCCGTTACGATGTGGCGGTTTTCCATCCGCTCAGCACCAAGCTGTCCGGCCAAATCCGACTTTACTTCGTTGCCGCCAAAAGCAATGAATCCCCGTTCGGTTTCAATCAACTTCCCGCTTCCTAGCCGGACTGCTCCCATAATGCCATCCTCACCAGCCATAACTTCTTGAATATCTTCCGCTATATATACAATTCCTTTAAGATCTAATTCAGCAAGGAGTTCGCTTTTTACCGGCCGATTTTCATGATTGACATAAATGAGATCTTTCGTCCGGCTTCGAAGCCGGAGAGCCATCCGGGCCCCGGCATTTCCTGCGCCCATCACGACTGTTCGCCGCCCCCTGATCTCATACCCATCGCAATCCGGACACACGTATACCGTTAGGCCTAAGCATTCTTTCAAGCCTGTGATTTCCGGCATGCGATCCATTAGCCCTGTCGCTAACAGCAGCGTCCTGGCTTCGTATCCTTTGCCCGAGTTGCCCCATAGCTCAAAACCTTCTCCCAGCTTTCCTTTGCTCACAGCCTGAACAACTTCATCCTTAGCAAAAACAACGCCAAGCCGTTCAGCCTGCATACGCCCTACGCTGCGCAGTTCCTCTCCAGAGACGCCGTCTGGCCAGCCCAGTAGGTTATGATAGCTGCGGCATAAGGAAGAGCGACCAGCGCCAGCGTCGATAACCAGCACCCGATGCTCGTATCTTCCCAGCTGAATGGCCGCCTGCAGTCCGGCAATACCGCCGCCAACAATGATGCTATCAAAATACTCCATCATGTTCCCTCTTCTCCCAGTTATACTACTTTCTAGGATTCCCGGGACGGAGCACTTTCATCCAAACCATCCAATCATGCTTTCGAAGATTTTATCGACCACACCAGAGCAATCTGCGTAAGCGAAGCTATAAGCAAAATCCAAGGGATCGACCCGCCATCGAGATCGCTGCCGAAATTGATCAAACAGCCTATCGAAATAACCCTTCCCACATTCAAGAAAAACTCCCTTACAACGACACTTTCCACCTTTAATTCACCTTTTAGCGGAAGTGTGGAAATAAGCCCGTAATAATAGCCGGTCATCGTATTCCCTTGCAGTGGGGCAAATATCGAGTAGAGAATCATGAAACTCACTACCGACCAGAGATTAATGCTCCCAAGGAGCAGAGATGAGCCTATCAAATAACCGACCGTCGATATAGCTAAATACATCCGGGCTTTGCTCGACTGTGCATACTTGGATATAAATACCCCCATCACAATACTTAAGCTGGAGTAGAGAACACCCAAATAGCCTACAATATCCTCTCGCGGCATTACTTTAAACAAAAGAATGTTAGGAAGAAAAAGCATGGTTCCTTGCAGCAAGCCCATCCCGAAAAAGCCAAGTAAAGATTTCAACCAAGCTTTGTCTTTCTTCATCATCAATCCAGCATATTTTAAGTAGTAGGCTTTGTGGTGACCGCTGGATGCTTTAATCTTTAGTGAAATAACCGTTGCCAGCAGAAACATCAAGAAAGCGATGGAGAAAACAATCGTATAGCCTCGCAACCCCTCCTGCAGCCTGATAACAAAGCCAGCCAACGCCGGACCTGCCAAAGTCGCAGCTGTGAAAAAGATCATATTAAAAGCCAAATATCGAATACGATTTTGTTCGGTCGACACATCATACATCAAAGTAAGATATCCTACCCAGTAAAAGGCAGCAGCAAGCCCGTTAAAAATAGCAAAAAGCACATAATATTCGACTAACTTTTCTTGTGCAATGATAACGCTTAAATAAAAGAGAGCAATTAGCACGATACCTAATCTATAAGATACCATCCGATCTTTCTTCTTGATCATCCATCCGCCAATCGCGAACCCCAGTGGTGTTATGAGGAATACAAGAATGTTGTAGAAACCGTTTACAGCAAGACTTTGTGTAAGTCGCCACAAGTACAAATTCAAAAACACACCTGACATTGAAGCACCGAATTGAAAAGTCGAATGAATAACCAACGAAATGATCGCTTCGCGAGATAGTTGTTTTTCTAATGGAAGCGGATTCCGTTTTTGTTGAAGCCAGGCACTAAATCCCATATGTATCGTTACCCTCCAGTCTACCCCATTGTAACAGCCCGTGATCGTCCTGTTAAACGGCAAAAAGCCCCAGCTTAGACGCTGAGGCTTTATATTTGATCATATTCGGCTTACTTCTTAAGACTATCCCATGTTTTCTGGAATTCATCCAGCATTTGATCTTTCGTATACTTCTTCGCGATGTAACCTTGCATAATATCGCCGTATTTTTTGCTTGTCGCTTCGCCGCCTGGGAATTTGAACCAGTTCCAGCTCAATGTTTTGTTTTCTTTGCTGTATTTGATAATATCGGAAGCCAAAGGTCCAAGTATTTTCTCATCAGCAGGAATTGACTTGAAGGCAGGAATGAACTTGAATTCTTCTGTAATGTATTTCTTACCAATATCCGATGTTACCATCCAGTTCAAGAATTTCTTAGCTTCGTCTTTAACAGCAGAGTTTTTGTTAATAGCCCAGTTGTTCGGTACGCCCACGAGCAACTTATCGTTTTCTGCTGCATCATCGCTGATTGGCATTGGCAAGAAGCCAATTTTCAAGTCTGGATTTGTTTTGGAAATCTGCACTTGAGTCCAGTTACCTTGCTGCGTCATAGCCGCTTTACCTGTCGCAAAGTCAGTAACTTGCGTGTTGTAATCGGTTTGCAGCGGGTTTTTGTTACCATATTTCAATTGAAGGTCGAATAGTTTGGACCAATTGTTGAACTGTTCATTACCCGGGATTTTCGCTGTGCCTTTGTTCAAGCCGTCAATAAAGGCATTCGGATCTTTTTGGTGTGCAAACGGCAAGTTCACGAAGTGGTTACCAAGTACCCACCATTCGCCATAGCCTGTTTCGAAAGGCGTAACACCGCTATCTTGCAACTTTTTCGCTGCTGCTTCCAACTGCGTGTACGTTTTAGGAAGCTCTGTGATACCTGCTTTTGTAAACAAATCTTTGTTATAAATGAAGCCATAGCCTTCCAAATTCAGCGGTTGACCATATAGCTTGCCATTTTTCGTCATCGGTTCTTTTGCAACGTCTACTAGATCATTCACCCATGGCTGATCAGAGAGATCTTCCAGGTTATCGAACCATTTATCCAGATCGGAGAATCCGCCGTTGTTGAAAATATCCGGTTTATCGCCTGAGTTAAACTTTGCAAGCAAAGCCGCGCCATAGTCAGCACCGCCCCCAACTGTGTCCACCTGGATCTTAACATTCGGGTTTTGCTTTTGATATTCTTGAACTAATTTGCCCAATTGATCAGCAATTTCCACTTTAAATTGGAACATTTTAATTGTAACTTGCTTACCTGAAGCTGGTGCAGTTGTCGCTGTCGATCCGTTGGAAGCCGCTGGTGCTGGAGTTGATTTGTTACCACAGCCTGCTGCAATCACAGATAGTGAGAGTACAGTTGCCATGCTAAGCATCGTCAATTTCTTCATTTTGTATTGCCTCCCTTTTCTGATGTTCTTAACTGCTTACGAATTTATTGTAAACACTAGCTTGAACCTGGGACACAGATAATATTGAACATAATAGTGGAAAATCTTGAACCTTTCTGTCGAACTGTCAACCTTTTACTGAACCTGCTGTGATGCCTTCCACAATATGCTTCTGCATGGCTAGGAAGAAAATAACAATCGGCAATATACTAAGCGTCAGGCCGGCCAGTGCCAAATCCCATTGTTTCGTATATTGACCAAAGAAGGAAAAGGTAGCAAGTTGAATTGTTCGCAGATCAGGAGAATTCAAAACCAGTGAAGGAAGCAAATAATCGTTCCAAATCCACAAGCTATTGAGAATAACCACCGTCACGGACATCGGCTTCAGCAGCGGGAAAACAATCCGCCAGAACACACCATACGCCGAGCTGCCGTCAACCGTCGCTGATTCTTCAATTTCCAGTGGAATGGACTTGATAAATCCATGATACAGGAAAACATTCAGCGAAACACCAAAACCGAAATAACAGGCCACCAAGCCTAATCTGCTGTCCATAAGGCCAACTTGACTAGCCACGCGGACAAGAGGAATCATGATGGATTGGAATGGAATGACCATCGCAGCAACGAATGCGAGAAACACCAAGTTATTAAATTTGCTTGCCTTTCTTACCATCCGGTATGCAGCCATGGAACTGATGAGCACAAGCCCCACATTGCTGACGACCGTTACGATTAAGGAATTGAGAAAGGCTTGCGGGAATTTCATAATAGACCATACTTTTATATAGCTGTCGAAATATAAACTCTTAGGCAGCCTAGCTGTATTAGCAGCCAGCTCCGGAAATGTTTTTAGCGAATTTACGATCACAAAATAAAAAGGGACCAAGAACAATAGTGCAACCAGAATGCCCAGCACCTCGAGCGAAAAAAGCCGCCCTGAATATTTTTTTACAGATTCCATTAGACTTCAACCTCCTTGCGTTTCGTATACATGACTTGGATGGTTGAAATAATGGCAACAACAATGAAAAATACGAATGCTTTTGCTGTTCCCAACCCATAACGATTATTGCGGAATGCTTCTTGATAGATGTTAATCGCTACCGATTCCGTCGAGTTAAACGGCCCTCCCTTGGTTAAAGAGAAGTTCAGGTCGAACATTTTGAAAGACCAGGAAATGGTCAAGAATAAACATACGGTAACCGCCGGCATGATTAGCGGTACGATGATGCTCCGCAGCACTTGAAGACGTGTTGCACCGTCAATATAAGCAGCCTCAATCATATCTTTAGGCACATTCGAAAGTGCCGCAATGTAGATAATCATCAGATAACCTGAACCTTGCCAAATACTTACGATGACGATTCCCCAGAAAGCCGTTGGCGCGTCTCCGAGCCATGGCAATTGAAAAAAGCTGAGATGTGTCAGATCACCTAAAGTTCCAAAACCTTTGACGAAAATAAATTGCCAAATAAATCCAAGCAGCAAACCGCCGATTACGTTCGGCATGAAGAAAATTGTACGCAATACATTACGTGTTTTCAGTGCTTGGGTGAGCAAGAGCGCCAGAAGAAACCCAACAAGATTCGTAAGAATGACATTCGTCACGGTAAGTCGTGTAGTGAACCAAAATGCATTCCGATAGTCTTCGTCATGAAACAAAATCTGTTTGAAATTATCCAAACCGTTGAATTTCACGTTAGTTGTGACGCCATTCCATTCGGTAAATGAGTAATAAATGCTCATTAGGAAAGGAACAACGACAATGACCGCAAAAAATAGTAATGCCGGGCCGACGAATACCCACTGCTGAAGAAGTCCTGATATGCCTTTGTTGTTTTTCATGGGAATTCCCCCCTATGTTCCAGAATCATGAAGCTACGTTTTAGTATAAATTCTATTTTTCTTGAAAAACACAGATTATCGTGATGCAATAGGTGGAATTTGTTGACCTCTCCTGCTACAATGTAGGGGAAAAACAACCTACAAGAAACCGAGATGATGCTCCCTGATCCGTAACAGCATTCGCAATAAATTGATCCTTTTTTTGCTCTTGGCCACTTTAATTCCATTTATTACTTCTGTTGTCGTTTCCTATTTTTTCACAAAACAACGGGTAATCGAGGATACAATCGCAAGCAATGCAGTGCTCATTTCACAGGCAAAGGCCAACATCATCAACTATTTGAATAGTGTCACGCAAGCCTCCTTAACCATTTATACCGGGCAGCAAGTCTCGAAAGACACTGAGCCGTTATACAATATTTTGCAGAGACAAAAGGAAATTGATTATATAAGCGGCAAAGTGATTGCCAGCGGACTTCAGGTTATGTCCCATTCCATCAAAGAAGTCAAGCAAATTTATTTATATGCAAGTGTCAGCAACCGCTCTTATCTCATGGTCAACGACCTTTCAACAAGCTCGAATGGTAAATACGAGGAACTACGTCCTTTTCCCGAGAAGAGGGATGTTTATTTCCAAACAACCCATGAAAGCAATAATTATGGAATCCCGCTCCGAGATTATTTTGCTCCCTCACCCGTCCTATCTATGCATCGGAAAATCTTGTATGCTCCGAATAATAGTTCGATTGGAGAATTGGTCATCGACCTCCAGCTCGATTTGATCTCGGACATCTGCAAAAACTTGTATACGCATGACCAGGAAGAACTGTATATTCTGGACGACTCCGGCTTCATTGTCTTCGGTCCGGATCCAAGCAAATGGGGGCAGCCGATTGACGGCAGTTGGGGAAATGAGGCTATTCTCAGCACGGCAGAAAGCGGCAGCTATCAGTGGACCAAAGGTTCCTATGCGGGGATGAATGTATATGAGAAAATGAAAACAGACTCTGTCAACTGGACGATCGTCAAACGATTGCCTTATGATCAGCTAACCAAGAATGCAAGGCAATTGACCCTGATTAATTCATTTGTTCTGACCCTTTTTCTCGTCATTGTCGTTATTGGAACCGTATATGTCAGTATTATGTTTACTTCGCCAATCAAAAAGCTTATTCGTTACATAACCCGGATCCAAGCCGGACAAATGAACGCCGATATTGAGCTGACCCGAACGGACGAGCTAGGCATACTAGCAAACCGATTCCATACCCTTATGCAGGATTTGAATCAGATGGTGATGCGTGAATATCGGTTGGAGCTTGCCAATAAATCGAATCAGCTAATGGCTTTGCAAGCGCAAATCAATCCGCATTTTTTAAATAATGCGCTGCAATCTATCGGAACGCTCGCACTGCAGCATGAGGCGCCGAAGATTTACGGCCTGATCTCCTCCTTGGCCAAAATGATGCATTACAGCATGAACACAAGCGAATCTACCGTTCCTTTGCGTAAAGAACTGGATCATGTGAAATCCTACTTGGAGCTGCAAAAGCAACGCTTTGAGCACCAGTTCGAAATTGTATTTGACATTGAAGAAAGTACCAATATGCTTAATGTGCCTAAAATGATCCTGCAACCTCTTGTTGAAAATTATTTCAAACATGGTTTCAAACCAAGCGGAAGCACGGGCTTATTATGTATACGAACGACGAGCCTTGTTGAAGAAAACAGGGCAGTGCTCGTCATCAGCGTAGAAGACAACGGCGTCGGCATGACGGAAGAACGCATGCTGGAAGTAAAAAGCAATTTGCATGCACCTTCCATCTCTGACGATGCCAATATAGGACTCAGTAATGTGTTGACGCGAATTCAGTTGTATTTCACCGACGAAGCGAGTCTTGAGATCAGCCCAGTTGAGCCGCAAGGCTTGCGAATTGTCATTAAGATTCCCATGCAGAAGGAAGTCATAGAATGAAAGTATTAATAGTAGATGATGAGAAACACGTACGGGATGCGATCCGCCTCCTCGTTAATTGGCAAGAGCATGGCATTACTACCATATATGAAGCCTCCAACGGAGAAGCCGCGATAGACATTATCCAAAGGGAGAAACCTGAAATCATCATGACCGATATGATGATGCCCATCATGAACGGCGTTCAACTGCTGGAATGGCTGCATACCAAAGCTCCAAACAGTAAAACAATTGTCATCAGCGGTCACGATGACTTCTCTCTTTTACGTCACACGGTCAAATACGGTGGAACTGATTATATTTTGAAGCCAATCGACGCGGAGCAATTGAATGAAGCATTGGCAAAAGCCATCCTGGCATGGAGTAAAGACGAAGAACACCGGCAGTTAAATCACGAGCGCAACATGGAAATCAATCAGATTAAACCTGTCTATTGGGACAAGCTTCTCTCGACGCTAATCGCAGAACCTGCTACGTACGAAGGCTCAGCGGATCAAATTGACAAGGAGCTTGGGTTATCGCGCGATATTCATTACTGCCGTGTAGCCATCTTATCCCTGGATACGATGGAACGCAGCCTGAAGAACAAATTCAGCCATAATCTGGACTTGCTGCTATTCTCGCTCGTTAATATTTGCAATGAATTCTTGACCGCGGAGCAGCGCGGCTTTGCCTTCCGGCATTGGAATAGCGAAAACGAAATCGTTCTCTTCCTGTGGAAAGAACAGCGGGAAGCTGAAACGCTCCTGAAGAAAATTAATGAAGGGATGCGTGTAACACTGCGCAGCCGTGTCGATTTCGGCATTGGCGGCTCGCATGCATTTCCAGCCGACTTGTCGATATCTTATCAAGAAGCCAGAGAAGCGCTGCGGCAACGGAATCTCATGACCAAGGATACCTGGATCCACAGCACACCCAAATCTCCAGCGAAGTCTACACATCGCTCATTGTCATTCAGTCATTACGAGGAGCGAATTCATCTTGCAATCCGCAGCGGAAACATGGAACAGATTCAGGAATCCGTTCAGCTATGGATCGACGCCGTTAAACAGTTCGATGCCATCACTCCGCAGCAGCTTGATCTTTGGTGGCGTGAGTACACCGTCATGAAGCGTCGCTGGGTGCAGGAGTTTTTCCCAAGCAAAAATGAAGAAGAAGTCAAACAACTGCTCGCAGATGAACCTGCCAGCTTAATTGTTCCGCTCGATGAACACGGTATACTTTCCTTGACACTCTGGCAGCAAGAACTTACCCGAAGCATCGTGCATTTGTCCAAATTGCTATTGGAGCATCATCAAAAAGATAAAAATGTCATATTTGAAATAGCTTCCTTTCTCAATCAGCATTATCACGAGGATATTACACTTCAAGATATTGCCAGCCGCTTTTTCTTAAGCCGCGAGTATATTTCACGTAAGTTTAAGCAGGAATTTGAAGTCAACTTGTCCGATTATTTAGGTCAGATTCGAATGGATAAAGCGAAAATTTTGCTAAGCAATCCTCATCTACGTATTTCTCAAGTGGCTGAAATGGTAGGCTATCAGGACGAGAAGTATTTCAGCAAAGTTTTCAAAAAGCAGGAAGGCATTTCACCGAATGATTATCGGAAAATCTCGAAATCTACCTAATGTTTTTCTATTAGGAACGTGTCGATATCGCAAGAATTTGGTAAAAATCTGGAATATGGTATACTACTAGACAGAGGTGATTAACATGAACATGCCCATCGAGAATGCAACAGCGAATTCCTTTCCTCGCGCATCGAAGGCTACCAAGGTAAAAAGGAAAACGTATTTGTTTCTATTCATGGGTTGGGTCATGCTGATCGCAATCGGAGTGGCAGCAGCTATGCTGTACACAGAGCATTTGAGGAAAGAAATCGCAACCGATATCGCACAGCAAACCCAGCAGCAATTAAAAGTGGTTCAGGATGACTATCAAACGCAAGTCTCTCAATTGAAAGACAGTGTGACTACTGACATCAAAGCTCTGCAGAGCAAAGTAGACTCGCTGAACGAATTGTTAGCTTTCACCAAAGACAGCGCCAACAGCAAGACCGATAACAGCAATCAGTTGTACACGCAACTTGCCGATGTGAAGAAGAAGCTGGAAGAGTTGCAGAAGAATTTGGATGTGTTGAAATAATGAATGCCGTTCAACAAATCAATCGCATGTTCTTACTGGCTTGCGCGCCATTTCTAGGCATGCTGATCTGGCTGCTTTTCGTTTCTACGAATGTACATATTGCTGACTTCGCTCGAATCGGAGCTGCTTCCTTCTCCCTTCGTCAAGAGGCTACGTCGCTGGATGCCAAACTTGTTAAAGCGAATAGCGATGCAGTCCAAACGAAAACGATTATTCAGAAATATTTTGAATTGTATGAGAAGAGCACAGCTGAGGTCTCTGCCATGCTCCAGAATGCTACAGCACAGGCTGCTAAACCAGGTCTCATCTACGATTCCCGCATTACCGCTAAACTTGGAAGCCCCGTTAAACAGGCCTCATCGGGCAATATCGATCTTAAGCTGTTTACATTAAATGAAAGCAACTACAAAGGCTACGCGCTCAAGGTCAATCTCAAAAGCGACAAAGCCATTAAGCTTGTGCTCGGCAAGGACAAGATGGGATCCAGCGAAACGACCCTAGACGCGGTTCAGCGTTATGGGGCTATAGCTGGCATTAATGCAGGCGGCTTTGCCGACGACAGTAAGGGCAGACGTTTCCCGTTGGATACAACCATCATAAATGGGAAATACTTAAATGGCTTCTTCCCAAGCAATAACGATACGGTCTTCATCGGACTTAACAAGGATCGAAAGCTAATCGGCGGAAAATTTAGCAGCCAGTCTGAACTCGACAAGATGAATCCATTAATGGGCTCAACCTTTGTTCCTACTTTGCTCAAAAATGGCAGCAAAACATCTATTCCTTACCAGTGGCAAAGCTCACCTGCCAGGGCTGCCCGAACGGTCATGGCGAATTACAAACACGACCAACTTCTGTTTGTTGTCACTGACGGTTACGATGAAAGCGGCAACTCAGGCGCAACGCTGGCCGAACTGCAGGATAAGCTTCAACAGCTCGGCATCGTCGATGCTTATAATCTCGATGGAGGCGGCTCCTCGACACTCATTTTCAACGGAAGCGTCATTAACCGTCCTTCGGATGGAAAGCTCAGACCGCTCGCGACCCATTTCCTTTTCTTCAAATAACGAAAATTCACATTTTATTCGTTTCTTTTTTACGGATCCTTGGGTATAATAATTTCTAACTATATGTAATTTCGTTCCTCAAACCTATAGGAGGTGCAGATCATGTTTGGATTATCAGCAACATTTTGGCTCGTTTGTACGGTATTCGCGTTATTTATCGTCGCAATGATGACGGCTTCCTATAACGAAGATAAGACAAGAGGGCTGTAATTTTAACAAAATAACAAACAAAAGCATCGACTTTCTCCCTGCGGAGAAGCGATGCTTTTTTTGTTTGTCGCTACACTCTGGATTTCAGCATGTTCATTTCGGCAAGACACACGCTGCAAATATGCCGCTCTTTAAACTCGCTAACACCGTCCATATTCCCACAGAATACACATTTCGGTCGGTATCTCTCGAGAATAATATGGTCGCCTTGTACAAGGATTTCTACTGGATCTCCTTCGTTCATTTGGTAACGTTTCCTCAGCGATTTAGGCAGTACAATACGTCCCAATTGATCGACTTTACGAACAACACCAGCTGGCTTCATCATAGGACTTCACCTCTCTTCCGCTCACGTTTTCCATGCTTCTAGAACTAAACTAACCAGTCTATACGCATTGATACCGTAGGTATTCGCCGTTTTATGAGAAATTCCTTCTATTTTCAAAATGAAAACTTTCTCATTCTTACAAAATGGACGGTCTTAACGTCACAACTTAGAAAAAACTTAAGTAAGCCCGACGAAACCGGTCTGACGAAGCCCCTCATACAGCATAATTGCAACAGAATTCGATAAATTTAACGATCTTACCGCATCTGACATGGGTAGGCGAAGCAGCGTCTCTGGATGCTCACGCAGCAATTCTTCCGGAAGCCCCTTGGTTTCTTTACCAAATACCAAAAAATCACCGTCCTGGAAAGTAAAGTCGGTATAATTCTTCTTGGCTTTAGTCGTCGCGAAGAAGAAGCGATGTCCGGCGTACGCTTGCAGCACTTCATCGAAGGAATCATGATACTCCAATTTAACAGAATGCCAATAATCCAGACCCGCACGTTTCAGTGTCTTGTCATCCGTTTGAAAGCCCAGCGGTCTAACCAGGTGCAAATAGGTGCCTGTTGCTGCGCATGTGCGCGAAATGTTGCCTGTATTGGCAGGTATCTCGGGTTCTACTAATACAATATGAAAAGCCATCTCTGTAATATTCACCTCATTCTCTATCCTATTATAAGACAACCTGGAAATCAATTTTACACTGGGTTAACTTTATCTTAATATGTCGATGATAGAGTCCTGACATAATAGAATTATCAATCGATAAAAGGAGCAACCAATCGATGAAAAAGAAAATATTAGTTGTGGATGATGAACCTTCAATCTCCATGCTTATAGAATTTAACTTGAAGCTTGTCGGATTCGAAGTACATTGCGTATTTGATGGAGAAGCTGTGTTTGAGGCTATACAAACATTTCGCCCTGACTTAATTGTTCTTGATCTCATGCTGCCTAAAATGGATGGCTTCCAAGTGTGCCGCAAGCTTAGAAACCAGAATAACCTCGTACCGATTATTATGCTGACGGCCATGCAGGATCTTACTGATAAAATCGCCGGGCTTGATAACGGAGCCGACGATTATATGACGAAGCCTTTCAGCCCGCAGGAATTAATTTCCCGTATTCAAGCGATCATGCGCCGTATTCAAACGCTGCCCTCCACAGTGGAGAATGCACCTATCAATATTGGCCAAATTTCCATCAAAGCAGATCAACGGGAAGTTACGGTGGGCGGGACGCCAATTGAGCTGACACCCAAAGAATTCGAGCTGCTGCTTTTCCTATGCAAGCATCGCGGCAAAGTACTAAGTCGTCAGCAACTGCTGCATGGGGTCTGGGACTACCATTTCCTTGGAGATACCCGGATTGTCGATGTGCACATCTCTCACTTGCGGGATAAAATCGAGAACAACGCGCGTAATCCGGAATATATTATGACCATTAGAAACGTTGGCTATAAACTGACCGAGCCCGCTGTGAAAGAATCGCTGGCCTAGTCAGTGCTCCGCAAACAAAAAAGAGGCCGTCCCTGGGCAGCATGTTCGCTAAGGGACGGCCTCTTGCAGTTATGGCGATACTTGCCCTTGATGGGTGACATTGCAGACTGAGAGCGAGTTGCCTTCGGGGTCCTTAAAGCCGAACCCGCCCATGCCCTCCAAACCCGGAATGTAGTTAATGCCTGTCACCTCGACCCCTTGATCAATAAGGAAGAAACGGAAGCGTTCGAGATCGGGCACGAAGAAATCAATCACACTATGGATGATATTCGTATTCGTATTAAAGAAAGACAGCCGCTGAGGATCATCCGTCTGAACGAGGTACAAAGTCGGCACACCAATGCGATTGCCACCCTGCAGATGCAGCATCGCGGTCAGCCCGTCCTGATACACAACCTTTGTCCCCAAAATTTGCCCATACCAATGAATGGCTCTCGTCATATCCCCTACAGGAATTTCAATTGTAGAAATGCGTGGGACGATTTTCCACAGCACGTCTTCCTCAAATTGCTTGCCGACTTTATTGCTTTCCAGCTCTTGTGCCATATAGCTTAACAACTCCTTCTTTAATTGTTCTTTGGACCGCTTGATGCGACTTTCCACGGCACTGATCGAAAGACTCAAGTATTGACTGATTTCCCTCGCCGTAAAGCCGCTAATGTAGTACAAAATGGTGACCAGCCTCTTGGCCTCATCCAATTGATTTACGGCATCCCAGATCGTTTGTTGAACGAGACGGCGCTCTACGATCGCTTCAACGCCGTCCGCTCGATCAGTCAGATTGGCATAAGTGTCGATAGGCTCCGCAGGTCTTTCTTTCCTGAGCCAATCCACACATAAACGCTTGGTAATCATGAACAACCACCCGCCGAAATGCTCCTGCTGCTCCAGCGTGCCGAGCTTGAACCATGCCTTAACGAAAGCCTCCTGTGCGATGTCCTGTGCTAGATGATAATCGCGGATCATGCTAAGCGCCGTCGCATAGACCGCATTCGAATATTTTCCGAGCAATACGGAATAGGCATCTACATCCCCCCGCCTAGCTCTGGCCACAAGCTCGCGCTCTTTTTCCGAATCCAAACATTCTCCCTCCTTTCTATTAAAGACGGAAGCAACAAACAAAACCAGTCAAAAAAAGCCGTCCCTTCAGATCGTATGATCCTCGGAACAGCCCTCATCATTGTTAGAAAATAAAATCGTCATCCGTCAGCGGTTCTACATGAATAGTACGAACATAACCATTACCTTTTTTCGAGAAAAAGTCATGCTGCTTCGTCTTGGTGCTCAGACCGTTCAGAACGATCGGGTTGATGTCCTCTTCAGGGAACATCGGTTCCAATCCCAGGTTCATGAATGCCTTATTTGCATTGTAACGAAGGAATGCTTTAACATCCTCTGATAGCCCCAGCGTATCATACAAGCTCTCTGTGTACTTCTCTTCATTGGCATGAAGTTCCTTGAGCAGCGCGCACAGCGTTACATACGCTTCATCCTGCTCTTTTACACTCAACTCAGCATAAACTTCTTGAGCAAGAACCCCGACGTACAGACCATGAATACTCTCATCCCGCAAAATCAAATCGATGATCTCGCCGCTGCTCGTCATTTTCCCCTGCCCCGCCAAATAAAGCGGATAATAAAAGCCGCTATAGAACAAATAGCTCTCAAGCAGCACAGATGCTGCCATAGCCAGATAAAGCTCTTTGCGCGTGCCGATATTGTCATAATAACGAGAAATAGTGTTCGCTTTGAATTGTAAGTAGGGATTGCGTTCTACCCAAAGGAAAATCTCGTTGATCTCCTCCGTCGTCGACAGCGTTGTAAAAATGCTGCTGTACGACTTCGCGTGGATTTGCTCCATCATCCCCATGAAGCTAAGCACTGCTTTGCGCTGCAAGCCCTCCACATGCTCCAGAATCTTCGGCATGCCGACGCCGCCCTGCATCGTATCCAATAGCGTAAGCCCGCCAAGCACTTTCATATACAGATCGCGTTCCGCGCCGTTCAGTGTCATCCAGGACATTTTATCATCAGAGAGCGGGATTTCCTCGTCCGTCCAGAACTGCATAATATTTTGATTCCAGAACGTAATGGTGAAATCATCATCAGGCCGGTTCCAATTGACGGCTCTTTTCGGTGCATTGACGATGGTACTTGTGCTCATCTATAGTTAATCCCCTTCCGAATTACACGGCGCAGCTGACGCACTCCTCAACGGAGAGCTGATTGGTTCGTGTGTAGTAGAGCGATTTTAGTCCTTTATGCGCAGCGTATAGGTAGAACCTGGACAACTGTCTGGTCGTTACGTCACTGTTCACATGAAGAATAGTGGAGATGCCTTGATCCACATGCTCTTGAATTTCCGCAATAAGATCAAGAATTTTGAACTGATCCATTTGATAAGCGGATTTATAGTAAAAGAAATTTTCGCGGTGCATGAAAGGCATCGGATAGTATGTCGTTGAATTGGCATATGTCCGTGTTTCGATCGGCTCCACAATTGGCATGACGCTGGAAGTCGCATTTTGGATATACGAAATGCTTTGCGTAGGCGCGACAGCCAACCGATAAGCATGATACAAACCGTGCGCACGAACCTCATCTTTCAAAGCAAGCCAGTCGCTCTGGGTAGGAATGTCCATTCCTTCGAACAATTCTTTTACTTTAGCCGTAACAGGCTGGTAGTTCGTAGTTAAATATTTATCGAAATAAGCGCCATTCGCATACTCTGAATGTTCAAAGCCATCGAATGTTTGACCCTTCGCTTTGGCGATTTCCTTGCTCTGTTCAATGGAATAAAAATTCATAGCCATGAAGAACGTACGGGCAAAATCCTTCGCTTCTTCACTTTCATAGGCAATCTTATTCTTAGACAAGTAACCGTGCAGGTTCATAACACCCAAGCCGACGGAATGCAGCTCGCGGTTCGCCTTAGCCACACCGGGCGCATTCGCAACAGTCGTCATGTCACTGACCGCTGTCAAAGCGATCATACCCTCGTGTACGGTTTCACGCAGCTTTTTGCGATCCATCACATTCGCAATATTCATCGAAGCCAAGTTGCAGCTGATATCTCTGAGAATATGGTCCTCTTGACCGTAATCGTTAATTTCCGAAGTTTCTTGCAATTGGAAAATTTCCGTACAAAGGTTCGACATTTTGATCGTGCCGATCCCTTTGAGGGCGTGGTCCTTGTTCGCATTCGTTCTGTTCATCATATATGGATAGCCGGATTCCAACTGAGTTGTCGCAATTTTGATCAGCATGTCTCGCGCGCTCATCACAACTTTCTTCTTCACGCGCGGATCAGCCAGCAGTTCGTCATACATGGCATCAATATCCATGTCGTCCATATGCTTGCCATATGCTTGGTAGACCGTATAAGGTGCAAAAACATGAAGCGGTTTGTTCTCTTCCGCAAGCTTGTAGAATTTATTGGGCACGATGAGACCGATCGATAATGTTTTGAGACGAGACTTTTCGTCCGCATTGATTTTCTTGCTGTCCAGGAACTCCATAACGTCCCAGCCGAAAATGTTGTAGTACGCTGCTCCCGAGCCTTTGCGCTGACCCATTTGATCTGCATAGGAGAAGGCATCCTCCATCAGCTTGAGCACCGGCATAATGCCTTTGGCAGCTTGCTCCACACCTTTAATGGATTCGCCGCGGCCGCGAAGTTTGGAAAGATTGACAGCGACACCACCGCCGATTTTGGAGAGCTGCATGCAAGTGGCCAGTACGTAGTTGATCGAATTGAGGGAATCGTCCATTTCCAAGAGGAAGCACGATACCATCTCGCCTCGGCGGCTCTTGCCCGCATTCAGAAACGTTGGCGTCGCAGGCTGCAGTCGCTGCTCCATCATGGATACCGCTAACGCTCGCGCTGTATGTACGTCTCCGCGTCCCAAGTACAAGGCGACAATGGCGACACGATCCGGATAATGCTCCAAGTAGAGCGTCTTATCATCGCTTCGCAAAGCGTAGTCTGTGTAAAATTTCGACGCTGCCATATAAGAGGCAAACTCAAATGTGGAATCATGAGCAACTTGGTAGATCTCATTAACTTCAGCTTCTGTATAATGCTTGTATACGTCCTCGTAATAGTTGTTTTCGATCATATAACGAACTTTGGAAGAGGTGTCCGGGAATGTCAATGAGTTACGGTGGACTTCCTCCATAAATACTTGGACAGCTTCCTTATCCTTTTCCAATTGGAAAAAACCGTCTGCTCCGCGCTGCATTAATAGGTTATTAAGCTCAATGTGCCGCAATTGCGTTTACCCCCTGTACAAAGCGTTCTACGTCGTTTTTCGTTCCGGATAATTCAAATTTCGTTAAAACAGGCACATCATATAAGGCTGAGATTGTGTCTGCGCTTTTAGCAAAGCCGTCTCCCCAATTGCGATTGCCGCTTGCCGCCACACCAATCATGCGCGGATGATTCTCTTCTAAGAAGGAAGCAACCTTCGGTGGGATCTGACCAAAACCGGTTGTATACGTAACAAGCACAAAAGGCTCGTCCATCCTCATCGCATCCTCAATTTGAACCGCCGGCATTTGCAGCTTGGCGATAAATCTCCGAACGTTACCCGTTTTGGAATCATAAGCAATCAGCATAGGGATTCGTCTCCTTCACAGTCTTCTATCTCTATTATTTTGACACTATCATTTAGATCAAGCTTCAAACTCTATAAAGCGCTAGAACGCTATGTAATACACTTAGTAGTAAGCAAATAAAAACGACGCACTCGGCACAAAGCAAGTCCAAATACGCCACATCAGACATACGAAAATATCGCCTGCCGGGCAAGTCAGGAATCGACGAGATCATCCTATCTGCCATAGGGAGCCTCACTGCAAAAGGCAGGTTATCTGGCTTGGATTCACTCTTCGGGTCGCTCTCCCAACTTCGCCCTTTCGACAAAAGCAGTGAATATTCGATGAGAGTATTTTCCTTGCAATGGCGGGACCGCACCGGTTTTTAACCCATTTTCCCTAAGCATCATTCACGAGTCTATGAAACGTGTGATACCCTTTTCATCACGATATGTAGTTGATAGATTCAAATTTATATCAATATATAGTGGCTTGTCAATGAGTAAAATGGTCTACTTCGATACTGAAAATACCAAAACCCAACAACGTCGCGGCATGAAGGCACTTCACAATTTCAAAATATTTATGAGATGAAAATCCGCTTTTGTCGAATTTTGCATTTGTACAAAAATGGGATCCGCACCACGCCCGGACAATGCTCAGATTGATGATTCTAACACTAACGGTATCAAAAAAACAAGACTAAATTTATGTCTTCGCTGTTGAATTTTGCAAACTTATGCAACTAAACACCCTATCCCTTTGAAACCGATTCTACGGTCTATCTAAGGGTACTAAACTGATGGCACATGGATTGTGCGTCCATAACAAAAAAAGCTATTCACGACCGCCTGAGGGCGTCTGAATAGCTTTCGGTATGAAGCACGTGAGAACATAAAACCTTCTTAACCGTTACGTTTTTGGAAGTCAATCATGAAATCAGCAAGCGCTTTGCATGAAGCGTAAGGAACGGCGTTATAGGTAGATGCTCTCAAGCCGCCAACGCTGCGGTGTCCTTTCAAGCCAACGAAACCTTGCTGCTCCGTTTCCTTGATAAATTTCTTCTCAAGCTCCTCATCCTGCAAACGGAACGTAATATTCATTGTTGAACGGCTGCCTTTATCGACAGGACCACGGTAGAAGCCCCCGCTTTGATCGATTGCGCCGTAGATTAGACCTGTTTTCTCTTGATTGTTTTTCTCAATAACGGCTAGTCCGCCCTGCTCTTGAATCCATTTCAACACCAAATTCACCATGTAAATCGAATACACCGGAGGCGTATTGTACAAGGAGTTATTTTTGCTGTGGATTTCATAGCGCAGCATGGTAGGGATTGTTTTTGGCAAATCTTGCAGCATGTCTTCCTTGACAATAACGACCGTCACGCCGGAAGGACCGAGGTTTTTCTGTGCTCCCGCATAGATCATGCCGAATTTAGACACATCGACAGGACGGCTCAAAATATCGCTGGACATATCCGCGATAAGAGGAACATTGCCTGTATCTGGGTAGCTTTGGAACTGCGCGCCTTCAATCGTTTCATTGGAAGTCAGATGAAGGTAAGCCGCATCCTTATGAATATTGATTTCGCTCAAATCAGGGATTTTCATAAACTTTTGTTCTTTCGAGCTAGCTGCGATCGATACCTCGCCGAATAATCCGGCTTCTTGAACCGCTTTCTCCGCCCATGCGCCTGTAAGCACATAACTGCCGACTTTTCCAGGTTTCAAGAAATTTAAAGGAATCATCGAAAATTGCGTGCTGGCTCCGCCTTGAAGAAACTGGATTTGATACCCGTCTGGAATGCTAAAAATTTGTTTCAACAATTGCTGTGTTTCATTATGTACTTGCTCGTATTCAGCGCTGCGATGTGAAATTTCCATAATCGACATGCCGATTCCTTTGAATTCGACAAACTCATTTTGCGCTTTTTGCAGAACTTCTAGTGGAAGCGCCGCAGGCCCTGCATTAAAATTGTAGGCCCGATTACTCATGAATGACCACACCTTTGCTTTTAGTATTTGCATTATGGCTATGATAGCAATATTCTCCCCATGCATCAAGTAAAACCTCAGTTGGAAATGCTAGGAAAAGAATTAACCTTAGGGTTATTAATTTGTCGTAAAAGGAGCTGTAACCACTATGTTATCGGCATCAGAAATCTCTGTAGACGCAATGGAAAAAACTTCGGCAATAAAAGAACCGACTCCCTTTGACAACTACCGGATATTTGTAGGGATTCAGCTTCCACAGGAAGTTAAGGGGGCATTAGACTTATGGAAAGGCAGCATCCAGCAGAAGCTGCCTTTCCATAAGTGGACGCACCCGCAGGACGTCCACATCACACTGCACTTCCTCGGCGACACCTCCGCCGAGGTCGCCGATACGCTGGCCGCAGACTTGCGCCAGCTAGCCGCGGCCAAGCAGCCGTTCACCTTACGCGCCGATGGTCTCGGCGTGTTTGGCTCTCCGGCTGCGCCGTCGATCCTGTGGGCGGGCGTCGCCGGCGACACGACCGCGCTGGCCGAGCTGCAGCACGCCGTCGTAGGCGCCTGCGCCCGCCAAGGCTTTCCGGCCGAGGCTCGCGCCTATCGGCCGCATATCACGCTGGCCCGCCGCTATCGCGCAGCGGCGGGGCCGTTCCAGCGCGCAGCGCTAGCGGTCGGCGCGCCAGCCGGCGGCTGGCCGGCGTGGCGGGTAGAGGACATCGTCCTCTACCGCAGCCACATGGGCCGGCAGCCGGCGTATGAGCCGCTAGGCGTGTTCCCCCTTGGGGGACACGCGCGCGGCTAGTCGAGCAGCACCTGCGAAGCGGTGCTGCGGGCGAGCTCGAACATCAGCTGAATCTGATCAGCTGTGTTTCGTTCGACCGAGAGCGGCGGCAGCTCGCTCTCGTGGAAAAAGCCGACGCCGGTCGTTTCCAGACCGTCCTCTAGTGCCTCTCCGCCCACCAACTCGCACAAGATGAATATCTTGTATACGTGGTTGGGCGAAGGCGGGTGATTGTGGCGTTTCTTGTCAAGAACCGCCAACAACCGAACCGGCTGTACCTCATAACCGGCCTCTTCTTTGGTCTCCTTCACGGCGACTTCCGAGGGGGTAAGCCCGATATCCGCCCAGCCTCCAGGCAAAGACCAAGCCCCGTCGGCTCGTTCCTTCACTAGAAGCATCTTGTTCTCTCGCAATACAACCGCCCGAATATCTACTTTAGGCGTCGCATAGCCTGTCTCGCTGGCGAACAGCTCCCGTACCTTGTCTACAGGCGTTTCCGAGAAATAGCTCATCATTTCAATGCTAATGCTCCTCAGTGCCTCGTAGCGCTCCAGATCGTACCCATTCTCTCCATATTCAAGCCCCGCTTGACTAATCGCTTGTATTTGCTTCGCCCAATCGAGCCATGGAATATTCATCTATGTGCTCCTTTCCCCTTGACAATAAATCAGCATTCCGCGAAAAATAGTTACCATTTCCTCCAATCTCATTCTTACAAGTCCACTGGAAGAAGGACATACATACTCGATAACGCCAGGCACGATCGGCTCCTTCTGAACGCCCCAGGCCATCCCTCGTTTGGCACTGTACTGCTCATACACGCCCTTCCCAACAAAACAAACGACCTGAGGCCGATATGTGTGAATTTTATCTCTCAGGATCGCTCTCCCCTCCCGATACTCTTCCAGGGTAATTTCGGCAGCTGTCAAAGTCGGACGGGCGACAATATTCGTAAAACCGTACCCGAGCTGTAGTAAATCGCCATCCTCCTCAGGTTTGTATAATCGTGGAGTCAAGCCGGCTCCATATAGAATCCGATAAAAACGGTTACTCGGACTCGCATAGTGATGCCCTGTCTCTCCCGATCGAAGACTCGGATTATAGCCGACGAAAAGTATACGAAGGTTCTCTTGAAGATGATCCGAAATCGGCCTTATATCCAACAAATCCACTCCCTCCTAGACACGCCGTTCCTATCGCCTTTTCAATATATTACCATTATTTTTCGCAGCGCGCTAAACTGGAGTTGAAATCCCATTTATTGCGATGAAAGGCGTGACCCACCTTGATTTCTTTCCGCACATTTAGCGATCTTTTCTTTAAAATGAAAAAAGCTGTTTCCCCGTAGAAAAACCACGGAAGAAACAGCTTTTGAAGTGTACAGATATATGTGCTAAAAGATTAGCAATCGAAGTACAGGTTGTACTCGTGTGGGTGAATACGAATCGCAACTGCTTTTGCTTCGCCACGTTTCAAATCGATGTAGTTATCGATAAAGTCTTGTGTGAATACGCCGCCTTCAGTCAAGAAGTCGGAATCAGCCGCAAGAGCATCCAAAGCTTCATCCAATGTTCCAGGAACACTGCGGATTTCTGCTTTTTCAGCGTCGGACATTTCATAGATGTTTGTATCGAAAGGACCGTATCCAAGAGCGCGTGGATCGATTTTCTTTTTGATACCGTCAAGACCTGCCATCAGCATAGCTGCGAATGCAAGGTATGGGTTAGCTGTGCTGTCCGGTGTACGGAATTCGATACGACAACCTTTAGGTGTCACGGCTGCAATTGGAATACGAACTGCCGCGGAACGGTTACCTTTGGAGAATACAAGGTTAACCGGCGCTTCGTAACCAGGTACCAGACGTTTGAAAGAGTTCGTACTTGGGTTTGTAAGAGCAATCAAAGCAGGAGCATGGTACAGGATACCACCGATATAATGAATAGCCATTTCGCTCAGGTTTGCATATGCACCTTTTTCGTAGAACAAAGGCTCTCCTTCATTGAAGATGGACATATGCACGTGCATACCGCTACCGTTGTCACCAAACAATGGTTTAGGCATGAAAGTTGCTACTTTACCATATTCTCTAGCTGTGTTAGCAACGATATATTTGTATTTGAGCAGGTTATCTGCTGTTTTTGTCAAAGTGTCAAAACGGAAGTTGATTTCAGCTTGACCAGCTGTAGCCACTTCATGGTGGTGACGTTCAATGCGCAAGCCAGCATCTGCAAGCTTATTACACATTTCGGAACGAATATCTTGTTGGGAATCGATTGGAGCTACTGGAACGTAACCGCCTTTAACAGGTACTTTGTAAGCCAGGTTTCCGCCTTCTTCTTTGCGACCAGTGTTCCAACCTGCTTCTTCGGAGTCAACTTCGAAGTAAGATTTATTCATACCATTTTCAAAACGAACATCGTCGAAAATGAAGAATTCGGATTCAGGCGCAAAAAATGCTGTTGTTCCAACACCTGTAGTTTGCAGGTATTCTTCCGCTTTTTGAGCGATGGAGCGAGGATCGCGATCATAACGCTCGCCTTCAGGCGTGTGAATGTTGCTCATAATAATTAAAGTCGGATGAGCAGTGAAAGGATCTACGTATGCAGTTTCCGTATCTGGCATCATAACCATGTCAGATTGTTCAATACCACGGAAACCTGGGATGGAGGAACCGTCAAAAGCTACCCCGTTCACGAAAGTTTCTTCGTCTACTTCAGAAGCTGGCAAAGAAATATGCTGCGCTTTACCGGAAAGACCTACGAAACGAAAATCTACCCACTCGATGTTTTTTTCCTTGATAAGGTTCAACACGTTTTGAACTGACATTTAAAAAACCCTCCCATTTCCGTACATTCAACGTACTTTGCATGATTATTGTTCATCTTTTTGGTTGTTATCTTGCACATATTATATAGCTATTCAGCTAACACAGTCAATACTTATGTAAGGTATTTTTTATGGATGTGTAAGCTAATCTTACACTATTCACAATTTTGACCCATGTACACAAAAAAGACTGGCTCTCTTCCTATTTCAGAAAAGAACCAATCTCGGGAACCGCACTGTCTTAAGCGAAAATCGCTTCTTTCTTCGTATCGAATTTCTTTCCAAGAAGTGGGGAAAGCTTCTCTAGATCAACGAGCAGATCAGCAAATTGATTCGGGAACAAGGACTGAACGCCATCGCCTGTCATCGAGTTGTCCGGATCTGTATGCATTTCGATAATAAGTCCATCTGCTCCTGCCGCGACGGATGCTTTAGTCATTGGCACGACCAGCTCTCTGCGCCCTGTTCCGTGACTTGGATCCGAAATCACCGGCAAGTGACTTAATTGCTTAAGCACTGGAATAGCGGAAAGATCTAGTGTGTTGCGTGTGTATGTTTCGAATGTACGGATTCCGCGCTCGCAAAGCATAACATTCGGATTGCCTCCGGCTAAAATGTACTCCGCTGCATTCAGGAATTCATCGTAGGTTGAACTGAATCCGCGTTTCAGAAGAACCGGGGTTTGAATCGTGCCAAGCTTGCGGAGCAAATCAAAGTTTTGCATATTGCGAGTGCCCACTTGCAGAATGTCGGCATATTCCGCGCACACATCGACATACTCAGGCGTCATGACCTCGGTAATTGTAAGCAGACCATGCTTCTTGCCGGCTTCCGCCATCATCACGAGCCCTTCAACGCCTACGCCTTGAAAGCTATAAGGACCCGTTCTTGGCTTGAACGCGCCGCCGCGAAGTACTTGGCCGCCTGCCGCTTTAACAAGACGCGCAATTTCATCGATCTGCTCTGGCGTTTCCACCGCACAAGGACCGCCCATAACTACGAGCTGCTCACCGCCGATTTCAACACCTTTAATTTTGATTACTGTATCGGCCGGATGAAAATCACGGCTTGCTAATTTGTAGGATTTAGAAATCTTCACCACTTGTTCAACTCCCGACATTTGACGCAGCTGTTCGGCTAATTTAGGATCGGCTTGGCCGATAATTCCGATAACAGTACGGTCTTCACCTTTGGACACGTGAGCTTGCACACCTTGTTTTTCAATAAATTGTACAATCTCTTGAATACGCTCATCGGAAATTTTGTTGGATGTAATAGCAATCATGTTTACACGCTCCTATATATAATGTTTGTTTTAAATACTTGAATACTTCAACGCTTGTTCGCTTCTACGCTTTTAATCACTAAAGTAAATATACAACGCTTGACGAATTTTCGTCAAGCCCTAAATTATTTTTTTATTCAGTTGTGTCTGATGCAACGAGCTGAGCTTTACGAATTCTGCGCTTCTCTTTACGGCGATTCGAGTGATATTTGAGCAGCAGCATAATTGGAAAATAAGCGATAATACCTAACGCCGTCCCGACAACCATTCCGCCTATAATCAGATCCAGTCCGCTTCTAATGATATTAGAAAGCATGTGCGGTAAATGGTGAATCAGATAAACTTTGAAATGCTTTGGTACCAGCCAATCTCCAACTTGTTTGTTCAGAATGGAAAAAGGAAGATAGATCACTTTGCCAAACACAAAACCGATTAACGCCCCTGCGAGATTGGCTCTAAACAAGTACACGAGCGGGAAAATAAGCACGAAAGCAAACCCCGCAGTGGGGAGCGTGAACATTTCAACGAATAAACCGATTGAAAAACCGCGAGCTACCTTGGAAGGGCCGCCTTTGGCACGTAACAAAAGTAAGTATTTATACTTAAACCATCGTTTGGTGCTTTTCCAATCGTAGCGAGCTTTTTTAGTTTTCACCTTCTGTGCGGTTTGCATGCTGGGTTTCATCCTATCGAGTGGAATGGTTACGGAGTCACTCACTGCTCGCAGCTTTGGATTTGACAGCTGGAATGAGCTTCTTCATATTAATAGTACGTTTGAGTTCCCAACTGGTTTCATCTTTCGCATCGTACCCTTCCAAATAAGAAATCACTTCTTTCGTGATGGGCGTAGGCGTTGAAGCTCCAGAGGTCACGCCAACTTTCCGAACGTTCGCAAGCCATGCCCGATCCAATTCGGTAATATCTGCGATTCGATAAGCTCTCACCCCGGCAATTTCTTCGGAAACTTGCGCTAAGCGATTCGAATTATTGCTTTTAGGATCCCCCACGACGATAACAAGATCAACTTCCTTGGCCTGTTCTGCCACAGCCTCCTGTCTGACTTGTGTGGCAAGACATATTTCATTATGAATTTCCGCTTTTGGAAAAATCTCCAGCAAGCGATTCATAATATGTCTAATATCCCATTGACTCATCGTTGTTTGGTTCGTAATGATAATACGCTCAGATTGAACATTCAGTGCATCCGCCTCTTCCAACTTCTCAATGAGATGTACATGGTCTGGGGCAACACCAATTGCTCCCTCTGGCTCGGGATGTCCCTTTTTGCCTATATAGATGACTTCATACCCGTCTGCGACTTTTTCCCGAATCAAATCGTGCGTTTTCGTCACATCAGGGCAAGTGGCATCAACGACCGTCAAACCCTTATCCCGCGCTCTGCGGCGCACTTCCGGAGAGACGCCGTGAGCTGTGAAAATAACCGTTCCCTGCTGGATTTGTTCCAATATTTCAAGCCGATTTTCACCATCTAGCGTGACAACCCCTTCTTCTTTGAAAAAGTCGGTCACATGCGCATTATGAACAATCATGCCTAATATATAAATTGGTCTTGGCAGATTAAGATTTTTAGCCGTTTGCATGGCCAGTGCCATGGCGTCAACGACTCCGTAGCAATATCCACGCGGTGATATTCTGACAACTTCCATTTCTTCCACCTGCTCCGAAATTTATGTTTGATAGTGCCTTCCTTCCATTATAACGGATTACTCAGACAGAGCAAAGTTGACAGGCAGCCAAATGACAAAAGTGCTTCCTTCCTCTTTGCGCGTCGTCACCTCAATTGACCCGCCATGTTCATCGATGATCCATTTCGCAATAGATAATCCTAGGCCAGTGCCGGTGGTTTGACCTCTGGACAAATCCGCACGATAGAAGCGGTCGAAGATATGGGGAACATCCTCTTTGTCCATCCCAATGCCCGTATCTGCCACACGAAGACCAATAAAGCTGTCTGTCCGCAAGGCATCGAAAGTCACTCGACCTGTCGGCGTATACTTGAAAGCATTCTCAATAAAGATAAATAGAAGCTGCTGCAAATAATCCCTATTCCCCCATACAGTAACAGCTTCTAATACGTTAAGATCCCCAACATACCACTCGGCGGTGTGTGTCAGGAACTGCGCGCGCCTAACAACTTCTTGCACAAGCGGAAGCAAATCAAGCTGCGTTTTCTCCATTTGAACGCCAGCGTCCGCCCTGGCTAGAGCAAGCAAATCGTTAACCAAGCGGCTCATGCGCTGTGCTTCCCCGGCAATATCATGCATTGCTTCCAGTGAAAGCTGCATTTGATCCGCAGTGGCAAGCTGCGTTTGGCCAGAAGTCTGCTTCCACATCTTCTCGAGGAGGTCGACGTTGCCGCGAATCGTCGTTAGCGGGGTTCGCAGCTCGTGGGATGCATCAGACACGAACCTTCGCTGGGCCCGGTAAGCGTCGTCAAGCTCCGTGTACGTAATTTGAATCCGAGAAAGCATTCCATTGATCGTGTCGGTCAGCCTCCCAATTTCATCTCGTGGCCCATCATAGAGAATGCGCTTTTCCAAGTCATCTCCGCTACCGATTTGGTTGGCCGCTTCAATCACTTGGTCGATTGGTTTGAGCGCTTTACGGGCAAGGAACCATCCAAGGGAAGCCGCCACAATAATGGTTAATATCGCCCATATCATTAAGGTATTTCGTAACGTGACAGACGTTCTTTCGTAGCTTCCTATGGGGACTGCCGCTTGAAGAATGCCTACCAGCTTCTCGGGATTATTCGGCGATTCAGTAATCGCCCGGTTATAGATCAGAAATTCTTGGCCAGCCACTTTCGTTTTCTCAAAGTACGAATCCGTTTGCTTTAATTGATCGATGGTGGTCTTCGTAATGGGTAGCGTCAAGGAATACCAATCTAGATTTTGCGAACGGTTAATGGTTTTTAACTGAACATTGTATAATTGCAGGAACGAGTTTGTCGTATAAACGTCACGATTTTCAAGCTCCAAATCAATAACAAGCCCTTTCATTGACAGTATAAAACTTTTTTGCACACGCAAATAAGAATCATCCGCATCCCTTTTCAGTTCCTGGCGAACTTGATCATATAAAAAATAATTCAAAATAAAGTACAAAGCAATGCCGAACAACAGCATGGTAACTGCCAAGATGCCTGAATACCAAAGAGTTAGCCGAAGGCGCAAAGACATGACTACGAATCTCCCCTTAGCACGTAACCCGCTCCTCGGACGGTCTGAATGATTCGTTTATGCCCATATTCTTCTGTTTTTTGACGCAGCAGCGCTATGTAGACCTCAAGGACATTCGATTCGCCGCTGTAATCATAGCCCCATATTTTCTCCATAATGATATCACGGGACAGGACCCGCTTCGGATTCTGCAAAAATAGATGCAGCAAATCAAATTCTTTAGTCGTCAATTCAACTTGCTTTTCTTCACGAAAAACCTCTCGCGTATCCAAATCCAACGTAACGTCATCATAGCTCAAGCGATTCGTCGGCTGCTCCGGACGCTCCGCTCTCCGGCGAAGAAGCACGCGCACACGTGCCAGCAGCTCCTCGAGCGCAAATGGTTTAACCAAATAATCATCCGCGCCAAGATCCAGTCCTTTGACACGGTCACTGATTTCATCCTTCGCGGTGAGCATCAGGATAGGCACTTCGCTTCCGCTCTCACGCACACGACGAACCACTTCCCAACCATCGATTTGAGGCATCATGACGTCAAGAATGAGCAGATCAGGATCACTGCTCAGCATCTGTTTCAATCCATCCGCACCGTTGCCTGCCGTAGCTACCGAGTAACCTTCAAAAGCGAGCCCCCGTCTTAACATCGAAGTAATCTTCTCGTCATCATCTATAACCAAAATTTGTTCTCTCATCCTTCATCCGCCTTTCTTGCTTCCATTGTAACAAAAACGATCACATGCAAAAAGAAGCAGAGCCTGCAAGCTTGCGGCCGCGGGACTCCACTTCCTTTTATTCCTAATCTAGCCTTTAATGAGCTTAATTTTACTTCGTTGTGCTTTCAGATGTGTTTTTATCGCCAACAGTTACGGAAACTTCCACACGTTTGCCATCACGAATGAGTCCTAGCGTCACTTTATCACCGACTTTAGCTGCCTGCACTTTCGTAATCAGCTCTTGCGAATTTTTCACTTTGGTTCCATTGATGTCTACAATGACGTCGTATTGGCGCAATCCTGCTTGAAACGCCGGGCTTTTCCGCTGAACGCTGCCTACCAAAGCGCCGTCAGTGTTGGAAAGTTTCAACTCTGAAACCCAATCCTTACCGATATCTTGCAAGCCAACACCTAAGTAAGGTACAGGTTCTTTAGGGATTTCAACGTTATTTTTCAAATTATCAAGGACAGAAGAGATCGTGCTGGTTGGAATTGCAAATCCGATGCCTTGCGCTTGCGAGCTAACCGCTGTGTTAATCCCAATCACTTCGCCGTTTAAGTTAAGCAGAGGGCCGCCAGAATTACCTGGGTTAATCGACGCATCTGTTTGCAGCAAGTGTTTGTACTCACGCGTGCCTTTGGAATCCGGAATGCTGATAGGACGCTCCTTGGCACTCAGTACGCCTACGGTTACAGTATGATCGAATCCATAAGGGTTTCCGATCGCTACAACCCAATCCCCAACGTTAACATCCTCAGCTTTGCCAAGTGGAAGAATCGGGAAGTCTTTGTTATTCTCGATTTTAAGAACTGCCAAGTCTAAGTCATAGCTATTACCTAACAGCTTAGCTGTAAAGGGCTTATCGTAGCCTTGGACCGTTACCTGGACTTCATCGGCGCCATCCACCACGTGTTCATTGGTCAAGATATAACCGGTTTTCTCGAAAATAAACCCAGTTCCCATGCCCGCCGCTTGCAGGTCGCCGCTGCCCGAATCCTGCTGGTTCTGGTTCTGATCGGAACTGCCGCCACTGCCATTGTCACCAAAGAATTGACGGAAGAACGGATCGTCGAAAAGTGAGTTGCCGCCGCCGCTGCTGCGCGTCGATTTTTTCGTTTTCACTAGCGATTCAACCTTGACGATGGCCGGACCGGCATTTTGCGCGATTTCCGAGATGTTATTCGGACGTGCAATGTCGAGGCCCACATTTTTCACTTCGCCGCCGTTGCCGCTTGAGCTTTTCGCTGTCGTCTGGGAAGTGGAACCACTCGATGCTAGCGGCTGATGAGAGGTAAATAAATTCATCTTATCGGCGCTGAACATGAGTGCGCCTACAACCAAAGCGCCAGCCATAAACGCCGCGAATATGCTTTTCACAGATGTGCGCTTCTTGGCATTGTAATCCCAAGGTCCAGAACCTTGCTGCCCGCCGCCATCCGTTTGAAAGCTGAATGGGCGCAAATTTTTGGGAGGAGTAACTTCCACACTGGAAGTACCTTCAGAGCCTGATGCAGAAGTTGTCATTGGCTCCCCATCGTTATTCTCATTAAACGCCGATTTGTATGGCCCGTAGGAATAGTAATAAGATGGCCTTTCTTGCTTCGGATTTTGTTCATGCGCCTCAGGTTGCTTCTCATTGCTGTTATCATTGTTCTGCGGCTTAAAGAAGTCGCTGTAATCTTTTTTGTTGTCGTCCATCATTTTTACCTCCACATTTTCGATAAAGTTATAAGTGCATGCAGGGTCGTTCTCTTTGAAGCAGTAGGTCTTGCTGTCTATGGCTTTATCATGCACCCACAACCTTAAACGAATATTAAAAAACGATAAAATGGAGGTAAAAAAGCGCTCTATTGAGCAAATTTTAGTATTTTATTTGGCACATACTTCATTGGATCCAAGCTTTTTCGACTCTTTTCAGCAGTCCAGTCGCTTCATTAACCCATTTATCTTCAATTTCAGCGTCAGCGTCTAGCGGTGTTTGAAATTGATCAATGAGAGCCCCATACGTTTCCGCTTCTGCATGATGATCAAGCCCTTCATTGTACACATGTTTCAATACAAAGGGAGTTCCCATCTCAACAATCGCATCTGTCGCTTCCGTATCCCCGTCTATTCTTCCCGTTACCACTTGAAAAGGGATTCTCAGCCATACCTTATGCGCTTCATCTAAGAACCGATCGAAATAGCCATGATCATAATCCCAGTTTCCTCCCAGGGCAAACTCAAATTCACGCAGATGATCACGCACACTGTCAAAGGACTCCTGCACCTGCGTAAGCGATGAAGATAATGCTTTCATTCCGACACTCCTTTTGCGTTCGTTGTCTTATTGCTTACGCATAGAATGTGTCAAAATGTAGTTTTTATGTGCAGACATTCCCTAGAATTAGGCCCAGCCTTTGCGATGCGCAAAGATAGCTAATTGTGTGCGGTCTTCCAGCTCGCACTTCATCAGCAAATTGCTAACATGTGTCTTGACTGTTTTGATACTAATAAATAGCTCTTCCGAAATGTCTTTATTACTCTTCCCTTCCGCAATAAGCAGGAGAACTTCCTTTTCGCGTGTCGTTAATCCTTCCTCTTCCGGTTGGGCATTACGCTGACGAATCCCTCTGGTGAGGGCTAATGAAACCTCAGAGTTCATGACAGGCATACCGCGGTAAGCGCTTTGGATCGCATGAATGAGTTGATCGGACGATACCGTTTTAAGCATATAGCTAATGGCGCCCGATTCTACGGCTTCAACCACCTTAGCCTCTTCCAAAAAACTGGTCAGCATAATGATTTTAATTTGCGGGTACTTCAAGTTAATCTGCTTCGTTGCTGCGATGCCATCCATAACCGGCATCGTTAAATCCATGAGAATGATATCCGGCAGCGAACTGGAAAACTCCTGACTCAATTTATCCAGAGCTTCCTGTCCGTGACTAGCTTCGCCGATTACCTCAAGCCCCGGTTCCAATGATATGTACGTCCTTAGTCCAACACGCACCATGTCGTGATCATCTACAATCATCACCTTGATATGGCTACTCATTCAAATCTTCCCCCTTAGCCCGTGTAGGCTCGCTTGTTTGTCCGGAAAAACGCGGAATTCTGACCCGCACCCTCGTTCCTGAGCCGAGTTTACTGTCTATTTCCACTTCTCCTCCTAGCTTCTGCGCTCGCTCTCTCATCGTCGAAAGACCATGGGAAGCCGATGGAATATCACTTCGTTCAAATCCTTGCCCATTATCCTGCAGTTGCAGTACATATTGATGCTCCCGCTCCTGAATTGCGAGTTTAACCCCCGTTGCTGATGCATGTTTGACTACATTCGCAAGTCCCTCTTGAATAATAAGGAAAAACTGATGCTCAATGGCTTCTGATATGGTCCCGCTAATCACAACATCAAGCTGGCCTTGGAGCTCATGGGTTCGGCAATATTCCGGAAACCACTTCTCCAGAGCTTCTTGTAAGCTCATCTCATTCAATTCGATAGGTCTAAGCTGTGAGATTAAGCCGCGCATTTGTTTCTGCGCATGGTGGGACATCTGAATTAACTGATTCATAACACCGGACGCAGCATCCGGATTTCTCTCCAAAATTTTTGGCAAGGAGGAGGCAGACATATGAATAGCGAACAGCTCCTGGCTAACCGTATCATGCAAATCTCGAGCCAAACGCCTTCTTTCCTCCATAACTGCATCCTCTGTAAGCTCCTGATCGCGAATGGCTTCCGCCTCGCCGAACTTTTGCAGAAGTTGCACCCGCTCTTCCACAGCTGAAGCCATCGTGTTAAATGCTTCATACAAATATAAAAAAGGCTCGACTGGTTCCATCTCAATTCGGCTTGAGAAATTTCCTTTTGATATTTCAAGCATCGCCAAATGAAGTTGGTCCACTTTACGCTGCCATCTTCTGGTTGCTACATAACCTACAGAGACACATATGAGAAGAATTGCGATGACAAACCACACTCTGAATCCCCAAGTACTCAGTTCTTCTTTAAAATATTCAAGAACGATATATACACTGGAGGCCGTAATCAAACTGGAGATGAGAAAATAATTCAGCAATTGCCACTTCATATTATACATTCGCAATTTGTACATACCCGTGCATCATCCTATTCTTTTCACCGTAATGTCACCAATAAACATGCTTGTTGTAACAATCAGTTTGCGATCTGCCTCCTCATAGTGAGAGGATTGAGTCCTCAAGCTGCGAAGTAATCCGCTCTCTCTGCGGTCCAGCACCTTCATGTCTCCAATAAAAGAGCTCGCTATCACACGCACCTCGACATCAATATCATTAGGAATGAAGATTTTCACATCTCCGATAAAGGCTGTCACATGAATAGGCGTTTCTCCCAAAGGAATAGAAGCACGAGTAAGATCGATGACGGAATCGCCGATAAAATGAGAAATTTGAACAGGTTTCAATTCCCAAGGTTCTTGCCCAAGGTGAACATCTCCAATAAAGCCATGTCTATGCAGCACATTGCCAGAGTCATAATTCCTGACAAAATCATCATACCGATGCTGATTTCCATGTGGGGGAGTGCGCGGAGTTTCCGCTTTTTCTGTGCGATGGTCTATCGATTCCCACTCCGCACCGTTATGCAATTTTTCCGCAAATTCGCCATGAATATCTTTAAGAACCGCTTTCTCTTCCTCGCTCAATTCGCGCTTTGGCTCATTGGGAATATCCTTACGCACCTCTGTTGTCGCCTTCTCCCCCCAGCTTTGATGATCCCATGAATTTCTATATTTACCTTTGCGTTCGCTTCTTGCTTCATGTCGGGCAGCTCTTGCTTGATACTTTGCCTCTTTCACTTGATATTTCATTTGATCTCTTGTTTCTTTATAAGCATCCCAATTCTTGGTCTCTTTTCTCCTTGGCTTGAAAATGACACTAAGTCCAAATAAGATTAAAGCCACCGGTCCCAAATATTGAAACATCTCTCCGATAGATAGCTGAGTAAGATTCAAATTTTTCAAAAGAAAAATCGTGCCAACAGCGCACAGCAGCAATCCCCAAACCGAGCCTCCCCAGCCATGCTTACCCATGCTAACAAAACTTATTAATCCGTATATAATTAGAATAGCGGGCCAATAAGTTGAGAACATATAACCAATATCGAATTCAATAAGCCCCGTTTGATCAAGCAGAAAAAAAACGCCAACTGTCACGAGGACAAGCCCCCAAATTATTCGTTGAAAGATATGCGGATTCATACTTGCTTCCTCCATTTGTCTACATGTTTGTTAAGATACTTATAGTCTATAAGATGAAGACAAGATTGAAAAGAGACGTGAGATTGAAGCTGGCCTCAGCCTCTAGACGGAGATGATCGAGTTTCGCTTTCAAGAATACCTGACATGACATTTTCAATATTCGAACAATCGGCTTAAAATGTCATGTAATCTTACGTTATCCGTTGACATGCTTGTCATCAGAACCGTATAATTGGTGCAAATAAGTCCCGTTATATACGGCTTAAACCTTAGGGGAGAGAATACGAATGGATGCAATTCAACAGCTATCCAGTGGCTTAGATACCATATGGGTTGTCTTGACTGCAGCGATGATTTTGCTTATGGAAGGCGGTTTCGCCCTACTGGAAGCAGGCTTTGTCAGACAAAAAAATGCAGTAAGCATCATTATGAAAGTTTTTGTCGATATCACTTTTGGCGCTCTCATTTTCTATTTCGTCGGTTTTGCTTTGATGTACGGAAAAGACGCAGGAGGGTTAATCGGGACAACAGGGTTTTTCATGGGAGGAGATTTAACGCATATTCATTTAACTATCTCACATGAAACCTATTGGTTGTTCCAATGCGCGTTCGTTATCGCCGTTATCTCTATTGTTTCTGGTGCAGTCGCAGAACGCATTAATTTCCGCGCTTATATTTTATATACAATTGCTATGACAGGCATTATCTACCCAATTGCAGGGCATTGGGTTTGGGCTGTGAATGGCTGGCTTGGCCAATTAGGTATGATTGATTTTGCGGGCTCTGCTGTCATTCATGCACTCGGTGGTTTCTCGGCTTTAGCAGCGGCAATGATGATCGGTCCGCGCATCGGCAAATTTTCCTCCGATGGTTCCGCCAACATCGTACCGCCTTCCAATCTGCCTCTCGCTTCGGTAGGCGCTTTTATCCTCTGGTTCGGCTGGTTCGGTTTCAATTCTGGCAGCACGCTTAGCGCAACGAATACTTCCATCGGTCACATCGCTGTAACTACGATGCTGGCTGCTGCTTCCGGCAGTGCGACCTGCATCTTGTTTACGATGATGCGCTACCGCAAATCAGATCCGCCAATGGTCATCAACGGCGCTCTTGCGGGACTCGTCGGCATCACAGCGGGCTGCGCTTTTGTCAGCGATGTCGCTGCAATTATCATCGGCGCGGTATGCGGCATAGCCATGGTCTTTGCGACGGAGATCCTTGAGGCCAAAGGTATTGACGACCCTGTCGGCGCCTTTCCCGTTCACGGCATTAGCGGCAGTATCGGCACGCTTGCAGTAGGTTTGTTTGCGCAGCCTAATGCCATCAAAGAAGGAACAAGCGGATTATTTTACGGAGGCGGTTTTGAACTTCTCGGCGTGCAGGCATTAGGCCTCGTAATCGTTTGTGTGTGGGGTTTTATCTTAACATGGGGATTCCTAAAATTAATCAATCTCATTGTACCGTTGCGTGTAAGTAGAGACGAAGAGCTTGTCGGGCTTGACGTTGGCATCCATGGCGTTCCTGCTTACAGCCAGGAAGAAGGATTTATCGATTTAGGCCAACTGAAAAGCCGCAAGTGAAAGGCTTCTCAAAACAACGCCCCCCTTCCATATCGGAAGAGGGGCGTTCTTAGTTATTTTAAGAAAAGTCCTGTTCTATTTCTTCAGGGATCGAGATTACATCATTCGGCTTGGAGTCATTCATAATCGTTCGAGCTTGCTGAATATCAGCACGTAGCTTCCTTACCTGCTCCATCGGCTTTTTTACATAGTGAATGTACTCTACAGCCAGATGGTGGTCAGGTTTCTTTCCGGAGAACATGCGGCGCAGGGATGACATCGACTGATAAGCGCGCTCTTCCTTCATTCGTTTCCTTTCGTAGCGCTCAACGACTTCCTCGATCTCAGCAGCTTGCTGTTCCTTACGAGCAATATAAGCTTCCAAGAAAGGATAAACTTCAGCAGCCCTTCTCGGCGAACCTTGAACTTTCCCATCCGTTCGAAAAACATTCAACATGATAATTCACCTATCTCCACATGTTAACATTCATTACAGTAATCTTATTTTACACTAAGACAACAGTTTTGAGAACTATTATTTTAGCATTAAATCGATTCCTACAACGCCAACAGGGATTCCTTTTTCATCCAAAACTGCTTTAGACAAGGTGATACAAGGCTTTTTCGTAATAGATGACACGTATTCCTGCGAAACGAACAGTTCCCCGTTCATCGCTCTTTTCCACCACTCTCGTCCTTTCGCATTGACCAGCCCCGCTTCAGGAAGCGAGAAGATGAAAGTGCCGTCTGCCCGATTAGACCAAATCGCTTCAATACCTTCCGTCTTCTGCAGAACAGTACTTAGATGTGAGCTATGATGATCCTCATCCAAGGAAGTGATGTCAGGTTTAAGAACAAGTCCACTCAACAATTGCTTCATTTCCTGGGTGTTAATGTTAACTGTATTCTCTTGCTTTTGCAAACTAACCTCTTGAATAGCTTTGATTAACTCCGTAGAGGAACGATCCAGATTTCGATTCGTGTTCTGCAGCATCGTCACTTCTCTGCGTTGTTTCTTCATCTGCTCCAGTGTGTGCTCAACGCTCGCCATCGTCTCATTCATCAAATCGACAACTTGACCGAGCGAAGCCGTTGCGCCTGCGACGAGTGAAGACTGCGTTTTCGTTGAACTCGCCGTGCTCGCAACAAGATTGTTCACATGAAGGATAAGAGAAAAGATCGTGTCGACTTTATCTTTCATCACTTTCATTTCAGTTATGCCGTGAGCTACCGCCTCTTTCTCTTCAGCAACCGCGGTCACGACTTGAGAAACGCCGCTTTCAATCGAGGTTAGAATCTCCGATGATCTGGTGACCGCCTCATGACTTTGCGCGGCTAGCTTCTTAATCTCCTGGGCTACAACCGAGAATCCACGACCGTGCTCACCTGCCCTTGCCGCCTCAATGGACGCATTCAACGCAAGCAGCGAGGTTTGTGAAACGACTTGTGCGATAAAAACATTGATCTCTTCAATTTTCGAAGTATGGAGGGTCAAATCTTGAATCTTCTTTTGCATCTTATCGTTATTGATATGCAATTCATTCATCACTTCATCCGTCGCATTCAAGGAACGGGATACATCGACGACTGTATCTTTCGTTTGTTCGCTCTCCCGGTGCATATGTACAGAAGCGTCTAATATTTGCTCTGCGGCCGCAGCTACCTGCTGGATGGAGGCGAAAGCCTCCTGCAACTGATCCACGGCCTGATTGCTGCGAGCTTTCAAATCCTCTTCACCCTGAATCGAGGCATCGGCAATTTGAGTTAATTGGCCAATGGAGCGATTCACCTCTTCAACCGCGCCAGCCAAACGATCCGCCACGACCTGCGACTCCTGAATGAACGTAAGCATCTGCGCTTGCTGGTTACCGTCGCTAAACACGGAAATCGACCTGTCCCTGTCTTTGGTCCTAAACCATGCATAAACACCCATAAACAAAAAAAGAGCCAACGCGGCAACCGTGAACCATGTCGAGGGCACCCAAACCGCCGCTATACTTACAATAATACCTGCAAGAATAATGCCGTAGAACCAAGTCATTCGTTTCGTGTCTATGCGCATTTCCAACGAGCACACTCCTCACCATGTAGCCAAATGTTATATTTTGTTACATTATAGCGAAAAATGATGACATTGAAAAGAACATTAAAAAGGAGAGACCTATAAAGGCCTCCCCTTCTATTATGTGCTTTGGGTCATTCTTATTGATTTTGTTGGTTTTGTTGATTTTGGTTATTAGCTTGCTGCTGCTTGTTAGGTACCGCTGTTTCTGAAGCAAATTCTACATCCTGTTGTGTTTGTTTATTGTTGCTTTTGTTCTTTGCCATGTTCAATCACCTCCTGTACTTATAGGATTACCCAAACAGGAGAAATTATGTTGAAAATTTTTGATTTCTTCTCATCCTTAAAGTGCTTGTGTCGGTGAAATAATTTCATCCTTCAGCTGATTCCAAATCAGCTCTGTAACCTTGCCGGTCCCTTTTTTCACAATGAATACTTTAACCGTCTTTTTGCCCCATTCTTTGTAAACCTGATCCTTCGTGTCAAAATAAAGATCAATCTTTTTCCCTTTAATGGCACTGCCCGTGTCAGCGACAACGCCGTAGCCATAACCAGGAATAAACAAAACGGTTCCAAGTGGAAATACGGTCGGGTCAGCAGCAATCGTAGATAAGGATTTGTCATCGCGTTTAACTTTAACGCCTGAGTACGTAATCCCATATTCGGGATGATCAGGATTCTTGCCTGTGGATTCCTTACCTGCAAAATAACCTGTCGCGACTACTTCTACAGCTTTGAGTTTGGTCAAATCAGAGTCCAGCTTCGGTACATATCGGTAATTAAGCTGTTGCTGCTGTTCCTGTACGACAGGAAGTGAAGTAGGCTCCGTTTGCACGGATGGTTCCATTTCTTGAGGTGCTTGTATATGGGTGACGGTTTCTGCCACGTTGTTGCTTGCACTGTTGTGAATCCCTTCATTGTTCGCCATGGGACCAGTCAAGCTCTCTGACGACTCATTAGCACCAGTTGTTTGTTTTGCAGCATCAACTGCAACAACTTGCTGCTGAGGCTCAGTTACTTTAACTTCATCTTGTCCGAAAAACGAGAGTAGAACGTTAACAACCACCAACAAACTGAACCATTTGGACTGGCTAAATAATTCGGTCAACATAATTTTTTTGATACCTCCCCTACTATAGCAGGTTGTCCAATTCCACCCACGTTTATACGTTCGGTTGCAGACCCACTGTATAAGGTTTCCTGTTTATGCTGACTTATGCATCCAAATGGTCCGTTTGGAAAAAGAAAAAGCAGAGAAGCTTTCGCCCTCTGCTTGAATGAATAAAAGACTATTGTTTATTGCGAATTTCTTCGTTAATCATCTGGATCACTTGCTCGATAGGATGGGTTCCTAAGTCCCCTTGGCCGCGCTTGCGGATAGACAGACTGTTATTATTCACTTCATTCTCGCCTACGACGAGCATGTAAGGTATTTTCTCAAGCTGGGCTTCGCGAATCTTGTATCCAAGCTTCTCGTTGCGATTATCCGCCTCTACACGGATGCCCGCAGCCAGCAAGCGCTCTGTAACTTGGTTCGAGAATGCTTCGAAAGCTGGCGAAACCGGAATCACTTTAGCCTGAATCGGCATCAACCAAGTTGGCAGCGCTCCAGCAAAGTTTTCAAGCAGGAATGCAGTCATACGCTCCATTGTAGAAATGATACCACGGTGAATAACGACTGGACGATGCTTTTGACCGTCTTCGCCTGTATATTCAAGCTGGAAGCGCTCCGGCAATAAGAAATCGAGTTGCGCAGTCGAAAGCGTCTCTTCTTTCTTCAGCGCTGTTTTGATTTGGACATCAAGCTTAGGTCCGTAGAAAGCCGCTTCACCCTCAGCTTCGAAGAACGGCAAGCCCAACTCTTCAACAACTTCGCGAAGCATACGTTGGGAAGTTTCCCACATTTCGTCGTCCTGGAAGTATTTCTCTGTGTCCTTAGGATCGCGGTAGGAAAGACGGAATCGATAGTCAGTGATCCCGAAATCATCATATACCTGGCGAATCAAGTTCACCACGCGAGAAAATTCTTCCTTAATTTGATCCATGCGGCAGAAGATGTGTGCATCATTCAGTGTCATAGCGCGTACACGGTGCAGACCGGTCAAGGCGCCTGACATCTCATAACGGTGCATCGTTCCAAGCTCAGCAATCCGGATAGGCAGATCGCGGTAGCTGCGCATATCGCTCTTGTACACCATCATGTGGTGAGGGCAATTCATCGGACGCAAGACGAGCTCTTCGTTGTCCATTGTCATTTTCGGGAACATATCCTCACTATAGTGCTCCCAGTGACCGGAAGTTTTGTACAGCTCAACATTAGCAAGCACTGGTGTGTATACGTGCTGGTAACCAAGACGCTCTTCCAAATCGACGATATAGCGTTCCATGGTGCGACGCAATTTGGCGCCATTCGGCAGCCAAAGCGGCAGCCCTTGTCCGACTTCACGGGAAAAAGCGAACATTTTCAACTCTCTGCCTAGCTTGCGATGGTCGCGTTTCTTCGCTTCTTCCAAGAGGTGCAAATGCTCATCCAGCTGAGCTTTCTTCGGAAAAGCAGTCCCATAAATGCGCTGCAGCATTTTATTTTTTGCATCTCCGCGCCAATATGCCCCCGCTACGCTCAGCAATTTGAATGCTTTAATGCGGCCAGTGGATGGCAAATGCGGACCCCGGCAGAGATCAAAGAATTCGCCCTGGTCATAGATGGTTAACACTGAATCCTCGGGCAAATCCCGAATCAATTCCAGCTTGAATGGATCTTCCAGCTCAGTAAATATGCGAATCGCTTCTTCACGAGAAACTACGCGGCGAGTGATCGCCAGATTTTCCCCGGAGATACGTTCCATTTCCTTCTCAATTTTCACCAAGTCCTCGGGATTCAGCGGAGTTTCCAAATCGATGTCATAATAAAAACCATCTTCAATAACAGGACCGATACCCAGTTTCACTGCTTTTTCGCCGTAAATGCGTTTAATAGCCTGTGCCATTAGATGCGCTGTGCTATGACGGTATATTTCAAGCCCAGCTTCGCTATCCACAGTCAAAATTTCAACGTCAGCATCCTGTTCCAAAGCAAAAGTTAAATCTACTGATTTTCCATTCACTTTGCCGCCGATCGCATTTTTCTTCAAACCGGAAGAAATGGATTCAGCCACCTGCTCAATTGTTGTTCCAACCGCATACTCTCTAGTAGCTCCATCTGGTAATTTCACTTGTACGACCATGTTGTTATCCTCCTCAAATCTGATCAATTGAACGCAAAAAAGCACACTTCATCCCATAAGGGACGAGTGCGCTCAGCTCGTGGTTCCACCCTAGTTCGATTCGCAGCCAAATCCATAATGGACCAGACGAATCCTCATCAGCATTCGATAACGGGAATGATTCCGGTGCTGTTTACTAATAACTCGAAACGAGCCATATTCCACAACACGGCTACAAAGGGGTAAACAACCGATTCGCTGAAGGAGATTACAGCCAAGTCTCCTCTCTCTGAACAGCTCTTGCAGATCATTCATATCTTTGCACATAACGCCTTCGTTCATTATTATAATTCTCTCGTCTGACAAGGTCAAGGGGATAGTTGATCCTGCTTCTTGCCCTCGCCCAAATATGCGTGGCACGTACGGCAATAGGAGCATACTGTCGTCCTATCCTCAAATATTTGCATAATCGTTTTAATAACGGTTACGTCCGGATCTCTAGTGTGAATATAAATGTTGGCCGGTGATACCGTAATCAGCGTACTCACGATCATATCCTCAAAATTAATATCTTTTTCCAAAACTTCGAGTTTAAAGGTTGCATCAAATTCATTTGCATCAATCAGCTCTAATTTGTCATTCAAAATGACAAACTCATGGCCTCCTTTATGGATTAAGTGCGCAACAGGAATTTTGGCCTCTTGGATATATACAAAGTATTGAAGAAGCGAAATGAATTCCTGATATTGCCGATCCATTACAAATTCATCGACGGCATATTCAACGACTTCCCGAAGCTCCTCCATATAATCATGTGAACGAAATTTGAGAAAGCCTTCCAAAACAAGATCAGACTGCTCCTCAAAATATTGCATGAACTGCTGCTTGAGCAAATGCCTCCTGCGAAGTTTCCCAGCAACGGCATTGGAAAGCGATGTCTCATCCGTATCCGTTTCCCCATACATAAATTGCCCGCAGTATCCTTCAATAAGCGCCAGATCCTCCATCGCTTCATACTTAAACTCTTTGATGATAAGTTGACGAAGAATTAGCGGCTCTTTCTCTTCCATAATGTGATCCGCAATCACGCCAGCTAGTCCCTTCTTGACTTCTTTTTGCAAAATTAGTGCTTCCTTACCTTGGACATTCGTTTCACCACGAATCTGCGCGTAATTTCCATGCAACTCATAGTGAACAGATAATTCGTCCTCTTCGTTATGTAAAAGCCGCAGCTCACTCTCGATCTGAGCGCTTAGCGTACGAACATATGGCTCTTCGACATTCATCACAACAATCGCAAACAATTCCATGGTCTCACTCCTTTCCATCTGTAGGTGCATCCTCTTAAGAGTATATGGTCGATCGGAATCAGATATACAACGAACAATTTGCCATTTACTTTTGCAAACTTATGTCGAATTTTCACGGAAAGTTATTCCATTTAGGAAGTTGTTCATGGTATGATATAAACACGCTAGTGCTTTAGTAGGATATTCTCTGGAGTGAGTATACATGCCAATCAATGCCTATAATCAAGATAAACAGATCTGGAACCGCAAGCTGCTCCATCTGTATTGGGGACTTGTTTTTATCCAAATTCCAGTTCAATGCTTTTATCTGCTTTCAGGCCAGATCGAATCCAATTTCATCATCAATCACATTTTGAACCCATGTTTGATCATGGTCGCTGTTATGTTCTTACTGGAAATTGCGTATAAGTATGTTCAACAAGGACTGGATTATTTCATCATAAGCGGTGGCGCCTTGCTCTCGTTTACCATTATTTACTTTAATTACAATGTTAAAATGGCCCCTGTACATTTGTTACTCCCTATCCTAGTGTCCATCTTTTATTTTCAACGAGCTAAGTTTTTATACGCTGCTGCATTGTCTCTACTTTCACTAACGGTTCTATTTACCATCTCCGATCTAATAACTGCGATCCCAATCTTGGGAATTGCCTCATTCATCGCTTTTGGCATTACAAAACGCGGTGTAGACATCCTAACCAATCTGCAAACGACGACCGAACTTAAACAGGAATTAATGATTAAAAATATTATTATGGATAAATTGTCCAAAACGGATGCATTAACTGGCCTCTATAACCACATCACTTTTCACGAATACCTCGAAAAATTGATTGAGCAGAGCGAAACCGGGCAGCTGAATATTCATCTAGCCATTCTTGACATTGATAACTTCAAAAAAGTGAATGACACTTACGGACATCGGGCTGGAGATGCTGTGCTGAGAAGGGTCAGCGCAACCTTGAAGGAACGAGTGGGGCTTAATGATTTTGCCGCCAGATACGGCGGTGAGGAATTTGCTGTTATTTTCACAGAGAAACATACTGCAGAGGTTTTTGAGATTTTGGAGCGCATCCGTTGGCATATTTCACAAACCAAATATGAAGAGCTTAGCGGTCAAATCGTAACCATCTCCATCGGACTATGCGAGTACCTTAAGGGCAGCGGCAAGGAAATGCTCTTCGCTGGGGCCGATCAATCGCTGTACACGGCAAAGAAAACAGGCAAGAATAAGACCGTCATTCAGACGCTCCCCCTGGAAGAAGCAAATTAAAAATCACTCAGTGCTTATGCAGCAATAAGATGGCTCCTGAATTCATCGAGGCCACTGAAAAAGTCCTTTCATACGAAAAAGGTACAGTCCTTCAAGAAAATGGAGGAGGCTGTAC
>NZ_JBFNXH010000001.1:0-614148 GCF_040812395.1 Paenibacillus tabacirhizosphaerae | reverse complement strand
AAAAGACATCCGCCCCCTAAAAAATGGAGGTAGATGTCTTTTTTGCAACTTATGCGAGACGCCGTAAAAAAACATAAGTTCTTCAGTGGCCTCCTATAAAGTCGGATCACCTTTTTGCTGGTTGTTGTTATTTTTACTGTTTTACACGGACATTTTGAAAAATGACCAGTAGGTAAATCCGCCAAAGGAGATAATCATATATCCCCAGAACAACAATATGTAAGTACGTTCTGACAAGCGCATATAGCCTAGAATGACGAATACGGCTGTTTGGAAAAAGAAAATCAGAGACATTGGAATCATATCTCCAGCTAAGCTCATCAGTGCGATTACAAGTGTCCAAAAACCTAGAACCCGAAACATGCGATCCATTTTCGTTACGTCCCCCTCTCATACCACGTTGCACTTTTACTACAACACATTATACCTTTTGAAGAGAATAGTGTAAACCGTCAAAACGTGACGAAATTAAAAACATTTCGTCCAATAAGCGTAGTATGTCTATATATTTGAATTCCATGTATGAGTGTGAAAAAAAATGGCAATACCATTTAGTATCAAATAGATTCTATGAACTCTAGTATGGGCATAGAAATAGTAATAATGGCACGAATCAATTTATACACCTACTCCCTACGAATTGATTCTCTTTATGAATACTGAAAGCTGGATCTCCAATCGGTCAGTTTTCAGTATAGATGCATCTGCACATTTATGTTAGGAGGATTGACCTTATGTCGGCAATTAGACAAGATGCTTGGAGCGATGAAGATGATTTGATTTTGGCGGAGGTGACGCTGCGTCATATTCGGGAAGGAAGCACGCAATTATCCGCGTTTGAAGAGGTAGGGGAACGCATTGGCCGGACGGCTGCAGCTTGCGGCTTCAGATGGAACAGCTTTGTAAGAAAGAAATACGAAGCAGCGATTCAGATCGCAAAAGCTCAACGACAAAAACGTACACAGCTCAAAAAGCACGCCGCAGTCAGTATTTCGAGTTCCTCCATCGCGCTCCTTGATGCTCCGGAAATAACTTCGAGCAAATTTGAATCATTCACAGAGGAAACGCTTTCGATTGATGCTGTGATCCGGTTTCTGCGTCAATGGAGAAGCACGTATCAGGATATGAACAGGCATATCAAAAATTTGGAGAAAGAATTGCAGGACAAAGAAGACGAACTAGATAAGCTAGGTAGAGAAAACGACAAGTTGAATAAACAAGTCAATGAAGTGGAAACCGATTACCGTGTTGTGAACGATGATTATAAGGCTTTGATTCAAATTATGGACCGTGCAAGAAAAATGGCTTTCCTGGTTGAAGAGGAAGAGGATGAAAAGCCGCGCTTTAAGATGGACGCGAATGGGAACCTAGAAAGAGTAGACTAAATTATCCTTACTATAGAAAGCTTCGGCAAGAGGGGGAAACCACCTCGATGCCGAAGCTTTTCTATTTTGCTATAATGAAGTCAAATTGATTATCGTTACATGGGGAAGGATTGCTACTTATGCGGATTGCCATCGTTGGCGCAGGATCATTGGGCTTATTATTCGCTTCAAAATTAAGTGCTGTTTCTGAACATATAATTGTAGTGACTAGGACAATAGAACAAGCGAATACGCTTAGGGAGAGCGGCATAACGTTAGTTGAAGAGGGTCATGTTAAGGTAAATTCAGATATTGGCCGGATAAGCTATGAAAGCTATGAGGCGAGCATTGCCAGTATGGAAGTAGGCGGAATGCCTGGCGAGATGGACCTGGATTATTTGTTTCTTATGGTCAAACAGCCCGCGATTACACCTGAATTGATGGCATATGTGAAAACTCGGATGTCATCTGGCACGATTGTGGTCTGCTTTCAGAATGGGGTGGGCCATGAAAAGAGACTGGGACAAGCGCTTGGAATGGATCGTCTTCTGCTGGCGGTTACAACCGAAGCTGCCAGAAGGGAAGGTCCCGCCGCGGTAGCTCACACAGGGCATGGTGTAACCTATATAGGTTCACTCGCTTCAGAAAGCGGGCCTAAGCAAAATTTGAAAATTTTGTTAATTGATTTTTTGGAGAAGGCAGGAATTACAGCGATTCTGTCGAAAAATATGGAGATACGGGTTTGGAATAAGTTGATTATGAATGCAGTGATTAATCCGCTTACCGCCATCCTGCGCGTACGGAATGGGGAATTGCTGAACTCACCATGGGCATTGTCGCTTATGCGTGAATTGTTCGAAGAAGCTTCGCTCGTTGCAGCGGCACAAGGTGTTGTCTTGCCAGATGATCTATGGGAGACACTGCTCGGCGTATGTGAAGCTACAGCTCAGAATCACTCCTCGATGCTGCAGGATCTTAAGCAAGCCAAGGGCACAGAAATAGACAGCATGAATGGCAGTTTGCTTCAAATGGCGATAGAGTTGAAGCTGATGCTTCCTGTTCACCAAACCGTGTATGGTCTCGTGAAAGCCCTTGAATAAGAGGTGAGCTAAGATGAATGTGATAACCGAATTTCTAAAGTCTATATATGCTTTTCTTGCTGTTGCTCCATTTATTACTTTTATCGTTTTATGGTTTCTTGTGTATGTATTATTAAAGGATAAAAAGATGACAACGAGACTGACAATGGATCTGACGACGTTTTTTTTAGTCGGCTCCGTATCTATTATGTGGAATCGATTGTTTCAGACATCCTTTGGGTTTTGGTTAATCATGCTTGTTCTGCTTGTTGCATTCGGAATGATTGGCGGATACCAGACGCGGCTTAAAGGGAAGACAGATTTGGTAAAGGTGAGTCGGCTTGTTTGGAGAATGGGCTTTCTAGGTCTTTCTGCTCTTTATATCGTCCTTTTCCTCGTTCATATCGGAAAAAACTTCATTTTTTCGACGTAATGACAAAAGAAAATGCTTACATGGTTTAAACCAGCTGCTTTTTTTGTAATAAATTCTTGAGAATTGTAGAAAATAACAATGATGATTGTCTGGATTTTATTGACCGTTGGTTGTATAATTAAAAACTGTGAAGCTATCATTGCAGTTATAAGTAGTGACCTTGCCGTCATTAATTTAACAATGGTGAATTAATTGCTGGACATTATTTCTTAATGTGATATAATTCCTTGCGTATACTCTAGTAAATTTTTTTACCAGAGGTTTGAGATAGATAATATAACATAGAATATCGCATTTTCACTTGCTAAGGGTTTTCGGTGTTAGGTTGTTGTTAATTATTCTGCCCATGCACCTGGCCATAGATGAAGAGATACATAATTTTAAAGGAGGAGTTTATTATGAAAGCAACAAAGTGGGTTTCAACAGCGGTAGCACTTACGCTAATGGGTAGTGTTGCTATTGGATGCGCTAAAAGTGGGGAACCAGCTGCATCGCCAACAGGAGATGCCAAAGGCACAGCTGCTCCGGCAGCGTCGAATAAACCGCAACAACTAGCAATTAACTTTACTGCAGAACCGCCTGTACTTGATGTTTCCAAATCAACTGCGAACGCAGTGTCGACGATTCTGAATGCTGTAAGTGAAGGTTTGTACCGAGTAGATAAGGATGGAAAAGCGACTCCGGCGCTTGCCAAAGACTTTCCTAAAGTATCTGCGGACGGTTTGACTTACACGATTGATATTCGCGATAACGCAACTTGGGCGGATGGTCAGCCTGTGAAAGCGCAGGATTTCGTATATTCCTTCAAGCGTACGCTGGATCCAGCTACGAAAGCGCAATACAGCTTCATGGTTGCGTGGCTTAAAGGCGGAGAAGCCGTTACTAAAGCAAAGACACTTGAAGAAGTTAAAGCCGCTCAAGATGCTCTCGGCGTAAAAGCGATCAGTGACAAACAGCTTGAAATCAAGCTTGAAAAACCGATTGCGTTCTTCACACAATTGCTTGGATTCCTTGCTTTCTTCCCGCAAAGAGAAGATATCACGACGCAATACGGCGATAAAAACGGCGCTGATGCTGATAAAGTGATTGGCGCAGGTCCTTTCGTGCTTAGTAAATGGGAACACCAACAATCGCTTGAACTCGTGAAAAACGACAAATATTGGGATGCCGCTAATGTGAAATTGAACAAAGTGACCATCAATATTGTTAAAGATACGAACACTGGTTTGAATTTATATGAAACAGACGCGGCTGATCTTGCTGAAATCAAAGGCGACCAACTTAAATTGTATGCTGGCAAACCGGACAACGCTCCTAAGCCTGAGTTGACGAACAGCTATATCATGTACCAGACGCAAAAGAACCCGGCTCTGGGCAACAAGAAAATTCGCCAAGCGCTTGGCATGGCAATCGACCGTCAAGCATTTGTAGATACAGTTCTTGCTAACGGATCTGTTGCTTCCACAGGTCTTGTGCCAGAAGGTACATCCGATGGCGCAGGCGGCAGTTTCCGTAAAACTGCTGGCGAGACGCAAGATAAGTTCGATGCGGCTAAAGCCAAACAATTGCTGGAAGAGGGTTTGAAAGAAGTTGGCTTAACAGCACTGCCAAAAATGAAATTGAATGCCGATGATACAGAAACTGCGAAGAAATCCTTGGAATTTATTTTGGCTCAATGGAAACAAAACTTAGGGTATGAAGCAGAAGCGAATCCGCTGCCGCATGCGCTGCGCATTGAGTTGTCTTCGAAGCATGATTTCGAAATGGTTTTATCGCTTTGGGGGGCTGACTACAATGACCCAATGACTTTCCTGGATATGTGGATTACTGGCGGAGAGTTTGATGAAGGCTTCTACAGCAATACGCAGTATGACACTTTGATTAAACAGTCGCAAGTGGAAGTTGATCCTTCCAAACGTGCCAAAGCAATGGCTGATGCCGAGAAAATCCTGATGGATGATCAAGGTGTAACGCCGCTTTATTTCCGCAGCCGCGCTTATTTGAAAAAACCAAGTGTTGACGGATTGCTGCTTCCTTCCTTCGGTCCTGAGTGGGAATTGAAATGGACTTCCATTAAGTAATTAACCCACGCAATAGTAAAATTCATGGAAGAGGCCCGTTCGCACCTCGTGGGAGCGGCCTCTTCTAAATTTCTAGGCAAAACATTATGAAATAAGGAGGAGCATTATGGTTAAGTTCATTCTTCGCCGTCTCTTATATGCGCTTATAACGTTATGGCTCATCGCCACTTTTACTTTCGTATTGATGAAAAACTTGCCAGGCAATCCGCTGGGTGAAGGCGCTGAACGGATTCCCAAGGCTACACGGGACATGTTGATGAAGCAATACGGGCTGGATAAGCCGTTATGGGAGCAATATTTGACTTTCATGAACAATATCATTCATGGCGATCTAGGAGCTTCCTTTCAATTCCCTGCCCATAAAGTTACGGATATTATTAAACAAGCTTTCCCTGCTTCTCTGGAACTTGGATTAATCTCGATCGTTATTGCGATTATTGTTGGTTTGGCTTTGGGGATTATTGCCGCTTTGAAACATAATAAGGCTGGCGATTATACGGCAATGTTCATTGCTGTAGTTGGGGTTTCGATTCCGTCTTTCGTATTGGGACCTTTGTTGTCGTACTATATTGGGGTTAAATGGGGTATTCTTCCTGCAGGATTGTGGAAAGGCCCTAGCTACCGAGTTTTGCCGGCGATCGCCTTGTCATTCGGGACAATTGCCATACTGGCGCGCTTGATGCGCACGTCCATGCTCGATGTGCTTAATCAGGATTATATTAAAACGGCCAAGGCCAAAGGTCTAACGAATGTAACGGTCGTTGTTAAACATACGATTCGGAATGCCATTATGCCGGTTATTACAATTATCGGACCAATATTTGTAAACGTCATCACGGGAACACTCGTTGTTGAACAAATTTTCTCCGTACCAGGTTTGGGTAAACATTTTGTTTCATCTGTCTATTCGAACGACTATACCATGATTTCAGGTTTAACCATTTTCTATTCCAGCGTGTTGATTTTAGTAATTTTTGTAACAGATGTTCTTTATGGTTTTATTGACCCTAGAATTCGTCTTGGGAAAGGCGGGAAGTAAAAGATGCAAACGACAACGCAATCAACTGAGAGAAAAGATAAGTTTGCTCCCGTTTCTACATCAGCTTTGACAAGCGAAAGAATCGTAAGACCATCGCTTAATTATTGGCAGGACGCATGGAGACGACTTAAGAAAAATAGACTGGCTATGGCCGGCTTAATTATACTAGTTGCTTTGATCGTATTGGCCATTGTTGTGCCATTTATTTCAAGTTACGATTATCAGACGCAAGATCTCAAAATCAAAAACATTTCGCCAAATGCCGCCCACTGGTTTGGTACCGATGACTTCGGCCGTGACCTATGGACTCGCGTATGGTGGGGGACTCGCATTTCGCTATTCATCGGAATTGCAGCTGCTTTGATCGATTTGGTGCTTGGCGTAATTTACGGCGGTATTTCCGCTTATTACGGCGGCCGCGTCGATGAAGTGATGCAGCGTACGATTGAAATTGTATACTCCATTCCTTATTTGCTGATTTCCATTCTATTGATTATGGTTATCGGTCCAGGTATTCCGACGATTATTTTGGCCTACAGTATTACCGGTTGGGTGCCGATGGCGCGTCTTGTTCGGGGTCAAATGTTGACCTTGAAGGAACAAGAATTTGTACTGGCTTCTCGCACGTTAGGGGCCTCGGCTATGCGCATTATTTTGCGCAGCCTGATTCCGAATGCGCTTGGCATCATCATTGTACAGATTACTTTCGTTGTTCCGTCAGCGATTTTTACGGAAGCTTTCCTTAGCTTCATTGGTTTGGGCATTAAACCGCCGCTTGCTTCACTGGGCAACCTGTTGTCGGACGGCGCTAACTATATTCGGCTGTATCCGCATCGCCTCATTTTCCCGACTATTATATTCAGTTTGATTCTACTCAGTTTCAATCTGCTGGGCGATGGTCTTCGCGATGCGCTTGATCCAAAAATGCGCAAGTAAGAAGGGGTGAAGGATGATGAGCACCAATAAGAATTTGCTTGAAGTAAAAGACTTGAAAGTTTCTTTCCGTACTTATGCGGGAGAAGTGCAGGCAGTTCGCGGCGTGTCTTTTACTCTTAAAAAAGGTGAAGTATTGGCGATTGTAGGTGAATCAGGCTGCGGGAAATCTGTTACCGCGCAAACGCTCATGCGTTTAATTCCTACTCCGCCTAGTTATATAAAAAGCGGCTCAATTCTGTTCGACGGGCATACAGATATCACGAAATTATCCAACAGACAGATGGAGAAAATTCGCGGTTCCGAAATGGGCATGATTTTCCAAGATCCAATGACATCGCTCAACCCGACGATGAAAATCGGCGATCAGATTACAGAAGGCCTAATGAAACACCAAAACTTGAATAAAAAGGCAGCGACCGAACGTGCCATTGAGATTCTAAAATTAGTAGGTATTAACAGTCCGGAGGGGCGGATTCACCAATATCCGCATGAGCTTTCCGGCGGTATGCGCCAGCGTGTGATGATCGCTATCGCACTTGCTTGTTCGCCGAAGTTGCTCATTGCCGATGAACCAACGACGGCACTTGACGTGACGATTCAAGCGCAGATTATTGATCTGATGAAGGAAATCTCGGTTAAAACGGATTCATCCATTATCTTGATTACGCATGATCTTGGCGTTGTTGCGGATATGGCGCAGCGCGTAGTGGTTATGTACGCAGGCAAAATTGTCGAGCAAGGGACAGTAGACGAAATTTTCTACGACCCTCAACATCCGTACACATGGGGATTGCTTCGTTCTGTACCGCGTTTGGATACAAACAGCGACGAGGAATTGGTGCCGATTCCAGGCACGCCGCCTGATCTGTTTGCGCCGCCAAAAGGCTGTGCTTTCGCGGCGAGATGCCCTTACGCTATGAATCATTGTCTGGAAGAAGATCCAGAGCATACTACGCTTTCGGAGACGCATAGCTCAGCTTGCTGGCTGCTGCACCCGGATGCGCCGAAAGTTGAACGTCCTGTAGGAGTGGGAGGTCACCAACATGGCTAATCAACCAATTTTGCAAATTCGCAATATGAAAAAGCATTTTAATCTTGGCAATGGCAAGCTTTTGAAAGCTGTTGACAATTTCTCTATAGAGATTAACCGCGGCGAGACATTTGGTCTCGTTGGGGAATCCGGCTGCGGTAAATCCACAGCAGGCAGAACCATTATTAATTTGTATGACGCTACAGAAGGCGAAGTTATTTTCAATGGCGAGAATGTTCACCAATTAAAAGGCAAGAAATTAAAAGAATTTAATCGCAATATGCAAATGGTGTTCCAGGACCCGTACGCCTCCTTGAATCCGCGTATGACCGTAGGGAATATCATTGCCGAAGGCATTGATATTCATGGTCTATACAAAGGAGCTGAACGCAAAGGTCGCGTGTTGGAGCTGCTGCGCGCCGTTGGGTTGAACGACGAACATGCGAACCGTTTTCCGCACGAATTTTCCGGCGGACAACGTCAGCGTATCGGTATTGCCCGTGCATTGGCGATTGAGCCGCAATTTATTATTGCGGACGAGCCGATTTCTGCGTTGGACGTATCCGTACAGGCGCAGGTTGTGAACTTGTTCAAGAAATTGCAGAAAGAACGCGGTTTGACGTACTTGTTTATTGCGCATGACTTGGCGATGGTAAAACACATATCTGACCGTATCGGCGTTATGTATTTAGGCAATCTGGTTGAAGTGACAACGTCCAACGATTTGTATGCGAAGCCTCTGCATCCATATACGCAATCGCTGCTTTCAGCGATTCCGATTCCGGATCCGGAAATCGAGCGTACCCGCGAACGCATTATTCTTCAAGGCGATGTGCCGAGCCCGTTGAATCCGCCAAGCGGCTGCCCGTTCCGTACACGCTGTCCGCAGGCGATGCCGCAGTGTGCTGTGTCAATGCCGCCGTCAAAAGAAGTAGAACCGAATCACTTCGTTGCTTGTCATTTGTACTAAGGTGTTGGTGCCGTCCCATTGGGGCGGCTTTTTGAATGTTTAAATCCTTTACAGAACTAAGCGCTAGGGATACCATTCTAACACGCCAGAAAGCTATGCCGTCAGGTATGTGTGTGCGATGAGCTTGTAGAGCGGAGAGATTCCGCACACACCGTGTGGTACGAGCATTTGGCGTGATGGACGTAGAAGATCCGGAAGTGCGACAGCGGTTTGGAGCATTGAAATGTCGCCTCAATCTGCGATAGATCGTCTTTTTGCACGGGTGAGGGGAACGTAGGTGCGCTATGACTGGGTATTTTCGGTTGTAGGGACATTTCGTGGAACTACCGTTCGTTATGATCAGGACATGCTGGTTTTTCGGCACATTTTCGCTCATTTAACGCACCCTAGTTCCTCTTCAAGGGAAGAAAGGGGACGTTACCGTGGAATAAGGCTCCGTAGTTCCGCGGATATCGCTTTGCATGAGGAATAGGCGGTCCGCCGGTACCTCCTCCGTTTTCATGCAAAGCTTGCGATGCGAAATGTACCCGGAATCTTACTCTTTCAGGGGTGTTCATGGATAGGAATACCGGATGGAAGACAGATTAGTCAAAAAAGAAAGTGGAAGGCAGCAGAAAGTCGAACAGAGGGAATGGGTATGGGGTGGAAAAGCGATAGCGTCCGCCTTTAAAGTCGTGTTCATACCACCTTGTCCAATCAAGGAACACGACTTTAACGGCGGTTGGAACTCTATACCCAATTCCCTCTCCATGTTCAACAGTATGGGTTTAGACAAGGACCTAAGGCACGGCCTCAGGTTTTCCTTGCTACTATGTGGCTGAAATGTAATTGAAAAAAATACAGTTTTGACGATTTTCATCTATCCGTGTACAATCAGAAAAGAAGGATCTAAAGAAATAGATTTTCGATTATGGTTGATCTCATGATGAGATGAAGAGGAGACAGCGTCGCATATGCAAATGGAAGCTTTTCATTGGAAGAAAAGTCAGACTCTTGCTGAAGATTACATGATACATGGGAGTCAAGCTAAGGCATTATTTCCCTATCATTATAGCGATATGAATGACTGGCAGGAACGCATCGATTGGCTCAACCGACCTCAGACGGCACCGACAGCGGATCGACATCTATTAATGGAAGTATTAAAGGCTTATAACGAACGTATTGGCAATAGTCCGGCTGCATTTGCACATATTTCAGCGCTAGCTGACAAAGCGGCTCTAACGATTGTTGGAGGGCAGCAAGCCGGGCTTTTTGGCGGACCTCTCCTTGTCTTGTATAAAGCAATTACGATTATTCAACTTGCGCGCCAGTGGAGTGAGAGGTTGGAGCGTCCGGTTGTTCCTGTTTTTTGGGTGGCGGGCGAAGATCACGATTTCGATGAAGTGAATCATATTTATTCGCTGTCGAACACACAGCAGGTTGAGAAGCTGAAGGTTGAGCATCCGACAGGTCAGCGAACGCCGGTGAGCAGGCTTACTCTTCAGCCTGATGCCTGGAGAGAAGCGCTCGAAGCGCTTGATCAGTCGTTAATGGATACGGAATTCAAGGCCTCTCTGCTTGCCAAGCTGAAACTTACAACTGAAGGCTCAGGCACATTGTCTGATGCATTCGCTAAATGGATGGCTGTTTTATTCGGCGAATATGGACTTGTCTTCATTGATTCCGATGATCCTGCGCTTCGGCGGTTGGAAGCTCCAATGTTTGAACAACTCGTGCTTCGCAACGAAGAGCTATCGACTTCTCTTCTGCAAAGCCGTAGTGTAGTCGAGGCAGCGGGTTACATGGCGCAGGCTGAGATTGCCGAGGACGGGGCCAATTTGTTTGTCATCGCGGATGGACAACGGCTTCTCTTGCAGCGTGACGGCGATCGCTTTACGGATAAAAAGAAGGATTACACGTTCACGCGCGAACAGCTGCATGATGTTGCCGTAACGTCGCCTGATCAGCTTAGCAATAATGTGATGACACGGCCGCTCATGCAAGAGTTTGTATTTCCAGTCCTCGCAACGGTGTTGGGGCCGGGGGAAATCGCATACTGGGCTTTAACGAAGCAAGCGTTTGAATTGTTTGGCATGAAAATGCCTATTATTGCGCCGCGGCTTGAGTTTACTTTAATTGAAGGTACTGTACACAAACATATGAGCAAATATGGACTAACTGTAGATGATGTGCTCGCGCGTTTTGAAGAGAAAAAGCAGGAATGGCTCCATTCTCAGGATACACTCCAGCTTGCTGAAAGGTTTAACGCGGTGAAAGTGGATTTTCAGGCAAACTACGCGCCGCTTGTAGAATCGTTGTCCGCTATAAATCCCGGTGTCCAAAAGCTTGGCGAGACGAATTTGGCCAAAATTGTTGAACAGATCGAATTCTTAGAGAAAAAAGCTTCAGAAGCGTACAAGACGCAGTTCGATTCTGCGATAAGACAGCTTGAGCGAATTCGGCTTACGATTTTACCGTTAGCCAAGCCGCAAGAAAGAGTGTATAATTGGTGTGCTTATATAAATCGCTATGGCAATGATTGGCTAACTACTTTAATCGAAAAGCCAATTCCAGTGGACGGTATGCATCGTATATATTATCTTTAGGAGGAATGGAAACATGAACGCAACAAACAAAAGTATTGTTACGGATATGAGTTTAGCGCCGGACGGTCATTTGAAAATTGATTGGGTTCAGGCGCACATGCCGGTACTTAACCGGATTCGCGAGCAATTCGAGAAAGAGCAGCCTTTCAAAGGACTGAAAGTAACGATTTCACTCCATTTGGAAGCAAAAACGGCTTACTTGGCTAAGGTTGTAAAAGCCGGCGGAGCTGAAGTGACGATTACGGGAAGCAACCCGCTTTCCACACAGGATGACGTATGTGCGGCACTGGTAGAAGATGGAATTACCGTTTTTGCCAAGTACAATCCGAGTCCAGAAGAATACAAAGAACTGCTTGTTAAATCGCTGGAATCCAAACCTGATTTGATTATCGATGATGGTGGCGATCTGGTTTCTACCCTGCATGCAGAACGTAAAGATCTAATGGTGAATGTAAGAGGCGGAGCGGAAGAGACGACAACGGGCATTTTGCGTCTTAAGGCGATGGAAAAACAAAATCAGCTTGAGTTTCCGATGGTTGCTGTAAATGATGCTTTCTGTAAATATTTGTTTGATAATCGTTATGGAACCGGCCAATCGGTTTGGGACGGAATTAACCGCACGACGAATCTTGTAGTAGCTGGAAAAACAGTCGTTGTAGTTGGCTATGGCTGGTGTGGTAAGGGTGTGGCGATGCGCGCTAAAGGCTTAGGCGCTAATGTCATCGTAACTGAAATTGACGCTATTAAAGCTGTTGAAGCTTATATGGACGGTTTTGCTGTTATGCCGATGATTGAAGCTGCTAAACAGGGTGATTTCTTCGTAACCGTTACAGGTAATCGTGACGTCATTCGAGGCGAGCACTATAAAGTGATGAAAGATGGCGCGATTCTTTCCAATGCCGGACATTTCGATGTTGAAGTGAACAAACCGGAGCTCGAAGCCTTGTCCTCATCCAAACGTACCGTTCGCAAAAACATTGAAGAGTATCAATTGACGGACGGTCGCAAAGTGTATATTCTTGCAGAGGGTCGTCTTGTGAATTTGGCTGCTGGAGACGGTCATCCGGCTGAAATTATGGATATGACCTTTGCGCTGCAGGCGATGTCATTGAAATACGTGAACGAACGCTATGAGAGCATTGGCAAAAAAGTAGTTAATGTCCCTTACGAACTTGATGAACAAGTAGCTAGATTCAAATTGGAATCGCTTGGAACCAGCATTGATTCATTGACGGAAGAACAGACAGATTACTTAGACAGCTGGGCTGAACATTAAAAGGTGAAGAGCTTGAAGGGATGGGAGTCCCTTCAAGCTTTTTTATTGCAGCTAACTTCTTGGAACTTGGAACGCTTCTGCAACCTTCTTCCCTCCATGTCCGTTAATAGGGTGTATAACCTAATAATGGTTAATGAGGAGTTGGCTAAAATGGGGTCTTCACAAAGAAAAAGCTATCCTGGCAAAACAATTTACACACGATTCAAAAGAAAAGGGGCGTTTCGAGGAAAACAGAATCAGCGGTCCGCAGGGTGGATGCTGGCAGCGGCTTTGCTATTGGTGTTTGTGATTTCAGGGTGCGGCGCTTCGGAAGCGGATTCCAAGGCTCCAAAATTGAGTAAGGACAAAGCGGCAAGTCAGCCTAGCGGCAACGCACAAGTGGAGAATTCGATGGCGGTTGAACAAAAAGCGGCGTCAGTCGAAGTGGCTCCACGTGCGGATGCAACAAGTGATTCGATGAAAAAGCAAGCGGTCACCGCTGCGGCAGCATCGGATAAAACGGTGCCGATCACGGTCATTCCCGCGACTGGCAGTGATGAAGCGGCTGGCTTTAACCGTAAGTTGATCTACCAAGCTAATTTGGTGATGCCAGTCGAAGACTACGGCAAAGCCCAAACGGAGCTGCGTAATCTGGTGGCGCTAAGCGGCGCTTATATTTTGCAGTTTTCTGAGAATGCAAGCACGGGGGAACGCGGGGGAACATATACGATCAAGGTTGCAGCCAACGGCTTCGTTTCCTTGCTGGATGGGCTTGAGAAAATAAGCCCATCGCTGCAACGTAATATTCAGGGGCAGGATGTGACGGAAGAATATGTTGATTTGGAGTCGCGACTGAAAGCGAAGCAGTTGGTTGAAACGCGTTTGCTTGGTTTTATGGACAAAGCTTCGAAAACGGATGATTTGCTCGCATTTTCCAATGAGCTTTCCAAGGTGCAGGGGGAAATTGAACAGATCAAGGGTCGAATGAGATACCTGGATCAGAATGTAACGTACTCAACCATTGAACTGCGCATGTACCAACAGACAGGCAACAAGCCGCTACTTTCTGACCCAAGTAAAATTACGTTGGAAGATCGTATTACAAGAGCTTGGAATTCCAGTTTGAACGTACTGGCTGCAGTTCTTCAAGGAATTCTCGTGTTCTTGGCGGCGGCGCTGCCGGTATTAGTCCTCGCTGCCATTATTATTGTACCTATTTGGGTATTTAGACGGAAAAGAAATAAGTATTTATTAGAGACTAGAAATCAGCTTAAGGCTCAAAATGCCGCATTAAATGCATTGCAAGATGAAGCACAAGGGACAAAAGACGGACAATAACGATAATTTCAAAAAAATATTTAACAAATCCTGCTTATATAGCAGGATTTGTTGCGTTTATGGCGAATTATCATTAAAAAGTGGTGGAAAGTGGTACAAAGTGGAGGAAAAGGGGGCGCCATGCTATGTTCATGGGGGAATACCAGCATAGCATTGACGAGAAAGGCCGAATGATTATTCCGGCTAAGTTTCGTGAAGCCCTTGGCGACTCGTTTGTTATCACACGCGGCTTGGATCAATGTTTATTCGTCTATCCGCGATCGGAATGGACGATTCTTGAACAAAAGCTTAAAGCGCTGCCGCTGATGAAGTCTGATGCACGCGCCTTTACCCGGTTCTTTTTCTCTGGGGCAACGGAATGCGATCTCGATAAGCAAGGCAGAGCGAACATTCCCGGAAATCTCGTTGACCACGCCAAGCTGGAGAAAGATTGTGTTGTGATTGGCGTATCCAATCGGGTAGAGATTTGGAGCAAACATATTTGGGAAAGCTATTCCAATGAATCCGAACAATCGTTTAATGAAATTGCCGAGAAACTCGTCGACTTTAATTTTGATTTATAGGCTTACGAAGTCAGTTTTGCTTATGCAAAACTCAGTTAATGCTTACGAAGTTAGCTTTCCTACGGAAAGCTCTTAGGAGGACACCAAGTGTTTCATCATGTGACGGTACTGAAGGAAGAATCTGTAGAAGGTTTACATATAAAACCAAACGGGGTTTACGTCGATTGCACCATGGGAGGAGCAGGACATAGCTCGCTGATTGCCTCAAAGCTTGGTCCGGAAGGGCTGCTGATTGCTCTGGATCAGGATGATGTCGCACTCGCGAATGCACAAACCGTGCTTGCTCCTTATCTAGATCGTGTGAAAATTGTGAAAAGCAACTTTCGGGATTTGGAGCATGTACTGCGGAGCGAACCTAGAGCGCTTCGAGACGGCAAGCCGCAGGTCGATGGCATTTTGTTCGATCTTGGCGTTTCATCGCCGCAGTTGGATGAAGCTGACCGAGGTTTCAGCTATAACCATGATGCAGAGCTCGACATGAGAATGGATCGTACGACGGAATTAACAGCCAAAACGATCGTAAATGAGTGGCCGCCAGACCGAATTGCGCGAATTTTGTATGAATATGGCGAAGAGAAGTTTTCACGCCGAATCGCTTCTGTCATTGTAGAAGCGCGGGAGAAGAAGCCAATTGAAACGACAGGCGAGCTGGTTGAGTTCATCAAGGAGGGTATTCCGGCTGCAGCAAGAAGAACCGGGGGCCATCCAGCTAAGCGCAGTTTCCAGGCGCTCAGAATTGCGGTAAACGATGAATTAGGCGCTTTCGAAGAAGCGCTGGAGCAATCGATCCGCTGTCTTGCATCTGGAGGCAGAGTGGCGGTAATTACGTTTCACTCGCTGGAAGACCGAATCTGCAAGCAAATCATGGTGAGTCATGTCGAGAAATGTACATGTCCTTCTGATTTTCCAATATGTGTTTGTAAACGTGAAGGCATGCTCAAATTAATAACGCGTAAACCGATTATCCCTGGTGAACAGGAGCTCGAAATGAACCAGAGAGCTAGATCGGCGAAGCTGAGAATTGCCGAAAAGCTTTGAATCCAAGCTGATGCTTATGACGCCAACGTTCCTGTGGAAGCGGCTAAGCGAAAGCTTACCAAAACAGTTTTGCTAAGCAAAACGCTGGGGAGGAATAAGAACGATGTCCGCTTATATCCAAGGGAATTTGGCGCTTGATCAGAAGCAAAATATGAAAAAACAACCGCCCAAAGTGAAAATAAAGGAAACGACTAAAGTTGTTTACCGCAATAAATCTATTCCTGTGCAAGAAAAGATGTTATACTTATTCACCGTCGTGCTTTGTGTTGTCGTAGCGGGCGTCATCATTTGGAGGTACGCGGCGATTTACCAGATGAACAAGGATATTCTGGATTTGCAAAAAGATATCCGCATCATACAAGCGGAGAATAGCGCGCTTAAGCAAGAAGTGGAGAAATTGCAAAGCCCGGAGCGGTTAGGCGCAGAAGCAAAACGTCTCGGATTGAAACCGCAAGATGAGAATCAGATCAGCCAGACCCCCTCTCCTGCAAAAGGAAAGACAGCTGCAAATACCGACAAATCCGCTAAAGTAGCCTACAATCCGTAAACAGGCAGGTATTCCATATGACAAAAAAAATTAAAGTGCGTTCGTTGTTAATCGGAGGGTTATTTACCCTTCTTTTTGTTGTCCTTTTAACGAAAGTCTATTGGATTCAAGTGGTAGAAGCCTCGTGGTTGCTAGGACAAGCGGAACAAAGATGGGAGACCGATAAGGTGCTGGCGCCCGTCAGAGGCTCAATTCTGGACAGAAACGATAAGGTGCTTGCCCTTGATGCTACGTCATATACGGTTTCTTTAAATCCGAAAATGATCGATGGCTATCATATTTCAGAAGAGATCGCGCAAGGATTAGCAGAAATTTTGAAAGACTCGGACGAAACGAAACCTGCTTTAGTGAATAAAATCCGTGAACGGGCTACAAAAAGGAAGCCGGACGGATCGGATTTTGCGATGAATGTGGAAATAAAAAATGAAGGCTGGAAGATTGAAAAAGATAAAGCGGATGCTGTCATTGAATTCATGAAAAATCTGCGTATTAAACATGGTCTCAAAGAAAAGGCAGACATTGGAATCAACATTTCGGAGGAGAAGAAACGATACTATCCGGGAGAGACGTTGGCTTCTCACATACTCGGCTACACGAATAAAGAAGGTGTTCCTTCCCTCGGGCTGGAGCTAAAGCTCGATGATGTGCTTAAGGGCGTGCCGGGGATGATGCAGCATGAGACGGATGCGAAGGGCGTAGAACTTCCAGATTCCAAGATCGATTTCAAACCGGCCGAAGATGGTAAAAATGTGCGTCTGACGATCGATAAAAATATCCAATTCTATCTGGAAAGCGCGCTGGCCAAAGTGAATGACAAGTGGCATCCCAAAAGCTTAACGGCTATAGCGGTAGATCCGCAGACGATGGAGATTCTCGGCATGGCGAATACGCCGACCTTTAATCCCAATAAATACTGGACCATTAAGGACCAGAGCGATTTCAAAAATAATGCTATCGCATCTCGCTATGAGCCAGGTTCCACCTTCAAGATCGTAACCTTGGCTGGGACCGTGCAGGAAGGTTTATTTAATCCGAACGAATTTTATCAGTCAGGCATGATTCGCGTGAAGGATAGAGAGCTTCATGACCATAACCGTGTTGGCTGGGGGAAAATCTCGTTTCTTGAGGGGCTTAAACGCTCGAGTAACGTAGCCTTTGTTAAGCTCGGATTTGAAAAACTTGGCGTACCCAAGCTGGAATATTATATGCGCCAATTTGGATTCGATCAGAAAACGAACATCGATATGCCTGGCGAAGTAACCGGCATCATTGAGCCGAAATATGACCCTGAATTCGCAACAGCTACCTACGGGCAAGGAAAAGTTGTTGTGACCGCTATTCAGCAAACAGCCGCTTATGCTGCGATGGCAAATGGCGGTAAGCTGATGTGGCCGCATATCGTCAAAGATATCGTCGATCCCAAGAATGGGCAAACGATCCAATCCTTTGCTCCGCAAGTCGTGCGTCAAGTGGTTACAGAGCAAACTGCAGCGCAAGTTAGCGAATATTTAGAACAGGTTGTTTCCGACCAAGAAAAAGGTACAGGCAAGCTCGCCTACATGGAAGGTTACCGGGTTGCGGCAAAAACAGGAACGGCGAATATCGTTCTTCCAGGAGAGAAAACGTACTCCCCGAATACGTGGGTAATCTCGTTCATCGGGTATGCGCCTGTTGAAAATCCCCGTATTCTCGTGACGCTGATCGCAGATCAACCGGATCTTGGCGGCAACTATCACTTGGGAGGCCAGGTTCTAGCGCCTGCTTTTAAAGAAATTGTTACCGAATCGTTGCAATATATGGGTGTCGCTTCAACGAAACAGACCAAAGCGCCGACGCCGGAAGCGAACAAGCTGACGGTGCCTAATTTTGTGGGCAATACGGCGGAGGCTGCCAAGGAAACAGCGAAGGAAAGCGGTTTGAAGTTGGATGTGTTCGGTAAAGGCGCGGAAGCGGTCGATCAATTTCCAAAAGCGGGTGCTGAAATTCTTGCTACCCAACGAATCTATGTAGCCATGCAATCCGTAGATGAGATGCCTCTGCCTAACTTGGTTGGCAAATCGCTTCGCGACGCGATGGAAACCTGCTCCTTCTTGAAGGTGGACTGCCAAATTAATGGAGAAGGGTACGTTGCCGATCAAAGCTCAACAGGGGACGGCGGAAGTCGCTCTGTTACTTTGGAACTCCGGCCCTTGAGTGATAAATCGACGGGGGCTGCGGCTGGACAGACGCCTACAACTGCTCCTGCATCGCCAGTGCCAACAGCTACACCAACTAGCAAGGAAGGTTCGCCTCGTGGAACAGGCAAAAAATCGCCGTAATCGAAGTGCTTGTTCTAACCCCTGTTTGTCCCGAATAGTCTGGATATGAACGATCTTGACTGTTTTGGAAGGGGGAGCGAACGTTCATGCGTGCATCCAACGTTACCGTTCGTCGCAGATTATTTACTGCGCTTATTATTAGCACGATAGTTTTTGCTGCACTCATCCTGCGTCTGGCATATGTCCAGTTGTGGATTGGACAAGATTTGGCGGATAAGGCGGAGAATAGCTGGCGGCGGGATATTGATTTTGCTGCAAAAAGAGGCGAAATTCAAGACCGAAACGGAGTTACGCTTACGTATAATGTCAGTACGCCTTCCGTTATGGCTATCCCCGTCCAGATTACAGACCCTAGATTAACGGCCAGTAAATTGGCAGAGGTGCTTCAAGGCAACGAGGATGAAATCTACAAGCAGATTACCAAAAAGACACGCATAAACAACGTAAAGCCGACTGGCCGTAAAATTACGCTGGAGAAAGCGCAACAAATACGTGAACTGAAACTGCCAGGCATCGTGATCGCGGAAGATAATAAACGGTTTTATCCTTTCGGGACATTAGCTGCTCATGTGCTTGGCTTTACGAATACCTATAACGAAGGCTTAACTGGCGTGGAAGCCAAGTATGATAAATATTTGCAGGGCGTCAAGGGAAGCATCTCCTACATGGCGGATGCGGCTGGCAGGCAGCTTAAGGGAACGACGGACGAGTACGCGGAGCCGAAAGACGGGCTTAACCTGCAGTTGACGATCGACAGCCATTTGCAATCTGTTCTGGAAAGAGAACTGGACCAGGCAATGGTCCAATATCAGGCACAGAATGTTTTGGCCATTATGATGGATCCAAACAACGGTGAGATACTGGCGATGGGGAGCAGACCGACTTATGAACCCGGTAATTATAACAACTACTCGACGGAGACCTATAACCGGAATTTACCGATTTGGAAAACGTACGAGCCCGGCTCCACGTTCAAAATTATTACACTGGCAGCAGCCTTAGAGGAGAAAAAGGTAGATTTAAAGAACGAGCAATTTTTTGATCCCGGATTTATTGAAGTGGGCGGAGCTCGGCTGCGGTGCTGGAAACGGGGCGGTCATGGCAGTGAAACGATGCTGCAAGTCGTCGAGAACTCCTGTAACCCTGGCTTTGTAGTTATGGGCCAACGGTTAGGTAAAGAAAAACTGTTTGACTACATTTCGAAATTCGGTTTCGGTAAGAAAACCGGTATTGATTTGGGCGGTGAAGAGAATGGAATCATGTTCAAGCCATCGCAAGTCGGCCCGGTCGAGCTAGCAACGACAGCTTTTGGTCAAGGGGTTTCGGTTACGCCGATTCAGCAAATTACGGCTGTCTCCGCGGCAGTGAACGGGGGACGATTGTTTAAACCGCATGTAGCGAAGTCGTTTGCGAATCCAGAGTCGGGTGAGCTCGTCAATGTCGTCGAACCAGAGCTTGTACGCAACGTCATATCCGAAGATACTTCCAAACAGGTCCGGGAAGCACTTGAAAGCGTAGTTGCCAAAGGGACTGGACGGAATGCATTTATCGACGGCTATCGCGTTGGCGGAAAGACAGGGACTGCGCAGAAAGTCATAAACGGACGCTATTCGCCTGATGAGCACATCGTTTCTTTCGTCGGGTTTGCGCCAGCAGACAATCCAAAGATTGTGGTTTATGCAGCTGTCGATGATCCTAAGGGCATTCAATTCGGGGGGCTGATTGCCGCTCCGCTTGTTAAGAATATGATGACAGACGCTTTGCGGTATATGAAAGTGGAACCGAACAAACAACAGCTCGATAAAGACTATCGCTACGGAGAAACGCCGGTTGTTGAAGTGCCGAACTTGGTTGGCGCCTCCGTTGATGATATATTAGAAGACCTGAACATGAACTTCAAGCTGGCGAAGTCGGGGAACGGCAAATATGTGATCTCCCAAGCGCCGAAGGCGGGAACGAGAGTGGATCAAGGCTCGACCATTCGAATCTTTTTATCTAACAGCGAGCCGCCGCAATAAAAAATGAAAAAAAGATTCAAAGAAAGACATGTTTTGCTTTTCTGCCTGCATAAAATTGTCCATAATAGAGATGATTGCTATTTTTGTTCAAAAAGCTAAGGAGTGTGTGACCTATGAAATTGAAGGAGCTTGCTTCTGCGCTGCTCATTACACATATACACGGTGATGCTGAAACGGAAATTACCGGACTTGAAGCCGATTCCCGGAAAGTGAAGATGGGGAATTTGTTCCTTTGCATCCCTGGTTTAACTGTAGATGGCCATGATTTCGCCCCTTATGCGGTAGCGCTCGGGGCTTCTGCCCTTGTTACAGAGCGAGTGCTGGAACTGCCAGTGCCTCAGTTAGTCGTTAAGGATGCCCGATATGCGATGGCCGCGTTATCTGCCCATTTTTACGGTTATCCAAGCAAAGAGCTGAAGGTAATCGGGATTACGGGAACGAATGGGAAAACAACGTCAACGTATCTGATCGAAAAAATATTGCGCGACGCAGGTTTTACCACTGGTTTAATGGGCACGATTGAAATGAAAATTGGCGATACCTATACAGAGATGGAGCGGACGACGCAAGAAGCGCTTGATCTTCAGCGGAATTTCCGTAAAATGCGTGAGCATGGGACGGATTACTGCATCATGGAAGTATCCAGCCATGCCCTTGAACTGGGGCGTGTGAAAGGGGTTCAATTTCGTTCTGGCATTTTTACGAATTTGACCCAGGATCATTTGGATTATCATAAAACGATGGAAGCATACGAAAGTGCGAAAGGGCTTCTTTTTTCTAGACTGGGCAACGGGTTCTCGAAGAATCCCAACGAACGTCAATACGCGATACTGAATGCTGACGATGCGGCCTCAGCAACTTTCAGCAAGCTGACTGCTGCTGAGGTCATTACCTTCGGGATAGACCGCGAGTGCGATGTCAGGGCAACGGATATTCGAATTACAGCTCAAGGTACGGAGTTTCGCCTCGTTTCCTTCGCGGGTGAGGCTCTGTTCCGTATGAAGCTGGTCGGAAAGTTTAATGTGTATAACGCGCTTGGGGCAATTGCCTCAACTTTGGCGGAAGGTGTTGCGCTCGAGCAGATTCGGAATAGTCTAGAGAATGTAGCTGTGGTGGATGGGCGTATGGAGGTTGTCAGTGAAGGCCAGGATTACTTGGTCCTGGTTGATTATGCCCATACGCCGGACGGCTTGGAAAATGCGCTTTCCACGATCCGTGAGTTTGCTGAAGGCAACATTTATACCGTTTTCGGCTGCGGCGGCGATCGCGATCGCAAGAAGCGGCCATTGATGGGGAAAGTAACGGCAGCATACAGCGATTATTTATATGTGACCTCGGACAATCCGAGAACGGAGCAGCCGGATGCGATATTGAAAGATATCGTTCCCGGATTGGAAGAGGCCGGATTTCCTTGCGAGAAATACGAGTTGATCGTGGATCGCAAGCAAGCGATACAGAAAGCTATTGATAGGGCAGGCCCGAAAGATGTAATATTGATAGCGGGAAAAGGCCACGAAACGTATCAAGATATCATGGGGGTTAAGCATGATTTTGATGATCGTTTGGTGGCTAAGGCTGCGATAAGGGGAAGAGGCCGATGATTAGCCGGACGCTGCAGCAAATTGCAGACATGCTGGGCAGTAATGCTAGCCCATTATTGTCCAGTGAAGAGATAAACATTCAAGGCGTATCCACAGATACGCGATCTATACAACCAGGCAGTCTGTTCGTGCCTTTAATCGGCGATCGTTTCGATGGGCATGCCTATGCGGCGGATGCATACAGCAAGGGTGCAGCAGCGGCTTTATGGCAGGATGACCATCCGTATCCGCCGGAAGGCATGCCGATTATTCGTGTGAAAGATACACTGACAGCACTCCAACAGCTGGCCAAGGCTTACCGCAAACAGCTTCCTGTGCGGATTATCGGCATTACAGGCAGTAATGGAAAAACGACAACCAAGGATTTGGTTGCTGCTGTTTTAGGCAGCACATATCGGGTGCATAAAACGAAAGGAAACTTGAATAATCATATCGGTTTGCCGCTGACGCTGCTGCAGCTTGAGGAAACGACTGAATTCGCTGTCGTGGAGATGGGGATGAGCGGACGAGGCGAGATCGAGCTCTTATCGGAGCTGGCGGAACCGGAAGCGGCCATCATTACGATGATCGGCGAATCGCACATGCTTCAGCTGGGTTCCCGCGAAGAAATCGCAAGGGCGAAAGCCGAGATTGTGAGCGGTATGCACAGCGGCGGATTGTTCGTTGCGAATGGTGACGAGCCTCTGATCGATCAAGCGCTCGCTGAACGCAGCGAGCCGGCAGGGTTACGCCGTATTCGCTTCGGCAGCGGCGCAGGCAACGATCTTTACCCAACTGCTATTCGTATGGATGCAGACGGGGCCTATTTTGAAATCAATTCTTCGGCATATCCGGAATTGTATATTCCACTTCTGGGCGAGCACAACGTCATTAATGCTTTAGCGGCCATTGCCATCGGCGAAGCCTTTGGCGTTTCGCCGCAAGACATCTGCGCGGGTCTGCGCTCGCTGCAGATGACAAGCATGCGCATCGAGAAGCTGACGTCAGCCTCAGGGCTGACGGTGCTGAACGATGCGTACAACGCCAGCCCGGCCTCTATGCGGGCGGCTATTACGCTGACCGAGCAGCTTCGCGGCTTCGGTCGCAAGTTTGTCGTGCTCGGCGATATGCTGGAGCTTGGCGAGCACGAAGAGCAGTTCCATCGCGGCATTGGCGCAATGCTTTCGCCGGAACGTGTAGACTACGTCTTCACGTTCGGCCGCCTCGGCCGCTTCATCGCGGAGGAAGCGGCGAAGTCGTTTGCGAACGATCGCGTGCGCGCATTCGACGACAAAGATCAGCTGGCTGCAGAGCTGGCTGGGCTCGTACGAGCGGATGACATCGTCCTCGTAAAGGGCTCGCGAGGAATGAGGCTGGAACAGGTTGTGCAGGCACTGCTCGCCTAACAAGATAAGCTCCATGCTAGATCCCATCAAGTTATACAATCGTTTTGCTTCACCAAATCGTGATATGCGCTACAGACAATAATGAATAGATCTTCGTTTTCCCGTTCGGAAAACGAGCAGGAGGAACCAAAGTGGAAAACGCAATATTATTAACGATGGGTGTCGCATTCGTCTTATCGCTCATCATGGGACCGCTCTTCATCCCGATTTTACGGCGAATGAAATTCGGTCAGCAGATTCGTGAGGACGGCCCCAAAGGCCATCTGAAGAAGCAAGGGACGCCTACGATGGGAGGTACGATCATCTTGCTCGCTTTGGCGCTGGCGACGCTCAAATTCGCAGATAAAAATACAGACCTGCTGATCTTGCTGATTGCCTCTTTGGGTTATGGACTCGTAGGCTTTCTGGACGATTACATCAAAATCATTTTTAAACGTTCTTTAGGTCTAACGGCCAAACAGAAGCTGTTCGGCCAACTGCTGATTTCCGCAATCGTCTGTTACCTGCTGGTTCAGCAAGGGCACAGCACGGACTTATACATTCCTTTTGTAGAATTTCATTTGAATGCAGGTTGGCTGTATTTCCCACTCATGGCGATTCTTATGCTCGGTGCTTCCAATGCTGTTAACTTTACGGATGGTTTGGATGGGCTGCTTGCAGGCACAAGCGCGATTGCGTTTGGTGCGTATACGGTTATCGCGATGAACAATACGCAGCCGGAGGCGGCGATTTTTTCCGCAGCAATGGTTGGAGCTGTTCTAGGCTTCTTGGTTTTCAACGCGCATCCGGCTAAAGTATTTATGGGAGACACAGGATCTCTTGGAATTGGCGGCGGTCTCGTAGCAGTTGCGATTTTGACTAAAGCCGAACTGCTGCTTGCGATCATTGGCGGGGTATTCCTGATTGAAATTCTGTCCGTTGTGATTCAAGTGGTTTCCTTTAAGACAAGAGGCAAACGCGTTTTCAAAATGAGCCCGATACATCACCATTTTGAATTGGTGGGCTGGTCGGAGTGGCGCGTCGTCATCACGTTCTGGGTGGTAGGCCTTGTGCTTGCTGTACTCGGATTATATATGAATGAGGTGTTATAAAGCATGAAGCATCCGCGTGAGTATCGTGGACTTGAAGTCATTATTTTGGGCTTGGCTCGGAGCGGAGTCGCTGCGGCTAAGCTTTTTCATCAAAAAGGAGCCGTTGTAACGGTCAATGACAAAAAAGAGCGGAGCGCATGCCCTGAAGCCGACGAACTGGAGGCTCTGGGTATTTCTGTTGTTTGCGGCTTTCATCCAGAGTCCCTTGTGCACGCAGGGGTAGCGCTCGTGGTGAAAAATCCGGGAATCCCTTACACCGTGGAGCCTATTCGCAAGGCGGAAGAGCTCGGGATTGAGGTTGTTACGGAGGTTGAAGTTGCTTATCAATTCTGTGAAGCTCCGATAATCGGGATTACAGGTTCGAATGGCAAAACCACCACCACCACTTTGATTGGTAAAATGTTGGAAAAAGGCGGCCTGCTGCCGGTTGTGGCCGGAAATATTGGTCGTGCGTTAACAGAAGCAGCTCCTGAAGTGACGAAAGACAATTGGATGGTCGTTGAGCTCAGCTCCTTCCAGTTAAAAGGGACGACAGCCTTCCGTCCTCGCATTGCTTGTTTGCTGAACCTGTACGAAACACATCTTGATTATCATGGCACCATGGAGGATTATATCGCCTCCAAAGCCAAATTATTTGCTAATCAAACGGAAGAAGATACGGCGATTTTGAACTGGGACGATGCTGTCTGTCAGTCGATCATTCCAAGCCTGCGCGCGAAGGTGATGCCGTTCTCAATGAAGGCTGCGCTGCCTTTTGGCGTTTACTTGGACGCCGAGAAGGAAGTATTGGTTTATGCGGACGGGCAAGGGTACATACAGTCTATCTTACCGGCGAAAGAAATGGGAATCCCGGGCAGCTTTAACGTGGAGAACGCACTGGCAGCGGCAGCGGCGGCTATTACTGCGGGCGTTAGCTTGACGGACATTGCTGATGTGCTGAGAAGCTTCCAAGGCGTCGAGCATCGGCTAGAATTCGTCAAAGAGCTTGATGGCGTCACGTTCTATAACAATTCCAAAGCGACGAATCCGGCGGCTTCCATCAAATCCATCGAGGCGTTCGAGCAACGTATTGTCCTTATAGCCGGCGGCTTGGATCGCGGTTCCGATTACATGGAGCTTTTGCCTGTTTTCCGTGAGCGGATTAAAGGTGTTGTCACATTAGGCCAAACGAAAGAGAAAATTAATCATATTGCCGAGCTGGCAGGGATTAGCCTCGTTCAAACCGTCGATACTGCTAAGGATGCAGCGGACGCGGTGTCCCAAGCCGTTCAGTTAGCCTGGGAAATGAGCGAATCCGGCGATATTGTTCTTCTTTCTCCGGCTTGCGCAAGCTGGGATATGTTTCCATCTTATGAGGACAGGGGTCGCATGTTTAAGCAGTCCGTGCATACACTTTAAGAGGGCCTATCCACAGGTAGGATAAGCCCACAACTCGCAAAGAGGTGTTGTTATGGGGAAAGCGCGGTCCGCTCCGGACATTTGGATCATTATTCCTACCTTGTTGCTTTTGACAATCGGCGTTATTATGGTGTACAGTGCCAGTGCGGTTCTTGCTTTTCGAGAGTTCGGCGATTCGCTTTATTACTTGAAGAGACAGCTGTTATTCGCTGTTTTAGGCGTAGTTGCCATGTTTTTTACGATGAATGTGGATTATTTAATTTGGAAAAAGTATGCGCGCTTCGCGCTTTTGATCTGCTTCGGTATGTTGGTGATCGTATTGATTCCGGGGCTTGGGGTTGTGCGTGGCGGTGCGAGAAGCTGGCTCGGGATCGGTGCTTTCGGCATTCAGCCTTCCGAATTCATGAAAATCGGGATGATTTTGTTCTTATCCAAAATGTTGTCCGAGCAACAATCAAAAATCACCTTTTTTACAAAGGGCCTTTTGCCGCCCCTTGGCATTATGGGCTTGGCATTTGGTCTCATCATGCTGCAGCCTGATCTTGGAACGGGCGCTGTTCTCGTAGGAGCTTCGCTGCTGATTATCTATACTTCTGGTGCGAGATTGATTCATCTCTCTTATCTGGGTATGATAGGAGTTGCTGGTTTTGTCGGGCTTATCATTGCAGCTCCTTATCGTTTGCAGCGAATTACCGCTTTTCTTGACCCGTGGAAGGATCCCCTTGGCGCGGGTTATCAATCGATTCAATCGTTGTATGCGATTGGTCCTGGAGGATTGGTTGGTCTCGGCCTCGGCATGAGCCGTCAGAAATATAGCTATTTACCTGAGCCTCAGACGGATTTCATATTTTCCATAATTGCGGAGGAGCTCGGCTTTATTGGCGGCACGCTGGTGCTGCTGTTGTTTACAATTTTGGTATGGAGAGGCATGCGTGCGGCCATAACGGCACCTGACACGTTTGCCAGCCTGATCGCTGTCGGCATTATCGGCATGGTTGCGGTTCAGGTCATCATTAATATCGGTGTTGTTATCGGGATGTTTCCGGTAACAGGCATCACATTACCGCTTATAAGCGCAGGAGGATCGTCATTGACGCTTATGCTGACATCGATTGGCATCCTGCTCAATATATCCCGTTATTCGAGGTGACAGGGAATGAAAACCATTGTTTTTACCGGAGGAGGATCCGCCGGACACGTCACGCCGAATATAGCGCTGATGACAAAGCTCAGCCAGTTAGGCTGGGAGATTCGATATATAGGTTCCGCAACAGGGATTGAGAAAGATATTATTGAACGCGAGGGCGTTCCCTTCTATCCGATTTCTTCTGGCAAATTACGCAGATATTTTGATCTGAAAAACTTCAAAGATCCTTTCAAAGTCATCAAAGGCGTTTACGAGTCTTATAGATTGCTTCGCCGTTTGAAGCCCGCCATCGTCTTTTCGAAGGGCGGGTTCGTTTCCGTCCCGGTTGTGCTGGGCAGTCGGATGAATAAAATACCGGTAATTATCCATGAGTCGGATATAACGCCAGGGCTTGCCAATAAGCTCTCCATTCCATTTGCGACCAAAGTATGCGTTACGTTTCCGGAGTCGATGCAGCATGTGCAAGATCAGAAGGCTGTGTTGACCGGACTTCCGATTCGGGATCGCATACGGAGCGGTAAAGCATCTGCCGGGTATCAGCTTTGCGATTTCCATTCTCAGAAGCCAGTCGTGCTGATTATGGGAGGAAGTCTAGGGTCCCAAGCAATTAATCAGGCGGTCAGGGGGAATCTGAATCGATTGCTGGAGCAGTTCCAAATTGTTCACTTATGCGGCAAGGGAAATATTGCACCAGAGCTTGCCGGCGTGCGGGGTTATAAGCAGTTCGAATATATGAATGACGAGCTGCCTGACGTTTTAGCCATGACGGAACTCATTATTTCTCGGGCTGGCGCGACTTCCATCTATGAATTTTTGATCCTGGAAAAACCGATGCTGCTGATCCCTTTATCGCTGCAGGCAAGTAGAGGAGATCAAATTTTAAATGCGAAATCGTTTCAGAAAGCCGGCTATGCGGATGTGCTTCCGGAAGAGGAGCTAACATCCGATTCCCTTACTGAACGGTTGGAGGCTTTACATGCAAACCGTGATGCTTACAAGTCCGCAATGGCTAACCGGAATGAAGCGGATGCCGTGGCTGCGATTGTCAAACTGATTGAAACGTACAGCAAATCGTTCTGAATTCGGAAACCGAATAGGCGATTGTCACACTCTCTCCGATTTTACATAAACTATACTATAACCGTGACAGACACCTAAGGCTCTATACGAGGCTAGACGTAGAGATTCGGCCGATTTCGTACCGGCTCGTATAGACGGAAGTGGCGAATGGAATATTCGTCCAGTCCGCCCGAAGTTCTGTGAAGGAGGTTTTCCCATGCAGCAATTAATATCCGACTTACATGCAGCCAATATTGGTGATATTCGAACGAATGAACGTCTTGCTCCCTATACGACTTGGAAAATCGGCGGTCCCGCCGATGTGCTCGTCATTCCCCAGCATAAAGACCAGGTAATCGCCGTTATTCGCATGCTTCAAGCACGCGGCGTTCCGTGGACGATTATTGGTCGGGGATCGAACTTGCTCATCCGTGATAAGGGGATACGAGGCGTTGTCATTAAACTTGGCTCTCTGCTTGAGACGCTTCGTTTTGATGGCGCGACCGTAATTGCAGGGGGCTCATACTCGTTCATTAAATTGTCCGTATTAGCAGCCAAAGAAGGATTAACCGGACTTGAGTTTGCTTCTGGCATACCTGGTTCAGTGGGAGGCGCCGTCTACATGAATGCAGGGGCTCACGGGTCCGATGTGTCACGCATACTCAAGCAGGCTGAAGTCATCCTGGATACAGGGGAATTGGTCACGATGCAGGCGGAAGATTTGCATTATGCTTATCGGCATTCGATCCTGCATACACTGCCCGGAATTGTAACGGAAGCTGTTTTTGAACTGCAGTTCGGGGATCGCAAAGAAATTGCTGGCGCTATGGCAGCGTACCGCGATCGGCGCCGACGCACGCAACCCGGTCAATTAGCTTGCGCAGGCAGTGTATTTCGCAATCCCGCTGGGGGGTTTGCGGCTAAGCTCATCGAAGAAGCTGGTTTGAAAGGCAAACGTGTCGGCGGAGCGGAGATTTCTCCCTTGCACGCCAATTTCATTGTCAACACAGGGAACGCTACAGCCGTGGACGTTCTCACGCTAATCCAAGAGGTTAAGCAAATCGTACTGGATCAGTACGGGGTCACGCTTGAGCCTGAGGTCTTGGTGCTGGGTGAGAGGTAAATCGGAGGTGGAATTTTGGAGAAGCTCGTTATCGAAGGTGGAAGACCTCTCTCGGGAGCCATCCAGATACACGGCGCGAAAAACGCCGCATTACCAATTTTAGCAGCTTGCATCCTGGCTAGCGGCACACATACCCTGCATAACGTTCCAAATCTGCTCGATATCGATACCATGCTGCGAATCCTTCGTGCGCTCGGATGCCGAGCAGAACAGCAGGGCGATACGGTATCTATAACAACATCCACAGCTCATTCCTCTCATATCCCTGAAGAATTGATGGGACAGATGCGCTCTTCCATCTTTCTAATGGGTCCGCTTCTTGCCAGATTCGGCAGCGTGACCGTGTATCAACCGGGCGGCTGCGCCATTGGCGAACGAAAAATCGACTTGCACCTAAAAGGATTACAAGCGCTTGGTGCGCGCATCGAAGAATCGGCGAACCAAATTGCTTGCGTGGCTGAATCGCTCAAAGGAAGTGAAATCGTTCTAGACTTCCCGAGTGTAGGAGCCACAGAGAATATTATGATGGCTGCTGTAAAAGCAGAGGGCGTTACAACAATCTACAATGCAGCACGTGAGCCTGAAATTCAGGATCTGCAAAATTTCCTCAACGCAATCGGCGCCGACATCATCGGTGCAGGCACGGATACAATTACGATTCGCGGAGTCAAAACGCTGACCCCTTGCACGTACAGCATCATTCCGGATCGAATTGTGGCCGGTACATTCCTAGTGGCTGCGGCGGCAACGAGAGGCAATGTTACATTGGAAAAGGTCAACCCCGCCCACCTAACCTCGGTCATCCATGTACTGAAGCGTGCAGGTGTTCAAATCTCAACTAGCGGTGATATAATACAGGTGAGCTGCCCGACAAGGCCAAAGGCAGTCGAACGTATCGTAACCTCGCCGCATCCGGCTTTCCCTACGGACCTTCAATCACAGGTGATGGTGCTGCTTTCACTAGCAGATGGGTTAAGCGTGATGAAAGAAACGATCTTCGAAGGTAGATTCAAACACGTAGATGAGTTGTCACGAATGGGTGCTGACATCCGTGTGGATATGAGTTCAGCCTTTATACGCGGTGTTCCAAGACTGTATGGAGCAACGGTAGAAGCGACTGATTTACGTGCCGGAGCTGCTCTTGTTATTGCCGGTCTGGCTGCGCATGGAACTACGAATGTTGAACAAATTCATCATATTGATAGAGGCTATGATAGAATTGAGCATATGCTTTCCAGATTGGGTGCTTCAGTGCATCGCCAATCACCCGTACCTAGCGAGTAAGCCGCATAGTTGACCTCCGCGAATCCCTTCCTGTCTTCAGGGAGGGATACACGGTTTTCACTTGTGGGGGAGAGCTGATTTTCTACTCACGTTGAAGAATTACCAGAAAACAACAGTAAAATGTACAGCTTAACTGACCGATAACGTTGTATACCCTCCTAAAATGAAAAGTGATCTTATACAGCTGGTTTGTCCTAGTTATCCACCAAACTTAACTAGAATTCTCACAAAAGCAGCTGAATCGATTGAAGTTAGTGTTGTTCAGAAAAACATTTAGGTGGTGCCCATTTTGTCCGAAGACCGCAAAGTACCCGCCTTGCCGACTCCCAAGCGACGCGCGCGTACGAATCGGAAGTTGCTCGGCTTTTTGTTTGTTTTTTTTATCACGGTGTTGGTGATTCTATTTTTTCAATCCTCACTGAGTAAAATTAGCGCCATACAAATTGAAGGCAATGAACTGCTGGCCACTGATACGATTGGACAAGCCGCACAGATTGTAGCAGGCGACCGTTTTTTTGCGGTAAGTTCGTCAATGATAGAACAACGAGTAGCTGCCTTGCCCGTTGTTAAGTCAGTGAAGGTAACGAAGCATTTTCCTGGAATCATCCATATTCTTGTGCAAGAATTTCCCAAAGTCGCTTTTCAAATGGGGGCGGATGGGAAGAAACAAGCGGTATTGGCGGATGGCGCAGTTGTGACGCTTCCGGTGGGCAGTGTGCCTATGGATATGCCGATACTAACAGGCTGGAGCGATACGGATCCGAACAAAACAGCTCTGTGCAAGGTGCTCGGAGAGATTCCCGTCTCCAGTCTCTCGGACATTTCTGAAATTAAGCCTGACCCATCCGAATCTTATCCGGATAAAATCAAGCTATATACACGATCACAATTCGAAGTGTATACAACAATTACTTATTTGCCGGATAAAATTGATAATTTGCCTGCTTATATTGCTAGCCTGCAAGAAGAGCATATAACAAACGGCATTATCAAAATGCTGGAAGTAGACAACCATGCACCATTTGATCCGAACGACGATCAGCAAAGCGATGCCGGCACATCGTCCAATGCCAAAGCATCTCCGACCCCTTCGCCCAATTCGAATAAGGAAAGTGGGAAGACGGGGGCAAAGGCAACTCCTAAATCGACACCTAAAGCAACACCCAAAGCTACACCGAAGGAAACAACGCGTCCTTCCTGACAAAAAAACGGTAGTTGGACTACTCAATCGCTATAAATAATGTTAAAATTAGTTTTATGGTTAATAATTCATTTACTAAAATAGTAGCTCTCCCTGAAATAATTGCTAGACGAGAATAGCCATTTGGGTGCGAGAGCTCATAAATCACTAACTTTCCTATATGTCAAAAAAAATGTAGAAAAAAGAGGGAATATGGCAGTTGTGTTGAATAAGTACAGAAGAATTTGTGATCAGCTCACTTTTTTACCAAGTTACAGGAGGTGCCAGGGGCTTGAGCAACAATGACATCATTGTTAGTTTGGACATCGGTACATCCAAGGTTCGTGCTATTATTGGGGAAGTCATAAACGGAACCATTAATATAATAGGTGTAGGATCTGCCGAGTCAGAGGGTATTCGCAAAGGCGCCATCGTCGATATTGATCAAACTGTGAGTTCCATTCGCAGTGCTGTAGATCATGCAGAACGTATGGTTGGCGTGGAAATTTCCGAAGTTTACGTTGGTATATCAGGCAATCATATCGCTCTGCAATCGAGCCACGGTGTTGTCGCTGTTTCCAATGACGACAGAGAAATCGGAGAAGAGGATATTGATCGAGTCATTCAGGCAGCAAGAGTTATCGCACTTCCTCCCGAGCGTGAAATCATTGGAGTTGTACCCAAGCAATATTTAGTAGATGGACAAGAAGGTATTAACGATCCTCGCGGCATGATCGGCGTTCGCTTAGAAGTGGAAGCGACGATTATCACTGGAGCGAAGACAGGAATACATAATCTAATTCGCGTTGTAGAAAAATCCGAGCTGAAGGTTGCAGGTCTCATCTTAATGTCGCTTGCGTCGGGTCAACTCTCTTTATCCAAGGATGAGAAATCGATCGGAACGGTTTTAGTCGATGTAGGGGCAGGGGCTACGACAATTGCTGTTTTTGAGCAAGGGAACTTGATAGCAACTTCGACAATCCCAATCGGCGGCGAATACATTAGCAATGATATCTCGATCGGTCTTCGTACGCAGCTCGAGATTGCAGAAAAAATTAAATTGAAATATGGTTGCGCTTCGATTGATGATTCCGCACCTGATCAAGTGTTCAAAGTAACACGAATGGGAAGCAATGTGGAAAAAGAATTTTCGCAAGTTGACCTCGCGAATATCATCGAACCTCGCGTTCAAGAAATCTTCCAGATGATACGTGCTGAAGTGCATCGCCTAGGCTATGGCAATTTAACTGGCGGTTATGTACTTACAGGCGGGACCGTTTGTTTACCAGGCATGCTCGCCGTTGCACAAGCCGAACTTGCTACGTCAGTGCGAATTGCTGTTCCGGATTTCATTGGCGTGCGTGATCCTTCCTTCACGAGCGGTGTCGGTATCATTCAATTTGTATCCAAATACATGAAAAATCGAAATTCTGGTTTAGCAAAGAAAAACGTAGTGAAGACAACTAGCAAGAAATCCTCCGTTAGCACTAAACCTGGTCTCATGGAGCGGGTGAAAAACTTTTTTAGTGAGTTTATATAAGCCGGTAGGTCAATCGGTTACATGCGATAACCTACGTAATAAATGGTAAGTGAATGTATAGTTAGGGGGATATGGCTCGCATGTTTGAATTTGATATGGATATGGACCAATTGGCTCAGATAAAGGTCATCGGTGTTGGTGGCGGCGGAAGTAACGCAGTTAACCGTATGATTGAAAATGGTGTAAAAGGTGTCGAGTTTATTACGGTGAACACGGATGCTCAAGCATTGCATTTTGCAAAGTCAGAACACAAACTGCAAATCGGCGATAAGCTGACGCGCGGTCTTGGGGCTGGAGCGAATCCGGATGTTGGAAAAAAAGCAGCGGAAGAATCAAGAGAACTTATTTTGAATACGCTTCGCGGAGCAGACATGGTTTTCGTAACCGCAGGTATGGGTGGAGGCACAGGAACAGGTGCGGCACCGGTTATCGCTGAAATTGCCAAAGAAGCAGGAGCTTTAACGGTTGGGGTTGTTACTCGTCCATTTACTTTCGAAGGACGTAAGCGCTCTTTACAGGCTGAGCAAGGCATTGCAGCGCTCAAAGAAAAAGTAGACACGCTGATTATAATTCCAAATGACCGTCTCCTCGAAATTATCGATAAGAAAACGCCGATGCTCGAAGCTTTTCAACAAGCGGATAACGTGCTTCGTCAGGGTGTGCAAGGTATTTCAGATTTGATCGCATTGCCAGGTTTAATCAACTTGGACTTCGCTGACGTGAAAACCATTATGACTGAACGTGGTTCCGCTTTGATGGGAATTGGTGTCGCAACTGGTGAGAATCGTGCAGCTGAAGCAGCGAAAAAAGCAATCTCAAGCCCTTTGCTTGAAACTTCAATTGAAGGAGCTCGCGGTGTTCTCATGAATATCACAGGCGGCATGAACTTGAGCTTGTATGAAGTGAATGAAGCTGCTGATATCGTAGCTTCCGCATCTGATATTGATGTGAATATGATTTTCGGTGCGGTAATCGATGATAGACTCAAAGATGAGATTCTTGTTACCGTCATTGCAACGGGATTTGAACATAAGGTGAATCCGTTACAACAGCAGGTCAAGCGCCCGAATGCGGCACAGCAAGAACCGACTGCTGCAACTGACGATCGTTTAAACAACTTGCGGCCTTTTGGTACGCAGCCGTCGAACGATCAACTGGATATTCCGACGTTCCTGCGAAACCGCGGACGGAATACTGACAAATAAATACACAAAGCTTGTAAAGAGACCGAGGTCCTACGATGTAGAGGCTTCGGTTTTTTGCTATTTTCACGATGTTTTCTTGCTAGAGAAGCCGCATCAAGTGACAAAAAAAGTTGCACATAACTAGCAAGTTTAGACAGACTTTGAAATATGCTTCTTATATACTGGTTTAGAACCTCAGAGTTTTTGCTGGAAATTGTGCTTACCCCGCATTATATGAGGAATTGTTCTTTGCATTTGTCTTGGGAGGTGAGCAAAGTGGTCGTCTATGCGGATCTCATTTTCCTATTGAACTTTCTGATGGATGCCGCCATGCTTGTCGTCACGGCTAAAACGCGGAAAATATCGTTCAAATGGTGGAGAATCGCAGGTTCGGCTTTTCTAGGAGCAGGGTATGTAGTGATGATGTTTTTACCTGTCCCCACGTTGCTATTTACATTTTCTGTGAAATGTATGTTTTGTATCGGGATGATTATGATAGCATTTGGCTTCGGCAGTTTACAAAATTTTTTACGAAACCTGGGGGCATTCCTGCTCGTTAATTTTGCCGTAGCAGGAGGAATGTTTGGCATCCATTATGTGTGGTCCTCCTCTTCTGAAGTGGTGAAAGGGATTGTTTTCACGCAATCGGGAGCACCGGTGTTTCAAGTTCAGGTTGGCATTCTATTTGTTTTGGTTTGCCTCTTTCCCTTAATTTGGTGGTTTCGAACTGTTTTTTTAAGTGCAAAGCAGAAAGAGGAGCTTACAACTTTCTTGGCTGAGGTAACAATCTATGTAGAAGAATTTACAGCAACCTGTAGAGGTCTCATTGATACCGGAAATCATTTGTATGATCCGCTGACGAGAACGCCTGTAATGGTTATGGAAGTCTCGGAATGGGGGGATGTGCTGCCGAGTGAATGGCTGCAGCGCATACGCTCTGCCGATGTCGACCAAATTATTAGCGGTTTGGGCACGGATGAGGAATTTGTATGGCAAGATCGGTTGCGATTGGTTCCTTACCGAGGGGTCAATCGTCATACGCAGTTTATGCTGGCTATTAAACCGGATAGGGTGGTGATTATCCATAATAATAAGCAAATTGAAGCTTCCAAAGTACTCATTGGACTCGATGGAGGCAAGCTTTGCAGTGATGGCTCCTATCAAGCAATCATTCATCCTACGTTGATTGCAGCTGGATAACGCGCTTTTGCGCCGATGCTAGCGATGTTGTTTCCACCCATGACGAAAATTACAATAGCTAATTATTAAATGGCATATAGCTCAGCTAATGCTCACGATGCAAGCTTTCCTCACGGAAAGCTCAGCAAATGCTTACGATGCAAGCTTTCCTCACGGAAAGCTCTTAGGAGGAAGTTAATATGCTCTTGAAGTGGAAATTGATGTTGCAGCTAACCTATTATCGCATCTTAATGTTCTTAGGGCTCAAAGGCGAGGAAATCTATTACATAGGTGGTAGTGAAGCGCTGCCGCCGCCACTAACGAGAGAAGAAGAAGAATACCTATTGGAAAAATTACCATCCGGGGATGCCGCGATACGAGCGATGTTGATCGAGCGGAATCTGAGATTGGTTGTCTATATAGCTAGGAAATTTGAGAATACGGGGATAAATATCGAAGATTTGGTTTCAATCGGTGCTATCGGATTGATTAAAGCAGTGAATACCTTTGATCCTGAAAAGAAAATAAAACTCGCTACCTATGCCTCCCGCTGTATTGAAAATGAAATTCTGATGTATCTCCGCCGTAACAGCAAGATCCGGACGGAAGTATCCTTCGATGAGCCCCTCAATATCGATTGGGATGGCAACGAGCTCCTTTTATCAGATGTGCTGGGAACGGAGAACGATACCATCTATCGTAACATTGAGGAACAGGTGGATCGCAAGCTGCTGCACAAGGCTCTGGATAAGCTGACCGAACGCGAGCGTATCATTATGGAGCTAAGATTCGGCTTGCAGGACGGCGAGGAGAAGACGCAGAAGGACGTTGCAGACCTATTGGGGATCTCGCAATCTTATATTTCAAGGCTGGAAAAGCGCATTATTAAAAGACTTCGCAAGGAATTTAATAAAATGGTGTGAGGAAAGGGAGGGAAGCCTCTCTTTTTTTACGCGAAAATTTTTTTTAGAAGCACGATAGCGAATTTGTTCAGGATATACGGGAGGGAGCAAGTCTATCCCTTTTTGTCAAGTGAGCTTAGAGCAGGTAAGGGAGGAATAAATCGATCTCTCACGGGGATAATTAACATTAATGTTTCTCCTTGGGAGGTAATCACGGTGACCCGAAATAAAGTCGAGATAGTTGGTGTTGATACCGCCAAACTGCCTGTTCTGACCAATGCTGAAATGCGCGAGCTATTCGCTGAGCTGCAGACCAATCAGGAGCGAGCTGCAAGAGAGAAATTAGTGAATGGGAACCTCAGGCTAGTTCTCAGTGTCATTCAGCGGTTCAATAACCGGGGAGAATATGTGGACGATCTCTTCCAGGTAGGCTGCATTGGCTTGATGAAAGCCATTGATAATTTTGATTTGAGTCAGAATGTCAAATTTTCAACGTATGCTGTACCGATGATCATCGGTGAAATTCGCCGCTATTTGCGGGACAATAACCCAATTCGGGTTTCTCGTTCCTTAAGGGATATTGCTTACAAGGCACTGCAGGTCAGGGATAGCTTGACGAACCAAAATTCGCGCGAACCAACGATTTACGAAATATCCGAAGCGCTGAATGTACCCAAAGAAGATGTTGTATTCGCTTTGGACGCGATTCAAGATCCGGTGTCGCTCTTCGAGCCGATTTATCATGATGGCGGCGATCCCATCTATGTCATGGACCAGATCAGTGATGAGCGCAACAAGGACATGTCGTGGATCGAGGGGATTGCTCTCCGTGAAGCGATGCGTAAATTGAATGCGAGAGAGAAAATGATTCTTTCGATGCGGTTCTTTGAAGGCAAGACGCAGATGGAAGTCGCCGATGAGATTGGCATCTCTCAAGCACAGGTGTCAAGGCTGGAGAAGTCAGCTATCTCTCAAATGCAGAAGCACGTTAAAACGTAAGCCACACATAGGAAGACCTGATCGGCTGGTGGACAAGCCGTGAAGGTCTTTTTTTAGTGTTTCAGGACATTTTGCCCACGTCCTACATATACTAGTACAAAGCAAGCTAAAATCCTTTGAAGATTCGTGGTGAGCAACTTCATGAAAATATCGGATTTCCAGACGAAGGATGTCATTAATATTGTGGATGGCAAGAAACTTGGACAGATCAGCGATCTGGAGCTTGACTTGCGTCAAGGACGTATCGAATCGATCGTTGTTCCCAATCAAAGCCGTTTCTTTGGTCTGTTTGGTACAGGGACGGATGTTATTATTCCATGGAAACATATTGTGAAAATTGGTGCGGATGTCGTTCTCGTCAAACTTGATGATGCAAGGCCCTATCGTCAAAATGAGGATAATGAGCAGGTTTACGAAATAAACCGTCAATTTCGAAACTGACAAAAGGCACACGAGCGAGAGCCAGCCGGTAGGGAAGGCGGGTTAAGCAAGTATCGTGTGTCTTTTTGTTTTGTGCTAAAGTAAGAGAAGAGAACGATGCTTAGGGGAGAGACATGAATTGGAACCATTTGTAAAACAAGAGAAAGATGGACAGCCCACCCTATTTACAATACAAAGTTGGATGGATCAGTATCCGGAAGTGACGGCAGGGTTTACTTCACGTCATGGGGGTGTTAGTAAGGCTCCGTATTCATCGCTGAATTGCGGTCTTCATGTAAACGATATTGCGGAGGATGTCATTCGGAATCGTCAGTTGTTAGCGGAGGCGCTTGGTCAGCCGTTTGAATCCTTCACATACGCGGAACAAGTGCACAGCAATGAAGTTATTGCAGTTTCCAGGCAAGAACGAGGAATGGGGAGAAGCACAAGAAATAGTGCTATTCAAGCGAAAGACGCCTTCATGACGAATGAGCCAGGCATCTTTCTTTGCGCGCAGTTTGCAGATTGTGTGCCGCTGTTTTTCTATGACCCCGTTCGCCAGGTCGTTGCTTTGGCGCATGCGGGGTGGAAAGGGACTGTGTTAAACATTTCCATGGCTACAATATCCGCAATGACACATACTTTTGGTAGCCAGCCTGAGCATATTCGCGCTGCTATCGGACCCTCTATTGGCGCTTGTTGTTATGAAGTGGATGAAACGGTAGCTGGACGCGTGCGGGAAGTGATTCCGAATGCAGAAGCGATGTCCGCAAAACGCTGGAATGTGCTTCAGGAAAAAGGAAACGGAAAGTTTATGCTGAATTTACAAGAATTAAACCGAATTTTGATGGAACAAGCAGGAATTTTGTCGTCCCATATCGAAGTAACTCAGTTATGTACAAGTTGCAAGTCGGACGTATTCTTCTCTCATCGGAAAGAGGGCGGAATGACAGGACGGATGATTGCTTGGATCGCACTGTCCTAAGGGAGTGACCGACAGCAAGGTGTTGAATCGAGGTGGCCAAATAAAGTGAGTTTACGTGAACGCATACATGAGGTTCAGGCGCGAGTTGTAGAGGCGTGCAAGCGAGCTGGACGAGTTGTAGAAGAAGTGAAAGTGATTGCTGTTACGAAATATGTTTCTTTGGAGACAACCCAATCTGTATTGGACGAAGGCCTTTTCCACATCGGAGAGAACCGGTGGCAGGATGTGAAGCCCAAATGGGAAGCGCTGCATGAGCGCGGCACTTGGCATTTTATCGGACATCTGCAAACGAATAAAGTGAAAGATGTTATCGGGAAATTCGCTTACATCCACTCTCTGGACCGAATGTCGCTGGCCAAAGAATTGGACAAGCAGGCCGCTGTTCTAGGCATTACAGTGCAATGCTTCTTGCAAGTAAATGTATCTGGAGAAGAGTCCAAATACGGCATGGCGCCGGACAACCTCTTCGAGTTCGCAGAAGAAATAAGCAAAATGAAGCATATACATATCGCCGGCTTAATGACCATGGCTCCTTACGAATTGGAGGCGGATGCGACCAGACCCGTTTTTCGAAGGCTAAGAGAGCTTAGGGACCAATTGAATGAGCGGAAGATCTTGCCTTTCGAAATAAAAGAGCTTTCGATGGGGATGTCAGGGGATTTCGAGGTAGCGATTGAAGAGGGCGCAACATGGGTCAGGCTCGGTACCGTTTTGGTAGGAAAAGAACTTTAAAGGTTGCGGAATCGTGCATGATCAGATAAGGAGGGAAAGACATTGGGCGTAATGAATAAATTTATGAATTTTCTTGGCTTACAGGAAGAGGAGGAAATTGTAGAGCGGGAACGAATTGTAGAAGCAACGGAAGAACCTGAAACCAATCCGTATGAAACTCGTAGTAAAAATAAAGCGAACGTCGTCAGCATTCATTCGCAGAAAAATGCGCGCGTTGTGCTGAGTGAACCTCGTACCTACGAAGAAACGCAGGACATTGCCGACCATCTTCGATCGCGAAGAGCGGTTGTGGTTAATTTGCAACGAGTACGTGGGGATCAAGCCGTCCGTATAGTGGATTTCTTAAGCGGAACGGTATATGCTTTAAATGGGTCTATCTCCAAGCTTGGGCCGAATATCTTCTTGTGTACGCCAGACTCTGTCGATATTCATGGTCACATCTCCGAAATGATGGGTGAGGAATAGACGCATATCCTGACATAGAGGTGTATGCATACGTGGGTTACGTTTACAATTATCTTGGCATTTTGATGGAAATTTATTATTTCATGATTATTGGGTATTTGATTCTCTCTTGGTTTCCTAATGCGCGCGACAGTTTTGTCGGCGGGCTATTGGGGAAATTGGTTGAACCGTATCTGCGTCCGTTCCGCAAAATTATTCCGAGCATCGGGTTTATCGATCTCTCGCCGATAGTTGCGCTAATCGCTCTGCGATTTGTCGTGCTGGGAATCGGAGCGGTGATCGATTTCTTCGTAAGGATGTTTTAACATTGTCAAAAGAGCTGTATGGTCATTTTCATCCGGATGAACATCATTTTGTCGACAAGGCTTTGGAGTGGGTGGAGCGTGCGGCAGTGCAGCACGCAGTGAAACGGACGGACTTTCTGGACCCGCGACAAGCGTTTATTTTGACAACACTAGTGAATCGCCATCCGGATGTGCATTGTCGCTTAGAAGGCGGTCACCCTGGCGCAGAACGCAAAAGAGCGGTCATCGCGCCGGATTATCGGTCGCTTGAGGATGAAGATTTGGGAATTGCCGTTTTATCGGTATCGTCGGGAGACGGTAAATTTCTAACATTAGAACATGGAGATTACATGGGCGCCATTCTTGGACTCGGCATGAAGCGAGACAAGGTTGGCGATATTCATGTTATAGAGGGTGGCTGCCACTGTCTTGTCACTGAAGAAGCTGCGAGTTACTTGCACATGAATCTGTCGCAGGTTCACAAGGTGCATGTCCAGACAGAGCTGCTGCCAGTTCATGAGCTGGAGGTTGCCAAAGTGCAACTGGACGAGCTTACACTGTCCGTCGCTTCCATGCGAATGGATGGGATTGTAAGCGATGTCTATCGATTAAGCCGGGCCAAGATTCTCATTCCCATTCAAGCAGGTCGCTGCCGGGTCAATTGGAAGCTGGAGGAAGATCCCAGTAAGCCGCTCAAAGAAGGCGATCTGGTATCGCTGCAAGGATTCGGCCGATTCAAAGTGCTTGAAGTGGAAGGAATTTCAAAAAAAGGCCGGATTCGTGTGAGGATTGGCAAATATACATAATTGCATAGAAATTACCCTCGAACGTTGCAGGAATTTATTGGTTTCTGTCGAAATGATCAAGTAACGAAATCTGTTTTCCTTTGGAGAACACAGCAATTGCGGGTGGGACGGTTGTGCTAGAACTGGAACATAAGCAAACACTGATGAAGCAAGTTTTCTATGAAAACTCTGAGGAGGGGCACCAATGGCATTAACACCGCTTGACATACATAACAAGGAATTTTCTCGCTCTTTCCGCGGTTATGATGAAGATCAAGTGAACGAATTTCTGGATCAAGTCATTAAGGATTATGAGGCACTTATCCGTGAGAATAAAGACTTGCAGAATCAAGCTGCTTCGCTGAAAGAGCGCTTGGACCATTTCTCGAATATCGAGGAGACACTCAGCAAAACAATTATCGTTGCTCAAGAAGCAGCTGATGAAGTGAAGCACAACGCGAAAAAGGAAGCACAGCTGATTCTGAAGGAAGCGGAGAAAAATGCGGATCGTATTATCAATGAATCTTTGGCAAGATCCCGCAAAGTCGCTTTGGAGATCGAAGAGCTGAAGAAACAGGCTTCCATTTATCGCACGCGTTTCCGGACGCTGCTCGAAGCTCAATTGGAGCTTTTGAACACCGAAGGCTGGCAAAGCATGCAGATGGATAATCAAGAAGAATAGGGTGACGATGTCCGGGCTTTTGATATATTGACTATGCCTAATGAATTCGTTATACTCCTGTTAAATGTATTGCAGCAAAGCGATGACTGGAACGAGTAGGGCGTAAATGCAGTGTCAGCGAGTTAGGAGTGTGGTGTGAGCCTAATCTCTGCAGCGTGCCGAATATCCCCCAGGAGCGTCTCTTGAATCAAGTAGAGAGAATCGGGTCATGCCGTTATCCATGATCGAGTGAAAAAGCTCTGAACTTGCACGTTGGCGTGCGATTTTTTATGCTTTTTAACGAGGGTGGTACCGCGAGATGAGCTTCTCGTCCCTTTTGGGATGAGAGGCTTTTTTTATTAGCTGAATGGCAGGAATGGAGTGGTGAATATGGATTATGGAAAAACATTAAATTTATTGCAAACGGAGTTCCCGATGAGAGGCAATTTGCCGCAAGCGGAACCGAAAATTCAAGAACAATGGCAGGCAGATGATATTTATGCCAAGGTGCAGGCGAGCCGCAAAGGTCGGGAGAAGTTTATTCTTCATGACGGGCCTCCATATGCCAATGGTGATATTCATATCGGTCATGCGCTCAATAAGGTTTTGAAAGATATCATCGTTCGATTCAAAACGCTGCAAGGCTATGATGCGCCATATGTGCCGGGCTGGGATACCCATGGCCTTCCGATTGAGCAAGTGATTACAAACAGCGGGAAAGTGGATCGCAAGAAAATGAGTGTGCCTGAATTCCGTGAATACTGCAAAGAGTATGCTTTGCAATCGGTGGAAAAGCAGAAGGCTCAATTCCAAAGACTAGGCATTCGTGGCGACTGGAAAAATCCTTATATTACGCTTCAGCCTGAATATGAAGCTTGGCAAATTCGCGTTTTTGGGCAAATGGTGCAAAAGGGGTATATTTACAAGGGATTAAAGCCTGTCTATTGGTCTCCTTCTTCAGAAAGCGCACTAGCTGAGGCGGAAATTGAGTATAAAGAGAAGACGTCGTTCTCGATTTACGTAGCATTTCCAGTCAAAGATGGTAAAGGAAAGCTGCCGCAGGACGCTTCGATTGTGATTTGGACAACGACGCCGTGGACGCTGCCTGCAAACCTTGGCATTTCCGTACATCCTGAATTTGACTATGCGGTTGTGCAAGTTTCCGGCAAGAAATATGTGCTGGCCCAAGGATTATTGGAGGCCGCTGCCAAAGAAATCGGCTGGACAGATTATGAAGTGCTATCAACCGTAAAAGGCAGCGAGCTTGAATTCGTAACCTGCCAGCATCCATTCTATGATCGGGAATCGCTAGTCATGGTTGGCGAGCACGTCACGCTGGAAGCCGGTACAGGCTGCGTACATACGGCGCCTGGGCACGGTGAAGACGACTTCGCAATCGGTCAGCGTTATCAGATCGGCGTGCTTTGTCCAGTGGACGATCAAGGGCATTTTACTGTAGAAGCGCCTGGTTTCGAAGGGTTGTTTTACGAAAAAGGCGGGAAGCTCGTCATCGAGAAACTGCAGGAATCCGGGCTTTTGCTGAAAGTGGGCGAAATTCAGCATCAGTACGCGCACGATTGGCGGACGAAGAAGCCTGTTATTTATCGCGCAACAGAGCAATGGTTTGCATCGATCGATAAATTCAGAAACGAGATGCTGGAAGAAATTAAGAAAGTGAACTGGACGCCAACATGGGGCGAGGTTCGCTTGCATAACATGATCGCGGAACGTGGTGACTGGTGCATTTCCAGACAGCGTGCTTGGGGCGTGCCGATTCCGATCTTTTACTGCCGCAGCTGTAACGAGCCTCTGGTAAACGAGCAAACGATCGAGCATGTAGCTGAGCTTTTTGCCAAAGAAGGTTCGAACGCTTGGTTTATCAAAGACGAGAAAGAGCTGCTGCCGCACGGTACCACTTGTTCCAAATGCGGACATGGCGAATTCCGTAAGGAAACCGACATTATGGACGTTTGGTTCGATTCAGGTTCCAGCCATGTAGCTGTTCTTGAAGCTCGTCCAGAGCTTCAGTGGCCAGCTGATTTATATTTGGAAGGTTCCGACCAATATCGCGGTTGGTTTAATTCTTCCCTAATTACGGGGGTTGCGGTCAGAGAGCAGTCGCCATATAAAGGGATTCTCAGCCATGGCTTTACGCTTGATGGCGAGGGCCGTAAAATGTCCAAGTCGATCGGGAATACGATTGATCCGACACAAGTAGCCGGAAAGCTTGGAGCTGATATTCTTCGTCTATGGGTATCTTCTGTCGATTATCAATCGGATCACCGCATCTCGGATAATATTTTGAACCAAACGACCGAAGTGTATCGTAAAATTCGAAACACACTGCGTTTCTTGCTTGGGAATTTAAGCCATTTTAATCCGGCAACGGATCGAGTAGCGGCCGATAACCTGTCTGAACTTGATCGATACGCATGGATTCGTCTTAATCGAATGATCGAGAAAGTCGTGAAAGCTTACGAAAACTATGAATTTCACGTGGTGTATCAAACGATTCATCATTTCTGTGCGGTGGAAATGAGTTCGTTCTACCTCGATGTGATTAAGGATCGTTTGTATGCAGGGGCCCCTCATGATGCGGCGCGCAAAGCATCACAAACTGTGTTGTATGAGGTGCTTACAGCAATAACGAAGCTGATCTCTCCGATTTTGCCGCATACGGCGGACGAAGTCTGGAAATACATCCCGGGTGTTGAGTTAAGCACCGTACAGGTTGCTGAGCTGCCTGAAGTTCAAACGAGCTTGTATAACGAAGATTTGGAAAATAAATGGAATAACTTCCTTGGGTTAAGAGATGAAGTGCTGAAAGCGTTGGAAGAAGCCCGTAAAGACAAGGTCATCGGCAATTCCTTGGGTGCTGCTGTGCACCTTTATCCTAGCGAACAGGTTTATAGCTTGTTAAATCAATTTGAGCAATTGGATCAATTGTTCATCGTGTCCGCTGTTCACGTGCATCAACCTGGAACAACTGCACCGGAAGGCGCCTATCAGGCGAAAGAAACAGCGATTGCAATTGCTGTAGCCGAGGGCGAGAAGTGCGAACGCTGCTGGATAGTCACACCGGAAGTTGGACAAAGTAAAGAGCATCCAACACTATGTGTGCGATGCAATGAGGTTGTCTCCGCTCATTATCACGAGTAGATGATGTAACCATGAAACAAACGAGCTTTCGTTTATTACGAAGCTCGTTTGTCCTGTTTGTTCCGGGAGCACATGGGGGAGTTAGTCTTCCTTGTCAGGGTTTTCAAACTCTAGCAAAGGATCTCCTTCGCCGCTTTCTAAGTAATCCCTGTAGGATTTACTCCGGACGATTGTAACGTGTTCGCCATAGAGGTCAGTTGCAATGAAACTTTCGAAGGATTCGACATAACCTTCTTGCTCGTCGGCTTCAATGTACATTTCATTGTAGTTTTCGACATTCGGGTTTTCGGCAAAAGCAGGTGAATTGGACGTTCCCCAGCTCTCTACAATTTGCCATGCATCTTCACCGTCGAATTCGGTTTCGTCATCTCGCTCATCCATGCTGGTTCTGCCGAAAGGCGGGAATAGGACTTGTTCTTCGACAGGTCTTCGCTCCGAAGTCTCCGGATCAGGGACATGTTCGAAGCAGTAAAGTGTCGTTGGGATGGCTTGCAGCCGCTCGAAAGGGATAGGCGCTTTGCAGAAAATGCAAATACCGTAATCGCCTTGATTCAAATGAGCCAAAGCCTCATTAACCTGATTCAAATGAAATTCGGCATGTTCATTCAGCGAGATATCTTTTTCTCGTTCATAGATTTCAGTTGCAATATCGCCGGGGTGATTATCGTACATCGATAGCTCACCGGTGCTGTCTATAAAAGAATGGGACAAACCGTAATTGTCATTCGTCCCGAAATGCCGTTCGAGATCAAGCTTTTCCTCCAATAGCTGTAGATTGATTTCTTTTAATTGCTGTTCAGTCAAATGGTTCATTGTCAGCACAGCTCCCTTCTTGCAGAATGATCCATACCGTTATAGTGCCGAATGGAAGCTTTTTTTAATGAGGTAATTCCTTGAATATAAGGTTCAGTTTAGGAGGAAGCATATGAAATATTATTTTTACGCGCTAATCGTATTTATTTTGGATCAAGCCGCCAAATGGATGATTGTGAAACGAATTCCACTCGGTGAGGAGCGCCCCGTTATCGGGGAATTCTTCATGATTACTTCGCATCGCAATCGTGGTGCAGCTTTCGGCATCTTACAGGATCAACGATGGTTTTTTATTGTGATTACAACGATCGTAGTTATCGGAATTGTGTGGTACATCCGCCGGACGATCCGTGAAGGGAAAGGATTGCTGTCTTTTGCGCTTAGTTTGCTCTTAGGAGGGGCACTTGGCAATTTCCTGGATCGCGCTTTATTTGGAGAAGTGGTTGATTTCTTGCAAGTTACCTTTGATTTTAATTTGTTCGGAAAAACCATTTATTATGGTTACCCTATTTTTAATTTTGCTGATTCCGCTATTGTTATCGGGGTAATTCTCATTTTCTTGGACTCACTGCTCGTTTGGAGAAAAGAGAAAAAAGGAGCTGCACATGAACATAAACCAGACCTCTCCTGAGTCTGCTTCGAATGAAGCTGTGGAATGGACGGTTGAACAACAGTTTGCGGGTGAACGTATCGATAAATTTATTACCGATGCTTTGGAAGAAGATATTTCTCGAACGCAAGTGCAGCAATGGGTCAAAGATGGGCATGTTAAGGTGAACGGAAACGGAATCAAGTCCAATTACAAGCTCTCGGAAAATGACGTGATCACCCTGAGCATTCCTGAGCCTACGGGAGTGGAACTCCTTGCGGAGGATATCCCTTTGAATGTAGTGTTCGAAGATTCGGATGTTATCGTCATTAACAAGATGAGAGGTCTTGTTGTTCATCCTGCTCCTGGCCATTACTCGGGAACATTAGTGAACGCTTTGATGTTTCATTGTCATGATTTGTCTGGCATTAATGGCGAGCTTCGTCCCGGTATCGTCCACCGGATCGATAAGGATACGTCTGGTTTGATCATGGCTGCCAAGAATGATAAAGCACACACGAGTTTAGCCGAACAATTGAAGGCTCATTCGGTTAACCGGAAATATATCGCACTTGTTCATGGCAACATTCAGCATGACCAAGGTACGATAGATGCCCCTATCGGGCGCGACTCACATGACCGCAAGATGTATACAGTGACAGAGAAAAATAGCAAGCATGCTGTGACGCATTTTATTGTTTTAGAGCGTTTCGGCGATTTTACGCTTGTCGAGCTTAAGCTGGAGACAGGCAGAACGCACCAGATTCGCGTGCATATGAAGTTCATTGGTCACCCGCTGGTCGGCGATCCTATGTACGGTAAAAGCAAAGGCAATCTGATGAATGGGCAAGCGCTGCATGCAGCGGTTCTTGGATTTATTCATCCCCGTTCCGGAGAGCATTTGCAATTCGAAGCGCCGCTTCCGGATGATATGAATCATCTGTTAAATACGATCCGGATACGTTGAAAAGTGCAAAAGAAAGGACGAATAGTCCATTCAGCATTTTGATAAAAAGAGATATGTTTGGTAGTGGACACCATGAATTTCCATAGATTGTGTCGAAATCGGCAAAAAAATTATACGTAAACAGGTGAAAATAATGGCGAAAATTAATCAGAATTATTTGCAGCTGCAAGGCAGCTATTTGTTCTCCGAAGTGGCAAGAAGAAGAAATAAATTTATCGCTGAGAATCCGAATGCAGCCATTATCTCCTTAGGCATTGGCGATGTTACCCGCGCATTGCCAGGCTCGGTTATTTCATCCCTTCATTCAGCAGTTGATGAAATGGCAAGTGAATCTACGTTCCGCGGCTATGGTCCAGAACAAGGATATGATTTCTTAATCAATGAAATTATTAAGAATGACTATGAGTCCCGCGGCATTACGCTGGGCACGAATGAAGTATTCGTGAGCGACGGCTCCAAATGTGACGTTGGGAACATTCAGGAGATTTTTAGCCAAGATAGCATCATTGCTGTACAAGATCCTGTATACCCTGTATATGTAGATACGAACGTAATGGCAGGCCGCTCCGGCAAGTTCAATCCGGAAAAAGGTCAATACGAGAACATCGTCTACCTGCCATGCAACGCGGAAAATAACTTCAAGCCTGAGCTTCCTAAGCAAAAGGTAGATATTATTTATCTTTGCTACCCGAATAACCCAACAGGAATGACACTTACGAAGGACGAACTTAAAGTATGGGTTGATTATGCGCGTGAAAACAACTGTATCCTGTTGTTCGATTCCGCTTATGAAGCTTATATTCAAGAGAAGGACGTACCTCGCTCCATCTATGAAATTGAAGGCGCGAAAGAAGTTGCGATTGAGTTCCGCAGCTTGTCCAAAACAGCTGGCTTCACAGGAACGCGTTGTGCCTATACAGTTGTTCCTCGTGAGCTGATTGCTCGTGACGAAGACGGGAACGAGGTTGTTGTCAATGACCTGTGGAACCGCAGACAAACAACCAAATTCAATGGTGTATCCTATATTACACAAAGAGGCGCGGCGGCAATCTTCTCCGAAGAGGGCAAAGCGCAAATCGCCAAATTGGTTGACTACTACATGACGAATGCGAAAATCATTCGCGAGGGCATTTCCTCCCTCGGCATTCAAGTATACGGCGGCGTAAATGCTCCGTACATTTGGTTGAAAACTCCACAAGGTCTGAGCTCATGGGATTTCTTCGATAAATTGCTCGCTGAAGCGAATATCGTAGGAACACCTGGCGTGGGTTTCGGTCAAAACGGTCAAGGCTATTTCCGCCTTACTGCTTTCGGCAGCCGCGAGAATACGGAGAAAGCCGTTGAAAGATTCAAAGGCTTGAGCCTCTAAAACGAAGAAAAAAGGGACTGCGAGGAGTCGATATGACTCCTTAGGCAGTCCCTTTTTGTTCGTATAAACAGTCTTGCCTTCTAACTATCCGGCATCTCGCGTTACCGTCTCATTCACGAACTGGCTATTATACAGATCAGCATAGAACTTGCCCTGTTCAAGAAGCTGTTCATGTGTGCCTTGCTCGATGACCGTGCCATGGTTCATCACGAGAATCAAATCCGCATCGCGTATCGTTGACAGGCGATGCGCAATGACAAAGCTGGTACGCCCCTTCATCAGGTTGCTCATAGCACGCTGTATCGATACCTCGGTTCGCGTATCTACGCTGCTCGTCGCCTCATCGAGAATCAAGATGGCTGGATCGGCGAGAATCGCGCGAGCAATGGTCAGGAGCTGCTTTTGCCCGTGTGAGATGTTCGACGCCTCTTCGTTAAGTACGGTATCATAGCCATGAGGAAGTGTTCTGATAAAATGATCGGCATACGCGGCACGTGCAGCCTGAACGATATCCGACTCAGTGGCGCCCTCCCGGCCGTATGCGATGTTATCGCGAATCGTCCCGTTGAAGAGCCATGTGTCTTGCAGCACCATGCCAAACAATCCCCGAAGATCCGCGCGAGTCATATCGCGTGAATCAATATCGTCAATGATGATGGCTCCACTTCTTAGCTCGTAGAAGCGCATGAGCAGATTGACGATCGTTGTTTTACCTGCGCCTGTTGGTCCGACAATAGCTACCGTCTGTCCTGATTGCACTTCTATATTCATATCGTTGATTAACGGAGTATCCTCCTTGTAAGAGAATGCAACATGATTAAATTTCACATGTCCATTAACTTTTGCAGGTGCTAACCCGTCTGCCCGTTCTTGAATTTCCTCCGGCTCATCCAGGAGTTCGAAGATGCGTTCAGCAGCAGCGATTGTTGACTGAATGACGTTCGCAATATTTGCTACCTGAGTGATGGGCATTCCGAATTGCCCGGAATATTGGATGAACGCTAGGATATCGCCAATTTTAATAGAGCCATTCGTAACCATGATGCCGCCGATAATGCTGACGAGAACATATCCGATATTTCCGATAAACGACATGAGAGGAAAGATCAATCCAGAAATGAATTGTGCTTTCCAACCGGAATGATAAAGACGATCATTAATTTCATTGAATCGATCAACTGCTTTTCTTTCGCGGCCAAAAGCCTTGACAATCGTGTGTCCTGTATACATTTCTTCCACATGCCCATTCAGTTCTCCAAGCATTTTTTGCTGCCCTTTAAAATACTTCTGAGAGCGGGATGCAATCATTTTGGTTCCTAAAATGCTGAGTGGTAAAGTAACAATGGTTGCTAAAGTAAGTAGCGGGCTTATCGTTAACATCATGATGATGATTCCCAGCAGGGTGACCAGCGAAGTAATCAATTGCGTTAAGCTTTGCTGCATGGTGGAACTGAGGGTGTCCACATCATTCGTCGCCCGACTCATTGTATCGCCATGACTGCGCGAATCGAAGAAAGAAAGAGGGACACGTGAAAGCTTCTCGCTGATTTTTTCCCGCAGATTGAAGACTACTTTTTGGGTGACGCCCACCATAATCCACTGCTGGATATAAGTAAGTACGGCGCTGAGGATGTACAGGGCAGCAAGAGTGAGGGCTATTTGTAAAATAGCATTGAAGTCAATTTTTGCGCCAGCAACACCTTTTAATTTGGCCATCGAGCCTTCGAATAGTTTGGTTGTTGCGTTACCCATCAGTTTCGGGGCAACAATGCTGAAAACGGTGCTGAGTACTGAAGCAATTAAGACAAGCGTTATGGAAATGCGGAAGGGGAGCAGGTAACTGAATAAACGCCTTAAAGTACCCTTGAAGTCTTTTGCTTTCTGAACGGGCATCCCCATAGCGCCCATGCCGCCTCGGCCAAAATGAGCGGGACCCATACCGGCGGGTGGCTGTCCACTCTTAGGTTTCTCACTCATGCAATTTCCTCCTCTGATAGTTGAGAAGCAACAATTTCTTGATATACGTTACATGTTTTCATTAGTTCAGCATGAGTACCTGTCCCCGAGACGCTGCCATCTTCCAAGACGATAATCCGATCCGCGTCCATAATGGTGCTAACACGCTGGGCTACAATAATCATCGTTGCCTCTTTCGTTTCTGCTTTTAATGCTGCACGCAGTTTGGCGTCAGTTTTGAAATCCAGCGCAGAGAAGCTATCATCGAACACATAGATGCCAGGCTTGCGAGCTAAAGCGCGAGCAATGGCTAAGCGCTGTTTCTGGCCGCCGGATAAATTCGTTCCACCTTGCGCTAGCACGGACTGAAAGCCATCCTTCATTTCCGAGATGAAATCGGAAGCTTGAGCAGTCCGCGCTGCGTGCTCAATATCTGATTCCGTTGCATCCTCACGTCCGAAACGGATATTGTCGGCGACGGTTCCAGAGAAGAGGAGTGCTTTTTGCGGGACATAGCCGATTTGTTCTCTTAAGCTTTCTAACTCAAGGTCGGGTATGTTTTGCCCACCGATCTCAATACGACCGCTATGCACATCATAGAAGCGCAACAGCAAATTAATAAGTGTCGTTTTGCCCGAACCTGTTCCGCCGATAATAGCCGTCACTTCTCCCGGCTCTGCCCGGAATGATATATTGCGAAGAGCGGGCTGCTCAGCGCCCGGATAGCTGAAAGAAACATGTTGGAATTCGACGGCAGCCTGGTTGGCGCGAAGAGGTTTAGCCGAAACTGAGCTGTGGATGACGGATTTGGTATCTAACACTTCATTAATGCGCACAGCTGAAGCGGAAGCGCGCGGGATCATAACGAAAATCATCGTCATCAAAAACATTGAAAACATGATCTGCATGGCGTATTGGATAAAAGCCATCAAATCACCGATTTGCATTTGGTTATAATCGATGCGTTTGCCGCCGTACCAAAGGATGACAACAATTCCGAGGTTGAACACCAGCATCATAAGGGGCATCATCGTAGACATGAGGATGTTTACCTTCACGGCGGTTTGTGTGTAATCAACATTGGCTTTTTCAAATTTACGCTTTTCATGCTCAGATCGATTGAATGCCCGGATGACCCGGATGCCCGTTAAATTTTCTCTTAGAACAAGGTTGATCTGATCGATTTTTACTTGAAGAGCTTTAAATAGTGGGATCCCTTTGCGCATGATGCCTATGATAGCAAGGGTGAGGACAGGAATAATAGCAATCAGAACGAGTGCAAGCTTGGTGTCTTTGTACACAGCCATGATGACCCCACCGATGAGCATAGTCGGAGCTCCAATAAACATCCGCATCATCACAACGACTTGCTGAACTTGGGCAATGTCATTGGTCGTTCTCGTAATGAGGGAAGAGGTGCCCAGTTTATCGAACTCGCCAAGAGAGAAGCTCTCTACATGATTGAAAACGGTACGTCGAAGATCTCTGCCAAAACCTGTAGCGGATCGTGCCAGCAAGTAGCTGGCAATTACAACGCAAACCGTAGCGCCCAGGGCAACGAACAGCATGTAAGCGCCATATTTGATAATGTAAGGAATATCTCCATTCACAACTCCCACATCAACAATGTCTGCGAGCAGGGTAGGGAGATACAGTTGAGCAAGTGATTGCAGGAGCATGAATACGACTACAGCAACGACTTGAACGCTGTACGGTTTTAAAAGCCGGAACAGTTTGAACATAATTTCCTCCTTCGAATGTTCGAATCGATTGTGTGAACATGCTTAGTAATAGTTATTGACTCTAGCCAGTTTACTGCTTTGCAAAAAATGAAAAATTAGGGTAAAATAATTACAAAGGAACCATAAAGTAAGTAACCTTAGTTATTTCCTTTAGTTTACTCAATCACTTTTCAATCGTCAAGGAGGAAATGAATCATGGAACCGCAAACGACTCCTGGTGAGGCAGTTCCTAGTGCTGCTGAGGTTGTTCAAGCCATAATCCGTACTGCACATTATATGCGACAGGGGTTCGAAATGGGTGCTTCGGAGCTAGGCATACCCTCTTATTTGACCGGGCCGAGGCTGCGTATGCTTGGTGCTGTGTCTGAATTTGGACCCATTCGAATGAATGATTTGGCAGTGAAAATGGGTATCAAAGCGATTACTGTCACCCAGTTTGTAGATGCGCTTGAGAAAGAAAATATGCTTGTGCGTCTTCAGGATCCGACGGATCGGCGCGCGACGCTTATCCAGCTGACAGATTCGGCGCGTCCCTTACTTAAAAAAGCGGGAGAGGCATCCAGACAAGTTACAGAGAAAATGATGGAGCCCTTGTCAATAGAGAAGCGCACCCAGTTGCTTGATATTCTTTCCCTGATAGGCGATTACAAGCAAGTGTGCCAATTTGGTGATAGACATATCAGATCAACGGATGAATGAATACAAATGTATGAATAGATATTGACTTATCATGTCGAAAGTGGGATAATTCTTTTAATTAAATATGTGCCTTTAAAAACAGTCCAGAGAGGCTGGCAAGGTAGTCGATGAGAGAAGACGGAATATACCGAATCGTGAATTTGGTGTATGAACGAGTCTAGGAATGTGCGCATTCTTATACCCCGGTCTGTATCTTTATGCGCTCGTAACTCCTTGCCAATAAGATGGCAAGGAGTTTTTTGGTTTCGCACAGAGAACAAGCAATGCTTACGACGATAGTTTTGCTAAAGCAAAACTAAGCCAATGCTTACGACGCAAGTTTTCCTACGGAAAACTTTTAGGAGGCGAAAATGATGACCGAGACTGCGGAACACAGCATTATGGATGAAATGGGCATTCGCAGAGCATTGACGCGGATTGCGCACGAGATACTGGAAAAGAATAAAGGGGTAGAGAATTGCACCTTAATCGGGATACGCACCCGAGGCATCTACTTAGCGACACGCGTGGCCGAGCGGATTCTCGAGATTGAAGGGATTCCGATCCCAGTGGGGGAAATCGACATTACCTCTTATCGTGACGACCGGGTTAAAGTGAAATCGGTAGACAATGCGCAAGAAGGCGGCAAGCTGCAAATTCAAGATCGCAAAATCATCCTCTTTGACGATGTGCTTTATACAGGGCGGACGGTGAGAGCAGCTATGGATGCATTGATTGACCTCGGCAGGCCGCAAATGATTCAGCTTGCCGTGCTTATAGATAGGGGGCATCGCGAACTGCCGATTCGCCCCGACTACGTAGGAAAGAACGTACCTACCTCCAAAAGCGAGAGTATTGAAGTTCAGCTAACTGAGATCGACAGCAAGGATGGCGTCATTATACTTCAACAAAGGGGGAAACAGGAGTGAGCATAATGAGTGTACATACAACTAAACATTTTCTTGGTTTGAAAGGACTTAGCGCGGGAGAAATTACTAGCATCCTGGATCGTGCAGCATACTGGGAACAATATCCGACGAAAGTAACGAATCAATTGCACGGAAAATTCGTGTCTAATCTTTTTTTTGAAAATAGTACAAGAACCCGGTTTTCGTTTGAACTGGCGCAAAAGCGGCTAGGTGCGGACGTGCTCAACTTCTCTGCGGCGGAGTCTTCCGTACAAAAAGGAGAGTCGATCTATGACACCGTAAAAACGTTGGAGTCCATGGGTATCGATGCGGGGGTTATACGCTTGAAACCAGTTGGCGTTCTCGCTGAACTGGCTGAGAAAATCAAAGTCCCGCTTATCAATGCGGGGGACGGCAACAACGAGCATCCGACGCAAGCGCTGCTTGATTTCTATACGATGCGCAAGCAGTTTGGCACAATCAAAGGATTGACGGTTTCCATTGTCGGAGACATTCTGCACAGCCGCGTCGCTCGCTCCAACTTGTGGGGACTTATCGCTCTGGGTGCGAAAGTGCAGTTCTGCGCGCCGGATAATATGCAGGCTCCTGACCTGGCTGAATTCGCGCCGTATGTCTCTTTCGAAGAAGCGCTGAAAGCGGATGTCGTTATGATGCTGCGGGTACAGCTCGAACGTCATGACAAAGGGATCATCCGCTCGGCAGAGGAATACCGCGCGCAGTATGGGCTAACCGTGGAGCGGGCAAGCCGTATGGCACCGCACGCGATCATCATGCACCCGGCTCCGGTAAACCGCAACGTAGAGCTGGATGACGAACTGGTCGAACACGAGAAATCAAAAATATTTACGCAAATCGCTCACGGTGTGCCGATTCGCATGGCAGTCATCGAGAGAGCTTTATCATAGAACAGGGGGCTATACCGACAATGGGCATTTGGATTTTGAACGGACTGACTGTGGATGCGAACAACGAGCAAACGAAGCAACATATTTTGGTTGAAAACAACATCATTTCACAAGTCATTGATGCAAGCGGCGGTTCAACGCCTAGCACGGAAGGACATGAAGTGATTGACGCAGCAGGCAAGCTGGTTGCACCGGGCTTCATCGATATGCACGTTCACCTGCGCGAGCCGGGCTTTGAGCATAAAGAAAACATCGCGACTGGCACGCGTTCTGCAGCGAGAGGAGGCTTCACGACAATCGCTTGCATGCCAAATACGAGACCGGTTATCGATACTGTTGAAACGGTTAGTTACATATTGGACAAAGCGGCTACAGAAGGCTCCGTACGCGTACTGCCGTACGGCTGCATCACGAAAAACGAGCTCGGCCGCGAGTTGACGGATTTTGCTGCGCTGAAGGAAGCGGGCGTCATCGGTTACACCGATGATGGCGTGGGTGTCCAAAGCGCGCAAATGATGAAAGATGCGATGGCGTTAGCCGCATCGCTCGGTATGCCGATCATCGCGCACTGCGAGGATAACACCTTGGTTGAAGGCGCGCCGGTCAGCGAAGGCGCCTTCGCTAAGAAGCACGGACTCAAGGGGATTCCGAATGAGTCCGAAGCGATTCATGTAGGCCGCGATGTGCTGCTGGCCGAAGCGACAGGCGTTCACTACCACGTGTGCCACGTCAGCACCGAGCAATCGGTCCGTTTGATCCGGCACGCGAAGCAGTTCGGAATCAAGGTAACCGCTGAGGTGTGTCCGCATCACCTTGTGCTCTCGGATGAGGATATTCCAGGGCTGGACGCTAACTGGAAAATGAACCCGCCACTGCGCACGCCACGCGACGTGCAAGCGGTCATTGAGGGGCTTGAGGATGGCACGATTGACATCATCGTGACCGATCATGCCCCGCACAGCGAGGAAGAGAAAGAAAAAGGCATGCAACTTGCGCCCTTCGGTATTCTCGGCTTCGAGACTGCGTTTCCGCTGCTATACTCCAAGTTTGTTGTGACAGGCAAGTGGACATTGGGCTTCCTGATCGATCGCATGACGGCAAAACCTGCTGATGTGTTCGGCCTTCCGTACGGTACATTAAAGGTAGGCAGCGTGGCTGACATTACGATTGTTGATCTCGATACCGAACGTGAAGTCTTGAAAGAAGAGATTGTATCCCGCAGCAAAAACACACCGTTTATCGGTTGGAAGCTGCAAGGGTGGCCCGTTGTTACAATCGCGTCGGGCAAGGTAGTTTGGTCATAAGACCGCTATAACCCCTATACGGCGAACGGAAAGTCGTGTATATTTATACAAAAAGATAATTTTTTATGCATTACAATAGTCACGACATCTGCGGTTCAAGGAACGAACCGTTTGACAATAGCGAAGGAGTTGAAAGAACATGCAGGCAAGATTGTTGCTGGAAGACGGCACTCTTTTTACAGGAAAATCGTTCGGTAGTGAGGGTGACTCCGTCGGCGAGGTTGTATTCAATACAGGTATTACAGGTTATCAGGAGGTGCTTTCCGACCCTTCTTATTGCGGTCAAATCGTAACGATGACTTACCCCCTTATCGGGAACTATGGTGTTATTCGCGACGATTTCGAATCTGTGCGTCCATTCATTCACGGGTTCGTGGTACGGGAGCATGAAGAAATTCCAAGTAACTGGAGAGCGCAATATACGCTCGGAAGCCTGCTGAAAGAATACGGCATCATCGGTATCAGCGGCATCGACACACGCATGCTGACTCGTAAAATCCGCCATCACGGTGTGATGAAGGGCTTATTGACGACTTCGAATCAATCGATTGCTGAACTGAGCGAGATGCTCGGCGTTTCTAAACTTATGACGGATCAAGTGGCGCGCGTTTCGACGAAAAGCGTATATGGAGCCCCTGGACATAAAGAGCGTGTAGTTCTCGTTGATTTCGGGGCAAAAAGCGGAATTATCCGCGATTTGAGCAAGCGCGACTGTGATGTCGTGGTCGTGCCGCAAGATGCGACTGCCGAACAAATTCGCCGCCTTGCGCCAGATGGCGTTCTGCTGTCTAACGGCCCTGGGGACCCGAAAGACGTGCCTCATGCTGTGCAAATGGTGAAAGATCTACTCGGCGAATTCCCGATCTTCGGTATTTGCCTTGGGCACCAGTTGTTTGCCCTGGCTTGCGGAGCTGACACGGATAAGTTGAAATTCGGTCACCGCGGCGGCAACCATCCGGTCAAAGATTTGATCTCCGGACGCTGCTACATCACTTCCCAGAACCATGGCTATACCGTGAAAGAAGAGTCTGTGGCGGGAACAGAACTGGAAGTTACGCATATTAACAATAACGATCGTTCAATCGAAGGCTTGAGACATAAAAAATACCCTGTTTTCTCGGTTCAATATCATCCGGAAGCAGCGCCGGGTCCTTTTGACTCCAGCTACTTGTTTGATGATTTCATCGACATGATCCGTCAGCATAAGCTGAACAACCCAGAGCAGCCGCGCCAAGCGCAAATGCTTGCTCAATGGAAAGCATCCGTGGTGTCGACAACGGTGAAGGAGGAACTTCAGTATGCCAAAAAATAATACACTCAAAAAGATTCTCGTGATTGGCTCCGGTCCCATCGTGATCGGTCAAGCGGCGGAATTCGACTATGCAGGTACGCAAGCATGCCAAGCGCTTAAAGAAGAAGGCATGGAAGTTATTTTGATCAACAGCAACCCGGCTACCATCATGACAGACACGAACATGGCCGACAAAGTGTATATCGAACCCATCACATTGGAATTCGTCACACAAATCATTCGCCAAGAGCGTCCAGACGGCTTGCTTCCTACACTAGGCGGTCAAACAGGTTTGAACATGGCCGTTGAACTGGCGCGTGCCGGTGTGCTTGAAAGCGAGAACGTAAAGCTTCTGGGAACCCAGCTATCTGCGATTGAAAAAGCGGAAGACCGCGATTTGTTCAGAGATTTGATGAGAGAACTGGAACAACCGGTTCCAGACAGCGTGATCGTAACGACTGTTGCGCAAGCTGTGGATTTTGCTAATGAGATTGGCTTCCCGATCATCATTCGTCCTGCCTATACCTTAGGCGGTACAGGCGGTGGTATCTGTAACACGATGGATGAACTGACGGATATCGTGGCCTCCGGACTTCGTTACAGCCCGATTGGCCAATGTCTCGTAGAGAGAAGTATCGCAGGCATGAAGGAAGTCGAGTACGAGGTTATGCGTGACGCGAACGACAACTGTATCGTCGTGTGTAACATGGAAAACTTCGATCCAGTTGGCGTACATACCGGCGACAGTATCGTTGTGGCGCCAAGCCAAACATTGTCTGACCGCGAGTACCAAATGCTGCGTTCCGCTTCACTGAAAATTATTCGTGCGCTCAACATCGAAGGCGGCTGTAATGTTCAGTACGCGCTCGATCCGCACAGCTTCCAGTACTACGTGATTGAAGTAAATCCGCGTGTAAGCCGCTCTTCGGCGCTGGCTTCCAAGGCTACGGGCTATCCAATCGCCAAAATGGCAGCGAAAATCGCGATTGGTTACACGTTGGATGAGCTGGTTAACCCTGTAACTGGTCAGACATACGCATGTTTTGAGCCGGCACTGGATTATATCGTTTCCAAAATTCCACGCTGGCCATTCGATAAATTTACAGCAGCTAACCGCAAATTAGGCACGCAAATGAAAGCGACTGGCGAAGTTATGGCGATTGGCCGTACGTTCGAGGAGTCGATTCATAAAGCGATCCGCTCGCTCGAAATCGGTGTGCACCGTCTCTTCTTGAAAGAAACGGATTTGCTGGATCAAGAAACGTTAGAACTGCGTTTGCAGAAACCGGACGATGAGCGTCTGTTCTTGCTGGCTGAAGCTTATCGCAGAGGCTATACAGTTGAACAACTGCAGCATATTACGAAGATTGACTGGTGGTTCTTGAACAAGCTGGACAGATTGATTAAATTCGAGAAAGAGATTGCTGCCGGGGATTTGACACCGGAGTTGCTGTATGAAACGAAGCGTAAAGGCTTTACAGATCGCGCAATCGCAGAAATTCGCACGCTGGCAGGTTCACCTTCCTACACGAAAGAAACAGAAGTGCGCAGTTACCGTTTGCAGCAAGACATCAAGCCGGTTTATAAAATGGTTGATACTTGCGCAGCCGAGTTCGAAGCTTCGACGCCTTACTATTACTCGACGTATGAGCAAGAAGATGAAGTGACAGAAACGACGAAGGAGAAAGTGGTCGTTCTGGGCTCGGGTCCGATTCGTATCGGTCAAGGCATTGAGTTTGACTACTCCACTGTACACGCTGTTTGGGCGATCCAGGCTGCCGGTTATGAAGCAGTTATTATCAACAACAACCCGGAGACGGTTTCCACAGACTTTAATACATCTGATCGCCTGTACTTCGAGCCTTTGTTCTTCGAAGATGTGATGAATGTCATCGAACGCGAAAAGCCGATCGGCGTTATCGTTCAATTTGGCGGACAAACGGCGATTAACCTGGCTGCACCGCTTTCCAAAGCAGGCGTGCGCATCCTCGGCTCTGATCTGGAAAGCATCGACACAGCGGAAGATCGCAAAAAATTCGAAGCTTTGCTCAGCAAGCTCTCCATTGCACAGCCGCCTGGCGGCACTGTCACATCGGTCGATCAAGCGGTAGGCACAGCAGCACAGTTTGGCTACCCGGTTATCGTTCGTCCTTCGTACGTCCTTGGCGGCCGCGCGATGGAGATCGTTTACTCCGATCAAGAACTGCTGAACTATATGGAATATGCGGTCAAAATTAACCCTGAGCATCCGGTTCTGATTGACCGTTACATGCTGGGGAAAGAGGTAGAAGTGGACGCGATCTGCGATAAGGAAACGGTTCTGATTCCAGGCATCATGGAACACGTTGAGCGCGCAGGGGTTCACTCCGGTGACTCGATCGCTGTCTATCCGCCGCAAACGATCTCTGACAAAATAAAGCAACAAATCATCGAGATTACAACGAAAATCGGCCTGGAGCTCAAGGTAGTCGGACTTGTGAACATCCAGTTCGTTATTCACAACGATGAAGTCTATGTGATTGAAGTTAACCCGCGTTCCTCCAGAACGGTGCCATTCTTAAGTAAAGTAACGAACATCCCAATGGCAAACGTAGCAACACGCGTGATCATGGGACAAAAGCTGGTAGATATGGGCTACCAAAATGGTCTATGGCCGGAAGATAAATATGTTTCCGTCAAAGTGCCTGTGTTCTCCTTCGCTAAGCTTCGCCGTGTTGACACGACGCTGGGACCTGAAATGAAGTCAACGGGTGAGGTTATGGGCCGCGACACCAATTTTGCCAAGGCACTCTACAAAGGCTTAATCGGGGCCGGAATGAAAATTCCTCCAGCTGGTTCTGTTGTCGTTACGGTATCGGATAAGGATAAGGAAGAAGCGATTGAAATCATGAAGGGCTTCTACCGTCTTGGCTACAAAATTATCGCTACAGGCGGTACGGCAGTAGCGCTTCAAGAAGCTGGTCTGCCTGTGAATACAGTGAACAAGCTGAGTGAAGGGTCCCCGAACATCCTGGATCTGATCCGCAGCGGAGAGGCGCAATTCGTTGTCAATACACTGACTAAAGGCAAAACACCAGAGCGTGACGGCTTCCGTATTCGTCGTGAAGCGGTTGAGAATGGCGTTGTTTGTATGACATCACTGGACACTGTGAGAGCGCTGGTCAATATGCTTGAAGCGATCAACTTCTCTTCACGCGCAATGCCGATTCATGCCTAAAGGATGGTGACGAACATGAGTGTTCTAACCCGTACGGATGTTACAGGACGCATTATGGTCGCTTTGGATTATGCAAGCGCAGAAGGAGCTGAGGGGCTGCTCAAGCAGCTCGAAGGCATCCCTTGTTATATGAAAGTGGGCATGCAGTTGTTCTACGCTGCAGGCCCTGGTTTTGTAGCCAGTCTGAAAGACCGCGGCTACAAAGTGTTCTTGGATGTCAAAATGCATGACATCCCGAACACGGTCAAAGGAGGCTCCGAGAGTGTTACACGTCTAGGAGTCGATCTGTTCAACATCCATGCAGCCGGTGGCAAGCTGATGATGGAAGCAGCCTTGGAGGGCGTCGACAAGGCGCTCGCCCCAGGAGCAAGACGCCCGATCGTGATCGGCGTCACGCAGTTGACCAGCACCAGCCAGCAGGTGCTGAATGACGAGATCGGCCTGACCGGTTCGGTCGAACAGGCCGTCATTCAGTACGCCCGCTTGGCGCATGCCGCAGGGCTGCAGGGCGTTGTGGCGTCACCGCTTGAGGTGACGAAGATTAAGGCGGCGTGCGGTGACGGATTTGTCACCGTGACGCCGGGCATTCGCCCTGCGGGAGCTGAGATCGGCGACCAGTCGCGCGTCATGACACCGCCAGAGGCGTTTGCGCAGGGCACGGACTATGTGGTGATCGGACGCCCGATTACAGGGTCAGCCGATCCGCGATCTGCTATTGAAGCGATTATTGATTCAATCGTGTAGGTCAAGCCAGATTTTTGAACCTTTCTTGGACTAGGTTGTTATGACTGATTAGAAGGGAATCTCTATCTAATCTGGCCTTTCCATTCGTATCCGTTACATTTCATGGAAATACTCCTGCTAATAGGTTCTTTATCGTGGATTTCAAAGACTAAGGTCACGATTAGCAGGAGAAATTCCGGTTATATTCGCTGACTTCCTGGAAAACCTACCTTTAACGCTAGGCTTTCCAGGTTTTATTGTACATAGAACCTTTTATTTGCAGTCCATCATACTGGAATTTTCTAATTGAGGAAGGAATGGTAAATAATCATGAGCCAACTTGAAACAATAGCAGGGCACATTGCTTCGTCATTACTGGATATTGAGGCGGTTTCGCTGCGCCCGCATCAGCCGTTTACTTGGACTTCAGGCCTCAAATCGCCGATTTATTGTGATAACCGCCTAACGCTGTCTTATCCGGCTATTCGCGAAGCGATCGCGGACGGATTTGCCGCTTTAATCAAGGAGAAATTCCCGGAAGTTGAGGTTGTTGCCGGAACGGCTACGGCGGGCATCCCGCATGCAGCTTGGGTTGCGCAAAAGTTGGGACTTCCGATGATTTACATTCGCGATAAAGCCAAAGGGCACGGGAAAGAGAATTTGATCGAAGGCTCTATCAAGCCGGGGCAGAAGGTTATCGTTATCGAGGATCTAATCTCAACGGGCGGAAGCTCGTTAAAAGCAGCAATCGCTGTGAAAGAAGCTGGAGCTGTGGCGCTGGGCGTTCTTGCGATTTTTTCTTACCAGCTCGATAAAGCAACGGATGCTTTTCAAGCGGCGGGCATGCCGCTCCATACGCTTTCCAACTTCTCGAATCTGCTCGAAGTGGCACTAGAGAAAGGCAAGATTAAAGAAGAGGACATAGCGCTTCTTCAATCTTGGAGAGCGAATCCGGCTGCATTTGGCGTTTAGGATTTGCTGTATTCGCCGCGAAGATTGACGAAATAGGCTTATCGACCTATACTGAGAAAGTGCGTAGGCACTGCCTAACATCTGCGAAAAGGCAAATGACGCGAAAGCGGCAGACGCAAAGCTATAGGGGCTAATCGGCTTCGGTCGAATGCTTGCCAGCTATCGAACGGTGAAAGGAGGAGATCTCGTGAATGTGAATAGTGTACTTTCTGCCATAAACGGTGGCGGATCCTTGCAGCAAGCAGTCGGACTGCAGCTGTTAAGCAACTCAAAAGACATTCAAAAGGAAGCCGCAGCGACATTGTTGCAAGATTTCGTCAATACGCAGCAACAAGTTCAAGCGGCCGCAGCATCGGCTACGCCGCATTTAGGTAAACATATAGACATCCGCGCATAGCGGATACAAAGAAAGAAGCTCGACCTTTACGAAAAGGAGAGCTTCTTTTTTTACGTCAGGATGTATAAATCTTTTACGGAACTAAGCTTTAGGGATACTCATCCTAACAGATAAGCGTATGTTGTCAGGTATGTGTTTGTGGCGAGCTCGGCGGAGCGGAGAGATTCCGCACACATCGTGCGGTACGCGCATTTGACAGGATGGACGTAGAAGATCCGGAAGTGCCACAGCGGTTTGGCGTATTGAATTACCGGCTCGATCTGCGTGAGATCGTCTTTTCGCACGGGCGAGCGGAACGTAGGTGCGTTATGCGGCGGTATTTTCGGTCGTAGGGACATTTCGCGGAACTACCGTACCTTATGAGCAAGAAATGCTGGGTTGTAGGCACCATTTCGCTCATTTAACGCACCCTAGTTCCGCTTCAGGGGGAGAAAAGGGACGTTGCCTTGGAATAAGGCTTCGTAGTTCCGTCGATGTTGCTGTGCATGAGGTATTGGCGGTTCGGTAGTATCTCCTCGGTTTTTTTGCGAAGCTTGCGGAGAAACGCGCACCCGGGATTCGCGCGTGTTGGGAAGGCGAAATGTACTCGGAATCTTACAGTGGTGTTCATGGGTATGAATACCGGAGGAAGACAGGTTAGTTAAATGAGAAGTGATAGGCAGCACAAAGTAGCACAGAAAAGGGAATCAGTATGGGGTGGAAATGCGATAGCGGTTGGAACTCCATACCCAATTCCCTCCCCATACTCAAACGTATGGGTTTTTCTTATCAAATAACATATCTACGAAAGCTTGTAAGGGCTGAGACATCCATTTTTTGGGGTGGAGCAGGAGTTGCAAATCAAACCGGAGTTCGGGATGTGAAAAGGGAATAACCGCAAGCTTATTCATGGCTAGTTCGTTCTCGACGGCAATTCGAGGAAGGAGAGCGATGCCAAGACCAGTCTTGACACAGTGTTTAATGGTTTCCAGATTACCGAGTTCGAAGCCGATGTGGAAGGGAATGCCATGATCTTTTAACAATTTCTCGAGCATACCCCGGTAGATGCAGCTTTCTTCGGTTACGATGAATTCGGTGTTCTGTAAATCATTGATCAGTACGCGGTCGGCTTCAAGAAGGGGATGCTGATTGGGCGCAACTAGCACCAGGGGCTCTTCCCTGACACGGATACAGTTTAAGTGATTGTCCGCCGGATAACGATCGAGCATGAGTCCAATATCATAGTCGCCTTCTTTGATTTTAGTAATTAAGGACGATTCGTCGTCAGGAAGCAGTTGAATGTTTAAATCAGGGAATTGCTGCTTAAGCTGCTGCAAATAGGGAGGGAGGTAATAAGCCGCTAATGAATCAATGGTACCGATCGTTAAGGTTCCGCTTACTTGATTAGCGATCATCTCTTTGGACTGGTCGTAAAGTTCCAGTATTTGCAAGACGAGTTTGTGCAGGCTTTCTCCTGGCGGCGTAAGTCGCAATTGGCGGCCATAGCGTTCGAAAAGAGGGACTCCGTACTCTCGTTCTAATTTCTGAATTTGCATCGTTACACTTGACTGCGCATAGCCTAATTCTTCGGCTGCGCGGGTGAAGCTTTTTCTCCGGGCAACTTCCCGAAAGGTTCGGAAGTACGTTAGATCCATTTCACTACCTCTTATTATCAAAATTATTGATGAGCTCCATCATTTATTATAGCTAACTGTGATGCAATGATCCATGCTAAAGTGATTGTAAGGACAAATTTGGAGGGAGTTGGTTATGATGTTGACTGAAAAAGAGCTGCAAGGGGTTTATGTACCCATCATTACGCCATTTGATGAAGAATCTGAGGTGGATGTGGCCTCTTTCTATAACCATGCGTACAATTTGATTCAAGACGAAGTGGACGGACTTGTCATTAACGGAACGACTGGAGAATCACCGACGATTTCTACGGAGGAGCTGGATATCCTGTTCGCAGCCGCGCAGGCCGCCAGGCAAGCTGCTCATGTAGAAGTGCCGCTGATCGTCGGCACAGGCACGAATGATACGCGTTCAACGGTTAAAAAAACCGAGCTTGCCGGCAAACTGGGCGCGGAAGCTGTTCTCGTTGTTGTGCCCTACTATAATAAGCCGAGCCAACAAGGGATTATTGAACATTTTCGCAGTGCGGCGAGTGTTGGCGTGCCGGTCATCCTCTATGAAGTTCCCCACCGCACGGGCGTGACGCTGGAGTTTGATACAGTTCGGACGATCCTTGACATCGATGGTGTTATTGGGATGAAGGACAGTACCCCTAGTACACAGCTGGTATCGGAGCTTACGCGTGTAGGTTCAAAGCCTGTGCTCTGCGGGGAAGACTCGTTGCTGTACGCGGCGTTGTGCGCAGGGGCGAAGGGTGTTATGAGTGCTTCGGCGAACGTGGAAACAGAACGGTTTGTAGCGTTTTATCGCAGTTTTATAGAAGGGCAACGCCTGAAGAGTAAAGAGCAATTCGATGAATTAGTACCGCTCATCCGGCTCATATTCCAGGAGCCTAATCCAGCTGCACTGAAATGGCTGCTAGAGAAGCAGGGAATCATTGCCGCGGGCACACTTCGGTTGCCCTTGTTGTCTGCTTCAGAAAGCTTGCAAGAAAAACTTGCCGCGTATCTATAAGAGATATATCACTAGCATGAGAATGGTCATCGAGTAGAGTGCTGAGGAGGGAATCAATGATGGAAAGAGAAAAAGTATTTACAGGTTCTCCATGGGAGCCGCTAGTTGGCTACTGCCGAGCTATTCGGATTGGGAACCGGATCGAAGTCGCCGGGACAACGGCGATGAAGGACGGAGCGGTCGTTGGCGTAGATAATCCCTATGAGCAAGCACGTTACATTTTGCAAACGATTGAGAAAGCTCTTCAAGAACTTGGCGCTCAAATGTCGGACGTCGTACGAACGAGAATGTTTGTAACCGATATTTCGAAATGGCTGGAGATCGGCAAAGCTCATGGTGAATTTTTTCGTGATGTGCAGCCAGTGGCTACGATGGTTGAGGTGAAGGCGCTTATTGATCCTCAACTAATGGTTGAAATCGAAGTGGAAGCTGTTATAGATGAGAAATGAGCAGTTTGCTCGTTCCCTAAGTATGAAAAGTGAAATGGTGTCACTAACATAAAAATGAAGCGTGTTTGCGTCATCGTTCATTGACACAAGCAGGCTTCATTTTTAGTAGTTCCTGTTACCCGACGCGCTTTCCAATAATAATGAGGTCGCGCTCTATGCCGTCCAGCTCGGCAATACCGGGCAGGTGCGCCCAATTCTCAAAGCCGAAGCTGCGAAATAGTTTCAGGCTAGGTTCGTTATGCCCGAAAATAAAGCCGAGCAGTGTCCGGAGTCCAAGCCGCGGACAAGCATCGATAGCGTGCTGAAGCAAGTATCGCCCGATACCTTGACCGCGAAAAGCTTCGTCGATGTAGATACTAACTTCGGCCGTTGCGTTGTAGGCTGGGCGTCCGTAAAAAGATTGGAAGCTGAGCCAGCCGCTTATCTGCGCATTGCTTTCCAAGATCCATAAAGGCCGGAAATCAGCAGAGTGCTCATGAAACCACCCTTCACGGCTGGCTACAGTAACCGGTTCGGTATCTGCGGTAACCATGCGTCCAGCGACAGTTGAATTATAAATGCGCACGATCTGAGCTAAATCCTCCAGATTCGCATCGCGAATCGTTAATTTAGTTGTATTCATTCCGTGATGTCCCCCGTAACATCTCTTAATTTCAACCAAAATCGGCTGATTGTTTCTAATCCCTTGTCCCAGTTCTCCAAGTGGAAATGCTCGTTGGGCGCATGCAGGTTTTCACCGGGCAGCCCGAATCCCAGCAGTACAACGGGGGCATCAAGGATTCGCCCAAGCACTTCGATAATCGGGATGGATCCGCCGCTGCGCGTATAGACCGGCCATTGACCGTAAGTATCTTCATAGGCTTGGGCAGCAGCTACCATGACGGGTTCATCGATGGGAGTAATGAACGGATTCCCGCGCAATTGACGATCTAGGCTGATTTTGACGCCAGAAGGCGTATTTGCGTGAATATGAGCTTCAATAGCATCCATGACTTTGTCTGGCACTTGTGCGGCAACGAGCCGGCAAGCAATTTTGGCAATGGCGCGATTCGGGATGATCGGTTTGATGCCTTCGCCTTGAAAACCGCCGCTAATCGTAGTAATTTCAAGTGTCGGCCTAGAGGTCGTCTGTTCGTAGAACGAGAATCCTTTTTCCCCGTATAAAGCGTCTAGCTGGAGATCCCTGAGAACCTTGTTCTCATCGGGCTCTACTAGCTTGAACGCTTCGCGTTCTTTCTCCGAGAGCTCGATGACGTTATCGTAAAAGCCTTCTACGGCAACATGTCCATTGTCATCATGGAACGTACTGAGCAATTTCGATAAAGCATGAAGCGGATTTTGCACGGCGCCGCCAAACAGGCCGGAGTGAAGATCGCTGTTAGCGCCCTCAACGATAATTTCGAAGCCGGCAAGACCCCGAAGCCCATACATAAGAGCTGGTTTGCCAGGTCCTTGCATTTGCGTATCGGAGAGTGCAATGAAGTCCGCTTGCAGTTTGTCCTTGAATGTATCTACGAAAGGCGGCAAATGTTTGCTGGCAATCTCTTCTTCGCCCTCGATGCAAAATTTCACGTTGATCGGCAAGCTTCCTTTCGTCCGCAGGAAACCCTCTACGGCTTTTACATAAAGCAGAAGCTGGCCTTTATCATCGGTGCTGCCACGGCCAAACAATTTGCCCTCGCGGATAACCGGTTCAAATGGGGGCGTTGTCCAGAGTTCGAGCGGCTCAGCAGGCTGTACATCATAATGCCCGTAAATGAGAACTGTCGGTTGACCTGGCGCATGCAGCCAATCGGCGTAAACTACAGGATGTCCACCCGTCGGCATGATCTCGATGTTCTCAAGACCAGCCTGCTTCAACGAAGCTGCCGCCCATTCTGCGCAGCGAATCATGTCCGGTTGGTGTTCGGCAACAGCGCTAATACTTGGAATGCGCAAAAATTGCATCAATTCCTCTATGTGATGGTCCCGTTGTTGTTCGTAATACGACTTTAAAGTTTCGATCATGTGCCTATCTCCTTCTTGAAAGCAAAAAATGATGGTGCCTTTGTTAAAGTTCCCTAAAAATGAGAAAAATCCTGCCACTGGTTAATTAAACCTTGCCAATTGTGTCCGAATTTTGCATAACGCGGTTATGGAGGCATAGCCATGAAGAAAACCGTCCGATTGTCGGGCGGTTTTTTGTCGATTTATGGAAATAGTAGGTGAAAGGGATTGATAGATTATCCATTTAATAGTATAAATTAGTATATGCAGCCAATTCTATCAAGCTTTCATGTTATGGTTAGCTTATTTTCAGCAAATTTTCAGTTTCGTGGAACCTTTTCGAATGCTGCTCCGTCTATTTTAGCATACAGTTTGGAAATGAAAGGGAGGTTTATACGTGGCCAGCTGGTTTCGTAAAAAAAGTATGAGTACTTTGGAAGCTACTGTAAAGGAAGACGATCTACATCAAGATCCTCCTCCCTCTCAGCTCATCCTATCCACAGATCCCTTGTTGACGGTCCGCGGTGTGCAGCGCTCCTTCCATGTTGGCAATCAAAAGCTCGATGTGTTGAAGGGTATCGAAATGGAACTGCTTCCCACGCAGCTTGTGATGCTGAAGGGCCGTTCAGGTTCAGGCAAAACGACACTGCTCAACTTGATTGGCGGATTGGATCAGCCGAATGAAGGCGAAATCGTGTTTCAAGGTTACCCCTTCCACCGCTGCAGCGATAATGAGCGAACGCATATTCGGCGGAAGGAGATTGGATTTATTTTTCAATCTTTTGCTTTAATGCCGCTTTTGTCCGCATGGGAAAATGTGGAGCTGGCTTTACGTATGGCGGGTACGCCTCGCTCTCAATGGAAGCCGCGCGTAACGCATTGCCTGGAGCTTGTCGGTCTCGGAAAAAGGATGCATCATCGTCCCTTCGAGCTATCCGGCGGTGAGCAGCAGCGTGTTGCGATCGCTAAGGCGATCGCTCATAGGCCTTCGCTTATTTTGGCGGATGAGCCGACTGCGGAATTGGATTCGCAGATGGGCGCACAGATTATGTCTGTGTTCCGAAATATTATCGAGACAGAACAAGTAACGATTTGTATGACGACCCATGACCCTACGATTTTGGAGGTTGCTGATCATGTTTACGAAATGGTGGACGGAAGATTCGTCTCGTAGTAGAACGATGAAGCCTTTAGCTGCACTTATTGTATGTTCTACGCTGATTTTCTCCTCTGGGTGCTCTTTGCTGCCCAAGGAACAGGAGGAAGAGGCGCTTCCGACGATTAACCCGCCGAAACTTTCCAAAAAGCCTGAATATGTGGTGAAAACCGACACGTTGGAAACGAAAGTGCGGGGTACTGGACGTTTGATGGCTTTACAGGAGGAAAAGCTGTTTTTCTCCGAAGACATGACGGGTAAACGGATCAGTGCGCTGCTCGTAAAAAATGGCGATGCGGTGGAAGCTGGACAGCCGATTGCAGAGCTTGATGTTTCCGATATGGATAGCGATCTCAAACGTAAACGATTGCAAACCCGCAAGGATGAGCTGACGATGATCGAGACGCTGCGTAAAGCGGATGAAATGACGCCGGATCAAATTGAACAAGCGAAAATTGATTTCGAATTGAAGCGGGAAGAGTTAAGTAAACTGGAGACGGGTGTTAGTAAAGCAAAGCTATTGGCTCCCTTCAGCGGAACGATTGTAAGTATGACCGCCAAGAAAGGCGATACGGTGAAGTCGAATGAGTCCGTGGGGACTCTGGCTGATTTAAATCAATTGACCGTTGCTGCCAGTATTACCGCTGATGACGCGAAAAAAGTGGCTGTTGGCATGGAGGTCGTCGTGGATATTAACTCTGCCGGCCAACACAAAGGCAAAGTAAAGCTGTTGCCTAATCCGCAAGCGAACACGAATAATGGGAATGGGGGCTTTAATCAGGGGGACGGCCAAGGAGGGCAGCAAGATTCCATTGACAACTATCTTGTTGTTCAATTAGACGAATTTCCGCAAAGCTTGAATCGGGGAACACCGCTCAGCATCACGATCATTACGCAAAGAAAAGAAAACGCGACGATCATTCCGCTTGCTGCTCTTCGTTCCTATTCCGGACGCAATTATGTGCAAGTCATTGATAATCAAGGCAACAAGAAGGAAGTGGACGTGGAAATCGGCCAGCAGACTTCGACGGATGTCGAGATTGTCAAAGGGTTGACGGCGGGACAGAAAGTAGTGGGTCGATAATGTCCATGCCGATGCTGCGGTTTTTATTTCGGAAAATGTGGAATACCCGCTGGCTGACGCTCAGCACGCTGCTGGGGCTAGTGATGGCCGTCGCCTTCACAACCAGCATACCGATGTACGCAGACGGATCGCTCAAGCGGGTCGTAGCCAAATCGCTTGAAGAGAAAAGCAGCGGATTGCCAGCAGGTTCCCTGCTTATCCGGTATCAAGCTGTTGGTTCGGATCGCGCAGGGTTAGATGAACTGAACGACGTCAATGTGTATATCCAGGATCAGATTCCGAAGGATATCGGGTTCCCGCAAGATGCTTACGCTAAAACATATACGATTAAAGGGTCTCAGTTAACTCCGGTTGATTCGTCAAAAGTGGATCCAAGCAAACGGCGGCAGATGACCCTCTCTTCCTTAAGCGGACTTTCGGATCATGTGGAATGGTCCATGGGGCAGATGGCCTCAGACAAGACTGAGGGCGGCGTCATAGAAGCTGCTGTGCTGGAAGAAGCGATGTATCGGAACGATTTGCATGTGGGAGATGTATTCAGTTATTCAACTTCCGGAGCAAGCGGGAGTCAACTGCTGAAAGTAAAGATTGTCGGTTCTTTCAAGCCAAAGAATGAAAATGATCCCTACTGGTTTCAAGGGTTAGAGGGCTTGGTCAATTCGCTCATTGTCAGTGATGAGCTGTTTACCAGAACGTTGTTGACGGAGAAAAAACTTCCGCTCCAGCTTGCGAATTGGTATTACGCTTTCGATTTGCGGGAAATCCAGACGAGCCAGCTCTCGGGGCTGGGGAATCGGCTTGAACGATTGGATATCAATTTGTTCCAAAAGCTGAAAAATACAAAGGTAGACGTGTCCTTTCAGCCAATTTTAAACGATTTCAAAGCGCAAAGCATCCAAATGCAGATTCTGCTGTTTACTTTGGCGGCGCCAATGATTGCGATGGTTTTCTATTATATCGTCATGAATGCCAGACAATCACTTGATCGTCAGCGAAGTGTGATCGCCGTCCTGCGAAGCCGTGGCGGTAGTACGAAACAGATTGTAGGCATTTACTTCCTTGAAGGCGTAGTTTTAGGCATGATTGCTTTAATTATCGGTCCATTCATCGGGTGGTTCATGGCCAAAAGCATCGGTTCTTCGAGCGGGTTCCTGACGTTCGTAGATCGGAAAGCCATACCTGTCGGCTTCACGTCAGAAGCGATGCTGTATGGCGGACTTGCAATTGTCATCGCGATTCTGGCGAGTGTGATTCCAGCAGTCGTCTTCGCGAGATCATCGATCGTGAACTACAAGCAGCAGCTTGCGCGATCAGATCGTGCGCCGATGTGGCAGCGTTGGTTTCTGGATATTGTGCTGCTGGGTGTAGTTGGTTACGGCTACTATTTATTTGATCAACGCCAGCTGCTCTCCGTGCAGACCGGAATGACAACGGACCAGCTTCAGGTGCATCCGCTGCTGTTCTTTGTTCCGGCGCTTTCGATATTTGCGCTGGGCCTTTTCTTCCTGCGGATCTTCCCGTGGCTGCTGCGTCTGTTTGGCTGGCTCGGGCGCAGATTCCTGCCCGTCCCGCTCTATCTGACGCTTGCGCAGCTGTCCCGATCCGCCAAGGCATATTATCCGCTCATGCTGCTGCTCGTTCTCACGCTGGGCCTCGGTGTTTATAATTCCTCGGCAGCCCGTACGATCGATCTGAATTCGACGGAGCGGACGCTGTATCAATACGGCACCGACGTCGTGCTGCAGACGGTATGGGAAGGCTTCTCCGATGATCTGCCGAAAGATCCAAACGCTGGCGGCAAAGGTGCAGGGCAGGGAGGTCAAGGCGGTGGAACCGGCGGCGGTTCCGGATCAGGAGGAAACAGCGGTTCTGGTGCTGGAGGCGGGCAAGGCGGCGGCGGTGCTAAGCCTGGTGAAGAGACGCCGACCAAGATTCGCTACGTGGAGCCTCCCTTCCAGATGTTCCGCGATTTAGAAGGCGTTGAGGCAGCAGCGCGTGTGCTGCAAACTAAAGGAAACGTCGTTGTTTCGGGCAAATCTACCGGCCAAGGCATGGTGATGGGCATCGACAATGTCGACTTTGCCAAAGTGGCCTGGTTTCGGCCGGATCTGTTTCCGGCGCATCCGAATCAGTTTTTGAACTTGCTGGGCACCTATGAGCAGGCCGTCATCATTCCTTCAAATTACGCAAGCAAGTATGCGCTGAAAGAAGGCGATCTTCTTTCCATTACGATTCAGCAACAGCCTGTGGAATTCGTCATTGTTGGCATTTTGCCTTATTGGCCGAGCCAATATCCGGACCAGACGCCATTTTTCATAACGAATTTAGAATATTTATTCGATCAGGCGCCCATTGCCCCATATGAAGTTTGGCTGAAAATGAAGCCAGAGGCCAAGGTCACGCCAATTGTTAACGCGCTGCAAGCCAAAGGTATTGAAATCGCTTCTGTCAAAGATGTTCGCAATGAATTGATTACACAGAAGAAACATCCAGCTCGTGGTGGCGTGTTCGGAATTCTAAGCTTAGGGTTTCTCGTTTCGGTTATTGTGTCATTGATAGGTTACATGTTGTATTGGTTTTTTAATTTATCCAGCAGAGTCGTACAGTTCGGCGTTCTTCGTGCGATGGGCCTATCCCGCAAACAGCTGACTGGCATGCTGCTTCTCGAGCAGGGCTTTACCGCGGGGCTCTCGATTGCTTTAGGTATCGGGATCGGTAAACTGACGAGCTATTTCTTTCTTCCGTTTTTGCAAACTTCAGAAAATGTGAAGACGCAAGTACCGCCATTCCGTGTCGTTTTCGACTCCAAAGACACGTATCAGCTCTACTTCGTCGTCGCTTTCATGATGCTGACCGGCGCTACGCTTTTGTTCCTTCACATCCGCCGATTGCGCGTTCATCAAGCTGTGAAGCTAGGAGAGGAGAAATAGCCCATGATCACATGCGATGGCTTAGTGAAAATCTACAAAACCGACGATATCGAAGTCGTAGCTCTGCAAGGGCTTAATATTCACATCGATTCTGGCGAGTTAATGGCGATCATCGGAAACAGCGGCAGCGGGAAGTCCACTCTGCTTAATATTTTAGGCGGACTGGATCGTCCATCAGCGGGTCAAGTCAGGGTCGGCGATTGGGATTTGCTCAAAATTACCGATAAGCAGCTCGTAGAATACAAGCGTAATACGGTAGGCTTTATATGGCAAAATAACGCGCGCAACCTGGTCTCTTACTTGACCGCGCTTGAAAATGTGGAAATGCCAATGATGCTAAGCGGCAAGTACGATCGTCCATACGCGAAACAGCTGCTCGAATGGGTCGGGCTCGGCCACCGGATGAACAACAAGCTCCAAGAACTTTCTGGCGGTGAGCAGCAGCGGGTGGCGATTGCCATATCGCTCTCAAACCGACCGCGCCTGCTGCTAGCCGATGAGCCGACGGGTTCGGTCGATACGAAGACGGCGGATCTCATTCTTTCTATTTTCCAACGGTTGAATAAGGAACTTGGCGTCACCATTGTCATTGTCACGCATGATTTGTCGATTGCCGGCAAAGTAGGACGCGTTGTGGCCATCCGCGACGGTATGACCAGTTCCGAGTTTATTGCCCGCAATCCATTAATCGCTTCTTGGGATGGAATGGGCTCTGCACATACGGGCTTAACCACTCATGCGCATGAGGAATTTGTGGTGCTAGATCGCGTCGGTCGGCTTCAGGTGCCTAAAGAGTATTTGGCCGCTTTGCAAATTAATGGAAAAGCAAGTATGGAGTTTGATGGCGAGAAGATTATGATTAAAGCGCCTAAAACATTAGATAAAAACGAAGACAGTGGACTACAATCTCAAATTGTTGGAGGAAAAGCCAAATGAAATCATTGAATCGTAAAATTCTTACAGTTTCTCTTACCTTGGCCATGGTCGCACCACTCGCTGTTGCATGCAGCAAAGGGGAGAAGGCCGACGATAAAAAAGAGCGCGTGCTCAAAATCGCAACGACGATGGGTTTTGGCGACAATGACGAATATTTCCGTCAACAATTTACGGAAATATTTGAATTCGCCAACCCGAACATCAAGATAGAAATCATTCCGACCATGGATGATAAATATCGGTATGGCGGTACTCAGCCAGGCGAGAAGATGCCGGACCCGCTTGAAAAATTGAAGGAAGTTATGCAGGGTGACAACCCGCCGGATTTGGTTATGCTCGGATTTGAGCAGCTGCCTGAAATGATTGAAGCCAATCTGCTTACGCAGCTTGACCCGTTAATTACGAAGGATAAATTCGATACGGCTGGTATGGTTCCTGCTGTCATTGATGGCATTAAAAATGCCGGGGGCGGTAAACTGTATGCCCTGGCTCCAACATTCAGCTCGTCCGCGCTGATCTACAATAAGAAAATTTTTGCCGATGCCGGAGCCGATCTTCCTAAGGACGGTATGTCATGGGATGAAGTATTTGATCTGGCCAAACGTGTTACGAAAGGGGAAGGCGAGAATAAAGTAAGCGGCTTTTCCTTCTCCACACAGGCGCAAGGCGATCTCTTTTATGGGATGCAAACTTATACGGCTCCGCTACAATTGAAAATGTTCGATGACGCCGGCGAGAAAATGACGGTCGATACAGACCAATGGGAGAAAATATGGACGAAAATGGCTGAGCTGCAGAAGCAGAATGTATTCCCAGACCTATTTGATCCTCAGAAGCCGATGAATCGCCAATTCGATCAACAGAATCCGTTTGCTTACGATGATTTTATGTCAAGTCGTTTGGGGATGAGCATCATTAATTACGGTCAAATTCAGCAGTTAACCAATGCCAATAAAAATGCGGCCAGTTTTAAAGGCTACACACCTGTTGAATGGGATGTTGTGTCAATGCCCTCTCATCCTGAAGCAAAGGGCGTCGGTGGCTCTATTTTTATGAACGGGATTATGGGGATCAACGTGAAGGCGCAGAATTTGCCTGATGCTTGGAAATTTATCCAATTTATTAATGGCGATGACTGGGCAAAATTGAAGTCCCATAGTTCTTATAATCTGGTTTCGCGTTCCAAGTATTTGAAGCCGAAGGACGGTCAAGAGTTCCATATGGAAGCCTTCTATAACGTGACGCCGGCACCGATGGAAAACAATAACAAGATTTACCGGGAAAAGCCGCAGATTTACCAGGTTCAAGACATTGGACGCCAACAATTCGATCTTGTCATGAAGGGCAAGAAGACAGCAAGAGAAGCGCTTAAGGAATGGCAAACGCAAGGAGATGCCATGCTGAAGCAAATGAAGGAAAATCCGAACCAGCCGATTCAACAGGCTGTGCCGTTGATGAGCGGAGTGGCTGGATAAGTAAAGTCAGGAAATGGTTTCACGCGTGGCTGGGTTTTGCTTAGGCAGGACTCAGCTGTCGCTTATGTAGAAAGTTTTGCTAAAGCAAAACTCAGTATCGCTTACGAAGAAAGTTTTCTTACGAAAACTCTAAGGAGGGTCATCAAGCGAAATGAACATCAAGTTCCGAAAAACACGGTTAGCTGCAATTGCTTTATCTGCAACGCTTGCGCTTGGTGCGGTGTCGTCGCCAGTATGGGCGGATGGCAGTTCAACGGCAGTCGCTGCCTCGGTGGGTAAAGTTGACATTACTGGAAGCAGCTATTTTGAACTGAAACAGATTCATGTACTGCCTGATCAAAGCGGAAAGCTCGCGACGTTTACCGTCACAATCCATAATGAAGGCAGCAATGAGCTCCAATTTATTGACTATTGGGTGAGATTGAAAAGTAAGTCAGGCAATCAATTTTCAGCGCGTCTGCTCCCTGCGGATAAGGATAAAAACCGGGTTGCTCCGGATTCGACCACAGATTTGACTTTTTATGCAACCGTCAACAGCACGACGAACCTGCAAGATCTCGTTGTCCAATTCATTAAATGGGACTTTAGCCAGCCTAATTTTGAACGCGTGTTGGGCGAAGTAGCTGTTCCGGATTCCTACACGGATGTAACGCCTGCTGACAGCGCAGCGCTGCTTTCTATAGGCGGGACTGACGTGAAAGCCAATATTAAGAAATTTGTGAGCAATAAGAATGAGAAATATCATGTGCCAACGGTTTATTTGACACTGGAAAACGTAGGGAGTCAAGCGGTAACGATTCCTTCCTATCTGTTCTCTATCCGTACGACGGAAGGATTGCTTTATCCGCTTGAAGTTAAAGGGATCAAAGATTTGAAGATTAATCCTATGGAGAGTAAAGAAATTCAGCTTTCCGGTTCCATCCCGGTCGCCGTAGAAGCCGATAGCTGGCAGTTGACAGTGGCGGAAACGATCGCAGATCTTAAGCGGAACGTTTCTGTTGCCGCCTTTCAATTACCAGCCGTAAGCCAGGGAGATGGCGGCTCGGTAGGGAAGGAATACTCGTTCACGAGCAAATCTGGCGTGTACACGACGCAATTGAATGGTCTGCACCGGCTTCCTTGGGAAGATCAGGATATCTTATCGGCCGATTTAACGCTGAGCAACAAAGGCGACGAGTCGCTTCCGATCCCGAAGTTATCAGGCTACTTCCTTCTTGATGATGCGGTGAAAATCGATGCCAAGCTGGTTCAGACGTCTAAAGTTATTGGGCTTGGCGCTGGTTCCAGCGTTAATCTCCAGCTTGCAGGTAAAGTGCCCTATACGTATGAGTTCTCTCAAATTAAGCTTGTGCTGCAAGAGAAGGATGAAGAAACAACATCAACATCAACGTCTACAGGAACCGAATCAAGCAGTGCCACAGCAGCAGATGTACTTGAATTTTCTACGCAAGCCGAGCTTCAAGCCATTCCGTACATTGGCATGGGTCAAGCCTACACATCGAATGATGTAGGGCGCAAAGCGAAATTCGTCGTACGCAACGTTTCCACTTACGAGGATAAAACAAACATCATGTATTCAGCGATGGTTGAAGCAACGAACTTGGAGAAAAGGTTCACGAACGTGAGCAAATTAGTTGCCAATTTCCGCTCGTCGGATGGAACGGTTTTCCCTGCGACGGTTGCCGAAGTGAAAAATAAAATTAGTCCTTCAGGCAAAGGGCTGTTGAATATTTGGGCTTCCGTGCCGAAAGGATATTCAACGGCGAACTTGAGTCTATTGCTAGGCGAAGCGGTGACCGAAGGCAAGCTCTCCGAAGGCGACAAAGCGGTAGCAGACTCCTATGTAAACCCGGTTTCCTTTTGGCTGCCGGAAGAGAAGAAAGACGTGAAGCCAAAGCTGACGAATATCGAGTTGTTTCCGTATACGATCAGTATGAATAAGATCGTGACCTCGGTCGAAAACAGCACGTTCACTTTGAAATTCAATTATGAACTAACGAAGGAAAAGCTCACGGAAATCAACACCGAAGGGCATAACCTGCTGCTTGTGTTTGAGGATGGGGGCGGTATTAAGCGGTTTGAGAAGAAATTTGATTTTAAAGATTTTGACGCGATCAACGGAGAATCCACAGCGGATGAAGATACGAAGATACGTCTCGGGAAGCGAGAGAATTTCAAAATATCGCTGACCGATGAGGGTCTCATTTTCAAAACGCAATTCCTCAAACAATACACGCTGAGCATTTATGATGAGTTTCAAGGTCAACGAAAGCTGCTTGCGTCTCAGAAGATAGACTGGTTTGTTACAACGGACTGATTGATAATCTTTTATTTAATACTAATAAGCGGAGGCCTGGGGCCTTCGCTTATTAGGCTTGAAGGATAACTGTGTGAGGCAGAAGATGACAGTAATCACTTACTTATGAGAAACGAGAGATTGCGTATATGTCATAATTTCATCGACAGCTTTTAGGTACCCTCCGGTTTGAGTCATGGAATCTCCAAGGTTTCTACTATTCGTGGAATAAGACTGATCATTTAGCAATTTCTCTACAGCACTTCGTAACAAGTCAGATGTTATAGTGTCTTTCTCAAAACAGATGCCAGCACCGAATTCTACAACTCTTTTAGAAACAATAGGTTGGTCAGCGCCCTGGGGAATCATGAGTAAAGGCACACCGTTGACTAAGGCCTCTTGCACGCTATTCATACCTCCATGAGTGATGAATACGTTTGTATATTTTAATATTTCAAGCTGAGCTACTTTTTTTTCTAAACTAACATTTGGAGGGATCTCACTGAATTCTTCTAAATCGATTTGCGAACCTACAGAAATAATGATCCGCGCATTTATGTCTTTTAAGGCATGAATACATAATTTGTAAAATTCAGGCAAATTGTTGTAGATAGTTCCCATTGAGATATAGATTACTTTGCTATTGCGTACCGATTCTAAGTCGAATTCGTTTTTATCGCTTCTATGGAAGAGAGAAGGGCCAATGAATTTATAAGAATTGTCAAAGTGATCCCCGTAGGGCTGGAATTGTTTGCTTGTATACACGATCGTCAGGGCCGCGGGATTAAAAAAGATTTCGTAATTAGACTGAATCCGGATTCCGTATCTCCGTTCAATTTCTTTCATTAATTGAAGACATCTTGCGTAGATTAGGGTTCCCGCCTTTTCATCGGCATTATGCAGAAATCCCTTTTCTAAATGAAGATATTGCGTCTTGGTTAAGGCAAATGTGGTGCATGAATTAATTGAAGGCAATCTCATCGCTTTAGCGAGTAGTCGTCCACACCCGAACATAGAATCATGAATGATATAATCGAATTGGATTCCCTGCAGCTTGTCCAATACCAGGGGGAGTAAAAGCCTTCCTGAATTGAGAATAAGCTCCACTCTCTCGTAGAAATGAGTTGCCTGTTGGTTTAGAAAACTTTCTAGAAAATTGTGGTAGGTGTACACCCTGGCTCCGGTTTGTTCCACTTTCTCTTTATAATTATCCGAAGTAAAATAAATGACTTCTTCGCCGCGATTGATGAGTTCACGAACAATACCAAGGGTTGGATTAATGTGTCCCTCCGCTGGTGCGCTGATAAATAGAGCTCTTCCCATTATGCTGCTTCCTCCAAGTGTTATTTTTAAGGAGTGGATGAGGTGGGTTGGTTAATTCCATGATTACTCGGTTTTCGTAGTAAGGGTACAACTACGGTAGCGCCAATTATGCAAAAAAGAGCAGACAACGAAAAGATGATGACTAAAGAAAATACATGCATGAACCATCCGGATACACTCATTGTAATCATCATAGAGCCCATATACATCGAAGTAAGTAGCCCATTAACCCTGCCGATGTAGGTTTCTTCGGTATTTTGAAGAGTCATCGTATTTATTGATATTTGGATACAGGGGAGGACTAGCCCGCAGATGACTTGAAAAAGTAAAGTTAACCATAACTGTGTGGAGATGCCAAAGCCAAGTAAGGCAACCGAGATACAAATCATGCCGACAAGCAGCTGCTGTTGAGGGGAAACCTTTCTGGACAACCCCATTGCAAGTACCGTACCAATGATCATAGCTACACCATCAGCAGTCATTAGCCATTTCAAATACTCTTTAGGCAGCTGAAGACGGTCGGTTACGAGAAATATAAGTAAAGGTTGGATGAGACCCAGAGCGAGGCCAGTCACCATAAAGCATCCGCCAATCGTTCTTAGTGTTTTATTAGAAATTACATATTGTATACCTTGTTTCATATCTTTCCATACAGTGGTTAAAGCTTTCTCTTCAACAAATTCTCGTTTTACTGGCAACAAAGTGAGTATTCCCGCTGACAGCAAAAATGTAAAGCAAATGATGCCAACTGCTACATAAATGCCAAATTGTTGGTAGATGAATGTGCCTAATATAGGACCAAATACGACAAACATGGCATTAATGGATTGATACAGGGACATTCCCGATTGGAGCAATTGCTCCGAAACATGTGTTTTAAACAGCTTCATTCCAGCGGGTGCCGAAAATTGGGATAATATAGATGACATAAGGGTCACAATGAATATGGTTTTCCATGAACCGAATAACATAGATATCAGCACTGCAAATATAGATAGTGCACTTAGAAAATCTGACCCTATCAGCGTACGTTTAGGTTCCCAACGATCAGAAAAAGTTCCTGCTAAGATGGAAAACGCAAAGATAGGGGCAAACTCAGCCACTGAGATTAGGGATACGGCTATGGGGTTTCCATTGGTTTTCTCCATGACGAACAGCAGCACGGCAAAGTTTCTTATCCAAATGCCAAGTTGAATAAGTACATTAGAGGCAATGATGATTTGAACGAATCTGTTACTCAATAAAGAACGTATTGGATTGGTTGAATCAGTCATAATTCCCAACTTCCCGATGCGCTTAACATTTGAATTCCTGCTTTTGGAATCATATGAATAGAAGAAATAGCTGGGATGACGTGATCGCCTTTATACATGAATGGCTTGGAGGTAGCGACGATAGGGAATTTCATATGATTCTTTAAAAAATGAAAGAAAGAGGGTTCAGTTAACCCAATATATTTTTCCACATGATTGGTTTGTGAATAACGAATTAGAAGATCCATGAGTTTCATTAAATTTTCTTGAGAGCGATAATTTTTAAGTATAGACACTTTATCCAGTTCAACGGTATTCTGCGGCAACAGGAAGGGGAAATAATTTAAAATTTCAGAAGTCATGGTAACAGGTTTAAATTCTATTGTTCCTATAGGAATGTCAGCGTCATAAATGATAAAACAGTCTGATTCCAAAGATCCATATTCAACTTCGTATCCCTTTTCTCTCCAAGTTTCCTCTACAATTTGATTAAAGAGTTGCAATTCCACTTCTGTTTGAACTTGTTTCGACAAAGTTATCACTCCCCAATTTTTGTAAGACAAAACATACACTTAATGATATTATGATACTATTCGTATCAAAATATTGTTGATATTAGATGATTTTTATTGTAATATCCGTTATTGAAAGGAAAATATGGGTCGATTGTGTCCTCAGAAACCATAATATCCAAAAATAGTCGTGATTACAATGCATCTATGAAATAAAAATACAATAAAGTTTGGAATGATACATTTTGGAGAGAACTAGATTGTTTTGTATTCCATACGCGGGCGGGTCATCGGAGATCTATAGCCGTTGGAAGTCATACTTACCTGAGCATATCGAGATTCATCCTATTGAATTATCAGGAAGAGGTGCAAAAATACGCTTCCCGTTAATTGATAACATGAGTGACTGCGTCGAAAATCTGTTCTCTTATATGAAAGATTATCTGGACAAGCCATACGCTATTTTCGGTCATAGCATGGGCAGTCTGATCGCGTTCGAGCTATGTAGATATATTCAGAATTCCGGTTATCCCAGCCCCGTACATATTTTTTTTTCTGGCCGCAAAGCGCCTTCGAATGATAAAGTTTCAAAACCCATCAGTTCGCTTCCCGAACAAGAATTTATTGAGGAAGTGTGTAAATATAGCGGGAAGACAAGGAGAGCTTTGGAAAACCCTGTGTTAGCAAGCCTGTTTATTCCGGTGTTAAGAGCCGATTTCAAGCTCTGCGAAACGTACCGTTTTAAGAAAGAAAATTCGAATCTGTATTGCCCAATAAGCATTTTGTATGGCGAGGAAGATGATAGCACAGATTCGGAGGCGCTGAAGCCGTGGCAGCATTTTTCGGATTCAGGTTGCGAATATGTGCCGTTTCCCGGGGGGCACTTTTTTATAAACGATTATACAGATGAGGTTGTAAACTATGTGCTCCGAACGATGAATAGATAACCTATTGCGAAAATTTACGATAAGGGGAATGGCTTTTTTTTGGCCACAGCTCATGAGAACATCTATAAAAAAATTAAAATGCCATGAGGATGTAAGATCAATTGTAAGGGTTTGCAAAACATTAATTCTTTGATAATAGGATTCCATTTACGAGGAGGAATTATATAGTGTCAGTAGAGACTATCGGCCAACCGAAGCTTTACAAAATGTTCGAAGATAAGGTGGATCAGCAACCGGATGCAATAGCTATTTGTTGTAATGGCGTGAAGATCACTTATCGTCAGCTAAATGACCAGGCAAATCAAATCGCAATGTATTTGCTTAGCCAGTCTCTTGTACCTGACTACGCCGTTGGGATTCTAGCAGAAGAAAGCATCATGAAGGCTGCTGCCATTTTGGGCGTTTTAAAATCAGGCCATTCTTACATGCTCATTGATCCATCTATCCATGAAGCAGATCTAGAAAATCTGATTTTTGATGAAAACATAGAACATATGCTTACTAGTCACAAATATGTGAATACGCTCAACCGTCTGCAATGGGCATGCCCTACTCTTAGTGCTTACCTATGCATAGACACTGATCTTATTCATGATGAAGAAGCATCCTATCAGGACTTGGAAGTTAATGCGGTATGGGAGTATCTTGCTGAACAAGCCAGTGATGAAAATGCTGGATGGACGAACAGTTATACCGGAGAAACTCTAAGCAAACAAGAGATAAATGAATTTGCAGATAATATCTATCAAAAAATAAAGCCTTACTTAAACGATCAGGCCAAAGTTCTGGAAATCGGGTGTGCAACAGGGCTTACCATGTTTCATGTTGCGGAATCAGTAGGATTATATCATGGTACCGATGTGTCAGCTGCTATGATAGAGAAAAACAGAAAAAAACTGGCCGAAACAAGCATTGGTAATGTTAATTTGAGCCATATTCCAGCTCACCGAATCGACTCGTTAGATGATAAAAATTATGATCTTGTGATTCTAAACAGCGTAGTACAATATTTTCCAAGCCATAATTACTTAAGACAAGTTTTAGCAAAAGCTATTGAAATCATGAATGGCACTGGAATTATTTTCATAGGCGATATTTTAAACCAAGACCTTAAACAAGATATGTTGTCGTCCCTTAATGAATATAAACAAATAAACGTTCAACATAGAACGAAAACAGACTGGTCTAACGAATTATTTCTCTCTGAGCGGTATTGGAGTGATCTGGCTGCTGATTTCAACTGCATTCAGAGCATTCAAGTTTCCAAGAAAATTCATACAATTGAAAATGAATTAACCACGTATCGTTATGATACTATTCTAGAAATTAATAAACACGTCTCGAATGGGAGAACGGAAAAACATAAGTCCAAACGCCAGCACGTTAAATCCTTCCTTCTAGAGGAGAGAGATTTCTACCCTTCACCTTTCCCGTATCGCCAACAGGGTTGGGTGCTTAGGAAAGACGTTTCAGGCAAACCAGTTAAGATTTCTATTTCTGCCGAAGAGACGATGCATGATGTCAAGTCGATGAAAGAACAAGTTCCTTTTCTTAGCAGGGATGAACTTCAGGTTCAAGTAAGGGAATTCGATCATATATATTCACTTTTTCCACTTTTGTTAGGCAAAACTATATATGTAGCAGACAATGACCTCTGCCATAATGAATCATCGTTCAAGCCTGATATCGTATTGAATGTATATATGGATCATTGCAATTCTCATTTATTTACTCATCTTCATGACGACATGGACGCAATGCTGCGGGTTACTCTGATCAAACAACGAGCAGAACCAGCATCCTTGTTGTTAGAAACCTATTATTTGTTATCCGGCAAGCGATCCAAGCACCATCTGGCAGAAGCATACACGCGACTGCTCCAAGGAATGGATCGGCCCTCTATACAAATCTCATATCAAGTCCCTCTTAACCAATATGATTTACTTTTGGATCCGGAAGTTGTAGAAAAAGGAACCCGGCACTTTGTAGATGAATGGTCTGGAGAAATCCCTTTATTGGAGCTTCTTGCCGATTATGCCAGACCCCCGATCCATACGTTTGCGAGAGGCAGGCAATCATTTATTCTGGATAGCAGCCTATCGCAACAGGTAAAAGAGGTTGCACGGAGCTTGGGCGCAGAGCCGAAAACACTAGTAATGTCATTTTTTCACCTATTACTGTCCAAATATGCTGATCAGGAAGAGGTAATTGTCGGTACCATTCAAAATCTGAATGAGCCCAATATTAGTCGCATTGCCGGCCCATTTGATCATACGATCGCTATCAGAAGCCATCCCGTGGGCGATATAACGTTTTATGATTTCATGAGGGAAGTGGAGGCTGCATCTCATCGGGTTCTCGAATTTGATCGATATCCAGTGAACGAGTGGTTGGGTAATTCCAATCAAAATTTAAGTAGGCACCCGTTATTTAGCGCAGTATTCATGTATACGGATATAGAAAACGAAAATTTTGCTCCGGTATTTAGCGTTCGAATGTCTGATTTGTTACTTGAAGTCAGAGAGACCAAGGATAACTTTTTATGCAGCGTTGATTATTATAAACAAATATTTGATCCTGCAACTATCGATAGATTAGCGGGACACTATATTCAAATTGCACGGGATGCTATGAATAATCCGTTTATGCCTTTGGCACAGATCTCTCTATTAACCTCGTCTGAGCATAAGCAGATAATGGCTGAATTTAATGATACGAGCAGTCCGTATAACTTGGCCAAGACGATTGTAGAATTGTTCGAGGAGCAGGCAGCCAAGACTCCCAATGCGATTGCCGTCTTATTTGAAAATGAGCAGTGCACATATCGACAGCTTAATGAAAAAGCCAATCGAATAGCTCATTATTTAGCGATGAAAGATGTCCAGCGGGAACAAATTGTAGGGATTGCTGCCAACCGCTCGATGGAAATGATCATTGGGATATGGGGTGTGTGGAAAGCAGGTGGTGTTTTCCTGCCTATTGATCCTCAATATCCAAACGATCGCATTAGGTTCATGTTGGATGATAGCCAAGTTTCGTTGCTGCTTACACATAAAAGCTTAGAGAAGCAATTTACTTTTACTGGTGAGCTGCTTTGTTTCGAAGACATAGAGGTCTCCGGGGAAAATGTTGCTAATCCATCGATGAGAGCTCAACCCTATGATGCGGCATATGTGATCTATACCTCAGGTACAACAGGTAAGCCTAAGGGGGTGGTCATTGAACATAGAAGCATCTCGAACACGCTCCAGTGGAGGAAAGAAGTGTACGAAATGAAGTCCGGCGATAAGATTCTTCCGCTTAACCCGTTTGTTTTTGATGCCTTTATCGCTGGGATGGCAACTCCTCTATTGTCTGGAGCTACCTTATGTATGTTGTCGGATATATACTCCACTGATCCTGGAGCAGTTGCCCAGCAAGTGTTGGTCCATCAAATCGCGTATTTGGTTACGACACCAAGCATGTATAGTGCAATATTGGAGTGTTTGCCGCCCGGTTATACTCATCAATTACGGGTCGTAACTGTAGGTGGTGAGAAAATTAATCAGTCTATGGTGAGGAAAAGTCAAGAGAAGTTTCCAATTGCCCAAATTATGAATGAGTACGGCCCGACTGAAAATAGCATCATTACTTCGGCGTTACGTATTACCGATGCAGAGCAGAAATTAACAATCGGCAAACCAATCGCAAATACGGACATTTTGATTTTTGACAGGCATGGACAATTGCTGCCTATTGGAGTTCCAGGCGAGCTGTGTGTCGCTGGAGCAGGCATAGCAAGGGGATATTTGCATGATCCAGAGGGGAAAGAAGAGAAATTTGTCCGAAATCCGATCAAACCAGAAGAAAGAATGTACCGAACCGGTGACATGGCAAGATGGTTGCCCGATGGCAGTGTTGAATATCTAGGTCGAATTGACGATCAAGTAAAGGTTAGAGGCTTTCGTATAGAACCCGGTGAAATCGAATCTTGTCTGCTTGAGCAGAATGGTGTAAAGGAAGCCGTTGTCATCGTTAGAAAGAACGCGCTGGAAGAACCCTTTTTGTGCGCTTATGTGGTGCTTGAGAAGGATGTGGAAATTTCAGGGATAAAATCTTATTTGTCGATGAAATTGCCAGTGTACATGATCCCATCGCATATTGTCATTCTGAACCAAATGCCGCTAACCTCAAACGGGAAAATTGACAAAAGAGCACTTCCAGATCCTGAAATCATGTTCGAGGCCTCACCTGAGGAGGACAAGCCAAGCAGTGAAGTCGAAGTTCGGTTAATGTTGATTTGGCAAGAATTGTTGAGTGTGAACTTGATGAGTCCCAAGATGAATTTTTTCGACTTGGGTGGACATTCTCTTAAAGCAAGTCTTTTATTGTACAAAATTCAAAAAGAATTTTCTGTTGATATCAATATTAAGGATATTTTCGAATGCCCAACGGTTTCTGAACAGGCTGATTTGATTAAGCGCGCTGTGCAAAAAAGGTTTATTTCTCTGGGGCCCATTGAGGAACGTGAGCTCTACCCGGAATCGTCCGGTTCTGATACTTATGTGATGCCAATTATACCGCGTGCAGCTTCAGCAAACTTCTTTCCTGTATCCAACGAGCAGAAAAGGATGTTTGCGCTCAGTATGCGGGATCCGGAAGGAATACAATACAACACGCCAGCAGCTTTGAGATTATACGGTAATCTAAACCTTGACAAATTTAAAGAGGCCGTTTTCCTTTTTATTGAGCGGCATGAATCTCTCCGCAGCAGCTTTTCTATTGTAGAAGATGAAGTTGTTCAAACCATTCATCAAGACATTTATACGGAATGGGAATTCGAAGAACTGGGAGACTCCGATCTCGATCGAGCCATTGAAGAATTTATTCGGCCTTTTCATCTACAGGAAGGTCCGCTGATGAGGGTGAAACTTCTCCGCCTGAACGAGGCCAACTGGGTTTTTCTCATAGATGTGCATCATATTGTATTCGATGCTCTATCATTTGGAATATTTCTCAAAGAAATAGGTGACTTGTATGAAGGTCGGCCTGTAAACAATCTCCCCCTGCAATACAAGGATTATGCGCTATGGCAGAAGAACCAAGCAGCAACGGGAGCTTATGAACAAGATGAGAAGTTTTGGATGGAATTATATGCCGAAGGTGTTCCTGTTTTGAATCTCCCTACCGATTACCTACGCCCTTCGATGATCGATTTTAAAGGGAGTCAAATACGCATACAATTCGATAGCAAACGGCGCAGCGAGCTCGAACAAGCGGCCAAAGCTTGTGGCTGTACGTTGTATATGTACTTAATGGCCGGATTTCAAGTCTTGTTATCGAAATATTCAGGTCAGGATCATGTAGTTCTGGGTGCGGTTGCCTCGGGACGCATTCATCCTGATATTCAACAACTAATCGGAATGTTCGTTAATACAATTGCCGTGTATGGAAAACCAGAAGGTGCGAAAACGGTCAATCATTTTTTGTCCGATATCAAGCGTGAAATCGTTTCCATCTTGGAACATCAAGCATTGCCATTCGATGAAGTAATGAATAAATTGGACATCCGCCGTGATAACGGTCGGAATCCCTTCTTCGATGTTTTGTTTTCGATGGAAGACTGGAGGGATATTTCATGTCAGATCGGCGACATTCAAGTTGAGCCTTACGCGATAAATGCTAAATCAGTCAAATTCGATCTGGCGTTACTGATAGAGGATCATGGCGATCAGTTGGTTTGTCGATGGGAATACAGAGAGAGCCTCTTTGAAGCAGATACAATAAATCGGATGGGTAACCATTATTTGCGTATCCTCGAAACGATGGTTCAGCAACCGGACGTATTCATCAGGAATATAGACATGCTTCATAAGGAAGAGAAAGACCTTATTCTCCATACATTCAATCGATCTGATCGTACGATGATCTCCGATGGAACGGTTATAGACGCATTCGAATGGCAAGTACGGCAAAATCCCGAGAAAACAGCCGTTGTATTCGGAGCAGAACGGATTTCATACGCTGAATTAAATGATCGGTCCAATCAATTGGCATCTTTCTTCATCCATTCGGGTGTAAAAAGAGAAGAAATCATAGCAATAATGGTGAACCATTCGGTAGAGATGATTGTTGCCATGTTAGGCGTGTTGAAAAGCGGGGCATCTTACTTGCCGATAGATCCCCATTATCCTAAAGAGCGGATTCAACATATTTTGACGGATAGCCGAGCAAAGGTTATGTTGACGGAGCCAGAGGCGATGGGATCCATTCAATTTAGTGGTAGTGTTCTTCATATTCATGAGCTCCTGCAAACAGGGGAGCATGTGCCACCGGTCCAAAGGAAAGCTGCAGAATCTGAAGATTTGGCTTATGTCATTTATACTTCCGGTTCCTCGGGCAAGCCAAAGGGGGTAATGATTGAGCACAAATCCTTAATGAACCTGTGTATTTGGCATAAGAATCAATATGAGTTAACGCCATTCGATCAGACAACAAAATTGGCAAGTTTTGGGTTTGACGCGTCAGTCTGGGAGGTATTTCCGACACTTATCAGTGGTGCTTGTCTACATATTATCGACGAGTTCACGCGGAAAGATATGAATTTGTTAAATCAATATTTTAATAACCAGGGTATTACAGTTTCTTTTTTACCGACTCAACTTTGCGAACAATTCATTCAGTTGAACAATGAATCTTTACGTCTGCTGCTGACTGGAGGTGACAAGCTTAAGTCTTATCAACTCCAGAAATATGCGATCGCCAATAATTATGGTCCAACTGAAAATACTGTCGTTACGACAAGTTGCTTCTTGCATGCATCGTCAGAGCATCTGCCGATTGGAAGTCCGATTCTAAATACGAAGGTCTACATCCTAAATTCAAACGATCAGCTTCAGCCTGTTGGCTTGGAGGGCGAGTTGTGCATAGCAGGTGTCGGATTGGCTAGAGGTTATCTCCATAACGAAACGATGACAAATGAGAAATTTATAGACGGGCTCGTTCATCCTGGAGAAAGAATTTATCGTACTGGCGATCTAGTCAAGTGGCTCCCTGATGGAAACATTCGTTTTATTGGACGCAAAGACCGTCAGGTCAAAATTAGGGGAAATCGAGTAGAGATTGGGGAAATCGAGTATCATCTTCTCCAACACGAATCCATTAAGGAAGCTGTCGTAGCTGCGATTGAAGACAGTGGAGGAAGCGTGTACTTATGCGCATATGTTGTCTTTTTCAACGGTTTGGGATCCATTGACGAGGTTAGAATATATCTGGCCAACTGTTTGCCAGACTATATGGTGCCTTCACAGATGATCGAAATGGATGCACTTCCGCTTACTGAAAATGGAAAAGTAAATATGGTGGCATTATCGACCTCAAGATCCAACGAACGCAGCTCAATTTCCAGAGTAATTGTCAAACCAAGAAATGAAGTTGAAGAGACGCTGCTGGATGTATGGCGAGGAACACTTTTCCTAAATGACATTTGTATACATGACCGTTTCTATCATATCGGCGGAGATTCGATCAAAGCTATCCAACTGTCTTCTCGTTTGCAACATATGGGACTCCGGGCAAGTGTGAAGGATATTCTTGAACATCCGACTATAGCTGAACTTGGTAAGGTCATAAAAAAAATCAATATTCGCCCAGAGCAAATGGATGCTTCGGGTCAGGTGAGATTAACTCCAATTCAACGATGGTTGTTTGAATTTCCGGATGAAATACGGAATTATTTCAACCAATCTACTCTTTTACACAGCAAGAAGGGTTTCAATCCAGATTTGGTTACACGTATATTTTCTGAATTATGCAGACATCATGAAAATTTAAGGACTGTATTTAGTCGAGCGGATGATCAAGACGCATACACAGCAAACATTCTGAGTGCAGATGCCCAAACATTTGATTTCCATATATTCACCATCGATGATCCGACCTTACTTACAAATTTCATCCAATTGAAAGGCGGAGTTCTTCAAAGCAGCATGAATCCGATGGATGGTCCCTTAATCCAATTAGGATTGTTTCAGTCATCTTACGGCGATTATCTCCTTATTGTTATTCATCATCTTATTATAGACGGTGTTTCATGGCGGATATTGCTTCAAGATTTTGTGGCAGGCTACGAACAGTTGCTTGCAAATAACAGCGCTCACCTTTCTTTTGAAAAGACAGCTTCCTTTCAAAGATGGGCAGAGAAGCTTGAAGCCTACTCGAACAGTAAGGAAGTAAGGAATGAGTTTGAATACTGGAACAAAATTGAAAACGGGAGCTTTATGGCGCTGCCGAAGAATGATGAATCATCCGTGCAAGCGACTCGCCAATGCTATCGAAAGATGAATATTTCTTATAGCAAAGAAGTCACTTCTTCCCTGTTAAGAGAAACCAATCGTGCTTACAACACGGAAATCAATGAAATATTGCTTTCAGCGTTGGCAACCTCCATTCGGGAATGGGCGAGTATCGAAGATATTCGAATTGATCTGGAGAGTCATGGAAGGGAATCTGTTGTTGATGCTGATGTGTCAAGAACGATAGGCTGGTTCACCAGCGTTTATCCAATACTGTTAAGTATTCCAGCAATAAACGATATCGGACAATCGATTAAGTTGGTTAAAGAAAGTGTTCGATCCATTCCCCACAAGGGAATTGGTTTCGGGTTGCTTTCACAATCAGGCAATCCTGATCTTCATATTGGACGCAATCGGATAAATAAACCTGAGATTTGTTTTAACTATCTTGGCCAGTTTGACGGACTTGGAAGCGAGTTGTTTGATATTAGTGATTTGCAGAGAGGAGAAGAAATTCACCCCGATTTCCCGATGGGATATTCCTTTGTAATCGAAGGAATGGTTATACGAGGGAGACTAGAGATTGATATTTACTATAATTCCCTTCAATACAGCGAAAATACGGTGAGGGATTTAGCAGAGCTGTTCCGAAACAAGCTTATGGAGATTATCCAACATTGCATTGAACGAGAAACATCCGAATTAACCCCTAGCGACTGCTCTTCGGATGGGATTGATTTTGATACGCTTGAAGCTGTTTTCGGCGAAATTGGTTCATAGGAAGGACGAATTCGTTATGTATACCAAAGCGGATATTAAAGATGTCTATTTGCTCAGCTCCATGCAGGAAAGCATGTTGTTTCATTATAAAATGAGGGAAAACGATCCCACGTACTTTGAACAGTTTCATTTCTCGCTGGAAGGTGATAGCAACGTCGATCTCTTCCAACGAACCATACAAATTCTTGTGGACAGACACGAGATTCTGCGAACGGTTTTTGTGCACCGAAATGTAAAAAGACCTGTGCAAGTGGTACTTAGACATCGTAAACAAGAAATCAGTTACGAAGATTTGAGCGGCCTGGATGCCTCTGCCCAAAGTGCTAGTATCGATCGTTTAAAGCAAAGCGACAGAGAAAAGGGGTTCGATCTAACAACAGATACTCCTTTGAGATTCTATATGCTCAAGCTGGATGAGAATCGCCATGAGGTCATCTGGAGCTTCCACCATATCATCCTGGATGGCTGGAGCATTGGTCTTCTGTTCAAACAATTTCGTAGAATATACGGTCGTTTAAAAAGGAATAAGGACATACGGCCCGCTTTTTCATTACAGTTTAATGGGTATATCAAATGGCTCGAGAAGCAGGAGAAAGATGCAGCCATTAATTATTGGCTGGAGTATCTGGAGGGGTATGACTCGAAATCGGGGATACCGCTTTCCTATGTATCGAATACGATAGACGCCACATTCACTTTGGGAACAGTAGATGTCGTCATTGAAAAGACAATTACCAGGCAGCTCAAGCAGTTGTCAAAGCAAAATCAAGTTTCAATGAATACAATTTTCAATGTACTGTGGGGAATAATTCTTCAAAAATATAATAACACCAATGATGTTGTATTCGCCTCTGTGGTATCAGGCCGACCAGCAGAATTGGAAGGGATTGAGCATATTGTAGGCATGTTTATCAACTCCATTCCAGTTCGGATAAAAAGTGAGGAAAAAGACACCTTCTCAGAACTGCTGTGCAGAGTTCGGGCACAGATCACCAGAACCTCTGACTATGATTTTGCGCCATTATCAGAAATTCAGTCACAAACCATGCAAAAAAAGGATTTGATTGACCATGTAGTCGTTTTTGAGAATTACCCATTGGATGCATTGACGCAATCAGTGGATCCGGTTACTGGGCTTTCAGTTCGGGACCTGCAAGTTTTTGAGCAAATTAACTACAACTTGAATATCGTCGTGATTCCGGCAGAGGAGCTGAACATTCGCATTGCGTACAACAGTGAGGTCTACAGCGAGGCCTTAATGGAGCGTATAAGCAATCAGATTACTCGATTGGCGAATCTGGTTGCCAGTGGGACAGACTTCGCACTGGCAGACTTTTCATTGCTAAGTCAGGAGGATGCGGATGCGTATAGCGCTGTTTATAACAATACCGGCACCGAACTTCCATCCTATTCCACGATTCAAGCGCAGTTCGAGGAACAAGCCAGGAGAACGCCTGATCTACCGGCAATTGTTACGGACAAGGGACAATGGACATATGAAGAGTTGAATAACAAGGCCAATCTCCTTGCTTGTTATCTGCGTTCGAAACATGTACGTACAGGGGATATTATTGCTTTAATTGCCGAGCCATCACTTGAAATGATGGTAGGTTTGCTAGGGATAATCAAAGCAGGTGCGGCTTATTTGCCCATTGACCCGGAATTTGCCCCTAACAGGATCGAGCATATGCTTCAAGATAGTCACGCCAAACTGATTCTTTGCCAAACGGTGACTAAAGAAGAATTTTCATTTTATCAAGAGACCGTGCTGCTAGACGAATTTGCAATGGATGATCAACCATGTCCCAATCCTGTCCATGTCAATCATACATTTGACCCCTTGTATGTGATCTACACATCTGGTACTACGGGAAAACCGAAAGGTGTAGTTGTTACTCATCAAAATTTGCTGAACTACTCACAATGGTTTCAAGGGGAAACGCAATTAAATAGCAGCGATGCAACTGCATTGACTTCTTCTTTTGCTTTTGATCTTGGTTATACAGCACTTTTTCCTTCCATCACATCAGGAGCATGTTTACATTTGATTGCAAAGGAAGTTTATTGGGCTCCCATACAGTTGCTGCACTATATTCGGCACCATGGGCTTACTTACTTCAAAATGACGCCAACTTTGTATACAACGCTGATTAATTACCCCGAACAATCACAGATATGGTTTGAAAAGGTTCGTTTCATCGTTCTAGGCGGGGAACCTATAAACGTTAATGATGTGGAAAAAACGATGCATCAATATCCACATATCCGAATTATGAATCATTATGGGCCGACTGAAACAACGGTTGGCTGTGTTGCAGGATGGCTAACTCAGAGCAGCCTTCAAGCGTTCATGAAGCGTCCGACTATTGGAACTCCCATTAACAACATGAGCGTTTACATTTTGGATCGAAATGGTAATCCTCTCCCGGTTGACGTAACAGGGGAATTAGCAATTGCAGGTAGGGGTGTATCCAAACATTATCTTGGTAATGAAGCGTTAACGCAAAAGAAGTATGTCACCCGTTTAATCGGAACGAGGAAAGAACTCGTTTACTTGACAGGTGATTTGGGGAAAAGGCTGCCGAACGGAACTATCGAATTACTGGGGCGGGCCGATAACCAAATAAAAATTCGTGGATATCGTGTGGAACCAGGTGAGGTGAAGCACTCCATTCTTATGCAGGAGCATGTGATTGATACCTATGTATTGCCTAAGAAAAACCAACTTGGGGAGTATGAATTACACGCATATGTGGTTAGCCTTACCCCTCAGACTTCGATGGAGTGGAGAAGCCGTTTGCTTAAATGGCTTCCTGAGTATATGATCCCAACGTCTTTTACTTACATTGATCGTCTGCCTGTAACAAAGAACGGCAAGATTGATGTGAGCATGCTGCCCGACCCAGTGAAAACCAGCGTAAGCCTGCATTATCAAGCGCCAACGACGAAAACCGAACATGGATTATCGAACATATGGAAGGAATTGCTTGATAAAGATGAGGTCGGCATCCACGACAATTTCTTTGATTTAGGGGGACATTCCCTTAAAGCCATGATGCTGGTTTCAAGGATTATGTTTGAATTCAAAGCAGAAGTAACGTTGAAACAAATGTTCGAAGGGCCAACCATACGTGAGTTGTCCCACATCATTGAACATGTCCGTAAACCCGAGTGGCAGGAAGTTAGGCCTCTTCCGGTTCAACTTCATTACCAGACATCGTCATCTCAAAAACGCATATATGCGCTAACCGAGTTAGGGGTAAACAGCACCAGTTACAATATGCCTACACTCTTGAGAGTAGAGGGGAAGCTGAATAAAACAAGGCTGGTTCATGCTTTTCGCGATCTAATTGCTAGGCATGAAGCGTTGCGAACCTCCTTTCACCTGACTGATGGGGAGATCGTTCAGCGTATCCATGACGAAATTCAATTTTTCGTCAATGAAACGGAAGTGAACGAGGAAGATTTGCAAGAAACCATAGATGGGTTCATCTATCCTTTTCAAGTAGATTGTGCGCCTCTGTTCAGAGTAAATCTCATTCATGTGAATAATGGGAGTACATTCCTGTTAATGGATACCCATCATCTGATTTCGGACGGCGTCTCCTTCGGTCATATTCTGAAGGATCTTGCCGCATTGTATGGAGCAGTTCGCTTACAGGACATCACGCTGCATTATAAAGAGTTTGCAACTTGGCAGCAGCACTGGCTTCAAACGGAAGCGTGCCGAAGGCAAGAAATATATTGGTTGAAACAATTCGATGGTGAGATTCCTTACTTAAACCTGTTGACGGACTTTGAACGTCCAAGACTGCAGAGCTTTAAGGGAGACAGTGTTGATTTTCAACTGGACGCTTCCTTGACTCAACATTTATGTGAGACTGGTCGCGAAACAGGAACTACGTTGTTTATGATTCTCATGGCAGCCTATCAAATATTTTTATCGAAGTATACTTCACAAGAGGATATTATCGTCGGCACTGTTTCTGCGGGGCGGTTAAATCCGAATTTCCATCATACTGTCGGGATGTTTGCTAACACGCTTCCAATCAGAACGTTTCCGGAAGGCCACAAGTCTGTTCGGCAATACTTGCAAGAGATGAAAATGACCTCATTGGATGCCTTCGATCATCAGGATTATCCATTTGATTTGTTAATAGAACGTTTGGGCGTTCAGAGAGATGTTAGTCACAATCCTTTATTTGATACCGTATTTGTTATGGAAAACCTAGATACATCCAGCGGTTCTTATGCAGAGATTCGTTTTCATCCAGAAACATTCGATTACAATATTGCTAAATTTGACATGACCCTGTTTGCTGAGGAGCATGAAGGAACCATTCGATTCAGATGGGAATATTGTACAGATTTGTTTCAAAAGACTGCGATCGAACGAATGGTAACGCACTTCAATCACGTATTGAAACAATTGAAAGCGGGCTTAGATGAACCTATTTCTTCTTTGGATATCGTGACAGATGAAGAAAAAAGTATGATTTTGAACAGCTTTAACCCTCTGCCGACGCCGTACCCAAGAGATCGGACGATCACCGCCTTGTTTGAGGAACAGGTCATGTTTCATCCCAATAAAACGGCCTTGATCGAAGGCAGCCATCGAGTGACCTACAGGGAGCTGAATCAACTAGCCAACCGCTGTGCTTATCAATTACTGAAGGAAAATGTAAGTAAAGGAATGCCCGTTGCCGTCTTAACTTCACCAAGTATTGGTGCGATTGCCGCTATGCTAGGTGTTCTAAAAGCGGGTGGAACGTATGTTCCAATAGATGTTTCTTCTGCACAAGAACGTACCCGTCTGATTCTTAAGGACTCGGGAGCCACGATCATTATGGCTGAGAAACATATATGTGAATCGATCTCTTCCGAAATAAACGAATTCGAACCAGCGAAACTGTTGATCGTAAGCAGCGATCTTGATGAGGATGTAAAGGGATACGATGACAACCTCAATCCGTGCGAGGTGACCGATTCCCAAGCGATTGCCTACCTGATGTATACGTCAGGATCAACTGGCAAACCGAAAGGCAATTTAACGTCTCATAAAAGTATCGTTCGAGTAGTAAGGGAAACGAACTATATCCGGATATCGGAAATGGATGTGTTAGTCAGTTTTTCGAACTTTGCCTTTGACGGTTCCACTTTTGATATTTATGGAGCACTTCTGAATGGAGCCGCCTTGGTTCTGATCGACAAAGCTGCCATGAGTGACATGGATGTAATGTCGGAAACGATAGAACGAGAAAAGGTTACACTATTCTTCTTGACGACAGCCTTGTTTAATACGTTCGTTGACCTTCGCGTGGAATGCTTGAAAAACATTAGGCATGTCTTATTTGGCGGGGAGCGGGTATCCGTTAAGCATGTTAAGAGAGCATTCGATTATTTAGGGCCTGGCAGATTAATTCATGTATACGGCCCGACAGAGTCGACTGTATTTGCCACCTACTACCCATTGGATCGGATTTCGGAGCGTCTCATACCGATTGGCAGTCCCATATCGAATACACAAGTGTACATTTTAAGCGAGAGCGGTCGGGTTCAGCCCGTTGGCGTAAAGGGTGAGATTTGCATCGCTGGTGATGGTTTAGCCAAAGGCTATCTGCATCGAACGGAATTAAACGATTTGAAGTTCGTGGAGAACCCTTATGCGCCAGGTACCAAAATGTATAGAACAGGGGACTTGGGAAGATGGCTGCCAAATGGCAATATCGATTATTTAGGTAGAGCAGATTCGCAAGTGAAGATCCGCGGCTTTCGAATAGAAATGGGTGAAATAGAGGCCAAATTGTTAGAAATTCCAGGCATTAAGGAAGCAATCGTGACGATGAAGGAAACGGAAATGGGAATTACGCATCTGATAGCTTACTTCGTCTCGGATATCGGCGTTTCGCGGTCATCAATCAGGGTCGCACTAGCCCGTTCTTTGCCGGATTTCATGATCCCAACGCTCTTCGTACCACTGGAATCGCTTCCTCTTACTCAAAATGGAAAGATTAATCAAAAGGTTTTACCGGAACCGGATTGGAATTTGCTTGCTAATGCCGAGTATACAGCCCCTGAAACCGAAGTGGAACATCATTTGTTAACGATGTGGTCCGAACTGTTAGGTGTGGAAAAGATCGGGACGACTGACAACTTCTTTCACGTGGGGGGGCAATCGCTTAAAGCTATGGCTTTTCTCGCGGGAGTTCGTTCAGCTTATGGCGTTCATGTACCTTTAAAGGAAATGTTTTTATCTCCGACAGTCAAAGAGTTGGCGGTTTACATTTCGAAAGCTATTCGTTCAGATGTATACAGAATTGAGAAAGCAGAAAACAGGGAGTACTATCCAGTCTCATCAGCTCAAAAACGCATATTTGCTGCAGCAAGCTTGGATTCGGCACAAACACACTACAATATCCCCTACTTTATCCGGATGACAGGTTCCCTAGCTGTAGAAAAACTGGAGCTAGCCTTGCAACAGTTGCTTGAACGCCATGAAGCTCTAAGAACTATTTTCGATTATGTGGAGGGTGATGTCGTCCAAAGAATTGTCCCTTGTTCTGTTTTTCAATTGGAAATGAAAGAGATAGATGCCACCAGGATTGATGAAGCCATCCACTCATTTGTAAAGCCTTTCGATTTATTTAAGGGACCCTTATACCGGTTTCAATTAGTAAAAGTTGCTGCTCAGGAATATATTTTCTTGTCGGATATACACCACATTATTTCGGATGGCCATTCGATCGGTGTCATTCATCGAGACTTGACTGAGCTGTATCAAGGAAACACCTTAAACGGAGTGCAGCTCCAACATAAAGATTATGCAACCTGGGAGAACACCTCTCATGTAAGGGAACAATTGAAGTTCCAGGAATCCTATTGGTTAGATGAGTACAAGCTGGGATATTCAATGCTAAATCTGCCAACCGACTACCCTCGACCTAGAAGGCAAACTTTTGAAGGTAAGATGATTGGTTTCTCATTGGGCACCTTTTTATCGCAACGGATTAAGGAAACGTCACGAAATTGGGATGTTACTGTTTATACGTTCTTGTTAAGTGCATTTCAAATTTTGATGGCCAAATACAGCAACCAAGACGATCTTGTAATAGGAACGGTTACGTCTGGCAGAATAACGGCTGAACTTCGTGACTTAGTCGGCATGTTTGCCAATACGTTGGCTATTAAAGGGGAGCCCAAAGGGTTCCAATCATCCGAACAATATGTAAGAAATATGCAAAATAAAGTTCTAGAGGCATTTGAAAACCAAAACTATCCATTGGAGCAGTTGATACAGGCTGTTTGTTCCAATCGTGACGCCTCTCGTCACCCGTTATACGACGTCATGTTCTTAATGGAAAACGAACAGACTAACGAGCTTTCATTGGATGGAGTCAAATGTGAGATGTTAGAGGTGGGAAGCGCCTCGGCCAAAGCGGATATTACGCTCATCGCTCTGGATACAATGGATGGAATTAAAGTGCAGTGGAGCTATTATTCCCGATTGTATAAGGATGAGACCATTCAAAGAATGCATAATCACTTACTCCAAATTGTAACTAACATGGTCGAACGAAGCGATGAAAGCCTGGGACAAATGGAGTGGGCAACTTCTGAGGAGCGAAGGATGTTTCTTCATGACATTCATGAGGTATGCGCCACAAGTAAACAAAATCAAACAATAGTTGAATTATTTGACCTTCAGGCTGAAAAAACGCCGGACTTACCTGCCTTGATCATTGGCGACAAAAGTATGACGTATCGTCAACTTCAAGAGCGCTCCGTTTATATCGCGCAGCTTCTGCAAGATAAACAAATCAACGTGGGTGACCGGATAGCGTTGTATATGCAGCGTTCATTGGATATGGTGGCGGCCCTATTAGGATGTTGGCGGATCGGATCGTCTTATGTACCGATTGACCCTGCTTATCCCAAGGAACGGATACACTTCATGGTGAAGGACAGTGCGGCCAAGCTATTCGTGACAAATGTACCCAGCGCTGAACAGATGTTGGATCTTGAACAAGGGATCGTCGTGCAACTCGATGGCCACGAGAGAACTCCACATGCAGGAATTATTCAAGAAGGTTTCGATGTGAAGAAAGTTTGGAACAAATCTACAGTTGACCAACTTGCTTACATTATCTATACCTCTGGTACAACGGGCAACCCGAAGGGAGTGGCTGTTGAGCAGGGCAGTATAGCCAATACGATTCAATGGCGCAAGAAGGAGTATGGATTGGGAGATCAAGATACGGTCCTTCAACTTTTCTCATATGCGTTTGATGGTTTTCTGACGAGTCTATTCACACCTCTGATCTCGGGAAGCCGAACTGTACTTTTACCCGAGTCAAGTGCGAAGGATCCAATCACTATGCTAGCTCTGATCCGCGAGCACCGCGTGACCCATTTTATCAGTGTGCCGAGTTTGTACCACGCACTGCTGGAATGCGCGGATCCTTCTGATCTCAGCACAGTAACGAAAGTGACATTAGCGGGAGAGAAAGTGTCAAGCCACGTTGTCAAGTTAAGTAAAGAGCGTGTCCCTTCATTGGAGTTAATTAACGAATACGGACCTACAGAAAATAGTGTGGCAACTACGATTTACCGTAATGTTGAACCAACAGGAATTATACCGATCGGCAAGCCAATTGCGGGCTCACAAGTTACCATTTTATCCAAGGAACATAAGTTGGTTCCCATTGGTGTCGAGGGCGAGCTGTGCATTTCGGGTCCTGGGCTTGCCAGAGAATACTTGAATCGTCCAGATTTATCCTCGGAAAAATTTATTGAGCATCCGTATCGCAAAGGTTTACGCATGTACAAATCAGGAGATTCCGCAAGATGGTTGCCGGATGGCAATATTGAATATTTGGGTCGAATAGACCGTCAGATCAAAGTTCGGGGCTATCGCATTGAACCAGCAGAAATTGAGCAATTGTTGCTTCTCCTTGACGATGTTACCGATGCTGTCCTCACAGACAGATCCGACGATTCGAGCGGCAGTTATTTATGCGCTTATTTTGTAGCTTCGAGACCGATCGGGATTCAAGAAGTACGACAATGGTTTTTGGATAAAGTACCGGATTATTTGATTCCAACACGGGTCATGCAGTTGACGCACATTCCGGTAACAGCAAATGGAAAAGTCGACTACAAGGCACTGCCTCAGCCTTTGATGTCTGGAGCAAAAGAAGGCCAGTCAGCGATACCGGTTACAGCCACCGAAGCAAAGCTAGCCGATGTTTGCAAAGAAATCTTTGGTATATCCACCATAGATGCAGAAGAGTCGTTTTTACGTTTGGGAGTGGATTCGTTACAAGTGATTCGGTTGGTTGCGGAGCTTCATAAACGCTACGAGTGGGGAATTTCCTTCTCAGATGTATTTGCCGCTCAAACCATTCGAGAATTGGCTGCCTTGGTCGATCAAAGAGGATCATCAAATTCGACGCTCATTGCCAAAGCGGATGAACGATCAGCCTATCCCGCTTCCTCTGAGCAGACTCGACTGTATGTCATGCAAAAAATGAATGGCAATAGCACTCTGTACAATGTACCTATTATTTTGGACATCCGTGGAGTACTCGACATTATGCGTGCAGAACAAGCTTGTAAACGACTCATAGATAGGCACGAGCCTCTTCGGACTTCGTTTAAGCTCGAGCAGTCTGCTTTAGTGCAAATCATACACGACCAACCTCGTTTTCAACTGGAGGTAACTGATATTCTGAAAGATCACTTGGATGAAGCGCTTGCGGCATCGATTCGCCCCTTTCAATTAGATGGTGCACCTTTATTCAGAGCGGCTGTCTATCGATTGGAAGACGATCATCATATTCTGTTTATGGATATGCACCACATCGTTGTCGATGGTATCTCCACAGGCATTCTGCTTAAAGATTGGTGGGCATTCTATGAAGGGGAACTCCTTTCGAATCTGCCTATCCAGTATAAAGACTTTTCCATTTGGCAGCAGGAAGGAAGCGGGAAAGCGAGGATGCTCGAGCAGGAAACATACTGGTTGGAATTATTTGAAAACCCTTTGCCTCCTCTGGTATTGCCCGGTCGTAAAGAAACAAACCGTTTAATGGGGCAAAAAGGCGATAGCGTCATTGTCGAGACCGACTCCCTCTTGTTCGCTAAATTAAAAGAACGATTGCAAGAACAAGGCACGACCCCGTTTATGTTCTTTCTGGCTTGTCATCAAGTTTGGTTGCATAAATGGTCGGGTAATGAGGATTTGGCGGTAGGATGTGCGGTTTCCGGAAGAAATATGGCTGAACTTGATCGCATGGTAGGCATGTTTATAAAAACATTGGCACTACGTACTACACTCGCTCCTAGTCTTCCGTTTACCCACCTGTGGAAGGATGTTAAAAATCAAGTGTTGCTTGCGATCGAACACCAAGAGTATCCCTTCGAGATGCTTGTCGACAAGCTGAAGATACCGAGAATTCAAGGGAAAATCCCGTTGTTTGACGTCTTATTCGAATGGCAGCCAACGGATGAATTGGTTATGACGCCCACTACATCTGATCTGGAACTAAGCAGGATAGAATTAAATGTGCAAATGGCCAAATTTGACCTGTCTTTACTTGCTTCTGAAAACAACGGCAAATTCAGATTCTGTTTTAATTACAATTCTTACTTATTCCAAAAGGAGAGAATAGAGTACCTGGCAGAACAATTTGTGAGTTTAGTTCGGCACGTGGCCGAAGCGCCAGATACGATCATTAACGAGCTTCTTCCGGAATGGGATCATTCCAAATTGTTGACGAAAGAAAAAACCTTTATTTTCCAAATGTAAGTAAATCATAGCATGGTTGCATGTTCAAAATGCCGAAAATAAGGGGAAGTGATGGGCGATGGCAGTTGATCATCTCACAACGAAGACGGCTCAGTTAGAGGCTGAGGCTTATTGGAAGACTCAGCTTTTTAGGGGGGAACTAACCGGATTTCCAGCAAATAAGGCTAGTAAGGAATCTAGGGGACCTGTAGCAAAAGTAAGGTTCTTACTTCCTCAGGAACTCTCAGAACGAATCCAGGAGGTAACGCAGGGATCTTCTTACAGCATTTTGATCATGCTCCTATCCGGGATAGCAGCTGTGCTGCATCGTTATACAGGAACTTCTGAAATACTGATTGGAACACCGGTACTGAACGTCGATTGGAGGGAGGGAGTAGCGCCCCTTCTTCCCATAGGTTGTCGTTTATCCGATAAGGAGCCATTTAGTTCCTTGTTAGAAGCGACCCATACAAGTTTGGAACAAGGCAGCCGATATCTGCTGTCTCGTGAGCAGCACGAACAATTCATGAACCAGTTGTTTGGAAGAGAGGCTTGTCTGCGAACAGTTGTAAGTATGGAAGGTATTCAGGGTGCTGAAGAAGCTGCGGTCGGAGACATGGATATCTTATTTCAATGTTTCACATCGGGACATAGGATAGAACTGAATGCACATTATGATAGCGCAAAATATTCGGAAGAAAATGTGGAACGCATACTCCACCATCTGTCACAATTTTTGAATGGTGCGTTATCCGCAGCACAATTGCCATGCGCCTCGATATCCTTAATAACCGACGAGGAAAAACATACCTTATTACATGAGTTCAACAAGACGTCCACCGATTATCCAAGAGAGCTGACATTCGTTGATCGCTTTAAACAAACCGTAGGCCAAATGGGTAACAGACGAGCGATCCTTTGGGGCGATGATGAGCTGACATACGATGAATTGGAACGCAAATCCAATCGCATAGCCCAATATTTAATAGATAGAGGGGTCACTAGAGAAACTATCGTTGGCATCGTTGTGAAACCGTCCTTCGAGATGATCATCGGGTTAGTAGGGATACTAAAAAGCGGTGGAGCTTTCGTACCAATTGACCCGGATTACCCTAAGGATCGGATTGCATACATCCTGAATAACAGTAACGCACGGATTCTACTTACAGAAGAAGGACTTGCCGATTCGTTATCCTTTCCTCATTCGGTCAACATCAGTTCATTACTTCAAGAAGAGTACCATGGCGAATTGCCACTTGAAGCAAGGAGTCGTCCGCAAGATACAGCTTATGTAGTTTATACCTCGGGTACCACGGGGGAACCCAAGGGGGTGATGATTTCACATCAAGCCCTGCATAACTTATGTGCGTGGCACATTCGCCATTTTCAGGTGACTCCCGATGATCGGGGGACCAAGTATGCCGGGTTTGGTTTTGATGCGTCGGTTTGGGAGATATTCCCATACCTCTTGACAGGGGCTTCGCTGTGTATCATTCCAGAGGAAATACGGCTCAATTTGATGAAATTACATCAATTTTATAAGGAAAAACAAATTACGATCAGTTTTTTGCCAACACCACTATTTGAAAAATTTGTGGAGTTGCCCCAACTGCCGCTACGCAAGCTTTTAACGGGTGGCGATACTTTACGCATATCTCCCTCAACCTTATACGAGACAGTCAACAATTATGGACCAAGTGAGAATACGGTCGTTTCAACGACCTTTACTTTGGAAGGTACACGTGATCCTGTGCCGATTGGCAGACCTATTGACAACACACGCATATTTATCCTCGATGCCAGCGATGGTTTGCAGCCTATAGGAGTTCCAGGGGAATTATGTATTTCTGGGGAAGGTCTCTCGAAGGGTTATATAAACAACGAGGAACTGAGCCAGTTAAAATTCGTACCAAATCCTTATCTTCCTGGTTCAAACATGTATCGGACTGGTGATCGAGCTCGTTGGCATTCAGACGGGACGATTGAATTCATGGGCAGGTTGGACGATCAGCTGAAAATTCGCGGTGTTCGCATTGAACCGAAGGAAATTGAGAAGCAATTCCTAAGCCATCCGCAAATTTCGGATTGCTGTATTTTGGGCATAGCTGCTTCGAGTGAGGGGATGCGATTGGTGGCATTTTATGAATGTAAAGATGCGCTCAATCCGAATGAATTAAAGGTATTTCTATCGACACGGCTTCCGGAAGTGATGGTGCCATCGATTTTTATCCGATTGGATCGAATTCCGATGACCCCTAATGGCAAAGTGGATAAAAAAACGCTGATGCAGCTTCACAGCGAGCAGGAGGATGAACGAAAGGCGGCCGTTTCACAAGCTGGGATGCCGGGCTTAACGGATACCGAGTCATTTTTGCTAGCTATTTGGAAGGCAATTCTGGGTACAAGTCATTTGACCATTCATGATAATTTTTTTGAAGCGGGCGGAAATTCTCTGCTTTTGGTCGACATGCATACCCAACTGGAATCCCGATTCCCTGATCGAGTGGATGTAGCGGATTTGTTCTCATACCCTTCGATTTATCAATTGGCTTTATACATTGAAAAGAAAAATGAAGGTCATGCACATTCTGAATATTTGGAATGGAGAATTGCTAAGGAACTCAAACTTAGCCTGCAAGAGGCAGCAGAAAACGCAAAGGGCAGTTTGCCCGCTTTAGCGCTCGCTATTTATTTGTACATTCTGTTCGAATGTTTGGATCAAAGGGATATGAAAGTAAATGTTTCAGCATTTTCTCGTGAATTTAGCTTTCTTTTCGACTTTAATGGCATAGATGATTTCGGCATTTTAATTCGAAAAGCAAATGAGGAATGGATGCTAGCTGAGGAGCGGAATGGAAAGAGGTTTACACAACCAACCGGTAATCTAGCACAAGGGACTGCAAGTGAAGATGGGTCGGTATTTCATGTAAGCTTCGACTACTGTAAACAGGAAGAGGGAATTCCAGTTTGGAATGGAAACGGCAATGTATATCTGGGAATTACCGAACATAACGATGCATTCGAATGTCGGTTGGAATGCCGAAGACAACTGGGCAAAGGTAGAGTCAAGGAACTGCAGGAAAGATACATTCAGCTTCTGGAATTGCTAATCGAATTGAATAGGAAGGGGAATGAAAATGAGTAAATTTGCTATGTTATTTTCGGGTCAGGGTTCGCAGTATGTTGGGATGGGGAAAGCGCTATATCAGCGCTATGAAGTCGCCAAGCAAATTTTCAATGAGGCGAGTGAGACCCTTTCGATGGATTTGGCTTCCCTTTGTTTTAACGGGGGGATTGAGGAATTAACGAAAACCGAAAACACGCAACCTGCCATACTGACGGTCAGTGTTGCCGCTTATCAAGCTTACATGGAAGAGGTAGGTATTGCCCCTGACTTTATGGCTGGCCATAGTTTGGGCGAAATTAGCGCGTTAACTTGCGCTGGAGCGTTGAAATTTGCGGATGCTGTTCGTATCGCCAGAGCCCGGGGAACGTTCATGACACTGACAACGAAGGATTCTCAAGGGGGAATGGCTGCCGTTACTGGGCTGGAGTTGGAGGCGATTCAAAGCCTATGCGATCAAATATCAAGCGATGCTCAATTCGTCGTAGTTTCGAATCTAAATGCTTTGTCTCAATATGTGATTTCTGGACATAAATCTAAGGTTGCATCCGCCTGTGAGGAGTTGAAGCAGATGGGCGCTCAAGTGACCCCCTTACAAGTCAGTGCGGCATTCCACAGCCCATTGATGCAGCCTGCGGCAGACCTGTTCCGCGATGAATTGGGGTATTACCATCTTGAGGAAGGCCAAGCGGCAATTCGTGTATTATCCAATGTAACCGGCTTGCCTTACGAAAGCAAAGAGGAAATTGTAGATTTACTGACAACTCAAATTGTTGCTCCTGTTCGATGGTCTGCGTGTATGGCTTATTTGGAAAGTCATGACGTTGCGTACGCTCTTGAAATTGGACCTGGGCATACGTTGCGGAATCTTGTTTCCAAAAATACAGTCGGCATGAAGTCGCACTCTTTTGATCGAGACGATATCGTTGCGATAAAGAAATCTGCCGCTGCCTTCAGGAAAGTGGCAAAAGCCGTTCCACCATTTCTTTCGAGATGCCTGGGAATTGCCGTTAGCACCCGGAATTCAAACTGGGATCAAGAAGAGTATCAAAGGGGAGTTATAGTTCCCTATAAACAAATACAACAATTAAAAGAACATTTGGAAACGAACGGGGTCGATCCTAGTAAAGAGCAGATGATCGAGGGTATGACGCTCTTGAAAACTATTTTTGAAACTAAGAAGCTTCCGAAATTGGAACAAATCGAACGGTTTCATCAACTTCTGTCCGAAACGGGAACAATGTCGTTGCTACAGGAAGTTGTTGACTCTTTGGAAGAGAGGATTTTGATTCATTGAAACTAAATTGGAGGGATTCTTTTGAGCGGCTTTCAATTGAAATTTAGCGACGTTCGACAATCCTTTAATAAAGCTCCTCACCTTAAAGGAGATCATGATGAGAAAACTCATGTGAAAACGCCCCTAGCTATCATTGGTTTATCGTGCCGATTCGGTGATTCAAACGATAAAGATGAATTTTGGGACATGCTGAAGGAAGGCAAAGATCAAATACGGCCTTTTCCGGACAGCAGAAAGCAAGCGATAAAGGACTATTTATACAGCCAAATGCCAGTAGAGATGGTGAATAGTCTTCAGTTTCATCAGAAGTCTTATTTGTCTGATATTGATCAATTCGATCCCCATCTATTTGCTCTTTCTCCCACAGAAGCCAGCCTAATGGATCCCAATCAACGAATTTTTGTGGAAACTGCGTGGCAGGCCATTGAGGACGCGGGATATGGCGGCAAAAAAATGTTGGGCACACGAACAGGCGTTTATGTGGGTTATTGCAATCTGGCGCTGGATACCTATTTAAAATTCATTGAAGCGATAGATCCCTCTCTTTTTACAATTTCAGTTCCTGGAAATATTAAGTCGATTATAGCCAGCCGAATCAGTTATCTGTTGGACTTGAAGGGACCAGCCCTAGTGCTGGACACAGCTTGCTCTTCCTCGTTGACTGCCGTTCATATTGCTTGCCAATCTCTGTGGAATGGCGAGTGTGAAATGGCTCTGGCCGGAGGTGTGAAGATCAATTTGCTTCCAGGCTTTCAGAATGAAGATGAGGATATTGGCATAAGTTCCTCTGACGGCAGAACACGCAGTTTTGATGATAGTTCCGACGGAACCGGAGGAGGAGAAGGTGCGGCTGCTATTTTACTTAAACCCTACGATCAAGCGATTCGAGATGGAGATAGTATCTATGCGGTAATCAAGGGGACGGCTACGAATCAAGACGGACGATCGATTGGCATCACGGCTCCGAATGCAGCGGCCCAAGAAGATGTATTGGTGCAAGCCTGGGAAAACGCAGGCATCGATCCGGAAACCTTGTCCTACATCGAAGCCCATGGGACGGGTACAAGACTTGGAGATCCCGTAGAAATCGGAGGATTGGAAAAGGCATTCCGGCGATATACGGACAAACGCCAATTTTGTGCGCTTGGTTCTGTAAAGTCTAACATCGGACATTTGGATGGCGCAGCTGGGATGGCTGGTCTGATCAAGGTAATTTTGGCTTTAAAGCAACGTCAAATACCGCCCAGCATCCATTTTCAGACGCCCAACAGAAAAATCAATTTTATAGACTCGCCAATTTATCTCAATGACAAGTTAAAGGACTGGACGACTGAGGGATATCCATTACGATGCGGAGTTAGTTCTTTTGGGCTTAGTGGCACCAATGCTCATCTGGTGCTTGAGGAAGCTCCTCCTATAGAGGGCACAACATCATCGAAGGAGCTGGGGAGACCTCTGAATATGTTGACGCTCTCAGCAAAAAGCAAGGATGGCTTGCTTCGGCTTGTGCAATCTTATGTAGATTTCTTATCAACTAAAAGAAACGCGCCACTTGACAGCATCTGTTATACCGCTAATACAGGTAGAGGCCATTATAATTATCGGCTTGCCATCATTGCAGAAGATGTGGATCAGTTCGTGATGCGATTAAAGGAAATCCTTGTAAATGGAACGGACAGTGCGGATGAGACTTGGATCCATTATGGGGAAAGCAAATTAGTGCTTGATATCAAGACGGCAAAAGGAGAAGGGGAACTGACCGAGGAGCAGAAGCGCCGGCTCAGCTCGGAATCCGTTCCAATCCTTAGGCGGCTTGTGGCTGTCAGAGAGGTATACGATTTAACAAAACTTGCTGATCTTTATACGCGAGGAGCAGAAATTGATTGGGAAGGGATGTATGAAGGAACAACCATCCCCAAATCTCATGTGCCCGGATACCCGTTTTCTCGAATTCCATGTTGGTTGGAATCCAAACAGCGGAATAAGCAAGCAAGGGAACAATTTCTTGCGGAATCTGTCATGCACCCCCTTCTTCACCGGTGCTTGGCCAAATCCATGGATATGGACGTATATAGTACACAGGTTAGTACGGATACACATTGGGAACTGCGGGAACATGTACTTGGCGGGTTGGCCGTGCTGCCGGGAACCTGCTATGTGGAAATGGCACTGGAAGCAGGACGGCTTCATTTTGGCACGGAGCATCTGGAGCTTCTAGATCTTCTATTTCTTTCACCCTTGGTATTAAGCTTTGGGGAAGTCGCCGAAGTCCATGTGGTTATCAAAAAAACGGGCAGTTATGTGGAATTTTCCGTTGCGAGTTTGATCAAACAAAACGGTAACTGGACGAAACACGCAGAAGGGAAACTACAGTCTGCTGCGTCACTCGGACCTGATATAAAAATGTTGGAAGTGGATGAAATCAAGCTCCGATGTATCGAAAAGTTGGAAATCGATAATCGGTTATTAGAAAATGCGAATGTGAAAACAGGCTCCAGGTGGAAAAATATTCATGTTATTCATGTGGGCAATGAAGAAGTATTAGCGGAGCTAGCATTCCCAAATGAACTTTTACATGAATTGGAAGCATACCGGGTCTTTCCCTCCTTATTGGACGGAGCCGTTAATGCAGCTAACGTAAGTATGGCAGACGGATTATTCTTGCCGCTCCATTATGAAAAAGCTCGATTTTATAAAAAGCTTCCCCATCGTTTTTACAGTTATTTAAGAAAACGGGAGAAATTCGTACAGAATCGGGAATTAGCTTCGTTCGATATCGTCCTAACCGATGACGATGGAAGCATTATTGCTGAAATTGAAGGGTATACGATTAAAAGGATGGAAGACTTTGAGAATAAACTTCGCTCTATAGCAAGCCGTAATCAGCTTTTCCATCAAAGTGTTTGGATACCGCAGCACCTTACAACGCAGCAAAAAAGAGCTAATCATCAAAGCGTGCTTCTACTTGGCAGCAATGACAGGAGAAGTAAGCAAATCAAGGAGTCATTGGCCACCGCAGGGGTGGACGTACTCGAAATTACCGAAGACTGTAAGATTGACTATGCAGAAATGGCGGAACAAGTGCGGTCCAGACAAATCACGCAAGTGATTCATGCGCAGTGTCTAATGAGTCAGGAAGATTACAGCTCTATTGTTGCATTTGACCAAGCTCTCCATAGGGGATTCTATAGTCTGTTCTTGTTGACAAAGGAATTGGTGAATAAGCAATTGCACCGGGACTTGGACATCATCTTGATCGGTCAGAACGGGGTTTCGGCTGCTGAACAATTGGAGGATATGGAGCCCGTTCATGCGTGTTTATATGGTTTGGGTAAAGTAATCCGGTACGAATATGCCAATTTCCATGTTAGATGTGTGGACGTTGATTCCGATACGTTGGTGGAAACTATCCTGCAGGAAATATCGAACGCGGATGCTGGATATATGGTCAGCTACCGTTCTGGAAATCGCTACATGGAGGAATTTAGAGAAGCGCCGCTTGAATTATTTGAAGAGGATCCTCTGACTATTTATGAACGGGGGGTATATGTGGTAACCGGCGGGTCCAGTGGAATTGGGTTAGAGATTAGCAAGTATATCGCTTCCCGGCAACATGTGAGATTGGCATGGTTCGGACGTACACCGATCCCGCCTAGAGAAGAATGGGAAATTCTTTTACATGACGGAGTTTATGATCGAGCAAGCCGTATTGTTACCAATATCCTTGAACTGGAGAAAAGCGGTTCCGTGATTGATTATTACTGCACGGATGTTTCGGATGAGCGTTCTCTGGCCGATGCATTTCAAACCATTCGGGCTCGTGGCGAATCGATACGGGGAGTCATCCATAGTGCGGGGAACAGCGGTGATGGCTTTATCGTACGAAAGGATGAAAGAACGGTTGAAAACGTACTGAAGCCCAAAGTGCAAGGGACTTGGTTGCTGCATAAAATGACGGTACAAGATAATCTGGATTTCTTTGTTATGTGCTCATCATTGACCTCTGTTTTTGGAGCTCCCGGACAGTCGGATTATACAGCGGCCAATGCTTATCAGGATGCATTCGCAGCTTACCGAAGTCAATTAGGTCAACGGACACTAACTGTAAATTGGTCAGGTTGGAATGAGGTAGGCATGGCTGTAGATCATAATGTCCATACAAATAGAAGTATGTTTATTCCCTTAAGTAACGCACAGGGGATTGAGGCATTGGACAAAGTGCTGAATAAAAGGTTGTCCAGAATGATGATTGGCGCCATCGATCATGAAGTGTTCGCTTCCTCCGTATCCTACCTCCCAGTTTCAGTATCTCCTGCCATCGAGGCGCATTTGCATTCCGTTACTTCCGGGTATCGTGAGGCTGCGTCTGCCGGTTCGAGTGAGGCAATGAATGTCCTGGGCAAAGCTTTGTCTCAATTGACAACAACGGAAATCTTGGTTGCCGGATTATGGGGCGAAGTGCTCGGATTAAGGGAACTGGATATCTATGATAAATTTTTCGAGATTGGCGGAGATTCTTTGCTGGCTTCACGACTATTGAAGGAGTTGGACAAGAAGTATCCGAATGTGATGGACATCACGGATGTGTTTATTTATTCTACAGTGACTGAAATGGCGTCCTTCATCGATTCCAAATTAACGACGTTTCAATCTGAATCCAAGACGGGAAGTGACATTGAGGACGATATCGATGCTTTATTGAAAAAAGTCGCCTCTGGTGAAATCACTTTATAACATTGATTTTTAAAGGCCTTCATCAGTAACCATTCGAGAATTCAGGAGCTGAAACTATGGAAAAGATCAAACAGTTTATATTGAACCAATTTGCAGCACAACAATTGACACATGAGAGTGCCAAAGCGCTTTTGTTAGAATTGCACGAAAAAGAGAAGCATGTAGCGGATAGCGATATTGCTGTTATCGGGATGTCCTGCAAATATGCGGATACGGACTCCCCGCAAGGATTTTGGGACAATCTGGAACAAGGGAAAGTTTGTTTTGTGGATTATCCCAAAGAACGGTTCAAGTTTTTCGAACCGCTGACCAAAAATCCCCATTACGCGGAGTTTTTGGGCCACTCCGTCGATGAAAATGACGGTGGAGATGATGAATCCTCCATTCAAGCGGGGTATTTGAAGGACATTGAAATGTTCGATGCCAATTTCTTTGGTATCACACCACGTGAGGCTTCTTCCATAGATCCTGCGCACCGTTTAATTCTCGAGCTTTCGTGGAGTGCTATCGAGGATGCAGGCTATAGTGAAGAGATGATCCGCAATACGAACACGGGGGTGTATATCGGTCGTGATTGCACATCGGGCGGTACATTTTACCGGTATATCACAGAGTCGACCGATTTAACATTAACAGGTACTTGGCATGGATTAATGGCCAGTAGGCTTAACTATCTATTCAATTTGCGCGGTCCAAGTATGGTTGTGGATACGGCTTGCTCTTCGGGGCTCGTAGCCGTGCATGAGGCAGTCCAAGCATTAAGAGCCAAAGAGTGTGATATGGCGATTGCAGGAGGCATTTCATTGGGTTCTTCTGCTCAAGGCAAGAGCCAAGATGATGATGATAGTGTACTTAACTCTGTATCCTCTTCTGATAACCTGGTACGAACCTTTGATAAGAAATCCACAGGAACCGTTTTCGGTGAAGGTGTAGCCGTATTATTTTTAAAGCCCTTAAGCAAAGCATTGGAGGATCGTGATCATATTTATGCGGTAATCAAAGGAAGTGCAACCAATAATGACGGTGCATCTAATGGCATTACCTCGCCAAATCCCATCGCCCAAGAAGAAGTTATTGCAAAGGCCTGGGAACAATCAGGGATTTCACCAGAAACAATTGGTTACATTGAAGCACACGGGACAGGAACTTTACTAGGAGATCCACTAGAAATAAAAGGGCTAACCAATGCATTTCGCCGGTATACGAATAAAAGACAGTTCTGTGGCATCGGCTCAGCCAAAACTAATATGGGGCATCTGGTTGGAGCTTCTGGCGTGGTTGGCATTATGAAAACGGTTCTTTCCTTACAGAACAAAAAAATTCCCGCCAGCTTGCATTTCGAAGAGCCTAATCACCACATCAATTTCGTTGAATCACCGTTATACATTACCGATCAGTTGAAAGATTGGCAAACGGAGGATGGAGTGCCTAGACGTGCTGGGGTTAGTGCATTCGGGTTTAGTGGGACAAACTGCCATATCCTTTTGGAGGAAGCTCCTGCCATACCTGTCACTGAACCTACAGATCAGCCTCAAATCTTTACTTTGTCTGGAAAGAGCTTCAGTGTACTATCCGAGCTTATTCATAAATATTATGTGTATACGCAGAATGCAAAGCTGGAGGATTTTGAACATATCGCTTATACAATGAATACAGGCAGAGGGCACTATGAATACAGATTAGCTATAATCGCAAGTTCATTAGAAGAATTAAGGAGCCAATTGGCTAAAATTCACAACAAACCTTTTGAAGAAATATCAGGTGACGGCATATATATCGGGAAACATAAGGTCGTCTCCGACAAAAAAAAGAGTAAAGAACGTGACGAAATATCTGATATGGAGAAACGTGAGCTTTCCAATGAGGCTAAAGAGGCCATTCTGCAATTCGTTTCCGGGAACAATGGTGTCTCTAAGGCACTTGACAAGGTAGGTCTTCTCTACTCAAAGGGGGGTTCAGTCGTCTGGAAAGATCTGTACGTGAGTAAACAGTTGAAACGCGTAAGCCTTCCTGTTTATCCATTCGAGAGAATCCCGCATTGGGCTGAGATCAAAACGGGGAAAGTGAAGGCAGCGACGCCTAGTTCGTTGAAAATGGCACATCCAATGGTTGATCAATGTGTGGTTAAATCAATGTATCAAGATATCTATTCCGTTAAGCTTAATAATCGCAAACAATGGATCCTAACGGATCATGTCCTGTTCGGCGTGTCCATTGTTCCTGGAACGGCCCATATTGAATTTGCCAGAGAATTGGCTTCCTATTACTATCCGGGGGAATCTATCGAGTTTAACGATATTCGATTCCTTTCTCCAATCGTAGTAAAGGACGGAGAAGAGAAGGAAATTCAATTTATTATTCAAAAAGAGTCCGGACATCTAATATTCTCCACAATCAGTCAGGCTGTAGATGAGGATGGAGGTCTGAAGGACGAATGGAATCTGCACGCACAAATAAAAGTGAGTCCATTGCAGACTAAAAACTTGAACTTCTATCCGATCTGGGAAAAGAGAAATAATCCGGGAATGCGAGAAATTCATGTTGATGTCGATGCTTTGACGAATAAGAATGGACGAGTTACTTTTGGCGCGAGATGGCTGAATGTGGATTATGTGGCACGCGATGATAAAGAGGTTTTCGCGGAATTGCGTCTCCCCGCTTCTTGTCAAGGAGACTTGGATAGTTACAAGCTGCATCCGGGGATGTTAGACAACGCGGTAAATGCAGCAACGCAAAGCTTTGGGGAAGGCATGTATTTGCCGCTATCATACAAATCGTTCAAGTTATATGCTTCAATGCCAGAACATTTCTACACATGGATTAGGAAGAAAGAGAAGGATACGAAGAATAACGAGACCTTGGTGTTCGATATTTTATTGATTGATGAACATGGACGGACGTTTGTTGAAATCGAAGATTACATCATAAAAAGAGTTCAAGCCCAGGCGCTTAAAGAACTAAATCAATATCATTTTTATGAAACAAAATGGGTGCCTCAGAAGCTTCCATTTACGGAAACAATACAGAATCGGGAAGGTGCCGCGGTCATTTTCAAAGATGTTCATAGTGTTGCGGAACGTATCATTTCTGAGTGTAAGGGCTTAGAAAATAGGATAGAGGTTTCCTTGGGTACCGAATTCTGTAAAGTGGATGAGAGGAGCTATCGAACGGATACTTCCGAGCACGGTTTATTCCGCTTAATTGAAGCTATTGGTGTCGATGATATCGGAAAAATCCTATATCTATTCCCCATTACCGGAAATCGGTTATTAGATACAGATCCATTTAAAGAGCAGTTGGATAATGGACTGAATGGGATGTTTAATCTTTGTCGTGCGCTTGCCAAATCGAAACACAAAAACCGGATCGACATGCTTGTAGTTACGGATCATGCACACGCAATTACTAACGATGAGGATCAGATTCATGCCCATCATGCAGCTCTTCTTGGTTTGATCAAAGTAATTGCACAAGAGTTCCCTACTATTAATTGCAGATGCCTAGACTTGGATGAACAAACATCACTTCAAGCCGTTGATTTGGAACTGAGTTCATCTTCACCGGCATTCAGAACCGCTTACCGTAAAAATGAACGGTATATCGAACAATTTCAACGTGTCAATATGAATGTACAGAATCCGCAAGGTGGCGTCTTAAAAGAAGCGGGTGTGTACGTGCTCACGGGTGGGACTGGTGGAATCGGCTTAACCATGGCTGAACATTTGGTATCCCATTCCCCTATGAAAATATGCTTGTTAAATCGAACTGCTTTGCCGGACAAAGAGCGATGGGAACAAATTATGAGTCAGAATGAAAACCCGGGTTTGGTCAGCAAATTGAAACAAATAAAAACAATGGAGGCTGCGGGTTCCGAAATCATCAGTTACGCCTGTGACCTTGCCGACGAAGTCTCGTTAGCGCAAACCCTGCATAACATTCGAAGTCGGTTTGGTAAAATTGACGGATTGCTTCATTGTGCCGGAGTCGCAGGTGATGGACTCCTGATTCTGAAAGACCAGAAGGTATTTGACGATGTTATTCGCCCTAAAGTCATTGGAACTTGGTTGCTTGATCGGTTGACCAGAGAAGATCAGCTCGACTTTTTCGTATGCTTCTCTTCAATCTCCACGCTGTTCGGAGCCCGGGGACAAGGTGATTACACAGCGGCAAATTCGTATTTGGACACGTTTTCTCAGTATCGGAATGCGCTGGGACTTCGCACACATACGATCAATTGGCCTGCGTGGTCGGAAGTAGGCATGGCTGTCGATTACCAAGTGTCGGATGATGTAACCTTATTCAAATCGGTAACTAATGCATTGGCGCTGCATTTTTTTGATGAAATAATGAGATTGAATTTGAATAATGTAATTCCCGGCCAACTAAACTTAATGTTGATGTCCAGCATTGAAGATCAAGTTACACTCAAGATCTCCGATCCTATCAAGAACGAGCTTGCGGCATATCGCGGACAAACGGAACATCAAATCTCAACAAGAGGCGCCAAGCGCATCATTCAAGAAGTCACTCTGCTTGGCAAGGGAGAAGATGAGTACAGTGAAACGGAACGTAAAATAGGGTTTATTTATGGAGTGGGCTTAGGCTTGGAAGTTGTTGACATTTATGATAACTTTAATGCATTAGGCGGTGATTCCATACTTGCTACGGAATTAGTAACGGTAATTGGTAAGGAATTCCCTGGAATCGTTGATATTTCCGATATGTTCGCGTATGCCAGCATTGCTGAAATGTCAGATTATATCGACGCCAAAATTGAAGGAAAGTTAGTTGCAGAATCCTCTCTCTAACCAACAAAGGGATGCTCGTTTTGAGCATCCCGATCTCTTGCTTTTACGTAACAAAGAGGGACGGATTCGCTATGCGTTAGGGGGGGAATCTGATCGATTTTTTTATTGAAAACAGGTGGGTATTGTTATTAACCGCTGAGGCTGCATTTTGGATTCTTGCTATTTCCTTTCTGCTCCTTAGATATTGGTATAACAACACAAGGATCAGCCAGTTATTAATTACGCTGTTGCTAGCCAATGAAGGATGGATTATCTTTTTAGGCGTGATGGATTTTAAGCTTACAAGGATCCTATCTCCTTATCAACTTATCATCGCAGTGATTTTTCTCTATGCATTATTTTTCGGCCGTTCGGATTTACGGAAATTGGATCAGTATATGATGAAGAAAGTAAGGGCTTGGAAGGGGGAACCGCTTCCGGAAGCGGCGGGAAGCACAAACACCCCGCGAGTTTGGAATACGAGGGCTGGCATCGTAGGCTTTTTTAAACATTTGATCTTATATCTCGCGCTTCACGCAGCGGCAATGATCTATATAGGAGTTCTCAACAAACACATATTCAGTGAAGGATTGACCTTGGTTGAGCAATTCGTGCGGATCGAACAACTATTCTCATCCAATCGAATCATGAATACAGCAAGCGGGATTTGGACGACAGTGTTGATGGTAGAAATTATTTATGTGCTATTTTGTACGTTCACCCACAAAAATAAGGTATAGATAGGAGCAGCAAAGATACTTTGATTTCTCATGGAGAGAGGTGTCGGATATAACTAACAAGATTAAAGTTTTTTTAATCGAGGACGATCCGGACTGGATTAAAGGTATTCGGTGGCTGATCGATGAGGCGGAAGATATTGTCATTATTGGAACTGTTAACCATAAGTGCGATGCGCTCCCGGTACTTAAACACTTAGAAGTTGATATCGTATTGCTGGATGTAGTCCTGCGAAATAAGTCATGTGGCATAAGCTTAATTCAAAACATTCATGAAGTCCAACCCAATGCAAAAATTATTATGATAGGTGCAATGAATGACGGAAAGGTTGTTTGGGATTGTTTTTTGCAAGGCGCCATTAATTATATTGTGAAATCATCCGAGAGTAAGGAGATTCTCAAAGCCATAAGAGAGGCATATTTGAATAAGTCCTCTATTCATCCCTCGTCAGCCGCGGTAATTAGAAGCGAGTTTTGTAGCATGCGTAGAAATATGTTCAGCAAAATGTTAACAAATCAAGAAAAGCGAATCCTTGCACTTGTATTTCAAGGAAAGAAAACGACAGATATCCAGGAGTATCTTGGCATAGAGATTCATACGATTGAGAATTACATTGTTGGCATTAATAAAAAACTGCAGACGAAGAATCGGAAGGAAGCAGCTAGAGCTGCAAAGAAATTGGGAGTTTTAGAGGAATTCCTCCAAGTTTTATAGGAAGTAGAGTGAAAACCCCTGTGTGAAGATCAGGGGTTTTTTCTTTATACTCATCTCACACAGAGGTGTTTTTTTTAGAAACTACCAACAGAAAGACAGGCTTACCATTTCTATGTTTTTGAAATATATTTTACTTAAGATACAGATACTGTAGATCTGTATGCAACTGCTCTATTTGTCTGCCGGCCGGCGTTCAAATATATAGGTTACAAATAATAGATCCCTTAGGAGGAATATTAAATGGCAAATCAATTTGATCTGGATGTTCAGGTTAAAAAGACGAGTGGAGCATCACAAGCGGATTTTTGGACAAATTCTTGTTTCTGCTCTATTAGCTGTAATGCGACTTGCGGATGCCAACTTACAATTGGCTGTGTAACCAATAAAGCTACTTGGTGTGGGTGTGCTTAATTGAGTCATCTGATCAATCAATAGATGCTCGATTAAAGATGCAATCGTTTTATATGCATATCCTTATTTTGATAATATCGCTATTTAAATAGGAGGAAAATATAATGGTCAATGAATTTGATTTGGACGTTCAAGTTAACAAAACGAGTGGTATCGTATTAGCAAGTTTCCCAACAACAGGCTGTACCAATACATGCGTTTTTTGCAATCCCAGCAATCACCCATGGACATGGTTTAATTGTTAATCCTGCAACGATAGCATTGTTCTGAACAAACATGAAGGTGCTAGCCAGTCGAAAGATTGGCTAGCACTCATTCACATTGTAGGAGGAAATGAATGAGCCCAGTAATTGATGCGCCAGAAAAAATAGGGATAGAACCCAACGTTCTTTTTCGGACGCTGGATTTTTTTATGCTCAGAGCTCCTTTGCTTTCTTTAAACGACTACACCAAATACTTCCCGGCACAATGGACCGGACAAGAATCTCTTAGGAAAGAGACTTTGAACAATCTGATAGACCTCTCGCATGATCCGGTAATCCGGGAAGCTATTGCGGTGTCCAGTCCATCTTTGCTGGAATCTCTGCCAAATCTGGCTAACGATCAAAATCCTCGGAAGCAAAGCCAGGCAGTTAAAGGATTTATGCGGTATCTCTTACGAATGATGACACGTTCAACGCCGTTTGGATTATTTTCAGGTGTAGCTTTTGGGCGTTTCGATGAGCATAACAATCTTTTGGTTAAAGAAGCCGGATCTTTTCAGAAGCGTTCCAGGCCGGATATGGAATGGTTGCTTAAGATTATCGAGATGGCGGAAAGTAGAGAAGATGTAGTTTTCCAATTGCTCGTGCAGCGCAACCCGCTTAGTTATCGCCAGGGGGATCGTGCTAAGATTCCATATGCGGCCAGATATGGGAAACTGGGGGTAGGAGAAAACGATAGTGTTTCTGTTCGCGCCTCGGAAGTTTACGATCGGGTCATGGAGGAAAGCGCTGTTCCTATTCGCGTTTCGGATCTGATTGATCGAATTAAACTTCGATACGAAGGAGCAGAATTAGATACGATTCGTGCCTACGTGTGGCAGCTGTTCCAGCAGGAATTTCTGATTTCCGAGCTGCGTCCATCTACGACCTCAACAGATCCATTTTCTCATGTTTTGTCGGTTCTGGATGCAGTTGAGGGTCTGGATGAACTTCAAGCATCGTTGAAACGAATTGATAAGGAGATTCGCTTCTACGACTCGCTTCCTCTTGGTGTTGGAGAAGCTCATTTAACGCAACTACAGAACTCGATGAAGGAATTGGCGGACGTCAAATCTCCTTTGCAAATTGATTTATCTTTAAACACGGATTCAATCACATTGCCAAGTCGTGTCCGTCAAGACGTCGAACGGGCGGCTGATCTAATTTGGAGATTGTCCGCAGGCAAGCATAGTCATAGGCACTTAGAAGAATATATGAATGAATTTATGGAAAAATACGGTCAATATAGAGAAATTCCATTGTTAGAACTGTTGGATGAGGAGCTAGGAATGGGGGCGCCGGCCTCTTATCTAAATCCGCCTAGTTCCAGAGAGATTAAAAGACCTCTTCCTCCATTTAGCACAAAACGTGAATCTCTATTGCTCCAATGGCTAGTATCTGCCTTGCATAAGGGTGACACGGAAATTGCATTAACGAATGAAAGGATACAACAGCTTGCAGATGTTGAAAGCGGTACATCGAACGATTCCCTCGCTATGCCTTCTATGGAATTGTATTTCTCACTAGTAACAGACGCATCCGAGACCGTAGATGAAGGCGGCTATACGCTCATTTTGGGACCCAATCCAGGATCGGATGGGGCAGGGAAAACGTTCGGGCGTTTTATTGACTTGATGGACGAATCGTCGAAGATGATGTTCCCCGTGATCCAGTCGGAAGAACAACGCCAGGAACCGGATAAAATATTTGCAGAAATTTCTTATTTGCCCAGCGCGGGAAGAGCGACGAACGTAATATTAACCGAAAATTATCGTGAATATGAAATAGGTGTTGGCACGAATGTCAAATTATCGAAAGAGCGTACGATCAATGTATCTGATCTAGTCGTAGGTGTAGCCAATAACCACTTTTATATAAAGTCCAGTAAGCATGACGCCGAGATTATTCCAACGGCCGGACATATGCTCAATATTCAACGGACACCCAATGTATATCGTTTTTTAAGAGAAATCAGCCAACATCGTTATCATCAATGGGGGTTATTGGATTGGGGGCCGATGGCACAGTCGCCCTTCATACCGAGAATTCGCTATGAGAACATCGTGCTGACGCCGGCAACTTGGAAAGTGAAAGACGAATCTCCGGATTCGGACAATGAGCAAATAAAAGAGCAGTATGTGCAGCAATTTCGTAAAGAGTGGGACGTTCCACGATATGTATACCTGATCCAATTTGATAATCGGATCCTGCTCGACTTGGACAATCCTTTTCATATCGAAGTGTTGTGCAAAGATTTAAGAACATTTGGCGAAATCACACTAATTGAGCATTTTGGGGGCTTTGAGCAATCGCCCGTTCATCGTAGAGATGGACAACTGTTAGCTGAGTTCGTGTTTCCCTTGGTAAAAAGGTCCGTCAGAGAAGAAGATAAGGCTGTCCAACTACAACGAAATAAATCTGCCGATCTTCCGGCTATTCGTGCGACAGAGCGCATACATTTGCCAGGCAGCACATGGTTATATGGCAAACTCTACGGTTTGGATAGCAGACAAGATGAATTCATCGGCCGCAGTTGGATCGATTTTTGTCAAAGTTGCCGGCAATTGGAGCTTGTTGATAAGGTGTATTTTATTCGTTATGCCGATCCCAACAAACATTTGCGCATAAGGTTCCACATGGATTCAGAGGAGGCTCAAGCCACTTTTTTACCTAGGTTTCATGAGTGGTTAAACACATTGTACAAGGACGGATTCGTTTCTAAAGTTGTGCTGGATACCTATGAACCAGAGATTGAACGTTATGGCGGTCCTTCACTGATGATATTAGCTGAGCAGATGTTCACTTATGATAGCGATGTAACCGCCCACTTGATTCGTATCGTTCGGTTTACTCAACTATCGCTCAGTCTGGAAACTATAGCGGTCATGAGTGTGTTGGCACTGATGCGTCAGTTTGGATTAAATGAGGCAGAGATCAATGCCCTATTGAATAAAAATTTTGGGGCAAAAGATTATTTGGATGAATTCCGCGAACAGAGGCGGATGTTTTTAATATTGCTTGATCCAGAGCAACTGCAACTGGAATCCTCCTCGCCAGAAGCTTTAACGATTTATCAGATTTTGCAGCATCGTGAAAATGCCGTTAGGCAGTATGCATCGGAAGTAACTCGTCTAGAGGCAGAAGGACACTTAACGAATACAAAAGAAGACATTTTGTTCAGCACCATACATATGCATCTAAACCGCCTGCTAGGCATTAATCAGGAGAAAGAACGTAAAGTGATGATTCTCGCTCGACACTCGTTCGATAGCTGGATTCAATACCGGAGGAAACGATGATGACCGGGCAGCACGACGCGAATGCCCCTGGTTTGTCATCCATCAAGATGTCCTTCAAGCATGGCTTTCAATTCTTGAGCTTGCTCTTCCGCATGAATAAAAAGTACTTAAGTATAATTGCTATACTTTATGCCATTCAAGGATTTATGCCAATAGCGGTGCTGTTGGCAACGAAAAATTTGCTGAATAGCATTGCTATCTCTTGGGAAAAAGGTTTCCAATGGGCCATTATCCAACTAGCCATTTTTATTTTCGTTTATGTTGTGAAAAATATAATAACTTCAATCCAGACTTATGTAGAGAGTTTATTTCAGAACCTGTTGACTAATGAAATTAATGGAATGATTTGCGAAAAGTCCACTCAACTTGGCCTGGCCGATTTTGAAAATTCGCAAATTCAAGACCAGCTTAATCGTGCACAGCAGGAGGCTAATTACCGGCCTTATCAAATGTTTTCTCAGATGATGTCGATTTGTTCGGGAGTCATTACGATGGTCGCATCGGCCGTCATGCTCATATTCTGGGAGTGGTGGGTAGTATTCGCACTGCTATTCGTTTCATGTGCTTCTTTTTACTTTGTATTGAAATTAAATCGCGAACAGTTTCAAATGTACCTGGAGAGAACGCCGCAATATAGAGAGTCTTGGTACATTACTTATATTTTGTCCAACAATCAGGCTTTCAAAGAAGTGAAGATGTTTCAATTAGGCTCCTATTTGCTTCACCGGTACCGTTCTATCATTCAAGTTTTTTTTGAAAAAGACAAGCAATTAATGAAGAAAAGATTACGTGTCACTTTCATTTTCGACATGCTGGAATTGGCCGTGTTATTCGGAATTATCAGTCTGGCTCTTAGGGATGCTTATTTGCAAGTGCTGCTGATCGGCAGTCTATTCGCCTATATTCAAGCCATTACATTAGTGCAAAGCCAATCGCAGAGTGTTGTACAGTTAATTTTGCAGTTTTCTCAGAACAACCTGTATATCGAACAGTTACTGCTGTTTTTGCGAATTCGTTCTTCGGATCCTTCATTTCGCCAAATGGAGTCTCACACGAGACCTGTTTCATCAGCAAACTGCGATTTTCGAATCGAGCAGATTTCGTTTGAAAATGTTTCATTCAGCTATCCGGACAAAGACAAGAGAGTTATCGATCAAATTTCCTTGACGCTTCAACGGGGTAAAACGACTGCTATTGTAGGCAGAAATGGTTCTGGTAAATCGACGCTGATCAAATTACTCATGCAGCTATATGGCGATTATGAAGGGACCATCAAGATTAACGAACGCAACATCCAAAGCTTTAATTTAAATGAAGTGCAGCAAAAAATCGGAATCGTCTTCCAGGATTTTGTTCAATATGAGATGCCTGTTCGGCAAAATATAGGTTTCGGGTCTATAGATGATTTAAATAACGATAAGAAAATTTACGAGGCCAGTTCCTATGCCGGCATACAAGATCTTATTCAATCACTGCCGCAAAGTTTGGATACGCAATTAGGCAAATGGATGGAGGGCGGCTATCAGTTGTCGGGCGGGCAATGGCAGCGAATAGCGATTGCGCGTGCGTTCATGCGAAATGCGGATGTATATCTGTTCGATGAGCCGAGTTCATTTCTAGATCCGATGGCGGAGCGGGATTTGTTTGCGTTGTTCCGTCAACTGATGAAAGACAGAATTGGTGTTTTCATTACGCATCGTTATGCCTCAGCCCGGTTCGCAGACCAAATTATTGTGATGGAAGAAGGCCGCATGATTGAAGCAGGGACACATCGTGAATTGATGGTCCGGAATGGTGTTTATGCCGAGATGTACAATTTGCAAGCGAATTCGTTTCTTGACGAGGAAGAGTCTGAACCTATGGTGCATAAAGGAGTCGGTACTTAAATGAATACAGAATATTGTATAGACAGGCATTGGAAATCGGTATCACCGCAAGCACGCACGAAAATAATTCCGGTGATTATGAATATTGCCGAGAGGTATAAAGATCCTGAGCATGTTCGTACACTTATGCTGCAAGAACATCAAGAAGAATTGGATGGGAAACACATCAGCTCATGGGAAGATTTAAATCTTGCGATGGGTTTTTCCGGTATTTGCTTGCTGCTCGGTCAGATGGACCGACTTTACCCCGAAGGCGGTTGGGATTACGTCGGGCATCGTTATTTGCAGCTTATTCAGAAAACATTAGAAGAAAAAGGCGTCTACTCCATGTCTGTTTGGAGCGGTCTTTCCGGTATATTAGTAGCTATTCGCTCCCTCTCCAGAAACGGTACACGCTATCAAACCATGACGGATACGCTAACCAACTTAATGGCGGACTCGCTACAGGTCACTTTCGATCAAATGCGAGGCCGATGGCTGGATGATTTGCAAATGAGCCAATATGATGTAATGGAAGGGCTGGCCGGTATTGGCCGCGCCGTATTGCTGTTTCCTGACAATGCGAGGATGAAGTCGGTTTGGCAAGAAATTGCCGAGTTTTTTCATCAAATGTCCGGGACGATAGATTTGAATGGCCAAAAGGTTCCAGCGTGGTATGTGTCTTCGAAAAACCAATTTCTTTCGCACGAAAAAGTCATATATCCTAACGGGAATTTTAATGTAGGCATGTCCCACGGGATTACCGGGCCTCTGTCATTTTTGAGTCTGTCGAAGCTTCATGGTATGGAATATCCATCTATGGAAGAAGATATTCGGCGATTGGCGGATTGGGTCTGTGAATGGAAATCAACAGATTCATACGGGTTGATTTGGCCGAAACGGCTTCCTTATGAAGTTTGGGCTTCGGGTAGTCTTGATGCTAATTCAGTAGGCGAAAATCAGGAATCGTGGTGTTATGGAACCCCGGGTGTTGCACGGTCATTATGGTTAGCCGGTAAAGCGGTACAAAATGATACCTATGCGCAAGTTGCCGTTGACGGATACTTGGGTATTTCCAATCGGCCGAGAGAAAAATGGGGCCTGTATTCAGGGACGTTTTGCCATGGGTTGAGCGGATTGCTTCATACCGTACAAAGGATGTACTCGGATACTGGCGTCGATGAATTTGGAAATTTGAGAGATCGTCTTGTTGATGAAGTGTTGAAACTGTATGAACCAGATTCGATGTTTGGATATTATGACTATGATCAGTCCAAAGGATATCTTCGTAAAACGAATCAAGCCGGCTTATTAAATGGCGCAGCCGGGACTGCATTGGTTCTGGCATCATTATTGGGAAATGAAGAACCTGATTGGGATGCCGTTTTTCTTATTCGATAACAAACCAAAGGTATTTACAAACACGTTGGCCTATTTGCTTTGGTTAAATCCGTAACAGACCGGGATGCTTCCGGATACTGGTGCGGATTTCATTTTTTTATATGACAATTGCCATTCGTATTAAAACTGCCAGTTGATTTTGCGTGAAGTCACATGAAGTCACAGCCATAAGAGAAAAGGCATGACTGAATATATGACTAGAAATATGACTTAATTCACCTGTTTTTGAAGAATTGCGCATATATAATGAAGCCAGGATGATATTGGAAATTCCAAAGTAAGGAGTGTGGATGGGAAAGAGAGTCAAGAGAGAACTAGAAAAAACATAAAAATTTCGTTTTTAGTTTATGTTTTGTTAAGAAATAACGTTTATGATGAATAAGTACGAATCAGGGATTTACTGGAAACGAAGCTGGTGATAGGGGAGAAGTGATGATGAAACAATTTACGAATTTTTCGATGAAAAACATAGCTGCAGTATTCATTATTATGCTGTTGCTAGTCGTTGGTGGTACTTTCTCAGCGACATCACTCAAGGTAGAAAGTATGCCGGATATTACATTTCCGGTCGTTGCGATCAGCACTACGTACATTGCACCTCCGAAGGATGTGCTTGATGACGTAACGAAGCCATTGGAGAAAGCTGTAGCTGGTCTGGATGGATTGAAGACGCTGAAATCTGACTCGCAGGACAATCACTCTCAGGTTATTCTAGTATTAAACCAAGACAAGAAGCCTGAAGATGTAAAAAAAGACGTGGAGAGTCTGATCTCCAACGTTAAGCTTCCAGAAGGTGTAGAGAAGCCAAAAGTATTAACAGATGGATTTGCTTCCTCTCCGGTCTATTTTCTGGCCGTATATGGCGATGAAGGCATGAATCAAGTAGAGCTTGATAAATCTTACAAGGACACGATTCTGCCTGGTTTCAACAGTTTGAAAGGTATTGACCATGTAGATTCAGTAGGTAATCAGGAAGCAACGCTGACAATTAAGTTGGATGCGCCGGCACTTAGCAACTACAATTTATCGCCAGGGGAAGTAACGGATCTCATTAAATCCTCCCTCGTATCAAGCCCTGCCGGCAATGTGGATTTTAACGGAAACACACAAATGGTTCGGATAAAAGGTGAGTTCAACACTATTTACAACTTGGAAAATTTGACGATTACAACGAAAACAGGCGTTACACTTCAGCTAAAACAAATTGCTAAAGTAGAGGCAATCAGCGAGTCAAAGTTTATAGCTAGACTTGATGGCAAGCCGGCAATCGGTGTTCTTCTATATAAAACGAAAGCGGCTAATGCTGTAGAATTTGCTGATGCAGCCGATAAGCTTATGAATGACTGGGGAAAAACGCTAAGAGGCGTGAAATTCCAGATTGTTTACAACAGCGCAGTTGATATTAAACAATCCATTCACGGTATGGTGCAAGAAGGTGGGTTGGGTGCTGTTCTTGCTTCCTTAATGATACTGATCTTCTTAAGAAATATACGGATGACGTTAATCGTACTCGTGTCTATTCCTTTATCCATTCTAGTAACGCTATTGGTTATGGGGCCGCTGGGCATCTCTCTTAACATCATGACACTCGGAGGGATGGCCATTGCAGTCGGTCGGGTTGTGGACGATAGTATCGTTGTTATTGAGAATATTTACAGTCAACTGCAAAAAGCCCAAGAACGGAATGAATCCGTTATTAAATTAGCTACCGAGCAAGTATCCAGTGCAATTACGTCTTCAACCATTACAACTGTAGGCGTATTCGGACCAATTGGATTTGTCAGCGGGATTATTGGCGAAGTATTCCGTCCGTTCGCCATCACACTTGTCGTGGCGTTAATGTCTTCCTTAATAGTAGCCTTAACTGTAATACCAATGCTTGCCAAGCTCCTGGTTCTTAGCGGCAAGAAGGCCACACAACATGATGAGAATCATGTAGGTCCTATGGGGATGCGGTATAAGAAAGCACTTGTGTGGTCACTTAATAATCGAATCAAAACATTATTGATAGCAGGTGGCGTGCTCCTGCTTTCCATCGGTGTAACAATTCCTAATCTTGCCGTATCTTTAATGCCTGATAGTGAAACGGTTCTGCAAGGGAGTATTGGCATTAAAATGCCAAGGGAAACGTCCATGGATATGATGAGTGAAAAAGTAAAGGAAATTGAAGGGATTCTAAAATCCTATAAAGACAAAACGGGCCAACCTTCGTTCAAATACGTTGAATCACTGGTTGGATATAATCAAAGTGAGGATAGATATGCCTATAGAGCGTCATTGTTCTTTGAGTTAAGTAAGGCGACGAATTCGAAAGAAGCGATCAAAACATACAAAGCAGACATGTTGCAGCAGCTTCCAAAAGGTTCGGATGTAGAAATCGAATTGTTTACCGGCGGTCCTCCAGATTCCGGCGGCTCGGATTTCTCTTATTCACTGAAAGGAGACGACCAACTCTTTCTCCAGCAGGCAGCTTTAATGATTAAAGAAAAGTTAAAAGAATTTCCCGAACTGAGCGATGTTAAAGACAGCTTGAGCGATTCCAAGACTGAAGTCGAAATCATTGTCGATCAGAACAAAGCAAGGTTGTACGGGTTGTCGGCAGGCCAAATTCTGCAAACCGTCAATAGCTGGATTGCAGAAGAAAAGCTGGGCGATTTGAAATTTGATAACGTAACCTATGTCACGAAAGTGATGCTGAATCCAGTTTACAAAAATTCTGTGGATAAAATGGGTCAATTCTTGGTAAAGACACCTTCGGGGCAGACGGTTCAATTAAACGAAGTAGCCAAAGTGAATCAAATCGAAGCACCAAACACCATTTCACGTGAAGACCAATCACAAGTGCTAAACGTTAGCGCGAAAATCGATAGTCCGGATAAGGGCGGCGTCAGTGCAAAAGTGTCTGCCGAACTAGCCAAACTGGAGCTCCCATCAGGGATTACACGTGAAGTAAAAGGTGTGTCCGACGATATTAAAAAGAGCTTTAATGAAATGTTCTTAGCCATCATTGCTTCGGTATTCATTGTGTACATGGTCATGGTTATTGCTTTCGGAAATGCCAAAGCGCCATTAGCGATTCTGTTCTCCCTGCCTCTGGCCGCGATAGGAGGGCTCTTGGGATTAATATTGACTGGTGAATCTGTGAATATCACTTCTCTGATCGGTTTCCTCATGTTGATTGGTATTGTCGTAACGAATGCTATCGTACTTGTAGACCGCGTACAGCAGCTTAGAGAGCATAATTACTCGATTCGCGATGCGCTTGTGGAAGCAGGAATGACAAGGATCAGACCTATTATCATGACTGCAGGAGCTACGATTATTGCACTATTGCCCTTAGGTCTTGGATTATCGAAAGGTACGGTCATCTCCAAAGGCTTGGCTGTTGTCGTTATTGGCGGTCTTACGACTTCAACGCTGTTAACGCTCGTTATTGTCCCAATCATGTATGAAATCTTATTCAAGAAAAGCGAAGCCCGTTTATCCAAGTTAAAAGGAAAATCGGACGTCAGTCCATCGGAGCCAACAGCAACAGCTACTCACTGAGGGTGAAATCCAGTACCAAGAAAACTCTAAGCTGAACAGGGGAAAAGGAGAAATCGAACATGAAACGTCAGTTGCTTACGGTTAAACAAAGTGTCAAATTATTCGGTATCGTCGCGTTGAGCGCGGCGATCGCCGCTGGTTGTTCCGCAGCTCCCGCTGCAAGTCCTACGGGCACGCCATCAGCTGCACAGCAGCAAGAAAAAACGGTAAAATCAGCTCCAATCAAGAAATTGAAAATTGGTGAGCCGATTGAGCAAGTCGGAGATGTTGTGTCTTCCGTACAGCTAGATGTTGTAACCAAAAGCAGCGGAGAAGTCATCGAAATCGTGAAAAAACGCGGCGAGAAGGTAGAGAAGGGCGATGTTCTCTTCCGTTTGGATCCAACGGATACGTTGATCCAGAAAGATTTGAATGCAGTAAGTTTAAAAGGGGCGCAAGAGGGTCTCTCGTCTGCTAAACAAAATGTGGCAAATGGGATCGCGGATGCTAAAGACGGCGTGTCTAAATTGGAGACGGCAGTAAGTGATCTAGAGAAGATATATAATAAAGCTCGCAATGATTACGATCAAGGCCTTGTTACCAAAAGTCAGCTCGAACAAGCCGAAACAAATTTGAACAATACAAAGAAGGATTTGGATAGCGCACGCAGAAAACTTAAAGCAATGCAAGATACCAACTCCCTTTCTCAAGCAGAGACAGCTTATGAATCCGCACAAGTCAGCAGCCGCAGTATTGAAAGAACACTTAGCAATCTTGAAGTGAAAGCTCCGGCATCAGGCATTTTAACGGATCTGACGATCGAAGCGGGACAGACGGTTGCCCCAGGCGTTAGAGTCGGTGAGGTCCAGCAAACCAATCTAATAAAAATTAAATCCCAGCTCACGGAAACAGCAGCTAATCTTGTCAGAGGCAAAACTGAACTCATTTTCTATATTCCTGGAGTAACGGAAAAAGCCTCGGCAAAAATCGCGTATCTTTCCGATGTCATCAATGGAAAAACCAATGCCTATGATTTGGAATTATCGGTTGATAATCCGGATGGCAAACTCAAACCGGGTTCTAAAGCTCAAATCCAATTAACGAAAGAAGATGAGCAAGTTGTTCCTGTTGTTCCTTCGTTAAGCATCGTCCGTGAGGGTGGCGATTCCTACGTGTATATTCTGAATGGCGATACGGCACAGAAACGCAAGGTAGAATTAGGCCGCCTCAATGAAACGAGTCAGGAAATTATTTCCGGGGTTAAAGAAGGCGAAATCCTTGTTATTTCCGGTCAACATCAACTCAAAGATCAAGATAAGGTGAAGATAGCTAACTAAAGCGCAGTAAATCTTAGGAGGAGAACCACGTGAACAAGACTATGAAAAAGACGTTAACGACGATCGCACTAACCGCTGCGCTTTTTACGACAGCATCTTTGCCGGCTTGGGCCGCTGAAGTACCCAGCACGGTGAGTACCGCAGCTGCGGTTGCCAGCTACAATTTGAAGGATGCGATTGATGTAGAGATCAAAAGCATTCTGAATGAACATGACTCGGATAAAACAAAGCTCGGCGCCGTCATCCGAATCAAAAATACGAGCGGTAAAGTAACGAGGGTGCCCGATTATGAACTGCGTGTTCGCATGGCAGACGGTGTAGAGTACACCCTGGAGCCAAGCAGCAAAAATCCAAAGTCGATTCAACCCAAAAGCCAACAAGAGCTGAGCTACCTGTCCACCGTTGATCGTAGCGATGATGCAGCTCTCTCAGAAATTAGTTTTGTTGATGTGGATTTGGAAGTATATCCGAAAAAAGAAACAACATTGCTGACCGTTGCAGCGGATTCTAGCATGGTTTGGAATGGAAGCAACAGCACAATTACGAATCAGTCGTCCATATTGAAGTGGGGTGAGCCTTTCGCGCTGCCATCTCTGCATTCCCCGATTCAGTTTGTTCCCGTAGATATTCATAAGGAAATCACAGCAAAAGGGGTATCGACGGTCGTACAGATTCAAGCGCTAAATCCAACTACAGAACGCCAAACTGTTCCTAGCTTCGGTATCGACGGAAAAACTGAGAGTTCCGTATATTCCGGCAACCGCGCAGAAGCATCTGTCACACTGGATCCAGGCGAGAAAAAATTTGTGCACGTTGTAATTCCTTCTGATCTGGACACTGAATTCTCAAGTCTGAATGTCGTTACACCGGAAAAATTCGCTACAGCGAATGGGGAAGATGCGTATCGGGTTGGCCGGGTCAACATCCTGCTCCCTACTGGCGCAGTGACGCTGGGCGTGATTCCTGCTCCAGACTATAAGCTTGGAACACCAGTGAAACTGGATTCTACGAATAAATACGTGCCGACAAACGTGGATATTTCGCTGGAGGAACTGCACATTACGTCGAACGAAGATGACGGCTTCAACACGGCAGTAGCTAAGTTCAAAATGACGAACAACAGCGACAGGCCGATTCCTATACCTGCTATTCAAACTGAGCTTATTAGTAAGGATGGATACGCTTATGCGGGAAGCAGACAGGCGAAAACCGCGATCAGCGTCGTTCCTAAAGCTTCCTATGTAGTTAGCTATGCTTATGCGTTGCCTTCCTCGGAAACAGGAGAGGGCTTGAAAATGAATCTATACAGCAATCAGGCTAGTGGAGACACTGCTTATAAATCTCTGCTGGCAACAGCGAAAGTGCCTGTTCAGAAAAATGAGCCTACCAGCGATGCTCTCAAGCTCTACCCGTACGACATCAAGATCAAAGATTGGTCGATTTCAGCTCTCATCCAAGCCAATATGTCATATAACTACAAGCTCAAGCTGAATCTTGACATTGCTCCTGATAAACAAGTAACGGCAGACGCCTTTAACAACAAGATGCTTATCGAGCTGTTCGATAAACAAAATAATCCGGTTGGGAACACGAAGGTATCGTTGTCAGGCGAAGGTCGGATATACAGCGGAACCAATACGATCGATTTGAATGCAAACTCCTCACAACTGGATTACCCGCTCACCATAAAAATATATGAAACATTCCCAGGGGAAAACGGAGAAACGGTTAAACGTCTGTTGACTACTTTGAAGCAATAATAGGTAAGCCGCATGAAACGCTCGTGAAGAGCCATCATGCGGCTTTTTTTCACCCTCTAAGCAGGAACGTTTGATAGGCGGTCCATGCGCCATTTTCCGTCTGATATAAGAGGTGAAGCCGGTCTACTAGGGAACGGAAATTGACAGTGGTTAATTTAAGTGGGGACAAAATGTCATGGAGCTCGTCATCGCCTAATTTTTGGCCGATTGTCAAATGCGGATAGTAGGAATAGGGTTTCGCAGCTTCCGCTAATTCTTCAGAGCAAATAGCCTTCTGCAACTTCAGCATGGCATCCGTATCTGCAAGAGCTAAATAAATAACATTGGTTACAGGGAAAAATGAAGAAAAACGATTAAACACGATCTCGAAAGGCGCATAAAATCTCGTAATTTCCTCCAACCGTTCTACAGCGGATGCGAGCCGTCGGTTATCCCATTGATCATTTTCTCTGATTGTAAGGTGTGGTTGAATGAAATGATAGTGAGGGTCATAACGTTTTCTATACGTATTCGCAGCATCTTGAACTTCTTTGGATGGAAATATGGCGATTCCGCAGTTCATCGAATTCCTCCTATTATTTTCGTAACATTGCCAACTCAATAGGGAATTGCAGCACTTGGTTATCCTTAGTATGCCGCTTTCCTGCTTTTTCTAAAACGGCGGCATTCGATTATCATTACCCTCATAAGCGTGGTCATTTTTGGGTATGATAGTAATAACGATGACAAAAAAACGGAGTGAGTGACATGCATTGGATTTATTGGGCTAAACTTTACGATTCCAAATTTCAAGCTGGCTGTTTAGCGAAACGGATGGAAGAAGATTGGTGGATTTACGGATATGAATGCCCGCAAGAAGTGGAAGTATATAAGTCCAAAAAAGGCCGGTTCGGTGTGCGTTTTAACACCTGATTTTACCTGAACTGCCATAAAATTAACGCTTGACTTTACAATCGTTATTAGTGTATATTTAATTTTGTCGCTGTAATCGGCAACCAATGACGCGGGGTGGAGCAGCTCGGTAGCTCGTCGGGCTCATAACCCGAAGGCCGCAGGTTCAAATCCTGCCCCCGCAACCAAATGATTTGTATTTGGGCCTATAGCTCAGTTGGTTAGAGCGGTCGGCTCATAACCGATTGGTCGGGGGTTCGAGTCCCTCTGGGCCCATACACTGAAAACCCTGATAAATAAGGGTTTTTTTTTCTAGGGAGTAAACAAGCCTCTTGGTTTCATCTGAAAATGATGAGATCAAGGGGCTTATTTACCTTGTAGGCCCACACCACTCTGTTTAGTATTTCCTATCTTTGGTACGGTATTCCTGCACGTTTTGAAGTAATTGAGCTCAATGACGGTAACGTTGGCCAGTTTGTACGCATAACTTATATGAGACAAGTAAAGGTGGGGTGATGCTAGATGGTGGTCAACGGATTCGACTGCTCGACGCCTTTAACTGCCAATACGGCTGCTGCTTTCAGTAAGGATGGTTACAGCTTTGTTGGGAGGTATTTGGTTCCTAGCGGGGCCAAGGCATTAACAAAACAGGAGGCTGAACTTATTTCCGACGCAGGTCTGCAGATATTATCGGTCTACGAAACAACGGCTAATCGCGCACTTGGAGGAAGAAGTGCAGGACTGGCCGATGGAGCTGCAGCGTTGCAGGTTGCTGCTGCTGTGGGGCAACCGCCAGGCAGTTGTATTTATTTCGCAGTCGACTTTGATGCAACGAGTGCCCAGTTGCCTACGGTTATTGCCTACATCCAAGCAGCGAGTGAAGCTACACCTGGCTATACGACAGGAGTTTATGGCTCCTATCAGGTCATGGAAGCTGTACACGCGGCAGCCGCTTGTTCACGTTTTTGGCAGACATATGCTTGGAGTCGCGGGGATAAGTCAACATTTCTGCATGTGTATCAATTCCAAAATGATGAAACGATTCACGGCATAGGCGTTGATTATAACGAAGCCTATGGTAATGAGGGCTTTTGGAACACGTTTGACGTGCCCGTGTCTCCTCCGCTTAGTCCTGAGGATGCCAACAAAATCATCCCCTTTCTTGCTGCTGCGCATGAAGCTACCATTTCAGCTGCTGCCCGGGAAGAGTTTCACCGGTTGGCCAATGAGCTGCGCAAAGCTTCCGGTCAGCCGGAGGAGTGAAGCCAATGAAAGCCCGTAATCTCACCCGTGTTTGCGAGGGAGGGATTACGGGCTTTTTCACTGAATGACGGCGCTGCGAATGTACCAGCGCGAAGTTACCGAGCCTCTTTCAAGATGAAAGAGGACTCGCCTTGTTTTTGCCGCGTTCGAGCCCTCCGGCGTAGCCGTGACGTCGACCGCGGTGTCAAGTTCCAGGAGCTGGGACGTGTCCCGCTCCTGGAACTTCGACAGTCTGCGCATCGTTCGCATATGCACAGCCTGTTCTTGCCCTGTGGTGACCTGCAGCAGCTGCAGGTCACCTTGGTTCGCGGCGCTGATCCAGACGTCGATGAGCGCCCAAGGCGTAAGCTTGCTGATATACGCTGTCAGCAAGCCTGCGGCACGGTGCACCATAACTTGGTGCGCTGGATCGAAGGAGCGGGAGCCGTGCGTCACGCTCCCGAGGAAATGGATGCAGAAATGACCGTTGAAGTCATTTCCGGGAATGCCGTCCCCGCCATGCGGCATGCCATGCATGGAGCCGGCTAACGTGCGGCCGTCCAGCCTCACGAGGACTGCTTTGCGGTCCCAGCTCCATGCGCCGCCGTATATCTTTTTGAGCGTCGCGGAATCTTGCTTGGTTAGCGGCTGCACATCCGCATGACTGGAGCCCGCCCGGCGCTGTCCTTCAAAGCTAAGACCACTCTCCACGTCGATGATCGTGAACTTGCTGTATTTGGGCAATACTTCGCTTGCTTGCTCCCAAGGAAGGATTTCGCCGTAATGCTGTGCACGTAGCGCTTGAACTTGTCCGGCGAGCAGTTCCTGAACACGGGAAGATAAATTCAGCTTCAACTTTCTAGTGAGGTCCACTACTTCACCTTCCGGGGTGACTCCGTAGCTCAAATTACGCCCGGCCTTTTCATATGAAAGCGTCACGTCGGGAGGCAGCGCTCCGTCGTAGGGATCTCCTGGAACTGCATCTTCTAGTTCCTTAAGCATTTTTTTGTCAGTTAGAGAAGCCTCCGTTTCATAGGAAGCGCCAGGAGACACTCTAACAATGAGTTGAAATGAAGGCGTTGCTGCCATCTTTTGCCCATTCTCAGCGGAGCTTTGTGCAACGGTATGGATTGGGAACATCGGTATTGCCAAACTTAATGATAGAACGCCTGCACAGACCAGCTTTCGGAGCAAACTGATTGCTAGAACTCGATGCATAAGGGGGCTTCCTCCCTGGTTTTTGTTAAATTGGTGAATAATCCAATTGCGCCTAGCCGCTATAGTCAAGTTTTTACTATTCAGCGGGAATTTATGATAGCAAAAAAGCAGACCCACAATGGTCTGCTCTCGGAAAAATTTATTCTTCTTTCAATGTGACTTTGTAAATCGACGCTACATAGGTTTCCGCTTTAGGTTCTGTTATTATGGCAGCATAAGCCATATCAGGGAGCGGATCCGACAGTTTGTAGCGGACAACAGCCTGCCCTTGTTCGGGGAAGTCGATACCGGTGATGGTGATTTGGTATCCAGGGTTTGGTTTACTTCCTCTAGAGAGAGTGATTGTATTCACATCTGCATTCACTGGTGTAACAGTCATCGTGACTTCGGAGTGCGGAGAGTCTTGAGCGGGTTGATCTTGTTGATGTGATTTCACGAAAGCAATCGCGTTAAAAATCATTTCCGCAGCTTCGGAACGTGTGACTTCGTCTTTAGGGCGGAACTTTCCGTCTACAAGAGAAACCACCTTGTATTTAATCAAATCCTGTACAGCCGATATCGTTCCTTCGGAGAATTCCGGCGCATCCTTGACAACCAGCCACATTTTATTCGTTATATAGCTGCCGGTGCCCTGAATGGCTTGGTACAAGCTGGTGGCGAATTGCTCGCGCGTCATGGCTGTTTGAGGCTGGAGATCTCTTTTCAGCTTTATGCCATTGTGAGAAGCGATAATTAAAGATGACGCGTACCATGCATCATTGGGTACATAATCGAAATAATCGCTGGCTTTCGGCTCCTTGATGAAACGAATACGATCCAAATTTAAATGCAATCCTTTGACAATCAAATGCGTTCCCTGAGCGAATGTGACGGTTCCTTTCGGATCAAAAGTGTCCTCATTAACTCCATTGATAATACCATCTCGCTGTAATGCCTCGATTTTGGCTTGAGCAGGGTCGCCTTGAATGTCCGTGAAAGCGAGTGCGCTTTGAGAGAACGTCAGGACGAACACAAGCAATAAGCCTAGCGCTAAACGCCATTTTTTTATCATTATTAATCACCTCTATCCTTTTGAACGAACAAAATCAGGAAATGTTGCACATGCTCTTAAAAATAGAGTGTGCTAAAATAACAGAAGAATACAAGAACGCGGAAACGCTGCACACGTAAGGGAGGGGAAGGGAATCATATGGAGCATAGCGTGCATAGAGCGTTTGAAATCAAAATAGAACATGAACGAGTCGTTAGAGGCGATTTCTACGCTTCGGCAACACAGCCTTCGAAAGGGACATTGCTTCTTTGCCACGGGTATAAAGGCTTTAAGGATTGGGGCATGTTCCCACACGTAGCAAGTGCGCTGAACGAGGATGTAGATGTCGTTTCGATTAATTTATCCCATAATGGGGTGGGAGAAGATCTTCTAAACTTTACGGAACTGGATAAATTTGCGCGAGCTACTTATTCGAAGGACGTGGAAGATGTAGAAGCTGTTGTGAACTTTATTCATTCTCATCTATCTGCCGGAGAACCAAGGAAACCCATCTTTCTTTTAGGTCATAGCCGAGGGGCAGGAGTTTTCTTGATTTATGCACTGGATCATCCGGAACAGGTTTCTGGTGTGATCAGTTGGAATGGAATATCTGACGTTGATTTGCTGACCGAAGAAAATAAAGCGGAAATGCGAGAAAGGGGCAGAAGCTACACGCTAAACGGTCGTACTAAGCAGCAAATGCCGCTTGATCTGGTTATTTTGGAGGACATGGAACAGAATGCGGACCGGTATGATTTAATAGGCCGAGTTAAGGAAGCAGTGTTTCCTATTACGCTTATTCAAGGCACCGAAGACAGTACTAGATGGATTGCGGGTTCAGCTTCATTGGTAGAGAGCAACCCGGAGATTCAGTGGTTTCGAATTGCGGAGGGGAATCATACATTTGGGACAGTCCATCCGTATCAAGGGGCAACCAAAGCTTTGCAAGAAGCTATAGCTGTGACCAAAAAGACAATCAGCAGTTGGCTCCAATAATTGGGCGTAAACGGGCGGATACAACGAATTGCACGCGCTGGCATTGCACAATTAATAAATGCGTATAGCAAGAGAAAACTTGAAGTGGATATAGAATGAACGTTCACATCCGTTAACAAAGGAGCAGGGAGAGAATGCATATGATTAGTAAAGTTTTAATTGCTATTGTAGCTCTAGAACATTTATATATCTTATATTTGGAAATGTTTTTATGGGCGAAACCTAAAGGATTAAAAGCCTTTGGAACAAAAAAAGAATTTGCTGAAGCTACAAAAGCACTAGCTGCAAACCAAGGCTTATATAATGGATTTCTAGCCGCTGGATTGATTTGGAGTCTGTTTTATTTTGACGCGGTGGTTTCTCGACATCTTCAAATATTTTTTCTAGCCTGTGTCCTTATCGCAGCAATCTTTGGAGGATTGACTGCTAAAAAATCAATTATTGTAGTTCAAGGACTTCCTGCGTTAATAGCTTTATTGTTTGTTATGTTTTCGTAAGTATTGAATATGCTACACCTGCCGATAACCGCTGAATAGAGGAGTACAATGTGTTTACATATTTTTTTCAACTGTTATGTGGAGTTGAAGAATACTGAAGTGGCGGGCTCGGCAGGTTGTGTAGTATTCAGCGCTAAAGTTTTTTTCAGTGCCAAGGTGACTGAACGGAAAATAGTGAGATAATTCAAAAGAAGATATTGACATTGTGTTTCATCCTTGGTATATTTTAAATTGTCTTCAAAAACGACTTGTTAGCTCAGCTGGGAGAGCACTATCTTGACAGGGTAGGGGTCAGTGGTTCGAGCCCACTACAGGTCATCCCGCTATAAACCGCGCTATTACAACGTTTGACTTTACGATGGACACACGCAGGGTACCGCTCGTATTTTAAAACAGGGTAGCGCTCGTCACAAGAACGTCTCTTATTCGGTAATTATCCGATAGGAGGCGTTTTTGTTTTGTCTACGAATCCCGATCCGCGAGCCAAGCGTAAAGTAAAGAACACGAGGACTGCGCTACTAGCCGCGCATGATCTAGACGCACTATTTGAACGTTTTTATAGCGCTAAGAGTTCGGAAAATCTATCCGCTAAGACGCTCCAAAGTTACCGTGATCTCTACACGTACTTTTGCCGTTTCCTTGAAATTCGTAAAATTTATCGAGATGTTCGCAATATCACTCCCGATGTGCTGCGCGATTATATGTCGTTTATGTTGCGGGAAAAGGTTCGCTATGAGGAATGCGGGATATTTGCGCCAACCAGCGCGAAGACTACAGGACTTTCCGCTACGACGGTAAATATCCGCATGAAACCTATTAGAACGATGTTCCGTTTTCTAAAAAGTGAAGAGTTAATCGAGTATGATCCGACGGAAAATGTTAAACGTGCCGCGGAAGAGGATAAGCAAATCGATATTCTTAATGTAGAGCAGATTCGTATATTGCTTCAAGCGCCGAATCAGCGAACATTTGCAGGATTTCGCGATTATGTGCTTATGAACGTTCTTCTGGACACCTTCGGCAGGATATCGGAAACACTATCGATTAAGAAGTCTCAAATCGATTTTAACCTCGGCATGATTTATTTCCCTGCGCTTGACACGAAAGGTAAACGAGATAATAACGTTCCGGTTACTGCGAATACATTGCGTCTAATAAAAGAATTATTGAAGGAAAACGAAGACTTGGACTCGGAGTACCTCTTCCTCGCGAACTATGGCGAGCCTCTAACGGACAATAATTTCCGTCATCGTCTAAATCAGCACGCGAAGAAATCGAAATTAAATATTCGCATCCATCCGCACTTGTTTCGGCATACCGCGGCCACGCTTTTTTTAGAGAATGGCGGAGACATCCGTCATCTTGTGAAGATATTGAACCATAAAGACTTACGGATTGTAACGCGCTATACGCATTTGTCCAAAACGTCAATTAAACGTCAACATGAGCAGTATTCGCCGATGAACGATATTATAGGGAAGTTGAGCCGCGGACGGAAAATAAAGCGGTAAGATAACGCCGCTCTAACGCTAGTCAGCGATGGGGTGGCGTTTTTTTTTTTTTTGCTCGGAAGTGTGCGAAACTCCTTCGGCTGTACATTAGTTAAGTATAGGACGAGAGGGTGGGGAGGTAACGACAGTGTGTCTACTATAGCAAAGGCGGAAATGTTGTCATCAAGTATATTGGTTATTACTGCGGAGATTAACTCGTACAAGCAAGTTGCAGGTCATGCGCTATTTGAGATAGGGCGGCGTCTGAAATATGTTCATGATCTAAAATTAGCAGATAAATACGGTGGGTGGGTTGCCTGGCTGCGTGAAGTTGATATTGATCGGACCACAGCGTTTAGGCTAATTGAGGGATTTACTCAATTCGGAGAGGTTGCGACATCGCAACAGCTACCTGTCGGCAAAATATTCGAAATGCTCTCACTCCCTGCCGATATCGACCGGGCCGAATTCATCTCAACGCCGCACACGATTCCTTCAACGGGCGGGACCAAAACGGTCGATGAAATGACCGTGCGCGAACTGCGCGAAGTTAAGAAAGCGCTAAAAACCGCGGAAATGGAACGCGATCAAGCGAAAAAACGCGCAGCATCTGCGCAAGCGACCGCGGAAACCCTAACGAATACGATCGAATCGATGCGCGAATCCCCACCTAAAGTCGTCGCTGACCCTGTAATTAGTGAACGCTTAAAACGATATGAAGCCAAGTACGGGGATATTGAAAACGAGGTCACTCAGAGAATCTCAAACCATATCGAAGTAGACGGAGCATCGGAGCATTTTTCAGACGATGTACAGACTCTGCTACTTAATTATGCACACTTAAGTACTTACCGCTCTGCTTACTTAAATATTTCTGACAAAGCGTATACTGAGTATATTTCGACAGTGGAGGCGTTAAAGGAGTTCATTAACGGCATGGAACGCGCACTTAGTTGTTCAAAGCAAGGTAACAACGAAATAATCGACATTATAATATAAAACAAAAAACGGAGGTTTGTGAAATGTTAGAGGCAAATATGGAGATTGGAAAGCTAGTTATAACGGAAGGCGGGAAAATCACTATTGAAATGCTGCCGAACATTGAGGTATTTAGATGGTTATTCACAACACTAGTAGCTCCCTCTGACCTGAAAAATGGCACTAAAGCTCCTGCTTTGCCTACATCATCTGAGCTGCGCAGTAGTAAAAGGGGGAGGCCGACCAAAACTGCAATGTTGGAAACAGGCGGCAGCAGCATAGACAAAAAGAGGGTTAAGAAATCACAAACTAGATTACCGATATTTCGACCAGGCCCAGCGCAACAGCGCAAGATCGAGAGCATTCTGTACGATATTAAAGAATCAGTTGATCACTATTGGAGACTAGACACAACTTCAAGAAAACCAGAATCACTCAGTAATACTTATAAACAATTAATCGAAGCGTATTACCACACAACGCCCTATCGCGCGAGTAGGAAAGCGACTTTAGGAAAAATAGATGCTAAACAGACTATTGTTAATATGATGATTCGCGACGGCGTAGGGGAAAATTTTCTATCGTTCGTACGATCGCAGGTACGCATTCTCAGCGCGGAGGTGATTCGTGTATGAAAGTAATCGACTTCACCGCGTGCCAGCCACGCATATTCCTCGAATTGGCGGAAATGTCACGCGGTAACGAACGTGTCCGCCGCGTCTGGTTACGCCGCTACCTGAGTTTCACGGTATGAAACGATATGGACGTTTGTAGTTTTTTCGTGAAATTACGTCCGCCAATCGCCAAAAATACCGCTCTTGCAGATCCCCGTGAAATTTACGTGAAATTAGCGCGTTAAACCTTTCGGACGATAAAACGTCCCAACTCGATGCCAAAGTGACTAATTTCCCGGCTAAAATCGCTCAGATTCGGGCGGACGACGGAGGGCAACGGGTGCGGGGCGCGAAAATGGGCGGCCGACCCGTCCGGCGCTATCTTTTCTCTTTGTTTTAGACCCTTTCGCGGAAAAGTATATGTTTAACCTGTTCGGAACGAATGTGACGATACGATATGAACGTAGTGAATATCGTTATATCTTTAAGATCTTTTATTAATATCTTTAAAGATCTTTATATAACGCTCTTATAACGTTATTACTACGGAATTACTAACGTTATACTCTACGCGGGCTTCACGTTAGACTCCCGCCAGGCTCCCGCATGGACGAACGTGATCGGTGGCGCGATATGGACAAATGTAGTTTTTTCGTAGAGTGTGCGAAATTAGATGTGCCGTACATAAACGGTAAAAGGAGGACGTTAACTATGGCGAGGATATCGCAACGAAAGATCCGCCAGTTTTATGGCGCGATCGAGGCGCATGATACGATTATCGCGTGCAAATTGGCGGCCGGTAAAATAACGCCAGCCAAAGCGGGATTTCTTTACGAAAAATTGGGCGAGTGGGAAATCGAATTCGCTATCAAATTTAACCGAACGGAGGTGAACGCTTAAATGAAAACGTGGGAAATGATCCGCAGTATCCGCGAAGGGGAGACGTACGAAACGGTTACTGATGCGTGTTATTTCGTTACGAAAAGAGACGGTCACTTATGTTTCCGGGACGATTTAGTCGCGCAAATGACAGCGCAGCTTCTCAGTAAGGAGTGGCGCAAACGTCAGCCACCCGTTGACTTTATGGAGGCGTTCGCCGCGTACGAAGAGGGCGCGCGGATTACCTCGCAAGTGACGGGCGAATCGTTTAAGCTCCGAGATGAGGGCGATTTATTCGAGGATTGTGAGATCCGCGGAAAATGGACGATCGTAAAGGAGGCGCAATATGACGAAAACTAACGTAATTAACCTAACGCCGGACTATCGCCTAACCACGGACGGCGACCGCAACTTTATCTTAGAGCGCCACCACACGGTCGACCCGGCGAAGGCTCCCGGTTACAAAGCGCAAGAGGGCGCAGCTCCGCCACCTGTCCGCGATGAATGGCGACCGGACGCCTATTACGGATTTACCGCGGTCGGATTAGCGGCGGCAATATCGACGGTTTCCGTGCGGTCGGCGTGGGGAAATACAGAGACAATCGCAGACTATATCGAAGCAATCGCGGAGGAACGGCGGCGGTTGACGGAACTGACAAGCGGGGTGATCGCGTGAACTGGGACTTATTTTTCGCGACACTAACGTGGGCGCTTACGGGGGTAAGCGGACTAATCGCCGCGGTCTCGTTGTTCACGTGGCTGGACGACAATATCGGAATCGCCGGTAAATTATTCGTTATTTTCGCGGTCATAACGATCATCGGCGTGGCAACTATTGGTGGAATGGGGTGGACGGCGTAATGACGTTCTTTGACGCAGTTAACCGCGCAAAAGACGGCGCGACAACGACGATCGTATCGTACGCAGGTAACCGTTATACGTCCGCAGACCCCGCGCCAATCCAGTGCGGGCGGAACTGGGCGATAATCGCGTCGACTAGTGGGATGACGGAGAAGGAACGGAAGGGAGCGTGGGCTGCGGAATGAGTAACGGGGACTTGACGCTAGAAGAATTATACACGGAAGCAACCGCAATGTGCCGCAAGCACTGGGACGTCGATTTCACCGGAACGATCGAATTGGTCAATCGTAAATGGACGCGATATAACGGCATGTTCTGCGTCCGCACGTCGGAAGAACGCTTCTTCATTCGTTTGAGTTGCAAAACTAACGCCGAACGGACGCGCTCCGAAGTCCTGGGTACGCTGCTTCACGAGCTCGTTCACTGGCGGTTGTACACGACAGGACAGCCGTTTCGCGACGTGGCGGAGCCGTTTATCGCGGAATGCTTGCGAGTAGGTGCGCCAATATCCGGCGCAAGCGCAGCCCAGCGGGCTTACCGTAACTATCTCGCAAGACGAAAATTTCACGAGGAGGCATCCGCATGAGCGCAAAAACAACTGTCATTAACAAGCACCACAAACAACCTTATGACGTTTACATCGGGCGCGGAAGTAAGTGGGGGAATCCGTTTTCACATATGGAAGGTACGAAAGCGCTGTTTAAAGTAGCTACACGCGAGGAGGCTATCACAAGCTACCGCGAATGGATTCTAAGGCAGCCACAATTGTTGCGCGATCTACACGGACTAAAGGGGAAAGTTCTTTGTTGTTATTGTAAACCGAGATCATGTCACGGCGATATTCTAGCGGAAATGGCCGATAAAGTTGACGAGGAGGAGGTGAAATGTACAACCGTAGATTGAACGCAACCGTTGACGAACAAGTCGCAACGTTCGTAATTGGCTGGCGCAGAATTCCGTGGCCTGGCGTCAATAATACAGTTGGCTTTAACGTGACTTAAAAGTCAATACATCTGTTTACTTCTGCTATGAAGAAAAGTAACTATTGCAAATATATTGCGAGGAGGCGTATAATTTTGGATGAAAGACGTGATCTCACCGTTGATTTAGCGCTATGTGATGCGGCGTTTACGGATTGCGGTAACTGTAACATAGTAGGAGTAGAGGGTGATGACTATTTTCAATACGCCGTGGATGTGGCTACTGACTACGGAATGGAACCCGTTGCATATACACGAATTGAAATATACGCCCGTTTCATCGCCGAGGCACGCACCGGATGGCCGCACGCGGTCAGGCGGGCAGTGGCGGCGGAAGCAGAAGTCAAGCGCCTAAACGGGCTTATTCGCGAATACGTGGGAGCGGACTATAAGTACTTCTTCGTACATGAAGACCACGAGACGTATCTTAAGTATCGCGCCGCAGAAAATGCGCTAGTTGACCACGCAGAGGACTTGCGCGACAGTGAAGGGTTACGTTTTTGCGATGAGTGCGGTGAAGAGTACGTGAAGGAATCGTCAGTGTACCAAGACTGCTGCAAATCATGCGCGGATAAACAAGACATGATTGATAACGGATGGGAAGATAGCGAGGAGGACTGATTGGGATGGCACGAAGCAAATTGACCGCGGAGCAGCGCAAAGATTGGCGCAATATTACGCCTGAGAAATGGAACGCGCGGACGGTGCAAACGATGTGCATCGATCTCAATCGCGAACTCTACGGAATCGAGCAATACGTGCCGTATCGTAACTGGGCCGCGGAGCAGGCGATTATTAAACGTAATTTGACGCAATATGGCGCAGATGTCCTCCGCGAAGTCTTTGACGAGGCGTTCCGCGAGTACCGGCCAACGCGCGAGTATCCGCAGTTAACGGCAGGCTTCGTATTGTCGTACGTGGCGAGCCGAATATTACCACGGGTTTTAGCTGATAAGGAAGCGAGGGAAAGGCGGGCAGCGGCAGAAGAGGGCGCTCCGAGTGCGGGCGAAGTGACTGCGTGGTTATGACGTAGTGAACGTTAAAAAGACTCTCATTCGTGAGAGTCGGGTTGTTTAGGATTCGGCTGATTGCGGTCTATTACCCACGTTTTACCTATCTTGGTCGCCTTTACTTTACCTTCTGCGCACATGTTCTTGACTGTCCCGGGATTAGAGTATCCCCATAGCTCGGCCGCATCTTCTACGCCCATAATATTATGTAAAGTGTGCTGCTGAGAATGGAAGCTATGAAGGTAAACTTCATTAAGTGGCTCATTGTTGAATTCGGAAAAATCAATATTTGAAATGATCTCGTCGAACATGTTAAAAAGGTGCCACTCGTGTTCGCCAAACTTATGCGTATATTGGATCAATTCATTATGTATTTTTCCGAATACCTCCATCGGCTTACGATGATAGCGTTCCATGTATTTAACGGTGACTTCTTGTTTATCTTTTTCAAAAACCCGTTCGCATAGGACATTCGCTATTGCAAGAAGACGTCCGAATTTTTCATCTCGTGTCAAATTAAACAGCTCCTTTACAGTTCGAAAAAGTCATCTGACTGTTGGTGGACTTCCTCTTTCTCAGGCTGCCATTTAAAGTCAAGCGAAACAATTGTATCAAGAGTCTTTTCTTCTCCAGGGCACATCACGTAAATACTACTAAATGGAGTAGAAGAAGCTTGGGGCAATAAGTCAAATGCTTCGTTAGCCTCTTCTAATGTTTGATGAGAACTAAGTACAGTCCTTAAACTGCCTACAATTAGAAACTTAGTGGAAGTATTTTTAAAACTCAACCGATAGTCAACGTATTCCTTTTTCATTGTAACTCCTCCTATTTATGCGTTATCGCATCTCTTGTTAATAATATAGCATATGCGTTATCGCATGTAAAGGGAAATTTAAAATTAGAAGACGTACCACGCAAATTACTATAAGGAGGCGCTAATATGACGGATAAAATTATCGTAATGGAGAAAGACGGATTCAGCTACGTTAAGCTCAGCGAATACAGTTCGCACGTTTTCGGCAACACTCATGTAATCAACGGAGTCGACGCGATTCCAGCACCCGGAGACAATCGGTACGCGATCGTTGAGGGCACGGTTAACACAATCGAACGTAAGCGTAAGACAAGTCGACGCGTTATCGGCTATGAACTGTATGAGCGCTATAAGGAGATTACGCAATTACCGCATGAGGTACCGGTGGATTCTTTTACGTATGATGACGACGGCGATCTTTGCGGCGAAACCGCGGAATTCTACCGCGCCAAGTATGACGATCCGAAGCCGTATCTCGAACCGGTTGAATTCGAGGTCATCGACCGTAACTGTGCGCCCGTTCAAATTCCGTCATACGTGACGATCGAGTTTCCGAATAATATCGCCAAGTTTCCGGAGACGCAGCATAAGTATCCGTGCAGGATTAGCGCAGAGACCGTATTCAACCTCGTTTATGACCGCGTGAAGGAACGCGTTGATGGATCGGACGATAAATATTACATCGATAACTTGCGTAATATCCAAATGCTTCGCGTAGATGAGCGAATTGCGATTCCGTACCATGAAACAAGATCGCGTTCCTACTATCCCTCCGTACGCTCACGTAAACCTAAAACAGTAACGGAGCAAGTCCGCTGGAAGATGGCGCGCGTGTTCGAGTTGAAGGGTCCGAAATACGGCAGTGGAGCGGATAACGTACTCTTGGCGCAGACGGTTCGCGGGAATAATTACGCGGAGTTGCAGACGAATCTCGAAGCGTATATCCGGACGTTTTTAACACAATTAGATGAAGGGAAACGCCAAGTATGCGCACATTGCCGCGGAGAGGGTATCGTCGAGGTGACCAAGTGATTACAAAAACAAACGGAGGTGCGGCGTTATGTTATTAATATTATTAGGATCGGTTATCGCCGTGATTGCAGGGGTCGCCTTGGCGAACTCTTTGCCATGGGAGCACGTAGCATACGGAGATTTTATGACTCTCGTCGGAGGCGTCCTTACGCTAGCTATCCTGATCGTATGGCCTGTACATTATTACAGCTACTTAGACGCCGAAGCACGGTATTACGCGACAAATCTAACGATTATGGAATCACGTAAAACTGATAAATCAGAAGTTGAACGCGCCGCACTGACAACCGAAATTATCACGGCCAATCGTGAATTAGCTTCGGCTAAATACTGGAATCAGACGATATTCGGCGACATAATACCGGACAGTTTCGCGAGTCTCGAATATTTAAAATAATGTAAACCTACTAGGATTACCGTAGAAGTAGAAAATATACCTATCGATGATTATCTTTTTGCGAAATGGTACATAATTACATGAGGCGGTGATAAACGTTGTCCCAAAGTCACGCTAGCAAATGCATCTTACGCGAACCATGCACGTACGCCAATACGGACGCATGTAACGCGCTGTGCGGATCATTCGTCGCCATGCACGGGTTTTCAGGCGCGGGCGGACGGATCGCAGCCGCTAACTTGCCCGCGGAATACCGTCTGCTCACGCTTAAGACCGCTCCAAGTCGTGATTCCCTCGTTCGTATAGGCAGCGATTCGATGGCGCTCGGGAGTTTTATCGGTACTTACGCGGAGACATTTACGCGACAGTTTGATGACGGCGGTCCGCGGATTAAATCGTTGTACCTCTATTCCGCGGAGCCTGGCACCGGCAAGACGACGACGGCGGCCGCCCTCCTTAACGAGTACCTCAGCGTCCATTACATCGGATCGATACGGAGGGGCGCGTCCCCGTTGGTTAGACCGGCGTACTTCCTCGACGTGAACGAGTGGCAGACGGATTTCAATACGTTCAATCGGCCGCGTGTACCCGAGGAAACCGCAGCGCCCGCCGCCGCTCGCTACTACAAAGCGCAGGGGATCGCGCAGTCCGTACCATTTCTCGTTATGGATGACGTAGGTGTACGCGATGCTAGCGAAGCTTTCCGCGCCGATCTGCACGCAATCATTAACGCAAGGACAACGGCGGGGCTTCCGACTATTTACACGTCAAATTTACCAATGGCGGAATTGATGCGATTATATGACGCGCGCCTTGCCGATCGCGTACGGGATATGTGTGTCGAGATATCGTTTCAGGGCGCAAGTAATCGTGGAATGCGCTAAATGTGTCTTAATGTGTCGAAAACGCTAAAGTTTTGAATAAGTCGTTGAGACTAAAGGGCTAGTGCCCTACAATAGTGAAAACGTACGAAAACGGAAGATATAACGAGTTTAAGTTTCTTGGACAGCGTTCACAGCGATCTCAAAATATGGTAAATCACGTTATTAACAAGTAACGGAAAAGACTAGAGAGTACTAAAAAGAAATAAAATAACTATATCGGAAGACCTATGCGGATTCCTGTGCGACATGCTAACCGCCGAAAATGCGCTAATATGACGTTTTACCGGCGAATATAACCTGTCCTATAATCGGAGGTGTTGAGACGCGATGGCAAATTATGGTGAGCAGACGCTATCAAAAATATGCGATGAGAACGACGTTGGCGCACTGACGCGGTATTCAATCGCAGAAACCGATTTCGCCACGGAATGCGAACAGATTGCGTATCGCTATATCCGTTCGTACGCGGATGCGAACAAAGGGAACGCGCCCTCATACGCGACACTTGTCGGCGAAATCGACGGTTTTACGTACATTCCCGCCGTTACGGACTCGTACGACTTCCTCGCGAAACGCTTGAAAGACGCGGCCGGACGCCGCCAATTCGCGGAATGGTTTGAGTCCGGAGATATCACGCAGAAGTTTTCGACAAGTTCCGCGGAGGACTTCGGAAATTACTTGCGTGAGGTGTCGGATCGTATTACAATGGGAACACAAGTTCGCGTTATGGCTGGAAAAACGATGGAAACTCTCCGCCACGATTTCCGCGCGGAGTACGAGAAACGGAAGGCGGGCACGTCATTTAAACTGTGGCGGACGCCATTCGACTCGCTGAACGCGGAGATTGGCGGCCTCTATTCCGGTGATATTTACGGTGTCATGGCGGAATCCGGCCGCGGCAAATCGTATCTTATCGCGTGCCTAGTCGACGAGCTACTCCGTCAGGGTGCGAAGGTGCTCGTAAAATCTTACGAGTTAAAGGCGTATTTATGGCTTGCGCGGCTTATATCGATACTGACGGCGCGCGAGGGTGCGGTCGATCACGCTGATTTCGCACAAAAAGTCGGACTCCCGAACAAAGCGATCCTGTCCGGAAAGCTCGACGGCGACATCGAAACGTATTTCCTTGACGTCGTCGATCGGTTAAATGCGTACTATCCAGGCACGTTATATCTTCAAGCGAAGGGCGACCGTGACTTAACGCGAACACTGGCGGACTTAGACCGCGAGCTACAGCAAAATCCGGACATCGACGTATGCGTAGTAGACCCATTTTACGGACTTGCCGATATCTACGGGTCAAATGCGAACAAGACGGCGGGTGGTGCGGCCGAGCAAGCTGCGCGTAAATTCGAACAGATAATCGGCGCAAATGATGTCGTCGGCATATTCGCGATACAGGCGTCATCTACGGAGAAATCGGACGCGGACGATGAGGGGCGGCGCGAACTTAAGCTACCGCGGCGCGACCAAGTTAAAACGACGAAGGCCGTTCTCGAAATCGCGACAAATCTGTTCGCGTTCGATGCTGTCGACGGTAACGGAAGGCTTGGCGTAGAAAAGGGGCGTAATGGCGGCGAGGGGTTCGCGATCGATTTGCTCGCGCTCATGGATTACGGGGTATTGCGGGAGCTTCCGAAGGGTGACGCGGCGGCTGCGCAGTTTGCGGCGAGTTTCTAGATTAAGAGAATCCAGGTATTTACATGCATCAAATTTGGTGTTATTATTCATGCATGGGAAAACTTCAAAGAGAGGTGCAATTAATGAGTGAATTTTTAAACACAAAAATTGACGAGATGATAAAGAAATCTAAAAATGAATCAGAAACAGACGATGTGCGTTTCTCACTGACGTTTAGTAAGTTTAACAACCGAAGAATTGAATTTATTAGGCGAAAACTAAAGCTTTCTAAACAAGAGTTACTGTCAAGCATCATACTAGCGGCCATATCAGATATTGAAATTAAATTAGGCTTACTAAAGTCCGACGAACATACGAGTGAGTACGTACTTACGCGGGATTACGAAAAAATAATTAATTCAAGTAGGACTATTTCTAGCTACTTTAAGGGTGACTAAATTCGGAGGTGACCGCACTTGTCCGCCACACTTACGATAAACGGTCGCCGAGTCACCGTTGATGTCACACGCGAGCTGCGCGAATTCGAATGGTACCGCGCGGTATGGCAGGCGGATAAGTTGATCGCCGTAAGTCCGTTCCGATACGATAAAAGCCCGTCGTTTTACGTTTACCTAACGGACACTACCACCGCTCGCGCCGGAAATTGGGGCGACCTAGGCGCGGAAGATCCGGAATGGCAACGTGGTGGACTCGTCAAGCTCCTCGCCTTTTTACGAAATGAAACCGAGTGGGAGACGCGTGAATACCTTTTAGTGGAATACGGTGGCGAACCCGCCGACCCCAGCGCGGAAGATTACGTCCTTGAAGTACCGGAGCTGACGATAGAGGAGCGCCGCCGCCCGCTAGATAAGCGGATTTTATCGGAATTAGCATATAGGCATCCGTACCTAGAAGGCCGCGGAATTCCGGAAGAAATACAGCGATTATACGGCGTGGGGTACGATAGGCGCAGGAAAGCCGTTACATTTCCGTGGTTTTCAGCGGCTGGCGACCTCGCTAACGTAAAATATAGGCGCGTAGACACGAAGGTCTTTTGGTACGCACCGAATGCGCGTCCTATCCGCGAATTAGTGTACGGAATAGATATCGCTTACAAACGGAATATAAAGCGCGCGGTTATTGTAGAGGCGGAAGTTGACGCGATGACAATTGCGGCGGCGGGCGTATTCGGAATCGCAACGGGCGGCAGCGCCTTTAACGATACGAAACGCGATATCATTCTGCGGTCGCCGATCGAACAGCTTATCGTAATGGCGGATCATGACGCGGCCGGTCAGAATCTTAAGCGCCAGATTATCGCGGCCTTCCGCGGCAAGATCGACGTTAGGGTGGCGGGCTATCCGAAGCGGTGGAAAGATCCGAACGAGCTGGCGGTGAGCTGCGGGTTGGGTGCGGTGAGGGCACGCGTGGAGGACGCGCGGTCAGTCCGAAGTAAAATTCCGAAATTATTATAGAAGAAGACGGTGCAGCCGATGGCGGATTCTTTATTGAACGTATTTTTCGGCACCTTAGACTCACTAGCAACGTTAGCCCTTATTTATAAAATATTCCGATGGCCGTTTTGGCGCGACTTCAACAAACTGCTCGTCATCGCGGTAACAATATCGATCATTTCATTCATTAATAGGACGGTACTTAACATTACGGAGTGCGACATGGCGATTCAAATTATTCTCTACGTACTCGCGTTAAGATTTGTTATCCGAGCAAGCGCGTTTTATGCATTCCCGCTAACATCGATCGGGTATATCACGTTTCTACTGATTCAATTTATTGTTTATCCGATATTGCTATGGACCGGTCTAGTGACCGTATCCGACGCGGGTGCTGTATTTGGGATCGGGACGTACATAATTCAGGCAGGAACGGAGATTGCGTGCTTCGCGGTAGCTTACTTACTTTATCTTTTCGGACTAGGCTATACCTACGTGGATTTACCGCCCCATGATCCGTATATCATTGAGCGGAAAACTAAACTCGACACATTCGCGAATGTATTAGGAACAATTGCTATTTCGACGTTCATGTATTGGATACTTACGTTTCAGTCAATTACGCACATTTTAATTATTATCCCTCTACTTCTAGTATCGCTCGCTGTTCTACTTTATTTATCTCTGCGAAAGGATATCGGCCGATGAACGTTACCACACATATGTCACGCTTGCTCGCTGATTTTACGTTAAAGCATGACCCGGACGAGAGGCGCGGTCACGAAAACCTCGTCTACCAATACGCGGTGACAATAAATTTCGTATCCATCGTAGTGCTGACGCTCATTTTCGGGTGGCTTACCGGTAGGTTATCCGATACGTTGATCGCAGGCGCGGCGTTTACAGTGTTACGCGTGTCCAGCGGAGGCTTCCATTTTAAATCGCTCGACCTCTGCGCGATCGTTACCGCAGTCATTTACGCGGCGATTCCGTTCATTCCGATTAGCCTGTCGTATGTACCGATTTTGAACGTAGCGAGCGTTGTCCTTGTTGCGTTTCTCGCGCCAACCAACCTACGCAATACAGCGTGGACGGACAGCGCGCGGGCGAAGCTAACGTTTAAAATCGTGGCTATAGCGATCGTTTCCGTAAACTTTGCGATTGAGTCACCGATTATTGCGGGTGCGTTCCTGGCGCAGGCATTAACGTTGATTCCACGAAGGGAGGTGAAACCACTATGAAAATGAAAAATATCGCGAAATTTATGTCCGTAGCTTCTTACGGAGTAGCGTTTTTATTCTTTGTGATCGCTAAAGGCGGCATAGGCGAGATCGAAGCGCCAAAAAACTTCTTGAAGAAATAGAAAGGAACCCATCCTATGATACACAAACTTAGATTGTCGTGTAGCTCATTAGTAGATGGCAAAATACTTAAGGCACATATAAAAATTCCACTTGACGAAATCATTTTAATCGATTCCATCGAGTTATCGAAGAACGACCGGCGGCTTAGAGTTCGGGCTTTAGACGGTGACTACGCGTTTAATTTAAACGGGGCACTCAGTGCTGTCGAGGATATGCTTAGTGATTTCGGCTTCTGGCGCGCGGATAACTCGAATCTAATCAACATGGCAAACGTCGATAAGGTAGTTGATTCGATGTTTAAACCGGAAGTGGTTTTCGCTAATTCTGACATACGGGGAGAAATTGCCGCGATCAAAGTTAAGGCTTTAAGGAGGCTGTTCCCCGAGGTTTCTATAGTGAAAGGGTGAACAACACAAACCTAAAGCCTTGTCAATAGAAGTGTTTACCCCCAAACACTTGCGTTTCAACAAGATGGAAAACATGGTAAACTTTAGTATATAGGAAATGCCGCAACATAAACGGGGAGGCATCGTCAACGGCAGCGCAGCAGCACGTTTTCCACGATCGTGGAATCGGCGTCGTGAGAAACGGTATAATAACCGAAACTCTCACACGCTGCCTACTCCTCGACTTCAACGATTTCCCATAAGTACAGCTCCTCCGTCTTCACTCCGAGAACATGCGCTATCAATAACGCGTTTCTGAGTGGTATGCTCGGACGGACCTCCGTACAATATGACGAAACGGTGGACGTACTTAATGACGTGCGGTTGACGATATCCATCTGTATCCAGCCGCGCGCCGTAAGTAAGTCCGGAATTAGACAGCGTCCCATAACGATTTCGACTCGTTTCAAGGACGTAGCCTCCGCCTATTGGCATTTTGTTACAACGTAATAATAGCAGAGATGCGCGCAGGAAAAAAGTTCTAAAAAAGTTTTCGCGAATGTGTGCGAAAGTAAATCGAGCGTACATGAACGTAATGTAAGACGAAAATTCACGATGAGGTGAGCGATGAGTGACGAAGCTACAACTGAATAACTTAATTATCGCGTACAAAACGACGAGATGCCAGGGCACGTTCCGCGCCATTTTCGACGAGTTCGAACCGCAGTGGAAACGTAGTGTTAGATTCGACGCCAAACGAACTTGCACAGACGAGGCCGAAATGATCGCACTATATCACGACTCGTTATGGAAGGCGATCGAAAAATGGGACTCCGCGCGGGGGGATTTCGCTAATTATCTTTCGCGCTGGATTAACCGGGCGCGATCAAATTTACAGCGAACGAACCTACGCCGACTAAGTAAATGTATTAACCGGACAGTCCGGAAGGAAGATGACGACGAGGACGCGCCAACGTCCGTAACCATCGACCTCATGACTGACGGAATTTCCGCCGAAGATCTCGCAATAGAACGAATGCACAAAAAGAAAGAAGCCGACCAGATTTCTCTAATCGACTTCCTCTCGGATCGCGCTAACGATCCAGTAACGACGCTAATCGTTACAGAAACACGGACTGATAAAGGTAAGTCGTCCATCACGGTGCTCGCTAAAGCGCTAGGACATCACCACGAAACTGTTAGACGTAAGTTGACTGCATTATCACGCCATTACGACGCCAATCGTTTTGGGGATGTACGCGATTACTTAGCCGTCTAACGAGGAAACCGGAGTCCGGCGAATAGGCATTACGTCGGAATACCGCTTTCTCCTTACATTATAGCATATAGCGTCAAGTTGTCATTACCAAAAGTATGGGCGAAAACAACGCGCGCCATACGTACTTGAAAAATTTAACAATTCTCACGTTCACATTTCGTATTTTATCGAAAAAATTCGACTGTGTCAACGCTTATTTAGCTATGCGTCACGAAATATTACGCAAAATAACGGAGGTTTTAACGATATGTACGATATTATACGTAAACAAAACGCAATGGTTTCATCTTCCGCGGTATTTCGCCACAATCCAACGCTTCATTATAACGGAGCCGCCAAGTTATATGAAGACCCCGCCGACTACTTGCCGCGGAAATCGCTAAAAGGCGTGGTGATCGCATGATGAAATGGGACGCAACGGAACACGCTCGCAGACGCGTCGTTGAGCGTTTCGGCGTAAAGGAGGAATCTTCCGCTATTCTCTGGATTAATCAGCGCATGGAGGGTGCCGCGTATGTTACAAATGCGCCGGACTCCTCCGGTAATATGCGCCGCGTCTTTCTCGGAAGGGGCGTCGTATTTCACGCAAGCCTAACGGACGATGTTATTTACACTGTCATTCCCGCACAAAAGAGAGCGGAATGGACGGAAACTTTACGCAAAGTAGCCGAAAGGGAATTGCGGAAATTTAACGCAAAAGCCGTGGCGGAGGAACGTTCGTTAATCGAGCAAAGGAATGCGCTAGAACTCGAAATAATCGACGTAAAATGCGCGTTGCTGTCCGCTCGATCGGCGGTAAAGAGGGATGCGCTACAAGTGCGCTTCAATGACATGAGCGCCAGTCTGAAGGAGATTGACCGCTTGCTGGCGGAGAGCCGACGCAGCGTCGTAAGGATGGCGGAAAGTTTTTCGGTGGCCCTTTAAAGTGTGCGAAACAAGAACGGTCGTACATTAACATAATGTGACCGGTTGAGGCCGATGTTCCTGCGTCGGCCACACGATATCTAACGCAGACGGTGGTAGCCGGTGATCCATCCGACGGTAAGCCGTTAGGTATCGTGTGTCGGACGCGGGAAAGTCATCCGAAATCCGGCGTAGCGTCAACGTAATATGACGTAAATTAACGAGGGGAACGTGATCGAATGAGTTTGTTCACAAAACGCGGTGCCGACGCGGTTAATTCCGCAGTTACTAACGACGGAGGCGCGAAGGACAGTCCGATTGTATCGCTCAAATCCGGCACATCGTACAAGGTCGGCGTAAAATCTGTTGCGGATGTGGCGGAGTATTACGGGTATTCGATCTTCAAGAAGGTCAATACGTTCGTGCCGAAGAACCCCGCCAGCCGTAACGCTAAAGGCTTCGTAACCGGTAACGCGACCGTATGGGATCGCGCAGCCGAGTCGCTTTATACCGAAGCTGACGCGGCAAAAGATGCGGGCGCATCAGAAGCGGACGTTAAGAAGCTGACGGACGAAGCTTACTTATATCGCGGAAAACCTCGGTTCCTGCGCGCCTTCTACGATTTGGATTCCGGTAAGGATATCGTAGTCGATCTGTCGCCCAAGCAGGAGAAGACGATTAAGGCGGTCATCCAGAAATATGCGAACAAGCTCGGCAAGATTGCGTTCGAACTGTCGAAAACGGGCGAATCCACAAGCGCCGTCGTCGCGCTAAGTCCGATTATCGATATGGACGAAGACTTGACGGATAAGCAGCGCGAGAATTACGCGAAACTTGGCGCGTCCCCGTTCGATATGGAATCGTTGGAAACGTGCCTGTACGTTGCGGACGAAGCGGAGCAAATCAAGAACTTAGTAATCGCGGGCTTCGATATCGGCCGCCTCGGCCTGACTTACGGCGGCGACAGCGCGCCCAAAGCGGACGCCGATGTTAAGCCGATCGATTCGGACGCGCCACCATCAACGCTGAACTTTTAGCGCGTCGGTCGCGCTGAGATAACGGAAATTATCGTAAAGGAGCGGATTGTATGCGTGACATTATAGGCGCAATTCTCATGTTTATTATCGTAGGCGCGGTAGTCATCGGATTTATATCCGTCCTCGCGCTTGGAATCGCGGTGCTGACCGGGCTTCCGTTCTGGTTCGGATTCTTCATCGGATCATTTCTCATATTCGCTTACACTACGACGTTAGGCGACGGTATATAAGCGGTGCGGAAGGAGGAGGAGGACGCAGAGTGAACGCAATATTAGAACGTCCGCTAGTTGGCGGAAGTGGTAGAAAGCCGCCGGTTCGCGTATTGGTCGCGGCGGCAGGCAGTTACGGAAGGGGACGGTAGACATCGCTCATATTAGTGAAATCGTAGGCAAGTACTCCGAGTTAGCCGCGCGCCTTGCGCTACTCGGAAACGGATGGACTCCGCATAAGTCCGAGACTGACGAGTCGTACGATATTCTCGCGGAAGATCCGTTGACAGGCGAGTATAAACGGATTCAAGTGAAAACGATCCGACTCCGCGGTGATCGCGCTAACGAAATGGTCGTATACGCTAAGAAAGGAAGCGGCGATATTTACCGCAAGGCCGACGCTGACTATTTCGCTGGCGTCCTGGTGAACGAAGGTGAAACGCCGCGCGTATGGCTGTTCGAGAATCGGGAGATCGGCGAGTACTGGTGCGGTCTCGAACGAGCCGCCGACCGTTGGGTTGAGCTTCCAATAACGCTGAATCGCGGAATATACGAAGAGGCTGGCGCAGCATGTACCGCGCATTAGATCGCTTCCAACCGCCTGGCGAACCGCTGACGGTAGCTCATTGCGAATGGTGCGGACGCGAGATTTACGCCGGCGACGAAGTTAAACGGATCGACGACAACGGCGGCTTTGTACACGGCGATGACGATATGGAATGCGCGAAGGAACTCGCCTATGAACGGGTGTATGACGCGGAAGGTACGATCACGGCGAAGTTAGACGTAGAGTAGCGTAGGCGAAAAATATAACGCGGCAGAGTCCGCTTAAGGAGAAACGATATAATGGCGAAATTAAACGGTGTAACAATTGTGTCCGAACGAATCTCTTACAACGGCGCAGAATACGTAAAATCCGATGAGTCTGCGGTAAAAGGCGACATCCTCCGTTGGGATAACGACGAATACAGTTCGCTAGTAGAGGGCGCGTTTTACGAAGTTGACCGCATTGACACTTGCGATGATGCGCAGATTATCGACGAAGACGGCGACGAATTTGATACTTCCGGCGACGATTTCACCGTATTCAAGCGCGTAGAGTCCGCTGAGGCTCCGTCCAATATCGTCACGTACGAGGGCGCGCAGTATCGGAGATTGACGCGGAAAGCGGTCGAGGGCGACTTGATTATCGCAATTAAACCGGACCATGAGTGCGACGATTACGGAGTCGGCTTTATCGCGAGATTATTTATGGACGGAGAACTGCGCTTCAATGACGCGGTTGGGGATTCGCGCGATTTCTTCAAATATCACGAAGATAATTTCGTCGTACTCGAACCGATCGCTCCCGCACAGCCGGCAGCTTCGCCAACGACTACCCTTCCGGACACTTACGTCATTCACGACGGCAAAGTTTACCGTAAGGAGGCGCGCATGGCTAACGTAGGCGAGCTCGCTTATCGTACGCTGGACTTACGTGGGCGGAAGGCGGGATCAGTAACACGGGCTAAGCGTATGGGATCTTTTGCCCCGATTGCAGAAGATGGGACTTCGTTATTCGACGATATCCACGTCGTACTCATTCCGACCGATTCCGTTACATTCGAGGTTAATGGCGTAGCGGCGGAGTATACGTTGGAGAAACGCGGCGCGAATTACGAGGAAACGATCCTTTGCGTAGAATCCTCGGACGACGGTCGTTACGAATTCGGCGATATCGGTAAGGTAACGGATGACTGTCCGGGGCTCCCGAATGTGACGTGGCGCAATGGTAAGGAGACCGCTATCAGCTCGTCTAGATTCGTTGTACTCGTTCCGAAAGCAGCCGCCCAGCCTGCGCCAAAGCCAGCGGCCGTCGGCGATAGAATCCGCATCGTAAACGCACGTGGGACGAGTGGAAAATACGATAATGGCGACGAGTTTATCGTAAAGTCCGTATACGAGGGGGGCACGGTATTCGTCGCGGAACACAGCCGTCCTATCGCGCAAGATGAGTACGAGATTATTTCGCAACAACCGCAGTCGACCGTAAGGGAGGTCAAACGTAAAGCCAACGTAGGCGAGCGCATTCGCATTGTGGCTGCGGAAGCTACTAGTGGACTGTACGTGAACGGCGACGAGTTCGAAGCTACGCGAATTACTGGGGCGGGCGGAGCGTGTTTCACGACGGAAGAAGGAGAAGCGTACGCATGCCTACGTGAGTACGTCGTTCTAGTGCCGAAGGCATATGAGCCGCAGCCTGGCGATAAGGTGCGCGGAAAATCATCCGGTAGCGTCTATACGCTGACTGAGCGTAAGCCCGAGTTTGACGAACGCGGTTGGGGTAAAGCGTGGGGCACTGGCAGCGGCAGAGGCGGCTATATTGGCGAGGACCAATTCGAACTCATCGAACGCGCTGCTGACGTTAAGGAACCGGAGCCGGATCGCTTGAAAATCGGTGACTATGCGAAGGTTATCGCTAATAAGGCGTGCCACACATACGATATCGGGTCGATCGTTAAACTCGTAAAAGTTGGCGGATACCGAAGCGACGGATTTATCGCGGAAAAACTGGACGGCACGTTGGGTAACGTCCTCCGAGAAGGAGACGGCGAAATTGTCCGAGCCACTGACGCAGAGGTTGCGGAGGCGCAGCGTAAAGTGACGTCATATAACGTCAGCGTAGGGGATTACGTAAGGGTCGTCAAACCTGGCGGCGGTCACGACTATACCGTTGGCGATATCGTAAAGGTGACGAGTATAGTTGAGGTTAGCGAAGAGGGTACACTATTCCACGCTGAATCCATTACAACCGGCATCCGCGGCAACTGCTTATCGACCAAGCAGACGGAGCTGCTGACGCAAGCCGAAGCGGAAGAGAAGGCGCAACAGGCCGCTGAAACTGCGAAATGGGCCGCGATCGGACGTAAGGTCGGCGAGTATAAACGTGGTGATATCGTTAGCGCGGATTATGACGGTAGATCTTTACGTCGACTGACCGGAAAAGTCGAAGATATCGGTGATACGCTTATTGGTCTGCGATTATTTGACGAAAGTTACCGTGCTGTTCGTCAGAAAGGTGCGGAACTCGTAGCGCCAGTAGAATCGCTGTTCAACCGCTGATGAATACGCCGAAGCTGACGTTAGCAGTCAAGCCGCCAACCGACGCAAAGGAGCGCGTTGCCAGCGCCGCTAAACGGAAGGCAGCCGCGGTACCAGAAACGTCCGCCGAGGCGTTCGACCGAATAGGCGCGATGTCGCTGACGGATAAGGAACGCGCACAGTTTAGCGCGGCAAAACAAGCGTACAATTCCGGATCACTAGGCACGATCCGGAGTGACGGCGCTAAATGGACGAAAGGTGACGTTCTCTCAGCGGGTTCCCTCCTCTTGCGCCAACAGGCGGAGGGGCTCCGCGAGGAACGAATCCGCGAAGTATTGGCGAGTAAGCCAACGAATTACCACATTTTAACGGACGACAGCGAGCTGCCCGCATTCATCGAACGTTTACGCGAAGAATGCCGCCGCCAAATGGCGGAATGGTGCGATCGCTTCCGGATACTGAACGTGGACACGATGACAGCGGGCGACTTCGAGGGAACCGGTGTTGATACGTATATCGACTTATCGATCGGATTCAGCGCATGGCTTCCGTTATTAAGCGAAGGTTACTACTTACCATACGGACACGTTAGTGGATTCGACGTTCAGAACGCGTTTAAATCTGGCGATCCGCAATTGACACGTTCAAAAGTAATCGCGGCAATTTCCCCGTATCTTACGCGTCCGAATCACGGCAAAACGTTCCATATGGGGAGCGCGAGGTACGATTTACACGTTGCGATTAAGGACGGTTACGATATCGGCGGCTGCGTTTGGGATACACTCGATGCCATGCGCCATCTTAACGAACACGAACCGCAATATGGTTTGAAACCGCTCGTTGCGAAATACGGATCGCTATTCGGCATTCCGGGACCTATTTACACTTTTGAAGACCTTTTCGGTAACGGATCGCCAGCTCCGTTTAATACCGAGCTAGTCGGTATCTACGCGATCAAGGACGTTTTGTACGGATGGAAACTGTTCGAGTGGCAGTTTGAAGCGATGAAGAACGCCGCGTCCGCGAATGGGACCGGTCGCTTGCTCGAATGTTACGCGCAAATTGACTCGAAGCTACCGGAAACTGACGTCTTTATGGCGCGGTGCGGATTCGAAATCGATATCGACGGACTCAAAGCGTTAGAGGACGAGTTCAAGCCGCTATTAGATAGGGCGCGCCAGGACGTTATCGACTCTTACGGAATCGACGCGTCATTCGTTCGCAAAATGGACCGCGTTTTGAACGCGAAGAAGGTCGACGAGTGGATCGCGAAGCAACAACGCGCCATCGATCGGCGAGCGGAATCTATCACGAAGCAACGCGCAATCATTACGGAATGTGAATCGTCGGGCAAAACGAAGCTTAAGCGCTATACGGACGCTATTGCGAAACTCGCGGAATTAGAGGCGGAGACGTTACCGGATGCTGACGAAGAACATGCGCCAATATTCGTGGAAGACGGAGCCTTCTCGATCACGAACGGAAACCATCTCGCGTATCTGATTTACGATCATATCGGAATTGAGGACGCAACGCCGCGGATTAAGCGCGGAAAAGTACGGTCGACGGCGGCCGACGTGATGGACGTTTACTACGAGGAAGAACCGGCGCTTGAACCGTTAGCGACCGTTGCGGCTTATGAGAAGCTGCTAAATACGTACGTGACGAAGATTCCGCAGGCTCTCGAAGGTGACGGTCGTTTGCACAGCGACTTTAAGAGCGGAGGAACGTCTACAGGCAGGTACAGTAGCTCAGGCTACAGCGGTCGTCCTATAAATATCCTAGACGAGTTTAAAGGCGGTGATTTGCCTGTTTAGGAATGAGTATCGATTCGAAGGTGAATTTACGGTGATTCTTATCAAAAGACGAAACGGAGATGTCTACGAAGTAAGACTAGACACGGGTGTCTTTAATAAGAAGATTCGTAGTTTAGACGCGATATTATACTTAGTGCCCTCCCATCAAACGCAATTCTACGCGATGTTGCTGATTCGCTTAGGACTTGGAAAGTTCGAGAGAGTCCTAATACATCGATATATAACTGACACTCCTAGAGAAGATCTAGTAGACCATATTAACAGAAACACTCTGGATAACAGACTCAGCAACTTAAGACTTCTTAGTCACGCGGAAAATATGCAAAACAGAAATTTACAGAAGAACAACAGCACTGGCGTAAGGGGAGTAACTATTAGACCTAACGGTAAGTATTTCGCTAGGGTTCGACTAAAAAGAAAGGTAGTATTCTACGAGCAATTCGACACGATCGAAGAAGCGACGATTGCCGTCGGTACTGCAAGAAGAAAATTCCTTCCTTTCTCAAACGAATGCGAGGCGAATTTACAGTGAGCATTAACGTAAACGACGCCAATTACCACGCAATCATTCGTAAACTAATCGCCGACGAACGCAAGGTGCCGAAGGGGACGAATCTCCAGAACATGCCGTCGAAAGGCGCCGGTACTCGCGTCCGTAACTGCTTCGTTCCCCGAGCTGGCTTTACGTTCGTCGGCGCGGATCTCGGCCAGATCGAGCCGCGCGTAATGAGCGCGATCATGTGGGACCACTACGGCGACAATTCGCTGCGGCAGATTTTCCTCGACGGTGTCGACTTGTACACGACAATGGCGATGATGACGTTCGGCCTGGCGGAGGAGCATTGCGTCGACAAGGCGTATGACCCGACCGGTACGTTTAAGCCGCGGTCCATGATGAAGACGGGCGTCCTCGCGGTTTCCTACGATCAGTCGCCGCGTTCCTTCGCGAAGAAAATGAACGTGACCGACGAGGTGGCTGCGTTCTTCTTCGAGAATTTCGACCGCACGTTCCCGTCGTTCAAAACGATGGTCGCCGACATTCGCGAGGGCATGCGTAGCAACGGTTACGTCGAGACTCTATACGGACGAAAGCGGCGGTTTCCGGATTATGCTTCAGTAGCCGCGGCCGCGTCCAAGAACGAGCAGCGCCTCATCCGGCTTTATACAGAGCGCAAGCAACTTCGCGCCAAACAGACGCCGACTCAACGTGATATGCAACGGTTGGTCGCGGTTCAGGACGAGATTGATATCCTCGCGGAAAAGCGCGGCCTCATCGGGTATTGGGAGCGCGCCGCATTTAACGCGGTGATCCAGGGAACTGGCGCCGACATTCTGAAGATGATCGGCAACCGCAACGCCAGCGAATGTAAGGCGCGCGGCTGGGAATTTAATGCTAGTATTCACGACGAAATTAAAAACTCGGTTCCGAACGAGCAGCTAACGGAAGAAACGATTGCGCTAATTAACGATATCATGACGCAGACGGCGACGCTTTCTGTTCCGTTGGTGACCGACATTGTGATCGAACCGCGCTGGATGTGCGAGTTTAAGCCGTCCGAATGGGACTTCGCTGCTTGTCGTCCGAAAGCTGAGTTTGCGAATAAATACGCGTAACCTGTGCGAAATAGCTGGCGCGGTACATTATCATAGCGGAGGTGACGACGATGGAGTCAGCCACACAACGATGTCCGAAATGCCGCCGCACATTCCGCGTACTTGCGGATGAGGTCGGCGACCACGATTGCCCATACGGATGCAACGTATTCGTTTGGGACAAGGCGGAAGTCGAGCGCAGTCTCCGCGGTTGGTTATGGCGGCGCGTAGCTACAGCGACATGTACGCAATCAATCGGATTCTACGTCCGGAGATTTGAGTCGATGTGGACGGACGAGTTCGGAACGGATACACCAATTCCGCAGGATTTGAAGGATGACGTAAATTCACGTATTAAAACGTTAAAGGAGGCGCGAATATGAACGTTAAACTCACGAGTAAACAACTCATCGAACTCTGGCGCGAGGATGAGCTCGTTGTAAACGGCGTCAGGTTTACGGTCGCCGAAACAGACGACTGGGACGGCGCTGGGGAAAAGTACCAGACACTCGGCGTAATTTTTACAGATGGCGAGTGCTTCTATCGCAGCTACATCTCGCGTTCAGGCTCGTACTTTACTGATTGGAATTACGACGATTGGGGCGACGCCGATATTACGGAAGTTAGCAAAGTTACGCGAACAATTGTACGCGAAGTTTGGGAGGCGGTCCATTGAGCGTCTTTACACGTACCGGTTCCGCAGCAGTAGCGGACGACCCGCAAGATATCGCCAATCGCATCGCCTCCGATTTTGAGTCGTTCCTAGACGCGTGGCATTCCGCGGACGAGGTGTACGATAACGAACTCGACGCGCAGATTCACGATTGGTACACGAAGGCCCTGCGCGGCAAGCCCGTATTCCCACCGCGGGACATTCCGTATTTCTCACCGTCTTCTGCGAACAGCGATCCTCGCGAGCTCTACGAGAAAATCCGCGGCGCCAAACGCGATAAGGTCGGTCGCCCACCGCACCAGGGACGCTGGACCCGTATCGGGACTGCAATCGGAGATGTAATTCAGCGCGACATTCTCTACGCGGAGAAGCACGGTGGAGAGGGCAGACGCTTTTCATTCGAACGTAATCCGGACGGGACTCCCGTTTTCGAGGACTTCGCGAAGAAAGCGGCGCGATTTAAGGTTCGCGGCAAGGAGTTCGCGCTGTTCGGCACATGTGACGGCATCATGCGTTATGTTTCTGAAGATGGCGAAATAATCCGCATCGGCCTCGAAGTCAAATCGAAGCAAACAACGTACGCTCAAACGTCGGACTACTCGACGCGTAACGGCCCAAAGGAAGATCACGTTAAGCAGACCGTTTGCTACTCGCTTATGTACGGTACGGCCGCCGAGCCAATCGATTACTACATTATTCTCTATGTCAACGCGTCCAAAAAATCCTGGATCATGACAACGGAAGAATATGCGAAATCCCGCGATATTAAAGCGTTCGGAGTCGCGATTACAGAAGAGATGCGGGTGTCTGTGCTTGAATCGCTGGCCGACGTTTTGGTCGCGGTCGATAACGGCGAGCCACCCGCGCTAGATCTCGACAAGTGGACATTTAACAACTATAAACAAGCGTCGGCTCTATCGTTATCGGATGCGGAAATGGCGGCCCTTGAGCGTCAAGTGGCCGGATTACAAGCGTCACAGCTTCCGGATTGGAAGAAGCGCGGCTATGCTGAATCTCTTGCGGATATTAAACGGATTCGAACGGAGGCGGCTGCATGATTTACGTTATCGATTCAATCCGCCACCGTGACGGCACGCCACATGAACGCGAAGCACGCCGCAAAGGGCACCGCGTAGAAATCGTTAATTGCCGCGTCGGGCAATCGATGGTTTACGGATATGTCGATGAAGGAACGGCCGTTCATACATCGCTTGTCCAGGACGTTATTACCGGCGAAGGTGAGCTCGTTGTATGGACGGACAACTCGGAGTATACGTTTAAAGCGGAGGTGATCGCGCCTGCCACCGAATAAAACGGAAATTTCGCGTTATATTGGCCTCGACTTATCGATCACCTCACCAGGATTCGCGATCATTGACGTGAAATCACGCAAACCAACGCTAGTTGCCCATACACATTATAAAACGGAATCGAGCGACACTCAGACGCTGCGCTACGAGTTAATCGAATCGTTTGCGCTCGTCTGGCTGCGCGATCGCTTACGAAAAGGTCCGCCCGTCGCCGCCGTCGTCCGCGAGATATGGCCGCCAGCACGTAATTACGAGCAGAACGATAAGATCCACGGAGCATGGTCGGCCGTCGATCGCGCATTAAGCCGCGTCGGTCTTTCGGTAGTAGCGAACATTTCGCCAACATCCGTAAAGAAGACGGTCGCGGGTAGCGGTAAGGCGGAGAAGGCGGAACTTGCTTTGATCGTTCGGAGAATCTGCGGACTTCCGGAGGATTACGCATTTGCTACTGATGACGAGTCGGATGCGGCCGCCGTTGTTCTCGCTCATCTTATAACGGAAGGACTGATTGACGTATGAGGATACCGGGTAAAGTGAAGGTCGGTGCGATGACGTACGACGTGAAGATCGTTGACCGCCCGATTACCGTTAAGGGTCGCGAATGCGTCGGCTCAATAGCGTACGATAAGCAACTAATTGAAATTCGTGACGAATCCGTCCTCTCGAAACAGAGCGCCGTCCAGACGTTTTGGCACGAAGTTTTTCACGCGTTTACGAATGAGCGCGGCCTTGAATGGGGCGATAACGACGAGCTTTATACGGATGAGCTCGCGAAAGCTATGCACGCGTTTTGCGTTGATAACGGGCTCGACTTCGTTCGCAAGGCGGAGGAACCGTTTTGAGTGCGTATGTTCAGCGGTTGCGCGAATGGACAGTGGTTCGGATCGCGGAAATAGACGCGGCCCTCCTCCGTAACGCTGCGGAAAAAGAGCGCCTGATAGCGCTTCGGGATAAGCTTGTGCGCGATTTAACGCAAGCAGGCCACGAATGCTAATCGTTTACTATTCGCTAACCGGTAACGTCCGGCGCTTCGTAGAGCGGACAGGCTTGCGCTCTCATACCGCAGACAAGCCGCCAGGCGAGCCGTTTGTTATCGTGACGCCAACAGTCGGCTTCGGCGCAGTACCGGCGTCAGTTGAGCGTTACTTGGCTAAGTATGGCGGCCTTCTACGTGGAGTCGCTGCGTCCGGAAATCGTAACTGGGGCGCCAACTACGGAGCCGCTGCTGACATGATCGCGCAAGAATACAGGGTGCCGATTATTCACAAGTTTGAACTCGCGGGCACCGCCGAAGACATACGCAAATTTAACGAGGGAGTTGACGCTTTATCTCACGCCACATTGAGCTAAATAACGAAATCATGCAACGCGGAGAGGACGGTTTCTACCGCTTAGAAAAGGACGGAGAAGCTGCCGCCGAGTTTATGCGCGAGGTTGCCGGGCGGTCGATGACGTTCGGCTCCGTGATTGAGCGCCTTCGTTATCTCGTCGAAAACGATTATTACTACGATGTTTTCACGCAATACGACGATACCCAACTCGCGGACATTCACGCAATCACGGCTGCCTACGACTTCCGTTTCGCTTCGTACATGGCTGCGTCCAAGTTTTATAAGGACTACGCACTCCAGACGAACAACAAGACGCTGTACCTCGAAGACTACGCGCAGCACGTCTCCATCGTCGCGCTGTATCTCGGCCAGGGCGATTACCCGCGGGCCGTCCGCTTGGCGCGTTCCATGATGGAGCAACGTTACCAGCCTGCCACGCCGACGTTCCTTAACGCAGGCCGTGCGCGTCGTGGCGAAATGGTATCGTGCTTCCTGCTTGAGGCGGACGACTCGCTAAACTCTATTAACTATACGGAGAGCACCGCGAAGCAACTGTCCAAGATCGGCGGCGGCGTAGCGATTAACCTATCGAAAATCCGCGGTCGTGGCGAGGCAATTAAGGGTATCGACGGTATCGCAAAGGGCGTCGTGCCGGTCGCGAAGCAACTCGAACTCGGATTCGCCTACGCGGACCAGCTCGGCCAACGACCGGGAGCCGGTGCTGTCTATTACAACGTGTTCGGCTGGGACGTGCTTGAATTTTTGGATACGAAGAAGATCAACGCGGAGGAGGATATCCGCCTTAACCGTATCTCCATCGGACTAATCGCGCCGTCGAAGTTCTTCGAATTAGCAAGCGCCGGTCTTCCGTTTTATATGTTTGCTCCTCACACGGTTCACCGTACATATGGTGTCCATTTAGATGATATGAATATGGCGGAAATGTATGATCTTCTCGTAGCGAATCCGCATGTAAAGAAGCGGTCAATGGACGCGCGCGATATGCTTACGTTGATTGCGTCGACACAGTTACAGAGCGGCTATCCGTATCTCTTCTTTAAAGACAACGCAAATCGAGTCCATCCGCTGAAGGCGCTCGGCAGCGTAAAGATGACGAATCTTTGCACAGAGATATTCCAATTGCAGGAAACGTCAACAATTGGAGACTACGGAGACGGCGATGTTATTCAGCGCGATATCTCTTGCAATCTCGGCTCGCTCAATATCGCGAACGTTATGGTAACCGGTAAGCTGCGCGAATCTGTCCAAGACGGCATCGAAGCGCTGACGGTCGTATCCGATATTTCTCGCATTCCTAACGCGCCGGGCGTCCGTAAGGCAAACGATGAACTCCACTCTGTCGGACTCGGCGTCATGAACCTTCACGGATTCCTCGCAAAGAATAAGATCGCATACGAATCGGAAGAGGCGCGCGATTTCTGCCGGACGTTCTTTGCGGCGATGAATTTTTATTCAATTGAAGCGTCGATGAATATGGCCGCTAACCGTGGGGAGACATTTAAGGGGTTCGGTGAGACGGCATACGCGGATGGCAGCTATTTCGCACCTTATTTAACGGAGGATTTCGCGCCAAGAACGGAACGCGTTCGTGAGTTATTTGTGGGAGTGGCGTTGCCTAGTCCGCGCGATTGGCAGGAGTTGATGCGTAATGTCGCCGACCACGGCCTCTACCACGCGTACCGGCTCGCGATCGCGCCGACGCAAAGTATCGCGTATATCCAGAACGCGACATCGTCAGTCATGCCGATTACTCAGGTAATTGAGCGCCGTCTCTACGGTAATGGCGAGACGTTTTATCCGGCGCCGTATTTGACGAGCGATAATCAGTGGTTCTATAAGTCGGCATATAACGTCGACCAATACAAGCTGATCGATCTTATCGCGGAAATTCAGCCGCATATCGACCAGGGAATCAGCACGATTCTATATGTAGATAGTGACGTCAGCACGCGCGAACTCGGCCGCTTGTATGCTTATGCGCACCATCGCGGACTTAAATCGCTGTATTATACGCGGACTAATCGCATCGATCCGAGCGAGTGCACGTCCTGCGCCATATAAACGAAGAGGGGGCGCTGACTTGCGCGTTGTTAACTGGAATAAAACCAACGATTACGTAAACGTATTTTGGGCGCAGAATATTGCGCAAATGTGGACGGAGACCGAGTTCCCCGTCGTAAAGGACTCGCGATCCTGGGACTCGCTGACCGAAGCGGAACGCACCGTCTATAAGCGTGTGCTGGCGGGATTGACTGGCCTAGATACGCATCAAGCGACCGAAGGAATGCCGCTTATCGCGCTACATATCGGTGACGACCGTAAACGGGCGGTTCTTTCGTTTATGAGCGCGATGGAGCACATTCACGCGAAGAGTTATTCCTATATTTTTACGAACCTACTCCCGTCATCCGAAACGGATTACCTGCTCGAAAAGTGGGCGCCATCCCAGCCGCAGCTCATCAAAAAGGCCACGATCATCTCGCGTTACTACCGCAAATTGATCGCGGAAAAGCCGTCGGCATATGACGTTTATATGGCGTGTGTGGCGTCCGTGCTGCTCGAAAGTTATCTGTTTTACAGCGGGTTCTATTATCCGTTGTACCTCGCAGGCCAAGGTAAAATGGCAGCGTCCGGCGAGATTATACGCAAAATCCTCATCGACGAGTCCATCCATGGCGTCTTCGTCGGGTACATAGCGCAGGAACTTCGTGCCCAACTGACTCCAGATGATCTGGAATGGGCGGCATACGAAACGACGGAATTGTTGCACGTCCTCCACGCCAACGAAACGGAATATACTCGCGAGATTTACGGTGGCCTTGGGGGCGAAATTGTTGACGATGTGCTGCGTTATGTTGAGTACAACGCGAATAAGGCGCTGGCGAATCTCGGGCTCGATCCCGCGTTTGAACCACAACAGTTTAGCGCAATCGTTGAAAACGGCCTCGATACCGGCACGAAGCATCACGATTTCTTTTCGACGAAGGGCGACGGCTATGTGATGGCGCTCAACGTTGAGCCGATGACGGATGCGGACTTTATTTTCGCATAAAGTGTGCGAATCTCCCGAATAACAACATTAACGTTATATAACCGAAAAGGAGGCGTTAAAATGTTTTTACTAAACGTACTGGCGGCGCTATATTGGGGAACACTTTTCGTTCTCTACATTTTTACGGGATACACTCCGGACAACTTTACAGTCGGGGCTGCGCTATTTTTAGCGGTTACTGTGTTTATGACTAACGCGATAGAACTACGATAAGGAGGCTCTGAATGAACGTTAATATCTGCAAGACTCACCCCGACGCAGTCATCCCGCAATATGCAACGGCGGGGGCGGCTGGCTTTGATCTAGTCGCGGTCGAGGACATAGTAATTTTGCCAGGCGAGACGGCGAAAGTGCCGCTCGGCCTCGCGTTTGAGATTCCGGAAGGGTACGTAATGTACGTGTGTATGCGATCGGGAATCGCGTTGAAGACGAAGCTGCGCCAGCCGAACGGAATAGGCGTTATAGACAGTGATTTTAGGGGCGAGGTTGCGATGATGTTCGATAACGTGAGCGAAGATTACGGCGAGTGGATTTACGGCCTGCAAACGTTAACTGATCCGCTTCGGTGGGATATAGGCGCCACATATCCGGCTGGTACGTATCTCATCCGAAAAGGTGATAGAGTCGCGCAGGGCGTTATCGCTCCCGTCAATCAAGCGCAATTTAACGTAGTCGATACGTTGAGTGTGACGGAACGCGGTACTGGCGGCTTCGGTAGTACGGGGACACGGGCGGAGGTGTATGCGTGAAGGGAAATTCAGTTAACTGTAAAAATTGCGGAAAATTCGTTAAAACTTTAGGGGTTTCTCCTATATCAGTTACCTACACTACTATATCATGTGGGGTCATAACAGAGTTATTGTGTGATGTCTGCGGTAATGACGCTCAGGTTATTAGATCGTTTGAAATCGTTGACTCAATCGGTAGAGCGTTAATTCAATTAGAGAAGGGGGCCGCTGAGTGAACGCTAAACTAATCGCGCATACCGCGCTATCCGACACGTCCCAAGCCGAGCTCCTTCGCGCTGGAGCCGGTGCCTATGACGGACTTGACCGCGCCGCCGTTGCTCTTACCGCAATCCGGACCTGCTACTCGCCGAGCCCACCGTCCGACATCATCGCACTAGAGGGCGCAAAATACTTCTGCCAATCCGCGTCAGACGGCGAAGCTGGCACGGAGGCCGACCGGTTATTCCGCCACATTGTCCGCAGCGGTCACGCGTCAACACTTGAGCACATTATGTACACATTCGCAGTCGAAGGCGTATCGCGGTCCCTTCTCGCGCAGCTTACGCGTCACAGGCAGTTTTCCTTCAGCGTTCAGTCGCAGCGTTACGTTAAATTCGGCAGCGGAGATAAGGCGGCCGGCTTCAATTACGTAACGCCGCAGAGTATAGCGGCAAATCCTGACGCTGACGAAATGTACGGATGGCTAATGGAGGCGTTACAGTCCGCTTACGATAACCTTCGTGCCGCTGGTGTCCCCGCCGAAGATGCCCGTTACGTCCTACCGAATGCCGCCGCCACCAATCTCGTCATGACCGCGAATCTCCGCGCCATCCTCGAATTCTACGGAAAACGCAACGAGCGGACGCACGCACAGTGGGAGATCGCCGCCCTCGCCGAAGCCATCCGCGCTGAAATTGAAAAGGTTGACGCATGGGTAGCGCCATACTTCAGTTAATCCTTGCAGTCACGCTCGCAGCATCTTACGCAGGACCGCCGGCTCCGTTATTCGTTCGCGAGTACAAGGCCGCCGCCGTTCAACGTAATTTAACGCAAGAATACGAAATCACCGCGTATACTTCCGATTACCGCTCGACGGGAAAGCGGCCGGGCGACCGTGATTACGGTGTTACAGCCAGCGGTAAGAAAGCGATAGAAGGCATAACTGCGGCGTGCCCGCGAGAGCTACCGTTCGGGACTCGCGTAGAAATTCCGGCGCTGGAGTGGACGTACACATGCGATGATCGTGGTGGTGCAATTAAGGGCGGTCGACTAGACGTTTACATGACGTCGGAGAAGCGCGCTAAACAATTCGGTAGGCAAACGCTGAAGGTTAAAATATCCCCGCCAACGAGCGGAAGAGGAGCGGATTAGATGAGCGCAAAAACAACGGTAATTGATGGTAAGAAATTTCGCGAAGTAAGCCGGAAGGCTAACGTTGGGGATCTCGTTAAGATTACTTGCGTAAGTCCCAATTACGGTTTCTTCTCACAAGGCAATATCGGCAAAGTGGTAGGGGTTGGTGCTGTTGACGACCGAGTTGATTTTTCCGGCTTCAATAATGTTGGCTTCGATAAAGCATGTGGCGGCCAATGGTACGTAGGTCCAAACAGTGGCAGTAGTGAGTATGTAATACTCGAGCCAGCAGTCCCTATTGACGGTCGTACCGCGGAAGTTACGGAAGCTGGCCGTCGCTATAGCGGCTATGATGCTTTCGCGAAAAAGTACGGGTATCCTGACGCGGTGGGGCGGGATGCTTACAAGCCGCAGAACGGCGATATGGTTACGCTCCTCGTCAGCGGCCCACACGGTACCCTCGCCGGCGTCACCATATGGGTTGTTCAAAACGCGGAAGGTAAGCGCGCCCTTATCGGTGAGCGCGGGCTCAAGATCACGGAAAAGGCAGCTGAACCGTCCGCCGACCTGCGCGCCCAAATCGATGGTTTGACGCAGACCGTCGCCAGGCTTACGTTGAAAGTGACGGAGCTTGAGCGTAAATCTTCCGTAGAGGTTCTCGCGCAAAAGTTGGATGACGCAATCAGAGTGTCGTTTAAGCCGGAGAAGATAACGCGCGATGAGATCGTCGAGATGGCGAAGAAGGACGTAGCGGAGTTGACTGCGGATATTTACGACGGACGTGGGTACGAAAAATACGCGTTACTAAAAGGTGTGGGGCATGTAAAAACGGATTTCGTCGTTAACAAAGAAAAACGTACAGTTGTCGCGTTGATCCGCCTACGATATTGCGCCGATAATCCGAAATTAGTCGGCAAAGCCCGTTGTGCGCCGGACGATTGCTTCAACGTTCACATCGGTAAGGCGATTGCGCTTCGCCGTGCGTTAGGTCTGACGGTGCCGTCCGAATACTTGGCGGCGCCTCAGCCGGAGGGCGTGCGCGTTGGGGACGTAGTAAAAGCGAAGGATTCCGGGTTCTTACCTAACTCAAGCGGTCCTGTTATGAAAGTTACAGAGGATACTCATGGAGGTATTTACTATAGAAACCCCGCTGCACTGCGACCGGACGGACTCATATACGATTATGTAAAGGATGTAATTGTTTCCGATGATTCACGCGAGGAGGTGGCCGCCTAGTGCCAGTAAACATCGCGTTAACTGGACACCTTCGCAGCGGTAAGGACACGGTAGGCGCTTACCTCACGGAGCGCTACGGTTATACACGCTTCGCATTCGGTGACGAGCTCAAGCGTTACGCAAACGATATATTTGACGTCAATGGCAGCGCAAAACCGCGCGAGCTCTACCAGTGGTTCGGTCAAACGATGCGTGAGCGTGATCCTGACGTATGGGTGCGTAAATGTTTCGATAAAATTTCGGAGTATCGTGTGCTAAAGGAACGAGCGGATGCCTATCGTTTAATCTCTTTGGGACGGTTTTCGGTCTCGTTTCGCGTAGTCATCTCCGACCTTCGCCAGCAAAACGAATACGCCCGCTGCCGATATGAAGGCTTCGTCATAATCCGAGTAGCGGCACCCGAAGGCGTCCGCATCAACCGCGCGATCCAATCAGTCGATACGTTTAAACTCGTCGACTTACATCATGAGACGGAATCACACGTCAACACATTCGCGGTAGACTACGAAATCGTTAATGACGGCAGCGTGGAGGACCTTTACGCGAAGGTCGACGCAATTATGGCGGAGGTGGGTGCCCGTGCGTAACGGACTAGATTCGTACGAAGCATACCGCGCCGGCTACCATGCAGGCTACTTTCGCGGCAGAATCGCGCAGCTTAACGGTGAGGGCTACGACGAGCGAACGCCGATGGAGCACGAAGGAGGCGCAGAGAAAACGTACGGCGACCCGTGGGAAGACGAAAAACGGTAGAACTTCGCTCGCTATTCCGTTCCTCTTCCGTCTGGCGCCGTATAGTCTTCGCGTTTAAAGACGAGCCATCCGTCAACCTTGCCGTCGTAATAGTATTTGACCGCATCAAACGGTAGCCGGTGCTTCTTCATAAATGCGCTGATATTCGCATAGTGGCGGCCCTTATCGAAGCTGACCGGATTAGCATCGGACGGTTTCACAACGTCGGGCTTGCCGAGTGCGATCCGTTTGTTCGCCGCGTCAAAGCCGACGTAAAGCTTAATGGCCGCGTCCTTACACGAAAGGAGCTCGACTAAGCCCGCCGACATACGGACGCGGCCGAATTTATCCGACGTGAGGAACGCAGCGCCTCCGTGTGCGCCAGCGTTCGCCCATACGTCGATTACGATTTTATTAGACATGCGGAGTTCCTCCCGAAATTGTACGATTCTATACCGTTATTATATGCGCAGATGGACGCAAAATCAACGTAAAGGAGCGATTAAATGGCGTTTAAGTACATCGAATTGTTCGCGGGTATAGGCGGCTTCCGCTCTGCGCTTGATCCGTTAGGTGGCGAGTGCGTATTCGCGAGCGAGATTGATCCGTTCGCGACGCGAGCGAGATTGATCCGTTCGCGACGCGAGCGTATAAGGCGCTGTATGACGGCGCGCCGGAATTGCACGGAGATATTATGAAAATTGACGCGCACGATATTCCGGATCACGACGTATTAGTCGGCGGCTTCCCGTGTTTTCCGGCAGGACAGAAGATCGTCACGGTAGACGGATTTAAAAATATCGAGGATATACGCAAAGGTGGCGTGGTACTTACTCACACTGGCGCTTATCGTGAAGTCGTTACGCCAATGAGTAAGCTGTACGAAGGCGATTTATACGAAATCACCGCTAAATATTACCGAATACCGGTAAAAGTAACGTCTGAGCATCCGTTCTGGACAAAGCGAGGGTGGGTCAACGCGAAAGACTTAACTACAGACGATTACGTTGGATTTCCGTTGAATAAAGCGAGCAAGATACCGAATCAGTTTACGTACACTAAGGCTATTAATCAGACAACGTTAACTGACGTCGAATCTGCGTTACCATTTACTAACGCGGACTTCTGGAGGTTCGTCGGTTATTGGTTAGCCGAAGGTTGGACGCAGGATAGTCGCAATCGTCCGCAAGGAGTTCGCAATGCCTACAGAATCGTAATGGCGGCAAACGAGAGAAAGTTGACGTTCATCGCGCCTATCCTTGATGGGCTTAGCGTAAATTACTCCGTTGCGGAGGAGCGTACGTGTAAGAAGATTCACATAGTCAGCGCGGAGTTGTGGATGTTTATCAAGAACTTTACTAGCGGGAAAACCGCGTCAGATAAACATCTCCCGGAGTTTATCCATAACTTGCCGATCGAGTTAGCGTCGGCCTTACTCGAAGGGTACTTTAACGGTGACGGCTGCGTAACTGGAAACTACCGTCAATTCGGGTCAACATCACTCTCATTACTGGAATCATTACAGCGCCTCCTATTAAAAGTAGAAAAACGCTTGTACTCGCTAACCCTCGGAAATAAGGCGGGAACAGCGATCATTGAAGGACGCGTAGTTAGTACGAAGAATTGCTACTACCTTCGAACAGCTCAGTCGCAAGGCGGTTGCGTAGAATTTACAGACGACTACGTATTCTTCAAGATTGATGTGATAACTAAGGAGTCTGTAAAATACGTTCCGGTCTATAACTTCGAGGTCGCCGTAGATAATTCGTACTGCCTGCCGCTAATTGCCGTCCATAACTGCCAGGCGTTCAGTGTCGCCGGTCAGCGCAAAGGCTTCGAGGACGCGCGCGGTACGTTATTCTTCGAGATTGCGCGTATTGCAAGCGCTAAGAGACCGTGTTTGATGCTGCTTGAAAACGTTAAGGGGCTGCTCTCGCACGATAGCGGTCAGACATTCGAAACGATGTGCGCAATTCTTAGCGATATCGGCTACGCGATCGATTTCCGCGTAGTTAACTCGAAATACTTCGGCGTACCGCAGAATCGAGAACGTATATTTATCGTTGCGAGTCGTGACGCCTACGAACGTGAATGGATCATCGAAGGAAACGGTGTGGTCGCGAAGACTAAACGGAGGGTGCAGACGCTCGGTATTCGTACATTTAACTTCGATTGGCCGACGAATGCTGCGGTGACAACGAGACTGCGCGATATTCTCGAAAGTAACGTAGAAGAGCGTTATTATCTGTCGGAGGAAAAGACGGCGAAGTTGATAGCGCAGCTCGGCGAACGCGCGGACTCCGACGAATGCGAGATGATCGGTCATGTCGACGGGATCAACGGTCACGACATTTGTAGGCGCGTGTATTCGCCGACAGGCGTAGCGCCGACAGGGTCTAGCGGTAATACAACTCCTAAGATAGCAGTCGAGAACGTAGGAAACGTTAATCCGTCCGGTATCGGAATGAATTGTAGTGTATACGCGGATAGCGGATTAAGCCCTACGCTAACAACGAATAAAGGAGAAGGTCCGAAAGTTCTTACGCCATTCACCGTTGTGCAGAAAACACACGGCGCGTCTATTACAGTTAAATTCGACGAAACAAGAACGCTACAGGCGGCGCGTCTCGATAAAGTTCCACAAGTTGTGACGGAAGAGGTTCGTGCCGTACTCACGCCGGATCGTCCCGAGAAACGCCAGAACGGACGCCGCTTTAAAGAGGACGGAGAGGAAGCGTTCACTTTAACTGCGCAGGATAAGCACGGAATCGCCATCGGTAAATACCCACGTTACCGCATCCGCAAGCTTACGCCGCTCGAATGCTGGCGTCTACAAGGTTTCACCGACGAGCAGCACACGCTAGCGCGGGACGCAGGCATTTCGGACTCGCAACGCTATAAACAAGCCGGAAACGCCGTAACGACTAACGTAATCAACGCAATAGGGAGACGGCTCGTGCCGCTCCTGGGAGAGCCGAAGCGTTTGATTCCGTTGTTGGGCGTAAGTGAGTCGCAATCAAATAAAACGGAGGTGTCGGCGTTATCTGCCGACCGAAGGGAGCACGCCTAATGTCAACGGGATCAATCGATATTGAAGCGAAATCACGCAAATACGCGCAGACCTACGCGTTAAATACGTCGGACGGCGTTAAGGCGCTGCTACGCGACCGCCATAAGATCGCGGAAAGACAATTTAAGGGCGACTACTCGGCGGTTGACATTACGATCGATCTCCATAGCGCTATCGAATCCGCCGGGTTGACCGATCGCCAAGCGGAGTCTATCGCGTGGGTATATGGGCGCGACCTGACGCAGACGGAAGCAGCGCGGATTATGGGGATCGCGCAGAAGAACGTTAACGAGTATCTTGGCGTTGCGTGCGAACGGATTGCGGCGGTATTTCAGCGGTGGGATTACGGAGAGGTCACGGTTGAAGTAGACGCAACAGAGACGGATGAGGGGGAAATAACGAATGAATAAGACAGAATTTGCGGTCGCAGTTGACGCGTTAATCGCACGAGCCATCACCGACCGTACCGAGAGAATCGCGGCAATTAAGGAACTTACGGAGTCATGCTATGGGCCACACGACCCCGCGCAATTGGAACGTTTGACCGATTATATTCTACGCGAGGAACTGACGGACCCCGACAATCACAAAACGCTGCACAACGAGTACCCGATTATGAGCGAAATCCAACTTAGCCGCCGCCGTTTCGGAAGACGCGGAGAAGAATCGTCGAATATGTCCGGCGAGACATCGCTCTCTAAGGCGGATAACGTCGCTACCGACGGTCTTGATTATCGATATCCTAACCGCCGTAAACGTACCATTGGCGAGTTAATATACGTGGATGAATTAGCGATAAAACGCAATCGATCGCGAAACGCGCAGTATCGAAAGGATACGTCTCCGAGCGTTATTATAGCGTACAATCTGCGCGATACAGGCGGCGAATTAGCTGCGGAATTTACAGCGAGCGCAGGGTTAGCGCAAAGGTGGCGCGACTCACTCAGCGCTGTCTAAGAGTGTAAATAGTTCCTCTATCTTAACGCTGAGCGCGCGTGATATTGCGAAGAGATGGGCGGATTCATGGCGTGTGTTCTTATCGAAACGAGATATAGAGCCTTGCGGAACTCCGGACATGGCGGATAGTTGCGTCTGAGTGATTCCGCGCTCCTCCAGTATTTCGCCTAATCGTGGGATAACGTTCATTCGCGTTTGCACCTCCTTGATCATTATACGATAACGAATATTTCTTCGTCAAACGCATTGACATACGTTATGCGATATCGTATAATGAATATATAAGGGAGGAGGTGATACGATGGACAAGTGGATAATGCTCATAACGGCATTAACGAATCTAACGGTGGCGGCGATTAACTTATACCTAATCGTTAGAAAAGAAAAAGATGCTAACCGCGGCAACGGCGAGCATCCGGAGAACTAAATCAAGCGTAAAAGTGTTGGGGCGCAAGCCCCTCGCTAATACGATTATAATATACGTAAAAATATATCGCAATATGAACGAAGGAGGTCGTATGCTATGCTAAACGTAATCACGGTCACAATTACAATCGCAGCACTAGCGGTTACTATCGTGTCAATCGTAGTATCGCGTAGAGGCGGGCGTTAATAGGGGTGCGCGAATAAATGAGCTTCGACATTGAAATCGCTACAACGATACAAAAGTACTTGTACGAGGTTAAGGGCGAACAACTTGGCATTGAGGAAATATTGACTCGTCCGCGATGGAAGCGTGTTTGGATTTGGTGGCAGGCACTAGAGCATTTCGAGGGCAAGCCCAAGCCCGCTTTGACCGTCGAAGAAGTTAAGGTGATATACGGAGACTAGTAATTCGTTGATGAATAGGAGGTCTACAAGTGGACAATGTGATTTCCTGCGAAGTGTGCGGTTCTGTTTATAGTTTCGGCGAAGACGCTGGATGTGATGATTGTTGTTACGATGATGTACCAGATCATAGTTCGGAACAATTTAGCGATGAATCAAAATGAATAGGGTGAGAACATGACATTTTGGAAAGGTAAAGCGCCTTACGAGTGGTATCACTATCACGATTTTAGCGTTAACTACAAACGGATTAGCGTTTTGATGCACAAGAGATATTTAGATACAAAATGAATAGAGGTGTCCGTGGTGCAAATAGTAGAGATCGATCCGAAAAAACGTGAATGTTTATGTGATTTTTGTTCCAGAACTGAGTATATAAAAATTTATGAATTGCAAGGTAAAGTCAAAACTATGCAATTCTGCGCGGAATGTTTTAAAGAGTTTAAGGTATCAAAATGAATAGGAGCGTGCATTGGAATGAAATGTGAAATGTGTGAAAAAGAAAATAAAACGGTTGGCACTCGTACGTTTGATAGAGACAACATCATCTGGCAAGAAGATTTGTGTGACGGCTGTTTTCATGAAGTGAAACACGATCACGAAGTATCTGAGTGAATATTAAGCTACATCACCAATCGCGCGCCATTATGCTAAACTCGTATTCTTTACGCGAAAACCACGTGTCATGTATCCTTACGTAATTATCGCAGTATCCGCGTATAATGCCCGCATACTCAAGGTTTCCACCCGTGCTCACTATGACGGTTGTTTGCGTTAGAGAAGCCGCGAATAGATCGGTGTTAGTCGTTAACGTTTTGTTCATTCTTTTTACCTCCGGAAGTTATCATATTTGACCGGTGCTTCCGGATTTATCCTTATTTTACCATATAATGTGCGCCTTCGGGCGTCTTTTTTACGCTCTAACCCTGTATTACGTTATGGACGCCATTCTCTGGCGTCTTTTTTGCGTTCCAAAAATCACGTAGAGGAGATCGATATTATATGACGCTAGAACGCGGCATCAATCCGGAAACAGGCGAGGTCGGCACGTTCGTCCCAAACGGGAAGGGTTACGTTATCCGTTCACGCGAGCAAATCGAAGCAAGTCAGCGTTATTTCGAAGCACAACGCGCGGTATTTAGTGGACGCGCATATGATTTCACGTTCTCGGTAATGGACGCCTTACACGAGGTAACAAGCGTTTTAACGAAGGCGCAATGCGGTTATCTACTCTTGCTACAGTGCTACGTTAGCTACGGTACGGGACGCCTAATTAACGCGGATAGGTCGCCCATGACAACGGACGACATGCGTAAGGCACTCCGTATGGACGACCGCCGGAAGAAGTCGTCTTTCTACGATTTCCTCTGTAAATGCGTAAGTGGCGGAATCCTTATCGCGAATTCAGACGGCAGCCACTCGGTAAATGACCGCTATCATTTCCGCGGATCAACGCCGACCGGCCTTTCCGTAATTAAGTCTTATACGGCGAAGATTAAGCGTATTTATGGCGGGGTGAAGCCGGAAGACTTGGGCTTGATATATCGGATGCTTCCGCTAGTACATTACGCGTCTAATACGTTATGCACGAATCCTGGCGAGAAGATTCCGGAAAAGGTGGCGGCCCTTAATCGCGCTGAACTGGCGGCTGTGATCGGAATTAGCGTCGGTGAGATTTCGCGTAGACTGCCGAAGATGACGGTTGACGGCGAGTACGTTATTGCGAAAGTGGCGATTGGCGGCGTCGAGTCATACATGTTCAATCCGTGGATTTTTTACCGTAAGATGAGCGTTCCTGACGAGACCTTGCGCACTATATTCCGCGTCAAAGCGAGTTAGTGTGTGCGCTGATTCGGACACATTGGCGTTTTGTGTGCGCTGGTTCGGACACCTAAAAACGCTGACTCGCCTAGTGCCACGTGGGATCTCGGCGTTTTAGGTGCAAAATTATATCTTAGTCTTCCAAAGATAGCGCGCAGAATTTATTACGCGAGTAACCGTATATTATCGTGAGTTTACGGACTATATACATTGAGGAAGCAGAAAGCGCGGATAAATAAATAGTCGCTAGGAACGTAGTGACGAAGCGGACGGGGCGCTTTAGTGTTTTGCCCCGTCATTCTTTTTTTATAACGGAGGTGAACGTTAATAATGTCGAAAACGTTAAGCACGGAACAATATATCGCGATATCGTGGCTCGCCCAACCGAAAAAAGGCGGCAAGACTTACGAAGAAATCGCGGAAATATGCGCCATCCATCCGAATACACTCGCTAACTGGCGTAAGGAGCCGACATTTGAGCGCGAATTAAAAACGCAGATGGTACGCAATAGTCAGGATAAGTTACCGGAGTTAATCGAATCACTCGCGGATATTGCTATACGCGACGGAAACGCGGCGATGGCGAAGTTAGCGTTACAGATCAACGGGTTACTCACGGATAAGATCGAAGTTGAAACGAGGGCGGCGGACGTTACCGATACGGAAGCGTTAAGAGCGAAGTTAGAAGCGTTTAAACAACGCAATGTGGCGGAGTAACAACGTTATACTTTTCCGCGGCATATAGTAGTAGGGACGTGTTGAGTGCGTTTGTGAGTACGTGTGGTTAACGTTAGATTACGGGGTAGACGCTCCTGACGCGCACCCTCTCCGGAATTTTCAGCGTTCCTTCCGTACTGTACCGCGATAAAGTGTATAACGTAATTATTACGAATGTATACGCGCTGCATACTCGGTCGCGGACGAATGAAAACCGTACTTATTACGATTAACAAGAACCGCGTAATGGTGCGCTTTCTCAGCGTTTGCATAAACGATGTATAAACGAAGGTTAATCACGTTAACTATCCGCGGAAGAGGAATCGCATAACGATGCGGCTTGTCGGCGTTGTAACTAACGCGGACATATGTACAAAACTACGTTATTTTATACATATGTACCCGTATAGAGCGTGCATAAACGAAATGTGACATCGTGCATAAAACGTCGTTGAGTAACGCTTTACCGCGGTGAAGTGCGATACCCCCAAGGGGGACGTTTTCCGACCCGGTTTCAGGTGAGCGGAATACTCACGTATTAAAAATAACGTTTGACTTTACGGAAGGGAGGCGGCAACCTATCGCATGGGTAAACAACCGCTGGATTAATCGGACTGAGCGCGAAGCTTTAATCTACGATCTCGCAGCGATAATAAGCGAATTTGCCGCCTTGCCTGACGCGGAATATAAACGGTTACCTGACGAGATAAAAGCGGAATTAGACGCTAAAATTGCGGAACATACACGCTTATCTCGTATTAACCGCGCCGAATCTGATCTCTTATACTTCGCGTACGAATATTTCGGCGAGCTATATAACGCCGACAATAGCGGTAACTGGATACCGGTCGATATTGCGGAAGCGCCCGGCTTTCACGCGGAAATATGCGATATTATGAACGTTGTCTCGACGCGCGAAGTCAACGCGAAGATTGCTGTCGCTGCACCACGCTCTCATGCGAAGTCATCGTTCTTGTCGAAGGCATTTCCGATACACGAACTCGTTTTCCGCAAACGGAAATACATCATCATCATATCGGAGACTCCGCAAGTATCGACGGGCAACATGGAGTGGCTATCGCTACAGCTTAAGTCTAACGATAAGCTTCGTGCCGACTTCGGACCGCTACTTTCCGTTAAACAACAAGAAAACCCGAAGGATAACTCATCCGAATTTATCGCGTGGGAACCGCGCCAAGACGGAAGCCAGCGTTTATTATGTCGCGTAGAAGCTGCCTCGACCGGTCAGGCGCTCCGCGGACGTAACTGGAACGGGACGCGGCCTGATCTCATTATCTGTGATGATCTCGAAGGTAAAAAGAATACGAATACGGACTTATTGCGGTCAGAGATGCGCGACTGGTTTACGCAGGTCGTGGTACCGCTCGGCGATCCGGCCGGCAAGAAGACCGCGTTTGTATACATGGGAACGATGGTCCACCACAACAGTCTTTTGCGCTACGTAATGGAGAAGCGGTCGGACTTTAAGACGAAGCTGTTTCGCGCGATTATCGATTGGCCGGAGCGGATGGACTTGTGGGAAGCGTGCCGACTCGTTTATGTCGATCGTGATAATCCGAATAGGGCCGCTGATGCCGAAGCGCTTTACGAAATGAATCGCGCCGAAATGGAACGGGGCGCGACCGTGCTGTGGTCGGATGTACAGCCGCTATGGAAGTTATTCCGCTGGAAATGGGATAACGGAAGTAAAGCGTTTAATACGGAGTATATGAACAATCCGGTTGACGAAGAGAACATGGTTTTTAATCCGGAGAAGTTTACGTACTATGACGGACTGCGTGACGAATTCCCCACGTCCGAATTCGATGTTTTTATGGGCGTAGACTTCGCGATGGGGAAAACGCGTGGTGACTATAGCGCTATTGTTACGGTGGCAAAAAGCCGTATCAGTGGCGCTATTTTCGTTATCGATGCGTGGGGCGAACGTGTTCATCCGGACGTATTCCTACGCGTGATCGTCGATAAGGTCATCCGGTACCAACCGTCAGGGATCGCGGCCGAGGCGCAGGCGGCGCAAGAATTCTTCGTTCACAAGTTGAAGGAAGCGCTGCGAGTTGCGGGCTATCCTGCGCACAGTCGCGTTAAAGAAATCTACCAACGGGCGCGTAAAGAGCTACGGATTGAAGCGATGGCTCCCGACATTGAGAGCGGGACTATCCGCTTTAGCCGGAAGCATGTGCTATTGCTGGAGCAGTTCGAATTGTACGGAACAAATTCGCATGACGACGTAATTGACGCGTTAGAAATGGCGGTAAGCGCGTCGAAAAGCGGGCGCAAGAAAATCACCGAGAAACCATCTTGGTTATAGACAGGGGCGAGCGTAGTGGTAAGAAAACTCGACAGCAATTTAAATCCGTACGATGAAGTCGTACTATCGGGTGGAAACGCGAAAGAGCCGTTCAACGGATCGACTACCACAACTAAGACATTCACAAAGGCAATGAACGGACTCGTTATTTCGAATGACGGCGCGTCCGATTTAACCTTTACTATCGGTGCGGATACCTATACGGTTAGGGCCGGTGAGGTATTCGACGATAGGTTCGATCCATTTACGCAGGTTACAGTGACAACAAGCGTTGCCTTTCGCGCGTACGGGAGGGGCTAGCGTATGGGCGGTTGGAAAAAACCCATCGGTAGCGGCGCGCCGAGCAACACGTTACCGATGCCTAAGATTTTTCAAACACAGGCGGAGCTATCGAAAGGCGGGGCAATCGGAACGAACGGAAAAGGAGCCGTTGCATTTTTATTCGACGATAGCACCGATAAATTCAATACGAACATGTTAGCCGAATTGAAGTCGCGAAACTTTCCGTCTGGAATGAGCATGATTACAAACATCGCTAACGCAAATAACAACGGCGTAACATGGACGATATTGCAGCAGTTAAACCAAAGATACGGCGTTGAGCTGTGGGCTCACGGTTACAATCATATTACTCCTAGTACGTCCGCGGATTTACAACAAGAGATCGTAACGAGTAAACAAACAATCGAAGCAAACGGTATCAAATGCCAAGGATGGACGCAGGTAGGAGCGACACCGACGGGGCTATACAATAACATCGACAAAAACAATGATCCCGCAAATTGGAATAGCGAAGCCGGAAGGCTAATCGCGGAAAACTACGCCCACGCTGTCGCCTATATGAACGGCGCGATACGAAAACTTCCCGTTAAGGGTTTCGGATTCGAAAGGCAGACGGTTACTCCTTTTGCTACCGGCACAAGCGCTCAGCAGCTCGCAAAAATGAAGGCCCTGGTCGATTTAGCCGTTAAGTATCGTTATGGTATATGCTTTCTCATTCACCCGCAAATGGTCGACTATGCTAACGCGAGTTCGCCGAATTGGATTAATCTAAGCGATTTGCAATCGTTGTATGACTACGTTAAAACTTCCGTAGATGCCAGCGCTTTAGAAGTACTAACGCCATCGGGATTAAATTACGCCGACCCAACGACGAGCCAGCGCCTTGATCTTCTTTATAACAACGACCCTAAGTTCACCGGGTTAACGACGGGCGCTCCCGGTTTCTGGAGTAAATTCATAGGGGCGTCAACTTGGACGGGAAAAAGCTTTCCGCAAACAGGCGGATACAGCGGTGGCGCGTATTTCTCGATCGACAACCAACTGTCGTCTTCTGACGGGATGCTTGCGGGCCAAATTGATAACATCGGCTCGTTAGGCTACGCAGGGGAAACTTTTCGCTTTGAAGGTTATGTACGGTCTAACGGAGCAGGGACGCAGAAAATAAGAATCCTACTCCAAACGGACGGGGCGCTAAATATTCTCGACGTACAGGGCGGTAACTATATCGATATCTCAGCGCCTACCGGTACTTGGGCTAAAGTAACGCTGCCCTTCACGATCCCACCCGGAAAGACCTTCCTCAAGGTCGGAATAGGACGTAGCGGATCGGCAGCGGGCGCGGGATATGGCGTAGATTGGTCGGATCTATCAATCGTAAAAATCTAACGAAGGGAGGCGGTGTATAACGTGGCATTATTCGTAACGGGCGCGCAGTACCCGCCTTATAACGATATTGAACGTTTAGCGAAGTACGAACGTGGCCGAGCGTTTTTTGACGGCAAGCAAGCGGAAATGTTCGATCGCGCCTCAGAACTGCTAAAGGGAACGCCATTTTCCGCGCAGATTCAGAAATTATTTATCGCGGTCAACATAATGGACGCGCTCATCACGAAACCGGCCGATTTAATGGTCGGCGAACCCCCTACGTACGAAAGCGGTAATCCGGACGATACAGAAGAACAGCGTGCGCTTAACCGCATCGTCGAAGAGAACGATATTACGCAGTTGATTCACGAAATCGTCATCGGTAGCGGAATTCGCGGTGACGCGTGGATCAAGACGTATTACGGCGATCGGCAGGACGTAGGCGAAACGGTCGCGCTCGGTTTAGTCGCGCCTAAAACCGCGCCGGAGCCGATAGTCGAAGCGGTCGACGCGTCAACGGTATTTCCGGAACTGACGCGCGGTTCCCGTAAACGGTTTAAGGCGATCAACATCGCGTGGGTTGAATGGGTTACGACGACAAGCATACCGGGCATCGCACCGTTCAGTCTCCGTAAAGACGATCGCGTCGAAGAGATTCCGTTCCTTTGCGTTGAGCGCCATGTACCGGGCTTTATCGTATACGAACGCTATCGTTTGTACGAGGCTGGCGTTGATTCGCGATTTGGCGTACCGGTCTCGACGTACTCGATCGGTGATAAAGTCGCCACTGGGCGCGATGATGACGTTGTTGAAACGGGTACGGCGCGATTGCTCATTCACCACGTGCCATATAAAACGGTGGACTCCGAATGGGCCGGCATCGGCGGCATCGAAAAGCTAGAGTCCGTATTGCTCGCGATTAGCGACCGTCTTGTACAGATCGATTATATTCTCTGGAAACATAGCGATCCGACTGCGTACGGTCCGGAATTAGATCGCGAAGCAGACGGAAGTATACGCACCGGCGGGAAGTATATACCGGTCAGCAAGGAGGACGCGACTCCCGGTTACATGGAATGGAACGGTCAACTAGAGGCTGCGTTTAAAGAACTCGACATCCTGCTTGGCCTCGTTTATCAAATATCGGAAACGCCGCAGTGGCTATTCGGTACAACACTCGCGGAAGATAAAGGCGGCAGCGGTACGTCGCATACGGATGGGGCTGCCATCAAAGCACGCTTTATGCCGATCCTCTCGAAAGTAAAACGTATACGAGTCCACGTTGATCGAGCGATTAGAGACGCGCTTTGGACTGCGATGGAACTCGAAAACTACGCGAACGAGGGCGTCGATGGGTTTACGCCGTACGAGCCGGTTTATCCGAAGATTAACTGGAAAGACGGTATACCTCGCGATGAGAAGGCCGAAGCCGAAGTCTACCAGATTCGAACCGGCAATAAGCCGACGATTGACGTTAAGTCCGCAATTAAACGGATGGACGGCGTTGACGATGATAAGGCTGCGGAAATCGAGTCGCGGATATCGGACGACGAGAAGGCGGCCGGATTCGTTGACGGAACGGTATTCAATAGCGGAGGCGGTGCGTAGTGCCAAACGTACCCGATCCTAATTATGATTACGCGATAGAGCGCCTAGTTGACGCATATAAAGCGGCTGTCGGCGACATTCTCGTCGAGCTGCGGGGATTGGACGTTACGGACAGTTCGCGCGCGAACTCGGCGGCGGCCTTGGCGGAAGTCGCACGCATATTGACGCAGTTAAACGATGAATCCGCGAGATGGTGCGAGGAGTTTATCCCGCAGGCCGCCCGCGATGGCGTTATCCGCGCGATCGTTTCGTTAGGCGGCGGTATTACGGTTGCCGAGGCGGAAACAATCGCGAAGTTTAACCGGATGAACGCGAATATGGCCGCGGCGGCGGTGGCGGATACACAGGCGGATCTTCTCGCGGTTACACAGAACGTCGATCGAAAAGTACGCGCCGCAGTCCGTAATGTAGTCGGTCAATCCATGCGCGCTAATATGGCGGCGGGGATAAACGGGCGGCGTACGATAGCACGCGACGTACTCGACGGGATGAGACGCACGCTAGGCGATGTGGTAAGTAGTGGAATTATAGACGCAAGAGGCAGACGATGGAGACCCGAAGTATATGCGGATATGATTACACGGACAAAATTGATGCTAACGCACATGGAAGCGACAGCTAACGAAGCTATCGCCCGTGGTGCGCTATTTGGCGTTATATCACGCCATAATGCAACGGATGCTTGCGCGAAGTACGAAGGGAAGATCGTGAAATTGACACCGGAAGCTGACGGCGATTATCCGTACGTTGGTGATTTGCGAGCGTCAGGCGCGATCTTTCATCCGAATTGCAAGCACGTAGTCAGTCCGATAAGAGATCCGAGAAAATACGAAGGGGGAACGATTTAATGGGAGTGGCAAGAAAACCGTTTAGTGGGAGCGCAGGCAAAACAGTACGGCTAGGGTCGCAATACGAGTCGTTGTTTATTGTTAATAACGGAGGTTCAGCGCTTACTTTTACCACGGGGGACGCGTTTACATTTACGTTAGACCCTGGCGAAACCTTCGACGAGGTTATTGACCCATTCGACACGCTTACGATTACGGCGACAAGTTCTTATAAGGGTTTTGTTAGGGAAGAGGTGTATCAATAATGAGTAATATGGGCGTCGGAAACGTTAAGGTGCAGGGAAGTAATATACGCGAAAATCCTTACGGATCCTTACATGGTCAAGAAGTTGTATCGATACAAGAAAGCTTTCAGGCTAGATTAGCACGAGAAGCTAGACCCCGCTGTACCGTATTGGAAGGGTATGATTTCTCCGCGAATCTAAACCAACAATACTATTTCCTCACGCACCCATCTCCTATTGATGAGATTGCGTATGTTCAGGCGACAGTATCGGCGAATGTAGATTGTGAGTTAATCATCTTAGTCGATCACGGACTCAAATCGGTAAACAAATTCTATAAAGTTGCATTTTGCAAAGCTGGAACACCGTTGGAAATACAACTTGACGGGTCGATATTTATGTACGAGGGCGGGACCGTAAAGTTAGGAATTAATTCAGCTACGGCAGGTAAGGCTTGGGGTTCGGTTGTATCCTATGACCTTGCTTTGCCGAATTAATGGAGGTGACTAGACTTGCATAAAGGTGGATTATATTTAGCTTTGGGCGATTCGATCACAGTCTCACAAGTAACCCCCGGCGATGGACTATATGCGCATAAAATATTCCGGCAAATAGGCGTAGACTACGGAGATATTCGCCATGTTAACAAAGGACTCGGCGGTGCTTCAACCTCCGACTTGGTCAGCAATATTAGATGGCTTACGGGCGGAATGCGCCCTGATTTGGTCACCATTGGCGTTGGTATGAATGATTGTAATTCGACCGCTGCCAATAAGACTACAGTTGCCAACTATACGACTAACGTAGGCATTATCATCGACGCAATCAGATACAGAAATCCAAAATGTCACATTATCTGCTGCACGCCTAGCGGTACGTCTGATGGTAACCGTACACCGACGATTCAACAGTACCGCGATGCTATGGTATCAGTAGCGCAGACGAAAGGTGTTGACTACGTTCGCTTTGAGTCTGTATTGCCCGACGCGCAAGCAGCCACGTATACTGGCGACGGCGTTCACCCCAACACGGCGGGGCACTTGCAACTGTACAACTTGCTATATCCCGTTGTGCAAACAGGGCAATGGCTGAATCGATTAACCAAAGCGGACTACTAATTTCCGCTGTCCAAACGTTCACGACGTTAAACTGTAACGGTTCTATTAATCGATAGACGACGGTCTTTAAACGGAGGTAACGCAATGAAACGATTTATTGACGCAATTAACGATAGATTAACGCCAATGTACAATGCCGACGGAGGCGGAGGCGGTAATGATGATGGTAACGGCGAGGGTGACGACGCCGGCAAGCGCATGGTCACGATGACGCAGGCCGACCTTGACGCGCTAATCGCCCGCGAGAAAGCACGCGCCAAGAAGCCATTCGCGGATTACGACGATATCAAGGCGGAGCGTGAACGCTTGAAACAAGCGGAAGCAGAACGCTCCAAGGCGGAATTGTCCGAAAAAGAACGCCTGGAAGCGGAGAAAAAAGAAGCGGTAGACAAGGCGCAGGCCGCCGAAGAAGCGCGAGAAAAGGCGCTGACTACCGCTAATCAACGCCTCATTAAGTCGGAATTCCGCGCGCTTGCTCGCGAATCCGGTATCCGTCCCGATGCGCTAGACGACGCATTCAAACTCGCTGACACTTCCGCGGTAAGTGTTGATGACGACGGTAATGTGGTCGGCGTTAAAGACGTGATCGAGGCGCTTGTAAAGGATAAACCGTATCTGGCGGAAGTGAAGAAAGAGCCAACACCGAAAAAAATCGGTGAGGGTACGAATCATGCCGATGACAAAACGCAGAAGACGGCGGAGCAACTTTTAGCGGACGCCGCCGATAAAGCGCGCAAGTCCGGAAGGATCGAAGACCAAGTCACATACGCGGCTCTCAAACGCGAGCTAAGTCAATAGCGCAATACCCGCTTATGGCGGCCTCAAAACGGGGTCGTCTTTTTATTTCCGACAAAATTACGTAAATATCAGGAGGAATTTAACCCATGGCTAAAGCCCCAATTTATGACGCATCTCTTATCGGCAAGAAACAGTCCGTTGTTGACGAAATCCTGTTGCTCAATCCGCATCAAACTCCGCTTCTCAACCTTATTGGCTTTGCGGAGCCAGTTACGCAAACAACGCACCAATGGTTTGAAGACGAAATCTACGCGGATGAGTCGAAGGTTAACGGTTCCGTCCTTGTCGGCGGAACAGCCATCGTTGTTGTCGACGTTGAGCCTTTCCGCGTTGGTCACGTTGTTAAAGTAGCTGACGAATTGATCTACGTATCCGCCATTAATACGGGAACTAAGACGCTGACTGTTACGCGCGGGTACGCTAGTACGACGGCGGCGGCAATCGCTGACCAAGCGAAAATTGAAGTTCAATTCGTAGAAGGTGCGGAGGGTGCGGATGCTCGTACGGCACGGTACAAAGCGCGCACGTCGAAGTCCAACTACACGCAAATCTTCGATGATTCCGTACAAATCTCCGGGTCTGCCGAGGCGATCACGCAGTACGGTATCAGTGATCTTTACGAATACGAGAAACAAAAGAAACAAATCGAACTCGCGCTTTCTTTGGAAAAAGCCGTTATCAACGGGGTTGCTTACCAAAACGGCCAAGTTCGCCAAATGAGCGGTATCCGTTCTTTCATCCAAACGAACGTGGCCGATGCGCAAGGGGCGGCGATTGATGGGACAAAACTTAATGACAGCTTGCAGTCCATTTACGAAAAAGGCGGATTTGCTTCCGGAGGTAACTTTAAGATCATGGTTCCGGCGAAGCAAAAGCGCGCCATTTCCGCACTCGACGCGAACAAAATCCTGATCTCGCAATCCGAGAACAGCCGCGGTCAAGTTGTTGACCATTTCGTAAGCGACTTCGGTCAATTCGAAATCATCTTGAACAACAACCTTGACGCTAAGGAGGCGTTGATTGTTGACGTTAACCGCGTCGCTATCCGTCCGCTCGCTAGTCGCGATTTCTTCCACATGTATATGGGGCAACAAGGCGATTACAAGACTGGTATGCTTGTCGGTGAGTACACGCTGGAGCTTAACCAAGAAAAAGCGCACGCTCGCATTAAAGGATTAGCGTAATTTAACGTAATTAAACGGAGTCCGTAGCGTCAATGTTGCGGACTCCTTACTTTTCGGAGGTAAACGATGGCAAAATACACGTCACGTTACGCAGAGCTTTCGTTCTACGTTGGCGGCGAGTTACGGAAATTTCACGCGGGCGAATATCGTACAGATAACGCGGACGAGATCGCGGTTCTTGACGCACTCTCAGACGCGGAACAGGTAGCGGAAGAAGTATCGGAGGAACCGAAGGCAGCGCCAAAAGCGCCAGCACGCGCTAAACCCTCCGCAAAATAGAGGAGGTTGCGCTAAATGGCGGTAAATATCACGGGAGCGGACGCGTATATCGCGGGCTATTGTATCGACGTTGAGGACTGGTCGGACAGCGACGGAGCGAGAAAACAACGATTGTTAAACGTCGCATCACGTACGCTAACGACAAAGTACCCAACGTATACGATTCCGGATAACGCGGTTTATGAGACGGCAAATACGTTCGCGATTGCTTTTAACGATACGAATAAGCTCGGTCAGCAAGGAGTCACATCCGTTAGCATAAGTGGTACGGCGGCCTTCACGTTTAAAGACGCGGGGGTCACGTTTGCAGGCGCTGACTTGGCGAAGTTTATTCCGCAGACGGCGCTCGATTTAATCAGCGCGGCTAATGGCGGCATTAAACTTTCGCGCCGTAACGTCGGATGGACGGTGATTTAATGGCGCTTATTCCGTTAAAACAGTCGGTCATTATTACGAAAGCGGGTTCTTCTGATGGGTGGGGCGGCGTAGTTGATGGCGGGCCGGTAACGCTTAAGGCGCGCGTAGTTGAGGAAACGAAAGTAATTACGGCATCGAACGGACAGGAGGCGGTAACAAGCCTGCGCGTAACACTCGATAAATTAGCGAATGTCTCATACGACGACACGATAACGTACACGAACGAAAACGGTGTAACGGTCACGAGAAAACCGCTAGGTATCGAGGTGAAACGCGGAATCGGCGGTAAACCGCTTTTAACGGAGGTGTTCGTATAATGGCGCGTTCATTCGAAATCGACATTTCCGCGTTCCTTCACGCGCTCGATGACGCAGGCGACGCGATTGCAAACGGAGCCAAACGCGGCATGCACGATGCCCTCGACGAATGGAAGCGCGACGCGACCGATCTCGCTCCGTTAGACAAAGGGACGTTGCGGCGCGGAATCACAACGGGGGTTAGCGGAGACGGTCTCGACATTACCGGCGAAATTAGCGCGGTCGCGGTTGAAACCGATAAGCGAGGACGACGGTTTAACTACGCGTACTATTTACACGAAGTTTACCCGCGGAAACACGGTCGCAGCTTTAAGCATCCGTCAACATCCGGTACGATTCCGGAATTTATCGATACGCCCGCGATATATAAAAGCGACAAATGGCTGCGCGATATCGAGAACGAAATCAAAGACGAACTAAAGCGGAAGGGGTGGTGACGTGTCGCTGATAAACGATATCCAATCCGTTGAGCTGTTCGTTAAATCCGTTCATCCGACGGCAATAATCGAGAAGCAGACCGCGCCACTTAAGCCGACCGCAAATACGTTCGTCATTCGATTTCTTAGCGATAGTACCGAAAGCGAAACGCGGTTCCATACGCGGACTGATCGCGAATATCAGTTCTTGTGCTATGGGCAATCCGCGCAGGAAGTGCTCGCGAAAATGGATATGTTAAGGAAGGCGCTTTACCAAACGTTATTGATACCGATCAAGGACTCGCTGCGATACATTCGCGTCGAGTCTTTTTCGTTATCACAGCCGCTTAAGACGGATAACGAGTTATTTGCGATGGTTGGCGTTCTATCAACGCAAATACGCGAGGCAAGAACGCAAGAGCAATACGACAAGATGACGCAGATTCATTTGCGGATTCTATGAGGAGGTTAACGAATGGCAGGCGGATCTTGGGACCCTACGGCTTTACCGACTAGACCCGGTCTATATATCAACTTTAAAACCGCAGCCGCCGCGCAGATTAAGGGCGGAACGCTCGGCACGGTCGCTATTCCGTTAAAGGCGTTCAATGGTGGCACCGCAGCGGCGAAGACTTTCTACACGGTCGCTAACGAAACGGAGGCGGCGGCACTTTTCGGCACGGGGAATATTCAATCGATCAAGTTTGCGCTGAGCGGCGGCGCGAAGGAAGTACTCGTTTATACGCTTCCGACATCCGCGACGGCTTCGGACTACACGGACATGCGCACAGCGTATGATACGCGCCCATTCAACGTGTTCGTTTTCGACGGCGAAGTGGCGAGCACGGAACAAGACGCGGCGCTTACGTGGGCGAAGGCTAACAAGGCGGATGGCAAGCACTTCGTTAGCGTGTTCGGTTGCGTAACGACAGCGGACGACGCTACGCCAGCAACAGGTAACGCGCGATCGGTGCGCTTACTTGACGACTACGCGGTTAATCTCGTAAGTGGCGTTACAATTGCGGGCACGTCTTATAGCTCCGGTAGATATGCGCCGTGGCTTGCGGGTCTTATCGCAGGAACGCCGATTAACAAGTCGATTACTTACGCGGTTGCTACTTCGGTCGCTGACGTAACTAAACGCTTGACTAACGCGGAGACAAAGACGGCGCTAGCGGCCGGTTCCCTCGTGCTGACGAACGACGGCGCGAAAGTAAAAGTCGAACAAGGACTGACGACGAATGTCACGAAGATTCGCGCAATCCGCGCAAGACAGGCGGTGTCGAACGACGTTACGAAAACGGCATCCGACGCCTATATCGGCAAGATCGATAATAACGCGGACGGTCAAGCTGCGTTGATTAGCGCGGTCAAACTGTACCTCGAAACGTTGGAGACGGCGAACGTGCTGACGTCACCGGTTGTCGTTCTCGATCCGCAATATAGCTCCGTAGGCGATAGCGTTTATCTGGCGATCTCATACGTCGAAGTCGACAGTATGGAGCGCATCTTCTTGACCATTAACGTATAGAAAGCGGTGAAAATAGATGGCATTGGATTCTACGCGCACAATTAAGGGCGAGTTCGGCACCGTTTGGAAAGACGGCCAATGGCTGACGAATTTCTACCAGGCGGAAGCGACCGCCGACATCTCGTACGAAAAGATTAAACGGTCCGGTACGCGAGCAGTCGGCAACAAAGCGGGCACAATCGAATATTCCGGCTCGATCACCGGCTATAAGATTACGTCGGAACTCGCGCGAAGTGTTGCGCAGATTACGGACGACACAAAGGGCGCGTTTGTTTGCGAGCTGATCCTTAAGCTTGCGGACCCCGAAGCGTATGGGCACGAACGTGTACGCTTGAAGGGCGTACAGTTTACGAAGATTGACATTATGAAATTCGAGCACGGTTCGGTTGTCGAACAGGAGTGGCCGTATGTATTCGACGGTTTCGAGTGGCTCGACGCAATCACCGCTTAATCACGGGGCGACTTCGGTCGTCCTTTTTAATTTCGAAAATAAATCGGAGGTTTTACTATGTCCGCTAAAAATACAGACGATATTCTACGCGCATTACTCGACACCGAATTGAAACCGGAGAAAGACGTCCATATGCGTAGGTTCGGCGTTAGTTTCCGCATCCAGGCACTTGACGGTAAGTTAATCGCGCAAGTACGCGACCAAGCGTCATACCCAGTAAAGGGCGGCGGCACAACGGTCGATAACGTGTTGTTTAAGGTGCTCGTTATCCAGAAGGGCTGCGTTAGTCCGGATTGGACGGATACGGCGCTCGCCAAGTTCGGAGCCACGGCGGCTGACGTTATCCAAGCGCGATTGTTGCCGGGCGAGATCGATAAGCTCGCGGATGAGATTACGGCGCTGTCCGGTTACGGTGACGACGCGGAGCAGATCGAAGAAATAAAAAACTAATACGCGGAGATGGCGAGGCGCAGCTCATCTCCGATATTTTTTTACGGACAGGACGCATGCCGCACGAAGTTTACAACGCGCCGAAGGGATCGCGGAACTTCATGTATGCGGCCGTCCTTTTAGCACGTGAAGAAGGGAGGTAACGCATATCGCATACGATTTGGTCGCGAAGCTCAAACTCGTTGATAACTTTTCGAGTCCGGTAAAAAGGGCGGCGCGCTCCGTTACGGAACTCGATACGAGCGTTAAGAAGGCGGCGGCCTCAACGGATAATGTATCGCGCGCGGCTCGCGGAATGGGGAGCGCGTTTAGGTCGGCGAGCAACAGCGCAAGTTCGTCGTTGGGGAAAATTACGACCGGTATATTGGCGGCAGTTGGCGCGTATAAAGCGCTTGGTCTCGCCAAAAGCGGATTAGATAGAGCGATGACGTTGTCGTCCGAGGCGGAACAAGCGAACATTGCGTTCGAAACGATGCTCGGAAGCGCGGATAAAGCGAAGAATTTTCTCGGAGACTTGGCGGATTTCGCGAATAAAACTCCGTTCGAACTGCCACAAGTTCGTGCCGCGTCTAAGAAACTCCTCGCGTTTGGATTTGACGCGAGGAATATCATTCCGATGTTGACTGGCGTTGGTAACGCTGCGTCTGGCTTGGGACTTGGCGGTGAGGGGATCGATCGGATTACGCTTGCGCTCGGTCAGATGAAAGCGAAGGCGAAGGTTAGCGGCGATGAGATGATGCAACTCACGGAAGCCGGTATCCCTGCGTGGGACATTCTCGCTAAGCGAATGGGCGTATCAACTGCGCAAGTTATGAAGTTGTCTGAAAAAGGCGTCATTCCGGCGGATAAGGCAATTAACGCGCTAATCGACGGCATGAACGAACGTTTCCCGAAGATGATGGAGAAGCAGAGTAAATCGATGCAAGGCATGTGGTCAACGATGAAAGATACGTTCGACAATAAGATCCTCGTCAAATTCGGTGATGGCATCGGCGATGCGTTACGTCCGCGTTTCGAGCAACTTACGAAATGGATCGATAACAATAAAACGACGATCGACCGGTGGGGCGCGAACATTCAACGCGTTGTAGGCTCCGTATCTGACGCGATTATCCGTAAGTTCGAGATGGCAGCTAGCTTTATTCGAAACCGATTTATTAATAATCCGGAATTCAACAAGTTAACGACGTTAAAAGCGCAAGTTGATTACGTTTTTAGCTCGTTGAAATCTGCGTTCGATGATTGGTACTCTTCCGGCGGGAGCACGGAAATCTCTAACGCTACTAGTTCGCTAATCGGGTACCTAAGTGACGCGCTATCGGCATCAGGGGATAAAATACGAAGTATTGGCGCTGACCTTGGCAAGTCACTAGCGAGTGGGATGCTTGACGGACTCGAACAATTTTCGAAGGAAAATCCAAAGATGGCGGCGCTATTAACGTTTATCTCAACACCGGGGCCATTAGCCGTAAAAGCTGCGGCTGCTATCGGAGTAGGGAGCGGAATGGCGGGGCCGATCGTGGATTCCGCAAAAAACGTATATAACGGCGTGTCCTCTGACGTCAGCGCTTTTAAGGACGGATTTATTCCGGGGATGAAGAATTTCATGGACGGAATAAAATTCTTCGATACGCCAGATATTCGAGACGCAAACGGTAACCGACTGGGTGGTAAAGCCCTGTACGATTACAAACGACAACAGATGTATGACGACAAGGTAAACGGTAGTAATGCGGGCGGACTCTCTCGCGTTCCGTTCAACGGGTACAATTCGCGTCTCCATAAGGACGAGGCGGTATTAACGAAGTCCGAAGCGGACTCATGGCGTTCCGGTAGCGGACGGGGCAACGTAACAGTAACAGGGAATACGTTCGTCGTACGCCAAGAATCTGACATTGACGCGATCGCCAAAGCTATTGCGCGCGAAATGAACGTATATGGGACGGTGATGGTTAATGGCTAATACGCTACAGTATTGGTTAACGTTCAACAGCGGTGCCGAGCGTTTGCGGCTGCCCGTTAACCCTGAAACAATCAGCGTTAGCTCAACGCATGGGTACGAAGATATCGAGGTCACGCAATTAGGCGAATTTACCGTAATAGGTAACGCTAAGCTGCGTGATTTTTCGTTTTCATCGTTCTTTCCACGCGACTACAACCCATCCTATTGCGAATATGAATCGATTCCTAATCCGAGAGACGCTGTTCGCCTTATCGAGAGCTGGAAGGCTAGCGGCCGTCCTGCGCGTTTGACGATTACAGGCAATCCGCTAAAAAGCGCCGACATCACAGAAGAGTCAGGCTACGTTAATACGCCGATTACGATTCGTTCGTTTACGTACGAGGAACGGGCGGGTTCGCCCGGCGACATTTACTTCGACTTATCACTTAAAGAATACCGTTTCGTTGAGTTCAAGCGCGTAACCTCGTCTTCAACCGATTCCAGTACGGTCGCCCTAACGGAGCAGTCTTCGCGTCCGGACACGCGTGAAACGCCCTCTACCGTTAAAGTGAGGAATGGTGATACGTTGTGGAAGATCGCGCAGAGAATGCTAGGAGACGGAGATAGATGGCGCGAGATTTACGCGAAGAACTCGGCGGCTATTGGACCGAATCCGAATTTAATCTACGCTGACCAAACGTTGGTGATATAACATGGCGGTCATTAACGTTTTATATGACGGCTCCGTTTATATCGACTCTATTGTGACGTCTGTACAATGGTCAGGCGACATCACGTTTCCTGCGCGAAAACTTGAAGTTAACGTAAGCAACACGATTGATAGCGTAAAGCAGGCGTTGACGTTAGAAGTCGGCAAGGAACTGCGGTTATTTTACGATGATACGGAATTGTTTCGCGGTGTTATCTTCCGTACGCAGATCGATTCGGCAGGCAAGATGACGCTCTTAGCGTATGACGAGAACGTATATCTCGATAAAAACGTGGATACGAAAAAATTCGTAAATATGACTGCCAGTGCTGTAATACGCGAGATTTGCGCTGACTTCGAAATACCTACGGGCACGGTTGCTGACACGGATTACGTTATTCCAAGCCTTCATTTACGTAATAAGAAGTTGTACGAAATGATGCTGACCGCGCTTACTGTTACGCGAAAGCAGACGGGCAGGCGGTTTTTCTTGTACGCGAAAAACGGCCAACTTAACCTTACGGAACGGCGCGATATGGTTACGACGTGGGTACTCGAGAACGGCACGAATATAACTGGCGCTAATTATATGCAGTCTATTGAAGACTTGCGTAATCAGGTGAAGGTTACGGGCGGAGACGAAGAAAAGGCTCCGCTAGTCGCCGTGGTTAAGAACCAAGCGCTAATCGACCGTTTCGGATTAATGCAGCACGTAGAGACAGCGGATTCCGACGCCAAACAATCGGAGATAGAGCAAATGGCGCGCGAACTACTCGATCAGCTCGGTAAGATATCGGACGAAGCCGGTATTGAAGCGCTCGGCAACGTTGAGGTAACAACGGGCGGTGCCGTCTATGTCCGCGAAGCAATGACCGGCATAATCGGCGCTTATTACGTTTCGACCGATACGCATACGTTCGAGGATGGTTCGCACCGCATGAGCGTCACGCTTTCCGCAACCGATGATTTGCCGACGATGGAGTACGAGGAATCCGACGCGGAGAAGAAAGCCGTGAAAACACCTATTGATAGTGCGGATTACGCGAAATTTACGCAAGCCTTAGCAGGCATAGAGGGGATGTGACGAAGTGGAAGGTTCAGGCATCGGACAATTAGCGCAGGTTATTAAGCGGTTAGGCTATAACGATTTCGACCGGTTCGAGTTCGCAACCGTCACGTCGCCGCCGCCTGCTATACGTATCAAAATCGATAACATGAAGATCGAACTTGACGCGAGCGACGTCGTTATGGCGGAATGCCTAACCGCGCACAATCGTACGGTTTCAATCAACGGAGCATCTGACGTTACGCTCGCGTTCAAAGACGAACTTAAAACGGGGGATCGCGTAATTGTCGTATCGGTCAATGACGGGCAATCGTATGCGATCCTCGACAGGGCGGTGACGTATTAGTGGCGCTGAGTCCGTTAAAAAGTCCGGAATCACGGGCGGTAAAGGTGACAAAAACGGTACTCCCATCAAAAACGTACGCGTTCGACATCGATTCGGGGGAAGTCGGCGGTTTTATTGATGGCGCGGAAGCTATCCGTCAATTTATCCGTAAGACGGTCGCGACCGCGCGCTTCCGTTTCCTTATTTACAATAGCGAATACGGTAGCGAGATCGAAGATTTAATCGGACAGGACATTCCGCTCGATCTATTGCAGGCGGAGATTCCGCGCGTACTGAAAGAGGCGTTAATCTACGATGACCGGATCACGGACGTGAGCAATTTCGTTCTATCACGCGAGGACGATAAATTAACGGTCACGTTCGATGTTACGACGCGAGAGGGCGTTATTACGGAAGGGGTGACGCTGTAAAATGTACGAAACACAGACGAAGGCGACGGTATTACAGCGGATGCTAGACGCGACCGCCTCCGATATTGATAAGCGGCAAGGCGCGCTAACTTTCGACATGTTATCGCCTGCTTCGATTGAATTGGCGCTAGCATACGTCGAACTCGACAACGTGCTCAAATTCGGATTCGCGGACACAACGTACGGAAATTACCTCGATATGAGGTGTGGAGAACTCGGAGTCTACCGTAAACAAGCGGTTAAGGCTACGGGTTCTCTTTCATTTACGGGACCTAACGGGACGGTCATTCCGAAGGGAACGCAGGTTTCGACGGGCGGTAACAGCCCGATTTACTTCGTTACATTTGCGGACGCGACGATATCCGGCGGTTTAATTACGGTAACCGCAGAGGCATCCGTAGGCGGCGCGTCCGGTAACGTCGCAGCCGCTAAAATTACGCTAGTTACCGGCAATCTTAACGGAATTATTTCCGTCACAAACGCGCTCGCTTTCGCAGGCGGAACGGATACCGAGAGTGACGCGGACTTACTCAAACGTTACATTGAGCGCGTTCAGAAACCGGCGACGTCCGGTAACGCGAATCAATATCTCGCTTGGGCAAAGGAAATGCCCGGCGTTGGCGACGCGAAGGTATACCCGATTTGGGCCGGTAACGGGACGGTGAAAGTCGTGCTGCTCGATACGGACAAAACCGCGCCTGACCCTTCCGTCGTTACCGATGTCGCTGCGCACATTAACGCAGTCCGACCGATCGGCGCAACGGTCACGGTCGTAGGCGCGACGGAAGTAGCGATTAACGTCTCCGCTGTGCTGACGTTAAAGGCGGGCGCAACACTGGCACAAGCGCAGATACAGATACTCGACGGACTAACCGCGTACCTTAAGTCGCTCGCGTTCGTTGATCCGGTCGTTCGTTACACGAAAGTTGCCAACGTTATCGGCGATTGCGCCGCCGTTGCTGACTACGCAAGTCTGACGATAAATAGCGGCACGGCAAACGTAACTATTTCGGACGGTAACGTAGCAATTCTCGGGAGCGTGATTGTATCATGATCCTCGATGTGACACAGGATATGCGCGATTATCTACCGCGTTATTACGGCGACTCGGCTGTCGTTATGAATATAGTCGACCGTGAGGCTGCGGAAATAATCGCGCTAAATGACGCGATCCAAGACGTACTCGCGCAGTATTTTATCGATACAGCGACGTGGGGACTCGCGAATTGGGAGCGCGTTTGCGGACTCATTACGGACGAGGCGAAGCCGATCGATCAGCGGCGATCCGTTCTTAAATCGAAGCTACGCGGAGTAGGTACGGTAACGGCCGAACTCGTAAAAACGGTCGCGGAAAGTTACAACAACGGCGAGGTTTCGGTCACAGAGGACGCCGCCAATTACCTGGTTAAGATTACGTTCATTAGTAACCGTGGAGTCCCCGCAAACCTAACGGACATCCAATCGGCTTTACGCGATATCATACCGGCTCATTTAGCGATTACGTTTGAGTTTACGTATATGACATGGAGCGCACTTGACGCGAAGACTTTTACGTGGGACTCGCTAACTACGCACAACTATACGTGGAGTCAGTTCGAAACTTTATAAAAACGGGAGGTGTGCGCTATATCTACGACAACACCGAAACTAGGGCTGCCGCGCCCGACGGCGACGGATAACGTAACCCTAACGAATCAGCAAGCGCTAATCGACGCAATCGATAACGGTGCGGCTCCGACAGCAAGCCCGGCGTTTACCGGTACGCCAACGGCTCCGACCGCGACTGCCGGGACGAATACGGATCAACTCGCGACTACGAAATTTGTTCAAACCGCCATTGGCGCAATTCCGGTCGTAACCGCCGCTACAACTTCCGCGCGAGGTGCCGTTAAAGTCACGACGCCGCCTGCCTCCGGTGATCCGATCGCTCCGAGTAGAGTCGGGAGCGCGAGTGATACGCAGATAACAACGACGGGATCTACGACGATTGCGACGTTTACACCGACGGTCAACAAAAGTAATTATATGGCGATGGTTTATTACCGTGTGGTCACCGGAACGACAAACGTAACCGTCCAAGTTACGTATGCAGATGGTACAGGTGCGCAGACAACAACGCTAATTAACGCGCAATCTAGCGCGGTCGGAAGCTACAGTCTTATTCCGTTATTTTTAAACGCGACAACAGCGGCGGCAATTAACGTAATCGTTCAGGCGTCCGTCGCGAATCAAGTATACGCGTCAGCATCAATCGTGGGGGTGTAAGAGGATGGCACAATTAATAGTCGCGGGAAATGCGACCGCTGCACAAGTGTTGACGGGATCTACGTTTTCAGCGGGGCCTCTTTCGGGCACGCCCGGAACAATGCCGAACCAAGGCGCGGTTACGATCACGCCGAGCGCATCAAACCAAGCGATTCCTGCCGGATATCATAACGGAAGCGGATCGGTGCCAGCCGTTGTCGTACCGGCGGCTAACGTTCTGGTTGGGACAACAATCGCGGGTACGGCGGGGACGATGCCGAATAGAGGCGCGCCAACTTTTACGCCCACTACTTACGATCAAGGTATTTCGGCAGGCTATTTTAGCGGGGGGATAGTGAAGGGAGATGCGAATTTAATACCTTCAAAAATCCCTTCCGGCGTAACAATTTTCGGTGTTAACGGAACGGCTTCTGATGGATTGATCAAGAGCGTAATGGCTACTGATGCGCGAGCCTCAACCGGTATCCTATCAGCAGGAAGTTCATTTTATCAAAGATTTTATTTTCCGGCAGGGTTAAACGTTGTGATGCTCAGTATCTCCACCGACTATCACGACCCTGCGGTGAGTTACTCATTTTGGACTAACTGGAGTAGCCAACTAGGCATCGCGGCTACTCAAGCAGGTTCGGGATCAAACTTAATCTATCTTGTGAATGCTGTAAATACTGCCGAGGGATGGTGGGAGCTAAGAATACGCAACGACGCTGGGCAAAACAGTAGTACCACCGATTGGTATAGAACTAAAGTGTATTACGTATAAATCCCATCCTGAATTTTCACGGAGGTGTAGCGGTGGAATCCGATATCCTTAAATACTTTTTAACGCAGGGACCGTTCGCGGTCCTTTTCGTTTGGCTGCTTATCTACGTCATGCGCGCGAATAGTCAACGGGAAGGACGCCTGCAGGCGCTCCTCGATAAGTTTTCGGAGAAATACGACGTAATCATCGCGGAGATTCGCGATATGAAAGATCATTTACCACGAAAGGGTGACCGTTAATATGGACGATTTACTAACGCAAGCTGCTCTCATTGCAGCAATCGTGGGAGTCACGAAATCAATCGCAGTAGGCACGCGCGCCGAATCGATCGTTAACCGAGTCGCACCGCTAAGCGCGCTAATCGTGGCGGCTGCCTTCGTGTTGGTGCCGACCGATATCCAAACGAAGATTACTACGATCACGACGCTCGGGCTGACGGCGGCGGGCGCGTATACTCTCGTTAAGAATAAGACCGGAGGTAATCCGTAATGACACGCGCAGAGTTTATCGCACAAATTGCGCCGTATGCGGAAAAGGACATGGCGAAAACGGGGGTCCTAGCATCAATTACGATCGCGCAAGCTTGCCTCGAAAGTGCTAACGGCTCGAGCGCGCCCGGCAACAACCTCTTCGGCATTAAGGGCAGCGGAACAACGCAGGCGACGCAAGAATTCATTAACGGCGAGTGGGTCACGATTCAAGCCGGTTTCCGCGCGTACGAAGACTGGGGCGGAAGTATTACGGATCACTCCGCGTTCTTAACGGAGAATGGTCGCTATACTCGCTCGGGATTCTTCGATCGCTGTGGCGAACGGGATTATGCCGGAGCCGCGCGCGCCCTACAATCGGCGGGATACGCGACTGATCCGAACTACGCGGCCAAGTTGATCGCGATTATTGAAGGCAGCGGATTAAACAAATATGACGAGGAGGATGACGAAAATATGCCGATGAAGCTTGAACAATGGCAGTGGGACATGGTATACGAAGTTTTTGGTAAAGCGTATAACGAGGATAAGATCGCGTGGGGATGGATGCAGAAAATCGTAGACAAAACGATGACTGCTACGGAACTAGCATTCGTGAATACCGTACTCGATGGAAGGATTGACCGTAAGCTGGATGTTTAACAGGAGCGTCATCTTATCGCTTTATAGCGGTGGGGTGGCGCTCCTTTTTTGCGTTTCACGGAACTTTACGCTAGGCAAGCGCGTACAAATCGGTATACAATAACGGTAATATGTGGTAAAGGCGGATGAAGTGCGATGAGTATTAAGAGCGCAATGCTTGCGTTAATTGCGGCGGTGACTATATTATCAGGATGCGGCCAGCCTGCGTCATCCTCTAGCGAAACGGGTTTTGCTGCATTTAAGAAGGATTTTGACAAGCGTACGAGCGCGCAACAAACCGAGTACTTTAAGACGCTAAAAGGTACGGAGGTTACATGGTCAGGCGAAGTTTATGACGCTTTTGTCAATGAATCGGAAAAGAACGCTAAACACGTCGTTGTTCGCGTAGGAAACGCTGACTTTGCTTCGTTCACTCTCGATGCCGCGGACAAGACGGATATAACGAAGCTAAATCGGGGCGATAAGATTACGATAAAAGGCGCACTATCCGAACAGGGAGGCTCCGTAAAATCGTGGATTCTTAAGAGCTCAACTATAGTCAAGTAACGAAAAAGAAGCGCTAGTATTAACGGACTTTACCGTTTTCTAGCGCTTCTGTAAATCTCCGTACGTATTTCCCCAGTTTAACGCTCAACTCCGCCTTAGCTACCGACCGCATTATAGCGTACTGTTCTTCATATCCGCGGCATACATAGCGGTAATATATAGCGTCGTTCTGGCGCTGCACCTTCGTATCTTCCCATACTTTAATCTTTAGTTCCCGCAGTGACTTCCGCACCTCGGTGAGATCCGCGCTAATATCGCTCATTAACCGCTTGGCCGCCAAAGTGAACAAGTCCTTAAGCGGAACGTCGAGATTGCGAGCGTTATTCTCAACAATCGTAATCAAAAACGGAAGTAATATAGATTCACGGATGAGTATACGCTCTACATCGGTCGGTAATTCGCGGCGTTCACGTTCCATTACGGACACCTCCGGCAAAATCATGCAAACATATATTCGTAATTATACTGCGAAACAGGACGGAGGGCAAGCGATGATGTTGCGACGTCGCAACATTTTAAGAGTTAAAAATTCGCTATATAATAGTAATGAAATTTTCCGCAGGGTACAGCTCATAAATATTGCAAGGTACGGCTCCTAGCGCTATAATTACGCTAACTGAATAAGAGAACGTGATTGACGAAAGCTGTCCCTAACGCTCAACAAACGAAGGTTTTATTGGCGTTTGGACTTCCGTTTGGACGATCGAGGAGCCGAACGAGTTCCTTGCGTAAGTTGACAGGGTAGGGGTCAGTGGTTCGAGCCCACTACAGGTCATTTTAATCTCACGAAAAAAGCCTTGATATATAAGGCTTTTTTTTATCTTGATGCATTTATTTTATTTTCAACTTTTTTCTACGAACTTCAGACTATATACAGTCGAAGTAGAGAATTATTCGCAGGTTGCTGATGAAGTAATGTCCGGAAATGCGTGGTTTGGTAAAAAAGGATATCTTCTCAATAAGGATCGTGCATTACTTGTTGAAAATATTGAGGGAGAATTACAACCAATTCCCAAAAAGCCGGCAAGAGTTATAAGCAAACCCGAATACTTATCATTGAAAGATTGAGCACCCCACTGCGGGTGCTTTTTTTATTTGCCCACCAAAAGGAAATAGTAACCCTGTATCTAATCATTGTGCAGGGTCATTTTTCTTCTTCTGCATTGTCTCTAAAAAAGCCAAGTTAAACTCCAGTTGCTCCTCTGAAAACAAATTCTTATCAAAACTCGAAATCGTGCCATTTGGTACATAGTTTGGTTCAGGATTATCTGTTCTGCAAAGCAAATAATCAGAAGATACTCCGAATAGATCACATCACCAGAAGACTTGCCTACCAGTGTTGTTGTCGCAACAAGCAGGCTGGTTGAATGCTGGAAGGTCACATCACCAATTGGTGGATTGGTCAGGCTGGAAAACGCTCGCTCCATTAGCGGCCAAAAAGTTGCTTTCGGATGGTTCGATGTTGGCCGTTATGCGTGGGAACTGGTCGATATTCAGCAATTGCCCGTACCAAGCCCAGCCAAGGGGCAGCAAGGATTCTGGAATTGGGATGCACCTATTTTTGCTGAAAATTAAAAAAATAAAAAAACACCCAGACAGGGTGCTTTGTAGAAAATGTAATATGAAATTAATTTTCAATAACAATACCGCTTAATTTGAGATTGACCAAATTTGCAATCGTATCACCTACAGGACAAGTCTCTTCTAAAAATGTAACGAATTCCTCAACTCGTTCTTTAGGTGCATCTGTTTTGATATAAAACGTGTAACGAATGTCAGAGTAACCTGCACGGACATCTGATTTCTTAAAGAATCCATCCAAATCCAAATCGCCTTCAACTTCTACTCGAAAGTCTTCAAGATTAATATCAAACTTTTTAGCGTATACTCTGGCTACAATTGATTGACACGCTCCTAATGAACCAAGTAGTGCTTCAACTGGATTCATTCCAGTGTCAGTTCCACCCAGACTTTTAGGTTCATCAATTGTAAACTCGAAATTTCTTGAACTAACTTTGACAACTACACCTTCTTGCAAGTGCGCTGATGCCTTAAATGTTGTAGTAGCTATTCTACTCACTCCCTTAAATTAAATAGATTCAAAATAATAATATCATATAATTCCGATAAAGTTAATGAGATTTATAAAATTCCATTGTTAGATTTGTAAAGAATATTCGTGAATACAGAAATACATGAGGAGATTTGAAAATGCTTTCTTTCCACAATACACCATCTATGACGATATCTGTACCTAGATTTGCCCGAAAATTTCGATGTGTCAAATAAAATATCCAGATAGTCCCAATTAAAAAAACATATGCAAACGGAACATTTGTTATATATTCTCAGGGCGATTTCGAAGCATAAAAAAGCCAACATTTTCATAGTAAGCTTTTTGTAATGAAGAGGTAAATCTTGTATTGCTTAGTACCCATACGAACAGTAAAATTAGGATATATGCAAAATTCGACATGAGAGGGTTGGCAGATGATAAATGATGGAGTCGGTTAATCTTTGTATTGGAAGTACTTACGCTGTTGAACCAGATAACCCAAGAAAGACAAAAAATCGCGGCAGAAGATGTACGATTCTTTCTTTCGAATTACAGGATAATCAATTAGATGTTAAAGTTTTATTTCATGACACGAATAGAGAAGCCTCTTTAAAAATTGCTGATTTAAAGCCAATCACGGAATGAAACAAACATTCTAACATCAAGATAACTAAACGAAAAGGTGGCGTTCGAGCAATGTTTAAATGTCCAAAGTGTTCAAATCATACAGAACTTCAGAAGCAATATTGTTCTCACTGTGGAGAGAGCATAACATATACAGTTGCAGAAAAGTTTGATATTCTTGCCGAATCAGTTGAAAATGCGCTGAAAAAAGAGTTGGAAATTCGAAAAAGAAAAAACATTAATTGAATACAATAATTTCCAAATTTTGATAAAAGGGCTGTAGTCTAATGGGGATCTGGGCTGACTAGACACCTTTACTATAGCAGTGCTATTATATGGAAAGAAATGATAGAAATGTGACCAAAATCTTGTTAAGCAAAAGAAAAAGGTAACCTCGGAGTTCTCTACACAATCTATTAACTCTGCAACTTTGAAAGTAAGTTTGTATGAGAATGTAATCGCAGATGATTGGATATATTATGTATTATTTATGAGGTTCCGCAGTCGTTGAATGTTAAAATAAAAAAAGTCAGATCAAATTAAACTTGACCTGACTTGTATGGCGGCTTGTAATTGGCGGTTAGTCTATTAGTATGGTTTCAAACCAAAACTAGTGCCAATGTAGATCATTTCCTCTTATCAATGTAGGTTAACAATGTGAGTATAAACAACCCAAATGCAAACATGATTGAAAGAGTTTGAAATGTTTCCATGTTTACAGCCTCCACCTTTCAAGTGAGGTGTCCGCCATTATACAAGTCGTCTAAAGAAAATTATATTATATTTGTAACAATTTGGAAGTGTAATTAGAACTATATGAGAAGTAATTTAAAATTACACTTTTCGCTAAAATGGACATTTCAATTGAAAAATAGGATAGAAGTTTTGTTGAGAGAGGTCGATTCACGGGATATAAGGTCTAAAATGACTAAAGTTATGTTCGGGTTTGATACGAAGTGTATCCGGAGGTGTTTTTATGAAGGACAAGAAGAATATGCGTGTATCAAGAAGGAATTTTATAACTGGGTTAGGCGCAGCAGGTATTGCTTTATTATCTGGGAAAAGTTTCCTTGAATTACATACAGCATCAGGTCAAACCGTAAGTGGGAGCACATACGGAGTTACGACACCATTGGCAACTTCATTGGCAACTTCATTAACGACTTCATCGCTTTCTGGCTTCGCTATTAATGTTAAAGATTATAAACTTGAAACTGATAAAGACGACTCCGCTTCTTTTGTTCGTGCTATTTCAGCGATTAATCAATATGGAACTATTTTTATCCCAGCTGGATTATATCAAGTTTCAAATAAAATTATTGCTGGTGGCAAAAAATATATAAAATTTGTTTCAGAAGGTGCAGTAATAACAGGTGGCGGACAGTTCTCATTTGAATCATCGGTTTCAGATAGCACTCCGCTAGATGAGCTTTTGAGCGGAGATTTTATGATTAAGCCAAGCTCATCTTCAACTTTTGTAGCTGGTGACTATGTAGTAATTTCGGGCAAAGTGAACCACGAATCTTATACGCCTGATCCTGTTAGAAATAATGTTAATATTAGTTTTATTGCAAAAATTACAGAAGTAAATAGCAATGGATATTTGCTTGATCGGAAAATCCAATACCACTTAACGGGTGTATCTGCAAGTAAAGTGGACACACCTTTAATTTTAGACATTGAAAGCGGTATTAAATTTGATTCGGTGAGTATCTCAGTAAAATATTGTGTTGGCGGTAGTGTAAATACGTATTTAACAGGCTTGCAACCAAATAATCCAGGAGTAACATATTCTCAAAGTTGTGATTTTAACCTTAGTGCGACATTTGTAAACCTGCACTCTATGCACTCTCTTGTTTTAAATTCTTGTAATAATATGAACATAGAGGTAAATTCGTCACATGGCAGCAACACGAATACGAGTGGCATGACTTATGTTATACGTGGGAATTCCCTGCAAAATGTCAACCTTAAAGCCATCTGTAATAGTTCCTGGACGGGCGATATATCAATTGCTGGTAGCAGGCATTTGAACATAGATATTAGTTCGATTGGTAGTTGCAGATATTTTAGAGAATTAAGTGTATTGCCTTCAGGGCAAAGGATAGAATCATGTCAATTTTCAGAGTGTGATGATATTACGATCGACGCAAATATGACGGATGTAGACGCTCAAGCTATTGAATTTTTATCTGTGATTCGTGGAATCATTAGAGGCAAAATTAGCACATTACCCAATAGCACAGAAGGGGCTATTGTGATTAAAGGTAAATCCAAAGAAATAAACATTATTAATCCAATCATAAGATGTTGGAACCCATATGCCATTAAATTTGAATATCGGGACATGATGGAGGGTATTCACACCATCATAGATCCTGATATAATTAACTTTTCTGCTGATACCAGTGGCATTTATGTCAGGGATGCAGTAAGCGAGATCAATACGAACTTAAGAATTATTGGTGGATATATTAAAGCATTTCAACCTATTGTAGTTACTGACGGACATAATAATCTCATGATAAAAAACACTTTAATCGAATCAACAGGAGGCTACGGAATTCAATTAAGTGGAAATAATCATACAATTGATGGTGTCGCGATTTATGGAGCTACGAACGGAAGAGCTATTACGGTTAATGGATCTAATACGGTTGTCACCAATCTGCGTGCAAATAGTAATATCTATATAAGATATGCAGTTAGAGCAAATTTTAATATTAACAATTATAGAAATAACAATGTACCGTTTATTTATTTTGATCAAGGCAAGTGGCATATTGCTGCGAATCAAAGCAAATATGCTGCTTGGACGAAACCAACCGAATACACGTGGGAAAAAGGCGAGATTATTTATAATATGAATGTAACCGAACTTGGTCTAGATGGAAGTAAGTATGTAGTAACTGGTTGGATGTGTACCGATGGAGGTACGCCAGGCAAATGGGTCGAATTAAGATGCTATACTGGAAAGTAACAGGCCCCATGCATTCACCTAGGACCTCCGCCAGAAAAATATTTTTTCGAAAAAGCTGAGGCTTTTTCGTTTCTTTTTGGATCTCGGAATATAGGGGATTTCCTCTTTCGAACGTAGGTAATCATGGATATTGTCAGATAACAGCATGGAAAGTTCTTCTTCGGAAATACCTTGAGCAGCCATGGCACATATCAACCTTTCTGGACAATCATTACAATAATGTACCACATTCAGGGGCAAGCAGGATAGTTAGACTTTCATCTTTGCACGATTTATGGTAACTTGATGTCATTAGAGCATTGGGAGGATCAGGGGAAATGGCTAAACAACAGCATAGATGGAATTTGCGTTTGAAGAGCAGCAATGTTTATTTAGGAACGGTATATTTGGGTGATCCGTTGCCTGAAGTAGAAGATGTCATCATGATTGGCGATAAAAAGTATACCATTCTTGAACTGGGCAGTCCAAGGGATGCAAGCGATGTATTCGTTGAGGAGTTAAAAGAAGCCAAGAAAAAATAAAGAAATGAAAAAGAGACTGCGCGGGTAGCGGTCTCTTTTGTGTTTTATGCAATATTGTATAGCGATGCAAGGCAATCGACGAACATTTTGTTGTATTCTTCACGTGTGAAGTCTTTACTACAGGAAATATCTCTACCGAGAAAACCGAACCAGCTAATTTCTGTTGCATCTTTTTTGTACACAAATTTTTCGTGCTGAAGGAGAAAGGTATCGTTCTCAAAATGCGGCACATTGTCAAATTGCAGTGCATCCTCCCCTTTTTGTTCACTGACAAGTGTGGCCAAAAGAATGAGCATACGATAGGGGTCGCGGAAAATTTCGTATTGCTGGGTCATAGGGAATATCTCCTTTATGGAAAAAGATTTACGTTTATCATACTAAAAGCTTTTTTGAATTAAAATAGCTATAGGGAAACTCAGGAGAAATTTGAAGAAAGTAAGGATGATTTCTAAGAAAAAGAAAAAAAGACTGGCATTCACTCTAAGGAGGATGGAGTGAGACAGTCTTTTTTCGTTGCTTGCTCCTACATCAAAGGATTAGCGTTTGAAACTGGACAGCTGTTGTTCTGCAATTTGCACCAATCTTTTGGTGATGTTGCCGCCAATGGCTCCAGCATCTCGCGTTGCCAAATTACCGTTGTAGCCATTTGGGGAGAGAGGAACACCAATTTCCTGAGCGACTTCGTACTTCAGTTGATCCAATGCTGCCTTTGCTTGTTGTACGACTAAAGTGTTGTTAGCCATTCAAAATCATCTCCTTTTTTTTGGTACACTAGTATTATTTGAATGTTCAGATTTTTTATTCGGAAATTTAATAAAAAATTTACTTGTGAAGCATAGCGCTGTTTTTTCAATGGATTTGCTGAAATATCAATAAACCCCCTTCCGGTTAGAAAGGGGGATTTGTATATTAAGAATTATTCCTCTTCGGATTCCGAAATTTCTTCAGCCGCTGCAACTTCTTGTACAGCTTCTTCTTCAGTCACTTCTTCGCTCACCGCTTCTTCGGTGGACTCTTCGACGATTTCTTCTCCAGTCAAGGATACGACTTCTTCTTCTTGGCTCATTTTGTCACCTCCTTCGATACGTATAGTATCATTGTAGCGCTTTCAGGAATGTTGGACAAGTAGGTAAAACACGGATTTGATAGATTTAATACAAACTTAATATGTTTGTCATTCTTTAAGTGAGATTGCAGAATTGTCTGGTCGAATGATGCTGGAATAGGTTGTTTTGTTGTGTTTGATGGACTTGTTTGGGTTTTTCATGCAGAAGATAAAAAGGATACAATTTGTGTTTTGTTATCTTTATAACAAGCGCAGTCAAGCCTTAAAGGGCAGCCAAGCATGTTTCGTTCTCAATTGAATATATATGTGGCGAAGCAGCAAGTGTTTATCAATGTGGTAATGTCTGGGAGGAATCCAAATGAATCGGTCGGATGTTATTTTGGAATTGCAACTTGTACCTGAATTGTTGAAGCAAGCAGAGGCCATCTATGTGGATGCGGTTAATGAGCTTGCTTGGGCAAAGCATCAATTGCTTTCCAAAGAATGCGAGGTCATTGGAGACGGTTTAGTGACAGGGAAAAATGATATGTATCGGCAAGCAGAAATGTGGCCATACACGAAAGATTTGCAGCAGCAGGTTCTTCGTATGGAGGCATCGGTGGAGCATTCCAAAGTAGAGTTTCACTTTTATAAACGCAAGCTCGAAAATTTGCAGACGATCGCGAAGCTGATGACGATTTTGTAGATGTCCCCAATAACGAAGCAAGCCGTCTGCAATCCTCCAATTGCAGGCTTTTTTTATCGGGCGAAGAAGCATATAGAAAATTTGTTCCAATGTTACGTTTATAGGGGAAAACAGTTGCGCATCCTAAGGGTAGATTTTGTAAATGCCAAGCAGCGAGGAGGAGACTTTCATATTGAAATCAATAAAGATTGTTGTGTCGTCGAGCATCATTCTGATTGCATTAAACGGCTGTCAAACTGTCAAAAGCATGGCGACACTTGAAGCAGCCCCACCGACACTGATCGAGGTGCCATTGATTGGCACGACAGGGCAACCGATTGGGAGCGCCAGACTGACGGCCGTTCCGGATGGAGTTCGGATTGAAGCTCAGGTTAGCGGCTTGAAACCGGGGCTACACGGATTTCATATCCATGAAAAGGCTATTTGTGAAGCGCCTGGTTTTGATTCGGCAGGAGCTCATTTTAACCCCTTTCAGAAACAGCACGGGTTTAATAATCCGAAAGGGTATCATATAGGAGACTTGCCTAATATGCTGGTCGATGAGCAGGGGAACGGCAGATTTGATGCCATTACCAAATCGGTTGTAATCCAAGCGGACAAGCCCAATTCACTACTGAAGCCTGGTGGAACTAGTGTAGTTATTCATGAACAAGAGGATGATCTAAAAACAGATCCATCAGGAAACTCAGGCAAAAGAATCGCTTGCGGAGCCGTGAAATAATCGAAGGGGCGGACGTAACATCATGATTAAAACACAAGACCTTAAGCTTCAAATCGACGAGTTGACCAAACAAAATGACATGGTGCTTATCGAGCTTGAGCACGTGAAGAAAATGCTGATGAACAGTGATAGCTCTCAAGGTTCGCAAGGCGGCGGACAAAACCAGAGTCAAGATCAATATGCCAACAATAACGGGCAACAAGCTTCCTACTCCAATCAATCAGGACAAGAACAGAGTCAAGGTCAAGGTCAAGGTCAGGGACGGGGACAAGGACAAGCTCAAGGCCAAGATCAAAGCCAATCACAGAGTCAAGGTCAAAGCCAGAATCAGAACTTCAATCAGGGCAGCTCTGGCGGTCAACAAGTTTCGGATCTGGCGAACGAACTTTTGAAAATAAAGGATCTTGTTGAGAAGCTGGAGCAGAAAACGTCCCAGTATGTCTCTAGCCAGTCAAACGGGTCCTTAACGGATAAAGATGCAGTTAATTTAGTATTAACTTTGATGAACGGCATGGTGGATTGGGCAAGTGAATTCGTTTCGTCAAAAGCATCTTCCAATGGACAATTACAGTAAGGAAGATATCGTCTGAAGACAAAAAAGCGGACAACAGCAACCCTGTTGTCTTTTTTGTCGAAAATTGAACGGTTTTATATGAAAAAAAGCGATTTGGTTTATTGATTTTTAATGAGATTCGACAAATGCACTTATTTACAGAAGCAGAATAGATCGATAAAGTATAAGATAGTAACACTAAATAAACAATCTATTAATCGAGGTGTGGAGCCATGAGAGAAATCGATATTAACCATGTAATGAACCAGCTTGGTATTTCGTCAGTTGATTTTATGAATTGGCAAGCCGAGCAAGAGAAACTCAGGGAAGAGGAAAGCTCTTGCATACTAGACACCCCGGTCGACATGTTAACAGATTTGTTGTCGGATTCTTCCATTGAATTTTGCCTTTAATTAATACCCCCGCAAGTTTACTAGATTTGATCAAGTACCCTACAGCTCCATATTTATCTGGATAGGGTCAGCCTTATTCTCCTCTTATTTACTACAAGTCAGTTATCCCAATCAGAGCCAAAATGGATTTAGTTTTACGAGTTATCAATTTAAAATTTTGTTGAATAAGGGCTACTTTGGCATGGCCGAAGTCAAGCTCTTTTCAACATGTGTTTGGACAATATCATGCTATTATGTGTGTCTCTTCGAACATACCGCTTTGGTTATCCCGCCTTAGCTATCTCCAAAAGCCATAGTCTTCCTATCCACGCAGGTGCATGGTTGGTTTATTTCCAGCACGAAGAGGGAATGCTTGGAAAAGTAAAGAGGCTATCTGGAGGAGGAAAGCAAGCATGATGAAGACGCTCGTCATTATTCCGGCGTATAACGAGGAGAACAGTATTGGCGTTGTAATAAAATCGGTCAAACATGCTTTGCCGAAAGCGGATATTGTTGTTATTAATGATGGCTCAAGTGATCGAACCTCGGTAATTGCCCGTGCCACTGCGAATGCGGCAGTAATCGATCTGCCGGTTAATTTAGGTATAGGCGGAGCGATGCAAACAGGCTACCTGTTCGCTTATCGCAACGGATATGAGATAGCCGTGCAGATTGATGCAGATGGTCAGCATGAGCCGTCTGAACTGCATCGCATTATGGAGCCGTTATTGAATGGTGAAGCGGATTGCTGTATCGGTTCTAGATTTTTGCAAAAAACGGACTATCGATCCGCATGGTGCCGGCGATTAGGCATTTGGTTTTTTACCTGGATGATTCAATGGATGATCGGGAAGACGTTCACCGATCCGACTTCGGGCTTCAGGGCGGTGAATCGTCCGATTATTCAGCTCTTTGCCACCTATTATCCGGAGGACTATCCAGAGGTCGAAGCGATCGTGCTGCTAGAGCGGAAAAATTTTCGCATTCGAGAAGCTTCAGTTGTTATGCATTCCCGGCAATCCGGGCGTTCATCGATAACACCAATGAAATCTTTGTATTACATGTTTAAAGTATCATTAGCGGTTTTTATGACTCGAATTCGCAGTGTGAGTTGAATGTGATGAATATATATTTATTTGCGATTGCCTTTTGTCTAACATTCCTGTTTATTACGATTGAGCTGATTCGCAGGCAGAAACTACAGGAACAATATGCGATTCTTTGGTTGACGCTTGGGTTGCTAATGGGGATTTTCGGACTGTTTCCGAGTATCCTTCATCAACTTTCACATATGATGCGCATCTATTATGCACCATCTTTGCTGTTTCTTGTGGGGCTGCTGTTTTCACTTGTGTTCATTTTACATTTGACGATCGTTATCTCGAAGCTGCACCGTAAGCTGACACGGCTTGTTCAAGAGGTTGCATTGCTTCAGGAGCAGACTCGAAAAGAGGGAGCCGAATGATTCAGATTCAGCTGTTACCTGTTCTTCTTGTATTGTTAAATGTCGTGCTGCTTGTTAGCGGGCAAATCTTATGGAAATTTGCGTTAAACCGCACACCGCTTACGGGTTTGGACAATTTGAGAATTGTCCTGTTGCAGCCCTATTTACTGCTGGGATGCTTTCTTTATGTGCTTGCCACGCTGCTTTGGTTTTATGCGCTTAGCCGATTCGATCTCAGTCGCATATATCCTCTGCAATCGGTTGCTTATGTCATTGGTGCGCTGTGCGGTCTGCTCGTGTTTAAAGAAACGTTTACAACTTCACAGTGGATGGGATTGCTGCTGCTTGTTGGCGGCATATTTATGTTAGCGAGGTAAAAAAATACGTTAGAGCATGAAGGATAAGGAGAACTAATTATGCAAAAGGGAGCCTTTTTTGCGCTGCTGCTTCTTTTGGCAGCTGCCTTATATTTGCGGCTGCATTATGTGCTGGAAGCACTGTATCCGCCTTTGGAATGGGATCAGTTGGAGTATACGAAGACAGCGATTCAATTGATCGAGAGAGGCATATACGCGTATAGGGATACGCAATCGAACTCCCTCGTCACACCGGGTTGGCCGCTAATCCTTGCTGCTGTGTTTAGTATAACCGGATATGAGCCTATTGAGTCGGCTTTGATGGTCGTTCGTGTGTTGAACTGTTTCATTGCATTGGGAGCGATTGTCTTCATTTATTTGATAGGCAGTCGGTTGTTACATCCGATTACTGGTTTGCTTGCCGGGGGGTTCGCTGCGGTTTATCCATCTTATGTTTGGTCGACTTCGCTGATATTGACGGAAGTGCCTTTCTTGACGGCGTTTACCGGTATGCTGTATTTGCAGGTGAAAATCATTCAGGAAAATAAGCGGAGGGATCATCTATGGATGGGACTGCTGCTTGGCATTTGTGTGCTAATACGGCCGAATTCACTGCCAATGGCTGTTGTGCCCTATATATTTCTCTGGATGGAACATAAACGCATCGACTGGAAGCATGCTGTTTGGGCTGCTGCTGCTTTTTCGTTGATCCTGTTGCCTTGGTGGATTCGAAATGTAATAACGTTTCATGAATTTATTTTTATCGCTAAAGGAGAAGCAGGAAATCCGTTCCTCGGAGGAACGGATCCTTACTTCCGCGGCACAATCGATTGGAATCGGATTGACCCAGATCATCAATTTGCGGCAGGCGTGAAACGAATCAGAGAGGGTATATCGAGTGATCCGCTTTTATGGATAAAATGGATGACTGTTGGCAAGCTGTTTATCTTTTTTAAGACGATGTGGGTCGGACCGTATCCGTTCTCCATTCCTGCTTGGTATGCAGATGTATTGGCCAAATTGCATACGTATGTTATTTCGCTCGGTGTGCTTAGCTTTATCGTATTTAGCTTTCGAAACCGCTCGGTCCGCTATTTGACATGCGGCTTTCTCGTCTTTTTAAGCGTCCATATGGTCTTCATCCCCGTAGACCGTTACCTCTACGGGATGCTCCCTTTTCTGATGCTGGGAACGGCTTATTTACTTACACAAGTGCTGTTTATGATCCGAAGTGTATGGACTACATCTCTGCTGCAGCGGAAGGGGATTTGAAGACAATTTGCTTCGCGCAGTAATCGATAATATCGCTTCTACGCACAATTCCGATAAAATTGTCAGAATCATCGACGACGGGAACGAAGTTTTGAACTTTAGCTAGTTCGATCAGGTCCACCATCTCCGCATGAATATGAACAGGTTTGTTTGTCATACGCAAGGGCACTTCTTCAAGCAGATGGCGGTGAGCATTCTCGAAACCAATATCGTCGGAATTTTTGAGAAACCAAAGCAGATCGCCTTCAGTTACAGTTCCTACATAATGTCCCTCTTCGGTAAGGATCGGTACCGCGGTGTAACGGTGATATTCCATTCTTTCCAGCGTTTGCCGCAGTGTGGCTTGCTTGGTTGTCGTAATGACTTCTGATTTAGGTAAAAGGAAAAAAGCAATATTCATGGTTTGACACTCCTTAGGGTTTTTCGTTAGAAAAACCTATTCACCTCCATTGTAGCAAATAAAACGAATAGAATCTAAATCTGCGTTGAATTCTATGAGAGAGGTGAACATTATGAATCGAGCACTGACGACGGCTTTAATCGGAATGGGCACTGCCCAAGCTGTTAAGATTCCTATTCATTATGCCAAAACGAAAGAGTGGGACTGGTCGCAATTGATCCAGACCGGCGGTATGCCAAGCTCCCATTCCGCTGGTGTCTCAGCGCTGACGGCTTACATCGCACTGAAAAGAGGGTTTTCAGCCATCGATTTTGCCGTAAGCTCTGTATTTGGCGCTGTGGTCATGTATGATGCGATGGGTATTCGGCGCGCGGCGGGCGAAATTGCCGTTGATGTGAATGACCTGGATGAACGGGTGGAAAGTCTCGTAAAGCTGCAGCCGGGACCTTATCATGCGCGCAAGCGCAAAGCGCTAAAAGAACGGCTTGGACATCTGCCGGTCGAAGTGTTGGGCGGTGCGCTGCTCGGAATTGCCGTAGGATCGCTTAGTTATTTAGTAGAAAAAAGAAGGTAGCTGGCACGGCGTGTTAGTGGACATCTTTTTGAGAATGGGATAAGATCAAGGGACGTTCTCGAAAGGAAGATTGTTGAATGGAAACCATAAACGTCACGACATCCGAGCAGTTGCAAGCTTGTTTTCAAGTGCGAATGAAGGTATTTGTGGAAGAACAGCAAGTTCCCGTGGATTTAGAAATGGATGAGAAGGATGAATCCCCAGAGACTTGTCATCATTTTCTTTTGGTAGATGATGGACAACCTATAGCTGCTGCCCGTTGGTATTTCTATAAACCAGACACGGCTAAGTTCCAGCGTGTTGCCGTCTTGAAGGAATACCGAGGCAAGGGTCTAGGTAAACAAATTATACAAGAGATGGAGAAACACGCACGAGAGATGGGCTGTCAATCGGTTATTTTAGATGCGCAATGCCAGGCGGAAGGCTTCTATCGTCAAATCGGATATCAGGTTATTTCCGAAGAGCCCTTTTTCGATGCTAATATTTTACATGTAAGAATGCAAAAGCCGCTTTAGCTAGAAAGCGGCTTAATGGGTGAAATGATTTTCCTCGTCAGCTAGCGGAAATGTGATAATGAATCGAGCACCTTGAAGAGGTGGGCTTTCTACCTCCAGTGTGCCTTGGTGGTCTTGAACGATTTTATGGCAAATGGATAAGCCAAGACCCGTTCCAGATTCTTTAGTTGTATAAAAAGGATGAAAAATATTCTCCAGCAATTCACTTGGGATTCCTGGACCGGTATCTTCAATAACCAAAGTCGCGTCATGATGACTGCGGCTTAATTTAATTGTAATAATACCGCCTTTATCCATGGCCTCACAAGCATTTTTCACTAAATTCAGCAGCATTTGAATCATTTTATCTTGATCCATTAATATGGAGACACATTGGAAAGATTCGATATAATGGATTTCATGGCCTAACCGGGTCGCCTCGGATTCCATGAGCGATATAACCTTCAATACACACTCGTGAAGCGAGTGAATGTGGAAGTGAGTGGAATGCGGTTTGGAAAATTGTAAAAACTCGGCGGTGAGATCACTCATACGATCGATTTCATCCATAATCATGGAGTACCAATTTTCAATGTTGTATCCGTTTGCCTTCGATATTTGCATAAAGCCTCGAATGGTTGTCAATGGATTCCTTATTTCATGCGCCATCCCGGAAGCAAGTTCACCTATTACCCTCAGCTTTTCGGACCGAAGCATTTGCTCCTCGCGCTTCAACCATGCTTCTCGCTTCTTCATATACAGCTGGTGTTCAGCTAGCTGGATAAGATCCTCTTTCGTTAACCCATCGAAGGGAAAGGCAGCGATGCCGTATGTAATTTGAATGCCAGTGAGTTTAGGTAGCTCGGAATCAAGCTGTATCGTATAGGTGTTACACGAATCATTGCCTTTATTTAATGGCATGACGACTGCAAACTCGTCTCCTCCATATCTGGATATGAAGATCGCATCTGAAAATAAAATTTTAAGCAGGTCAGCGATTTGTTTGCGCAGTAAATTGCCTGACTGGATACCCCTGGATGGTTGCATCGTCTTTAAGTCGTTGCAATCAATGAGAATAAGCACCAGGTGCCGGTTCTCTTCAATTAATTGTCTTAATCGTTGATGGTATTCATCGTAGTTGAACAGCCCAGTTAATGGATCCTGCATGGACAACAGCGTGCGTTCATTTCTTAGCATTTGAGTTTGCTTACTCGTAGCATGGCTTGTGCGTGTAAGATGAACAGCTGCTACAAAATGAAGCGTGTTTGTCATCGCATAAAGCCAGAGTAAATGAATAGAGCTGTGATCCCATACGAAATAAGCAGTCGCCATATAAACAAGCGCGTAAGACGTGGCCAAAAGCCAAGTTTTTTTTTCGTTTTCTTTTTCATAAATGTCTCTCGAGAGTGTTAATAAGTACAAAGGCAAACAGAGATTAAGCTGACTAACCCAGTGGAAGCAGCAGAGCAGAAAGAGGCGGATCCAAGATGAGGTTCCAAAGCGGTTGGTACGGAGGCTAAGCATAAGCAGCGCACAGCTCAGAACGAGTACTATCAGGTTGATGTCCGGTTGCGAAAGATAAGCATAGATAGTAAAAACAATGGCGTAAGCATAAAGGATCCAATTAACAATCACTGCATCATCTCCTGAGTGTAACGTTGACAGCATTTTACACCCAAAGTGTAGGTTCTCTATAAGCTAGTCAAATCCCTGCAACAAAACGTAAAATAATAGGAAATAATCGCGAATTTTCTCGAAAAAAAGAACCTGATGGAAATTCGCTCCACAGGTTTCTGGCAGTTCTGTTAAAACGTTGGTAATTGATCCAAGTTATTGGTAGGATCACCGTCCGCATCGGAACGCAAATGTTCGTCTCCGTCACGTCCTTTGAACACGTTGACATGCTCAATCTCACCAGCTTTGGCCATTTGCTGAGCTTGTTTGTAGTCCACGACTGTTCCTGAGGACAATTGCAATTGAACAATGTCGCCGTCGCCATTCTTTCTTACAGCAACTACTTGCTCTGCAACTTTTCGCGGCGGGTTCTCATTACCAGTTGACGTCTGGTCAAAAGGGTTCAAAACCATCACCTCCCAAAGCTTAGTATGGAGGCAACGGCGAAAGTTTATTCAGGCAACTTCAAGAGCTGATGCTGCTCAATAAAGGTCATGCGGCCAGTCTGTCCAATGTAACTTGGCATCTTATCATCGTAATGCATTAAGTAGATGCGTTCTTGCACATGTTCCGGAAGCGTTAGCAGTTCCTCTAAAGTGGCATGAATAACTCCCTGACCGCTTAATTGGCAGTCATGCAGGATGGTATGACAATTGCGTTTTCCTATGACTTCATGCACGAGCAGATCTTGGCTGAATCTAGTGTCAGCACTATAGAATGTATGATGGTTGATAAAGAGAGAATAGCTAATTTTGTAAGGGATATGCATAGTTCGCATGAATTCAATGGTAAGGCCTGGGAGAATTTCGGTTGGCTGGTTTTCTTCGAGGAGAATCACATCAAAATAGTCCTCTAAGGTGCAAAAGCCGTCATGCTGGTTATACATGCCGCCCTTTAAGGTGTTTTCCCAAAGCAGTGTTGCCAGAGGTTGAGTGAGAAAAAGCTTTGTTTTTTTGTTCTGTTGATACAACAGGCGAAATGCAATTTCTTCTAATCCGCCGACATGATCGGCATGTATATGTGAAATGACAATTCCGTCAATATGGTCAGGAGAGATCCCCAGTTCATGCAAAGATTGTGGTACATTTGAGCCGCAATCAATGAGTAATTTGGCCTCATCTTTCATAACCAGAGCACTCGTATTGTAGTATGTTTTAGCAAACGCGCTGCCGGTTCCAATCATTTGTATGTGCAAACTCATTCAGCCGCCCCCATTTTTCGACAAAAAGCATCTTTTTCTACTGTAGCATGGGAGCTTGGCGAATTTCAACCATTATGTGAATTCACTTTTGCAGGGAGCAGTGGCAGTGATATAATGAAGGGAACGCATTGTGCTTGATTACAACGCAAGTTTTACTTTCGCAAATACGGTTAGGAGGGACTTCAGTTGTCATTTTCGCTTGCTGCCCATATGCACGCTGTATCCCTGATCGGGTCGTTAGGTGCTGCCCTTATGGTGATGTTAGTCCGGTTGCGCGCATCCTCAAAACCCGTGAATACAATGAAAATTTTGATGCCGCCCTTGGGGATGACGACGGGATTTCTAATGTTCGTCGCACCTATGATGCGAATCCCAGTTATGTGGGGAGTCGTCGCGTTTTTGGCGGGTGCGGCACTTTTTGCTTATCCCTTGATCCGCACTTCCACGTTTTATGTGCAGGATGGATTGGTGTACATGAAGCGATCCAAAGCTTTTTTAATCATATTGCTCGTTCTATTGATCATCCGATTCGCCCTGCATGAGTATGTGGAAGCCCTGATATCCATTTATCAAACCGGTGCGCTATTTTTTATACTAGCCTACGGAATGCTGCTTCCATGGCGAATTTCTATGTACACCCGGTACCGAAAGATCCGTTTAGCGAACCAAAGCCAGTGACCGCTTTAAATAATGGGGTGTTGTTAGATTCATGTTATGGGGCATATTCGGCTTACTTATTGTAATTTGTTTTGGTTTGATTGGGATTTCTGCTTTTGTCGGTTGGCGCCTTACGCATCCGGGTCGTCGGCCAATTGATGAGATTCCGGCTAATTATGGACTGCAGGCTGAAGCCATTAAGTTTCCGAGCAGAACTGGCGATGTGGTGCTTCAAGGGTGGTTTCTGCCTTCTCAGCAATCCTTTGCTCAAATGACTATAATTGTGTCTCACGGCTATGCGGGCACACGACTGGAAAAGGGGCTCCCCGCCCTTGCTTTAGTGAAATCGCTTGTAGAGGCAGGCAATCACGTCGTCATGTTTGATTTCCGCAACTCAGGTGAGTCCGAAGGCCACATGACGACAGTCGGCTATTTGGAGAAGCAAGATGTGCTCGGAGCTATCGATTGGGTTCATGAGCATGTTTCCGGTAAAATCGGGCTTATCGGCTTCTCCATGGGGGGAAGTACCTCGATTTTGGCGGCAGCCGAGGAACAATCGGTTGTCGGCGTTGTCGCTGACAGTCCGTTTAGCCAACTAAGCCCTTATTTGCGCGATAATTTACCGGTTTGGTCGAAGCTGCCCCGGTTTCCTTTCACTCCGCTAATCTTAGCGGTCTTACCTAGAATGATTGGCATTCATCCTAACCATGTTGATGCGCTCGCCGCTGTCGACCGCGTTTATCCCAGGCCTATTTTATTTATCCACAGCAGAGACGATCAAGCAATCCCATGTGCCAACAGCGAAATAATGTGGAGCAGGCATTCCGATGTTTTTGAGCTTTGGATCACCCAGAAGGCTGCACATGTGGGTTCCTATAGACTGCATCCAGAGGACTATACAAACCGCGTTCTTTCTTTTTTTTCGAAATTATAAAAACATCGCAACTCTTCTTATCCTTCGGAGTATAAAGATGCAGACACAAAGATTACTAACAAGTGCTGGAGGTTAAGAGGATGAAAGTTCAGCGTATATTTGCGTTGATGCTGGTGTTTTTTGTTCTAAGTACGGCTGCTGTCGTGGCCTCATCGTTGTGGGGGGATTATAAAGGGTTTAGTATCGCGCGATTGGTTGTGAATGAGCAAACATCCGAATTTGGCGACTCTGAAGTACCACCGCTCATCGTTGACGGCAAAACGGTATTGCCGCTTCGCGCAGTGAGCGACGCGCTTCAGGCATTAGTGAAATGGGATAACACGAACAAAACGGTATCTCTGTATAAGCCTAATGTGCACATGTTTTTCACAACTGAAGTACGCAAAGATTCCGCTATTGTTCCTTTTGGCGTAGTCGAACAGGGGAAACAAGCGGATTTCATCGTTTTCGCTCAAGTAGATAATTTGAAGACGAGCATTAACTCTGTACAGGTTTCTGTTTATTCGCCTAGCGGGAAAAGTGTTGTGACGCCTGTTGTGAAGTCCATTAACGAGTCCAAATCGTCATTCTGGCTTAAGGTTCCGCTCTATGGTGTTTCTTTTGACGAATCTGGGACATATGTCGTTAAATTCGCAATGAAACAGGAAGGTACTTCGGAGTATTCCATCGTTTCCGAGAAGCAAATTCAAACGGAGTAAGGACTAGCTGAGCAAGAAGTGGTTTGACCTCTTATTATGAAAATGTTAGGATAATTGGGTAACCAATTATTAAATGAAATGAGGTTCTGCCTGTGAGCGAGGATAAACACGATCATGTACACGGCCCGGACTGTGACCACGATCACGAGCATGGGGAAGATATTTTTATCGTAACGGACGAGAATGGCGAAGAACACGAGATGGTCATGGTGTATACGTTCCAATCTCAAGAACAAGCTTATGCTGTTTTGCTTGATCGTAACGATCCTGAGGCAGATGGCGTCATTTTCCGTGTTGAAGAAGAGGACGAAGATGCCTATCTCGTCAACATCGAAGATGAAGCAGAGTGGGAGCGCGTAGTGACCATTTATAATGAAATCGTAGCTCAAGAGAACGACGAAGATTAGGAGCTATACATAAGAACCCCCTTTCAGATGGAAATCTGGAAGGGGGTTTCTGTTGGAATCACTTCTTATTTTCTTGGGTTAAAATACATGATTCTTCCATTGAAGAGATGAAGTTCAGCTTTCAATTGTTTACCAAGATATTTACAGAACTCATTGCCTTTGCTCTTGTCCCCATGGGTAGCGTCATCCGGCAAAACAAATTGGACGTAATGGCGGTCTTCCTCTTGGCTACGCTCACTGCCAATACCGACGACAATATATTTATAGAGCGGATTTGTGCCTTTGAGATAGAACCATTTGCCTTCGCCTTCCGGCTTCGATTGGATCGTATAGGGGAAACCAGCTTCATCGTACTCCCAACCAAGCTGCTTGGCTGTGAGTGACAATTGTTCTCTGTAATGCAGGAGTTTCTCCTGCAGTTCCTCCAAGGATAGAGCGGGTACAGCTGAACCTGTTACGAATTTAATATAGGCGCTTTGAGCCATGTCCATGATCACCTCGTTCGCTATACATTTCCAACATCATAGCATCATGTAAACGGTTTTACAATATTTTCCCCAAGAGTTTTTGTTCGTAAGCTGGCATCGTGAGCATTTGCTATGAGCGGGAGCGAGGCTAGAAGATCGCTTGTGTTTCAACGATTACTTTCACATTCTGGACGCTGCGGTCCTCAGGTCCTTTGACGGGAAGGCCGACTTCCACATGCTCAACGATGTAATCAATGAGCTCTTGCGTAATGACTTCGCCTGGAAGCAGGATAGGGATCCCTGGCGGGTATACATATATGAATTCAGCAATAATCCGGTCAGCGGCGTCCTTGAATGGAAGTGTTTCAGTTTCGCCATAGAACGCATCCCTTGGAGTCAGTGTAAGCTGTGGAATGGCTGGCACCTTAATAACGACTTCTTTCACATCGATAACATCATCATTGACGTGGGACAGCTTGCACAGCGCTTCTAACAAAATATCTACGTTTTCTTGCGTATCACCCGGTGTAATCAAACAGAGGATATTGTACATATCGCTCATTTCAACTTCAATGTTGTAATGGTCCCGGAGCCAATTCTCCGCTTCAAAGCCCGTAATGCCAAGCTTGCGAACATGAACGCATATTTTAGTAGGATCGTAGCTGTAAGTAGCTTCATCCCCCAGAATCTCTTCGCCGAAGCAATATAGGTTGGTAATGTCGTTGATCTGTTTTCTGACGTTTTGAGCCAGTTGGATTGTGCGTTCCGCCATTTCACGGCCGTTCAGGGCCAAATGTCTGCGGGCTGTATCTAAAGAGCCTAACAAGATATAGGAAGTAGAGGTTGTTGTGAGCATAGAAATGATTGTCTGAATACGCTTCGGATTCACGCGGTTTCCTTTCACGTTCAGCACTGAACTTTGCGTCATGGAGCCGCCGAGCTTATGTACGCTTGTTGCGGCCATATCGGCTCCGGCTTCCATCGCAGACATAGGCAGTTTATCATGGAAATGAATCAGTACGCCGTGCGCTTCGTCTACGAGGACTGGCATGTTGTAGCTATGGACAAGATCTACAATTTCTTTGAGATTCGTACAGACGCCGTAGTAGGTCGGATTGATGACGAGCACAGCTTTGGCATCGGGATGTTTTTCTAGCGCTCTGCGAACAGAACGGGTCGGAATGCCGTGGTCAATTCCTAGGTTTTTATCACGTGCTGGCTGGATGAAGACGGGCTTCGCCCCTACGAAAATAATGGCGGCCAGAACGGATTTGTGCACATTGCGCGGGACGATGATTTTATCGCCTTCGGAGCAGACCGTCATGATCATCGTCATAATGGCCCCGCTTGTCCCTTGTACGGAAAAGAATGTATGATCCGCGCCGTATGCGTCCGCAGCAAGCTTCTGAGCGTCCTCGATCACGCCCATTGGTTGATGTAGGTCATCCAGCGGTGCTATATTGATGAGGTCGATGGACAGGGCATTATCTCCAATAAAGGAACGAAATTCCGGGTCCATGCCGACTCCTTTTTTGTGGCCAGGAATATGGAACTGAATCGGATTTTTCTCGGCATGCGCGAGCAGTGCGGAGAACAGGGGGGTACGCTTATGATCCACCTGATTATCGCTTCCCTTCTATTGTGGATTGCTTGTCGATCTATGCAACAAACAAAGAAAGTATAACAAAATAGAAATTACTTGCAAGCTAAATTTTTGAAAATAGTTTGCGCCGATTGCGGTAAAACTAACAGTATGTTACTAAAATAATGGAAAAGGAGGAGCGAAACCATGAATTGGCTGCAAAAATGGCAAGAAAAACGATTGTTTTCTCCGTTTGTTCTAGAATTGTTGATGATCATGTTCCTTGTCGAATTTGTGAAGGGAGCCTTGCTGATCAACATTTTGCCCGTTTATATGAAAACATCGCTCGGCGCCTCTGCGTTTATCATCGGTTGGACGCTTGCCGCTCAATACATAGGAGATAATGTGCTGCGTACACCGGTAGGTTGGATCATTGATAAATTCGGTTACAGGACGACGATGCTGACTGGCGTATTGCTCACCTTCGTCTCTGTTGTTCTGATTGCCACAACTACTCAATATGTATGGATGATAGTCGGCTGTGCGCTGCTTGGCTTCGGAACGGCTCCGTTATGGCCCTGCGTGATCACAGGAACGACGGAAGTGGCTGGTGATAAGGCGAAAGGGACGATTATGAGCGTTGTTTACGTGGCATGGTTATCAGGAACAGGGTTAGGGCCGGTAGTCATAAATTTTTTCCTAAAAGATCACAATTACACCCCATCGTTTCGATTATTAATCGGTTGTATGACGTTAGTCGTGTTGGTTGCGCTGTTATTACCGAGAAAACTAAAAATACCGGGGGATCAGAGAGAGAGGAGAGCGGAAGAAAACTCGAAGCAACTGGCGGAAGGTTCTGTTCCCTTCCGGCAAAGAGCCGCCGCCTATTTACGTGAAGTGCGACGCTCTATGACCGTTAGCCCGCTGCTATTTCCCGCTATGTTCGCGCAGACGTTTGCGCTTGGCATTTTGAGTCCGATCCTGACATTATATGCGAAAGAAGTATTGAAACTGTCTTCGTTCCAGTACAGCATGTTTCTGATCGCAGGAGGAGCCGTAACGGTTGTTTTCTTAATACCGATGGGAAAAATGGTAGACCGGATTGGCATTCGCCCTTTCCTGGTTGTGGGCTTTACGATCAGTGCTGTGACGCTGCTGTTGTTTACGTTCACGCAGACGAAGGCGCTGCTTTATGTGTTGGTCGCTGCGCTTGGCGCCGGCTATGCATTCATTATCCCATCCTGGAATGCGCTTATTGCATCGGCTATTCCTCCTGAGAAGAGAGGGGCTGTCTGGGGGTTCTTTTTAACCATTGAAGGGCTAGGTATGATCGTCGGGCCAATCGTTTCAGGAAAGCTGTGGGATGTGTTTGGTTACCATGCGCCTTTTATCATGAGCGGCTCCGTGTTGTTTGCGCTGCTTGTTCTTCAAATGTTCATTTCCATCCCCAAAAAAGGTGTGGTACGATAGTGGAAAATGTTTCATTGGAGGATAGACAAGCTGCATGAACAAACAGATTGGAATCATTATGCTGTTGTTGATGACCATATTTATTGGCTTTGGCATCATCATTCCGGTGCTGCCTGAGGTCGTCAAGGGGGCTGGAGCTGAATATCACAATGCGCTTTTGCTCTCTGTATACTCTGCTGCTTCATTCTTAATGTCGCCTATCTGGGGGGCAGTTTCGGACCGTATTGGACGCAGGCCCATTATTTTGATCGGGTTGATAGGATTCTGTATTAGTTTCTTGATTTTCGGGTTTGCGAACGATCATCTGTGGGTGATGTACGTATCCCGCATTTTCGGAGGGTTGTTTTCTGGAGCCGCTACGGCTTGCGCTGTGGCTTATGTGGCCGATATTACGACGGCGGAGAACCGAACGAAAGGAATGGGCATGGTCGGCATGTCTATCGGGTTAGGCTTTATTTTCGGCCCTGCGCTAGGCGGTATCTTGAGCCGCTGGGGCACGTATTTGCCATTCTTTGTTGCATCGGGACTTGCGCTTGCCTCTTTCATTTTCGCTTTTGCGATATTGAAAGAATCGCTGCCAGTGGATAAGCGTGCCTCTGTGAAAGAGCAAAAACCGTCCCGTTGGACAGCGTTTTCAGGCGCTTCAAAGTATTTGTACGTCTTATCTTTCTTCGTCTCCTTTACGCTAGCCGGTTTGGAAGCGACGCTGCAATATTTCCAAATGGCGAAGATACAGGCTACGCCATTCGATATCGGCATGATGTTTCTCGCGAGCGGCATCGTCGGCGCGCTCATTCAAGGCGGCGTTGTCAGACGCCTTGTCAAAAATGGCGCCGAGCAGCGCGTAATCGCGATTGGGCTGGTTTTATCGGCAGCAGGCTTCTTCTTGCTGCTGTACTCGTCGAGCGTGCTCACCGCTGCGATCTATTTGTCGGTCTTCGGCGCGGGCAACGCGCTCATCCGCCCTTGTGTCACGTCGCTGATTACGCAGCGGACGAAGGTAGGACAGGGCGTGGCGACAGGCCTCAACTCCTCCATGGACAGCTTGGGACGGATTGCCGGCCCGCTGCTCGGAGGAGCCGTGTATGCGATTGCGCATTCGCTGCCGTTCCTGATCGGCGGCGTGCTTTGCTTAGCAGCGACACTGCTGCTGCTGCGTTTCGTGCGTTTGGACCGCCAGTCGACAGTCCGGCAAGCCGCCTAGCACGTGAAAAAGCTGTACATCCGCTCTCCATTATGGAAGAGGAGGATGTACAGCTTTTTTTATTTACCTGGTATTCGGCGTCATTCTGCGCTTTTCTTGCGGTCCACCATTTTTTCAATAGAGGGGGTCAACTGATCCTTAATGGACGCGACCAGTTTGTCTTTGGAAATTCCTTTGGACTTGGCGATTTCAGTTAACGACTTGCCTGCCTTGAGCTGAGCACGGAGCTCATCTTCGCTCATTCCAAGCGTTTTGGCTAACTTCTCGGAGTCTGGTCTCAAGCCAATCTTGTGCCATTTTCCAGCGCCATCCCGCTTTTTGAACAAGTTTTTTTCGTTCAAGATGAATTTCAGATGCTCGTCAAGCCGCTGCTTCATATGCTCGCCTTGATCAGCCGTTAGCTTGCCGTCTTTGACAGCGGACTCAATCTTGCCCGTTCGCAGCTGTTGAAGCTTAGCGGTTAGATCCTGTTCGCTGACGCCTTTTTCGGCTGCGACCTCCACGATGCTTTTGCCGCCTTTCAACGACTTCACCAACGCTTCTTTGTCGATGCCCAACAAGGCAGCGGATTCCTCGACAATCGGCCATTTCTGGCCATGACGTCCATTCTTCTGTTCACCAAGTTTGCTTCCATCGTTCATGCCGTTCTGAATCTTCGCAAGACCAGCTTGAGCTTGGGCGCTTGCTTCTAAGGCGAAGAGAGAACTGCCGTTCAGCACAAGGGTAAGTGCGATAGAGCTAATGACCAGTTTTTTCATAATTGTTTGATTCATGGGAACACCTCCCTTCCGTTTGTGCATCGGAATTACAGAGCTTAGTCTGTGCAGGAGGGGTTCATTTTACTTTAAAGGAACATTAAACGAACATAAATTTTCAATGTAAAAGGCATTTATTCGGCGCCAACGGCCATGCGATAAAGCGGCATTAGCGACTCAAAGGTTTGTTTGACAAGCTGTTCGAACGCTGGACCCTGCGTAAGCAAAGGGTCGCCGGAGGATAGATTTCGACCTATGAGCAATTCGACTTTCTTTACATCGCGGAAGCGGGTTAGCGCTGTCTGCCACCCATCGCGATCCAGCTGGGATATGGCAACAGTATCCTTTTTCATATGATCGAAGGAAAGGACGAAGTCAGCAGGGAGCTCCTTCTCAAAGCGTGAAATTTCTTTCATATACCGCGTCGCGATGTTAGCTTTATTGGGGAGCTCGTAAATAAGCGCCAGCCATATAAAGACATGGTCGTCGAAAAGGCCGACTTGGAAATGAGGGACTTGCTTATAACCGCGCTTGTTTGGACAAATCGCCATCCAAGTATCTACAGGCGGATTCACCGTACGTCTGGCGTGTTTAGCGATATGGAGGAACATTTCATTGCCGGAGAGTAGGGAAAGATCTTCGCAGAGCGAATCTCCCAGCGCTTTGAACTTAGGCTGTATGCGCTCGCGAATTGCTTCCATTCGACCGTCTAAACCTTCTATAGCAAATGTTTCGAAATCATGCTTAGTAAAACCTGTAAAATGCATATCGTGTCGTTCCTTTCTTGACGCTTGTTTGTAATTATTCTAAATCAATTCGACGATTCTCGCAATGCATCGGAACTTCCTAAGCTCGAGAAATAGGCCATTCGATTCAATTTATTGAAAAAAGCAGGAAAATTATCGCATTTTGACGAAAGTATTGCAAAAAGATCCAATCATGGAAGGCAGGAGTGACTAGTACATATGAGCATGCCAAAATGGTCTAAAATTACGATTCTCGGCACATTAATGGGAACTTGCTTCACGGCAGGTGTATATGCACAGGACTTGATTCAACGCGTTGATGCCTATTTGCGTCCTGACTTTAATGTTGTTGTCAACGGTCAACAGGTGAAATTGGCAAACCCGCCTTTAATTTATAATAATACAAGCTATTTACCGGTCAAGGAGCTTGGCACTTATTTAGGTGCGGTTGTCAACTGGAAAGAGAGCAACAAAACGATTTATTTGAATAGTCGCATCCACACGGAGCAGCCTTCCGAGGGGACGGATACGAACTATACGGAGATTGTTTTACAATACCCCTATGCCCAGTACATGGATTATCTAGGAGCTACGTATCCGGTTCTTACCAATATGACCGATGAAACAACGTATTACAGGCTGAAAGATGTTGAGAGAATGGGGATTGACACGCAAGGCTTGCGAAAAGCAAAGGATAAATATACAGGGGAATTCTACGTCGGAGAATCGGAATTAAAAACCAAATGGAAAGAAGCGCCGCAGCCGTCATACAAAGTGAATGAGCCGTTCGTCATCACGGGTGAAACGGATGATTCCAAACGGCTGGCGCTCAAAAAGTATATGGAAGATAACCGCTATTTTATGCTGGGTGATAAACCGTATGTGACCAACCCTATTATTGTCGATGCATTGCCTGAGGAGAACACGTACAATTATCTGTTAACAGAGAATAATCACTTCTATCGGACAACATTGAAGCTTACCAAAATGCTGGATTACACTAACTCTTCGATGTATGTTGTCGGCAGTTCGTCCAAAGAAGATATCGAGGTCTCGATCGTCAAGTAAATTCAGGCGCCCGTACTCGATTGATTTTTCAAGTAAAAGATGGCAATTTGCGTACGATCTCGCAAGTTCAATTTACTGAGGATTTCTGTAATATAATTTTTAACTGTACCTTCGCTCAGGAATAATTCCTGGGCGATTTCTTTATTGGAGAGGCCTTCGGAAATTTTCAAAACGACATTTTGCTCTGCGGGGGTTAGTCCGAGAGTACTCAATGGTTTTGCTGGTTCTGAAGGCTTAGCAGGTCCCTGGCTTATGAAGGCAGTTAATTTCTTGGCAATATCGGGATGAATGAGAAGATTGCCTTGTTGAACCGTTTTAATGCCCTGAATGATCCGATCAGGCGCTATGTTTTTGAGTAAGTAACCGCTGGCGCCATTGCGTAACGCTTGGACAATGAACTCGTCATCATCGAAGGTAGTTAGAATGAGTACGGCGACTTCGGGAAAAACCGTCTTAATCCGTAGTGTGCCTTGAACGCCATCGCAGATTGGCATTCGGATGTCCATGAGGACGACGTCTACTTTCGTACCGCTTTGGATGACTTCAAACGCTTCCTCGCCGTGCATGCATGTTCCTACGACGGTAATTTCTTCGTCAAGGCCGATAATTAATTTCAAGCTTTCACGGATAAACGGATCATCATCTGTAATGAGCACATGAATCATAGTTATATGTTTCCCCTCTACGTAGATTGATTTTGACGATAAGTTGGCAATACGGTTGTGATCATGAATTGCTCATGGGCTGACATATACAGCTTACCGTCAATGAGCTTGGCGCGTTCTTCCATTCCACTGATGCCCATGCCCTTGGCGATATCATGTTCCGGCCGTTTGCCGTTGTTGGATATACACATTGTAATTTGTTTAGGTTCGTAGCTTAATTGAATATGTACTTGCGTTGCCGCGCCATGGCGAATTGCATTTGTGACAGCTTCTTGCGCGTTGCGGTACAGAATAAATTCCAGACTAGGGTATAGCGCGTAAGGCATGCCCTGAATCTCCAATTGGACTGCGATTCCGCTTCCCTTCGTGAGGCCTTCAATTAATTTGTTGAGAGAGTAATTTTGCAGCTCTGCCTCATCAGGTTTTAAGCGACGCACAGTGGAGCGCAACAACTCCATGCTTTCACTCAACTGGTCGCGTATGGAGGCGAGCATGTCCATGCCTTGCTGCTGCTGATGTGGGGCCGGCAGGACGCGGATGGCGGCTTCCATCATCATTTTGAGCCTGATGAGCTTATGTCCAAGATCGTCATGGATGTCTCGGGAAATCCGATTTCGCTCATCAGCTTGCGCAATATGCTCGACTTTGCGGGCGTAATCCATTAACTGCATGCGCGCCTCTTCTAACTCATAGTGCTGGCGCCTGAGCTGATCGTAGAGCTGCTCGACTTCCTCCTTGTTTTGTCCAACGAAGATGAGCTTCAATAGGAGTGCGGTAAACGCGATGAATATGAGATTCGCTATTACATATTGACTTGCCGGTTGATCTTGCAGTGAAACATTCAGCAAAACCGCTTGCAGCATAAGGCAAAAATAGCGAAATCGACTTTCGGTTAATTGGACATACGAAACAAGCGTGGAGTAGAACATGACATAAAGAAGCCCTTTATAGTGATAGCTCATCCACGCGATAAAAATAATTTCGACTACAAGTACATAATAGGAATTCGGAGCCGAGAAGACGGTCCTGCGCAGTTCCGCCATCCAAATGAGCAGAAGAATGAGGAATACGAATATTCCATAAGAAGCATAAGTTTCTAAAAACATTGAAGAAATGGCAGGTATGAGAATTAATGCATAGCGTGCAAATGCAAGTAGTGGTGTCAAACGATTTCCTTCCTTTTCCAACATATGTATGCAAATTATAGCACAATTTCTCCTAGGAATGATCGATAGAATTATAGATTTATAGATTTATAAGGCATGACTTTTGTCATATTATTCAATGACTTTATCTACCTGCGACCTCGCTACAGGAACGGTACAATAGCAGTAACATACGCAAACGGAGTAAAGGAGCGGATTTTGTGAGTATTGTTCGTATTAAAGATGTGGTAAAAAAATATAGTCACCATATATCTGTCGATCATTTGAATTTGACGATTGAAGAAGGGGAAGTGTTTGGACTTCTAGGTCCAAATGGAGCGGGTAAAAGCACAACTATTAAAATGCTGAGCGGATTGCTCAAAATCGATCAAGGGCAGATGACCGTGGACGGGTTATCCGTTGCCAATCAAACGCTTGAAGTGCAACGCAGAATTGGGCTTGTGCCTCAGGATTTGGCGATTTACGAAGGACTGACAGCCAAAGAAAACGTGACATTCTTCGCAAGGCTGTATGGTTTGCGAGGCAAGCTCCTGAAAGAAAGAGTCGCTGAAGCGCTTGACTTTGTAGGCTTATCTGATCGCAGTGGGGATAAGCCGCGCTCATTTTCCGGCGGGATGAAACGAAGGTTAAACATTGCCTGCGCCATCATGCATCATCCGAAGCTGATTATTATGGATGAGCCGACGGTAGGGATTGATCCGCAATCCCGCAATCATATTCTGGAATCGGTTCGAGCGCTGAACCGCATGGGTTCTACTATCATTTACACAAGCCATTATATGGAAGAGGTTTCAGCGATTTCTACGCGAGTAGGCATTCTGGATCATGGGCGTCTCATCGCTTGCGGAACTCAAGAGGAGCTTCGCAGTAAAGTTGGTCAGGATCATAAATTGTTAATCCAAGTATCCCATATTGTCGATGCGGCGATTCAAGAGCTTAATGAGCATCCGCGAGTTAAGAAAGTTACCGTTCAAGAAGGTACGATCGAACTGCTACTAGGCTCCTCGCAAGCTTTTTTGCAAGACATTTTGTTCATTTTGTCCAAACATGAAGTGAAGATTGCAGCGCTATCGCAAGTCGAACCTGATCTTGAGACGCTGTTCCTATCCTTGACAGGCAGAACTTTAAGGGATTAGGTGGCTGATATGATGAATATATGGATCATTGCCTGGTATGAAATACTTCGCTTGCAGCGAATGCGTTTTGTGCTTATCATGCAATTTCTTTTGCCTCTTGTTCTTATCTTTATTTTAGGATCTGCGCTTTCCAATCAATTTAAACCCGAAGACCAGACGCTGGTCCCTGTAAAATTAGATGTTGTTCAAAAGGATACAGGACCTATTAGCGGCTGGTTCGAGAGCTTTGTTTCTGCGCCTGAAATGAAGCAAGTTCTTTTAAAGAATCCCGTTTCAACAAGAGAAGAAGCTGTACAGAGAGTGAAAGATGGCGACTCCGACTTTGCTCTGATTATTCCTAGTGACTTCAGTATGCAAGTATTGCAAGGCAAAGAAGCGCAGTGGGAAATGATTCTTGGTAAAAACTACGCCCAAAACCTTACTGGTCAAATGGCGCTCCGTTCATTCCTGGACAGGACCAATCAAATTCAAGCGACATTGCTTACAGCGGGACCGACAGCTCCGGAGGTTATGCAGCAACTGGAATCTGCCGACTTTTATAAAACGAAGGGGACAGCGGCATCGCATGTTCGTGCCGGAAATCTGACGCTCGCATACGCAAGCTACACCGCTACGCAGTATTATGCGGCTTCGATGTTGATCATGTTTTTATTGTACTCGGGCATGTCGACGGCCATAGGGCTGCAAAACGAACGAGATAGGCATACCCTGGCCCGTTTAAATGCGCTGCCTATATCCAATTTGCATATTTTGCTTGGTAAAGTACTGGGGAATGCCCTCATTTCGCTGATGCAGGCTATTGTAATTATCGCCGCAACAATGCTGTTTTATGGGGTGGATTGGGGACATTCTTTTGTTATGCTTTTTCTTGTCTGCGCTATCGCCATTATTGTCTCCATGAGCTTAGCCATTATCGTTATGAATCTTGCAGGATCGACCAAAGCAATTAGTACGATATTTCAAGTGATCATTTTAGTCATGACTTTTCTAAGTGGAGGTTTTACCCCATTGCCGGACGGCTTCCTGCAGCGCTTAGGCGAATTTACTGTTAATTATTGGGGGATGCAGAGTTTGTTTCGGATCATGCTAAGCAGCGACAGTGCGGTTATTGCTCATCATGTTCTTATATTAGCGGCAGTTGGAGCCGGTCTTGTGGTCGTTTCCTTAATTGCTTACCGAAAGGCGGGATACCATGAATAGCTTCTATATAGCGCTTAATATGCTGCGCAGAACGCTGCTACAGAAAAAGGGCATCTTGATGTATCTCATCATACCCGCAACAGTGGTCTCGCTCATTATTGGCATCCTTGGGCAGCAGAACAGAGTCGTTGAAGTCCAATACATCAATGCGGATCGTGGGACATGGGGGAATCACTTAGTTCATGAATTATCCAGTATGCCGGATTATCACTTGACTGAAGGCTCTTCGCAAGATTTGCTGAAAGAAAGGGTTATCAAGCAACAAACAGCTGTCGCTTTTATCATTCCTGAGGATTTCAGTCAGACCCTGATGGAGGGCGCATTCGTTCAAGTCGATATGTATAACCTTTATTTGAATGAGGCTACCATTACGCTGAAATTGAATCTGGACAGCACGATATCCAGACTTCAAGGGGCGATTGATCTTCAAAAGAAATTGGGGCTCCAAGCTGCAGCTCTTCAACAGGCTGTGGATCAGATTATTGCTCAAACGGAGAAACATCAAGTCAAGGCGGCAATTACGGACTTCGGTTTATATATCGATCCGAGAATGAATTCAATCATTGGTTTTATGCTGATGTTCATGATGGGTCTAATTAATAATACGGTTGCGGTGATTATGGACGATCGTGCCCATAGAACGTTAGCTCGAACCTATACCGCGCCTGTCCGATCGATTGAAATTGTTTGGGGCTATTTTCTAGGCAGCTTCCTTGTCGGCACTATGCAAGTTCTGGTTATCCTTGTAGTTACCAGATATGTTGCCAATTATAACTATGGGTTACCATTTGTACCGCATTTTATTATGCTGGAGTTCTTCTTGCTTGCCAGCATGGGGATTGCCAGCGCGATAGCTGGGCTAGTCAAAAACGCTAACAACTTAAATATCATCAACAACTTGGTCGTTACCCCGACTTGCATGCTTGGCGGCTGCTTCTGGCCCATAAGCTTCATGCCGGAGTGGATGCAGAAAGTAGCTAATTTCGTCCCGCAGACGTGGGTCATTGATGCCATTGAACGGATGGCCTCGGGGCAGTCGCTCTCCGAGATGTGGATGCATATGGGCGTTATGCTGCTGTTTGCTCTGATACTTCTTGGAGTTGGCTCGGTAATTCTTCAGCCAGGCGAGGCGGAGGCTGTTTAGACAAAAATAAAGGGGCTGCCTGTTGTTCAAGGGAGCCCCTTTGTATTTTATCAATATTTAGATAACGAAAGCACTGGATATAATGACTAACAAAATGAAAAGAACCAAGATTGCTGCCGAAGACGTATATCCTCCGCCGGTGCCACATCCTACTCCATAGCCCATTTCAATCACCCTTTCATATTTATTCAATTTATGCTTGAGTTACGTGATAGCATATGGCTGCCTATCCAAGAAGGAATGGGCTAAACGGCAAGGCAGTATTGATTGTGCTCCTGTACTGAGTTCCGGAAATAGTTATTTCTCGCCGTATGCTTGACTATGGTACAATATAACGGCAGTTACGCGATTGAAAGGAAGAGTAGACAGAATGACTTTTACGGCAAATGAAGTGGCAGAGTGGATGTTCCAAGAGTTGAAGTCAGCTGGCATTTTATATCAAGAGGCAGCTGTGGCTTATATCGTTCGCCATTATGGCGAAGCCTTTATTTATGTGAATGAAAATGGGAATCAGGCGATCGACAAAGAAGTGAAAAAAGCGTTCAAGAAACTGCATGGGGGAAGAGCGGCTTGGGAACGAGACGGCTTTTTCTGGGGCTGGCATTAAAGATGAGGGGTTAAATTGTCAATTTGAATGAGGATAAGCACTTGTAAATTTAATGTTAGATTCAGGTTGATTTAATAAATCGATGAGCAATAGGGAGTACACTGAGGGAGAATTCACAGCAGTAACTATACGGTTTAGGAGTGATGATTGTGAAACATCTTCGAGCGGTGGCACTAGGCTTTATGTATGCGTTTGTTTCTATTGGCGCACTCCCTTTTTTGCTCATTAAGAGCTTGCTTGAACTATAAGGAACAGCGGAAGTTATTCCTGTTTAAAGCCGGTGCCGCGGAGATACAGGCATCGGTTTTTTTTGTGCGCGGAAGCTTAAAAAAATGTCAATAATCCAAGTTGCTAAAACATAGAATTAATAATAAGATAAGAGTAAGAAGATAAGTTGTCTGAATATTTAATAAAATGAAGCAATTGATTTGGAGGGGATTGCCGTGAGTAAGAGTCATGAAGTGGAGTATTGCAACCTAGAGTTACGATTTGATCGCCGGCTAATCCGGAATTTTATTAAAACCCTTATTCAGGAAGGCTATTCTTTGTATTGGAACGAAAGCGAGCAGCAATTCATTATTTCGATTCGTACAGGTCGCAAGCTGATTAAGCTGAAATTCGAACGCATCGGAGAAAAGTATAAAATCGTTGGCAATTACTCCTTTAAAGATGAGAAGCTTGCAGAAATGATGGAGAAGTTGATTGGCGACACACGTGGCCATGCGGTTGTAAAAAGGTTTAAGGATCGGCAGATTCTCATTGAGAATATTATGTTCGGGGAAATCATACGCATGGTGGAGATAAGCGGCATCGAGCATAAAGTGCTGTATCAGAAGGAGCCGGCTGTGACAGTAGAAGAGGTCATGCAAGCGCTGCGATCCAAACGCACCGATGAGCGGATTCCCATTTTACGCATGGAGCTGGATTACGAGCTCGCCACCCTGCAAGACGCGATTGCTAACGGGGATCAGAAAGCGGTCATGGAAAGCAAGCTGAAGCTAGTCGAAATGAGGCAAGAAATGCTCTTATTGGAGATGTGAAAATGAATAGTGGAAGCAAATAAAAAGAGAGCCTGTATCTAGATACGGTCTCTCTTTTGTATTTGTGATAATTTGATCTTGTGAATCAATAAAACTTCATTTATACTTAATTCATAAAGTTAAAGCGATTTAATTTTTGGAGGGAATGAATATTCGAGAGTATTCGATACAATAGAGGTATTAAATTTAATATTTGTGATAGGATTTTAATATTTTTTAGGTTAAAAGTTAAAGCGATTAAACTTTAGGGGTTTGATGTGTATTTGATCAGTTAAGTATGATAACTTGGAAGTATGCTGTACATCGATGGATTGCCGCAAGATTAGCAATAGGAGTTGTTCCCGAATGAAAGTGAGTATCTTTGATGTTGCCAAGAAAAGCGGATTGTCGGTAGTGACTGTTTCGCGAGTCATTAATCAAGCAGGTACTGTGCGTGAAAAAAATCGGCAAAAAGTGCTTCAGGCTATGAAAGAATTGGACTACCGCCCGAATGCTGCCGCGCGAAGTTTGGCACGAGGGAAGACAGGGATTATCGGACTTGCTATTACGACGTTGAACGATTCGTTCTTGGATGCTGTTGTCAAAGAAATTAACGATCGTCTAGCGGAGAAGGGCTATTTTTTGGCGCTTTCTATCTCTACAGAAGTATTCTCTTCGTTTAATAATTCCATGTTTCAAGAGGATCGTGTGGATGGGGTAATTTTGTTGTCGCCGATCAACGAGGATGAATATGTCCTGGAACTGAAAAAAAAGAAAATTCCATTCGTCATGCTGGACAATCAACATATTCAACCTTCGATATCCTCTGTTATCGTTGATAATTATAAAGGCGGATATGAGGCGACGAAACATTTAATCGATCTTGGACATACGGAAATAGCCCATATTCGAGGCCCTGAGCCTTTTTTAAGCAGCAGTGAGCGGCAGCGCGGATTTATGAGTGCGATGGTCGATGCAGGTCTGGATCCAACTTGGATCGAGCAAGGCAATTTTAGCATGACTTCGGGTTATCAGGCGATGAACGGCTGGATACAGTCAGGAAAACTCCCAAGCGCAGTGTTTGCTGCGGATGATTTAACTGCTTTCGGCGTGATGGACGCTCTGAAAAATCATGGCTACAAAATACCGCAGGATGTATCTGTTATTGGCTTTGATGATCAGATTTTCGCGGCGGAATTCCATCCTATGTTAACGACCGTCCGGCAGCCCGCCGATAAGATGGGCAAGCATGGCGTTGATCTGCTGCTGAAATGGATTGACGGAACGGCCAGAAGGAACACGACGGTGCAACTAGAGCCGGAATTAATTATTCGAGAGTCAACAAGCAGAAAAAAAGGACTAGAGAAGTCGGACATACAGGAGCTGTGAGCGTGAAGTATTATTTGGGCGTTGACGCAGGTGGAAGCAAAACCTACACATTGGTAACCGATGAGCACGGCGCTATTATTGGTAAAGGGCAGAGCGGTAATGGCAATCATCAATTAGGCGCAGAGCGAGCTCGCGCAAATATAACAAGCTCTGTCGAGATGGCGCTAGGGCAAGCGAAACTGACGCGTGAGGATATTGAATTTGCGTTTTTTGGATTGGCTGGAGCAGATCGACCGATTGACTATTCCATCCTTCGTCCATTAATCGGTGGACTAGGATTTCCGCGCTATGAAATCGATTGCGATACGATGATCGCGCTTAGGGCTGGAACGGCGAAACCTTATGGGGTTGTTCTCATATGCGGCAGCGGAACAAACAGTGCCGGCAAGAACCAACGGGGCGACTTTTTCCAATGCGGCGGCTTCAATTATCAATTTGGCGATTTTGGCGGGGGAGGCACCTTGGCCATTGAGGCCTTCCGTTCGGTAATCCGTGCTTGGGACGGCAGGGAACGTCCGACGCTGCTGACAGGGCTTTTGTTAGAATCCCTAGGCTTTAATTCGGTGAAAGATATGTTCGATGACTATATGGATCAGAATAAGCCGGTTCCGCTCCATACGGCCAAATTGCTATTCCAAGCCGCTCATCAAGGGGATGAGGTGGCTTTGCGGATTCTTCGTGTGCAGGGGGAAGAATTGGGCAAATCCGCGACGGCGGTCATCAAGCGATTGAAGATGGAGCAGGCAAGCTTTGACGTTGTTTTGGCGGGCAGCATAGTGACAAGGGGTGAAGGAACTTACATTCATGATTATATCGGTCAAGCGGTTCGTGCAATCGCCCCGAATGCGACACTGGTTAAGCTCCAAGCAGAACCTGTGGTGGGCGCCGTTTGGCTGGCGATGGAAGCTGCAGGAGGCAATCTTGCACCCGAAGCCTACGAGAAACTCAAAACCGTATCCGATTATCAATCCATACAACTATAAGACGAGACTAGGATGTGTGTACAATGAGAAATGCATTGAAAATTGCAATCATTGGTGGAGGGTCTTCCTATACGCCGGAAATCGTGGAAGGTTTTATTCTGAAATATGCCCAACTGCCGATCAGGGAAATTTGGTTTGTCGATGTGGAGGCAGGTAAGCATAAGCTTGAAATCGTCGGCAATCTGGCCAGAAGGATGATCGAGAAATCCGGTTTACCGATCGAGGTGCATTTGACGCTTGATCGCAGAAAAGCAATCGAGAACGCGGACTTCATTAGTACTCAAATGCGCGTAGGCCTATTGGAAGCCCGTAAATGGGACGAACATATTCCGAATTTGCATGGTGTCATTGGACAAGAAACCACGGGGCCTGGCGGGATGATGAAAGCTCTCCGTACGATTCCTGTGCTGCTGGAAATTTGTAAAGATATTGAAGAATTGGCCCCTAACGCGTGGCTGCTAAACTTCACGAATCCTGCGGGGATAGTGACGGAAGCCATTCACAAGTATTCAAAAGTGAAAAGCATCGGTTTGTGCAATGCGCCTATCGGCTTGCAAAAATGGTTAATGAAAAAATACGATGCTGTACCTGAACAAATTTATACCGAATTCGTCGGTTTGAATCATCTTCACTGGGTTACGCGCGCTGAAATTAGGGGAGAAGACAAACTAAGCGAGCTTCTGGACCGCAGAGAAGAATACAGCGGTAAAAACGTGCCCGCCACCGAGTGGGATGCCGATTTCCTCCGTTCGCTTCAATCGCTGCCGTCGTACTATTTGAAATATTTCTATATGACGGACGTCATGCTGCGGGAACAGCTGGAATCTCTCAAAGAAAACGGAACACGCGCCGAAGTCGTCAAACGTGTAGAGGATGAACTTTTCGAGCTGTACAAGGATCCGAATTTGCAAGAGAAACCGAAGCAGTTGGAGAAACGCGGGGGCGCTTACTATTCCGAGGCAGCGGTGAATTTGATGGATTCACTCTACAATGACAAGCGTGATATACAGACCTTGAACGTAATGAACAACAACATCATCGATTTCTTGCCAAGCGATGCTTGTATCGAGGTGAACTGTGTAGTCACGGCGAACGGCCCAATCCCAATGGGCTTGACCAAGGTGCCAGAACAGGTGAAAGGTCTGATGCATGCGGTCAAAACGTACGAGCGCTTAACGATCGCTGCCGCCGTTCAAGGCAGTCGGGACCTCGTTCTGCAAGCACTTGTTCATCATCCGCTGGTACCTTCTGTTGGGGTAGCCAAGACGTTGATAGAGGAAATGCTGGAGAAGAACAAACCGTATTTACCTAATTTTTTTAAATCATAAACGCTAGTTGGAGCTCCCTGCACAGGGAGTTTTTTTAATAGAGCGGAGAGGTTCCGCACGCATCGAGTGGTACGAGTATTTGACAGGATGGATGTAGAAGATCCAGAAGTGCCACAGCGGTTGGAATTGCAATACCGCCTCGATCTGCGATAAGTCGTCTATTTGCACGGCTGAGCGGAACGTAGGTTCGTTAAGAGGCGGTATTTTCGGTTGTAGGGACATTTCGCGGAACTACCGTGCGTTATGTGCAGGAAACGCTGGGTTTTGGGCACGGTTTCCCACATTTAACGCACCCTAGTTCCGCTTCAAGAGGAGGAAATCGACGTTACCGTGGAATAAGGCATCGTAGATCCGCCGCTATCGCCGTGCATGGCGAATTGGCCCTCGGGTGCGCGTTGTGCGCCGCCGCATGGCGGCTGTCACACGTTTTCTTGCGAAAGCTTGCGGAGGCGAGATGTACCCGGAATCTTACTCTTACAGGGGCGTTCATTGTTAGGAATGCCGGATGGAAGATAGGATAGGGAAAAGAGAAGAAGGCAGCACAAAGTCGAACGAAGAGGGAATGGGTGGGAGGGAACACAAGCTTTACCAGCGGTTGGACCCATACCCAATTCCCTCCCCATGGCTGGACGTATGGGTTTGGAAAAGGACCTGAGGCACAGGCACAGCCTCAGGTTTTTCTTGTTTTAAAAAGACTATTGTTAACGTGTGCATAACATGATATTCTTTTCGTAGAGGTGAATGTATGAGCGTTACCATTAAAGATATAGCCCGAATCGCGGGCGTATCCCATACGACAGTCTCACGAGCGCTTAACGACAGTCCGCTCATTAATGAGGAGACAAAGGAGCGAATTCGCGCCATCGCCGAGCAGATGGACTATACGCCGAATTTTAACGCGAAAAGCTTGGTACTGGATCGATCGTATAATTTAGGACTCTTTTTTACAACGCTGAATAAAGGAACCTCGGCAGGATTTTTCTACGAGGCGATACGCGGCGTCAACGGTGTCATTCAAGACCGCTATCAGCTTATCGTCAAGGGAATTGACGACTACAGAAGCTTTCACTCCATTACGCGTAAAAGCTTTGATGGCATTATCGTTGTCAGTCAAAGCGATGATGATCAGCCGTTCATTGAGCATGCCGCAGGCAAAGGGATTCCGCTCGTCGTGTTGAATCGGCCTGTAGAGACCACGGGAGTACTGAATGTGCTTTCTGACGAGGAGCAGGGCGCTTTCCTGGCAGGCTCTTATTTAATCGAGCAGGGACACCGGAAAATCGCTCTAATTGAAGGTCGTGCTGATTTTAAATCCGCCCAGAATCGTAAGGAAGGATTCGAACGGGCGATGACGCATAGCGGCGTAAGCGTACGGGAAGATTACAGATTTCCTGGTCTGTATGACTTAGAGAGCGGCCACAAGGCTATGAAGCAATTTCTTGCCCTTCCTGATCGCCCGACCGCAGTGTTTTGCTGCAATGATGAGATGGCGTTAGGCGCCATGAAAGCGATTTCCGAAGCAGGGATGCAAGTTCCGCGCGATGTGTCGATTATTGGTTTCGATGACACTTTATTTGCCGCCTACGTGACTCCTGCATTAACGACGGTTCGCAGACCGATTGAACAAATCAGCACAGAAGGCGCTATTCGTCTTCTTGGCAATATAGAAAATAAGCTTCACGAAACGGAGCAATTGCTTGTAAAAACAGAGCTGATCGTCCGGGAATCCGTTCGTTCCCTGTCATCAAGTTGAGAGAGGAAGAAAGCCGATGAGCATTCTAAGAGTGTTATTAAACGATATCCCCATTCCCCGAGTGGTTAAGATTCGTCAGAAGTTTGACCGCTCCATTTTGGAAACTCCGCTGCTGGAACTGGAAAATAAGCTGGCCGAAAGCGGAGTTATGGAGAGCATTCTCCCGGGGCAGCAGGTTGCTGTTGCTGTAGGAAGTCGTGGTATTGCAAACATCGCAGGCTTCACCAAAACGACCCTGGACGCGATAAAGGCCAAAGGTGCGTTTCCCTTCATCGTACCTTGCATGGGCAGTCATGGGGGAGCAACTGCAGAGGGTCAAACCGAAGTTCTTCAGCATTTCGGCATAACGGAAGCGAGCATGGGAGCGCCAATTCGTTCTTCGATGGAAGTTGTGCAGATCGATCAACTGCCGAATGGATTGCCGGTGTATGTGGATCGCATCGCTTCTGAAGCGGACGCCATCGTGGTTATTAACCGCGTGAAGCCGCACACAGCATTTCGCGGCCGCATCGAGAGCGGCATTATGAAAATGATTGCGATCGGGCTTGGCAAGCAAAAAGGGGCAGAAGCCTGCCATCAGCTTGGTTTTAAATATATGGCCGAAAATGTGCCGGCGATGGCGAATCTGATGATAGAGAAGCTGCCTATCGTATTCGGGATCGCGCTTGTAGAAAACGCATATGATGAGACTTGCAGGGTAGAAGTGCTGCCAGCAGCGGAGATCGAAGCCCGCGAGGAAGAACTGCTCGTAGAAGCGAAAGCGCGGCTGCCGAAAATATTGTTCGACGAGATTGATGTGCTTGTGATCAATTATATCGGGAAAAATATAAGCGGCGATGGGATGGACCCGAATGTAACGGGACGTTATCCGACCCCCTACGCGCATGGCGGCCCTGATGTGGCCAAAATGGTTGTGCTTGATCTTACACCTGAAACAAAAGGCAACGCAAATGGTGTAGGGACGGCTGATTTTACCACCCGGCGTTTAGTCGATAAAACCAATTTGGAGTTTACGTACGCCAACGGCTTGACTTCGACGGTATGTGCGCCTACGAAAATCGCGACGACGTTGGAGAATGATTTCTATGCGATAAAAGCAGCCGTGAAAACCTGTAATATTTTGGATTATACAACCTGCAAACTTGTGCGCATACAGGATACACTTCATCTGGGCGAGATCGAAATTTCCGTCAATTTGCTTGACGCAGCTCGTCAGCATCCCGATATTGAAATTCTTACAGAGCCTTATGAGCTTTCATTTGATACAGAAGGGAATATTCGGAAATGACAGACCTGTCTTCAGCGGCTAAGCCTTATGTAATAGCTGCGGATATTGGCACGACAAGCACCAAAACATTGATAATCGATCGCGAGGGGCGCGTGAAAGCATCGCATTCCATTGAATATCCGCTGTTTACGCCGGCCACCGATCGGGCGGAACAAGATCCTGAACAGATTTTCAACGCTGTCGTGGAAGGCATCGGGGCTGTTGTTCGCAAAATCGGCATTTCCGCAGAGGAAGTGCTCTGCGTTTCCTTCAGCTCCGCCATGCATAGTCTAATAGCTGTCGATCAAGACATGAAACCGCTTACGGCATGTGTGACCTGGGCGGATAACCGCAGCGCGCGTTATGCGGAGGAGCTGAAACGCAGCGGCCTGGGGCAACAAATTTATTCCCGCACGGGCACGCCGATTCATCCGATGTCGCCGTTGCTTAAGTTGATGTGGTTCCGCGACAACGAGCCTGAGCTTGTTAAGCGCACGAATAAATTTATTGGCATCAAGGAATTCGTATTTGTTAAGCTGTTTGGGCGTTATGTTATTGACCATTCGCTTGCAAGCGCCACCGGATTATTCAACCTTGAGAATCTGGATTGGGATGAGGAAGCGCTCCGTTTGGCCGGCGTTCAGCGCGATCAGCTTTCGGAGCTTGTGCCGACTACGTTCCGCATCGAAGGATTAGGTTCAGATTATGCCGATGCCATGGGCCTTGCCGTAAACACGCCATTTGTAGTAGGCGCTTCCGACGGTGTTCTCGCCAACCTTGGCGTCGGCGCATTCGAACCTGGCGTCGTAGCTGTCACAATCGGAACAAGCGGAGCGGTTCGCGCTGTTGTAACGAAGCCGCAGACGGATCCGGAAGGCAAGCTGTTCTGTTATGCGCTGGCAGAGAATTTCTGGGTCGTTGGCGGCCCTATCAACAACGGAGGTATTGTATTCCGCTGGGTTAGAGACCAGGTAGCTACGCTTGAAACGGAAGAAGCGCGCCGTCAAGGGATCGATCCGTATGATTATTTAACGGAGCTGGCCTCCCAGGTCCAAGCTGGCTCAGATGGCTTGCTCTTCCTGCCGCTGCTTTCCGGGGAGCGTGCTCCGTATTGGAACGCGAACGCAAGAGGCTTGTATTTCGGCCTTTCGCTGAGCCATCAGAAGAAACACATGATTCGTGCGGCATTAGAGGGCGTTATGTTCTCAATACATGCCGTCGCCACATCTTTAGAGCGGGTGATGGGGCCTGCAACTGAAATACGTGCGTCCGGCGGCTTTGCCCGATCTGCATTTTGGCGTCAGATGATGGCCGACATGATCGGCACGACCGTGACCGTGCCTGACTCCATCGAAAGCTCAGGTATCGGGGCTGCTTTGCTCGGATTATTGGCTATGGGTGAGATTGAAGATTTGTCGCATGCACACAATTGGATTCATGCAGGAATGGCTCATAAGGTAAATGAAAGCGATTATCGTATCTATCAACAATTGACATCTATTTATACAAGCGTATATCATCAATTAAAAGATCAATTCGATGCGATTACCGCTTTTCAACAACAGCACCTTGTGAGTCCTCAATCATAAAGCTTACGCTTAAGAAGAGAGGATGACGAAGATGAACTTATTTGATCTTACTGGCAAAACAGCAGTTATTATTGGCGGAAACAGCACGCTTGGAGGTTCCATGGCCGTCGCGCTTGGTGGGCACGGGGCGAAAGTAGCCATTGTAGGCCGCAATCAGGAGAAGAGCGAGCAGGTCTGTCAGGCGATTGTGTCCGTCGGCGGAGAAGCGAATTGCTTCCAAGCGGATGCGACCAAACGCGAGGATTTGGAGCAAGTATTGAAAGAAGTTATTGCTTGGTCCGGGCAGGCGGATATCTTAATGAATTGTCCAGGTAAAAATAGTGCGACACCTTTCTTTGACATTTCCATGGAAGAATGGGATTCTATTATGGAGGTTAATTTAAAAAGCGTCGTGTTAGCTTGCCAAGTGTTTGGGAAATATATGGTTGATCGTGGTGAAGGCGGAAGTATTATCAATATTTCGTCCGTTTCATCGGATCCGCCGCTTTCTCGCGTATTCACTTACTCCGCCTCCAAAGCTGCCGTCAATAATATCACACAAAATCTGGCCCGTGAATTTGCTCCTAGCCGTGTACGCGTTAACGCGATCATTCCTGGTTTTTTCCCGGCGGAGCAGAATCGTAAGATCTTATCGCCAGATCGGATCGAGTCCATCATGCGTCATACGCCGATGAATCGGTTCGGTGAAGCGGCTGAGCTGCAAGGCGCAGCGGTGTATCTGGCCTCTGAGAAGGCGTCAAGCTTTGTGACGGGTACTGTTTTAAGAGTGGATGGCGGTTTTGGCGCGATGACGATTTAATACCTATTATCGGACTATTTATCGGAAGGGTGTATGAGAAACATGTCGAAACAACAAATTGGTGTGGTTGGTCTTGCGGTTATGGGGAAAAACCTGGCTCTGAACATCGAAAGCAGAGGATTCAGCGTATCGGTTTTCAACCGTTCTTCCGAAAAAACAAAAGAGCTTCTTCAAGAAGCTCCAGGTAAAAATTTAGTAGGTACATACAGCGTAGAGGAGTTCGTACAGTCCTTGGAAGTTCCCCGTAAAATTTTGATCATGGTCAAAGCGGGCGGACCTACGGATGATACGATCAATCAATTGCTTCCTCATCTGGACAAAGGCGACATTCTTATTGACGGAGGCAATGCGTTCTTCCCGGATACACAGCGCCGTAACAAAGAATTGGAAGCTCATGGCATCCGTTTTGTCGGAACAGGCGTGTCCGGCGGTGAAGAAGGCGCCCTTAAAGGCCCTTCAATCATGCCAGGCGGCCAAGAATCTGCTTACAAACTGGTAGAGCCTATTCTTACAGCTATTTCTGCTAAAGTTGGCGGGGACCCTTGCTGTACGTATATCGGACCGGATGGTGCGGGACACTATGTGAAAATGGTGCACAATGGTATTGAGTACGGCGATATGCAGTTGATTTGCGAAGCGTACCAATTGCTCAAAGACGTGCTGAACGTAAGCACGGAAGAGCTTCATGAAATATTTACGGAATGGAATAACGGTGAGCTCGACAGCTATCTGATCGAAATCACCAGAGATATTTTCACGAAGTATGATGCAGAGACAGGTAAACCGATGGTTGACGTCATTCTGGATTCCGCTGGCCAAAAGGGAACAGGAAAATGGACCAGCCAAAGTGCTTTGGATCTTGGCGTGCCGCTTTCCATCATTACGGAATCCGTATTCTCCCGTTTCATCTCCGCGATGAAAGAAGAACGCGTTGCGGCTAGCAAAGTGCTCAAAGGACCTGCTGCTCCAGCCTTTACCGGCGATCGCAAAGCGTTTATTGAGGCTGTTCGCCAAGCGCTTTATGCAAGTAAAATTTGTTCTTATGCTCAAGGTTTCGCTCAGATGAGAGCTGCTTCTGAAGAATATAACTGGGATCTGAAATATGGCAGCATCGCGATGATTTTCCGCGGAGGCTGTATCATCCGCGCTCGCTTCCTGCAAAATATTAAAGATGCCTATGACCGTGATCCGCAGTTGAAAAACTTGCTTCTGGATTCTTATTTCAACGGTGTTGTCGACAATTATCAACAATCTTGGAGACAAGTAATCGCTGAAGCGGTAACTCGCGGAATCGCCGTTCCTTCTTTCGCATCGGCACTGGCTTATTACGATAGCTACCGTACAGAAAGATTGCCAGCGAACTTGCTGCAAGCACAGCGCGATTATTTCGGCGCTCACACTTTCCAACGTGTGGACAAAGAAGGAACTTTCCACTTCAACTGGATGGAAAACTAAGCCGTATATAAGAAGATATAAGCAGGGTTTGCAGGCTACTTAGTATCCTCCTGTAAGCCGTACGCTGCTTCGCGAAGCCACATTTTTAATCGATCGGCTTCTTGATCGAAGCCATTTCTTTTATGAATGAGCATCATCGCAACTTCAGCAAAATAACGAAAATTTCTCATTAAACGTGGTTGAGCAAGGCCCTGCATTTGCGGGTCTTCTTCAGCCACTTTTTTCTTGATGAATTCCAGAATCCAGACAACATCGTCTTTGCACAGCGGATAGCTTGGATGTAAAATTTGCTCCAGTTTGCCCTTTGTATGGTTGGGATAGGCGACAGTTTGGTTCAAAGCTCCATCTCTCCTTGTCGGCATATGGTCTTTTTTCATTCCATTTCATGTGCTGGAATTTATTCACAATACTATATGTTTTTTTTAAGGTTTGTATTCATGACTTGCCTTTCATGTGGTATGATGTTGGGAAAGTTTGTATGAATAGCTTATGGGAAAAGGGGATTAACGTGACAAGAAGAAATATCGTTCTTGTAGGTTTCATGGGGACAGGGAAATCGACTGTAGGTTCGAAGCTGGCTGAGCGCTTGGGTTGGACATTTCAAGACTCGGATGCGGTCGTTGAAAAGCAACAGATGATGTCGATCCCTGACTTGTTCCGCACTCAGGGTGAAGAACATTTCCGCGCTTTGGAGAGCAGGGCGCTGCAAGATATACTTAAGAATGAGCACCAGGTTCTTGCTACCGGCGGAGGTGCTGTTCTTGCCGAGAGCAATCAAACTTGCATGCTGCAAAATGGATATGTTGTCGCCTTATACGCGACTCCTGAGACGATTATTCAGCGCGTTAGCAGTGACAGCAATCGCCCTCTTTTGCAGGGGAATCTAACAGATCGCGTCTACACGTTATTAGAGCAGAGGAAGCATGCTTATGACTTTGTGCATACGACGATTGACACTACAGAGCTTACGTCGGATGAAATTGTGGAAGAGATTTTAAAAAGATTTGGCGAGGAAGAAGGACAAGCTTAGAAGTTTAGTCCTCCCATTCCAACATACCGCCAGACATATTTTTAAGACCTTTATACCCAAGTGATTCTAAGTAGCCCAGCGCTCGACCGCTCCGGTTGCCGCTTCGGCAAACGAGAATGACTTCATCTGTTTGGGGAATTTCGGTATGACGCTCAGGGAGCTGCCCCAAAGGGATGTGTTTGGCGCCGGAAATGATGCCTTCAGCTACTTCTTCATCTTCGCGTACATCGACGATCGTTAGCTGTTCTCCGCGACTCAATCTTTCTTTAACTTCGGATGGAGCAATGGTATCCAATTGATAAGCCTCCTAGCTTCATTGTGACTGGGAAGAAGTCCCATCATAAGTAATGATAGAAAGAATCAGAGAAGATGTCAAACCGATGGTTAATTTCAAGGGCGGCTCAACTTGTTAATTGGATGCGGATCGCTGTGGAGAAGTGCTCCTCTAGAGAGAAGTCCATAGGCGCCACTGGTTGAGTTCAACTTGCTTTTCACTTGGTCGGAAGGTTCCCAAGTTCTATTCCATATGGTACACTGACAGTGGATCTTTTGGGTTGTTTTTGATAAGTTTGCTGGGTGCGCCGCCTTGCTTTTGGCCGCTGAAAGCTGCTTATAGGCGGGACTTTTGCCACATGCTGCACGTTAAATTGGTAAGCCTCGAATTGCTGCGTGGTTGGGTTGTACAAGCCTGAACGTGTGCACCTTTTTGAGTATGCGACGTTAGACTAGCGTTCATCGAATATTACATAAAACTTGCGAAGCCAGTTTTCTGGCGAAAAACTTTTAGGGGGACCCTTTACATGAAAGCTATTGTGAAACCAACCGCCGAGCTTCAAGGCGAAATCAATGCATTATCGTCTAAAAATTATACGACTCGTTACCTGCTGATCGGCGCTTTGGCGGATGGTACGAGTACGATCTATTATCCGGCTCATAGCGAGGATAGCGATGCAATGAGACGCTGTGTGCGCGATTTAGGGGCAGTTATTGAAGAGGACGATGAGAAAATTGTGATCACAGGCTTTGGGAAACATCCTAAGCACGTATCCGAACTGAATGTTGGCAATGCAGGCGCGGTTCTTCGCTTTTTAATGTCGACAGCGGCATTTTGTCCGAATTTGACATTCGTCAATACGTATCCTGAATCGTTAGGCAAGCGTCCGCATGATGATTTAATTGAAACTTTGCAGCAAATGGGCGTTGAGGTCGAACATTCGAATGGACGTCTGCCGATAACAATAAAAGGGGGGCAGCCCCGCGGCGGTAAACTTACGGTTTCGGGGAATGTGAGCTCCCAATTCCTAAGTTCGCTTTTGTTTATGACACCGTTGCTTGAAGAAGACAGCGAAATTGAAGTATTGCATGATTTGAAATCAAAAATTATTGTGGGTCAAACGCTTGAAGTGCTTGAACAAGCAGGAATTATCGTTCATGCCAGTGAAGATCTAATGCACTACCGTATACCTGGAGGCCAATCTTACCAAGCTAAGGAATATGTGATCCAGGGTGACTATCCGGGCTCTGCCGCTATCCTGGCAGCGGCAGCTGTGACGAATTCAGATGTGCGCGTACTGCGTCTTGAGGAGAATAGCAAGCAGGGGGAAAAGGCTTGTGTTGATGTTCTGCGAGCTATGGGCGTTAATTTGACGCATGACAACGGGGTTGTTCAAGTGCGCGGCAACCAGAAGCTGATTGCCGGAGAGTTTGATGGCGATCATTTCACCGATGCTGTTCTGGCAATGGTGGCTGCTGCGGTATTCGCAGAAGGAACATCGCGTTTCTATAATGTTGAAAATTTGCGTTATAAAGAGTGCGACCGCATCACCGATTACTTGAATGAATTGCGTAAAGCCGGTGCCGATGTAGAAGAGCGTCAGAGCGAAATTATCATTCATGGTAAACCTGAGGGTGTGGAGGGAGGCGTTGAAATAAACGCGCATTTCGACCATCGCGTTATCATGGCCTTAACGGTTGTTGGCTTACGTTCCAAAAAAGGTCTGACCATTAAGGATGCTCATCACGTGGCTAAATCCTACCCGCAATATTTTGATCATTTGCGTTCAATCGGTGCTCAGGTTGAACTTGTGAGCGAATAAGGATTGTCAAATCAACGAACGGGTGAATCAGCATGAGGATTATTTGGCAAGGATTAAAGGTGACGTTAGGATTTTTCCTCGTAGCAGGCTTAGTATTTGCTAGCAGCGTTTTTGCAGTACTGTTGTATGCTAAAGCGACTGGTAAGGAGCCTGCATTATTCGCTGCGGGTACTGCGGTGCATATTGTTGCGCCCCCACCCGTTAAAACAATCGAGGTAACTCCGCCCCTCGTCCAAGAAAAGCTAAAGTCAGCTATGATTGATGCGCCTGTCGTTAAACAATTGCCTGAATTGCCGGCAGGTTGTGAAGTAACAAGCTTGGCCATGCTGCTTCAGTTCAGCGGTGTAAATATAGGAAAAATGGAGCTTGCGGCCGAAATGCCGAAGGACAATACGCCAGCAACCCTTCAAGCGGATGGCACAATCAGCTATTGGGGGAATCCGAATACAGGCTTTGTCGGTGACGTAACCCGCAAGCAGCGAGGATTTGGCATCTATCATGCGGGCCTGTTCCCGCTCTTGAAAACCTACATGCCATCCGCTATTGATGTAACGGACGAGCCGTTTGAGCTGTATGAACAGCAGGTAGCCAGTGGTATCCCAGTCGTGGTTTGGACAACAATTGACTATAATCTTCCTTACAAATGGGTAACTTGGGATACGCCGACTGGCCCGCTTAAAACGTCATATGCAGAGCATGCTGTTTTATTAGTAGGATATGATGAAGAGAACGTCTACTTGAATGATCCGCTAAAGGGCAGTAAGCAGGTACAGGTGAACAAAGCACAGTTTATTGAAAGCTGGTCAGCCATGGGCAAACAAGGGTTGACGTATTTGAAAAAATAGGAGGATTGACAATGGCCTTGGAAAATCCATCACGTGAGCAAATCAAAGTGCTGCTGGCCAATGCCGGCAATATTGCTGTTGTAGGTTTGTCCGATAATCCGGACCGTACTTCGCATATGGTTGCGGCTGCCATGCAAAGCAGGGGCTACCGCATTATACCGGTAAATCCGAATGCAACGGAGATATTAGGCGAGAAAAGCTACGCTTCTCTTTCGGATATACCGGAACCAGTCGATATCGTCAATGTGTTCCGTCGTGCGGATCAAGTGGTGCCAATTGCTGAAGAAGCCGTTAAAATTAAAGCTAAAGTGTTCTGGCTTCAATTGGACATCATCAACGAGGAAGCAGGCCAGATTGCCAAGGATGCAGGGCTTGAAGTCATCATGGATCGCTGCATTAAAGTCGAGGATGCCATTCTGAATCCAAGAAATAACTAAGCATTTCCATACCGAAAGGACCCCTTCTTGGAATACCAGGAAGGGGTCCTTTTTTTTACTTCGAAAGAGATTAAGCCTTTAAAACATCATGATCGACATAACGCTCGCCGTTAATCTCGCTGATTACATGAATTGCAACTTTCGCACCGTCTCCAGCAGTGATAATCGTATGCATGCTAACGCCCGCTGTTGTGCCTGCTGCCCAAACGCCACTTAAGCTGGATCGCCCTTGTGCATCCGCGTCAACGATTGCCTTAATGCGAGGCTCGGTACCTGGTTTTGTTCGAATGCCTGCAGCTTCAGCAAGCTCGACAGATAGCCCTGTTGCGAGAATAACATGAGAGCCTTCATAGGATTCGTTTTCTGTCGTTACACGGAATAATATGTCACCGGATTTCTCTAAATGTGTGGCTTTGCCTTGAATGAATTCGGCGCCGAATTTAGCCGCTTGCTTTTTTCCGATTTCCACGAGGTCGGGTCCTGTAATGGCTTCTACTCCGTAGTGATTTTCAATCCAAGCTCTTTTTGTAACGCTTTGATCATTGTCAATGACGAGTGTTTTCTTGCCTGCTTTTGCTGTAAATAAAGCTGCGCTTGAACCCGTAGGCCCTGCTCCAATAATGATAACATCGTAAGACATTTAATCACTCCTCGAAAGTAGAAAATATGAAGGTACATAAAGATTATGGCATACTTATCTTTATATAGTCAATTTATGTGTATATAAAGTATAGTAATGCTTTCGTCGTTTCACATCTGGTTGTAGCTTCCCCCTAATCTACGATAAGGTTGCAGAAATCAGGTGACATTTCGGACTTCCGAGCCAAGAGCTTCCATAAATAAAAAGAATATAGACGGAGAGAATAAAGAGGGCTCTAAAAAGAGGCTAAAACAACAATGAGATTCAGAGGAGGAAATGCAAATGTATACAAATAACTTCAACAACTTCGGATCTTCATCTTTTGGCAGTCAGAATTCCCAAGGAGCACAAGGAAACCAGGGATATCAGGGAATTCAAAGCATCACCTCCCAGTATCAGGGCGGGCAGAAACAATATCAGCCAGTAGGCTATGTGCAATCGTATTATGGACAGAATACAGCCCAGACGAACCAAAGCCAAAACCAAAGTTATGGGCAAACGGTAGCTCCAGACGCTTTTCACACAGCCAATTACCGCGGAAACCAAGCCGGGCACGATTTCTATCGTTCTGAATCGATTGCGCCTACGCAGCAGCAAACCAGTTTCCAAAGCGGATATTCCACATATTCAAACAATAACAACACGAACAATAATAATTATTTCAAAAACCAATTTGGGGCTGCTCAATCCCAACAACCCATTTTTTCTAGCAATCAGCAGCAATATGGTGCAACCCAATTTGGCGGAAGTGTGCAAACGAATCAATCCTACACCCAACAAACGGTATCTCCGAATGCCTACCACACGGCGAATTATCGGGGGAATCAATACAATCAAAATACAGGGATTTAACAATAAATCAAGCTAATCGTTCGAAGAGCAGGTCGACATGCGGCCTGCTTATTTTGTTTTTGACAAAAGGGCTGACAAGCTATACGATTTGAATAGAAAAACTTACGATCATGGAGTGAGTTTTCTACGAAACTCTAGGGAGGTAGCTTTTGTTTGAACTGGATGGGAAATTTACAACAGCTCGGCCGCTCTTTAATGCTGCCTACCATTGCGCTTCCTATTGCTGCTGTGTTGCTTCGTCTAGGGGATTTACCATGGGATGCGATTCATGCTTCCAGCTTCGGGGATATGCTGCTGCTAGCAGGAAATACCGTTTTTGACTACATACCGATCATTTTTGCTGTTGGTGTTGCGTTAGGATTAACGGAGAGTGCTGGGATTGCCGGGTTATCCGCCATGCTTGGCTATTTTATGTTTACAAGACTGATTGAAAGCCAACTGGGAACCGATTTTCAGCTCGGAGTATCAGGTGGGATTTTGATTGGTCTTCTGGCTGCTATTATTTATCATCGCTTTAAAGAAGTAAAGCTCCCGGAATATATTCAATTTTTCGGAGGGCCTCGAATCGTTCCTCTTGTGATGGGGCTAGCAACGCTTATCGTTTCTTACATTATGATTGTTTTGGGTCCATATCTCGAAATGGGTATGGCCAAATTATCCAATTGGCTGCTTGGATTGGGCGGCTTTGGCGCTTTCCTCTATGGAATTGCTCACCGTTTGCTCGTTCCCTCGGGTTTACACCATATTCTGAACAATTTCTTCTGGTTTCAAGTGGGTGCGTACAAATCAGCAGATGGCAATATGGTGTATGGGGATCTTCCGAGGTTTTTTGCCGGTGATCCGACGGCCGGGACATATATGGCCGGATTGTACCCCATCATGATGTTTGCTCTTCCGGCGATCGCCTTTGCAATTATTGGAGAAGCGCGGGAGGATTTGAAACCGAAGATCAAAGCAACCTTCCTTACTGCAGCCTTAGCATCATTCCTGACCGGGGTGACTGAGCCGATTGAATTTGCATTTCTATTCGTGGCTCCTTATCTTTTCGTGGTGCACGCGATCCTATCCGGAGCCGCGATGTGGATTGCCTACTACTTGAATATTCAACACGGTTTCTCTTATTCGGCAGGGGCTATTGATTATGTGATTAACCTGCATTTATCGCATCACGGGTTATTGTTAATACCCATTGGACTGGTATATGGGCTCTTGTATTACTTCTTATTCAGATGGGCTATTCGGAGATTCCAGATTCCAACACCCGGCAGGGAGGAAGGGTCCTCTTTGGAGGAGTGGGCAGGCGACATTCCTTCTCGATCTCCGCTCATTCTGCAAGCGCTTGGCGGGAAAGACAATATTAAGAAGATTGAAGCCTGCATAACTAGACTGCGACTTACCCTTGTCAACGATCGTCTGATGGACATCACGGCCTTACGGCATCTGGGAGCGGCAGGCGTCATACGTCTTGGGGGAGGTAATGTTCAGGTCGTGTTCGGAACATTCTCAGAGCTGATTCGCGAAGAAATCATGAAAGTGTTGCGCAAAGATATTCATGTGGTGCTGTTTAACGCACCGATGCAAGGGCGAATGATTCCGATTGAGGAAGTGCCGGATCGCATATTTGCCTCCCGATTGGTCGGTAACGGCGTTGCTTTTTTTCCGGAAAAAGGGGAATTGGTTTCGCCTGTGGCAGGCACAATTATGCACATTTACCCGACGATGCATGCGCTTGGGATTTTAACGGAAGAAGGGCTGGAAGTGCTGCTGCATATTGGCATAGACACGGCGAGCTTGCCGGGGAAATGCTTTACAGCTGTGGTTAAAGAGGGCGATCAGGTTGAGCCGGGCCAATTGCTGGTGAAATTCAACTTGAATAAAGTCAAAAAATTTGCTTCATCAATGGCGACACCAATGATCATTACAAATCCGGATCTTGTTAAATCGTGGAGCTACGCTCCGTTTAAATCTGTCAAGAAAGGGCAAGGTTCTGTGATGTCCGTCGTCTTAAAACCTACTAAACCGTCAGGAGGGACTAACGGATGATCAGAGGGATAGGAGCGTCTTCGGGAATTGCGATGGGCAAAGCGTTCGTCATTCCAACCTGGGAGTGGGATTTTCCGGAGAAAATGATTGATGTAACGGATCTGGCATATGAATTTGAGCGTTTGTATGATGGAATTCGTTCATCCAAAGATGAGCTTGAGCTTATTAAGCAAGAAATTAAAGAAGTGGTGGGGCAAGACCAGTCGTATATTTTCGATGCCCATTTGGCCATTTTGGAAGACCCCATTTTTATGAACGAAATTCAAGGGATCATCGAGCTTCAATATAAGGCTGCAGAAGTCGCGGTGAAAGAAGTCATCGATAAGTTTGTCGGGATGTTTAATCTGATCGATGACGAATACATGAAGGAGCGCGCTCTCGATATTAAAGATGTCGGCAACAGGCTTCTCAAGCATTTGCTTGGCGATACGAGCTCGAATGTTCCACCGGTCGATCATCCCTATATCCTGGTGGCGAAGGAGTTGACGCCATCGCAATTAGCTCATCTAGACCCGGGTAAGGTGCTAGGTTTGCTTACCATCCTCGGGGGCACGCATTCGCACGTATCGATCATGGCAAGAGCGATGTCGGTTCCTTATGTGTTGGGTTTGGAAGGCAAACTGCTTAGACCGATCCAAAATGGCGATTTCCTGATTATTGACGGTCAAGAAGGCACGCTCTACATAAATCCAGATCAAACAACAATCGAACGATACAAAGCGAGGAAGCAGAATTGGCTCGAATTTAAAGAGAGCTTGCAGGAGATCGCGGATGTAGCGCCGATGACACTGGATAAGCAGCTGGTGACCCTGTACGCCAACATGAACTCAGTGATGGAGATTGAACAAGTACTGCGCAACGGCGCTTCCGGGGTAGGGTTGTTTCGAACTGAGTATTTGTACATGGATCGGGATTCGCTTCCAAGCGAGGAAGAGCAGTTTGAGGTATACCGGCACGCGGTAAGACAACTGCAAGGGAAACCGATTATTATCCGAACACTCGATATTGGCGGAGACAAAAAGCTTGATTATTTGCCGCTGGCTAAAGAAGATAATCCGTTTCTTGGTTATCGGGCTATCCGCATTTCGTTGGATCGCAAAGACTTGTTCATGACGCAACTCAAGGCAATTTTAAGAGCAAGCAGCTATGGGCCGGTGAAGATTATGTACCCAATGGTAACTTCGCTAGACGAAGTACGGCAAGCCAAGGCCATGCTGGAAGAAGCAAAGCTTGAGCTAAGCGAACATGGGGTTCCATTCAATGCTCAGATTGAAGTAGGCTTAACGATTGAGGTGCCGGCCGCAGCGCTCATTGCCGACATGCTGGCAAGCGAAGTTAATTTTATAAGCATAGGTACGAACGATCTCGTCCAGTATGTGCTGGCTGTGGATCGCATGAATGAGAATATCGCGCATTTATATGATCCATATCATCCCGCGGTTATCCGATTATTGAAACATGTGATTGATTCAGCCAAAAGGGTTGGCATACCCGTAGGCGTGTGCGGTGAGATGGCAGGCGATATTAGAGCGCTCCCGATTTGGCTAGGATTAGGCATTGAGGAGCTTAGTATCTCCGTTCAGACGCTGCTGCAAGTGAAACACAGCCTAATTGCGAGCGATGTTTCCAAATGCAAAGAGCTGGTGGATCAGATTCTGACTTGCAAAACAAGTCAACAGATCACTGAATTACTCGCGCAAAAGGAAGCAGAAGAAAGAGGAAAGGCCGTAGTAATTGCTTCAGATGCGAGTTACACGGGAGAAACATTATTAGGAGGGAACACGAATGGGATTAACAGGTAGCAAAGTGTTAGCGTTCGTTGACGAGGAGTTTGAAGATCTGGAAATGTGGTATCCAGTCCTGCGGTTAAGAGAGTCAGGGGCTGTCGTTGATATTATCGGGCCTAAGGCGAAAGCTGTTTATCATGGCAAATACGGCGTTCCGATTACGACGGATTATGCGTTTGGCGAAGTGCAATCGTCTGATTACATTGGACTTTACGTACCTGGGGGCTGGGCGCCCGACAAGCTCCGCCGGTATCCGGATGTACTTCGTTTAACGCAGGAATTTCATGCTGCTGCGAAACCGATCGCACAAATCTGTCATGCCGGATGGGTGCTGATTTCTGCGAAAATCGTAAATGGCTACACCATGACTTCTACGCCAGGCATTCGCGATGATATTGAAAATGCGGGAGCTACGTGGGTTGATGAAGAAGTTGTCGTAGATCGTAATATCATTTCAGGACGTCGTCCGCCGGATCTACCGGCATTCTCAAAACGATTTGTGGATGAACTTATCAAGTTTAAAGAACATCAGGAAAACTGACACTTCTCTTCCATTGGTGGCAAAAACTACTACTTAGATTTCGGGAGGAAATTGGCCGATATCGTAGAATACGTTAGTACAAGCAAAGTATGTACTCGCCGCCTGTCATGAAGGAGTGTTTTGGATGCAAAAGTATTGCAAGTGCGGACGCGCGATGAACCTTCGTCTGCGTACGGTTATCTATCAAAACAAAGTCGATATTGAAAATGTGCCTATTTATTCTTGCGAAGCGTGCGGCAGAAGCGAGGTAGTACCTCATGTCAAACCGGAGCTCACTGGCTTGATCGGCAAGTTAGGAAGCAAACCTGAGAAACAGCAGTTTTTTTTCCATGAGCTTTCAGAAGTCGCTTATTTGCTGCTGAAAGTGACGGAGAAAGAACATATGAATGATTCCATGGAAAAGATCGTGGAAGAGCGCATAAATGAACTTCTTGACATCCTTCTTCTCGCGCAATCGCTGGGCGACGAACCTTGGACGAATGAAATTCGCAAACGGTTGTCGCAAATTACACAAAGTACAATTTCGACATAATCCGCAAGTGGCCAATCTCAATCGAGATTGGCTTTTGTGGTTATAGAAGCTAGATTTGAAAATTCCCATGAAAATCTGTAAAATTATTTTCAAAGCATTTTCATTTTTCATTGCAAGATGAATTAATTTGTCGTATCATAACGGTAATATGATAGGATCGCAGAATACTTTTGAATATGGAGAGAGTAACCGTGACCGTAACCATTTATGATGTAGCTAGAGAAGCAGGAGTTTCGATGGCGACCGTTTCGAGGGTTGTTAACAACAATCCGAATGTGAAGCCACAGACACGAAAAAAGGTTTTTGAAGCGATTGAACGGCTCGGTTATCGCCCAAATGCGGTGGCAAGAGGTCTCGCAAGCAAGAAAACAACGACAGTCGGCGTTGTGATTCCCGATATCTCGAATTCCATTTTTGCAGAAGTGGCGCGCGGAATTGAAGATATTGCGAATATGTACCATTATAATATTATTTTGTGTAACGCGGATAAGAAGAAAGAGAAAGAAATCCGTGTGATTAATACGCTGCTCGAAAAGCAAGTGGATGGACTTCTGTTCATGGGCGGCGTGGTGACGGAGGATCATATTCAAGCCTTCCGCACATCATCCGTTCCTGTCGTGCTATGTGGAACGAAAGATGAGAACCAAACGATGCCTTCCGTTGATATTGATCATGAGAAGGCGGCATTTGATGCTGTGAATGTGCTGATTGCAGGCGGTCATCGTGATATTGCAATGATTTCTGGAACGCTGCAAGATCCGGCGAATGGGTTCGCACGGTACCAAGGCTACAAAAGAGCTTTGGAGACTGCCGGTATTCCAGTTCGCGATGAATATGTGCGTATCGGTAACTACCGATATGAATCCAGTGTGGATGCTGTGAACTACTTCTTGGAGCAGTCGCCTCGACCAAGCGCGATCTTCTCGGCTACGGATGAAATGGCGATCGGCGCTATTCATACGATCCAAGATAACGGTCTCAAGGTCCCGCAGGATATTGCAGTCATTAGTGTTGATAATATCCGGATGGCTTCGATGGTGAGACCAACTTTGACAACGGTCGCTCAGCCTATGTACGATATTGGTGCCGTATCCATGCGTCTGTTGACGAAGTTGATGAACAAAGAGTCTACAGATAATATGCAAGTTGTATTGCCGCATGAAATCATTTACCGTCATTCAGTGGCTCAAGCGTAAGGAGCCATTGCATTGCGGATTCAAAAGATAACCTCTAAACGTGGTCGTTCATTCGTGAATGTTTGCGATAGAGGTTTTCTCATGTACAGAAGGGAAAGTGATATAGGGATGACATGGAATAAAATAGCGCTCATCGGGGCGATGAACGAGGAAATCGAGTTTTTACTTTCACATATGCAAGATATAAAAGAGTCGACGAAAGCGGGAATCTTGTTTCGGGAAGGCAGCTACTTCAATAAACAAGTCGTCGTTTGCCGTACGGGTGTCGGGAAAGTCAATGCTGCGGTAACGACGCAAATTTTGATTGATCAGTTTGGGGTAGAAGCCATTATTTTCACAGGCGTGGCAGGTGCGCTTGATCCTCAATTGAATATTGGCGACATCGTTGTGTCCAGTGAATGCTTGCAGCATGACATGGATGTGACGGCGCTTGGCTTTCCGCGCGGTGTTATTCCATATGAAGCCAAATCGGTATTTGAAGCAGACAGCAAGCTGGTTGAGCTTGCGTCAGCATCTGGGGAAAGACTTTTTGCCGGCAAGGTTAAACGGGGGAGAGTATTATCCGGCGACCAGTTTGTAGCCAGCCGGGATATCGTTGCTAAGCTGCACGAGGAGCTTAATGGTGTTTGTGTGGAGATGGAGGGAGCTTCAGTCGCTCAAGTGTGCTCCATGAACGATACTCCTTATGTGGTTATCCGGTCCATGTCGGATAAGGCTGATGGATCCGCTCACGTGAATTTTGCTGAATTTACGGTGCAAGCTTCGGAGAATTCCTATAAAATGGTTGAGGATATTGTCAAGCACCTTTAATGGTTGCTGACCAAAAGTGAAAAGCTCAGGACGCGCCCTCCCGGCGTGATCCTGAGCTTTTTTCCTACATCTAATATACTTCAGACTCCCGAGGTGGTTCATCTTCAAAAGCAAATCGGGAGAGGCTTCCTTATTTTAAGTACATCATAGCAAGTTCTTTTGTTTGCCGATTCTTCTCTTCGATTACTTGGCGCCTTGGAATGGGCGTCCAGGCATCTACAGGATCCAGCCACGTATTGGGCAGCTGGATCGGGCTCTTGCTCTGCCATGCGTCCAGCCACACCTGGGGCAGTTGCAGCTGGGGTTTCGCATCCAGCTGGTGAAGAACTTCCTGCTCGCTCATAACGAGCCAGAGCAGGCTCCAAGCCCGCGGCACGACACGCCAGATGTCGTACCCGCCGCCCCCGAGCGCGATCCAGCGCCCTTCGCACCATTGGTGCGATAGAGAGTGGATGAGCTCGGGCATGGCTTTGTACACGCGCATGGAGCAGTGCACATGCGCAAGCGGATCGAAAGCATGGGCATCGCACCCGTGCTGCGAAATAATGACATCCGGCTGGAAGCGGGCTACAGTTTCGGTGAGCACCTCACCGAAGCACTCCAGCCATGACTCATCCTCGGTGTAGGGCTCCACCGGCATGTTAATCGTCGTACCGAACGCATCGCCTTCGCCGCGTTCGTTCACAGCGCCTGTGCCGGGGAACAAATATTTCCCCGTCTCATGAATAGACAGCGTGCATACCTGGGGATCAGCGTAGAAGTTCCACTGTACGCCATCCCCATGATGCACGTCCGTATCAACGTACAGCACCTTCGCGCCGTACGTCTCTTTGACATGCGCAATCGCCGCAGAAGCGTCGTTGTAAACGCAAAAGCCCGCACCCTTGCTGTGCAGCGCATGGTGCAAGCCGCCGCCCAGATGGAGGGCGTGCGGGGCGGCGCCAGACATCACCAGCTCCGCTGCGGTGATGGAGCCTCCAACGACGTTCGCCGTGATGTCGTGCATCCCGGCGAAGTACGGCGTGTCGTCGGTGTCGAGTCCGAAGCGTGCCGCTTCCTGGACCCACCGTTCCTCCGGCACGGCGCTGCTAAGCGCTTTCACCGCTTCAATGTAAGCGGGTGCATGAACCCTCAGCAGCTCCTCATCTGTTGCTGGCCGCGGCAACCTCAGCGCACTGTCCGGGAGCGCTCCGGCTTTGCGCAACAGGTCGACTGTCAGGAGAAGCCTGTCCTGATTAAACGGGTGCTCCTCGTTAAATTTATATTGAATTTCTTGATCGTCATAGATGAAGACGGGATTGAACGCTTGCTTATTCATGTCGAATTATTCCCCCAGAATCGCTTGCATGGCCTGTTAGGAAGCATTATGGCACATGGATTAATACATGAATCGCTGCTGAAAACGAATGCGGTCAAACTGCTCAGCAGAAGATAGAGGCACATTCTTGCCGATACGAACCATCAGGCAGTTGGCCGGGTGTGAACAAATCTCGGGGTCATCGGTAGCGAACCACACCATATCGACGGATTTCATCAGCTTTTCCATCATTTGGCGATATTCCCACACCGTCAGCCCGCTCTTTTCCAAATCCCAATGCCAATAATATTCCGTTGTGAAACAGATAACATTTTCAAGCTGGTCATCCTTGAAGGCAAGCTGGATCATTTTTTTTCCTAATCCCAAAGACCGGTATTCGTCCGCAACTTCAATGGCCCCGAGCTCGATCAGATCTGGCATATGCCCTTGCGACCAACGTTCAATTTCATCCGGATAATGAAAAGTGACATACCCGACGATCGTCGATCCGTCTCTTGCTAATAGAATACGTCCTTCAGGCAATTGTGTGATCTCAATAAGAGCTTCTAACTGCTCTTTTGGCCTTCGGAAAGCATCCAATTTTACATGCATGGATAATTCCTGCAGACTTTCTGGCGAGACAGGCCCTTCTATGATAATTTCAGGTTGATCCGGAGCAGCGCGAAAGCTGTGCGAGTGATATTTTTTAATATGCTGCATAACCTAAGCTCTCCTTTTGAAAAACAGCATGAGTAAAGTTTCCTTTTCCATTCGGTCATCATATATATTACCATAAAAGAAAGGATAAGGTTTCGGATTATCGAAAACAACTTTGATGGCTGTAAACCCGTATTGGGCATAGGCGAAAAATTATCGTTGTGATATAATAGAATATATCAAAAAGCGATCACATTTTGCGTGAAAAGATCAATAAAATGAAAGCGGTTAAAACTGTGAGGAGGGCTTTACGAACATGGATCAAATGAAAGTGGAACTTATTGAAGCGGTATCCCCTAACCCGAATATGAACAGCTATGAGCAAACTCGTGCGAATTTTAATTGGAATGAAGTTGAGACGAGCTTTTCCTGGTCCCAAACCGGCAAAGTAAATTTGGCATATGAGGCGATTGATCGGCATGCGGATACCGCTAAAGGTGACAAGGTTGCGCTTTATTACAGCGACAATCAACGCGAGGAAGCTATCACATTTGCGCAAATGAAAGCGAAATCAAATCAGTTTGGCAACGTGTTGCGTGACCTGGGTGTCGGTAAAGGAGAGCGTGTGTTTATTTTCATGCCTCGGACACCTGAACTGTATTATGCTTTACTCGGTACGATTAAGGTAGGCGCTGTTGTAGGCCCTCTTTTTGAAGCATTCATGGAAACGGCGGTAAGAGACCGCTTGGAAGACAGCGCTGCGGTTGCGATTGTGACGACGCCAAGCCTATTGTCCCGCGTTCCAGTTTCTGAACTGCCTCATCTGAAACATGTCATTCTGGTTGGCCAGGATATTGAGCCCGCTGAGGGACAAGTTGACTATTTCGCCAAAATGGAGGGAGCTTCGACCGACCTGGAAATCGAATGGGTGGATCGTGAAGACGGTCTCATCATTCATTACACGTCAGGATCCACAGGCAAGCCCAAAGGTGTCTTCCATGTTCACAATGCGATGATTCAGCATTATTTTACAGGTAAAATCGTTTTGGATTTGCAAGAAGATGATATCTATTGGTGTACAGCGGATCCAGGTTGGGTAACGGGTACTTCTTACGGTATTTTCGCACCTTGGCTGAACGGCGCAACGAATGTTATTCGCGGGGGCCGCTTTAGCCCGCAGGATTGGTACAATACGATACAGAAATATGGTGTAACGGTCTGGTACAGTGCTCCTACGGCATTTCGCATGCTGATGGGTGCTGGCGATGAGGTGGTCAAGCAATTTGATCTGTCTTCGCTTCGCCACGTATTGAGTGTGGGAGAGCCTCTGAACCCGGAAGTGGTGCGTTGGGGACTTAAAGTATACAATCAACGTATTCATGATACGTGGTGGATGACGGAAACAGGAGGGCAATTGATCTGTAATTATCCTTCCATGGCAATCAAGCCAGGATCAATGGGACGGCCTATTCCTGGCGTTGACGCCGCCATCATCGACGATTCCGGCAATGTATTGCTTCCTTATCGCATGGGCAACCTGGCTATCAAGACGCCTTGGCCGTCCATGATGCGCAAAATTTGGAATAATCCTTCCAAATACGAAGAATATTTCCGGTTAGATGGCTGGTATGTTTCAGGGGATTCAGCTTACCAAGATGAGGATGGTTACTTCTGGTTCCAAGGGCGCGTCGACGATGTCATTAACACGTCTGGCGAACGCGTTGGACCTTTCGAGGTCGAGAGCAAGCTGGTAGAGCATCCAGCGGTAGCTGAAGCCGGGGTTATCGGCAAGCCTGATCCTATGCGTGGTGAGATCATTAAAGCATTCATCGCTCTTCGTGAAGGCTATTCACCTTCGGATGAACTCAAAGCGGATATTTCCAAATTCGTCAAAGAAGGGCTGTCTGCCCATGCAGCGCCTCGGGAAATCGAGTTCAAAGATAAACTGCCTAAAACGCGAAGCGGAAAAATTATGCGCCGCGTACTGAAGGCGTGGGAGCTTAATTTGCCAACAGGCGATTTATCGACAATCGAAGATTAATTGTATTCAAAGCATCCCTTTCTGACCGCAAACGGTGGTTAGAAAGGGATTTTTGTTATGTGCATGCAAAAAAGACCCGAATTCCCGGGTCTTTTGCGTCTTATTTGTTATAGGCGATTGAATTGGATGCTTTAGATTCGCCGGCTTCATTTATTGCCGTTATTTTATAATAGCCGTTATAGGCAGCAGCATAATAATGAAATTCGGTTGCATCCTTCACAGAACCTAACTTCGTATAGGGGCCTTTTTCTTTATCGCTGTAGTAGACATAATACTGTTTGACCTTTTCTTTGGGGGAGTTTGCTTTCCAGGTAAGATTAAGGCCAGCACCGTCTTCTTTGGCTTTAACACCGGTTGGTGCGGAAGGCAGATCTTTGATGCTATTATGTGCTTCTCCGCCAGGATTGGTGGCGTTTGTGCTGTTGCCAGAGCCTGTAGAACCGTCGGTGCTGCCACCGTTGTTAATAACAGTTCCAGAGTTCGTATTTCCTGGTATCTGACTGCCGTCGCCCGGTGGAACAAATAAAGTATCTATTGAGCTTCCATCTGTATATACAGAGCGGCTTGGTGCAGACTCTTTCCCGGCGACATCCACAGCTGTTACATAGTAGCCCATTAAACTGGAAGCAGGCACTTGATCTACGAACTTCGTTTCAGCCCCAGCCAGAACCACTCTGCCGCCCAATAATTGAAATTTACCATGGTTGTCAGAACGATAGAAGCGATACCCAACCAGATCGGGGTTAGGGCTTGCCTGGAAGGTCACGACTGCCGTATCGCCAGATTTCGTTGCGACAACAGTTGTAGGAGTTTCCGGCGCTTTGCCGTCGTCGACGCGAGGATCCGTTTCTGATGGAGCATCGTCGTCATAATCCGATGGCTTGTAATTGTCGATCGGTTTCCTGCTTTTCTCTGGAAGCTTGCTCATTGCGTCCTGCACTTCTTTTAACAACTGGCTAATTGATTTTTGTCTTTTAATTACCGTTTTCTCTTGTACGAAATCAGCTGGCGTACTGTCTTGTGCCAAATAATTGAGACCGTTATACGAGCTGATTTTGGCGTTCACCATGACATTGTCTTCTTCGCTTGGCACATACTTTTTATTGAAAATATCAGTGGTCACAAGGTTGGATTTGCTCGTTAACTCATTCGGCAGCTTGCCAGAAATGCTGGAAACTGTGGCGGATACAATGCCATCGGGTTTTTCGAACGTTTTGGTAGGGAACAGATTTGGCTTTTGCTCGATCGTACTGTTCATAATCAGTGCCCAAATATCTTTGGCATGATACGTTTGCAGCGTTTTGGATGACAACTTGTTAACCGGTTGATCGTAGCCAATCCACACACCAACAGTGATATCGGGCGTAAAGCCCATGAACCAGGCGTCCGCATCGTCTTGCGTTGAACCGGTTTTTCCTGAAATTTCTATTTTCCCGTAGGACTTATACTTCTTCATTAGATCTGTTGCCGTACCTTGGCTAATGACCGTTTTCATCATATCCGTAATGAGATATGCAGATTGCTCTGAGTATACTTGCGTTGGTTTTTGCTCATGTTCATAAATAATGTTACCGTTCGAATCTTTAATGGTGCGGATCATGAACGTTTCATTGAATACGCCTTTGTTCGGGATAGAAGCGTAAGCGCCAGTCAAATCCTTCACGGATGTGCCTCGGCTTAGACCGCCAATAACACCGGTTTGCGCATAATAATCTTCTTTCTGTATCGAAGTGATGCCTAATTTTTTGGCAAAGTCCCAAGCCTCATCGATGCCGACTTTATTCAGAAACAGGTCTATGGCAGGAATGTTGTAAGACTGGTTTAAAGCCCTTCGTGCTGTCATTAAACCGTGAAACTTATGATCCCAGTTTTCTGGAATATGGAAACCCTTGGTGCCATCTTTTAAGATAATCGGCACATCATCCAGTACGCTTGCCGGCTGGATTGCTCCTTTTTCCAAAGCCGGAATGTAGGCGGCAATCGGTTTCATGGTAGAACCGGGCTGTCTATAAGCTTGTGTCGCGTGATTAAGCTGTTCGTCAAAGAAATTGCGGCCTTCAATCATGCCCTTTATCTCGCCATTCTTACTGTCAATCATGATGGCGCCGACTTGCTCAATGCCTTTTTTCTCATCGGTCGGAGCGAAGTTTTTTGCATTGCCGGCAATATCATGCATCGAGTCATAAATGGTTTTGTCAATCGTTGTATAAATTTGATACCCGCCACGCAGCAGTTGGGTTTGTACACCTTTCAACGCTTCATTATAGGCCGCTTGATTTTTCTTGGGATCGAGATCCGGCTTCTGGATTTTGAGCAGGATTTCTGCGGCTTCTCTTTCCGTTTCGATCATGAGATAAGGATACGTTGTGTAGGCCTTCTGAGAAGCAGTCGGCATGGATGCATGAAGATCAAATTTCAGTGCATCTTGATATTGTTCATTTGTAATTTTCTTTTCCTCTAACATCCGTTTCAGAACAAGCTGTTGGCGAGTGACGGCGCGTTTGAAGCCATCCTCATCAAATTCTGGCTTGCTCGTGAATGCGGAGTACTGTGACGGCAGTTGGGGCAAGCCGGCCAGGTAAGCTGCTTGCGCCAAGTTTAACTTGGCTAGGTCATCGATATTAAACAAGCCTTTGGCTGCAGCTTTGATCCCATACAGATTGTAGCCGGTAGCGCCATTCCCATAAGGGATTTTGTTTAAATACGCAAGGAGGATTTCATCCTTCGACATCAGTCGTTCCATGCGCAGAGCAAGCAGCAACTCCCGTGCTTTCCGTCCGTCGTCGCGATCCAGCGTTAGAAATACTCGTCTGGCTAACTGTTGTGTAATGGTACTTCCGCCTGTTTGCACATCTTCGTTCAAAAGTTTCTGGGTGACAGCGCGGTACAAGCCGCGGAAATCAATCCCTTTGTGGCTGTAGAAATCCTTGTCTTCAATGGATAACACAGCGTCCAGCACGACTTGCGGGATATCTGCCAGGGCAACAAGCCGCCTGTCCTCTTCTGTACGTAATTGGCCGATGATGGTATCGTCATTGAAGTAGGCAAAGCCAGTGACTGCATTTTCTTGAATTTGCTGGCGAATCGATTCTTGTGTGCGCACAGGGTCTTTTTTGACAAGTGCGCTAACGTATCCGAATGCCGCGGAGCCGCCTATCAGGCCGGCTAAGAAGGCGGCAATGATGCACCATTTCAAAGTGATCCAGGTTACTTTAAATGTTGTCCGCACCCAAGGACGATTCCATTTGGCAAAAATATTACGCATAAGTTCCAATTTCCTCCTAACATGAACGGGTATATTATACCATAATTGCTTCTTTAGCGGTAATGATGAAGAAAAGCTGCGACCGCGCCGTTTGACAACGATACAATCCTGTGATATAAATTGTACAAATGCGTGGATGGATCAGCAGTAGGTAGCTTGCGGATGCTTTCAGAGAGCCGGTGGAGGGTGCGAACCGGTACCTGCGGGTTAGTGAATTACGGTCTTGAGCAGCAATTGGGAACCTGCAGCATTGCGCTGCGGCAGTAGCATTTGCCGGGTAAGCCCCGTTAACGGTTGTCGAGTGAAAATAGTTAGCCGGGGTATATAACGGTTTTGTTATATAAGTACGCAGCTGCTGTTTTAATTAGGGTGGTACCGCGAGTCAAGTCTTCTCGTCCCTTTGTGGATGTGAAGGCTTTTTTGTATTTTTTTAGAAAAGGGAGATGGATGTTAATGAGTATTTTGCAGGATCTAGAGTTTCGCGGCTTGCTTCATCAAATTACGGATCGGGAGGGTCTGGACAAAAAGCTCAATGAGGAGAGAGTTACCCTCTACTGCGGTTTCGACCCAACGGCGGATAGCTTGCATATAGGCAGCTTGCTCCCGATATTGACATTGCGGAGATTCCAGCTTGCCGGCCATATTCCTTTGGCACTCGTAGGCGGCGGTACTGGCTTAATTGGCGATCCCAGCGGCAAAGCAAATGAACGCACGTTGAATGGGCCTGAGGTCGTTGTCGCGTGGTCTCAGAGTATTAAAAATCAGCTATCGCGTTTTCTGGATTTTTCAGAGCAGTTGGACAATCCAGCTCAATTAGTGAATAACTATGACTGGCTGGGTTCCCTGAATGTGATTGAATTCTTGAGAGATGTAGGTAAAAACTTTACGGTCAATTACATGCTAGCAAAAGATTCAGTGGACTCTCGGATCACGAAGGGGATTTCGTTCACGGAATTCAGTTACATGATCCTGCAATCGTATGATTTCCTAAAGTTAAACGAAACTAAAAACTGTTCCTTGCAAATTGGCGGAAGTGATCAGTGGGGAAATATTACTGCGGGGCTGGAGTTAATCGGAAAAACAACGGACAAGCGCGCTTATGGTGTGACGCTTCCGCTCGTAACCAAAAGTGACGGACAGAAGTTCGGTAAAACCGAAGGCGGAGCGATCTGGCTGGATGCAGCGAAAACATCACCATACCAATTCTATCAATTCTGGGTGAATACGGATGATAACGATGTGGTTCGTTTCCTCAAATACTTTACGTTCATCAGTCATGACGAAATTGCGCGTTTGGAAGAAGAAGTGAAGGGGCAACCGGAGAAAAGGGAAGCGCAAAAAGTGCTTGCCCGCGAAGTCACAAAACTTGTGCACGGCGAAGAGGCCTTGCAAAGTTCGCTCAATATTACTGCGGCCTTGTTTAGCGGTAATCTGCAAGAGCTTTCTCGTACAGAGATTGAAGAGGCATTCAAGGATGTTCCGTCGACGACTTTGGAGCAGGAAGATATTCCGCTTGTTGATTTGCTGATTTCGGTAGGTGCAGCGCCTTCCAAGCGTCAAGCGCGTCAAGATATTGAGAGCGGTGCTGTTACGGTTAACGGTGTGCGAATCACACAGGTTGAAGCAATAGCAAACGAGCTAGGCAAACTCGGGGGATCGTACTTGATCGTTCGCCGAGGCAAAAAGAACTACTATCTCGTTCAATTTGCGAACTAACAATATGAGCTAAAGAAACCCCCTCAGGGTAATCCCTGAGGGGGTTATTGTGATTAACGGCTGTAGAACTCGACGATTTGTTTCTCGTCAATTTCTTGTGGCAATTCAGAACGTTCTGGCAAACGGATGTACTTGCCTTCTACGCCAGCCTCGTTGAATTCGAGGTAAGTAGGAAGGTAGTTACGGTTAGCAAGAGCTTCTTTAACAGTTGAAAGACCTTTGCTTCTTTCGCGAAGCGCGATCACGTCGCCAGTAGATACAGTGTAAGATGCGATATCTACTTTTTTGCCGTTCACAGTTACGTGACCGTGAGCAACCAATTGACGAGCGCCTGCACGTGAGTTGGAAAGACCTAGACGGTAAACCAGGTTGTCCAGACGGCTTTCCAGCAAGATCATGAAGTTTTCACCGGAGATACCTTTAAGCTTGGAAGCTTTGTCGAACAAGTTGCGGAACTGTTTTTCGCTCAAACCGTACATATGACGAAGCTTTTGTTTTTCTTGCAATTGAACGCCATAACCGCTCATTTTTTTGCGTTGTCCTGGACCGTGCTGGCCTGGTGGGAAAGGACGTTTCAAATCTTTACCATTACCGCTCAAGGAAATACCAAGACGACGGCTTAATTTAAATTTAGGACCTGTATAACGTGACATGTAGGAAAAACTCCTTCTTTTTACATAGTAGTTAGTGAACTGCATCTAAGATGTCGGGGTGAAGCGTTGTGCCTGGTTTTGCTTACGAATCTTTTCTGTTGAGATTCCCTGGCAAGAGTAGTTCAGCCGCTGTCTTGGCAGGAGCAAAAGCAGTGAGGGTGACACAAATGGCATTCACCGAAATCATGTTAGTACTCGACTTCTAATTTTATTAAAAAGAGTCGGGCATGTCAAGTCTCATTCCATAGATGGGATACGAAAAAGTAGTGCAATAAGCTCAGAAAAATAGTATGATAATGGTTGTGTATATGATGAAAGAAAACTAGTTTGCAGTCTGTCGGTAAAAGGAGAAGGCCATGAGCGAATCACTTCGTAGCAGTAAACAACATAGTTATACTAAGCACTTCGAAGATTTCCTTCGTCAAGGACTTGTTCTTTCAAACAGTTTTCCTGTTGTTGGTCAGGATATCCGACAGGCGCTGCAAGATGCTTTAGTTTTTTGGAAGAATGACGTTGGTTTAGTTATGATTCCCCAGCAAACGGCGCTGTTATGCGTTAATTTGGATCTTGAAGTCGTTTTTAATTACTCGAATGCAATCTCTCTTGCCACTCATCTGTTGACGAGAGGCACCTCATGGAGCCACATGGTTAGAGGGGATAATCCTTTTGCACGCTGTGCCGAGTCTGCAACGCTCCAGCACATGTCGTGTGAAGAAATGGGAGCAACTGAATTGCAATCGGCATCAAGCGCAGCAATTCCAGTGAGAGATGCACAAAATAATCTCATTGGATATTTGGGACTATTGACCCAATCTAATGTAGAGCCTGATGAGATTACAAATTTATTTTATACATTAGCAGTTTCCATTAACAGCTACATGCAGGTGTTAATGGAACGTAATAAATACGAACAGTTAATGGAACAAAATAAGCAAAGTGAACGGGATTTCAAGAAACAGAATGTGTTGTTCGAGGCATCGAAAAAGCTGCATGCCAAAATCGATGTGGATTCGGTTTTGACTGAGGTTATTGAGAGCATCTACAATGTGTATCCGGATATTCAAGTTGATTTGTTGTTGTCTCAGGATAATACCAGTACGAATTTGCCTGTAAAACCGCTGAATTTTCAAAGTTTAGATGACGACATTTGTACCCGCGCTTTTATGGAAGGACATCTTATTTTCCAACCCGATAAAGTATCTGCAACGTCTAGCGCAGCCAATATTGCTGTTCCGCTGTCAGGGAAGCAAGGGGTTTATGGGGTGTTGCACCTGCAGTTCGAGTCACACTTCGTGGATGATTCCGATTTGCAATTTATTTCGCTGTTAGCGGATACGGCAGGCTCTGCTTTCGAAAACGCAAAGCTTTACGAGCAGTCTAATTTACTTATTAATGAGCTTCGATTGATTAATGAAATTACAAAGCAATTGAATCAAAGTTTAAGACTTAACGAAATTTTTAATTTTGCGTCCAGTGAGTTATTGACGATATTTGGCGCAGATTACTGCTGTATTCTGCAAACGGATCCGATTAGCGAGCATTTGATTGTACAAGCCAGCAATTTACCCATGATGTTTCAAGAGAGTTTTACGCTTGATCAAGGCTTTTCAGGACTTATTTATACAACGAAAGAACCGGTTATCATTTCTGATTATTGGGCCAATTCCAAAGTCGATTCCAAATTGATGCAAGTTACGAATTGCCGATCGCTGATTGGTTCGCCCATTCTTGTGAATGGAGAGGTGGTCGGGGTCATTCTCGTTGTGCACAATAAGCCAAATTTTTTCTCCTATGATAATTACAAGCTGCTTCAGGTGTTGTCAGGGCATATCGGGCTCGCCATGACCAATGCTTCACTCCACGCAGAAGTAAGAAGAATGGTCATTACAGATAACTTGACTGGGCTCTATGTTCGGCATTATTTAGACGAGCAGGCTAATATGATGCAGAAGAAAGATTTCTGCGGTTCGCTTATTGTTGTTGATATAGACAATTTCAAACGGGTCAATGACACATACGGTCATCAAGTAGGAGATAAAATATTAATCCAAGTCAGTCAGATCATTAAATCAAGCATTCGCGACAGTGATATCGCGGCGAGATGGGGCGGAGAAGAGCTTGCGGTCTATTTGCCACAAGTAGCTAAGGATCAGACGCTTCGTATCGCGGAGCGAATCCGAGTGCGTGTTCAGGAAGAGACGAGTCCTCAGGTGACGGTTTCCTGCGGGGTATCGGATTGGAACTGGGAAGAAGACAAGATTAGTGTGGAGTCACTCTTCTATCGGGCAGATATGGCGCTATATCAAGCCAAAAATAACGGCCGTAACCGCATTCAAGCCGGTTAATTCAGAAGCACTTGTCGTAGGACAGTGCTTTTTGTTTTGTAGTGCTTCCCGTTGCACTCATAATTTGACAGCGGAAGGGAATCCTGTAGCAATGAAAGACTGGGCAAGAATACGCTTCCCAGATCCCTCTTCCTGAAGCTTGGTTAACATGGTACAATAGTTGGGTCAAAGGGAAGGGATGGTCGAAAGTTGTCAGTATTTAGAAGAATGCGTTTTTTGAAAATCGGAATTGCACTCATTTTACTTGTGAGTTTGCTTTATTTTTTGTTCTTCCATCCAGTGGGCATTAAGCTTACGCATAGCAATATGAGGCAGCTGTCTGAACACCTAAGAGATCTTGGTTGGATAGGAAAAGGCATCGGCATGGCATTGATTTTTTTTCAAACATTTTTTCCGTTTATTCCGTTTGTGCTTATCGCAGGAACGAATGTCGCGATTTTCGGTATTAAATGGGGCTTTGTTGTCAACTATGTGATGTCTTGTCTGGGGGCAATTGCTTCTTTTTATTTTGCGCGTTATTATGGACATGCTTGGGTGGAGAAAAAGTTGCAAAAGTTTCCGCTTGTTACGCAGTTTAGTGAGCGTATGGAGAAGCAAGGCTTTTTTTATGTATTTATCGGTAGGCTCATTCCAATTCTGCCATCCTCTGCGATAAATTTTGCAGCTGGTCTTACGCGTATGCGCTTTTCTCAGTTTCTATGGGGAACTATAATCGGCAAACTTCCCATTGTTTTTCTGGAATCGATGATTGCCCATGACTTGTTTCATTTTCAGAAATACAAAGGCAGGCTATTGTTGCTTTTGGCTGTTTTCGTTGTTTTAATACTAATTGGTAACGGTGTGAAGAAAGTGCTTACATCGAGTCGGAAGTAGGACTTCTTCACAAAAAATAGAGGAAATTTTTAGTTGCGCTTTCCTACCTATCCAAGTTATCATATAGGAAGCAAGGCAACCGATATATGTGAATAAATGGAGGAATGTAACATGCCAAGTGCTAATAATGCTGCAATCGTTGAAATTTCCCAAACTGCTAACAAATTCAGATCGTCTATCGTACTTCAGTATGATAATAAGTATATCGATGTGAAAAGTATTCTTGGGTTATTCACTACTCTGCTCAGCTCCAGCAACTATGATTTGCATGTTCATGGTCCTGATGCGGAAGAAGCGAAAAAAGCTATGGCTGAAGTATTTACTAAACACAGCCTAGGCGTTAATGTTGTTGAAGATTAAGTCACACGAAAAGAAGGTATTCTCAGAATCTCTGAGGGTACCTTCTCTTGTATATTGGAGCATTTTCGCTTAATATAGATCATATAAGGACGGATGACTTAGCGTATGGGGGGAAAGTTGGAATGTCTTCATCTGATCTATTGCTTAATTTGAATCAAAAAGCGCTCAATCTTCTTCAAGAAGATGCAGATAAAATCGAAAAGCTGATCGAAGTACAAATGGAGAATTTGACAACTCGTCAATGCCCGCTGTATGAGGAAGTTTTAGATACGCAAATGTACGGACTTTCCAGAGAAATTGATTTTGCTATTCGTGCTGGACTGATTGCTGAACTAGCGGGCAAACAAATTCTCAACAAGCTGGAACGTAATCTTGCGCAGCTGTATGAAGCGCTTAATGCCAAAAAATAAAAATGACGCCCACAGGGGCGTCATTTTTTGTCTGTGCGTCCTAGATGAGCATCTTCTTTGCGAGAGGATGGCAGATGAATGGTTTTTACATGTTCTGAATGCAAAATGGCTCTTCCATAAGCGGTATCAAGCTCTAGAACCGGATAGTTGAATGACTGTAAAAGCCCAATTTTACTCGGATTCTCGCCTAGATCCATAACAACAAACATACCTTCGAGCTTTTTCAACTGTTGTTCGAATGTGCGCGAGAGCGTAACATGGGAGGGTTGAACCAAGAAATATTCTGGTTTCAATGAATAGGGTGTTGTATCAGGCGGATAGGGAATTACATATTTGACATGCTGCATCGAAATGAAGATGGTGTGAAAGACAGGCGAATGAAAAGCAAAATAATCATTCATAATGTGGGTTAAATAGCCATGAATGGTTTGATTGCCGGTAATATAAATTTCAATAAACATGCCTTTGGCGTTCATTAGCATTTTCCGATAGGAGATAGAGGCGGACTGCATCTCCAAGGGAGATTCGGTCGATGTGATCGCAGAAAGTGTCGATGACGTATCTAGTCTCAAATATTGTAAATGGATGGACGGAATATAGTAGAAATGCATCTCATTATGGATGACTAGAAGATCACTGCCCACGTCAATTAAAACCCCTTTTAAGGGTGTATTTATCCCCGAAATAGCTAACTCAACGTGCTTTCCAATAAAAATACTTAAATTATCCATACTTATACCTCCTTTCAACGAAAGAGCATATTCCAGAAGTAAAGTGAGTTTAGAGTGAGAAGCCAATGAAACAAGAAGAAAAGAGACTTAATTGAATGTATGTTCGCGACAATTTGAATTTCACCTATTAGATGCCAAGAAGAGGAACAATCCCCGCGGAAATCAGAATGGTAGCACCGATTGCCGGAGGGATTGCTTCATACCTTTAAGTCTGTGCAATAGCCAGACATTTGTTGTGTTCATCTAATACGGGGAATAGGTTGTGCAGGGGATTCAGTGCCTTTTTATTTCGGGGTAAGTGGGGCTGAAGTGTAAAAGAAAGGGGGACGTCATGTTAACAGGGATAGTATGTGTATGCTCCCCTCAGTTGGGCATGCTTCTCTAGTAAAGATTAGATTTTGCGAGCTTTTTTCCACAACGCTTTTATGGCTGATTTTCTAGCGGCTGATGTTTTGGCCGAAGAGCTCTTATTGCTGGAACTTTTATTCGAAGAGCCGTTAGATGAGCTTTTGTTGGAGCTATTTTTATTCGAAGAGCTCTTGTTGGAAGAGTTGCTATTTGATGAGGATTTGTTGCTGTTATTTTTATTGTTGTTGTTGCTGTTATTGTTATTACTGTTATTATTGCTGTTGTTGTTATTGTTATTGTTATTATTGTTTTTGTCTTGTTTGTTGATGACATTGATACTTTTGATGTGGAAGACAGGAACTTGAATGACTTCATCTTTGACTACAAGCAGTAAATAGTCGGATGAAATATCTGCGATAAAGCCTTCGTATTTTTCGGGGCCGCCGCGGTTGATTTGAACAAAGTTGTGTCTCAACTGATGCAATAGTGAATTGAAGTTATATGCGGATACATGACTAGCAGTAGTTTGGTAGGTGCTGTTAGTGCTGCTAGCACTGTTTTTTGTGTCACTTATGCTTTTGATATGCTGGAGTTGAATATAAGCAACGCCATCTTGCGTTTGAAGGACCAAGAAATCCTGTGAAATGTTAACCAGCAAGCCTGTGGTAGCATCAGGGCCACCTCGATTGATTTTTACTTCTTTACCATATAATTGACTTAAATAGTTGATACTCATTTTGTCATTTCCCCTTCCAGGAATGTGGTTTTTAATAGACTTCTCGAATCGTATTGACGGTAGCTTTTCTATATAACTAATGAAGCAGCTACATAGTCTGTCACCTCCTAGCAAAATATCATTGATGTTCGTTTGTAATATAAGTATATGTATCAGGTAAAGTGATGGTACTAGATAGCAATCTATTTTATTGAACTTCCACACTTAAATTCTTTGCATGCAAGAATAGATAGATATAATATTTTACGCTCTACCAACCAATGTCTATATCCAACGAAAGGCTCGACTCATAGAATATCCTAATAAACAATTAGGAGGTTTTTCTAAATGATGGCTTTCGTATCAAAGAAAGAAAATAAATCAGAAGTTAATGAAACCAATGAGAAAAATGCAAAGGCAAACAAATCGCAAGGCGGCAAATCGGGAGGCGACAAATCGCAAGGCGGCAAATCGGGAGGCGACAAATCGCAAGGCGGCAAATCGGGAGGCAACAAATCGCAAGGCGGCAAATCGGGAGGCAACAAATCGCAAGGCGGCAAATCGGGAGGCAACAAATCGCAAGGCGGTAAATCGGGAGGCAACAAATCGCAAGGCGGTAAATCGGGAGGCGACAAATCGCAAGGCGGCAAATCGGGAGGCAGCAGAGCACAGGGTGACAGAGCGAAAGGCGGCAAATCAGGAGGCAGCAGAGCACAAGGCGACAGAACGTAAGCAAATTGATTAAAAATGGTACAAGTGCCGTGACTGCGGCTAGTCCGGATGAATAGAGTAAATTAGCATAAAAAGCCTATCCATAACGGATAGGCTTTTCATTATGTAGAAAAGGCGGTGTCACATGTTACCGACCAGGCATTTAGTCATTCACGATCAACAGCTGGCTTTGTTGAACAAAGATGTGTGGAGCGATCAATTCGTGAACGCTTTTCTAATAAGCAATGGCATAAGCGAGTCCATTAAAGTTCGTTATCGAGGTGGACATACGCGCGAATATCACAAAAAATCATACGAAATGATAAGAGGGGGAAGAACCTATCATTTAAATGCTGAGTATGATGACCCCTCTATGATTCGAAATGCGCTATCTTTTCGATTCTTTCGAAGTATCGGCGTGCCAAGTCCGCATACGCAGCACTGTCAATTAAAACTAAATGGCGAAAATAAAGGCGTATACCTGGAAATAGAAGCCGTAGATTGGAATTTTTTTAAACGCAGGCAGATTCATGCGCACTCACTTTTCTACGCAGTCAACGACAGTGCTGATTTTTGGCTGATTAACCCGAACACCAAGAGGAAAAAGAAAACTTTGTTAGAGGGCTATAAACTAATCATTGGAAAAAGCCAGCATAAAACTGAACTTCAAGGGTTTATTTCCCAAATTAATGCGCGGTCAAACAAATCACTTTTTCATTATTTGAACGCTCATCTGGATGTGGACAATTATTTGAAGTGGTTGGCGGGTGCCGTATGTACGGGGAATTTTGATGGTTTTGATCAGAACTATGCGATCTATCTTCATAAGCCGAGCAAGTTGTATCGTATTATTCCATGGGATTACGAGGGGACTTGGGGACGGAACTGCTATGGGAAGGTATGCGGCAGTGATTTGGTGAGAATCACCGGCTATAATCGTTTAACCCGAAAGCTGTTGGAATTTCCGAGTATTAGGCAGCGGTATAAACAAATACTTGTTTCGATTTTAAGCACTTCCTTTACAAGGAAAAACTTGGCGCCCGTCATTAACGAGCTACATGAAAGTGTAGCTCCGTATATGGCCTATGACTTTGAACGAAAATGGCCGTACTCGGAATTTACTGACGAACCGCAATTGATCCTTAATTATATCAGAGAGAGACGGAAAATTATTTTACGTGATCTAAAGAAACTGTAAAAAAACCAAATGCCGGAAGCATTTGGTTGGGATAGAGGCTATACGAGGAAGAATACAACTCCCAGGATGATGTATACAACGAGCAGCAGGAGTCCTTCATACCAGTTCGTGGAACCATCCTGCGAAATCGATTTGGTGATGAACACGGCAACTGCGATAGCTGCAAGTTCGTAAGTAGAGAATACGATGTTCATCGGTGTGCCGCCCATGAAAAAGCTGACAAGCACAAGGACAGGAGCAACAAACAAAGCAATTTGCAACGAGCTTCCGATTGCGATCTCGACGGCTGCTCCCATTTTATTTTTCATGGCCATCATGACAGCAGCACTATGTTCAGCCGCATTGCCGATAATGGCGATTAGGAAGGCTCCGACGAAGAGCTCGGACAGTCCGAATTGGTGCGTTACTTCCTCTAATGTTCCGACCAGCCACTCACTTGTAAAGGCAACCATGACGGTGGCAACAATAAGGAAGATGATGGAGGTCGACTTGGACCATGCCGCTTCACCATGCTCTACAGCTTCATCAGAAAGTACATTCTTGTGAGTGACCATGGAGAACAGGAGCCACAGCAGGTAAGCGACTACAAGTAGAACCGCAACGATCATGCTCATCGACGATGTTTCTTTGGTCGTAAGACTGCCGGCAAATACGGCTGGGATGAACAAAGCGATGACCCCAAGAAGCATTAAGGATGAATTGTGGGAGGCGAGCTTGACATTGAAGAATTGTTCTTTGAATTTCAAGCCGCCTGCGAACACGCTTAGACCGAGGACGAGCAATAAATTTCCGATAATCGATCCAGTCAAGCTGGCTTTTACAACATCAAACATCCCGTCTTTGACCAGGAATATGGCAATAATCAATTCAGCTGCATTCCCGAACGTCGCATTGAGGAATCCGCCTACCCGTTCCCCGGCATAGTGAGCTACGCTTTCTGTTGCTTTACCGAGAAAACCAGCCACGAAAATGACCGCTATGGCGGAAATAACGAATTGGAGGGTATGGTTCCAGTTCGCATAATGAGCGACTGCACTGAGCGCGAATGTTACAATTAAACCTACATAAAACAATTTCCCTTTCAAATCTAACCCTCCGACTGTGTAAAATGTAAAGTGGCATTTTTTTACTTCTTTAAATATACAGATTTTGTCGCGTAATGTAAATTCGTTTTCTATGAAACTGCAGTTCTTGCTTTCATCATATGAACTTATTACAATGGATCTATAACATGTTTAGGGAGTGATCCGTATGTCCGAAGACAATCAAACCGGTTTAATTCGTATTTCTGATGACGTAGTATCGACTATCGCAGGACTTGCAGCCCTGGAAACACCAGGAATTGCAGGTATGTCGGGAGGCATTTCGGAGGGCCTGGCTAAACGGCTAAGCGGCAAAAACGTACAAAGAGGCGTCTCTGTAGAGGTTGGTCAAGTAGAAGCAGCCATCGATCTTCGAGTTATTGTCAATTACGGTTCCCGTATTCAGGATGTATGCCGGGATCTTCAGGAGAACGTTCGGGAAACGGTGGAGAATATGACGGGATTAACCGTTGTTGAAGTGAATGTGAAAGTAGAAGGCGTTGCTTTTAAAGAAGAAGATGTGGATGACCCGCACCGCGTAAAATAAGAGAAAGACCCTATCGAATTGAAATCGACTAGGGTCTTTTTTTCGTTGAGGCTTCTGATTTTCCTGTTTGCTCACGGGAGATGCTTAGCAAGACCCCCATGGAGATCAGACAGACCATCATTGACGATCCCCCTGAGGAAATGAAAGGGAGCGTTACTCCCGTCAATGGAATGGAGCTCGTTACTCCTCCGATGTTAATGAGCGCTTGGAAAGCAAACATGCCCATGATTCCCACGCCCGCTACCATGCCGAACATATCCGGACTGCGAACAGCGACGAGAATACCGCGCCAGATGAAGAGGAGGAAGATCAGAATGAATAGAGCGCTTCCGATGAAGCCAAACTCTTCTCCGATAATGGCGAAAATAAAATCGTTATGCGCTTCTGGCAAATAGTGCAGCTTCTGAATCCCTTGGCCGAAGCCAGCGCCGCTAAGCCCGCCATGGCCGAACGCATATAAGGATTGAACGACCTGATAGCCTGTATCTGAATGGTCGGAAAAAGGATCCATGAATGAGGTTAGCCGATTCATCCGGTAGCCGGGCCTATTCGCACTATCGCCCACTGCCGTGCTTGCTTTCCATACATAGATGGCAACGACCATGGTCCCGATTGCAGCGAGACCTGTCCCTAGTGTGAAGATATGCTTTAAGTTGGACCCGCCCACAATGATGACGATTGCCGAGCAAGCGAGCAGAATAAAGCAAGAACCAAGATCTGGCTGGAGCATAATCAGAAAGCTGACAAATCCGACAATGAGCAGAGCTGGAAGCAGCCCGTTCTTGAAATCCCGGAATTTCTCTTCTTTATTGCTGATGAGAGAGGCCAAATAAAGAATGACAATCAATTTGGCGAACTCTGTTGGCTGGATGCCGAATTTGCCGAAGCTGAACCAACTGGCTGCTCCATTTGCCTTTTCTGTAAAAATAACGAGCACGAGCATTACGACAATGACAAAAAAAGCGGGAATGACCAGCTTTTTAAGTTTAGTATAGTGGATATTCATACAGAGCAACATGCCAATCGAGCCTAAGCCTACGGCAATCAGCTGCTTTTTCGTAAAATACCAAGGGTCAGCCCATTTGTAGGCGCTGGTCATAGAGCTTGCGCTGAACACCATAGCCAGTCCAAAGCAGACAAGTACGAGGGTTAAAAAGAGCAGCAGAAAATCCGGCGTTCCTCTGCGAGGGGGATTCATGCCGTCTCCCCGCTTAATCCGCTAGCAAGTGTTGCAACTGAGCTAATTTTTGTTTGGAGAGTGTCATGATGGAAGCTGGGATTTCCGAATTGTAGTCCAAACCATGCGGGAACGTTTCTCTTCCTATGTATGCATCTTCCAGAAACAGGATGGCATATGGAGATTCGAGCTTGCCGGACTCAACGCGAGCGTTAACGCGCAAGAAGTAAACGGCTTTGCCGGCTGTATCTTCCATTTTGAAATCATATGTTGCACGGGTGTATTCCCATTGCCAGCGTACGAATCCGAGCTTTGTCGTAACTTCGTCCAGATGAGCAAGATCGCTTTTCAGGCCTTTTAAGCCAGTTGTTTCAATAATCACTATTTAACGCCTCCATATTGTACGTATGCATTCTTTATTCATGATAGTATGTTTCTAAAGGTTCTGCAAGTCGATAGCTGACTGTAATTTCTAATATTTGATGGCACTTTACTGATGAAACGCACGACAGAATTTGATAGAATAGGTTCTAACACAAGCAGTAAAGAGAAAAGTGAGAACATGGATAGCGGAGGATTTTCCTTATGAGCATATTGGAGAACGAATTGCGGCAATGTTATGAAGAAATGGTTGGGTGGAGACGGCACTTACACCAAAACCCCGAGCTTTCATTTCAAGAATATCGTACGGCTGAGTTTGTAGCTGCCCATTTGAGAAGCTGGGGCATCGAAGTGCGGACGCAAGTTGGAGGCAATGGCGTTGTCGGCTTGCTCCGCGGTGCCGATAATGGACCTACGGTTGCCCTTCGCGCTGACATGGATGCACTTCCGATTCAAGATGAAAAAAAATGCGAATATTCGTCACTTGTCCAAGGTGTCATGCATGCCTGCGGGCACGATGCACACACATCGACGCTGCTAGGCGTCGCTAAAGTGGCTTCTCAACATCGCGACCAGTTGAAAGGGAACCTGTTGTTCCTTTTTCAACATGCGGAAGAGACAACGCCCGGAGGCGCTAATGCAATGATCCAAGATGGGGCGCTTGACGGTGTAGATGCTGTTTTCGGTGTACATTTGTGGACGCCTTTCCCTGTCGGCCATGTTTATGCCAAAGCAGGTCCAATGATGGCAGCTCCCGATGAGTTCATTATCCGCATTCAAGGAAAAGGCGGTCATGGCGGATTGCCGCATCAGGCGATAGATAGTATTCATGTAGCTTCTCAATTGGTCGTGAATCTCCAGTCGATTGTGAGTCGCAGTGTGGATCCGATCGAGCCTTGCGTAGTAAGTATCGGGTCTTTTCATGCAGGTTCCAGCTTCAATGTGATTGCTGAGACGAGCACACTGACAGGGACGGTAAGAACGTTTAACCCGGAATTGCAAAAAGATGTGAAGGCTCGTATGGAGAGAATGGTCGATTCGACCTGCAACATGTTCCAAGCTACCTACGGTTTTGACTACAAAATGGGGTATCCGCCCGTCGTGAACGATGCCAATGAAGCAGAACGGTTCTTCAAAGTAGGAACTTCATTGTTCGGCGAAGCGTTTGTTCACGAATCTCCTCTTATTATGGCCGGCGAAGACTTCTCCTATTATTTGCACCATCGTCCAGGCTGTTATATGTTCGTAGGCGCTGGAAACGTAGAAGCCGGTATTATTCACCCGCATCATCATCCTAAATTCGATATCGATGAGCGTTCTATGCTGAACGCGGCTCGTCTGCTTTTAGGTATGGCTTTGGATTATATGGCATGAATGTTTTCTCCTTTTTCGACAGAGGCTATCGTTGAAGCTGCTTGCTAAAGCTTTTGAAGCCGGTTTTTCTACCCGAAAACCTAAGGAGGAAATTGAATATGGCAGGAAAAACAGTCAAAGAAATTATGGCGAAAGATTGCGTTACGGTTACCTTGCAGGACAATGTTTACGAAATTGCATTGAAAATGAAGAAGCACGATATAGGTTTCGTGCCTGTCGTTGAAGGGAAGAAATTAATTGGTGTCGTCACCGACCGTGACTTGGTCGTCCGCGGCTATGCCGAGAAAAGATCCGGATCAACCGCGGTGGATGAAGTCATTACGAAAGACATCGCTACGATAGAAGCCAATACTTCCGTTGATGAGGCGGCCAAGATAATGGCCAAAGAGCAAGTGCGGCGTTTGCCAGTCGTAGAAAATGGCGAGCTCATAGGTGTAGTGGCCATTGGCGATCTCGCTGTGAGAGGCAATTTCGAAAATGAGGCCGGTGAGGCTTTGAGCCGAATTTCTTCGGATCATAAGACGCCTGTTGGAAGTAAATAATCGCACGGATACCATCTGTTACCTCTTCGAGGGAATAGGTGGGTTTTTTTTTGAATGCTAGCAACTGTCAAAGTTCGCAATAAGGTGGTCAATCTGCGACAAGATGATACGGCTTAAATATGCTAAAGTGATAGCGTAATCATCAATTCGATGCCACAAGAAAAAGGTGAATTTGATATGGAAAAAGTACGGATCGGTATCATTGGTCTTGGCAATATGGGAACTGGACATGCTAAATATTTGGTGAATCAGGAAGTAAAGGGAGCTGCTTTGACGGCCGTCTGCGAAATGAGGCCCGACCGTTTAAAGTGGGCTAAGGAAAATTTGGGCGAAAGCGTTCTATTATTTGATAATCTTGACGATTTCTTTGCTTCGGCTGCCATCGACGGAGTTCTGATTGCAACGCCGCATTACGATCATCCGGAGGTAGCGATTAAGGCGTTCCGCAGCGGTCTTCATGTCCTATGCGAGAAACCGGCAGGCGTTTACACCAAGCAAGTTCGTGAAATGAATGATGCCGCGAAAATATCCGGTGAAATTTTCAGCATGATGTACAATCAGAGGACGAATCCGCTTTATAAAAAACTAAAGGATCTTGTAGCTTCCGGCGAACTCGGCGAAATCCGCAGAACGAATTGGATTATTACGAATTGGTATCGCTCGCAAAGCTACTATAATTCAGGCGGCTGGCGTGCAACATGGGCAGGTGAAGGCGGAGGCGTCCTCATTAATCAAGATCCGCATCAGTTGGATTTATGGCAGTGGACGATTGATATGATGCCGAAACGAGTGCGTGCTTTCTGCTACTTCGGCAAACATCGCGATATTGAAGTGGAAGATGATGTAACTGCTTTCGTAGAGTATGAAAACGGAGCCACAGGCCTGTTCGTGACCACAACGGGTGAAGCGCCTGGGACGAATCGTTTTGAGCTTTCCGGAGATCGCGGCAAAATTGTCATCGAGGACGGGAAGCTGACATTCTGGCGCCTGCGTGTATCTGAAAGAGAGTTCAATGAAACATTCACTGGCGGTTTCGGACAGCCGGAATGCTGGAAATGCGAAATTCCAATTGAAGGTCAAGAGACTGGACATAAAGGCATAACTCAAAACTGGGTTGATGCTATTCTCCACGGAACCCCACTCGTTGCTCCAGGTGAAGAAGGCATTAAAGGGCTGATGCTTTCCAATGCAATGCTGCTCTCGACATGGACGGATAACTGGGTGGATCTGCCGATTGATGAAGAATTATTCGAGCAACACCTGCAGGAGCAGATCAATCAGTCGAAGGCCAAGAAAGAATCCGTTTATCAAACCCTCGACGTATAGTAGCGAGCGAGCAGCAGATCAACGAATAAACTTAAATGGTTGGGAGTGTTAACGAATGCAGAAGAGCGATGGCATGAATTACGCGCCAATAGGAAAGCCGAATGCGGTTGTGAATAAAGGAGAGTTCATATTCTCGGCTATCGGCTTGGATCACGGCCACATCTACGGCATGTGCAATGGTCTGCTGGAGGCAGGCGCAGAACTGAAGTGGGTGTACGATCCAGACCCCGCTAAGGTGGAAGCGTTCTGCAAGACGTATCCGCAAGTTCAAGCGGCGTCGTCGGAGCAGCAAATTTTGCAGGATGCGGAGGTCCGACTTGTTGCAGGGGCGGCAGTTCCCTCAGAGCGCGGGGCATTAGGCATGCGTGTCATGGATCATGGTAAGGATTATTTCACGGATAAAACGCCTTTTACGTCGATTGATCAGCTCGCTGCCGCAAAGAAGAAGGTTACTGAAACTGGCAAGAAATACGCTGTGTATTTCAGTGAACGGCTGCATGTGGAGAGCGCCGTTTTTGCAGGGCAGCTTATTCATGAAGGAGCAATCGGCCGTGTTGTACAAGTGATGGGACTTGGGCCGCATCGTCTGAATGCGCCGTCTCGGCCAGACTGGTTTTTCAAGAAAGACAATTACGGCGGGATTCTATGCGATATCGGGAGTCATCAGATCGAACAATTTCTCTATTACGCAGGGTGTAAGGATGCGAAAATTGCAAGCAGTAAAGTGGCGAATTACAACAGCAAGGAGTATCCGGAGCTTGAGGATTACGGCGATGCCACGCTGATTGGCGACAATGGAGCAACGAACTATTTCCGCGTGGATTGGTTGACGCCGAAGGGTCTCGGTACATGGGGAGATGGACGTACCCTTATCTTGGGGACGGAAGGCTATATAGAGCTGCGGAAATATATTGATATCGCACGGGATGCAGCAGGGGATCACCTCTATTTGGTTAACCAGCAAGGCGAAAAGCACTACAGCCTGCGTGGGCAAGTAGGCTTTCCATTCTTCGGCCAATTGATTCTAGATTGTTTGCATCGTACAGAAAATGCAATGACGCAGGAGCATGCGTTCAAGGCGGCAGAGCTTTGTTTGCTGGCCCAACAGCAAGCCGTACGGGTAGAATAGTCTGTTCAGGGCAACTAAAGGCAAGGCAGCTCCTTAAACCTCGGGTAGTGTAGCGGCGATTCCGCTCTCTGCCCTTTTTTGCATTCATATAAGAGCAATAATGACTGCCTCCGCGGTAAGCTGCTACTTCTTCGTATCGAAGGCATGTTCGTAATCCTTCCACAAACCTTTCTTTTTATTGCGAGCTTCTTCTTGGTCTTTCTTAAAGGCGTCAACGTATTTGACGTTCGGCGGAAAAGTAGCCATTCGGGCATAACCCTCTTGTATAAGCGTGCGGTTTAATAGCTCATCCCCGATCCACACATAGGCAAGGATGCGGTCATATCGATCTTTTTTCTCCACATCGTATTCGAGTTCGACCGTTTGTTTCTCCAATCGTTTTTTCGTATAGGCGCTTGCCTCTTTGCCATAAAACATGACAGGCGTATTCGGCTTCTTCGTTTCTGGCGTATCCACACCGATTAACCGCACTTTTTCTTTCTTTCCTTTCAATGTTGCCTCAAACGTGTCACCGTCTACGATGCGCTCTACTGTAACGCGTTCCCGGCCGGTTGAAGATGTCGGTTTGCTGGCGCATCCTGCTGTAATTGAGAACATCATGAACAGACTGAGAACAATGATCCATGTACGCATGCTGCTTCTCCCTTTTAAGTTTGACTTGTGCATCACGATTGACGTTAGCACGGGAGCGATGTTTAAATCAAGAGCTTTCCTTTCATACTAGGAAAAAGCAACAACGTATGAAGCGAGGTAGACACAAATGAATGGGAATCCTGCTCAGCCTATGATTGTGCAAAGCGATTTGTCTGTGCTGCTAGAGACACATCATCCTGAATTCGAAACCGTACGAAGCACACTTTCCCGGTTTGCTGATTTGATCAAAAGCCCTGAACATCTTCATACATATCGCATAACGCCATTATCACTGTGGAATGCTGCTGCCGCAGGGATGCCGATCGGAGAAATGACTCTCTTTTTGCAACACTATGCCAAATTTGGCGTGCCTTCTGCGGTATTAAGCAGCATCCGGAAATATTTAAAGCGCTATGGCCTGCTGCGTATGGAAAACGTCGGACATGAGCTGTACCTTGTCAGTGACGATACGGTTGTACTAAAAGAAATCTCTCTGCTGGATGAGATGCAAAGTTATTTGCAAGATACCCGGGGCGAACGGGCTATTGCTGTTTCGCCCGCTAATCGAGGGCTTTTGAAACAGGAGCTTACGAAACTGGGGTATCCAGTTGAGGATTTGGCCGACTATCGCAGCGGGGAATATGTGGATATTTCGCTTAACGATCATAGCAGTCAGGTCGAAACTCCGTTTCAGCTGCGCGATTATCAGAAGCAGGCTGTTGATGCTTTTGGGCGTATTGGAGATGGCAGAAGTTTGGGCAGCGGCGTATTGGTGCTGCCTTGCGGGGCGGGGAAGACGGTCATTGGTATTGCCGCAATGGCCCAATGCAACTGCGCAACACTCATTCTTACGTCCAATGTGACATCGGTGCGTCAGTGGAAGCGAGAAATTTTGGAGAAAACAGGGCTGACAGAGGAACAGGTTGGCGAGTATAACGGAACTTGTAAAGATGTGAGGCCGATTACAATAGCGACGTATCAGATATTAACGCATCGTGGGAGGAAGGATGAGGAGTTTTTCCATATGCGTTTATTTAATGAAAGAGAATGGGGATTGATCATTTACGACGAGGTCCATCTGTTGCCAGCACCCGTATTTCGTGCTACGGCGGATATTCAAGCAACCCGCAGGCTTGGCTTAACGGCTACCTTAATACGCGAAGACGGCCGGGAAGAAGACGTATTCTCTCTCGTAGGTCCCAAGAGGTATGAGATGGCATGGAAGGAGCTCGAGTCCAAGGGATGGCTTGCGAAGGTAACTTGCCGGGAAATTCGAGTCCCGCTATCCGAGCCAGATCGCGATCGGTACGGGATGTCTGGCAGCAGGCAGCAGTTTCGAATTGCCGGAGAAAATGCCGCCAAGCAGGAAGCGATTGATCATTTGCTCCGCTTGCATGCGTCCGAGCAAATATTAGTCATTGGTCAATATATTGATCAACTCGAACAAATTGCAGCACACACGGGCGCTCCTTTAATCAGTGGCAGGATGGCGCATGATGAGCGTGAGAAACTGTATCAGTGTTTTAAGGAAGGAAGTCTGTCGCTCTTGATCGTTTCGAAAGTTGCTAATTTTGCTGTGGATTTGCCTGATGCTGCAGTTGCCATCCAGGTTTCTGGCAGCTATGGATCCAGACAAGAGGAAGCGCAGCGACTGGGGCGAATTCTTCGTCCCAAACGAAGCGGTGCCAACTCAGCTGTGTTCTACACACTCATTAGCGAGGATACGAAGGAACAGGATTTCGCAATCAAGCGACAGCTGTTCCTCGTTGAGCAAGGTTATCAATATTGCATAAGCCCTTGGGGCTCTGAACAGCTGCAGGAGGAAGGAGAACAAAGATGAGGTACGAGCACATTGTCAAGAAAATGTCTGAGCCTTTACGGGAGCTGATTTACGAACAGGTATGGTGCAGACCGTGGATTGAGCAAGGGAAGGAGCTATGGACGCTTCTGACAGATGAACCCCATCTTAGAACATTGTTGCAGAGACATATGTCAAAGGCTGAAACACAAACGCTTCACCTCATCGTATCCGCTTTTGGATCAGAGCCATTTACCCAAGAGAAGTTAGATCAGCAGGCGGGGCACCTGTTGTCAGGCGCGGAAGTGAAAATGGCACTTACAGGTCTGAGAAGGTCTGGGGTCATCGCAGCGTTTCGCAAGGCGTGGGGAGAACAGCTATTTGCGCTGCCTGAGGATGGATTTAGGGTATGGGCTCCTCTCCTGAACCCAGAAATCAGGCTTCAGACCCTCGCGGAAGAAAGTGGATTGATCCTGCAGGAGACAGCCTCTGCCAACCCAAGAGGGATAGCTCAGCAATTGTTTCATTTTCTTGTGGCTAGTTATCAGCAGACACCGCTGACCTTGACAGCCAAAGGAACCCTGCATAAAAAACAGCTGCAAAAGCTGTCAGACCACCTCGTCATACCTCCGCAGACGATGATTGCCGCGGGGCTTTCTTATGCCTTTCGAGATGTGTATAACGAAGGAACAGCCATTTTGCTTGAAATGGCCATCCGTCTCCAAATTTTCATGCATGAAGGTACTCATTACCAGATTAACAGGCCTATGCTCTTTCAGTGGCTGCACACCCCCTATGAAGAGCAGCAAGCTCATCTATACGGGATATGGCGACAATTGGTGATGCCTGCACCAGTTTGGTTGCAGCATGGAATTTTGCTAATGGACCAGACCGCAAGCCATCTCTGGTATCGGCTGGAGGATGTTGTTTCAGGAATTGCTAGCTGCATCCTTGCTGCAAGCCCCAAGATGAATCAGGAAGCCATTTATAAAGGGCTTATGGAGCAATGGATAGAGCCTCTATGCCTTTTCGGTTGGCTGGAGCTTGCAAAGGATGAACAAGGCCTTATGTGGTTCCGATGGCAGATTGCAAAAGGTCCTGCAAATGAATCAACGAGAGAAAATTGCGAGGACTGCCTGGAGACTTCTTCCCTTGTCCAACCAAATCTATATGTACAACCCGATTTCGAGCTGCTGCTGCCTCCCGACGTCCCGCATCATCTTGAATGGGAAATTGCGGCTTTCGCCGAACTTCAAACCTCCGATCTCGTCCGGACGTATCGGATGACGAAAGATAGCTTTCACCGCGCGATAGAAAGCGGAATGAAGAGCGAATACATTCTTCACATTCTACAAACACATGCTTGCTACGGCGTGCCCGAACATCTCTCGATGACCTTGCAGCAATGGGGGAGGCAAGCCGGCAAACTATATGTGGAAGAGGTAACCCTGCTCCGGTGCGAGTCCTCCGATATAGCTGATGCGCTTATCAGGAATGAAAAGAGCAGTCCTTTTTTGCAAAATAGGTTGGGCGCATTGGATTTCATTATCCAACCTGAGCATCTTCCTACAGTTAAAAAGGTTTTAGATCAGATTGGGTATCATCCGCGGCGAGCTGCAGGACAGGATGCCAGGACTAAAACTGCTTTCTTAAATAAGGACGATCTATCAGAACCGGACACAATTAAAGCCAAGCCGCAGGGTTTGTTTTATTCCCGTGATTCACTTCAGTTGTATGACATAGAGCGGGAATTGCCCAACTGTGATGATTTGTATCCGAATATGGGGGATATTCCTCCCTTATGGTTAAAGGAGTTCAGGGACTATCACGGGTCTACGCGCAAAGAAATGATTCGGAAAGCGATTGAGTGGAATAGCCGCTTGCAGCTTCGTCAACAAGGGAGGGATCGCTCCGTCATTCCCAAAGCCATTCACGAAGAACGTTCTGGCTGGACGTTAAGGGGAGTGGAAGGCTGCCAAGAGATCACGCTTCATAGTGACGATTGGGAGGAGATGAAACTTATCTTGCCGGGAATTAATGATGAAGAAAAGAGAGAAACTCTTTAAGAACTATGGTATGATAGAGAATGTTATACACTCAGAAGGGAAGGATGTTGACAGCAGTATGAGCACGATGGAAATGGAAATGGAAACACTGGATATGTCGGCTATTCTCATGCAGGCCTATGACATGGGTGATATGATTAATTCTTCTGCGGAAGTTGCAGATTACTTATATTGGAAGACGGCTGTTGAAAGCAGCGCGGAGGTTCGCGATCTGAAAGCTGTTTTTGCGAGAAAAAAAGATGCATTCGAAGAGTGCGAACGTTTCGGGCATTATCATCCGAGCTACCATGAAGCGCTTGCGGCAGTGAACGAAGTACAGGAGAAATTGCACGCGGTTGAAGCTGTTCGCCGCTTCAAGGAAGCGGAGGATCGCTTGGACGATTTGCTGTTTACGGTATCATCAACCATCGCGCATGCGGTGTCCGAAACAATTAAAGTGCCTAGCAACAACCCGCTCCCAACGGGAAAAGGCTGCAGCTCCGGTGGAAGCTGCAGCGGTAACTGCGGATAAGCTTATAATCTACTGACAGTGGTTTCTGTAGCGACTATCTTAGAGCAGGAAATCGGGTCGGATGCTTCCGACCTCGGTTCCTTGCCAGTTATGCAGGGTAGGCGTATGATAGACAGCAAGCTCGCTAACCTCGGATTCCTGAAGATGGCCAAGCTGTTTAAGCGCTTCGACCACAGCCGGATACATAGCGCGTTGATTGCCATCCTCGACCTTGAGGACGAAGCCAATGGCTTGCTCGGGAATGGATAGCGCGAAGATGCCTTCCGCTCCCATCTTTCCGATCATTCGTCCGCCCGTCACCTCGATTAATCGCGTGTCGAAGCGATCGCTTCCTGCGAGGTATTGAGGATATTTGCGCACAGCGCTGACAATTTTTTGGCAAGCGTTTGCACGTGGCGCTGGCAATCCATTCGGCGAACCGAGCCTCGCAAACGCTAAAGCCAGCCGATCGAGGGGCATGCCGAATACGGGAACGCCGCAGCCATCGATGCCGAGCTGCATTTTTTCTTTTGGCACACCGGACATCCCGCATACGGCTTCCAGCATCAATTGCTGTACCGGATGCTCGATGTGCATATACGTTTCTGGAGCTGCTCCGAGATGTGCGGTCAGTGCCAGCATACCGGAGTGCTTGCCTGAGCAGTTATTGTGCAAGGTTGTCGGGGCTTCGCCCCGCTCCCGCATCGCCTGCGCTGTCGGCGGATGGTAAGGATCGTGAGCGCCGCACTGGAGGTGCTCCGGCGTGAAACCCAGCTTGCCCAGTATGCCCTGGGCCGCGTCCACGTGCTCGGCTTCCCCGTTGTGGGAAGCGCAGATTAGGGCAATTTCTGCCTCGCCAAGGCCGAAATGACCGGCCGCGCCGGATTCGATGACCGGCAGCGCTTGGATGAGCTTCGCCGTGGAACGGGCGAAAGTAAGCAGGTGCGGGTCGCCGGCTTTGTGCAGCAGCGTCCCTTCGGTATTGACCACCGCGAGATGCACGCGGTGTATGCTTTCAGTTATGTTGCCGCGGTAAACGCGAACGATGGTGTCAGATGGCTTCATGTGTTAGGTTCACTCCACAGTAGGATTTATTTGGAAAGAGGTTGAAATCATGATGATTGAGCGAAGCGGATTAATTGTATGGGTGAACGATACGAAAGCGGCCAGAAACCTGGAACGATTCGGCTCACTCCATTATATTTCCAAAAAAATGAATTACGCCGTACTTTATATACATGCCAGCCGCTTGGACGAGACCATGCGAAACCTTCAGAAGCTCCCGTACGTAAAGAAAGTAGAACGGTCGTATCGCAACGAAATTAAAACCGAATACAGTAGTGATATGCCGGACAAAACTAGATTTTACACCCTTTGAGGCTGCAGTGCAAAACGAAAGCTTCGAAAGAAGCTTTTTTATTTTTTAGAATTTTTAGAAAATAAGCATTTTTTCATGATTTTACAAATAAACATTAATAAATTTATAATTTCTCACATGGAAAATTAAATGACGATCTAGTAAAATAAAACTTACAATGCACAGGGAATAGGTATTCGGTCCCATTTTAGTAGGAGAGGGGTTGTGATCATGAAAGACAAAGCAATGGGAAGATGGAGTACTTATGAACCATTTTTCGTTCAACTAGGTGATAAGAAAGTGGCAGATATCGTGATCACGAATCATGCCAAACTGAGATGGAGCGATCGCGTATCCGCACAAAATGGCTCGTTGGAAGAGATTTGCGCTTTTCTGTGGGAAAAGCTGAAGAATAATCATATTATACCCTATTACCGCAATGAAGAAGACGTGTATTTAATTGATGAAGATCTTGTTGTTGTTGCCGAGTTCTCGCATCTGGAGAATGAAACGGATCTTGTGGGTAACCCGCTGCATAAAATGATTATTGTTACTTTCTTGGGAAGAATGTCCGAGACCATTGAGCTTCGCGATTTGAAATCGTATTACTCCTGGCTCCGGCATTCTCGCCGCATGACCCTCATCAAGAATAGCCGAAAGCGGAGATAATGATCATCAGGCAGTTTGCACTAGTTTATGAGTATGCCCTATTCAACGGGTGTGCTCTTTTTTCATTTAGGGCATTCAATGGACTCGGTACGAGGATTTTCATATAATGGAATCAAAGAGAGGCGGAAGACGATGGCACTTAACTTTCATCAATTACATATTTTCTTTACTGTTGCAGAGAAGGGCAGCTTTTCTCTTGCAGCCGGAGCGCTTCATATGACGCAGCCCGCAGTGACGATGCAGGTTCAGTCTTTGGAGGATTATTTTGGCGTTAAGCTGTTCCACCGCAGCACCAAAAAAATCGAGCTGTCTGAAGCAGGGCGTGCGCTTCTGCCTTTTGCGAAGCGAAGCATTGAACTCATTCGCGAAACGGATGTCGCGATGTCGATATTTACCAAGATGATTGAAGGGCGGCTGCAGTTGGGAGCAAGTCTGACAATGGGCGAATATATTTTGCCGCGTTTGCTGGGTCCATTTAGCAAAAACTATCCCAACATTTCTGTTTCCATGAAAGTGATGAATACGACACAAATTTTGGATGAGGTTCTTGGCCATCAGTTGAACTTTGGATTGGTGGAAGCGCCGATTCATCATCCGGACGTGCATACGGAAGCCATCCTCAGCGATGAGTTGAAACTGATCGTTCCCGCGGATCATCCGCTTGCAGATATGGATGTGGTTACGTTCGAAGAGGCAATGAAGTATCCCTTTGTTTTGCGTGAACAAGGCTCTGGGACAAGAAGGGTCATGGAAGAGGAGTTCGCTCGCCGAAACATGGACTATCATTCCATGAAGATCACTATGGAACTGGGCAGTACGGGCGCGATTAAATCAGCTGTCGAGGCTGGTTTAGGCATTTCAATTTTGTCGCAGTCGTCCGTCAAGCATGAGGTGACGCTCGGCTTATTCAAAGTGAAGCAAATTGAACAAATATCCTTTGAACGCAGCTTCTATGCAATCTACTTGAATTCGACGCTGCTGCCGATCTCGGCGGTTAGCTTTATGACCTTCCTGCGGCAGGAAGATTTGAGCCGTTGGTTGTAAGGTTTTACGTAAAACAGTTCTTCGTTTTATGATCTGTTGATACATTCTATTTATGATAAAGAGAGGGGAATCATCATGACTTCTAGAACGGAAGCGGATCTGCATACGCATACGACAGCTTCGGATGGGACGCAGAAGCCCGCGGCGAATGTGCAAATGGCTTTCGATGCAGGCTTAGGGGCCATTGCGATAACCGATCACGATACCGTGTCAGGGGTTGCCGAGGCATTGAAAGCGGGCGAACAGCTGGGGATTGAGGTTGTTCCCGGCGTTGAGATTAGTACGGTGGCCCGCAATCAGGATATTCACGTGCTGGGTTATTACATACAAACGAGCGATCCGCAATTTCTTCAAAGGCTGGAGTCACTCAGAGAAACGAGAGACCGCCGCAACGAAATGATCATTGCGCGTTTGCAAGAGCTTGGTCTACGTATTACGCTGGACGAAGTGATGTTGGAAGTAGAGAGCATCAAGACGAAGGGCGATACCGTGGGGAGACCACACATTGCTGCGGTGCTTCTGAAGAAGGGGTACGTGGCCTCCATCAGTGAGGCGTTCGACCGCTATTTAGGCAAAGGCGCTGCCGCTTTCGCCAATCCGCCTCGCATTGAGCCAGCCACGGCGATTCAGTGGATTCATGAAGCGGGTGGAGCTGCGGTTCTTGCGCATCCCGGCATTTATCACGATGATGAGCTCGTGGAAGCGATCATCGCACAAGGTCTGGATGGGATCGAAGCGTACCATTCCGATCATTCGCCTGAAGATGAGGCGAGATATTTGCAGCTTGCGGAGCGCTATGGTCTTCTCGTCACAGCCGGTTCCGACTTTCATGGTGAACGCGGGGGCGTAGTTTTCCATGCGCCTATCGGATCACGAAGAATCGGCCTCGACGTCTTGAAAAGCCTGAAGCAGAAAAAGGAGTCTCATTCATGAAAAAAATACGGAAAGCGATTATACCCGCAGCAGGACTTGGAACCAGATTTTTGCCGGCAACCAAAGCTCAGCCCAAAGAAATGCTGCCAATTGTTGATAAACCGGCTATTCAATATATCGTAGAAGAAGCGATCGCGTCCGGAATTGAAGATATTATTATTGTAACGGGGCGCAACAAGCGCGCTATTGAAGATCATTTTGATAAATCGGTAGAATTGGAAATGGCCTTGGAGGAAAAAGGAAACACGAAGCTGTTGGAGATCGTGCAATCCGTCTCCAATCTGGCAGATGTTCACTATATTCGCCAAAAGCAGCCGCTCGGTCTCGGTCACGCCATTTTGTGCGCACGCAAATTTATCGGGGATGAGCCGTTTGCGGTTCTGCTTGGCGATGATATTCTGCAATCTTCTCCACCGGGACTGAAACAGATGATTGATATTTACGAAAAGACGCAAACTTCTGTTATCGCGGTACAAGAGGTTCCTTGGGAAGATGTCAGCAAATACGGGATCGTTTCCCCGGAGAGAAGCCTAGACGGGTACAATCTCATTGGTGATTTGGTGGAGAAGCCTGATCGCGATCAAGCGCCGTCTAATCTGGCGGTCATCGGCCGGTATATCATCGTGCCGGAAATTTTCCAAATTCTCGAAGGGCAAGAGCCTGGCAGAGGCGGCGAAATCCAGCTCACGGATGCGCTGCGCGTACTGAATCTGCAGCAGCAGATGGTCGCTTATTTAATGCAGGCGAAGCGATTCGATGTTGGTGATAAGCTGGGTTACATCGAAGCCACGATTCAAATGGCGTTAGAACGTCCGGATTTACAGGACCAAGTGAAGGCATATCTCGCATCACTCATTCGTCAGTTGGAATTGAAATAGGGATGCACGATCGAAAGTGTTATTTAAACGATCAGCAGACAACAAAAAGAACAGCCCCCGTGGACTGTTCTTTTTGCTTATTTGACAGTAACTTTCATTTGCCTGATTTTGTTTTCATCCGGCGTGACGAAGAGGGTTTTCTGATTCACATAAATCACGAATCCCGGTTTAGATCCATTCGGTTTGTGCACATGTTTGATGAATGTATAATCGACAGGCACTTGGCTGGAATGCTTCGCCTGACTGAAATAAGCGGCTAGCTGAGCTGCTTCCAACAGGGTTTCTTCGGAGACGCTGTCACTGCGAATCACGACGTGAGAGCCGGGAATATCTTTCGTATGGAGCCAGGTATCCATGGAGCTTGCCAGCCGGTTTGTTAAGTATTCGTTTTGCGTATTATTTTTGCCCACATAGATGGGCGCGCCATCGCTCGATACGTAGCAGGCCAAAGCGGGTTTATCTTGCTTTTTCTTTTTACGCTGCTTCTTGTTGCGGTCGCGGATATAACCTTGCTCCATCAATTCGTCGCGAATTTCCTCGATATCTTGCAGGGACGCTACGCTCAGCTGCTGCAAGATCGCGCCTAAATAGGCAATTTCCTGATGCGTTTGCTCGATTTGCTCTTCGACGATTGCCGTGCTGTTTTTCATTTTTGTATATTTTTTAAAATAACGCTGCGCATTCTCCGAAGGTGTCAGTTGCGGATCGAGAGTGATTCGAACTGTGGACTGCTCCTCGTCATAGTAATTGACGGTTTCGAGCTCTTTGTCGCCTCTTTTTATCGTATGAAGGGAGGCAGTCAGCAGCTCACCGAGAATCCGGTGCTTGTCGGCATCTTTGGATTCCGCTACAGTTTCCTGTAGCTTTTCGAGTTTTTTTACATTTTTATTTTTTTCATTTTGTAAAAACCGGATGAGATCGTTGGCGCGCTGCTTAACGGTATCTCTTTCTGCCTTGTCCCCATAATAATGCTCCAGGCATGCGCTGGCTGTAGGATAAGAGGTGGTTGATCCGTCTATATGCGTTAACGGCGTCATGGCAAAGAATAACTTGCCGCTCTCCGTCTGCTCCACAATGACCGGGTTATAGCGATGCTGACGCGTTGCGCCCATGACACCCTCAAAAGCTTGCCATAATGCAGTCAGAAAATCCTCGGCAACTTGCTGCCTAGCTATCTCGCGGCCTCGATACACCATTTCTTTGGCGATGAGAGGACTTAACCCGCTAAAGGCTGCGACTATTCGCTGTTCAGGCTCGCCCGCGGAATAAGCTTCTTCAAAGGCGCTGACGAAGGCGGAGGCATCGACGTTCAGCGGATTGTATTTATTTTGCTCAGGAGGCGAGATGTAAGGACTCCCCGGCATGACAATGCGGTAGGAGCTGATGGACGGTGTCACATGATGAATGCCATCAATAATCGTTTCCCCTACTGGATCTATCAAAATAATATTGCTGTGGCGTCCCATGATTTCGACGACGATCACCTTCGTGCTCATGTCGCCTAATTCATCGCGATGCCGCACCTGCATCCGAAGGATGCGCTCCATCCCGACTTGCTCAACGGCTTCGATAATGCCGCCCTCAAAGTGTTTGCGAAGCAGCATGCAGAACATGGGAGCCTCGACAGGATTCATAAACTGCTGATCCGTCGCATGTATCCTTGGATACGTTGGATTTGCCGAAAGCAGAAGCTTCATATTTTGGCCCTGCGCCCTAATTTGTAAAACGACGTCATTTTGGGTAGGCTGGTGAATCTTGTTGATTCGGCCTCCTACACACGCTTGCAGTTCATGAACAACCGCGTGCAGGACGAGTCCGTCTAAAGCCATGATGCATACAACTCCATTCTAGGTTCGAAACCGTGCTTGCTTCTATCATGCCATACTTTTCATAAAAACTTAAGCGCATTTCGGTCGGAAAGATGTTTAAAGGGATATTTTCCTGCTTGTCTGAATACAAATACGTATAAGTGAGAGCAAAGATCAAGTGGGTATTGGGAGGGAGAAGGGCGAATGAGTCAGAACACGTGGTACCAGATGACGCCGGAGGAGATTCTGCAGTCTCAGCAGGTGAGTTTGCAGCAAGGATTGCCCTGGGAAGAAGCATTGAAACGGCAGGAGGTTGTCGGCAGGAACGAGCTTTCAGAAGGGCAGCGCATTTCTCCGATTACACTGCTCTTGAATCAATTTAAAGACTTTATGGTGCTGGTTCTGTTGGGGGCGACTCTGATTTCGGGCTTGCTGGGGGAATACTTGGATGCGATTACGATTGTCATTATCATTCTGATGAACGGAGTTCTGGGGTTTGTGCAGGAATTCCGCGCAGAGCGTTCTTTACGCGCACTTAAAGAGCTGTCAGCCCCGAATGCGAGAGTGTGGAGGGAGAATGCAGTTCATCAAATACCTGCTCGCGATCTTGTTCCAGGCGATATTATTCTGCTTGAGAGTGGAGATCGGGTCCCGGCTGACGTTAGGTTCCTGGAAACGAATGGTATTTACGTCGAAGAGTCGGCCCTTACGGGGGAGTCGGTGCCTGTTAGCAAATGGACTGCCGCTTTGCCTAATGTCGAAGTGCCGCTGGGGGATCAGCGCAATTTGGGCTTTATGGGCACGATGGTGGCAAGAGGGACAGCTAAAGCAGTCGTTGTACGCACAGGGATGGATACCGAGATGGGGAAAATCGCGGATTTGATTCAAAACACGGAGTCGATGGAAACCCCGCTTCAGCATCGTTTGGAGCAGCTTGGCAAAATATTGATTATCGTCGCTATCGCACTTACGATTCTGGTTGTTGTAGCTGGTATTATGCATGGACAACCACCTTATGCCATGTTCCTGGCCGGTGTAAGCTTAGCAGTCGCCGCGATTCCTGAAGGGCTGCCGGCAATCGTCACCATCGCACTCGCGCTTGGCGTACAGCGGATGATTAAGCGCAAAGCGATTGTCCGCAAGCTGCCTTCTGTGGAAACGCTTGGTTGCGCTTCGGTCATTTGTTCGGATAAAACAGGCACGCTGACCCAGAACAAAATGACCGTCACCCATCTGTGGGTTGGCGGCGATGTGATGGAAGTTACGGGAGACGGCTATGCGCCTGTTGGAGACATCCGAGTGGGCGGACAAAACGCAGATGTCGTAAAAAATGTCATGCTGAGCAAGCTGCTGCAAGTGTCTGTGCTCTGCAATAATGCAACATTGTATGAGGAAAAGCAGGAACAGAAGCGGAAAAAAGGCAAGGAGGGCAAAGAAGGGAAAGATGACACCGTTTCTGTGTGGAACATCAAAGGGGATCCAACAGAAGGAGCTTTGGTCGTACTTAGCGCGAAAAGCGGTGTCACACAGCAATCGCTCAGTCAACGATTTAATCGGCTGGCAGAATTCCCCTTCGATTCGGAACGCAAACGTATGTCGGTGCTCGTTTCCTATGAGGGAGGCCGAATGGCTTGCACCAAAGGCGCTCCGGATGTTCTCCTCCAGCATTGCAGCTACATTCTTTGGGATGGCAAAGTAATTCCGTTCACGCCGACCTTAAAGCAAAAAGTGCTATCGGCCAACGAAGGCATGGCCAAATCCGCGCTGCGCGTGCTTGGGATTGCTTATAAAGAGCTTAAGAGCAGCGATCGTTATGAGGAATACGAGGATGTTGAAAACAGCCTTGTCTTCGTAGGATTAACCGGCATGATTGATCCGCCTCGCAAGGAAGTGCGCGATGCGATTTCCAAATGCCGCAAGGCAGGCATTAAGACGGTAATGATCACAGGCGATCATCAGACAACGGCTGAGGCGATCGCGAAGCAGCTTGGCATGCTGCCGGCAAGCGGAAGCTCCATGAGCGGGCAACAGATCGGACAATTGTCTGACGACGAGCTTCATGCGAAAGTTGACGATACCTACGTCTATGCGCGTGTTTCACCTGAGCATAAGTTGCGTATTGTGAAGGCGCTGCAGCGGAAAGGCCATGTGGTTGCCATGACAGGCGACGGCGTGAACGACGCGCCAGCCATTAAAGCGGCGGATATCGGCATCGCCATGGGAATCACCGGCACCGATGTGTCCAAGGAAGCATCGTCCCTGATCCTTAGCGACGATAATTTCTCCACAATCGTTGCGGCGATTGAAGAAGGGCGAGGCATTTATGAAAATATCCGCAAATTCATTCGTTATTTGCTGGCATCCAATGTCGGTGAAATCATGACCATGTTTATCGCGATGATGGCGGGTCTTCCACTCCCTTTGGTGCCGATTCAAATCTTATGGGTGAACCTTGTCACGGACGGCCTGCCCGCCATGGCGCTTGGCGTGGATCAAGCGGAAAAAGATTTGATGCAGCAGAAACCGCGTACGGCCAAGGAGAATATTTTTGCAAGGCGATTAGGCTGGAAAATCATCTCTCGCGGCATACTGATCGGTGTCTGTACATTAGGCGCCTTCTGGCTCATTCTGCGAGGGAACCCGGACGATGCAGGGACGCTGCTTAGAGCGCAAAGCGTTGCTTTTGCTACACTTGTCATGGCGCAGTTGATTCACGTCTTCGATTGCCGCAGCTCGCGTTCAATTTTTCACCGTAATCCGCTGCAAAATAAATATTTAGTGCTGGCTGTCCTTTCTTCACTCGTACTTATGCTGGCCGTTATGTATGTGGATCAGCTGAAGCCGATCTTCAAGACTGTCCCGCTGGGCTGGAAAGATTGGATTCTCGTGCTGGTCGCAGCAGGCATTCCGACCTTCTTGATGGGCCTTGGCAGTGTCTTGTCGCCTAAGAAAAACAAACGATCAGGCTCAATTTCTTATAATTCGAAGCCAAGCTTCCGATAAGCGCCAGGATGGAATGGGAATAGAGCGGAAAGTCGCCTGCGGGCGGCTTTTTTGCGTACAGGCACGAATCCGAATGGACGCTCTTTTCGCAAACGCTATACAAGAAAAACCCCCATTGCGGGGGTTAGTCATTATCATGGCGATCTTCACCAAATAAAACGCCTTGTATTTCGTTGTTAACTTCCACGGTAAGTCTTGTTTTGAAATAATCAACCACGGCTTCGACGGCCTTCTCAGCTTGGAATTCTGAAATTCCAGCTTCACTTGCCACATGATCTCTCACGATGTGCTTCATCCAGCACCTCCTCTTGGGATGGGATTCCAACGAAAACTATTATCTGCAAAAGGTCGGAAAGTATTCAATTGCGTTTGCAGAAAGGGGTCGGCATTTGGTCTGAGGCGAAGGATAAGCGGAAATACGGGCATTCATCCGCTTAGCGTTAACCATTTAGTATGAAGCACTATGCATTTTGGCGCTTTTACGCTATGATATTGGCAAAAACATATAGTAGGAGTGCTGTATACAATGAATTTTACAAAAATGCATGGTCTAGGCAATGATTTTATCGTAGTCGCTGGTGAAAAAGAACTTCCTGCAGGTGTAGATCAGCTTGCGATCCAACTTTGCAACCGTTTCTTCGGCATTGGCGCCGACGGGTTAGTATATATTCTTCCTTCAGATAACGCCGATTTCAAAATGCGCATTATCAACTCGGATGGTTCCGAAGCGGAGCAGTGCGGCAATGCGATTCGTTGCGTATCCAAATATGTGTATGATCATGGAATGATTAACAAAGAAGAGATCACAATTGAAACGTTAGGTGCTGGCGTTCAAAAAGTGCAGCTCAATGTGCAGGGTGGCAAGGTAGTCACCGTACGTGTCGATATGGGCCAGCCGATCCTCAGCGGTCTGCAAGTGCCAACAACTGTCGACGAAGCGCAAGTGATTAACTATCCGATTGAAGTCGATGGAAAAGAATTCCGGTTCACGGCGGTTTCGATGGGTAATCCTCACTGTGTGATTTACGTAGACGATGCGGTGAACTTTGATTTGGCCACATGGGGACCTAAGCTGGAAGTTCATCCAATGTTCCCACGCAAAATCAATGTGGAATTCGTAACGGTGAAAAATCGTGAATACACAGACATGCGCGTGTGGGAAAGAGGAGCGGGACCGACACTTGCTTGTGGAACAGGCGCTTGCGCTACGCTCGTTTCTTCTGTGCTGAATGGCCTGACAGATCGCCAGGCAACAGTGTCGCTCAAGGGTGGAGATCTTTTCATCGAGTGGGACGAGGCGGACAATCACGTGTACATGACAGGACCTGCGGAAGAAGTGTTCAAAGGGACAGTTTCTGTATCAAAATAATTGATAAAACGTTTTGCTTAATATTGGGCTGGTTTTGTGATACAGTATAACTACATTTTTTAGTAAATGGGGAGTTTATCATGAAATCAGATCTTCGTACAGCGCTGCAGCAGGAAATTTTGACCGGTGACGGCGCGATGGGGACTTACTTATATCAGATGGGATTTCCTGTCGGCATTTCATATGAAGAATTGAATTTGCTGCAACCGGAAAAGGTTGCTGACGTGCACCGCCGCTATTTTGAGGCAGGTGCTCGTCTTATTGAGACGAATACCTTTTCGGCGAATCGCGAGAAACTCTCCAAGTATGGATTGGAAAGCGATGTGGAGGCGATCAACCGCGCAGGCGTTGAGTTGGCACGGAAAGCCGTTGGCAGCGAAGCCTATGTCGTTGGTGCGATAGGCTCGATTCGTGCGGGAAAACGCAAAAATGTGCGAACTGCAGATGTGGAGCAATCGCTGCAGGAGCAGATTGGGGTGCTACTGGATTCGCCGGTAGATGGACTGCTTTTGGAGACCTTTTATGATCTGGAAGAACTGCAGCTTGCGCTCCGCATCATTCGCAGCATGAGCGCACTGCCGGTCATTTGCCAGTTTGCCAACGAAGGTACGGGCAGCACGCAGGACGGCGTTCCGCTGCAGGAAGCATTCGAACGGCTGCGCGACGCTGGCGCCGACGTGATTGGCTTCAACTGCCGCGTCGGTCCGAACGGGATTCTCCGTTCGATGGAGAAGCTGGCGCCGCTCCCTGGCGTACCGTTTTCCGCGTTCCCGAACGCCGGGCTGCCCGACTACGTCGACGGGCATTATACCTATGCGGCGACGCCGGAGTATTTCGCCGAGAGCGCGCTTCGCTTCGCTGACCTCGGCGCGCGCATCATCGGCGGCTGCTGCGGCACGACGCCGGAACACATCGCCGCTGTCGCGAAAGCGCTCAGCGGCTACGTCCCGGCGGCGCCTGGCGCCGCCACCGCGCACACTGAAGTTGTGCGCGTGAACGAACCGGCGCCGGCGATGCCTGCGCCGCCCGCAGTGAAACCCACGCTGCTGGATATCGTGCAGCAGCGCAAAACCGTCATTGTCGAGCTGGATCCCCCGCGGGATCTCGACATCGACAAATTCATGCAGGGGTCGAAAGCCCTGCAGGACGCGCATGTCGACGCCATTACGATGGCCGACAATTCGCTGGCGGTGACGCGCATGAGCAATCTTGCCCTCGGCCATCTCGTGCAGGATCGGCTGGGCGCGCGTCCGCTGATTCATATCGCGTGCCGCGACCGCAACATGATCGGGACGCAGTCCCATCTCATGGGGCTCCACGCGCTGGGCATCGACCATGTGCTGGCCGTGACCGGCGATCCCGCCAAGTTCGGCGATCTGCCGGGGTCCAGCTCCGTGTACGATCTCACTTCGTTTGAGATTATCCGGATGATCAAGCAGCTTAATGAAGGCATTGCCTTCTCGGGCAAGCCATTGAAGCAGAAAGCAAATTTCATCGTCGGCGCTGCTTTTAATCCGAATGTCAAACATCTGGATAAAGCCGTTCAGCGGCTAGAGCGGAAAATCGAAGCTGGCGCGGATTACATTATGACGCAACCTGTCTACGATGCGAAGCTCATTGAGCATATCTATCAATCTACCAAGCACTTAAACGTTCCTATTTTCATAGGGATTGCGCCTTTGGCCAGCGGAGGAAATGCCGAGTACCTTCATAATGAGGTTCCGGGCATTCAGCTGTCGGATGAAGTCAGAGGACGCATGAACGGTCTCAAAGGCGAAGAAGGCCGCGCTATGGGCGTGGAAATCGCCAAAGAACTGCTGGATGCTGCGATGCCGCTCTTTAATGGGATCTATTTAATGACTCCTTTCCTGCTCTATGAGATGTGCGTAGACTTGACAAAGTATGTATGGGAAAAGTCGAATCGCCATGATTTCCACTTGTACCCACTTTCAAAATGAATTAAAATAGGGTAATGGATGTGATCAGGGATGATTTGCAGTATGACCGGATTCGGACAAGCGAATCGTTCTTTTGCGGGTTACAAGGTGTTTATCGATGTGAAATCGGTCAATCATAGATATTGTGAGGTTGCTTTGCGTTTGCCAAAGGAATGGGCGGTTTTTGAAGATTCTTTGAAAAAAACCGTGCTGCGGTCTGTGAAGAGGGGACGCGTGGATGTCTTTGTCACAACGGAACGCGAGGCTGCCAGTTCAAAAAGCGTGACGGTAGATTTCGCTTTAGCTGATGCGTATTTGCAAGCCGCTGAGCAGTTGAAGATGCGCTATGGCTTTTCTGGCAACGTGGAGCTCAAAGATTTGCTCAGGCTTTCCGATCTCGTTCAGATGAAGGAAAATCGTACAGAACCTGACGAACAATTCGAAAAGGAACTTTGCGCCTGCCTGCAGGATGCGGTTGCCCAGTTATCTGAGATGCGGCTGCGTGAAGGCGCATTTCTGGCAGATGACCTTCATGAGCGTTTGGCTGAACTGAAGCGAGTTCATGTGGAATTGCAAGATTTAGCGCCGCAGGTCGTTCAGGATCATGCTGCTAAGCTAAGCAGCAGAATTCAGTCGCTCCTTCAGGAGCAGACATCCATCGATGAACAGCGTCTGGCTATGGAAGTCGCGATATTCGCGGATCGTTCGAATGTGGATGAGGAGCTGACTCGGCTGCAAAGTCATTTTCAGCAATTCGACGGGTTGCTTACCGAGCAGGAGCCTGTAGGACGCAAGCTCGACTTTCTCATTCAAGAAATGAATCGTGAAGTGAATACGATCGGCTCCAAAGCGAATCATTCCGAGCTGACGGCGAGGGTGATTCATATGAAAGCAGAGCTTGAGAAGATGAGAGAACAAATACAGAATATCGAGTGAAGCGGCATGAGGCTTTGCGAGGAGGAAAAGTTTGAATGGCTATCAAATTAATTAATATCGGGTTCGGGAACATCGTATCGGCGAACCGCATTATCTCGATCGTTAGCCCGGAATCGGCTCCGATCAAGAGGATCATTCAAGAAGCGCGTGATCGTCACATGCTGATTGACGCTACATATGGTAGAAGAACCCGTGCCGTTATTATTACCGACAGCGATCATGTGATTTTGTCGGCGGTACAACCAGAAACGGTAGCACATCGACTTTCCAACAAGGACGATGATCATGACGAGTAATACGAACACTCTTGAGCGTGAGAGAGGCATTTTGATTGTTTTGTCGGGTCCTTCCGGTGTTGGCAAAGGAACCGTTTGCGCAGCGCTGCGCAAATGTTCACCGGACATTGTTTACTCTGTTTCGGCTACGACCCGCTCTCCTCGACAAGGGGAAGTGGATGGCGTGAATTATTTTTTCAAGACTCGGGAACAATTTCAGCAGCTTATCGATACCGATGAGGTGCTGGAGTGGGCGGAGTATGTGGGTAACTTTTACGGAACGCCACGTCGTTTTGTAGAGGATACACTGCGTGGCGGCCAAGACGTTATTTTGGAGATTGAAGTCCAGGGTGCGCTTCAGGTGAAACAGAAGTTTCCGGAAGGTGTGTTTATCTTCTTGTTGCCGCCTTCGTTGGATGAGCTTCAAAACCGAATCGTAACACGAGGTACGGAAACAGATGAAGTCATTCGCAGCCGCATGTCGGTCGCTTTGGATGAAATTCGTTTGATGGAGCACTATGACTACGCCATCGTCAATGACCGTGTCGAACATGCTTGTTCCAAAATTCAAGCGATTCTGGATGCTGAGCATTGCAAAAAAGATCGGATGTATCCCAAAATCATACAATGGATAGATGAGGTGAAGTAAATGTTATATCCTTCAATTGACAAGCTTCTTGATATCGTGGACAGCAAGTATTCCCTTGTTGTCGCTGCTTCCAAAAGAGCAAGATCGCTGCGTGACGGTGCCAAATCCGATTTGAGAGGTCAAAAATCCCATAAGCAAGTAGGGGTTGCTCTTGAAGAATTGTACGGCAATTACATTGGTTATGAGAAAATTGAGACAAAAGAGATCGTGAAATAACTGCTTTATCCAACAACCCTAGTGGTTGTTATTTTTTTCCAATCGGTAGGTTGCGATGAAAGCTCAGCTTATGCTTACGAAGAAAGCTTTCCTTTAGGAAAGCTCAGTTTATGCTTACGAAGATAGCTTTCCTAAAGGAAAGCTCTTAGGGGGATGCTCCATGGGGAATCTGCACGGCAAAACGATCGTGCTTGGCGTGTGCGGTGGCATTGCCGCTTATAAGGCAGCCGCGCTCACGAGTAAACTGACGCAAGCTGGGGCCAAGGTGCGAGTCATTATGACGAAATCTGCAGTCCAATTCGTAGCCCCACTGACGTTCCAGACGTTATCGCGTCATCATGTATTTGTGGATACGTTTGATGAAAAAGATCCTTCTGTCGTTTCGCATATTAACTTGGCGGACAGCGCTGATTTAGTTTTGATTGCGCCTGCGACGGCTAATATGATCGGCAAGCTGGCGCTGGGACTTGGCGATGATATGCTGAGCACGACGCTGCTGGCGACGATGGCCCCAATTTGGGTTGCGCCTGCCATGAATGTGCATATGTATGGCAACCCGGCGGTGCAGATGAACATGCAGACACTGCGCAGCCGTGGCGTGCGCTTTATCGAGCCTGGCGAGGGGCAGTTAGCTTGCGGTTATGTAGGGAAAGGGCGACTCGCTGAGCCTGAGGAAATTTTGGCGGCGATTGAGCAGCACTTTAGCGGCGAGCTCCCGTTGAAAGGGCGTCATGTACTTGTGACGGCAGGAGGCACAGTGGAGCGCATCGATCCCGTCCGATACATTACGAATGATTCGTCAGGCAAAATGGGCTACGCGATTGCGGAAGAAGCGGTGCGGCTAGGTGCGGCACAAGTTACACTTGTGTCCGGACCTACTGCGCTGCCTGCACCCGCAGGCGTTGATCTCGTTCCCGTGAGGTCGGCATTAGATATGAGGGAGGCTGTTTTATCCCGTTTGGATGCCAGTCATCTTATTATTAAAGCGGCTGCCGTTGCCGATTACCGCCCTGCGGTCGTTGCGGAGCAAAAGATGAAAAAGAAAGCGGACTCGCTGACCTTGGAGCTGGTCAAAAATCCTGATATTTTGCAGGAAATCGGCACGCTTAAAACAGAGCAGTTCGTAGTTGGCTTTGCGGCCGAGACGGAACGTTTGGACGAGCATGCACTCGACAAGCTGCAGCGCAAAAATTGCGATCTCATCGTTGGAAATGATGTATCTCAAGAAGGAGCGGGTTTTAGCGGGGATACGAACGTTGTGCGTATTTTTGATCGTAACGGGCTTGTGGAAGCCCTGCCTGTACAGAGCAAGCGAGAGGTTGCACGGAGGCTGCTTGTATTGGCGGCAGAACGCATGCGGCCCGCAAAGGATGTCGGCCTCTAAGGTTACGCTTACGAAGATAGTTTTCTAACGAAAACTTTAAGCTTATGCTTACGAAGATAGTTTTCTAACGAAAACTTTAAGCTTATGCTTACGAAGATAGTTTTCTAACGAAAACTTTAAGCTTATGCTTACGAAGATAGTTTTCTAACGAAAACTTTAAGCTTATGCTTACGAAGATAGTTTTCTAACGAAAACTTTAAGCTTATGCTTACGAAGATAGTTTTCTAACGAAAACTTTAAGGAGAATGTGAATGTACGCAAAAGTCATTGTCGATGTCCCGGCGAAGCAAACGAATCGGGCGTTCGACTATGAAGTTCCCGCAGCCTTGCGCAAATGGGTCGAAGTTGGCAGCCGTGTCGGTGTGCCATTCGGTCCCCGGGTGCTGCAAGGTTTTGTTGTTGAGCTGCATAAGGAAACGCAGGTGGATGTGAAGCGCGTCAAGCCGATACAGAGCATCATGGATCTGGTTCCGCCTCTGACAGCTGAGCTCGTAGGACTGGCTCATTGGGTAAGCCGCACGTACTTGTGCCACGAAGTCACTGCGCTGCAAGCCATGCTTCCAGCGGCTCTCAAGGCGAAGTACGAGCGTGCGATTCAGCTAGGCGATGAGTCCGGCGAGCAGTCGCTGCTCGATTTGCCGGATTTGCGAGAGGTTGTTGCTTTCGTGCGGACAAAAGGGACTGTACCGCTCGAGACGCTGATGGAGCGTTTCGAGCACGACGGTGCGCTCATCAAACAACTGCTGGCCAGCGGTATTCTTTCTGAAGTGCAGATGGTCAAAGACCGGATGACGACGAAGAAAGCGCTGACGGTTTTCCCGCCGGATGACGGCAGCGGACTGGAAGAAGCTCTGGTAGAACTGCCCGCCAGAGCTAATAAGCAGCAGGACGTGCTGCGTTATCTTATGGAGCATCCGTATCCCATCCGGCTCACAGAGCTGATGGAAGCCGTGCAGGTGGGCGCCGGCACGGTCAAAAGTTTGGCTGACCGCGGATGGATCGACCTGCGCGAAGTTGAAGTGATGCGCGACCCTTATGCGGGGCGCGCGTTCGCAAGGACAAAGCCGCTTCCTCTGACGGAGGAGCAGAGCAGCGTCTTTTCGGAAATTCGCAGCGCTGTCGCTGAGCAGCGTCACGAGGTTTTTTTACTGCATGGAGTGACGGGCAGCGGGAAAACGGAAGTGTACCTGCAATCGATTCAGCAATGTTTGGACCAAGGGAAAGAAGCGATCGTGCTTGTTCCCGAAATTTCATTAACGCCGCAAATGGTAGAACGTTTCAAGGGAAGATTCGGCGATTTAGTCGCTGTGCTGCATAGCCGGCTTTCGAATGGGGAGCGCTATGATGAGTGGCGCAAAATCACCCGTAAGCAGGTGAAGGTGGTCATCGGAGCACGTTCGGCAATTTTTGCTCCTTTTACGCAAATTGGTCTTATTATTATTGATGAAGAGCACGAATCCTCCTATAAGCAGGAAGAAAGCCCGAAGTATCACACGCGGGATGTTGCGGTTCAAAGAGCGAAGCAGCATCATGCTGCGGTTGTGCTTGGTTCTGCGACTCCTTCTTTGGAAAGCATGCAGAAAACGATGAAACGCAAAGAGGCGCAAAAGCCGCCTTATCGGCTGTTGACAATGCGTGAAAGGGTTGCCGGCAGACCGCTTCCGGTTGTTGAAATCGTGGATATGCGGGAAGAACTGAAGAATGGAAATCGATCCATGTTCAGCAAAGTCCTGTATAAAGCGATTGAAGAACGGTTACACAAGAAAGAACAGACGGTTCTGCTGCTGAATCGACGCGGTTACGCTACGTTCGTGATGTGCCGTACCTGCGGGTTCGTCTCGACATGTCCGCACTGCGATATTTCGCTTACCTACCACCAGAGTTCCCGCATGCTGCGTTGTCATTATTGCGGTTACGCCGAGCGCGAGGTCTCGGAATGTCCGAACTGTTCCTCTGAGCATATCCGTCATTTCGGGACGGGGACGCAGCGCGTCGAAGAAGAGCTTGGCAAGTTATTTCCCGGCATTCGGGTGATTCGGATGGATGTGGATACGACAACTGAGAAAGGCTCCCATGAAAAGTGGCTGACGATGTTCCGCGATAAGCAGGCTGATGTGCTGCTAGGCACCCAAATGGTGGCGAAAGGGTTGGATTTTCCGGATGTAACGCTCGTTGGCGTAATAGCGGCTGACACGGTGCTGAATTTGCCTGATTTCCGTTCGGCGGAAAGGACCTTTCAGCTGTTGACGCAGGTCGCCGGACGAGCTGGCCGCCATGAGAAGTTAGGAGAGGTGTTCGTGCAGACGTACACGCCCGAGCATTACAGCGTGCAATGCGCCAGCCAGCATGATTATATCTCTTTTGCCAGACATGAGCTGGATATACGGGCGAATCTGGGTTATCCGCCTTATCAGCGGCTGATTCTTATTACCTTTTCTCATGAACAGGTCCCCTTATTAGTACGGTCTGCGGAGGCTTTTGTGACGAGGCTCAAGGAGATGGTGCAGGAGCAAACGGAGAAGCAGCTTGATTTGTTTACGAACACGCTGGCTTCCCCGGAATCGTTCTTCATGGACGTATTAGGGCCCGTAGCATCACCGATTTCCCGAATCAAGGATAGATATCGATTCCAATGCGTGGTAAAATATCGGGGGGATGATCTGGCTTCAGAGCTTGTTGGCCGAACCGTCCAATGGTTTGAGGAGCGCTCGGCGAAGGAAAAACTGCTCATTAGCGTCGATGTTGATCCGCAATATTTGATGTAACGCATAAATAATAGAGAAGACTTCAAAGGTAGGTGCACGTTATGGCTATTCGTATTATTGTTAAAGATCCGGATCCTGTACTGCGGGAAAAGGCAATCACGGTAACTAAATTTAATTCCAATCTTCATAAGCTGCTCGATGATATGGCAGATACGATGTACGATGCGGAAGGCGTAGGTTTGGCTGCCCCGCAAATCGGTATTTTGAAACGCGTTATTGTGATGGATTGCGGTGATGAACACGGCGGTTTGATCGAGATGGTCAATCCGGAAGTGATCGCTTCCAGTGGTGAGCAAACAGGGCCGGAAGGATGCTTGAGCATTCCAGGGCTGCGCGGCGATGTGAGCAGACCGCTTCAGGCTACGGCGAAAGGCCAAGATCGTCATGGCAATCCGATTGAAATTAGCGGCACAGAGCTGCTGGCGCGTTGTATTTTCCACGAAATCGATCACTTGAACGGCGTTTTGTTTACAGACCTGGCGATCAAAACCTACACAAGCGATGAAGAGGAAGATTCCGAGTGAATATCATTTTCATGGGCACACCTGATTTTGCGGTACCCTCTTTGCAGTTGCTGCTTGATGAAGGGTATAACGTAATAGCCGTGGTGACACAGCCGGATCGGCCGAAAGGGCGCAAGCGCGTCTTGACGCCCCCGCCTGTGAAGGTCGAAGCGGAGAAACACGGTATACCGGTGCTTCAGCCGGAGAAGCTGCGCCATGCCGATTCGGTTGAGGTGCTGCGACAATTGAAGCCGGACTTGATCGTGACGGCTGCTTATGGTCAAATTCTGCCTAAATCGGTTTTGGAATTGCCGCAGTATGGATGCATTAACATTCATGCGTCGCTGCTGCCGAAATACCGTGGCGGAGCCCCTATTCATCATGCGATACTTCGTGGTGAACAGGTGACAGGCGTCACGATTATGTACATGGCCGAAGGTTTGGACACTGGCGATATGATCTCTAAAGTAGAAGTGACGATCGGGGATAGCGATACGACCGGAACGATGTTTGAAAAGCTGAGCGTTGCCGGAGCGGACCTGTTGAAGCGAACGCTGCCGGATTTGCTGGCTGGAAGCATCCAGGCTGTCGCTCAGAATGAAGCCGACGCGGTGTATTCGCCGAACATTCGCAGGGATGACGAACTGATCGATTGGTCGCGTTCCGCTGTGGAACTTTGGAATCAAGTTCGCGGCTTGAATCCGTTTCCGGGCGCGTACACGCTCTGGAATGGAGACGTCATGAAAGTATGGGCTTGCGCGAATCCGAAGGGAGATCAGCCGAAAAGCCGCAGCGTTGTACAAACAAATGGGGATGCGCCTGCTCCTGGAACTGTTTTGAACAGCAACGAGTTTGGCCTTGAGGTCATGACAGGGGACGGCACATTGTGGCTTACCGAAATTCAACCTTCAGGGAAAAAAGCGCTGCCTGTTTCCGAGTTCATCCGAGGGGTTAAAATACCCGATAATACGGTATTTGGCCATTAACGGTTATTAACTAAATAAAAGAGGTATCGGATTTGTCTACGCAAAAACCAAACCGTCCGCACCGCGGATCAGCAAACAAACCGCAAACGCCTTCTCAGTCGTCTGCTCCAAAGTCTTCTTCAAGCGCTGCGAAGAGCAGCGCTGTTAAGCGTTCTGCTCGCGATGCTGCGCTCGACGTGTTGATACGGGTGGAAGAGGATCAGTCGTACAGCAATTTGCTGCTGCATCAGACGCTGCAAAAGCACGCGCTTGATCGTGCAGATGCGGGACTTGCGACAGAGCTTGTTTATGGCACGATCGGACGTAAAAATACAATCGATTTTTTTCTGGAGCGCTTTGTAAGCAAAGGGCTTGGGAAGCTGGAGCCGTGGGTAAGATGTTTACTGCGGCTTAGTTTTTATCAGCTGCATTATTTGGATCGCATCCCCGACCATGCGGTCGTGAGCGAAGCGGTCAATATCGCGAAGCGCCGAGGGCACCAGGGCATCTCGGGAATGGTCAACGGCGTGCTGCGCGCAATTATTCGCAGCAAGGACGAGCTCATGCTGCCGGCTGCGCTCGGCGACGTGAAGCGCATCGCGCTGGGCCATTCCCATCCGGAATGGCTTGTGCGCCGGTGGATCCGTCAGCTCGGCCCTGAGCTGACGGAACAGATCTGTGCGGCGAACAACGAGCCGCCGCACGTGAGCATTCGCGCGAATGCGAGGCGCCACAGCCGCCTGCAACTGCTGGAGCAGCTGCGGGCGAGCGGTCTTAGCGCGGAAGCGTCAGAGCTGGCCCCGGCCGGCATCCTTGTGCAAGGGGCCGGGAACATGGCGTTAGCCCCCGGCTTCCAGCAGGGGGACTTCTCGATTCAAGACGAGAGCTCGATGCTCGTCGCCGAAGCTCTTGATCCGCGTCCAGGCATGAAGGTGCTGGACTGTTGCGCCGCCCCGGGCGGTAAGACCGCCCATATCGCCGAGAAGATGGATGATAGGGGCGAGATCTGGGCTTGTGATCTGCATGAGCACAAGCAGAAGCTGATCGCCGATCAGGCGGAGCGTCTGGGACTCTCGTCCATTCAGACGCTTGTTATGGATGCGGCAGAGCTGACAGAGCATTTTGCGGCGGAATCCTTTGACCGCATTCTGCTTGACGCCCCCTGCTCGGGGCTGGGCGTGATCCGGCGCAAGCCGGATCTGAAGTGGGCCAAGCAGGAGGCTGAAATTGCTGAGATTAGCGAGCTGCAGTACGCTATCCTCAGCCAAGTTCACCGCCTGCTTAAGCCGGGCGGCGTGCTGGTGTACAGCACGTGCACGATTGAGCACGCCGAGAACGAGGGCATGATCGAGCGCTTCCTCGCGGAACACAGCGAGTTTGCGCTGGGTGCGCTGCCGGAAGCGGCATTTGTCGGCATTGATCCGCAGGCTGCTGCTGCCGGCATGGTGCAAATTTTGCCGCAGCAGTTCCATTCGGATGGATTTTTCATCGCGCGGTTGTGCAAGCGCTCGTAGTGAGCCGCCGAGAGTTTAAGCGCGTTTTTCCTCGTTAACGTGCGGAAACGGCTTAAGTGGCCGCGTTAACGTGTTTCAATCCGTTTCATGCGAAGAGGCTGCCTGACTATGCCTCTGCCAAAAAGTTGCCCGCAGCACGGGGACGTGTGTTCGTCTCCTCTTTGTGATAAAATAGATAGGATTAGCAATATAAATATACGAAATAACAACAGGTTGTGATGAATATGTCGATGAAGCCATACGTGAAAGAAAAACCATTTGTTTACGATTTAAACTGGGATGAGTGGCAAAACTGGGTGAAAGAAAACGGCGAGTCCTCGTTCCGCGCCGGCCAGATCTTTGATTGGCTCTATATCAAGCGGGTGTTTAGCTTTGATGAGATGTCGAACTTGCCGAAGACGCTGCGCGATAAGCTCAAGGCGCAATTTGAGTTTGTTACCCTGACGGAAATCGCTAAATACGAGTCGCAGGATGGCACCGTTAAATTTCTGTTCGAGCTGGAAGATAAGAATGCGATCGAAACCGTTGTCATGAAGCACAACTACGGCAACAGTATTTGCGTAACGACACAGGTAGGGTGCCGCGTCGGTTGTACGTTCTGCGCGTCCACGCTCGGCGGGCTGAAGCGCGACCTAAGACCAGGCGAGATTGTCGCCCAGGTGGTTAAAGCGCAAAAGCTGCTCGATGAAAAGCAGGAACGCGTTTCCTCGATTGTCATCATGGGGATCGGCGAGCCATTCGAGAACTATGAAGCGACAATGAATTTTCTGCGCATCATGATTCATCCGAAGGGCCTTAACATCGGCCAGCGTCATATTACGGTATCGACGAGCGGGATTGTGCCGAACATTTACAAGTTTGCCGATGAGAATTTGCAAGTAAATCTGGCGATTTCGATTCATGCGCCGAACGATGAGCTTCGTTCCAAACTGATGCCGGTTAACCGGAGATTTCCTTTTGTGGATTTAGTTGAAGCTTGCAAATACTACATAGCCAAAACAGGAAGACGGATTACATTTGAATATGCGCTCATGGGGGAAGTCAATGACCAACCTGAACATGCGGAAGAGCTTGCGCGCGTGCTGAAGGATATGCCGCTTAGCCACGTGAATTTGATCCCTGTCAACTTTGTGGCTGAACGGGACTTTAAGCGCACACCGAGAGATGATATTTTTACATTCCAACGCATTCTCGAGAAGGGCAAAATTAATGCGACCATACGCCGTGAACAAGGCAGCGATATTGCTGCCGCCTGCGGACAACTTCGGGCTAAGCATATGGAGAGCAAGTAATGAGGTGAAATCGGGATGAAGATGGTGAGCCGTACCGATATCGGCAAGGTCCGCTTAGTTAATGAGGACCGTGCCGCCATTCATCATGGGCTGAATGGTCTCTCTCTAGCGATCGTTGCCGATGGCATGGGAGGGCATCAAGCGGGAGATATCGCTAGTACAATGGCGGTTGAAATCATTGAGGCACAACTGCAAACGATCCATTGGGGAATGCCCGTGGATGCATGCAAACAAGCGTTGAAGCAAGCTATTGAGAAGGCGAATGAGAGCATCTATGAGTTTGCCTCGCAAGGGGAAAACTATCATGGGATGGGAACGACTGTTGTGGCGATCATCGCTTCGAGGGAGTTGCTTATTATCGGGCACATCGGCGACAGCCGTGCGTACAAAATTGCCGGCGAGTCCATTACACAGCTCACGGAAGATCATTCCCTCGTCTATGAGCTTGTCAAGAACGGGCAGATTACGCCTGAGGAAGCGGACCATCATCCAAGACGCAACTGGATTACTCGGGCGCTTGGCACGGAGCCTGGTGTTGAAGTGGATTTGTACGAGTATGCCTGGCGTCCGGGCGAGACGATCCTGATTTGCTCGGATGGACTCAGCGGATTAGTGGATTCCAGCGAGATTTGGCAAATTGTTAAATCGCATGAGAACTTGGAAGAAGCGGCAGAACAATTAATTAATCGCGCGCTTGATGCCGGTGGAGACGATAACGTAACGGTTGTTTTGCTTGCTCACGATAATGATGAGGGCGAAGAAAAGGGGTGATGAGAGTTGATCGGTAGAAAGCTTGGAGGCCGCTATGAAATTTTGGAACGGATCGGCGGAGGCGGCATGGCTTTGGTTTACAAAGGGCATGATTTGCTTTTAAATCGTAAAGTCGCCGTGAAAGTGCTGCGTCAGCAGTATGTTCACGACGAAGAGTTTATACGTCGTTTCCGCAGAGAAGCTCAAGCAGCCGCTTCACTATCTCATCCGAATGTCGTCAGCATTTATGACGTCGGGCAGGAAGGCGAAGTCCATTATATCGTTATGGAATATATTGAGGGTACGACCTTGAATGATCTCATCAAGGAGAAGGCTCCCTTGCAAGTTGAAGATGCAGTCCATTTTGCCAGTCAAATTGCGGATGCATTGGATCACGCGCATCATAATGAAATTATTCACCGCGACATTAAACCGCACAATATTTTGATCGGCAAAAATGGGCGCGTCAAGGTGACAGATTTCGGTATCGCCAGAGCGGCGACTTCATCTACGATTACGCAAACGGGCTCTGTTGTCGGTTCTGTGCACTACTTCTCGCCAGAACATGCGAAAGGGACGAATACGGGGGAGAAGTCCGACCTGTACTCGCTCGGAATCGTCATGTATCAAATGCTTACTGCCAGACTTCCTTTTCTTGGGGAAAGTCCGATTAGCGTGGCGCTTAAACATTTGCAGGAGGATGTGGAGGATCCGCGCAAGGTGAATCCGCTGATTCCGCAAAGCGTAGAAAACATTATTTTGAAGGCGATGCGCAAAAAGCCAGAGGAACGCTATCAGTCGGCGAAGCAGATGATGGCCGATCTGGACACTTGTCTCAGCCCTGACCGCAGAAATGAAGCGAAAGTCGCTTTTTGGGATGCGGACGGTATGGATGAAGAGCGCACCTTGGTCATGCCGGCGATTCGCCCGAATCAGCTCGGGGAGTTCAAGGACGAGGAGTTCGAGAAGCCTTCCTGGCGGGAGGAATCTCCTCCTGCGAAGGGTAAGGGATGGGTTAAGCCGATCGTGTGGATCGTCATTCTCCTCATCATACTTGGCGGCATGTGGTATGCAGTCGGTTATGTCAAAGGCATGTTCGCGATCGAAACCGTCGAGGTGCCGAATGTCGAAAATAAACCATTGACGCAGGCCCAAGCCGAATTGACTGCTGTCAAATTGAGCAGTATTGTTCAGTATGAAAAAGGCAGCAAGCTGCCGAAGGATACCGTCATCCGGCAAGACCCCAGCGGGGTGCGGATGAATGTCGGCACGAAAGTCACGCTCTATGTCAGCGAGGGCGCTCCGAAGATTAGAATGGAGAATTTCGTGGGACAGCCGCTCAAGGATGTCAAACTGAAGCTTCAGGCGCTCGGCATAAAGGAAGAGCAAATCATGATCGCGCAGGGAACGACGGAAGATACGCCGGATATGATTCAAAAGCAGGTTCCGCTCGTTGGCGAAGAATTTGAGTTGGAAAAGGCTGCGATCACGTTTACCGTCAGCAAAGCGAAGGAAACGTTCAAAATGCCTGATCTGGTCGGCATGACCGAAAAGGAAGCCAAAGACCAAATCGCCAAGCTGAATTTGAAGCTGCCTGCGAATGGGATCACGCGTGAAAAAACGTATAAGCAGCCTAAAGGGAAGGTCATTGATCAATTTCCTTTCAAGAAAAATCAGGACGTAGCGGCAGGCACTGAAATTACGTTAGCGATCAGCGACGGTTTGCCGGAGGACGCGGGGCAATTGAATGTGAGCATCCCTGTTAAACCGACGACGGAAGGCAAGGATTCCGAGTTCAAAATCGTTGTCAGCGACGCTCAATACGAGAATTTCGAATATAAAACGGAAAAAGTGACAAAACCGCAAAACTTGGATGTGAAAGTTATCGTTTCTCCCGATAAAAAAGCGGTTATTTTGATTAAAGAAGGCGACAACCTGGTGAATTCCATTACCCGCACCTACCAAGATTATCTGGATCAAAAAAATGGAAAGAATGTATCGCCTAGCCCATCCGCTTCACCGAGCGCATCGCCTAAGCAGCAAAACACTGGCGGGGCGATTCCAGTTGGCGGCAATGGAAACGGTCAAGCGCAAACCGGCGGAACCAACTCCAAACCGAATGCTGGAGGAGGCAATTAATGCCACAAGGATGTATTGTTAAGGCATTAAGCGGGTATTACTACGTGCTGCCTGAAGGGGCGGATCTTCGTACGGCCGTCACGATTACTTGCCGTGCAAGAGGGGTTTTCAAGAAAAAGAACGTGTCCCCGCTTGTCGGGGATCAAGTGATGTATGAGTTGACGGAGAACGGGGAAGGAACGGTTACTGAGATCTTCCCCCGCACTTCGGAGCTCATTCGGCCTCCGATCGCGAATGTAAACCTTGTTGTGCTTGTATTCGCGGTGACGGAGCCCGTCTTGAATTTGCAATTGCTGGACAAATTTCTTACGCATATTGAGAATACAGGCATTGATGTTTTGCTGTGCTTCACCAAAAGTGATTTGCTCACGGAAGGCGATTCCGCTAGACCCAAAGAGATGACCCTATCCGAACTGGAACGCATTAGCAGGCTTTATGCGGGAATCGGCTACGATATTCTGACCACGAGCTCTAAGCTGCATGAAGGCGTAGAAGCGATTCAGCAGCGCTTGAAGGGAACGGTCAGCGTGTTTGCCGGCCAGTCTGGCGTGGGAAAATCTTCCTTGCTGAATGAAATGATCAGCGGGCTTGATCTGGAAACGAACGCGATCAGCGAGCGGCTGGGCAGAGGCAAGCATACGACGCGCCATGTTGAGCTGCTTCCGCTGGAGGAAGGCGGTTTCGTGGCGGATACGCCTGGTTTCAGCCAGCTTGATTTTATGGAGATTGAAGTTGAGGGACTGGGAAGCTGCTTTAAGGAATTTGCCGCGGTAGCTGAAGGATGCAAGTTCAGAGGCTGCCTTCACCAGCATGAGCCGAACTGCAAAGTGCGCGAAGGTGTAGCCGAAGGAACGATCGCGGCATCACGCTATGAGCACTACTTACTATTTCTTATAGAAATGAAAGATCGGAAGAGGAGGTATTAACGAAGATGGTATACGTGGCGCCTTCTATTTTATCAGCTAACTTCTCCAAGCTTGGGGAAGAGATTAAGGAAGCGGAGCAGGGTGGAGCGGATTGGATTCATGTGGATGTGATGGACGGCCATTTTGTGCCTAACATTACAATTGGCCCGTTAGTGGTGGATGCGATTCGCCCCATCACAAAGCTGCCGCTTGACGTTCATTTGATGATTGAACAGCCGGATCGTTATATTCCTGACTTCGTCAAAGCGGGGGCAGATTTGATTTCCGTTCATGTGGAGGCTTGTACGCATCTTCATCGAACGCTCCATCTCATCAAACAAAGCGGCGTGAAAGCCGGTGTCGTACTCAATCCTGCAACGCCGATCTCGCTCATTGAGCATGTGCTGGACGAACAGCTGGATTTGGTGCTGATTATGACGGTGAATCCAGGATTCGGAGGGCAGGCCTTTATTCCCGGCATGCTGGACAAAATTCGCGCGCTGCGTCAGCAAGCGAATGCCAAAGGGCTTCATGGGCTTCATATCGAAGTCGACGGCGGTATTAATGAGGTGACTGCACGCCAGGTGGCGGAAGCCGGAGCGGATGTGCTGGTTGCCGGCAATGCTGTATTCGGCCAGCCGAATCGCGCCGAGGCGATAAGCCGGATTCGCGGATAGATAGAAGGGGCGTGAGACGATGAGGATTGTCTGGCTATTCATCTACAGCATCATTTGTGGAGTTCTGCTAACGCTGTATACGAACATACATGACATGTCGAAATTCTTGTTCTCCCTAGGGGCCCTCTATGCGGGTATCCGATTTTTTCGCCGATATGAGCAAACGTCGCTGCGCGTGTGGTTTATCGTGTTGTCTGTCCTTCTATACTTTATTTTCAGCTTAGGTTTTGCGCTTTACACGCAGATGGGCATATCCTCATAGAACCCGCATACATATAGTTACGAGAGTGAGATTCGCTCTTGTAGCTTTTTTTGCTTTCTGGAAGCAATTTTTAAGGGAGCAGTAAATAGAAGGCACTTTTTTACGGTCCGGGCATATACTGATGTAACGATGCTGGGAGCAGTTATGCAACCTGAGAAGCCTGAGCTTACGAAGTAAGTTTTCTGGCAAAACTCTGAGGAGGGGTAGAGTATGAAGTTCTACACAATCAAACTACCAAGATTTTTGGGTGGATTCGTGAAGGCCGTTCTTAATACGTTTAGTAAAAACTAAGCAAACACATAGCGCTTGCATGATCCAGAAAAGCAAAAAAAAGCACCGGTAAGGTGCTTTTTGTCTATCTTGCCGCTATTAAACGCGAGTCACTTTACCGGACTTCAACGCACGAGTACTAACGTAAACACGTTTCGGTTTACCATCAACGAGGATGCGAACCTTTTGAACGTTAACTCCCCAAGTACGCTTGTTTTTATTGTTAGCGTGGGACACGTGATTTCCAGTGCCTGGACTTTTACCTGTAATAAAGCATTTGCGGGACATGTTTGACACCTCCTTCGGCAGTATACAAAGCAGCCTGGGTGGCAAGCCTAAGCTTGACATGACAGCTTTCCTCAAATTTAGACTTGGTTTCATACATTTACATTATATAACCAGCCAAAACACACTTAGATATAATATCATAGCGCGATGAGCCTAGTCAACGAATTACCTGCATTTTTGCCGTTTATTTATTTAGTATGTTATAGTACAATGAAGATTAGTCTATAATCTTTTACATAAGGCCATACAAAAGGAACGTTTACGTAGCCAGCTTTCCGTTGGAAAGCTCTGAGGAGTTGTTGAAAAATGTCAATTGAGCTTACTACCGAATATGGAAAAGTGTTCATCACGAATGAAGTGATTGCAACGCTGGCAGGATCGGCTGCCTTGGATTGTTATGGGCTTGTTGGCATGGCGACCAGAAAGCAGTTGAAAGACGGCATTGCCGAGCTGCTGGGCCGGGATAATTTGACCCGCGGTGTCGAAGTGCGTCGGGATAATGGACGAATCGAAATTGATCTCTATATTATTGTCAGCTATGGAACGAAAATATCCGTGGTCGCTGGCAACGTCCAAACGAAGGTTAAATATATTTTGAATGATGTTGTAGGACTTCAGGTGGACGATGTGAACATTTTTGTTCAAGGCGTTCGCGTAGCTAAGTAAAAGCCCGGTAACCCAGGAAGGAGAATCGCTTTGAGTAAGCGCTTTATTTCAATAAATGGAAATGACTTCACTGCCATGGTCTTGGCGGGTGCGGATAACCTGCGCAGAAATGTCGATAAGGTTAATGGACTGAATGTGTTCCCCGTACCTGACGGAGATACAGGCACCAACATGAATTTAACAATCACCTCCGGCGTGGAGGAACTGAAAAAGAAGCCATCCTCTCATATTGGGAAAGCAGCTGACGCATTGTCCAAAGGTTTACTGATGGGCGCAAGAGGGAACTCAGGCGTTATTTTATCACAGCTGTTCCGCGGTTTCGCGAAGCATGTTCACGACCTGGAATCGGTGAATGTGCAGCAGTTCGCGTCAGCGCTGCAGCAAGGTGTGGAAACAGCTTACAAAGCTGTTGTTAAACCCGTAGAAGGAACGATTCTTACCGTCTCGAAGGAAGCGGCTAAGCATGCTATGCAGTACAGACGCGGCGGAGACTTGCTCGATTTCATGCAAGAGGTTCTGAGTAAAGCGAAGGAAGCACTTGCCAGAACGCCTGAGCAGCTTCCTGTGCTCAAACAGGTTGGCGTAGTGGATGCAGGGGGACAAGGTCTCGTATGCGTCTATGAAGGCTTTGTAACTGCTCTGAATGGCGGTCTAGTTGATGCTTCTGAGGATTATGCCACCATGGATACAACGTTGGATTCGGTTTCTATTGTGCCTGCGATCAATGTGACGAAGGAAGCGCATGCGCATTTGCCGGCGCAAGCCCACTTGGCAACCGAGGATATTGAGTTCGGATATTGCACGGAATTTATGTTGACGATTCAGTCTGGTAAAGTCAAGGGGTTGACCTTTAACGAAGAAAAGTTTCGCGACCAGTTAAGCAAGCTCGGTGATTCCTTGCTTGTTGTCGCTGACGATGAGCTTGTGAAAGTGCACATTCACGCTGAATACCCAGGTGAAGTGATGAACCAGGCCATGAATTACGGCGCTTTGAGCCGGATCAAAATTGAAAATATGCGCGATCAGCATTCACATATTTTGGAAGATGTCGCGGATGCTTACGCAGTTCCTGAGCTGGAAGGCGCCGAGACAGCGAACTCAGCTTTAGCAGGCAAGCCTTATGGCTTTGTAGCGGTCGCTCTTGGCGAAGGCATCACGGATATTTTAACCAGCGTTGGCGTCGATGTGGTGTTGTCGGGGGGCCAGACGATGAACCCTAGCACAGAGGACATTGTCAATGCGGTGGAGCGTATCGATGCGGAAACGATTTTCGTGCTGCCGAACAACTCCAACATTATTTTGGCGGCGCAGCAGGCGGCACAGCTTGTGGAAGGAAAGACGATCGTCGTCATTCCGTCCAAATCGATTCCGCAAGGGCTGGCGGCGATTCTTGCTTTCCAAGAGAAATCCGATGCGCAGGCTAACGAGAAAGCGATGAACGAATCGCTGAAACGAGTCAAATCAGGGCAGGTCACCTATGCGGTGCGCGACACGAACATGGACGGCATTGACATTAAGATGGGTCATTTTATTGGCATTCAGGACGGCCGCATTGTCAGTTCTCAGCCTAGCTTGAAAGACGCTTGCAAGAAGCTGCTGCAGGAAATGATTGAGGAAGGCAATGAAATTGTCACTATCCTTACCGGCGAAGATGCGAAAGAGGAAGAGACGGAGGAATTGGAAGCTTTCATTCACGAGATGTATCCCGACATGGAAGTGGAGCTTCACCCGGGCGGACAGCCTCTGTATACGTACTTATTCTCCGTTGAGTAAAATTAGAAATGGGTGAGCCCCGTTGAAAAATATTCGAATCGTAACAGACAGCACGGCTGACATTCCACTCGCGATTAGACAAGAACTGAATATAGAGATGGTGCCGCTCAAAATTCATTTTGGTCAAGATGAGTACTTGGACACGGTAACTTTGCAGTCGGACCAATTTTACGAGATTTTGAAGACGTCTTCGCATTTTCCAAAAACGTCGCAGCCTTCGCCGGCTGAGTTTTTGGAGTTATATCAGAAGTTGCTGGAAGAGCCGGATACCGAAGTCATCTCGATTCATCTGTCCTCCGCGCTCAGCGGTACGTATCAGTCGGCTTTGCTGGCCTCGACGATGCTGGAGGCGAATGACGGGAAGGTGCATGTCGTAGATTCCCGCTCTGCTTCCTATGGGATCGGGGCGCTTGTGGTCGCAGCCGCGGAGGCGGCGAGAGCCGGGCAAAGCGTGGAACAGATTTTGCAGCTTGTGCAAAAAGTAAGAGAGAACTATTATATTTACTTCTTAGTTGACACGCTTGAATTTTTGCAAAAAGGCGGAAGAATCGGCAAAGCTTCCGCTCTTTTCGGCGCTCTGCTGAACATCAAGCCGATTCTTTCGATTGATGCGGAGGGCGAGGTTGCGGCTACGGATAAAGTACGCGGTCATAAAAAAGCAATTGCGCGTATTTTGGAGCTGCTGGGGGCGGATTTATCCGGCCGCGGCATCCATACGCTGCATATTGCGCACGCCAATAATTTGGAAGGCGCGGAACAGCTGCGCGTGAGTATCATGCAGCACTTTGCCGTGCAGCATGTGGACTATATTACGCTTGGGCCTGTGATTGGCGCACATGCCGGTCCAGGAACGATTGCAGCTTTCGTGGGTACGGTGTAGCACGATGGATTTGAATCAATGTGAAGTACGCGAAGTCCATGGCGTTGGCGCTCAAAAAGCAGTTGAGCTCAATGCCATGGGCATTTTTACGGTTATGGATTTGCTCGAATATGTGCCTTTTCGTTACGAGGATTACACTGTTCGCGACTTAGCCAGTGTGAAGGATGGCGACCGGGTTACAGTGCAGGGCGTTATCATCGGAGAGCCGGTGCTCCAGCGATACAGTGGCAAATCCCGATTATCCTGCAAGGTGATGGTCGATGAGTTTCTGTTGACGGCTGTGTGGTTCAATCGCCACTTCCTGAAGGACCGCTTGCGGCCCCAGCAGGAGATTGTGCTTACGGGCAAGTGGGATGGCAAACGCAGGCAGATGAGCGTGTCCGACTCGGAGTTTCCCGGACAGGGTACTTCCAAAACCGGCACCGTGCAGCCGGTATATTCAGTCGCGGGCGCGATGACGCAGAAATGGATGCGCAAGGTCATTCAGCAGGCGCTGACGCAGTACAGCGGCCTTATCCGTGAAGTGCTGCCGGCGACGATTACGAGTCGGTACGGGTTTATGCCGCGCAGCAAAGCTCTGGCGGTCATCCATACGCCAAGCGGCGTAGAGGAAGGCAAACAGGCGCGCAGGCGCATGGTGTATGAGGAGCTGTTTCTCTTCCAGCTCAAGCTGCAGGCTTACCGCGCGGTGACCCGCAGCCGCGCGGACGGGGTGAAACAGCAGGTGGATCTGCCTGCTGTCCGCGCTTTCGTGCGCGCGCTGCCCTTCCAGCTGACGGAGTCGCAGAAGAAGGTGGTGGGCGAGCTCCTGCACGATATGCAGGAGCCGTACAGCATGAACCGGCTGCTGCAGGGTGACGTCGGTGCGGGGAAAACAATCGTCGCGGCGATCGGGTTGTTCGCGACGGTGAAAGCCGGCTACCAAGGCGCGCTGATGGTGCCGACGGAAATTCTCGCCGAGCAGCACAAGCGCTCGCTCGATAAGCTTTTTGTGTCCTACGGTCTGCAGGTCGCGCTGCTGACAGGCAGCTCTACAGACCGTCAGCGGCGGGATCTGCTGGCCTCCTTGCAGATGGGTATGATCGACGTGCTTGTCGGCACGCATGCCCTGATCCAGGAGGACGTATACTTCCGTCAGCTCGGTCTAGTTGTGACGGACGAGCAGCATCGCTTTGGGGTAAATCAGCGCAGCATTTTGCGGCGCAAGGGGATGAATCCGGACGTGCTGACGATGACGGCAACGCCGATCCCTCGGACGTTGGCGATTACGGCGTTCGGCGACATGGACGTGTCGACGCTGCGTGAGCTGCCGAAGGGCCGCAAGCCGATCAAGACCTACTCAGTCCAGCATGCCATGCTGGACCGTGTGCTCGGCTTCATCCAGCGCGAGGTAGCGGCTGGACGGCAGGCGTACGTCATTTGTCCGCTCATCGAGGAGTCGGACAAGCTCGACGTGCAGAACGCGATTGACGTCCACATTCAGCTGCAGCAGCATTTTCCGCAGATGCGGATCGGTCTGCTGCATGGACGCATGACCGCGCTGGAGAAGGAGACGATCATGCGCGCCTTCAAAGAAGGCGACGTGGATACGCTCGTCTCGACGACGGTCATTGAGGTCGGCGTGGACGTGCCGAACGCTACGCTGATGGTCATCTACGACGCCGACCGTTTTGGCTTGTCGCAGCTGCACCAGCTGCGCGGGCGGGTCGGACGCGGCGAGCACCAGTCCTTCTGCGTGCTCATCGCGGACCCGAAGACGGAGGTCGGTAAGGAGCGCATGAAGGCGATGACCGATACGACCGACGGCTTCGAAATCGCGCGGCGCGACCTGGAGCTGCGCGGACCGGGGGATTTCTTCGGCACGAAGCAGAGCGGGCTGCCGGAGTTCCGCATTGCCGATATGATGGTCGACTTCGAGACCATGGAGCAGGCGCGCGACGATGCCGCCGAGCTCGTCGGGGACTCGAGCTTCTGGACCGGAGCGTCGTACATGCCGCTGAGAGCTTATTTGCAGCGCGCTCAGGTGTTTGACAGCGAAGTGCTGGACTAGAGGAGTCTAACAAAACGAACGGCAAGTAACTTTCAGATACGCAGAATGCGGTAACTTGGTAACTCATTACGGAGAGCAGTCATTACATCTTTTAGCGGGAATTCTTCTTGTACATGTGCACGAATAAGGTGTGGGTGCTGTATTTACAGTTGTAGGTGCAGTTAGTTCAGTTTAAATGGGGTAGGGCATTGTTTCAGATCCGGCCACATCTTGAATTTCTGCTTAGTATGAGGGTTAGAGGTTATTTCGGAGGAACCAGGGTGCGTTATTTGCTCCTTAAACGTCCTCATGAATAGTTTCGCGGAACTACAGTACGCTATGCATCAGAAATTAGGAGTTTCACGCTAGCGATTACTTGTTTAATGCATCATAGTTCCTCTCCATGGTAAAAAAACAGGAAATTTAAAGAAATAGCGCACCGTAGTTCCGTCGTTACAGCTGGGATAACCCGTGATGGAAAAAGTGGAAGGCAGCGCAGCACAAAGTAGAACGGAAGAGGGGATGAGGCTGGGGTGGAGAAGCGTTTAGCGCCCATATTTGAAATCTTGTCGGAACCCCATTCTCAATCCACTCCCCATGCGCCAACATACGGTTTATGCCAAGGACGCCGCTAGGCGTTTTTCTTATGGGATCATCTGCTTGTCATTTCCCAAAGCCAAGAACATGATCGGTTGCCCGCCGCAAGGTATTGGACATAAGGCCTTCATAGGGCCTGTAATGCCCGGTTCCTATTCCTGATTTGCCCGATTCTCCTTCGCAATAGTTTGACAATGATAATCATTATCATTTAAAATGGAGCTGTGATAGTCCATATTTTTGCTGATGACAGGATCCTCGGCTTAGAAGGAGCTGATCTTTTGCTGCAACGTTCCCCCAAAGATGATAAGGGCGACTTTTTGTTCCACTTTTCATCCATCAAAATTTTAAACGATGAAACGCTGGTAGCCGCCCCTATGGGAACCGGCGTGTTTTTTAAGCATAAAGAAGGTGATTGGGAGGGGCTGCGCCACGGTTTACCGGACGGTGTGCATGTGAATCGGCTTATCGTTCAGGATACGCAGCTCTTTGCCTGCACGAACAAGGGATTGTTCAAGTTCGATCTTGGCAGCGAGCAGTGGCGTGATACGGATCTGGCAATCGGTTGCTATCAGTACAAGGAGCAAGGCGGCTTATCGTGGGCTGCGACTTCGTACGGCTTATGGAGCCGGGCATCCGGCGATTGGCAGAAAGTGGCTTACTCGCATGCCAAAGTGTATGATTTTCTCTTGTATCCCCAGTATCTTATTCTCGCGTTCGAATCCGGTCTTGCGATCTATGATCGGCTCATGAGCGAGTGGATAAATTACCCGCTGGAGCAAGCGGTGACGGGGCTGGCTGTGTATCAAGGGCACATTCTCGGCGTGACCGAGGACGGCGCTTTGCTGCATGGAGATAAGAAGGGGGGCTTTGAGCAAATTCGCTTCCCGCAGCTGTTTCTTTTTTCCATTGTGACCAAGGATTCGGAGGTATTCGTTTGCTCAGACCGCGGCTTGTTCCGCATCAGCTATATCCAGAATCGGGTCACGCTGCTTTCCGTGCGGCTTGGGTGCCCGGTTACGGACATCGATTGCAACGCTGAAAGCTTATATATGGCTACGTTGTTTCAAGGGATCCAGATGATGGAGAGATGACTGGGGCAATTTTGAAGCTGGCGATGAAATAACATTTGACCGCATGCGCATTCGATTTTAAGATGATAGTACGCTTACTATTTTTTTGGAAATGAAGGTGTACGGAACTTGACTTATTTCCTCTGTTATCTAGTGCTGATTAATCTCGTTACGTTCATAGAAATGGGACACGATAAGGGACAAGCCAAGAAGGGCGGTCGCCGGGTGCCGGAAAAAAGGCTGTTCACGCTCGCTGCTCTCGGTGGGGGGATTGGCGGTTGGCTCGGTATGCGGGCATGGCGCCACAAGACGAAGCACACTTCTTTTGTCGTTGGCATGCCGCTCTTGATTGTGCTTAACGCCATTTGTGTCATTGTGGCCGCTATATATTGGTAAGGGATATGAAACGGTTGTCGGCAGCGGCAGCTGTTTTTTGTGTTTGCACGTAAGTGTATCAGGGGCGAGTCAAGTTTGCGGATGGTTGCTCATAAGATAGAGCATGACGGTAATCGGAGGTACGTGCATGAGCTATCAACAATATGGGATCGACCCAGCACTTGTGGAACGCGTAAAGTTCAAGCTGAAAAATCCGGAGATCAAGGAGCGCATCAAAATGCTGCTGCAGGGCGTCACGAAGGCGGACCTGCAGAACCGCGCAAAGGTAAACCGCTTGCTGGGGGCTGCGGCGGGCATTTTTGGCGAGAAGCTTGTCGGGAATCAGGCCAGTCAAATTGTGGACTTCATTATCGCGCAAAAAATCGATCCTGCGAGCACGCTTCATCTCATTAAGTTATGGGCTATGTTTCGGTGAAATAAATCATGTCGTGCGCATAACAGGGCATCTCTGCTGAGGGGTGGCCTATTTTTTATTGTTCCCCAAAAATTTACTTGCATAGAGAATATATGTTCGGTATATAATAAGAAATAGGAATATACGTTCGCATTATGGTGGTGAATTTATGAGTGCTAATCCAAGAATCGAAACTGAAGAAGATATTCAAATCATCAAGGAGTACACATTGCTGCCCATTTTGTTGGATATGTTGGCAAGGGATAGGGAGGAGCTCAAGATTTATAAGGATAAGATTGTGTACAATCATCTTATTTTTTACCTTCGGGAGGTCGAAAACTCGATTTACCCGGAATTGCAAAGCCTGAAAAGCAAGATGAAGAAACGGGATATGAAAGTGTTGAGCACGGAGACGGATGCGCTCGGCATTCATGTGGAGTACAGAGTGCGCGGCTATATTCATCGCTTTACGATGCTACGAAGCTTGATTAAAGCAGAGCTTATGACCACACTCATGAATCGGAGAGGGGGGTGCACGAGCTAATTTTCGAGCTGCTTGTTGGATTAGTGAATAACGAGAGCTCGAAATTCAATATTATGAGGCTGCCGCGGGAACGAGCGGCAGCCTCACTCAGTTAATGGGCCAGATACAGATAAATCAAAAACGTTTAGTTAGATTTATAGGGTTATTTCTCATCTGTTATTCGGCCGATAATTTCTTTTATATATTTTTTCAACTGGACACTAATTTCCGAACGCATAACATCACGAGTCATCCCAAAACGATCCTCATAACCTCGACAAAGAAAACGGTGATACACGACCAAATCCGCGTGTTCGTCGCCGATGATCCTTATGTTACGCTTGGTCAATTCACGCCGTATAGCATGAATGTCTTTGCTTATTTTGTTCATGACCACTTGACCAGGTGCTAGATAAAGCTGCTTTAGAAGGTTAGAACTGCGTTCGATGTCATCTACGTTCTTTTGTACCATCGTAAGCATGTAAGGTAGTAAGATGTAGTCGCGGATCATATTGAGCTCCTCTGGTGTGGGCCGAGACGTCTTTTTTGGATCATTTCGACTTTCATATTGCTCTTGATGTTCGGTGAGCAGCATCTTGGATTTCCACCGCTCATTACCGTCTAGTTTGCTCATTTGTAATGACCTCCGATCTGTTCCGCTCGTTCTCGTGCTACTCCGGCCGTTAATAAAGAGGATGCCCGCATAATAGCGGCGCTGCCAAATCGATCCTTAATTTCATCAGTCGCTCTTTCCAGGCCGTAAGCTTTCTCCCGGTCCTCGAATAGAGTAAGCTGATAGACGCTATCGTCCACCAACTGCGTGAGCGAAATATGCAGATTACTTACGGGCATACCACTCCAAAATTTATGAAATATTCCGAGCGCTGCTGCGGCTACTTCGTGAGAAAGCGACGTAGGTTGCTGCAGCGTTACCTGCCGGCTAAACCCTGTAGACCGCTCCCCGTCAGTTTCCGCCGCCCCCACTGTCACCACCTGGCCCATGTATCCGTGTTTCCTGCTGCGGCGACAGACCTCCACGACCAATTCTAAAAGAACAACCTCAATATCTTCAAGCTTACGATAAAGGCTGCTTCGTAGCGCCTTTCCATGGCTAATTGATTTCAATTTGTTACGAATGCTCGGTATGACCGGGCTAGGATCGATGCCACGCGCTATCTGCCAATAATACTCCGCTTGAATATCGCTTTGCTTCCCCATCTCAAAGCGCATGCGCCGTTTGAATTCGGCTAATTCCAAACGTGCTATGTCACCAATCGTATTTAATCCCATTCTTATAAAATGGCGAGTCATGCGCGAAGCGACCATAAACATCTGGTGTACGGGTAGCGGCCACAAAGCAGATTCAATATTGTCAAAGTCGAGTTTGAAAATACCTTCAGGCCCTTTTTTTGCGAAATTGTCCGTGGCCATCTTGGCTAATATTTTTGTTGGTCCGATTCCACAGCGAGTCCAGACCCCTGTTGACAACAGCACGCGAGATTGTATTTGCCGTGCAATTTCTTCCGGAGAACCGAAACATGCAGTGGAGCCGGTAACATCGAGAAATTGTTCGTCAATGCTATACGGTTCAACCTGATCAGTGAACGACTCAAAGATCTCAGTAATGAATAGGGATATGGTAATATAGGTTTGCATTCGCGGCCGAATGATGTTCAAATCCGGGCATTTAGCAAGCGCCTCACCTACCCTTTCAGCTGTCGTCACTCCATGAGACTTGGCAACTGGGCAAGCCGCAAGAATGATGCCTGACCGGCGCGCAGGATCGCCTACGGCTACTGGTTTATCTTTTAGCTCAGGATGAGCAGCCTTTTCGATTGATGCGTAGAATGATTGGCCGTCAACCAAAAAAATCGTCCGTTTAGGCATAGCGCTTCACTGCCTGTTTGGCCATGATTCGATTAATCCGGAACACACGAGGCGCTTTTACAGTGAAGAAATATGCTTTTACCCTATTGCCATTGACGGAACCAACACGAATATGGCGTTTAGTAAATATGTCTTTACTGTTCAGGTAAATAATTCCAATGATACGTCCAATGTGTCTGTGCATAGTTTCACCCTCCAAGTACGAACGTATATTCTTATTATATACCGAACATTCGTTCTTTATGCAAGGGGTAAATTCGGAAAATCAACTGCCAGCCGATGTCAACCGCCGGTTTCGCCCTGTCAGGGTTGTCGCAGCACTTAAGGATAACATCGCCCACGACAAGGAAAACTCTTAGATCCCGGCTCTCCTAGTTGCCAACTCCAGCGTCACTCAGAGAAATTCAAGATTGGGTGGCTTTCTACAGCAAGTTCTGGAGTACGAATATGTTGCGCTTGAACCAGCTATTAGAGGAGGAAGACGAATGAGTTTAACATTAACCTTGGATTTTCAGTACAAGACATCGATCGAGAAGCTTTGGTCCGCCGTAACCGATTCAAGCAAGCTTGCCAAGTGGGTGGCCAACATCCACACCGGTCAGGCGATGGAAAATAATTTTAAGCCCGTTGTGGGACACCGTTTTCAATTTAGCACGCAGCCGACCGAATGGTGGGATGGAATTATTGATGGCGAAGTACTTGTCGTGGACGCACCAATCGGGTGTCCTATACTTGGGCCAGCGGAGGGGAGAAGCACACAGTCACCTGGACGCTGCAGGATTTAGGGAACGGAGAGGTTAACCTTCATCTCGAACAAATCGGAATCTCAAATGAACAAGCGCTCGCAGGCGCTAAGTATGGCTGGGGTAAATGGTGCGGCGAGCTTGAAAAGGTGTTGGAACAATAACCGCATTCGGTACTAAAACATCTCCTTCCCCAATGCTAAATTAATGGGCACGATAGTTGAACACTGCTTGATCCGGATAGATAATGTGAAAAGGCGTTCTTTACAAAATCTGGAGTTCAGTTCCCTTTGGTTAGAACAATAACAGGTGCAAGTTCGGGCTGCCCGACTTTCTATCGCACGATGAATGGTATAATGTGAATAAGTAGAAATTAACACTATCGGAAGGGTGTTAAGCATGAGCGAATCTAATCAAGAGTATATCGTCATCTCGGGTGCGAGGGAAAACAATCTCAAGAACGTATCCTTGCGCATTCCCAAGAGGAAGATCACGATCTTCACCGGGGTATCCGGATCCGGCAAGTCATCGATCGTTTTCGATACCATCGCCGCCGAATCCCAGCGTCTGCTGAACGAAAACTTTAGCATGTTCGTCCGCAACTTTCTGCCGCGTTTTCCGCAACCGGATGCAGACGCGATAGAGAACCTGAGCATGGCTGTTATTGTGGATCAGAAGCGGCTGGGCGGAGGTTCCCATTCCACGATGGGCACGATTACCGATATCTCTCCCATTCTTCGCCTTCTCTTCTCCCGAGTGGGTCAACCCTATGTTGGACAAGCGAACATGTTCTCGTTTAACGATCCGCAAGGCATGTGCCTCGAGTGCAGCGGGATCGGCCGCAGGCTGGGCATCGACATGAGCAAGGCGCTGGATATGTCCAAATCGTTGAATGAAGGGGCCGTTTTGCTGCCGGATTATAAGGTGGACAGCATGGATTGGTCAATTATCGTACAAACGGGATCTTTCGATAGCGACAAGAAGCTGAGCGATTATACGAATGAGGAATTAGAACAGCTGCTGTATAGCAAAGCACGGAAAGTGGAGATGCAGTTCGGCGGTAAGGCAATAAATATTACCGTGGAAGGCATCATCGAGAAGTTCACTAACAAGTATATCAAGCGGGATTTGAAAACGATGTCTGACCGCACGCAACGAGCTGTTGCGCCGTACATCACCGAGGGCACCTGCTCCAGCTGTCACGGCGCGAGACTCAGTCAGGCCGCGCTCAATTGCAGAATCAATGGACACAACATTGCGGAGATGTCCTCGATGGAGGTCGGACATCTCATCCGCGTCATTCGGGAGATTGACGACGCAATCGCCGCGCCGGTCGTGAGGTCGCTGACGGAGCGGCTGCAACATCTGGTGGATATCGGGCTTGACTATTTGACGCTGGACCGCGAGACGGATACATTGTCCGGCGGCGAGTCGCAGCGCGTCAAGATGGTGAAGCACCTGAGCGGCAGTCTCGTGGATGTCACTTACATCTTCGATGAGCCCAGCGTTGGCCTGCACCCCCGTGATGTCCACCGGTTAAATGGATTGCTTCAGAAGCTGCGCGACAAGGGTAATACTGTGATTGTCGTCGAGCATGATCCCGATGTGATCAAGGTGGCGGATCATATTGTCGACGTCGGGCCTTACGCCGGCAGCCGCGGCGGTACCATCATGTATGAAGGAAGCTTCCAAGACCTGCTGGAGGCAGGTACGCTGACAGGCACCTATATGAAGCGGCCGCTCCATCTGAAGCACGATTGCAGGCAGCCGTCCAGCAAGCTGTCCATCAAGGATGCCCTGCTTCACAATCTGCGGAACGTGAGTGTAGATATTCCAACCGGAGTGCTGACAGTAGTTACGGGTGTCGCCGGCTCGGGCAAGAGTACGCTGATTAACGAAGTATTCCTCAGCCAGCATCCGGATGCGATCGTCATCGACCAATCGGCGGTAGGAGTGTCAACACGTTCGAATCCCGCGACCTACACGGGCATTATGGATGATGTGCGCAAAGCGTTTGCTTCCGCGAACAAGGTGAGCCAAGGCTTATTCAGCTTTAATTCCAAGGGGGCTTGCGAGAACTGCCAAGGGCTGGGTGTTGTGTATACAGATCTTGCATTCCTCGACAGCGTGAAGCTGCCATGCGAAGTATGCGGAGGTAGACGGTTCAAGGAAGAGGTGCTCGCGTACAAGCTGAACGGAAAGTCTATTGCAGAAGTGCTGGAGATGACTGTGGAGCAGGCATTGGATTTTTTTCAGCTAAAAGAGGTTGTGCGCAAGCTGCAGGCGATGAGTGATGTGGGGCTGAACTATATTACACTTGGCCAACCGCTCAGCACGCTCTCGGGCGGGGAATGCCAGCGCATCAAGCTGGCAAGCGAGCTGTATAAGAAGGGCAGCATCTACGTGATGGACGAGCCGACGACTGGCCTGCATATGTCAGATATCGGTCACCTTCTGGGAATCATGAACCGCCTTGTGGATGCCGGCAATACGGTGATCGTCATCGAGCACAACCTCGATGTCATCAGCCAAGCGGATTGGATCATCGATATGGGGCCTGACGGAGGCAGCAAGGGCGGTCAGGTGGTGTTCGAGGGCCTACCTTCGCAGATCATCCATGCAGAGCAGTCGATCACGGGAAGATACTTGATGTAAGGCATCAAATCCACTTCAGCCATGTAGGGGTGTCGTGGCTGGCAAAATGACCGAAAATGATTCCGCATTGGATAAGAACCTGAACGAAGATTCCCGTTCAGGTTCTTATTGTGTCATAACAGGTCTTTCTTCCGAATTGACGCGGGTTGTTGTTTTTCTCATAATGGAGGAAGCAGAAAAAAAGCTGGGGAAGGAGGATCACCATGTGCGGACGCTATACGATTACTGTGACGCTGGAGGAACTGATGCTTCATTATGATGTGTATTACAAATATTCTTCCACGTACAGCCCTAGGTACAATGTAGCACCGGGCCAGCTTGTGATGGCGATTGTCCATGATGGGGAAAAGAACAGGCTTGGCGAGCTGCGCTGGGGGCTCATTCCGGAGTGGGCGAACGATGAAAAGATCGGCTACCAAATGCTCAATGCCAGAGCTGAAACGCTGGCAGACAAACCCGCGTTCCGCGTTCCGTTTCAGCGCAAGCGCTGCCTCATTCCCGCCGACTCCTTCTACGAATGGAAGGGCAAGGGCAAGCAAAAGCAGCCGATGCGGATTATGATGAAGAACAAAAGCATGTTCAGCATTGCCGGTCTGTACGACACGTGGATGTCGCCGGAGGGACGTCGCATCTCGACCTGCACGGTCGTGACAACGGCGGCGAACGAGCTGGTGGCGGACATTCATGAGCGGATGCCGGTCATTGTGCCGCGCGAAGCGGAGGCCATTTGGCTGGATCGCAGCATGACGAGCGCGGAAGCGCTAACCCCGCTGCTGAGGCCGTATCCGGCGGATGACATGCTCGCGTACCCGGTTGCAAGCCGGGTCGGCAATGTGCGCAATGATGACGAATCCTGCATAGAGGAGCTGCGGCTGCTGCTATAGAGGCGAAGACGAAGAGAAGGAACGGGAGAGTAGCGCACATGAAAACACGCACGGCGATAAGCATCGCACTTATATTTGCCATTATATTTGGCGTGAATGGATATATCGGCTGGCATGGTCAACTGTTCCTGTCAAGCTTGCTGGGTACTTGGTTTCACCCCGCTTTATATTGGGTATGCTTCTGGATTATTGCGCTAGCGTACCTGTTGTCGTGGGCGAGCTCGCGGCTGCTGCATGCCCAGGTGACACGCATATTGAAGGTCATCGGTTCGTATTGGTTCGCCTTCATGCAATATGGCGTCTTGCTCCTGCTCTTGACGGATCTGGCTGCCGGGGCGCTCCATCTGCTATCTTTGCCGTCCCGCACCTTCATTCCGATTCTGGGCTGGCTGGATATCCTGATTTTCGGCATTATTGTAGCGCGGGGCTCTTACAACGCGAATAGCCCTGTCATACGCAGGTATGAAATCACGATTCCGAAAAAAGCCGGAGACTGGAAGCAACTCCGTATTGCAGTCGCCTCCGATATCCATCTGGGCTCCGTTGTTGGGAACCGACATTTGCGGAAGCTGGTGGATCAGGTCAATGGCCTGCGGCCTGATCTGATTCTGCTGCCTGGGGATGTCATTGACGATGATATCCGCCCTTTTATCCGTTATAATATGGGGAAAACGATGCAGCAGTTGCAAGCTCCGCTTGGCATTTATGCGGTTCTCGGCAATCATGAATACATTGGCGGGCATATTCCTGCCTTTGTGGAACAAATGAGCCGGACTGGCATCCGTGTCCTCATGGACGAGACGGTGCATATCGCTGAACGCTTGTATATCGTCGGCCGTAAAGACAAAGCTGCAGAAAGAACGGCAGAAGGGCGCAAGCCGCTGATTGCTTTACTGGAGGGCGTCGATGCCGGACAGCCCATTATCGTGCTGGATCATCAGCCGTACCACTTGGGCGCAGCGGCTGACGCAGGCGCGGATGTGATGCTGTCCGGCCACACGCACAGAGGCCAGATGGCCCCCAACCATCTGATTACAAGAAGGCTGTTTGAATTGGATTGGGGTTATTTGCGCAAAGGGAACCTGCACGCGATTGTATCCTCGGGCTTCGGAACATGGGGCCCGCCGATTCGCCTGGGCAGCCGCTCGGAGATTATTGAAGTAACGATTCATTTTACACCCTAAGAGAGATGAGGATAACCAGCATGCAGGAAACAGATAAAAAACCGATTAAACCTGTAGAAGTGGCTGCAGCCATGATGCAGTTTACGATGAGAAGCATAGAAAACAACTGGGAAACCATGAAACCGGCGGTCTCCGCTTATTTAACAGAGCCTGAACTGTCGGAAGCCAAAGAGGACGAGCTGCTGAGGGAGATGTATATCGCTGCTTTAGCGCTCGAAATTTATTGTATTCCTCACGCTTTTGATGCCGAAACCGCGCGGCTTGTCAGCTTAGGCATGGGGCAAGTGATGGCCTCGGAAAACTTGGCGGCGCATCAATTATCGGTGCCGATCAGCGAGATCTATTTGTCTCGGTTCGAAGAGATAGAAGCAGCTGTGCCTTCGGATCTCGCGTTAGCGCTTGTAGAAGAAGCGTCCCACATGTTGTATGACCGGTTGGAGCTTCCGCTGAAGCCGGCAGATCCGACAAACACTTTCCTGTGGGCGAAGTTATTTCCTTTTCTCGCGCAGCTCGTGGGAAAATGGCCGATTTTGCTTGCGAAATTTGCGATTGAGCTGGATGAGAAGTAATGGATATACGCTACAGCTCGTCCAAACAAATGAGCAAGGAAGCGCTGCAAGTTGTTCTTATCGGTTGATTGGGCTTGTTCGTCCTTAAGGGGACCACGCCGCTGTATCTCAGATTGGGTGTAAATGACGAATAATAGAGATGAGTTACAATCATGCTACGGAGTTTTCATTTTGTATGCTAGACGGAGGTAGGGTGTTATGTCGCAAAAAAGAGTTACGGTCTATGTGTTGTCCGGTTTCCTGGGAAGCGGAAAAACGACGCTGTTGACCAAGGCAATCGATTATTTTACGGAAGCGGGACGCAAACCCGCAGTGATTATGAATGAGATTGGCGAAGTCAATCTCGATGGGCAAATGATTGCCAGCGAGGTGCCGATGTCCGAGCTGCTGGGCGGTTGCATTTGCTGCTCAAGCCGGGGCGATCTTGCCTCGGCGCTCAAGGATCTGGTGACGGAAGAGCAGCCGGATCTGATCTTTATTGAATCCACGGGCATCGCGAATCCGATGGAAATTATTGATGAAGTCACGGACGCGTCGCTCGTGCTGCCGGTTGAACTGAAGGCGGTCATCACCGTGGTGGATGGCCCGCAGCTGTTGGAGCTGAGCCGGACGAGCCGCGGCAAGACGTACCGGCTGATGCAGGAGCAGATCCGCTGCGCGAACCTGCTCCTGCTGAACAAAACAGACCTGCTGCCGGCTTCGTCGCAGCAGGAGGTAGACGCACTTGTGCGCGAATGGAATCCGCACACGTCCGTGCACTACACCGTGTTCAGCCACTTGGATATGCGGGAGATCGAAGCGCTCGAGGACGAGCGCGGGCAAGTGAGCCGTATGCATGCAGATGACCACCATCACGAGCACGACGAGCACGAGCATACCCATGCGGATGCCAGTCACCACCATCATTCGCATGATCATGTGATGGCGTATACGCATTTTTTCGAACGAGCGGTGGATAGCAACGCATTCGAGACGTTTGTCAGCAAGCTGCCGCAAGAGGTGTATCGCGCGAAGGGGATTCTCAGCTTCTCCGACACGGCAAGCCGTTTTTTGTTCCAGTACGCGTACCGGGAGATGGATTTCGTCAAAATTACCCCCAAAGGCGAAGTGCCGGATGTGGCGGTATTTATCGGTGAAAACTTCTCCAAGGAAGAAGTGCGGAGCGCACTGCGCAAGCTTGAATTTGAAAATCCAGTTCATCCATAAAGGTTGTCAAAGCGAATCCGAGCGCTGGCTCGGGTTTTTTATTTTGTCATAAACGTAAAAATTACTATTTACAAAACAGGGATCATCCTTTATGCTTAGAGGCGTTAAATAGTAATTATTACTAAAAAGAGGTGGCTTTTTATGCAACTGGCGGCAATGCGTCATGTGCTGTTCGGATACACGGACATCCCCTGTTTGGAGGATGTGAATCTGACTGTTCAGGCTGGAGAATTCGCGGCCGTTACAGGACCGAACGGAGCTGCGAAGACGACGCTGCTGAAGCTTCTGTTAGGGTTGCTGAAGCCGTGGGCAGGCAGCGTGGAGCTTCGTAAGCGCGGCGAAGGCGGGGAGAAGCTAACGACGGCTTATGTGCCTCAGCAGATGGCGGCTTTTAACGGCGGCTTTCCGAGCAACGTGCTGGAATTCGTACGTTCCGGGCGTTTCGTCCAGCATTCCTGGCTGGGCAGGATGAAGTCGCATGATCACCAAGTGACGGAGATCGCTCTGCGGCAGGTCGGCATGTGGGAGCTGCGGCACCGCAAAATCGGCGAGCTGTCAGGCGGCCAAAAGCAGCGCATATGCATCGCGCGCGCCCTTGCGCAGCAGCCGGATCTGCTCGTTTTGGATGAACCGACGACGGGGATGGATACGGATAGCAGAGCAGGGTTTTATACACTCATGCATCAACAGGTGAAGGAGCATGGCCGAACCGTGCTGATGGTTACGCATGGGCTTGAAGAGGTGGCTCCTTACCTTGACCGGGTCATTCGATTGGAACGAAAGGAGAGAAGCGGATGGAAATGCTGCACTACGACTTCATGCAGCGGGCATTTTACGCCGGCGGATTGATCGCGTTGATCGCATCTGCACTAGGTGTATACCTGATGCTTAGAAGGCAGGCTCTAATGGCCGATACGTTGTCTCATGTTTCACTCGCAGGCGTTGCGCTGGGAGCGACTGTCCATATCAATCCTTCCTGGACCGGTTTCGCAGCAGCGGTGGTTGGCGCCATATGCGTGGAAATGGTTCGACGCTATTATCGAGCTTACAGTGAAATGTCGATCGCAATTATTATGATCGGAGGGTTGTCCGTAGCCGTCGTGCTGATGAGCCTCAACCAAAGCATTAACAAAGGATTCTCCGCGTATTTGTTCGGCTCGGTTGTTGCGGTGAACAGCTTGCAGCTGTGGATGATGCTGGGGGTCGCTCTCCTGAGCGGTTTGTATTTCTTTGTCATGAGACGCCCGCTGTATCAGATGGCTTTTGACGAAGAAACGGCTCGGACCAGCGGTCTTCCCGTGCGCTGGATATCCTTGTCTTTCAGCGTGATTACGGGTATGGTGGTTGCGGTAGCGATACCGGTTGTCGGCGTACTGCTCATTTCTTCGCTGATTATTTTGCCCGCTGCCTTGGCTATTCGCTTGGCTGTCAGCTTTACGGCGGCGATTTTCCTCGCGATGGGCATTGGACTGACGGGTGTATATACAGGATTGACCGCCTCCTATGCGCTAAGCACGCCTCCCGGAGGCACCATTGCTTTGATGCTCTTAAGCTTTTGGGTACTAGGGATTGGATGCAAACGGCTCTGGGTGAAGCTGGGTAAAACGAATAATCGCAAGCAGTCCCAGTTCCAGCCGCAGCAAGAAAAAAGGTTTCAAACGGAATTGAACGTTCAAATGGAGGGAAACCCATGAAATCCAGATCATCTTTTTTACCTCAAACAACCGCTATTCTAGCAGTAGCTGCTATGATGCTGGGCGGCTGTTCAGCCTCAGAACCTGCGGCTCAGAAAGCAACAGCGCCAGCGGCGGAAAATAGCAAGATCAAAATCGTAACGACCTTTTATCCCATGTACGAATTCACGCGTCAGGTGGCGGGCGAACACGCCGATGTTACTGCCCTAGTTCCAGCTGGTGCAGAGCCGCACGATTGGGAACCTACAGCGCAGGATATGAAACAAATGGAAGAGGCGAACGTATTCGTGTACAACGGTGCGGGCGTAGAGCATTGGGTCGATAAGGCGCTGCAAAGCGTGAAGAAGGACCATCTTACAGTGGTCGAAGCCAGCAAAGGGATTGACCTGATGGAAGGTGCAGAAGAAGAGGACCACGACCATGAGACCGAAGCGCATTCGTCTGAAAAGGCATGGGACCCGCATGTCTGGCTTGATCCCGTGCTCGCTCAAAAGGAAGTAGCCTCCATTGAGTTGGCATTGGAACAAGCCGATCCTGTACATAAAGAGGACTACAAGAAAAACGCAGACGCTTACATAGTCAAGCTGAAAGAACTGGATCAGTCCTTTCGAGCCGCTCTCAGTACGGTTAAACGTAAGGAATTCGTGACGCAGCATGCTGCATTCGGCTATCTAGCCAAGCAATATGGGCTTACCCAGGTGCCTATCGCGGGACTTTCGCCAGAGGAGGAGCCGCAGCCAGCGAAAATGGCGGATATCATCCGATTCGCCAAGGAGCATGAGGTGAAAACGATATTTTTTGAAACGCTGGCTGATCCTAAGGTCGCCGCCGTCGTTGCGAAAGAAGTCGGCGCAAAGTCAGCCGTCCTGAACCCGATTGAAGGCTTGACGGATGAAGACAAGTCCCAAAACCTCGATTATATCGGACTCATGCAAAATAATGTAAAAGCACTGCAAACGGCGCTGAACGAATAGCCGGGTTGCTCGCAGGTAAAGCAAAAACCGTCAAGGAACGCTGTACTGTTCCCTGGCGGTTTTTTCACTAATCCAATTCTTTGAGCGGCTCGAAATTCGGGTAAATATAGGGGGAAGCCGGCGCTTCGATTTTTTCGATTTTATTTGCTTGAATCGTAAAAATATCATTGCCGTTATAGCTGCCGTTTTGGATCGTCCCCGTGACCTTCACCCACATGTCCTTCGTGTAGTTCTGAGCCGTGGGGAAGGTAATCATGACCCCGTAAGGCATCGCATCCGCCGAGCAGCAGCTTACGGCGAAGCGCCCGACAACGAATTGGTCGTTCTTCATGTTGTCTTCGCGGTAAACAAACCCGCTAAGCTCAATCTTTTTGCCGATAAAATTGGTTTTGAACAGGTCGATTGACGATAAGATCTCCATATATATGACCGGTTTGACGACAATCGTCTCCTTTTTATAAAGCTGCATGCCAATTTTGGAAAAGTCCTCATCCCACTCATTATCGGCGTGGAACAATTTCTGGAGCTCAGCATCGCTGATATCTGCTCCTGTAGGCGCAGGCGCAAGAGTCGGTGTAGGCGTAGCGGCAGGAGAAGGGGGAGTTCCGGGGCTTTCTGCGCCAGGACTGGTCTTGTCAGCGCCATCCGTACTCGAACTTCCGGCAGAGCTGGACATAGCGTCAGGGGCCGTTTCCTGCGGCTCACTTTTGCCAGTCGCTGATTCTGAGTTCAGCTTGGCGATTGACGCTTTTGCGGCAGAGAGATTCATGCCCTTTGCAGCGGCTGTCGCGCTATTCAGCGCAGTGTTCGGCAGCAGAAAGCCAAACAGCAGAGGCAGCACAAGCAGTCCGTAAGCAACTGTGTTGCGCAAGAAGGAACGGGAGGCCGGATGCTCGCAGTCGCAGGCAGCTCTTTGGCCCCAGTAAGACCGCAGCGCGGAGTAGCCTTGGAAGCAGGCGACGACATATAAGACAACGGCCGAATATTTGACATAGATCATCATGCGTGGAGCAATGTAGTATTGCAGCGCATCCGACTTGACCAGATACACGATATAGGTCGAGAAACCTAGCAAAATCAAGGTGCGAAAGAAGTAATGAAAACTCATCAGCCGCTTGTCACTCATAACCATACCTCCAACAGCAGGGATCCTGCCAGTACTGTTATCGCGATCAGCAGCGACAGGACGAGCACGAATTTCGATTTGAATACCGAGAGAAGCATCAATGTGCTTTTGAAATCAAGCATGGGACCGAGCACGAGGAACGTAAGCAGCGATCCGGGTGTGAATGATGTCTGGAAAGACGAAGCGACGAAAGCGTCCGATGTGGAACATAGCGACAACACATAGGCAAAGCCCATCATGAACAAATGAGAGCTCAGAGGACCTTGTCCAATGGCCAGCAGGCTTTCGCGCTGCAAGAAGGTTTGGATGAGCGCGGTGAGCAGAGAGCCGAAGACGAGGTATTTGCCCATCTCAAAAAACTCATCAGAGGCATGCAGGAAAAAAGAGGTGATCTTGCTTCCTTGATGCCAGTGGCCCTCCAGCTCAGCTTGACCGGATAACTGGGCGCGGGAAATGCGCAGCGGATTGCTTTTGATGAATCGATACAGGAGCAGGCCGATTGCAGCTGCGACAGCAAAGGCAAGTCCCATGCGGGAATAAGCCATTGCCGGATGATTGCGGAACGCCATGAAGGTGGCTGCGAATACAATCGGATTAATAATCGGCCCCGTAAGGATGAAGACGACGGCGATGTAAACCGGCATCCCTTTCAGAATGAGCCGTCTCACCACAGGAATCATACCGCATTCGCACATGGGAAAAATAAGGCCTAGCAGGCAGGCAAACAGGATGCCCACGAGTGGATTTCTTGGAATCCAGCGAGCAATGGTTTGCTCGGAGATGAAGGTTTGCAGCAAGGAAGAGAGCAGCACGCCTAACAAAATAAACGGAATAGCCTCCAGCAAAATGCTGATAAACATAGTCTTGAAGCTTAGAATCTGCTCGGATGTCAGAAGAGAGATTTGGGGAAGCTCTCTGTTCATGAGGATGAGAACAAGCAAGAGGAAACAACTGGCAGCCAGGGCTTGCAGGCTCACGCGAAATAAGGTAGTTGGCATCGAAAAGCTCCTTAATGATAATTATTACTATTATAGCCTATGAGCGCGAAAAGGGATATAGGACAATTTTTTAACAGATGTTAAATCCTTTACAGAACTAAAACGTAAGGGATGCCCATTCTAACAGATAGGCATATGTCGTCAGGCATGTGTGTGACGAGCTCGCAGAGCGGAGAGACTCCGCACGCATCGTGTGGTCGAGCATTTGATATGATGGAGGTAGCAGATCCGAAGATCCGGAAAGTGCCACAGCGGTTTGGATCACCCCATACCGCCTCGACTGCGATAGATCGTCATTTTGCGCGGGTGAGCGGAACGTAGGTGCGTTATGTGGCGGTATTTTTGGTTGCAGGGACGTTTCGCGGAACTACGGTACCTTATGAGCAGGAAATGCTGGGTTCTAGGCACGTTTTCGTTCATTTAACGCACCCTAGTTCCGCTTCAGGGGGAGAAAAGGGACGTTACCGTAGAATAAGGCATCGTAGTTCCGTCGATATCGCTGTACATGGGGAATAGGCGGTCCGGCAGCACCTTCTCCGTTTTCATGCGAAGCTTGCGAAGGCAAAATGTCCTCGGAATCTTACCCTTACAGGGGTGTTCGTGGATAGGAATACCAGATGGAAGACAGGTTAGTTAAAAGAGAAGAAGAAGACAGCACAAAGTCGAGCAGAAAAAAGGCCAACCAGCTATTTCTGGCTAACCTGATAATACGAAGGGAAGGGTGTGGTGGAAAAGCGATAGCGGTTGGAACCCCCATACCCAATTCTCTCCCCATGCCTGGATGCATGGGTTTAGACAATTCTTATGTCCGGAGGAAGTGCGCACTTGACGCAAGTGGATAGTTTACGGCACTATTAGGAGAGAACATTCCATGACAGAGGGGTAATGTAAGTGGGCACTCATACGCATACGATTGACGAGATGCTGAAGATGATGGCTGGGCAAGGGTGGAGAATTACGGAGCAGCGCAGGAGCCTGGCGGCTTTATTTGCTGAATCGGATAGCTATTTGTCGCCGAAAGACGTTTATGAATATATGAAGCAGAAATATCCGGGGGTCAGCTTCGATACCGTGTACCGCAACCTCCGGTTGCTAAGTGAAATGGGGGTATTGGAGCAATTCCATTTGGCCGATGGCTTGAAATTTAAGGCAAGCTGCCAATCGCACCACCATCACCATATGATTTGCGTCAGCTGCGAAAAGACGGTAACCTTCGAATTTTGTCCGATGAAGCATGTGAATGATTTGCCGGAAAGCTTTGATATCCAAAGCCACCGGTTTGAAATATTCGGATACTGCTCGGACTGCAAGTCAGGTTCACCCAATTCCCCGTCTGTACATTAGGCGCCGCACTGTAGAACGATAAGTTCCGCGCGCGATTTTTTATTTCCTTCATTCTTTGGTATGATGGATGTGGTACAAGAGAGGGGGGAATCAAGTGGTTAAACTGGGTTTGGATCAAACAGAGCTTGAGGCATTGCTAACGGATATCACGGATGAACAGGTGCGAGCAGCAGTAGCTAAAGCCATCTCTGCCAATAACGAGGCTATTGCAAAACAAGTATTTGCATTAGTATCTAGCGATCTCATGAACGCTTTTAAGGCAATGGGCACGAAATCATAGCATGAACAAAAGCGCCCGAAAGGGTGCTTTTTCTCTTTTCTGGCCAGTATCAGCGTGCTTTTCTTTTTTTGCGGTGATAAATGAGCCAGCCCATGGCGATGATGGCGAGAATGAGCGGGACGCTCAGAACAACGATATAACCAAGGTGAAATAAACTCAGGAAAATCTCCTCCTAGTAGGACAATTATGCTTATTAGGATGAATCAGGAACGATAAATTATGTATCGCCGCAAAAATTATCTCCGAATGGGGGGTGCGAAAGGCAAGTTTGACGATAACAAGCATGTCATGTTAGAATAATAAAACCATGCAGGTCCGTAGCTCAATGGCAGAGCAACCGGCTCTTAACCGGTAGGTTGTGGGTTCGACCCCCACCGGGCCTATACAACAAACAGAAGCTCATGATAGCCTCAACTGGCTAACGTGAGCTTTTTGCTTTTCATAATAGTCTGCGCATGTAAAAGGAGTTGACAGAAAGATCCAGAATTCGTATTATTAAATAGTAATTATTACGATTAAATAAATGCGAGCTCAGCAAACCTGGAAATTCAGGTTTTTACTTTCGGATAAAATCGTAATTTTTACATATAAGAAAGGAGTTGCGAGATGGTAACAAAGAGAACAGAGGCAAGCAAGCTGCCCGTTACGGTGCTTAGCGGATATTTAGGAGCTGGCAAAACAACGATTTTGAACCATGTCTTGAACAATAGAAGCGGTTTACGGGTTGCTGTTATCGTCAACGATCTAAGCGAAGTGAATATCGATGCGGCATTGGTGAGAGACGGTGGCGGGTTGTCCAGAACGGAAGAGAAGCTGGTTGAAATGTCCAACGGCTGCATCTGCTGTACGCTGCGCGAGGATTTGTTGCGCGAGGTTGAACGCTTGGCGCTGGAAGGAAGCTTTGACTACATATTGATTGAATCAACAGGCGTTGGGGAGCCGCTTCCGGTTGCGCAAACATTCACTTATATCGACGAAGAGCAGGGCATTGATCTGTCTCAATTTTGCCGGCTTGACTGCATGGTAACGGTCGTTGATGCGTATCGCTTTTGGCATGATTATGCGTCAGGGGAGACGTTGCTGGAGCGCAGTGAAGCAGTAAGCGAAGACGACACCCGCGATGTGGTGGATTTATTGATGAGCCAGATTGAGTTTTGCGATGTGCTGATCCTGAACAAATGCGATCTTGTCACAGAAGAGGACGCTAACGAATTGGAGCAGGTGCTTCGGAAGCTGCAGCCTCGCGCGCGGGTTATCCGGAGTGAGGGCGGGATTGTAGAGCCACGGGACATATTGAACACGGGGTTGTTTAATTTTGAAGAGGCGAGTAATTCCCCGGGTTGGATGCAGGAGCTTCAGGCTGAGCGCCACACACCTGAAACAGAGGAGTACGGGATCAGTTCGTTCGTCTATGAACGGAGGAAACCGTTTCATCCGGAACGCCTGACGGAATGGATGAAGTCATGGCCCGAGGAAGTTGTCCGCGCGAAAGGAATCGTTTGGCTCGCTACGCGCCCGGATATGGCGCAAAATATGAGTCAGGCCGGACCCTCGATTCAATTCGGACCAGCGGGATATTGGGTAGCGGCATTATCGGAAGCGGAGCAGCAGGAGATTCGTCTGGAAGATCCGCAAGTAGGGGAGGGCTGGGACCCGACCTTCGGCGATCGCACGAATAAGCTCGTCTTCATCGGCATCGATATGCCCAAATTAACGATCATGGCTGAGCTAGACGCCTGTCTCTTGACGCCAGCCGAAATGGAGCAGGATTGGAACGCCTTCGCAGATCTACTGCCGAATATCACTGCGACGGAACTGCATGGATGAAGAGGAGGGGAACCCTGAATGAGAGTAACTGTGACGTTAGCTTGCACAGAGTGCGGAGACCGGAATTATACAACGACGAAAAATAAGCGGACGCAGCCGGGGCGCCTGGAGCTGCGCAAGTATTGCCCGCGTTTGAACAAACATACGCTGCATCGTGAGACGAGGTAGCAAATCGCAAAAATTTATCAAATCTTTGTCGAAATTTAATATAAATTGAATGTAAATATTGTAAAACCTAGTTTACAATTTGGATAATCATTCGTTACATAGGAGATTATCGCCAAATGAAGAGCATTCTTGGGAGAAGAGTAAGGCAGGACGTTGTAAATGCAGTTGGACTCGTTCTGGTCCCCGCGCGGTCCATCATTGGCAGCGAAGAACTTGAGCTTTTGCAGATGCATCGCGTTGATCTGTTTTCAATCATTTTCGATGCGGATGCGGAGCTAGCTTCGGTTTCTAGCGAAACCCGCATGGCGCAAGTCGTGCAGCATGCCAAAGAGTTATTTCAATCGATTCAAGTCACCCGCAAAATTCCTCTGCTCGAAATTCGCGAAGAAGTGATCCCCGCTGTACAACAAATGACTGAGAATCCGAACGTCTTTCAGCTTTTTGAAGCTGTAAGGGCGAAGGACGATTACACGCATGAGCATAATATTGGTGTCGGCGTACTTTCGACCTTAATTGGTAAATGGATGAATTTGAGCGCTAAGGAACTAACCACACTTAGCCTCGCGGCCACTTTGCATGATGTGGGGAAAGTCAAGATTCCACTTGAAATTCTCAACAAACCTGGGAAGCTGACCAAAGAAGAATACGAAGAAATGAAGCGGCATAGCCTTTATGGCTACCAAATGCTCAAGGATACTGTAGGCGTAGGATCGAGAGTTGCCGCAGTAGCGCTTCAGCACCATGAGAGGGAGGATGGCAGAGGCTATCCGTACGGTTTGAAAAGCGACAAAATCGACCTCTACAGTAAGATTGTAGCGGTAGCGGATATTTTCCATGCAATGTCTTCCAAACGTCCGTATCATGAACCGATGCCGTTCTACGAAATTATCGGGCAAATGCGAAATGGCACCTTCGGCGAATTAGAGCCGGAAATTGTTTCCCTCTTTTTGAACAATATTACGCGCCATTTAATCGGCAATCAGGTTGTTCTTTCTGATGGCCGGCAAGGCGAAGTCGTGTACATTAATCCTCACGATTTGGGGAATCCATTGATAAAAGTAAATGATGAATTTCTCGATTTGAGCAAATCGCGTCATATCCAGATTCAGACGATTATTGCATGATGAAGGCAGCCTCTTGCGTTCTTTTGAACACAAGCAGGCTGCCTTTATTTTCACAGGGATGTGTCAGCGGGGGGCGGCGGTCAGCCACTTATTCCAGTCGTGCTGCAATGCAGCTGCATCCAAATCCATGCCGATAAGTACGATGTAGGGTTCACCCTCATAGCGCGCCTGCTCCCAGTTGAACCGTTTGCCAGCGTAGTGCAGGATGAACGTCTGACCGCCGGAACCCAAAGAAAAATAGCCTTTGGCGCGTAACAACTGCGAGCCAAGCTTGGCTAGATAACGTTCTACCATCCGTTGCGTGATAGATGGCGGGAAATTTGCGGAAAGGGTTGCCGTTTGAATGCGGGAATAGGATAACTGGGGGTGGGCTGAATCCGTGTTGGATCGTACACTTTTGACGATCTGCAGCTTACGGTTAAATGAGGGCTGAGCAAGCGTAGGCTGCTCAAGCTGTCTGAGCGATCCGAAGATGAGATTTAAATCGAAGAAGCTGTGTGCTGTTGACAGCAGTAGAGAACGCTCGTTCCATTTACGAATGGTCTTTGCGATTGCTTGACGTTGTTGATCGCTGACGAGATCGACTTTGTTGAGCAACAGCAGATCGGCTACTTCCATTTGCCTGCGAAGCGTATGTACAAGCTCGCGATCGGAAGCAAAGATACTGTTGTATGCAAGCACATGCTCGGCATCCAGGACGGTTATGACGGTGTGCAGCTTCACAAAAGGCAGAAGTGCGGGCTCTGTTAACGCATCGACGATTTCTTCCGGATTAGCTACACCGGTCAATTCGATGATGATGACGTCCGGCTTTCGAGTGAGCAGAAGCTTGATTGCGTCTGTGATGTCGCTTTTTTTGCTGCAGCAGATGCAGCCGTCGAGAAGCTTCTCTACCTTTACCTCGGGGGAAGCAGACTGTAAGAGATGGCCGTCTACGTCTTGTTGGCCGAGCTCGTTCATCAGCACAGCAGGCTTAACTCCAAATGAATCTGCTTCTCGCAGCATGCGGAGAAGCAGTGTTGTCTTGCCGCTGCCAAGGAATCCGCTAAGCACAATAACGGGAATTTTGAACACAGGATGGCTCCTCTCTACTTTCATAAATAGTAATTATTACGAATTAATTGTAGCGCAAATAACCTCCTGCTTGCAAGAGTTACTGATAAAATGCATATAATGTTTCTTTCCCTTGCGGGAGGCTCTATCTATGATAAAATAGAACCATCTTGAAGAAATTGGGGGTACCTTTAGAGCGATGTACAATGTAGCCTAACTCATTACTGCCGTAACGAATGAATCGTGATAAGCAGACTCTGCGCGTAAACAGGTAGAGCGAGTAGGATACGTATGTCTAAAGGGGCTCACTCCTTCATTTTTCAGGAGCTGCTGTTTTTGCATATGCGATTATTCAGATCGTTCTTCCTGACCGTAGGCCTAGCTTGCGGTTTTTTTGTATGTTGAATTAGGGAGGGGCGCAGCCATATGGCATTACTGATCAAAGCGTTGAATGTGATGAAAGAATTTGCGGGCAAACCGTTGTTCGCGCATGTAAAATTGGAGGTCCACACAGGAGAGCGGATTGCGATTTATGGCCGCAACGGCATAGGCAAGACGACGCTGCTTCGCTTACTGGCCGGTACAATGCAGCCTGATCAAGGCACAATAGAACGCAGGTTGCCGCTAGAGGCCTGGGGCTGGATGGGGCAGTTGAGCGAAGCGGACGAAACGGTGTCGACGTATGCTTACGCCGAGTCTGGGAGCCCGGAGCACTGCGCAGCCAAGCAGGCATTGAAGGATCTGGAGGCGCGAATGCAGGATGCCGCGCAACCAGATATAGAAAGTGTGCTCGCCGACTATCAGGAGGCGGCGGAGCGGTACATGGGGCTTGACGGTTATCACTGGGAAGCCCAAGTGGAGCGCAAGCTGCTTCAGCTCGGGCTTGGCCGCGAGCTGTGGGAACTGCCGCTCGGCGAGCTGAGCGGCGGGCAGAAGACGCGCGCCCAACTGGCGCGTCTGATGGTGCGCGAGCCGCAGCTGCTGCTGCTCGACGAGCCGACCAACCACCTCGACGCGGAGTCGCTGGATGGGCTCGAAGCGTGGCTTCGCGCCTATCCGGGCACCGTCGTCTTCGTCTCACACGATCGCCATTTCATGGATCGTGTGGCGACCTGCCTGGTGGAGCTGTCGCCCGCAGGCAGCCGTAAATACAAAGGCGGGTACTCCGACTATACCCGCCAGAAAGAACTAGAGCTGCGTACGCAGGAGCAGCTCTACCGGAAACAACAGCTGCTGAAGGAGCAGCTGTTGGAAAGCATACGCACGTACCGGCAGTGGTTCCATCAGGGCGAGAAGATCGCCCGGACGGCCGAGGTGCCGATACAGCGAGGCTATTTCCAGGCGCGAGCCGGCACGCATGTTTCGCGGATGAACGCGAAGATGAAGGAGCTGGAGCGCTTGGAAGCAGATCGCGCGGAGAAGCCGCGGGAAGCGGCGCACCTCAAGGTCAAGCTCGGCGCGAGCGAGTTTGCTTCGCAGACGCTCGTTAGGATGGAGCGGGCCGGCTTCGGTTACAGCGGCCGCGAGCTGTTCGCTGAGCTGAGCCTCAGCGTCGAGCGAGGCGACCGTTTGGCTGTGCTCGGCCCTAACGGCTCCGGCAAAACGACGCTGCTGAAGCTGCTCGCCGGCCAACTGCAGCCCGCTGCCGGCGCGGTGCGGCAGCACCCTCAGGCGTCGATCGGCTATTTCTCGCAGGCGCTCGACCAGCTCGACGACGAAGCCACACTGCTGGACAGCTTGCTGACGCTGCCCTCCATGACACAGACCCAGGCGCGAACGATTCTAGGCTGCTTCCTCTTCTCCGGCGAGGATGTGCATAAGCGCATCGCCGATCTAAGCATGGGCGAACGCTGCAGAGTCGCGTTCTTGAAGCTCTATTTCAGCGGGGCAAATCTGCTCGTGCTCGATGAACCTACGAATTATTTGGATATCGACACGCGGGAACGAATCGAACAGGCACTGTTGCACTACCCGGGGGCGATGGTTATCGTCTCCCACGACCGTTATTTTGTCCGGAAGCTGGCGACGAGGCTTTTGTGGCTTGGGATAGGCAACAGGCCCATCCCGTTCGCAGGCACGTATGAAGAATACGCGGAAGCGAGCAAGACGCAGGAGAGTTCGCCGGAGCTTCTGGAGAGGGCTAATGAAAAGCGCCAGCTGGAATTGACGCTGGCACAGTTGATGAGTGAAGGCGCATGGAGCACTGAGATCGCTCATAAGCAGCTTCAGCAGATTCGGGATATCAAGTCGAGGCTTGCCGAGCTGGAACAAGAGTAAGTCCGCGCATCTGCTGGCTGAAGGTGAAATAAGCCGGGGCGCACCCTTATGGGCGCGCTTCCGGCTTATTTGCTCTTAGCGACGTGAAGCAGATCAGGCACAGTCACGAAGGAGTAGCCTGCTGCTTTAAGTTTGCTGATCAGAGGCCCAAGCGCTTGCACCGTCCCGGATAAGTCCTGGCTATCCGCCCCGCCGGAATGCTGCAGGATAATAGAGCCAGGCTTCATTTGCTGCATAATATTGTGCAGTACCTGATCGGACTTGAGCGATTTCCAATCCAGAGAATCTACATTCCAGTTGACAATTAAATAATGGTGGTCGGCCATCCATCTGACTTGTTCCTCATTGATCGCGCCGTAAGGAGGCCGAATCAGCTTGGGCGCGTAGCCGATCAGTCCTTGAAGCACGCTTTCCGTGCTTTCAATTTGACTTTGAAAGCTGTCCGCTGTGAGCTTAGGCAGGTTAGCGTGGCTGTAAGAGTGATTGCCAATGATGTGCCCTTCTTTGACGATCCGCCTGACGATGTCCGGATATGCGCTGGATTGAGAGCCAAGCAAGAAAAAGGTCGCTTTGACCTGATTAGCTTTCAATACGTCCAGAACTTTAGGCGTGAATCGGGTATCAGGCCCGTCATCAAAGGTTAAGGCTACTTTCTTTTCCTGTGAAGAGCCGCGCAGCTTGAATGTTTCCGGGTATTTGACAACTAACTGGGAGAGGGTAAGCCTCTTCTGCGCTCCCCGTACTTGATGCTGGTTCTGCTGTACGGGAACGGATGGTTTTTTAGCGGGCTCGGGCGAAGGTACGGTTGATTTGAGTCTTGTTTTTCCTGCAGGGCTTGGCGCTGGTTTGACCGGATCTGGCGTCGGCGAAGCTTGAAGAGCAGGCGGTGCGGCAGGTGTGGACAAGGGTGGTGCGGAAATTGGCGACAGAGGAGTAGCGCTTGTGGACCCGGATTCCTCTTTCGGGTTATTTTCAAGAAGATTGGTTGTCTCATGGGTCCGTTCATCCGGCTCTTGGGCATATCGCTGATCCTGATAAGGCTTCATTTTGGAAACGCCACAGCCTGAAATTAGCAGGCAGACGATGACGATAAACCACATCCGCTTGGTCATGGCAATCCTCCTGACAATTATGAATATGCTCTAGGTTTTGTTAAGAGGAGGCATCCTATCCAGTGGGAAAATACGGATTCATGAACTATTTTAAAGAAAGGACCGTCATTACATATACGAAACAAGCGCAGCGCTGTAAACCATAGAGCGGGAGGAGAGAGGCCATGTCAGGCACAAAGAAATATATCTATTGTCTGATCTTTCTGCTTTGCTCAGGCTGCTTTCAAGAAGAAGCAGCGAGTCCTTCTCCGACAGAAACGGTCTCCTCCAAGCAAACCCCGGTTTCAGGCTTCACGGTTGCGGCAAGAAGCGACGTTGTGGTGGATGAACAAACAGCTTCCTACAGCCTATCTAAATTGGATTTTATCGACGATCAGAACGGGATGATGGTGAAGGAGACGGAAGGGCAGGAGCCCACTCTGCTTCAGACCGCAGATGGCGGTGTTTCTTGGCACGAAGCATCTATCCCCGCTTTTACGGTAAGTGCCATAGAGATGGTTCAATCGAACTCGGTATGGGCCGCGGTAAAGACCGGATGCAAAGAGCAAGACGGCACAATGAGCTGCCAAGAAGAACAATTGCTGCACACCTCAGATCAAGGACAATCATGGGAACTGAAATGGAGTCGAAAGAAGCCAAATAGCGCTCGGGCGCTTGCTCAGCTTACGTTTATCAATTCGCACGAAGGTTTCATGCAAATGGATGGTGAGGTAATCCATACACAAGACGGCGGAGCGCAATGGGAACTCATAGACTTCGGTCTGAAAAACTTTCGCGCAGAACACTACAGTTTTATTGATAGCCGTCAGGGCTGGGTCATCGGAACGCTGCAGTCCGCGCTGCCTAAAGAGCAAGGCGCCGTTGCTACGCCTGAATCTGCCTCCTCGCAATTGATTATTTTGAGAACAGCAGATGGAGGGGCTCACTGGAGCAAACAGAGTTTCTTAACAGCCGCTACGAACCAGTTTCATAGCGTTGGCCTGAAATTTATCGATGCGAACCATGGTTGGTTGCTTACCAGTAATTTGGATACGATGAGAGGCGGCTTGTTTACGACTGCAGACGGGGGAGCGCATTGGACTCAAATCAATGACATCCAAAGCGCTCGTCCAGCCCCCGCGGATATGCAATTCGTGGGCCAAGTGGGTTGGATCCCGCTTGACCGCGGGGCAGGTCCCGTGGATGGCGGCTTGATGATGACGAAGGATGGCGGCACGCATTTTCAAACAATTGGCGCTGATAAGGGATGGAGCATCCATGCAGTGGATTTGATTTCTGCGCGCGAAGGATGGGCAGTAGGCATCTCGCCGAATCGTTCTGACTATTTGATTCATACGAAGGATGCGGGGACAACATGGTCCCAAGCCTACCCGCCGTTAAGTCCATCAAAGGCAGTCGCTTTCATAGATAATCTTCATGGATACGGGCTCACATCAGGACTGGAGAATGATCTCTTCATAGAAACAAAGGACAGCGGGCTAACATGGCACCCTCAAAGCAGTATCCCAAGCTCCTATCAGAACTGCATGCTCACCTTTCTCGATGCGCAGACGGGCTGGCTGCTCACTAGCGATTCGGCAGATAGTCATTCCAATCTCAGGCTCACCTCAGACGGCGGCCGAACTTGGGAAGTCATCGCGCGGGATTTGTTAGGACTGGATCGATTGGGGGACGAGCCGTATTTCCAATTCTTTGACCGTCAAAACGGGCTTATCGCCGCAACCGGCGTCAAGGAAATGGTGCTGCTGCGCACGCAGGATGGGGGGCTGACGTGGTCAGCTTCGAGCCGTATCCCTCTGCCCAAAGCAAATGGCGGAACGGTTACGTTTATTTCACCCACCCAGGGTTGGTTGATTGGGCAAGGGAAGAAAGGCGATGAAGAAACTTACGTATTTCGCATGCAAGATGGAGAAACTTGGCAGGAAACAGGTAAGCTGCCGGGCCGATTAGCACCACAAGCCCTCTCATTTACGAATGCCCGGGATGGCTGGATGCTCTTGCACAATTATGTGGACGGGAAAGAGGTTCAATGGCTGCTGATGCGGACTGGAGATGGGGGGGATTCATGGACCCAGCAAGCATTTCCCGAGACGTTTCATCCGCTGGATTTGAACATACAGATGAATGTGATTTCGTCTTCCACCGGATGGCTGCTGGGCATGAACGCACTATGGAGCACTGTAGATGGCGGATCTACTTGGAAACTTATGGACAATTTTTTGGCTCGTACCACTAAGAAATGATTTTCTGAAAAGTAACGATATCAAGAAACTGTCCCCACTTGAAACCGACTTCACGGAAGTGAGCACACTGCGAATAGCCAATTTTCGTAAAAGTTTGGATACTCCGGCTGTTATCCGCACAAATCGTGGAAATAAGCGCGTGGAAGCCGTTTTGCTTCCCAAAATGCTCAATATATTGAAGAGCGGCTGTCCCTATACCTTTGCCTACACACAGAGGATCCAAATAAATCGTTACCTCGCCAGTAGTGTCGTAGGCTTGTTTCTTCTTGTGCGGCATCAGCTGCACATAGCCTTGCAGGCTGCCATCCAGCGTGATAACGAAAGTTTGGAAACGCGGATTGATATGAACCACGCTCTCCGTAAATTCTGGCAGCGTTACAGGTTCCGTATGGAAAGAAACGGTTGTATGCATTACGAAATGATTGTAAATATTCATGAGTGACGGGATGTCGGCTTCCTCCAGCTCTCTGAAAACTATGTTCGGCATGAAATCTGCTCCTCGCTTATGTGTAGTCATACTTTTGAGAAAAATATTCCACAGAAAAAGCCAATTTCCTTTTTCTTATTAGACATATAGCCATAATGCCTATAAGTTCGTTATAATGTGGAAATAAACGATGGATACACTTTAAGAATCGGGGGAGTCGCATGTCAGGCAATGCAGGTTACATACTAGTTATACTTATCGGGGTTATCGTACTGGCAGGACTTACGATCATGAACCTTCGCAAAATTAGCCGAAGTACAGCCGATCTGACAATGCTCAAAAAAAGAACGCTGCTCTGGAGCGAGATCTCATTAGCGCTGTTTGTTGTTCAACTGTTCTTCCGGGATCGCCAAGGCGGATTCCTATTGTTCTTCGGGATCCTTACCGTGTTCACTGGAGCTCATTATTTAGGCGTACTGTATTATTCGAGAAAAAAAGGCAAGTAAACAAGAGGCTCGCTCGACGTAGAATTTCTGCGAAAGGGCAGCCTCTATTTTAATTTTTGAACACTTGAATAAATGAAATGAAATCGGACATACTATTTTTGACGGTGAAACAAGAGAGGTGTGGTTCCGTTGAGCATTCAACGCGATAATACCAGGGAAGTTGTTGTTGAATCTAAATAGAAGCGAGGAGATGTGCCGCAGATTCGTTAATGTAGTACTTGTACTGCAATAATGTGATGAGGTAGAGACCGAGCCATGTAAGGGTTCAGAGCATAAGTACCGACAATCCAATCACCGTCGAAAAGGACTCCGAGAGGAGTCCTTTTTCATGTGTACGATCCTATTTTTGCTTTTCAAGGTCGGCAATGTCTTTCTCGTATTGCGTAATGTCAGCTTTAAGTTTATTAATCGTTTTCTTATAATCATCATTATTAGGTGATGGGAAATTTTTTATTTTGTCTTCAAATGCAGTGATATTTAAATTCGCATTATCGATAAGCGCTTGAAGCTGATCGATTTTGCCTTGAATTGTAGGCTCAGGCGTAGGTGTTGGCGTTAGCGCCGGTTGCGAAGGCTTGGCAACCGTTCCGCCAGGTGCATTTTTCGTAAGAACAACCTTTTGATCCTCCGTAAAAGTAACCTTGTATCCGACAGCCTCGCCGAAATCCCTAACGGGCAGGTAGGTTTTATTGTCAACGATAATGGCGTCTCCAAGAGATTTGCTTTCTAATACTACAGGGAATACGCCCTGTACGATTTGATTAATCAGTTTATTGGCTTCCTGCGCATAGGCGCCAGCCGCAGTTGCTAATACAAATCCGGCTATGCCGCCGATTACATATTTTTTCATATTGTTTTCCCTCATTATTCCTTTTTTCTTGAGTATAACACAGCGTGGATGGTTTTAAATAATTTGTCGAAGGGCCTCATTATTAAGATGTGGTAAAAGGGTTTATCTCCCAGATGTAATTTTGTGTAAAAATTCAATGGAATCAAAATGTCTTATGAGACACTTCATTAATTTCTATGCGAATTGTTGCAACCCAATTTTCGTTAAATGTATTGTGGTCCCTTGGAAGCCTTTTAACATTCTGTTTAAATGCTGAAAGCCTGAAGTATATTCCCTAAAGAGTCTGGTAAACAAATCTGTTCTCCTTTAATCGTTTTGAGTTGATATAAAGTGAATAAATCCAACTAGAACCAAAAAGATAATGAGTCCAATAATAACCCACAGAACAGTCTTACCAAGACTTTTAAATATCGATTTATTTGTGGCTATAGTAGCTTGGTGTGATAAATCAATTTGGTTCTCAGACATTTCTTTCATTTGTTTATATAAATCAAGGGAAATCACATAACTTCCGGCAGCGTAGTCGTGAACTGCCCGTTTTTTGCTATTGAATGCAACAGTAAGGCACTCGACAAAAGTAATAAATCCAATAAAGTTCCCGATTGAAGAGATGTTACTTTTGTGAGTACTTAAGAAATGACTAATGTCAGAAGAACTGACTTGTAGATCAATTCCTTCTTTTAGTTTCATTACCATAATGATTGAATAAAGAAAGAAGAGTATATATCTAATCGTTGCTGTTCCAATATGAAGATAATTTCCTTCTTTGTTTACGACTCTAGCTTTGCTGATTAATTTTCCCGGGGTTCCACCAAACTTGACTACCATACACACATAAAAAGAACAAAACAGCAACCAATAAACGATGAAAGGGAATACTGAACCGATTTTGATTGATGTACTCAAAGAAAACCTATATAACAAAACGGCTGGAACACAAATGATTATTAGATCCACAATGTGCATCCAAACTCGTTTCCAAAATCCAATGTATTGTATCTCGGCACTAATTTGATTATCAGCTTCCATGTAGTTGAGCCTCCATTTGTTCAAATATCGAAGAAATTTTAACCTCACGGGATATAATTATTGGGTTTCACCACAAAGTAAATGACGTATATGAGCAACGGAATGTGGAAGAGAATACAAATGTAAAATGCTCTCCTACGCTTTATAAACAAGAGTAGCTGTATTAACAAAATAACAATTGCCAAAAGGAGGCTTAATAAAATGCTGATTTGAAACATTTGTATGCCAGTTTTGCCGATGCATATTTAATTGAAGACTTAGAAATTTTAAAAGCGATATCCATTATATAATTTAAGTTTTCATTATGTGTTAAAAAGTTAGAACTAATGAACAACCTCGAACTCGGTCTCAGCACTCCCGCCGTCTGAAGAAACAGTGATCGGCCAGCTTCCCAAAGTCGTTCTCCCACCAACATGCCAAGACCAACTTACATTACCTTTATCATCAGCTTTTTTGGATTTAAGACCTTCGGCCTTACTAGCACCACTTTTGTAGTGAACCTCAATCGATGCCGTTGCTCCTGGTTTAACTTTCGCTTTTAAGGTCGCTGTTGAATTTCGTGCAGCAGGTGAAGTGACGCTGATGATTTTTACAGAAGCTTTCTCAATGATTGGTGTGGTCGTAGGCGCTGGGTTTGCTTCTTGTGGTGCCATTGTTTGAGTTGGAACCGATATAGTCACAGGAGAAGGTGAAATTGCAACAGTTGGCACTGGTGCTGCTGTAGTAGATAAAGCTGCGATAGGAGTAGCTGCGGGTTGATTTGAAGCATTGGGAGAAGTAGTCGTTGGAGAATTAGACATTGTTGATGACGCACAGCCGGTTAACAAGATAAATGAAACTATCAAAGAAGCTAACAGTTTATTAGACATAGGTACCACTCCTAATTATAATAGTTGGGAATATTTTACCAAAAACAGAATCCCAAAGATACAAATAATGTATATTCAGGGCGGATTTACTATGGTGAAATGAATATTATTTATTTTTGAGGAAAAAAATGGTTATATCGAATTTGGAAAAGTATTATATTGATGTCTACAGCCTTCTCAGCTTTGTTTTGAAGTTCACGTATATGAGGGGACGGGGAGGATGTCGGATGAAAGAAAGCCGAGTCTGGAAACGTTGGCTGTTCATGGAGGTCAGCAAATTGATCCGAAAACGGGATCAAGAGCAGTACCTATTTACCAAACCACTTCATATGGATTTAAGGATATAGAGCACACAGCAACTTCAGATTGGCTGGAGGTAAACCGTTCAACTGGAGAAGTATCTAGTATGCTTTTTGATAAATAATATTTAATCGCAGAAGTGCTCTATTTTAAGGTAAGATAGCCTATTCCTTGTGGGATAGGCTGTTTCTTGTATATGAAATGAGTTTTGTATTATTTTAAATCTAAATTTATAAAATTATCTCTGTAAAAGGGAGCTACTTAAGAAGATCACAACACAAATACCAAAGACAATAGATAGTGATTTCCATTTTTTAGTTTCTAATGTTCGAAAATAGGTTGACGCAGTTTCACGGCACAAATAAAACAAAAGAAAGCAATTCCATAAAGCCCGAATTCCATATTTTATGTAGTTCATTGTTATTTGGTTTGTTGGCATACTATACTGACCATAAATACTAGAAATGGAAATAAGTACGTTAATATTACGAGTAACAGCATATGCAAAATAGAATAAAGCTAGCCACCAACCCCACTTCTTACCCAGCCACATCCCTACTGCAGCAGCAATACCAATTAGACCTAAGAAGCCGATTGCTGCTTGAAAAAAATAACTTGAAACTCCTATCAGTGTCGATGCTTCATTGAGCTTGCTAAAGGCTAGTAACTGAGTGCCAAGCAGTATAACTCCTCCAATAGCCAGCAAAACTGCAAGAAGACTTACACCTGCAGGACGATCATATGATGCCTCCATAATTTCTTGATCTACAGATCTAGGTGTAAAATTCGACAATTTATTGTTCCCCCTAAAATTTATATTTTACATTGTATCATCTAACCTTTATTGTAACAATGTGGAAATTTAGTTATGATGAATAAGAAATTGTTGAACGATTTTAGAAAAAATCTATTCCTTGTGGGATAGGTTTTTTATTTGGATTTAGTTGGAAGAATTAAAGGGATTTTGAAAGTGGAGTTGAATAAATATTCTATCTTACAAGAAAAGGAAGATTATATTGAAATTTAAAAAAGCAGCGATTGTTTCATCAATTAGTCTAGCGTTTATCCTCGGGGGGTTCACTTGGTGTAAAAGCAGATTCGATTTCAGAGTCTATTTCAGCATATCTTGATCACGGTATCAAAATACAATTAAACGGTGCAGATTTTGAAATGAAGGATTCTAATGGCAATAAGATGGAGGCAATAAATTATAATGGAAGTACATATCTCCCCCTACGTTCAGTAGCAGAAGCATCCGGAATGAATGTAAAGTGGGACGAGGATACAAGAACAGCTTTGTTGAAGCGCATTGAGTATGACGGGAAAACTAAATCGGATTTCTATTGAAACACTTAAACGTATAATTGAGGGTATAGACAAAGCCTGGCATGCAATACATTTTATTTTAAATGAAAGTGCTTGGGAGGGGGAATTACCCTTATTTAATGTCATTTTAGGTGGAACAGAGATTGGGGAGGACATGGGATTTGGACCAGTTAGATATGTAACAAATGAAGAAGTGAAAGATATAGCTTTAAAATTGTCCAATTTAAATGAGAATGATCTAAGGAATAGATTCAATCCAAAGGTGATGAATGAATTACAAATATACCCTGCGATAGATTGGGTTGAACGAGGCGATCAGGAGTTTGTTTTTTCATATTACGAAGAAGTAAAGAACTATTATATAGATGCTTCGTTGAAAAATTGTGCAATGCTGTTATACATAATATAAACCGATAGATGATTTTTGTTTTCTGGAGGAATTGATTTGAGTAAAATTCTAATAATCTTTATTGGTTTATTTATAATGGTTGCATGTAATAAACAGCCCCCAACAAGCAGTAATGTTGAGAATTCTACTATAAAAGCGAGTCCAAAAGTTTCGATTGAATCAAAGGAAACAATTAAACCATCGCCTCCTGCAGTTCATACTGAAACACCTATACCTACCCCCGCAGTTATTGCCATTCCTACAGCTACTATAAAACCAACGGGAGTTATAAAGTCAAACAACAACAATTCAGAAGCAGGTAAAGTCATTACTGGAACTTTCATTTATCCGTGGTCCAACCCTTTGAATTCAGGAACTGCTGAAGTGACTAAGTTAGGCGAAAACAAATATCACCTAAATGTTTCAGTTGTTCATGGTTTTGGTCATAATATCGGGGATATCGATTTCGACTTCACACATGATGGGAAAAACTTTGTTATTTTAAATGACCAGTTTAAGAAAGTTACCCTGGCTTTTGCGGATAACTCACTTACTATTGATTATACTGGCGAGGAATTTGGCGGGTTCAATGCAGAACCTAAAGGGACATTTTACTTGAAAAACGCTGGTATTAATGATGTTCCTTTTTTGACCAAACTATACGATAAGTTGAACCTCTCAGATCAGTATCGCAACGGATTTACAGATGTTTTGACCTATAATTTAAACGAGATACAGCAAGTGTTACTGGTTCGGTCTACAAGTAGCATAAATCGTAATCAAGTTGTTTCTGAATCTCTGGTCATTTATAATACTTTAAACCAAAGCTTAGATATCCTTGGTGATGTAACAAGTAATAATGCACAGGAGCTTAGTAAAAAGCTTGAAAGCCTTAATGCTGATCAAGAATTAATTTATCAACTTTTACACAAAGATTATGCAGATCGATTCATTGAGTTAAAAATGCGAAAATTTGACGAAGGCGATCCAAGGGCTAGAGATTTAGAAAAGTTTAGGCTTACGGATGCCGAAGTATTTTACATTATTACTGGTATTGAGGGGGCTTCATCGATTTCCAATAATACTCGTAATTCTGATAATATTGGATCAATCTTTAAAACAGAAGTTGATCACTCCGACGATACAACCGTTACTATCCACATTTATGAAATGGTTCGTAATGGTAACGATGATGAGCACACAGTAACTGCGGACTGGTTGGAGGTTGACCGTTCAAGCGGTGAAGTAGCGAGTACATTGTTTGAAAAGTGATATTGAATACTTGAATTTGGGTCGCTGAAAAGCGGCTCTTTTCTATAAATGAATGGCCTATTCCATTCATTTTATCCAATTGCTACATTAGTCCAACCACATTTAGATTTATGGAATAAAATGCTACCTCGCGAATAAATTTCATTGTTGCATAAATAAAATGTCGAGGTGTGGAATGAGTATAGCGAATGAGGCTAATAAAATGAAGAATAAAAAGAAAAGGGGGGAGTTTGTTAATTATCTGAAATTGAATTACAACGGTTTGTATCAAGTAGATAAAATGATCAAGGATTTTGAAACAAAAAAAGCCAGTAAATAAAGTGGCTATCAAAATTAAACCATTTGCTGATCCTAAAGGATTTTATTTATTTGCATCGAATACAATAAATGTAAATAATTCGACAATGAGGGGGGATGGTTGTATAGATCCTTTTGGGATATTCTTTTTACTCATAATAATTGGTGTTATTTTCTCTCTGCTTAAGAAAGGTATGGGAGGAAGTTATCACAGTTCTAATTCGCATTTTAACCATCAAGAGAATCATTTTAAGAACCATCATAATAACCATCACCAGCATCATATGGATATTCATAATTCACAAAGTAATAATGATTCAACCAGTGGCAGTGGAGATTTCGGTAATAATAGTGGTGGATTCGATAATAGTTTTGGTGGAAGTTTTGACAGCGGTGGCGGCGGTTGCTGTGACAGTGGAAATAGCAGTAACAATAATTAGCGAATCTTAGAGGTACTTTTTGTCATGCAGATGCCACCAATAAGTGAATGGATCACTTATAAAGGCTGTGATTGAATGAAATTCTGTAGCAAACTGAATTGTTTAAGGACTAGAACTCAATCGAATAAATAATAAAAAGCACCCTTGATGGTGCTTTTTATTTCGTCAAAATCCGACTTAACATAAGGGGGAAATGATTTGAGAATTGAAACCATTGCAATTGAAAACCTAAGGCCTAACAGCTGGAATCCAAACGAGATGGATGATCATATCTATCGATCGTTGACGGAAAGCATTCGAAAGTATGGTGTAGTGTACTACAGCCTAGTCCGAAGCGATATGACTATCGTGAAAGGTAAGAAGCGTTGGAGGGCAGTTAAAAAGGCTGGTCTTACTGATTTAGTCTGTGTAATTGTGGAGTTTAGTGATGAGGAGTCGAAGCTCTTAACCATTAGCCTAAGCCATTTGCGAGGCCGGACTAATGAATTGAGATTGATATAGAATTACAGAAAGATGAGTTTTAAAATATAATTTTCCTAAAAAGGTATTCTGAACTAGTTGCAGAATTTCTCTTAAGAAATTTATTTCCAAAAAAGGAGATATGAAATGAAACAGTTCTTTAAAAGCAAAAAAGCAATGTTTCTAGGAGCTTTACTGATTTTTACGATGGGGAATGTATCTGGGGTTTCAGCGAGTAGCTCCTTGAAGGAAATAACGGCCTTTTTGGATGATAGTATTCATATTTTTGTCAATGGGCTTCCATTTACTGCAAAAGATTCAGATGGCAAAGTACTTACCCCAATTAATTATGAGGGAAACACGTATCTACCGATGAGAAGTGTTGCAGAGGCGACTGGATTGAGTGTTAAATGGGAAGATGCTACAAGAACCGCAAAATTAGGTCCTTCAGAAAAAGATAACGAAGAGGATTTGGTTTTAATCGCTAAGGATAATAGCTTTCAAGTTACGCTTCCTTCAACATGGACTAGAAATGATAATCTTATATCGAAGCTTAATCCTTTTTATAAAGTGGGTGCAATTAATTATTCGAAAAAACCTAATCAATTTATGTCTGTAAATAGCGAACCCAGAAGTGGGTATTCAGATGAGTTTCACGTAAAAGACTATGCTAAACTAATAATTGAACAAATGAACGACCTTGGTGTTGTGAAAAACGTTAAAGTTATTTCTGAAAAAGAACTGACCATTAGCGGTCTACCGGCTAAACAAGTTGAAGTTTCTGGAATGGTAAATAAAAGTATCAGTTCATCGTATTTATGTACTTTTATAGAATCGAAGACTACTTTTTATCAATTGACCTTTTGGTCAGCAACAAAAAGTATTGATGATCCAGAAACCTTAACAAAAATAGCAATCACTTTTAAAGAACTATCTAATTAATTCTATTTGCACTGAGGGCAGCCTCAGTGCTTTTTTATTGTATATGGAAATTATGCGGGGTGCCGATCTGTGGATAAGTGATGTAGAATGGAAAAGGGAGGGATAGGACAATGGGTGAGCCGAAATCATATAAAAAGAAAGGGACGGTCAAGAAAATCTTGAAAGATCACTTTCATGGGTATTGGTAAAATGCATGGAGAATCCTATCCTGAATCTGTTCGTGAAAGCATTGAAGAAACGGTACAGAAAGCAATGAAGTGCGGCAGTAGAGATCTTGGTTTTGCGTTGTATGAGTGTAAGGGCTGTAAAGAGGGGAACCAGAACCAGTGTATGTATGTTTCACCTGCAAGAGAAGACGAAAGAGAAAGAGAACAGGAGAAAAAATGGGGGATGCAAGCTTATGAAAGACGAAAAAAACAAAGAGTAAAAGCTGCTGGATGAGCCAGCCAGAAGGATGAAAGGCACGATAGAAGATTGGCTCGGAATGAATAATCCAGATGTTTTTATTGACTACGTTTGTTTAGAATGTGGGTGCATAGACCCGGTTTCCCGATTTCATAGTGGATGAATGTGCATGGGAGATGAAGATGGAGAAGAACCGACTTTCTTTTGCCCTGCGTGTAATGGGACGATGGTAAGAAAGGAAAAGCCGAGGGTTGATTAAACAGTCGGCTAGAACGTGTTCTTATTCACCCGAAGGGTGATTTTGTTCTATTCTCAAGCGCTTGGGAATATCTCATTCATTATCTGATATTTTCGTATATATTACTTTTTAGGCGTGTTATTTTACTGATTTGGTGACCAACTTTAACTGTATTATAACTGTTTCGATTAAATTAACTATCTGTTATATATACACATAAACCCTTATATATCAACGTCTGTTAAAACTGTTACACAAATAATAACGACGGCCCTTTTACAGGCCGTCTCATGGGAGAGGAGAAACCGGACGAAGAGCTTATGGGGAAACGTAAGTCTTCTCCGCGGTTGTCTACGACATTCTCTGATGTCGATAGTTCAAGGATGACCGTTTTACAGGAAAATTATACATGGCAAGGATAAAATTTTTGTGTACAATTAGAGCTTGTGGTACGATAACAACGTAAATGAGCTAGCTAGAAGGGGATTACGGAAGCATGAGAGTCATTTCAGGCAGCGCCAAAGGCAGGTCGTTGAAAGCTGTGCCCGGCATGAGCACACGACCGACAACGGATAAAGTGAAGGAAGCGATTTTCAGCATGATCGGCCCTTATTTTGAGGGCGGCCAAGTGCTTGATTTATTCGCCGGAACCGGCGGGCTCGGTATCGAAGCGCTAAGCCGCGGCATGGAGAAAGCGGTATTCATTGACATTGAGAAAAAGAGTATCGAGACCATCCAGCTTAACTTGCAGGCGGCTGGTCTGAAGGAGCAAGCGGAGGTATACCGGACAGATGCGGTACGCGCGCTTAAAGCGCTGGCGAAAAGGGAGCAGCAGTTCCAGCTCGTTTTTTTGGATCCTCCTTACAAAATGAAGGTTATCGCTGAACTCATCCTTGCCATGGAGGAACAAGGGCTGCTGGATGAGCAAGCGACCATCGTTGTTGAACATGATTCGCAGGATGTGCTTCTTGAAGCCATCGGAGGGTTTGAGCAGCAACGAAGAGCTGGTTATGGCGACACAGCAGTCACTATATACAAGCGATCTTCGGAATCCATGTAAGCGAAATTTTGCATATCTAAAGAAAACGAGGAGATGAACAACATGATGAGGCAAGAACATGGCATTACGGTAGCCGTTTATCCTGGCAGTTTCGACCCTGTGACATACGGTCATCTTGATATTATACATAGAGCGGCAAAGGTGTTCGACAAATTGATTGTAGCCGTACTTAACAACACGTCCAAGAACCCGTTATTCACGCTGGAAGAGCGAATGGATCTTATTAGGAAAGTGACGCAGGATCTGCCTAATGTAGAGGTGGACGGTTTTCGCGATTTGATGGTTAATTATATGAAAGCTCGTAATGTACACTTGATTGTACGCGGACTTCGTGCGGTATCGGATTTTGAGTATGAACTGCAGATGGCATCGACGAATCATAAACTGAATGAAGATGTGGAAACGTTCTTCATGACCTCGAAGCCCAAGTATTCCTACTTAAGCTCCAGCATTGTGAAAGAAATCGCTCGCTTCCATGGCCCGGTCGGAGATCTCGTTCCTTCGGAAGTCGAGGAAGCTTTGAAGAAGAAATATCCCGTTATCCAATAACGGGTAACTCGAATGCAAGAATTCAGGGAGTCTTTTTATTTCTATAGGCACGGATGGACAAAGAAGCCACGATCATAACGATGAGCACAAGCACAAACTGAGGCAGCATTGAGCTATTGAGGCTCCATGCCGATTCGCCGTTCAATGGAAACAGAGACAAGGAGTTTCCGATTGTCGCGGAATCCAGCCAAAGGAAGCTTGGTTCTGAGTCCTTCAACAGCCACAGGAGTGGTTTCCACAATAGCGCGGTGAGCAGAAATGCAAGCCCGGCATGCAGGGCGCGAGCTAGTAAAAACGATACATAGCGCGCGTCTGTTTTTTGATGGAACCCTGCCACTTGTGCATGAGAGGATAAGCCTCCCCACCCAAGGAATGCGCCAATCAGCGCCATTTGCAGTAGCAGGGGGATATCTTGATCTTGACTGAACGCGTAGGAACCTAGGTGAATCTCAAGCAAGCCTTTCACAATATGAGGCGAAGAATCTCCTGCCAGGTTCATAAACCCAAGCAGGTTATGGGCGATATGACGAAATCCTTCCGTCAACTGAACAATGTTAATGACATTGATAAGTACGGAGAAAATCATCATGTAGCCGCCGATGAGCATTAATGCTTGGACAGATGAGATTACCGAATCTCCGAGCAGCTTGCCAAAAGCCCGTCCATCGTGCAAATAGGACGCTTTCATGGTTTGCAGCGTACGCTTCCAGATTGAGGCCGGAGCATGTATGTTCACTGCTCTTGAAACAGTCGGTTGATCAAACGGTTCTAGCGGGATTGGCCTGTCTTTCTTATTTCTCATTAGAAATCCGGTCAGAAGCGCCGATGTGTAGTGGATGATAGCAAGCAACACGCCAAGATTTGCATTGTGCAGGAACCCAACGCCAACGACCGTAATTATGAAAATAGGACTGCAAAGATGCGATAAAGCGGTAATCCGCTCTGTTTCTATTCGGTTAATCAAGCCCTTTTCTCGTAAGTTGGCTGTTATTTTGGCTCCAGTAGGAAATCCTACGATAAGACCGGAAGCAAGCGCCCAGCCGCCTACCCCGGGGAGACGGAAAATCGTGCGCATGAGCGGCTCCAGCAAGGTGCCGGCACCTTGAATAACGCCGAATCCAATGAACAGTTCGGTTATGATGAAAAAAGGCATCAGTGCGGGGAACACCAGTTTCCACCAAATCGAAAGCCCCTCGAGTGAGGACTGAAAAGCTTGTTCGGGGTATAAAATAATACACACAACAACAAGGGCAGCCAAAGACCCTAGCAGCAGCGTTGTGAGTTTACTACTGGATATTTGCTGCACGGCATTCACCTCATCCTATTGATGGTACATGTGTACGCATGCAGGAGCGGGTTTAGACCAAGCCGCGGGACTATGCCGCTAGCAATTAACATCAGGAGGGGAACCTGTATGGATGACAAAGATGAAAATAGGATCCAAACGTGGTCAAACGATACGTATCGATATCCGAAAAGAACGGCAACCCGACGGTACTTAATCTCTTTTCTTGTCGGGATTGTTATTATTTATTTGATGTTTTTTGTGCAGCTGCCTTATTTTATTTTCATGCCGGGAACCGCTGAGGAAATAAAACCGATGGTTACCATTCCCAAAGGCGCAGACACGGAAAAAGGCGCACTTATGCTGACAACCGTCAGGGTGGCTGATGCTAATTTGGTCAATTACTTGATCGGCATTGTTCACCCGTATGAGGAAATCCAACCGAAAACGAGTGTATTCCGTAAAGGAGAGAGCGAGCAGGAGTATTCGCAGCGGCAAGAATATGTCATGCTGACTTCTCAGGCGAGCGCCATTCAAGCGGCGTATACGAAAGCCAAAATACCTTTTCACATCAGTCACGAAGGTGTCATGGTGCTCAAAACGCTGCCCGGAATGGCAGGGGAGAAGGCGCTTAAGCCTGGCGATGTGCTGTTGAAAGCCGGAGATACAGACATTAAAGTGGCGCAAGACTTGCTAGATTCGCTCAAAGGCAAAAAAGCTGGAGAGAACGTAGAAATTACGTTCGTGAGAGATAAAGCGGAACAAAAGGCCACCTTGACGCTCGCAGTGCTGCCTGCTCAAGAAGGCAGTACACAGCGAGTGGGTATCGGCGTTGTGCCAGCAGATATGCAGTCGGTTAAAGCGGATCAAGCGGATCAGCAAGTTACCATTAAAGCGGGTGAAATTGGCGGCCCTTCGGCAGGCTTGATGTTCTCACTCGAAATTTATAATCAGTTGACGCCAACGGATATTACAAAGGGTCATCGCATCGCGGGGACTGGAACGATCGATTCGAATGGCACCGTCGGGCCAATTGGCGGCATTCAGCACAAGATCATTGCCGCAGATAAACAAGGGGCCGAGTATTTCTTCGCGCCAAAAGATGTGACCCTGGAGGATGGAACGAAAATTCAGAATTATTCGGATGCTGTTGCGCGAGCAAACCAGATCAAGACGAAGATGAAAATTGTCGAGATTGGTACCATGGAAGATGCGGTCAAGTTTCTTGAGGCGCTTCCGCAAAAGTAGGGTAATATAGTAAAAATAATATAAATTAAATTGACAAAAGGCATTTATACTGGATATAATAATCTTTGTTTGTTTGAGGTGATAACATGCAAATTCGTTTTAAAGAGCTCGCTCTACAAGGACAACCGGTGCACATGACAGCGGATATGAATTTGACTGAAGCTTTTCAGGGGCGTCAAGATATCCTTGCTTACAGTCCCGTACATGTCGATCTTCATGCTCAGCATGAAGGCGGAGCGGCAAAAGTTAACGGTACGTTAACGCTAGACTTGGAGTTAAGTTGTTCACGATGCTTAACGCACAGCAAGCAAACAATCGAGCTTCCTTTTCAGGAAGTCTTCATGCAGAAGCTGGAAGAAGATGCCGAGGTCGACGAGGATATTCATCTGGTGACGGAAGATAGAATCGATTTGGAGCCTTACGTTTTAGAAAATGTAGTGGTCGGTTTACCGTACATACCACTTTGTGATGAAGCGTGCAAAGGTCTCTGCCCCGTGTGCGGAGAGAATCGCAATCTGACGGATTGCGGCTGTAAGCCGGAGAGGATTGATCCAAGGCTTGCAGGTCTCGCGGACTTTTTTAACAAAGAATAAGGCAACGCCCGAAATTCGTTTAAGGAGGTGTTTTGAATATGGCAGTACCTCAAAGAAGAACGTCCAAAACTCGTCGCGACAAGCGCCGTACTCACTTTAAATTGGAAGTTCCAGGCATGGTGAAATGCGAACAATGTGGAGAGCTGAAGTTGGCACATCACGTGTGCAAAACTTGCGGATCTTACAAAGGTAGAGAGATCGTAAAAGCATAAGATTGAACATAGTACTTCATCCTAGTGTGAGGTGCTATTTTTTTTGCTTTCTTTTTAGGTGTAAAAATAATATACTACAGTTTAGTATCTGGTAATAAGATGAGATATAACGAGATAAGGTGGTGCTCGCCATCGAACGCCTTCCTAAACGACATAGACAGCAGCAACTGCTCCAAGTGATTGAAGCCAACCCGTTTATGACGGATGAAGAGCTGATGCGAACGTTTCAGGTCAGTATACAGACCGTGAGACTGGATCGGTTGGAACTCGGCATTCCCGAGCTGCGGGAGCGGATGAAGCATATGGCGGTCAAGACGTACGACCAGGTGCGTTCGCTGTCGATTGACGAAGTCATTGGAGAAGTCATCGATTTACAGCTGGATCAAAGCGGTATCTCGATTTTGGAAATTAATGAAGATCAGGTTTTCTCAAGAACCAAAATTGCTAGAGGACATCACATATTCTCGCAAGCCAACTCCTTGGCTGTTGCCGTCATCGACGATCCGATTGCCCTGACCGCTTCAGCGGATATCCGCTTTATTCGTTCTGTGAAGCTCGGAGAGAAGTGTATTGCCAAAGCTTACGTGCGTTCTATATCCAAGGGGAAAGCGCGTGTAGAGGTGTTTTCGTACGTGGGCGACGAGGTCGTGTTTCGGGGCAACTTTGTGATCTTTCACTCGAAGAAAGAGCAACATCTAGAAAAGGAGGACAAGCTGCATGCGGATCGCGATTGATGCAATGGGCGGCGATCATGCCCCAAAAGTTGTCGTGGAAGGTGCAATCGCTGCGGCTAAAGAATGGTCCGACGTAGACATTATTCTCGTCGGCAATTCGGCTGCCATCGAAGCGCATTTGTCAGAGAGACCAGCCAATCTCACCATCCGTCATACGGAAGAGGTGATTGAGGCCGATGACGAGCCCGTGAAAGCGGTGCGTCGCAAAAAAGACGCTTCTATGGTAGTAGCAGGCAGACTGGTGCGAGAGAATGAAGCGGAAGCGATGATATCCGCAGGGAACACCGGCGCATTAATGACAACGGGTTTGCTTATCGTCGGCAGAATTCCCGGGATAGATCGTCCGGCGCTTGCCCCTATGATTCCGACAACCAATGGCAATGGCGTGCTAGCACTTGATTTGGGCGCCAACATGGATGCGACAGCGGAGCATTTGACCCAGTATGCGATCATGGGAAGTATTTACCGCAACAAAGTGCATGGCATTGCCGAGCCTCGCGTAGGGCTGTTGAATGTGGGGACGGAAGCCATGAAAGGGAATGAATTGACGAAGGCGGCATATCCTTTGTTGGAACAAGCTCCTGTCCGTTTTATCGGCAATGTGGAGTCTCGGGACGTGCTTCGTGCGGAATGCGACATTATTGTTTGCGATGGATTTGCAGGCAACATTATGTTGAAAACGCTGGAAGGCGCTGCATCCGTATTTTTCTCCGTATTGAAGACGGAATTTACAAAAACGTGGTATTCCAAACTAGCTGCGGCTATACTAAAACCGGGCATTATGAAATTTCGTAAACAATTTGACTACAAAGAGCACGGCGCGGGTCCACTCTTAGGCATTCAAGGGCTAGTCATGAAATGCCATGGTTCCTCGGACGCCAATGCGATTAAAAATGCAGTTCGCCAAGCGAGAATCGCCTTAAAGAACGACTTGGTCGGCGCGATATCTGCGGAAATCAACCACGGGAAGTGAGAGAACAGCATGAACCTTATACCAGTTGGGGTGCTTGGATCAGGGAAATATGTGCCTGATCGCATTTTGACGAATCAAGAGTTGGAAACGATGGTTGAAACCAATGATGAGTGGATTGTGACCAGAACGGGAATTCGCGAGAGAAGAATCGCGGCTGAAGGGCAAGCAACATCCGATCTCTGCTATGAAGCGTCCCTCATTGCACTTGCAAATGCCGGAATTACACCGGATCAAATCGATTTGATCATCGTCGCAACGATCACGCCGGATATGTCGTTCCCATCGACGGCCTGTGTGCTTCAAGAAAAGCTGGGCGCGAAGAAAGCGGCAGCTTTTGACCTGTCGGCGGCATGTTCCGGTTTCGTTTATGGATTGGCGAATGCATCGAACTTTATTGCGACCGGTACATATAAATATGCGCTAGTCATCGGCGCGGATTGCTTATCGAAGATTACGGATTACACGGACCGTAACACCTGTATTCTTTTTGGCGACGGGGCAGGGGCTGTCGTGATCGGTGAAGTGCCGGAAGGCAGAGGCTTCCAATCCTTCGAATTGGGCGCAGACGGCACAGGAGGTCCTCTTCTGAAAATTGAAGGCGGCGGTTCGCGCAATCCCGCGTCACAGGCTTCCCTTGACCAGAGAATGCATTATATTTATATGGCTGGAGCTGAGGTGTTTAAATTCGCCGTGCGCATTATGGGGAATGCGGCAGACGAAGCGCTTCGCAAAGCAGGATGGGAAAAAGGAGACATTGATTTGCTCGTTCCGCATCAAGCGAATATGAGAATCATTCAAGCTTCTCTGAACCGTCTGGAAATGACTGAGGATAAATGCATGGTCAATTTGGACAGGTACGGCAACATGTCCGCTGCATCCATTCCAGTAGCGCTGGCTGAGGCAGTAGAACAGGGGCGCTTGAATGAAGGCGACCGCTTAGTGCTTGTCGGCTTTGGCGGCGGTCTGACTTGGGGCGCGTCCGCGCTTGTGTGGTAATTGCAAACTTTAAGTGTGTGTTCAAAAAGTTCGCTTTCAGCACCGAGAAGGTAGGACAAAGTGGACGTTCTGAACAACCTCTTTAATGTGAATATATGGCGGAAGGGAACCTTTTCTTTTATGGGTAAAATTGCTTTTGTTTTTCCGGGGCAGGGCTCACAAACTGTGGGAATGGGACAAGATTTGTACCAGAATCACCCCGCTGCCAAATCTTATTTTGACCGCGCTGATGAGGCGCTGGGGTTCTCACTTTCGGATCTGATTTTCCAGGGGCCTGAGGACACTTTGAAAATCACGTACCACACGCAGCCTGCGCTGCTGACAACAAGCATGGCTTGTCTGGAAGTGTTCAAGGCTGCGGGCGTCACACCAGACTATGTCGCCGGACATAGTCTGGGCGAATACAGCGCGCTCGTCGCCGCAGGCGTGCTCGCGTTCGAAGACGCGGTCCGCACGGTGCGTGCTCGCGGCGAGTTCATGGAGCAGGCCGTCCCTGGCGGCCTGGGCGCCATGGCGGCCGTGCTCGGAGCCGAGCGCGAAGCGCTGGCGGAGCTCTGCAAGGCCATCACCAGCGGCGGCTCCGTTGTGGAGCTCGCCAATGTGAACTGCCCGGGACAGATTGTCGTCTCGGGCAGTAAGGAAGGTGTTGCAGCGGTCGTGGAACGCTGCAAAGAAGCAGGCGCGAAGCGTGCCATTCCGCTCGAAGTGAGCGGGCCCTTTCACTCCTCGCTCATGAAGCCGGCCTCGCAGCGCCTCGCAGAGGTGCTCGCTTCCGTCGAAATGAGCGAAGCGGCTGTGCCTGTCGTGGCCAACGTAACGGCACGTCCAGTGACGCAGCCCGGCGAAATTCGCGGGCTGCTGGTCGAGCAGGTGTACTCCCCGGTTCTCTGGGAGGACACAGTGTCTTATTTAACCGGCCAAGGCGTCGATACGTTCATTGAGCTTGGCTCAGGAACCGTTCTTGCCGGGCTCATCAAGAAAGTGGACAAAAGCGTAAAAATCGTGTCCATCGGGAGTTTGGAAGTTTTGAATAAGTACTTGCAGGAGGTCGTTCACGAACATGCTAACGGGTAAAGTAGCACTGGTAACCGGCGCATCTCGAGGCATTGGCCGCGCGATCGCTCTGCATTTAGCTGAATCGGGCGCTGATGTGGCTGTCAACTATGCCGGCAGCGAGCAAGCAGCGCAAGAAGTTGTCGCGCTGATCGAAGCCATGGGGCGCAAAGCCGTCAAGCTTCGCGCGGATGTAAGCAGTTTCCAAGAAGCTGAAGATCTTGTGAAGCAAACGCTTGATACTTTTGGTAAAATTGATATTCTTGTGAATAATGCAGGGATAACAAGAGACAATTTAATCATGCGAATGAAGGAAGAAGAATTCGATCAAGTCATTGCGACGAATCTGAAGGGCGTATTCAACTGTGTCAAAGCTGTTACACGCCCGATGATGAAGCAGCGCTCCGGTCGAATCATTAATATATCTTCCGTAGTTGGCGTGCTCGGGAATCCGGGGCAAGCTAACTATGTAGCTGCAAAAGCAGGCGTTATTGGTTTGACCAAAGCGACTGCGCGTGAGCTTTCATCTCGGGGGATTACCGTTAATGCGGTAGCTCCAGGCTTCATTGAAACGGATATGACCGACAAGTTGACACCTGAAGTGCGTGAACACATGTTGAAGGAAATACCGCTTGAGCGCCTTGGACAACCAGAGGAAATCGCCAAGGTCGTACGCTTCCTGGCGTCTGACGATGCAGCTTACATGACAGGCCAAACGCTTCATGTGGATGGCGGCATGTACATGTAAGTTATCCCAGAAAGAGAATCTCCAAATTGCCTACTGGCAATCTGTCAGAGATTCTCGTATAATACCAAAGAGGAGGTGAACCGGATGTCCGACGTATTGGATCGTGTTAAACGAATTGTAGTCGATCGTCTAGGGGTTGATGAAGCTGAAGTCACCCTCGAAGCATCTTTCAAAGAAGATCTAGGTGCTGATTCTCTCGATGTAGTTGAATTAGTAATGGAATTAGAAGATGAGTTCGATTTAGAAATTTCCGATGAAGATGCCGAGAAGATTACTACTGTAGGAGAAGTTACGAATTACATAAAATCTCATACGTAATAGTCAACCAAGTCCCGTTTTGTTTCAAGACGGGACTTCTCTCCATTTTCACTAAAAAAACGATGCTTACCTACATAGAGGTGGAACACATGAACAGAGTTGTAATTACAGGTATGGGCGTAGTTACTGCCCTTGGTCAAGATTTGGAAACGTTCTGGGGTAACCTGACAGCAGGTAAATCCGGAGTCGGCATGATCGAGAACTTTGATGTAAGCGAATACCCGACACGGATCGCTGCTGAAATGAAAGATTTTAATATTGAGCAATACGTGGATCGTAAAGAATCTCGCCGGATGGATCGTTTTGTGCAGTTCGCTGTTGCTGGCGCACTTAATGCCCTCAAGGATGCGAATCTCGACGTGAAGGAAGGCACTGACCCTGAACGCGTGGGCGTATCGGTTGGTTCGGGAATCGGGGGATTAAACACGTGGGAGGAGCAGCACCGCACACTTTTGGAAAAAGGTCCAAAGCGCGTGTCGCCGTTCTTCATCCCAATGATGATCGCGAACATGGCTTCTGGTCATATCTCCATGGTCACAGGCGCAAAAGGGCCGAATAGTACGGCTGTTACCGCTTGTGCGACAGGAACGCATTCCATCGGGGATTCCTTCAAAATGATTCAAAGAGGCGATGCCGACGTCATGATTTGTGGCGGTGCGGAAGCAACAATTACGCCAATTGGAGTCGCTGGCTTTTGTGCGCTTCGCGCGATGTCCACACGCAACGACGAACCGCAAAAAGCAAGTCGTCCGTTTGATACCGATCGCGATGGTTTCGTCATGGGCGAGGGCGCCGGAGTTCTTATTCTGGAATCTCTTGAACATGCTCAGAATCGTGGAGCGCGTATTTATGCGGAAGTGATTGGTTATGGAATGAGCGGAGATGCTTATCACATGACGGATCCAGATCCGGACGGTGCAGCGCGGTGTATGTCCAAAGCAATTAAAGATGCGGGCATTGCACCAGAAGCAATTTCCTATATTAATGCGCACGGTACATCTACACCTGTTGGAGACCGCTCTGAAACGACGGCGATTAAGAAAGCTTTTGGCGAACATGCCTACAAAGTTGCTGTGAGTTCCACGAAATCTATGACAGGGCATCTATTGGGTGCTGCTGGAGGCGTGGAGGCTGTTATTTGTGGTTTGACGATCGCAAACAGTCTGATTGCTCCAACAATCAATCTAGATAATCAAGATCCTGAGTGCGATTTGGATTATGTGCCGAATACAGCGCGTGAAGCGAATGTCGACATCGCGATGTCGAACTCCTTCGGGTTTGGCGGACATAATGCAACGATCATTTTGAAGAAATTCCAAGCATAATATGCCTTCCTACGAAGAAAGATAACGTAATATCATTCTCTCTGGGTGGTGAGTCAAGGCAATGAATCGTGATATTAAGGTGCTGCAGCAACGAATCGGCATCCCTTTTCGCAAAGTGGAGCTGTTAAGACAAGCTTTTACACATTCCTCTTATGTCAATGAGCATCGTATCGCTGGACATAAAGATAATGAGCGTTTGGAGTTTCTGGGAGACGCCGTTCTGGAATTGACGGTTTCCGAGTTTTTATATGATACATATCCAGGCCGTACAGAAGGTGAGTTGACCAAGCTCAGAGCATCTATTGTGTGTGAGCCTTCACTGGTTACGTTTGCTGAGGATTTGGATTTTGGCGCTTTTGTGCTTTTGGGCAAAGGCGAGGAATTGACGGGAGGACGTTCGCGTCCTGCCCTTCTAGCCGATGTATTCGAGTCGTTCATTGGCGCGCTTTACTTGGATCAAGGGCTCGCCAGCGTGAAATCGTTTCTCGAACGTCATGTATTCGCGAAAATCTCCAGCGAAGGCAAGGTGCTGGTGATTGACTACAAGACACAATTGCAGGAGCATACGCAGCATCATAATATGGGCTCGCTCGAATATCGGATCGTCAATGAGCGGGGGCCTGCTCATGAACGTGAGTTCGTAGCTGAGGTGTACATGGATGCTTCGCTTCTCGGAACAGGCGTCGGCCGATCCAAGAAGGAAGCCGAACAGCAGGCTGCGGCACAAGCATTGTCCAAGCTGAATGTAACAGCTGAAAGGTAAGGAATTTCCATGAAAAAGGCGGCTGAGGCTGCCTTTTTTATTTGTTGGGTAATCATATGTCGAATTTCGTCGAAATCGCGCATTTTCGCTTATTTTTATCTCTTATTTTCATATGGGATATGTTACAATATTTTTGAGGTGAGACCATGTTTTTGAAACGGATTGAATTATCCGGATTTAAGTCTTTCGCAGACCGGACGGAGCTGGAATTTGTACGCGGCATTACCGCAGTTGTAGGTCCGAACGGAAGCGGTAAAAGTAACATATCCGACGGTATCCGCTGGGTGCTCGGGGAGCAAAGTGCGAAGTCACTCCGCGGCGGTAAAATGGAAGATGTTATTTTTGCAGGCAGTGATGCGCGTCGAGCGGTCAACTATGGAGAAGTATCTCTGACGCTTGATAACAGTTCGCAGGCGCTTCCTCTTGATTTCAATGAGGTGACGGTTACGCGGAGAGTGCATCGCAGCGGGGAAAGCGAATATTTAATTAATAAGCAGCCCTGCCGCCTGAAAGATATTACCGAGTTGTTCATGGATACGGGGATAGGTAAAGAAGCGTATTCGATTATTGGACAAGGTCGGATTGAGGAAATATTAAGTACGAAATCGGAAGATCGCCGGGGTATTTTTGAGGAAGCCTCGGGGATTGTTAAATATAAATCGCGTAAACGCGAGGCGGAGAAAAAACTGAGCGATACGGAACAAAATTTGCTGCGTATCCATGATTTGGTTTCTGAGCTCGAGGATCAAATCGAACCGCTTCGCGATCAGTCGGAAAAAGCAATCCGGTTCAAAGAACTGCGGGAAAAGCTGAAGAGCAGCGAGATCTCCATGTATGTGCATCAGATCGATCAGATCTATGTATCTTGGAATGAAGCGACACAAAAGCTGGAAAAACTGCAAAAAGAGCAAACAGAGCTTGCTACGGTCGTAAATCAGCATGATGCCCATTTGGAAAAGCACCGCTGGGAAACGCGCAATCTCGAGGAAGAGCTCGAAAAGCTGCAGATGAGCCTGCTTCAATTGAGTGAAGAGTTCGAGAAAAATGAAGGGTACGGTGAAGTACTCAAAGAGCGTAAGAAGAACTATGTGGCCAATCGGCAGCAGTTAGCAACCACAATTGCCCTGCAGGAGCAGCGAAGAACAGATAAAGAGGCTGAGCTGGCCGAGCAGCGGGAGAAGATTATTGGCATTGGGGCACAGTTATTTGAGTTTCAGGCCAAGCTCCATGCAGAAGAACAGCGGTTGCTTGGGGTCAATGGCGGGATCAGCTCAGCACCTGAGGATCAGCTCAAAGGCGAGCTTCTGGAGACACTCAACCGGATGGCGCATGCACGCAATGAAATTCGCTACGCAGAGCAGCAGACGGAAAGTCTGGGACGCAGACTGGAAAGATTGGACGAGGAAAGTCAGAAGTGGGCGGAACAGCGTGAACATATCGCGCTTCGTAAGCAAGAACTAACCGCGAAGCTGGAACAGACGGTTGCTGAGATTGAGGAGGACCGTCAGCGCTATGTACAGTTGACTCAAAGTCTTAAATCAAGACAAGGTTTGTTGGATGAAGCACAGGGCATGGTTCGTAAATGGGAGCAAAAGTTGGATGCGCTGACCTCTCGCCGCGATACGATGAAAGAAATGGCGAACGACTACGACGGTTTTATGCAGGGTGTAAAAGAAGTGCTTAAGGCGAAAAGCCGCAAAGATCTGCGAGGCATTCGCGGAGCGGTCGCTGAGCTTGTTAAAGTGCCGGCTGAGGTTGAAATCGCAATTGAAACTGCACTCGGCGGCGCGCTGCAAAATATCGTCGTTGAGACAGAGGCGGACGGACGCGAGGCGATCGCTTTCCTGAAGCGCCGTCAAATGGGGCGGGCCACGTTCCTGCCGATGAATGTCATTCGCGGTCGATCCATTTCGGATCAAGAGATTCATTCTTTAAAATCCGCCAAAGGCTTTGTGGGCATTGCTGTTGATCTCATTGAGTTCGACGCTACCTATAAGAATATTTTTTCCAGTTTGCTGGGTAATGTGGTCGTTGCTCAAAGCTTGGAAGAAGCGAATCATATCGCTGCGAAAGCGCAGTACCGTTATCGCGTCGTTACATTGGAAGGCGATGTTGTCAACCCTGGGGGTTCCATGACGGGCGGCAGCTTGCAGAAGAAGACGACCAGCTTACTGGGACGTCAGCGGCAAATTGAAGAGCTGGATCAAGAAATTAAGACCTCTCAGGAGCAGCTAAGCGGCTTGCGGGATAAAACGGGCTCGATGAAACGTGAAATCACCGACGATATGATGAACATCGAGCAGCTTCGCCAGCTTGGTGAGCAGAAACGGATCGCCGAACAGCAAATACGCGCGGAACTAAATCCGCTTGAAGCGGAAAACCGCACGGTAGAAGAGCAGCTCATGCTGGATAGTCAAGATCGGAATTCGCTCATAGCGGAGCAAGCGGATTACGGGCTCAAGAAAGTGGAGTCTGAACAGATGCTAGCGGAGCTCCAGCAGGAGGAGGCTTCCCTGCAGCAAGCGATTCGTGAAGCTGAGCTCTCGCGTAAAGCGAGTGAATCGGAGAAAGAAGAGCTGCAAAGTCAGCTTACCGACCTGAAGGTGAGTGTAGCGTCAATTTCGCAGGAGAAACAGTCGCTTCAAGATCAGCAGCGCCGCCTGCAGCAGGACCTTGCGGATACGGATCGCGAGATGGAGACCAACGCACAGCTGCTTCATCAATTGGAGCAGGATATGGAAGCGCTGGAACAGGAGACCGTGCTGCAAGTTGAGCAGCTAAATGATCTCAAACTAAAGAAGCAGCAATGTTCGGAGCAAATTGATTTCAGGCGTGCTGAACGTGCTGATTGGCTTCATAAGCTGGAGCAGGAAGAGAATGAGACGCGTGCTCAGCGCATTCAGCTCAAGCAGGTTGAGGAGAGTCTGCATCAAACAGAGGTTCGCGTGAACCGGCTTGATGTGGAGCTTGAAAACTTGCTCAAAAAATTGGGCGAAGAATATGAGCTTAGCTATGAGCTTGCAAAAGTGCGCTATCCGGTTCCGGAGGACATCACAGGCACGCAAAATCTGGTCCGCGAGCTAAAACGTGAAATCGCTTCGCTTGGCGATGTGAACCTAGGGGCGATCGAGGAATATGCCCGTGTTTCCGAACGTTTTGAGTTCCTTAGTGCACAGAAGAACGACCTGATCGATGCCAAAACAACCTTGTATGAGGTTATTCGAGAAATGGATCAGGAGATGTCCAAGCGGTTCAAGACGACTTTTGACGCGATTCGCTCGCATTTTGTCATCGTATTTGCTAAACTGTTTGGCGGCGGCCGTGCGGACTTGATTTTGTCCGAACCGGAAAACTTGCTCGATACGGGGATTGAGATTGTTGCTCAACCGCCTGGGAAAAAGCTGCAAAATCTTCAGCTGCTTTCCGGAGGAGAGCGCGCTCTAACCGCTATTGCCCTGTTGTTTTCGATTATTCGGGTGAAGCCGGTGCCGTTCTGCGTACTGGACGAAGTTGAAGCTGCCCTTGACGAGGCGAACGTGTCTCGCTTCGCGGAGTATTTGCGGGAGTTTTCCGAGATGACGCAGTTCATCGTCGTAACGCACCGCAAAGGTACGATGGAAGAAGCCGATGTGCTCTATGGGGTTACGATGCAAGAAGGTGGCGTATCCAAGCTAGTTTCCGTCCGTTTAGAAGATGAGGAAGCCGTTGTATCTGCATAAATGAGAGATAAAAATTGCTAGCCATGCATGTTGTTGCTATAGCAATCCTAGGAGGAACCATGAGCTTTTTTAAACGCTTGAGAGAAAGCATTTCCAGTAAGGCCGAAGCTGTAACGAACAAGTTTAAAGAAGGATTAACGAAAACGCGCGATGCTTTCGTGGATCGGGTGGATGATTTGTTCAGCCGACGCAAGAAAATTGACGAGGATTTCTATGAAGAGCTGGAAGAGATTTTGATCGGAGCGGACGTTGGCGTCAATACCGTGCTGAAGTTAATAGACGAGCTGCGCGCTGAAGTCAAGAAGCGGAAGATCGAGGATCCTGGCGAACTACAGCCGATTCTCTCGGAGAAGCTGATTGAACTGCTTAAAGGCGATGCAGGCACAGGACTAAATCTGAATCCGAACGGACTGTCGGTTATTTTGTTCGTAGGCGTGAACGGGGTCGGTAAAACGACGACAATCGGTAAGATGGCGCACATGTTCAAGTCGCAAGGGAAAAAGGTGCTTATGGCGGCGGGCGATACATTTCGTGCCGGTGCGATCGAGCAGCTAGAAACTTGGGGGCAACGGGTGGGCGTGGATGTGATCAAACAGCAGTCCGGCGCTGATCCTGCCGCGGTCATGTATGATGCGGTGCAGGCTGCGAAGTCTCGCGGCGTTGATATCTTGCTTTGCGATACGGCGGGCCGGTTGCAAAACAAGGTGAATCTGATGGAGGAGCTCAACAAAATCTATCGCGTTATTCAGCGAGAGGTACCTGACGCTCCGCACGAAGTAATTCTGGTTCTGGATGCGACAACCGGACAAAATGCGCTTAGTCAAGCAAAGCTTTTTGGTGATAAGACCGGGTTGACAGGTCTTGTTCTATCAAAGCTTGACGGAACGGCTAAAGGCGGAATCGTTGTCGCCATTCGACAAGAGCTCTCGCTTCCGGTGAAATTCGTTGGCCTAGGCGAGAAAATGGATGATTTACAGCCATTTGATTCGGAGCAGTTTGTTCATGCACTTTTCGGTAAGTGGATCCATGAGCAAAAAGAAGAGACAGAGGCATAAATTCATTAACCGAATAGGGTATAAATCCTTGCTATTTGCTCGTTGAATGGCAAGGATTTTTTCTTTTCTACTGACAAGGTCAAAAGCTTGACATTAGTTCGGGAATTCAGTATGATAGGTTCTGTTGTGCTGCTGTCAAGGGTTCAACCTTTACGGAGGTGGAAATGGTGTCTATCGATCAAATGCTGGAGAAAACGAATCGGATTAACCTGCTGTTTGATTTTTATGAGCCATTATTGACGGAGAAGCAGCGAACCTTTTTGCAATTGTATTTCCATGATGATTATTCCCTCGGAGAGATTGCCGAGAATTTCTCAATCAGCCGCCAAGCGGTTTATGAACATATTAAAAGAGCCGAACAAACGCTTCAAGATTATGAAGATAAGTTGAAGCTGTTACATAAGCACGAGCAACGAACCAAACTCCGCGAAGAGCTGTTTCAACTGCTGAATGCATGCGACTCATGCGACTCGGAGCTAAAGAGGAAAACGAGCGAGCTTTTTGATACAATGATAGGGATCGATTGACATGCTTACGAAGCAAGTTTTCAACGAAAACTTTTAGGAGGTGAAGCGCATGGCATTTGAAGGATTGGCAAACCGACTGCAGAACGTGTTCGGCAAGCTGAGAAGCAAAGGTAAGCTATCGGAAGAAGATGTAGGCGAAGCGCTTCGCGAGGTACGGTTGGCGCTGTTGGAAGCCGACGTTAACTTCAAAGTGGTCAAAGACTTCATCGCGAAGGTGAAGGAACAAGCCGTTGGACAAGAAGTCATGAAATCTTTTACGCCAGGCATGGTCGTTATCGATATTGTGAACAAAGAGCTTACAGCGCTCATGGGCGGCACACAGAGCAAGCTGGCTCGTTCGAATCGTCCGCCAACTGTCATTATGATGGCTGGTTTGCAAGGGGCTGGTAAGACAACAACCTCTGGAAAGCTGGCTAAGCTGCTGCAAAAGCAAAACCATCGCCCTCTGCTTGTAGCCTGTGACATTTATCGTCCTGCCGCGATTAAGCAGCTCGAGGTGCTTGGGGAGCAACTGAAAGTTCCCGTTTTCTCGATGGGGGATCAAGTTAACCCTGTTGATATTGCCAAGGCTGGTTTGCAGCACGCCAAAGATAACGGCAATGATTATGTCATTATCGATACGGCTGGACGTTTGCACATTGATGAGACCTTGATGGACGAGTTGAAAAACGTCCGAACAGCTGTGGAGCCGGATGAGATTTTACTTGTCGTAGACGCAATGACGGGTCAAGATGCTGTCAATGTAGCTGAGAGCTTCCATCAACAGCTTGAACTGACGGGCGTCGTCTTGACGAAGCTGGACGGAGATACTCGCGGTGGCGCGGCGTTATCCGTCAAAGCAGTGACTGGCTGCCCGATTAAGTTCGCGGCAAGCGGTGAAAAATTGGATGCACTTGAGCCGTTTTTCCCGGATCGGATGGCTTCGCGAATTCTCGGCATGGGTGATGTGCTCACGCTGATTGAAAAGGCGCAGGCCGGAATCGATATGGATAAGGCGAAAGAGATGGAGCGCAAAATGCGCAACGCCGAATTCACTTTTGAGGACTTTCTGGATCAGATGGAGCAAGTGAAGAAACTTGGACCGCTGGATCAGATTCTGGATATGCTTCCTGGTGCTAACAAGATCAAGGGCATGAAAGATATTAAGGTTGATGATAAACAAATGGCTCGCGTAGAGGCTATTGTGAAATCCATGACCAAGGAAGAAAAGCTGAAGCCTGAGCTTCTGAATGCCAATCGCCGTAAGCGGATCGCACTCGGTAGCGGAAACTCCGTGCAGGAAGTCAATCGCTTTATCAAGCAGTTTGACGATATGCGCAAGATGATGAAGCAATTCTCAGGCATGATGGGCCCTAAAGGCGCCAAAGGACTCAAAAAGTTAGGCAAAGGGTTTAAATTTCCTTTCTAAATACAATTTTATCCTATGTTGGAGGTGATTTTTCAATGGCAGTACGTATTCGTCTTAAACGTATGGGCGCTCACAAAGCTCCTTTTTACCGTGTGGTGGTATCGGATTCCCGTTCCCCGCGTGATGGTCGTTTTATCGAAGAAATCGGTACTTACAATCCAGTAGCTCAACCAGCAGCTGTAACTCTTGATGAAGAGAAAGCTCTGAAATGGCTTCAAACTGGTGCGCAACCGTCCGATACAGTTCGCAGTCTGTTCAGCAAAGCAGGTCTGATGACTAAATTTCACGAGCTGAAACTACAGAAGTAATCTGTTAACTTTCGGAGGGTGTGCTCATGAAGGATCTTATCACGGTTATTGCTAAGGCTCTTGTTGATCATCCTGAAGAAGTGCGTGTCACGGTTCAGGAGAAAGATGACAAAATTGAGTACAGGCTGTCCGTTCACCCCGACGATGTCGGTAAAGTAATTGGCAAGCAGGGAAAGATTGCGAAGTCGCTCCGTACGGTGGTCACGTCAGCAGCAGTGAAGGAAACCAAACGTGTAGCTGTTGAGATTGTCTCATAAGGGAGAGGGTTAGGAGAATGTTCCTAACCTTTTTCTTGTAGAGGTTGTTTAAAAAGCCGCTTGGTTCACATCATTCGGGAAAGTCGGGTACTCATGTAGCCATTCACTACGCTCCGTTCCTCCTTCTCCGGATATTATCCATCCTGCACGGTTCTGAAAGAGAGCTTTTTAAACACGTATTTGAATTAAAGCTGTATGAATGAGTTGGAGGTCGGCATACGACGTATGAGTGAGAAGCTTTTTACAATTGGAAGAATCGTTAACACCCATGGTATTCGCGGTGAGTTGAAGATTGTCTCGGAAACGGATTTCCCAGAACGGTTTGATAAAGGCAGTGAATTGGTTATTGTAGATTCTCAAAACAAGCAAACGCCGGTGACGATAACATCGTCCCGCTTACATAAAAACATGTACATCGTGCAATTCGCACAATTCGCTAATATTAATGATGTCGAGAAATATAAAGGTTCACTGCTCAAAGTGGAAGGGAAATATCAAGAAGCTTTGGCAGAGGGCGAATACTACTATCACGAAATCATTGGCTGCAAAGTGGTTACAGATGAAGGACAAGAACTGGGTATTGTTTCAGAAGTGCTGACCCCAGGGGCAAATGATGTTTGGGTAGTCTCCTTACCGAAAGGCAAGCAACTGCTGCTGCCTGTTATTGATGACGTTGTTTTGGATGTCGATGTAGCTGGCAAAACGATCCGAATCCACTTGATGGAAGGGCTGCTGGAATGAGAATCGATGTATTGACTCTTTTTCCTGAAATGTTCGAGGGTGTATTTTCATCCAGTATTTTAGGAAAAGCTAAAGACAAGGGTATCGTTTCTCTAAATACGGTTAATTTTCGTGAGTATTCGAATAATAAGCATCATACAGTGGATGATTATCCTTACGGCGGCGGGGGCGGTATGGTACTCAAGCCTGAGCCGATTTTTGCGGCTGTGGAGGACTTGCCGGTTCACCATGCAATATCTGATGCGACAGCGCCCGTGAAGCCTAGAGTGATTCTGATGTGCCCGCAAGGTGCGACATTTAACCAAAGCAAAGCGGAAGAGCTTTCAAACGAACAGCATCTTGTGTTTATTTGTGGTCACTACGAAGGATACGACGAACGCATAAGACAGTATCTAGTGACGGATGAGCTGTCGGTAGGAGATTACGTGTTAACCGGTGGGGAACTGCCCGCTATGGTCGTTATAGACAGTGTGGTAAGGCTGCTGCCCGGTGTGCTTGGCAACGAGATGTCAGCTGTGACCGATTCCTTTAGTACAGGTTTATTGGAATATCCTCACTATACGAGACCAGTTAAATTTCGGGAGTGGGAAGTGCCTGAGATATTAATGTCGGGCCATCATGAAAATGTAAAACGCTGGCGCATGCAGCAATCGCTTTATCGGACCTTAGAGCGTCGCCCGGATTTGCTCGAAGGCCGCGAATTGACGAAGCTGGAGAAAGTTTGGCTCGAAGAATGGAAAAAGCAGCAGATGAAGTAGCCCCCACCCAATAACTTCTCTATTGAATTTCTATTCTCTCTGTGGTAATATAGTTTCTGTTGTGAATTTTTATGTTCGAGTCTGGTGGTCCTCTACGCATAGCAACTAAGACTGACATCGTAGATAAGCGGAATGAACACCTGTGTGGAAGGAGGAAGTCAACTATGAATCTTATTCAAGAGATTACGAAGGAACAACTGCGCACGGATATCCCTAGTTTCCGTCCAGGCGACACACTGAAAGTACACGTAAAAGTTATCGAGGGTTCCCGTGAGCGTATTCAGCTGTTCGAAGGTGTTGTGATTAAACGCCGCGGCGGTGGAATTAGCGAAACGTTTACCGTTCGTAAAATTTCTTACGGTGTAGGTGTGGAGAGAACATTCCCTTTCCATTCTCCGAAGATTGACAAGATTGAAGTGGCTCGTCGCGGTAAAGTGCGTCGTGCGAAACTTTACTATCTGCGTGGTCTTCGTGGTAAAGCAGCAAGAATTAAAGAGATTCGATAAGAAACCGGGGGGCTTGTTTAGGCAAGTCTCCTTTTCGTTTCTATAAGACTTATGAGATGAGCTATACATATAACCAAAACTGGAAAAGAGGCAAACAGTGATGGAACAGAAGGATCAAAATCAGCCTTACATAGAACCGGTAACATCGGCGGGACCTCCTGCCAAAACGGCAAAAAGCGAAACGTGGGAATGGATCAAAGCACTGGTCATAGCAGGTGTTTTGGTGATCATCATTCGTTGGTTCCTCTTTTCTCCGTTCATCGTGGATGGCGATTCCATGAAACCTAACTTTGCAACAGGTGAACGGCTTATCGTGAACAAAATTATTTACGATATTCGTGCGCCTAAGCGCGGAGAAGTGATTGTTTTCCACGCGCCTGAAGGTAAAGACTATATCAAGCGCATCATCGGGCTTCCCGGTGAAACGGTAAAAGTTGAAGGGGACAAAGTGTTCATTAATGGCCAAGAAATTGAGCAGGCCTTCATCAAAGAAGCGATGGAGCAGGCAGCCAAAGAAGGACACGCATATAATACATTAATGAATTTCCCTGAAACGAAAGTTCCAGATAATGAAGTTTTTGCAATGGGGGACAACCGTCCCAACAGTAAGGATAGTCGAGATAAACGAGTAGGCTTCGTTCCTTACAATAAAATCGTGGGCCGTGCAGAAGTGATTTTCTGGCCGCTAGGCAAAATCAGTTTTATACATTTTTGAGGTGAAAATATGACCATTCAATGGTTTCCCGGCCACATGACCAGGGCTCGAAGACAGATTGAGGATAAGCTAAAGCTGATTGACGTCGTTATCGAGCTCTTGGATGCCCGCATTCCGCTCTCCAGCCGGAACCCGATGGTAGATGAGATTTTGAAAGGCAAGCCAAGAATGGTGCTTCTGAATAAGCATGACTTAGCTGATCCACAAATAACCGCTGAGTGGGTTCGTTACTTTGCGGATCAAGGTCTTCCAGCATTACCGATTGACGCTGCTTCTGGCACGCAGGTGAAGGAAATATTGCCAAGAGCGAAGGAGCTATGGGCGCATAAAATAGCGAGCCAGCTTCGCAAAGGCATCAACCCCCGCGCGGTTAGAGCATTGATTGTCGGCATTCCGAATGTTGGGAAATCGACGCTCATTAATCAATTGGCTGGCAAAAAGATAGCAGCAACTGGAGATAAACCAGGCGTAACAAAGGGACAGCAATGGATTAAGGTTGGCAGTGAAATGGATTTGCTGGATACGCCAGGTATTCTATGGCCGAAGTTCGAGGACCAGATGGTTGGTATGCGTCTGGCCGCAACGGGAGCAATTAAAGAAGAACTTCTACATATGGATGAAATTGCTTTCTACGTTATTAAGTATATGGTTCGAGAGTACGGGACTGCGCTGCAGGAGCGCTTCGGAATCGAGGAGCTTCCAAAAGACTTGGATGATCCGAACGAAGTAGTGAAAGTGATGGAAGCCGTTGGCCGCAAGCGCGGAGCGATCGTAAGCGGAGGAAAGGTCGATCTGGACAAAGCTTCGCTCATCATTATCAGGGATTTACGCGCAGGCAAGCTAGGTCGTATCTCTTTGGAAAGACCCTCAGATCAATAAGGAATTCGGGCACCGATAAAGGTTGCGTTCTTGAATACAGCTAGCGAAGCTGATTCGGACGTGGCCTTTTTTTTCTTATATTTTGGTATGGCTTGTCTGTATAGAATTCCTTTATAATGGGGAGATGGGAAGGGGAGAAAACCATTGCTGGAAGTAGAGAAGAAGATCTGGGGGCAGGGTTTTACCCGCATCGCCGGTATTGACGAAGTAGGCAGAGGCTGTTTGTTCGGAGATGTCGTAGCCGCTGCCGTTATCTTGCCTATGGGTTATGTACTCGAAGGTGTTAACGATTCGAAGAAGCTTTCTGAAAAAAAGCGGGATTTCTTTTACGATCAAATCATGCGTGAGGCTATAGCCGTCGGAATTGGTATTGTTGATGTAACAACCATTGAGGAGATCAATATTAAACAAGCGGCGAGGCTTGCCATGAAGCAAGCTGTAGGTCAGTTGAGCGTGATTCCGGACTATTTGTTAGTGGATGCTGAACAAGTGGATTTAGACATAAGGCAAGAGGCGATCATTCATGGGGATGCGCTTAGCCAATCGATTGCGGCTGCTTCAATTATTGCTAAAGTAACCCGGGACCGCATGTGTGTGGACTGGGATGAAGAGTATCCTGAATTTGGGATTTCTGTACATAAAGGTTATGCGACAAAGCATCATAGAGAAATGCTGTTGCGATATGGTCCGACACCGCTGCATCGTAAATTGTTTATTCGCAAAGTCATGGCTCATCAAGATGTTGCCCCGGTACAGGGCGAGCAAATGGAGCTGGAGTTGTTCTAATTAAGTAAAGAAAAGGCAGCCAGATGTCGATACTATATATCATGGGTATGGAAGTTTTGAGGTGATAGGGATGAATATTGGCGGATTGATTCGGAGCTTAGTCGGAGAGTTGACTGCGGCAGAGAGCAAAGTATTGGAATTAAAGGTTGGTCAGATCGTCAAGGGTGTAGTCTTGCAATTGCTTGAAAGTCAAGATGCGCTCATTAATATAGGCGGGGTGCAGGTACGTGCGAAATTGGAAACTCCTCTTAAGCAAGGGGATGTCACCATGTTGCAAGTGCAGCCTGAGTCAAGCAGTGGTCAAATTATGTTAAAACCACTTATGTCCTCGGATGTTCAAATCCCTGAAGACTCGTTGAATGAACTGCTCAAGGCTTTTTCTTTGAAAGATACAGCTTCGAATCGTCAACTGATTCAGAGCATGCAGCAGTCAGGTGTGCCGATTTCCAAAGAAAACGTGGAGGCATTTGCTGCCCTGCAGCGCAGCGTGCCCGAGGGTGTATCTAAGGAGAATTGGAACCAAGCGGCTATTCTTGCCTTTAAAAAGGGACTCCCTTTGACCCAAGAGACGGTAGCGGCAGTTAGGCAAGCGACTTCGGGTCCTGCTGTCGGGCAGACGCTGGAGTTGCTGGAGCAGCAGGCTTCAGCACTGCTTGAGGAGCAGCCTGCTCATCCGGCGGCGGATACTGTTAAGCAGGTGGTATCGCTGCTGAAGGAGCTGCGGGCTTCCGCCGCAGCTGCTGGGTTTTCACAGCCGCCCGCGGAGCCTGAGGCGGCTCTGTCAGCGCCTGCGCCTGCTGCTGCGCAGGCAGGCTCCGTTAAGGCGGCTCCTGCAGGGGCGCCGCCGACTGTCACTGCCGGCAGCGCAGAAGCGCCAGCTGCCGCTGTGACAGCGCCTGCTGCTGCGCAAGCAGGCGAAGTGAAAGCTGCGGCTACGCAGCCGCAGCAGCAGCCCGTAGCCGCCCGCCTCGCGGGGGCGGCGGGGCCGCTTCAGGCTCAGTCGCGCAGCGCTGAGCCTGTGGCTGAAGGCGAACCGCCCGTGGCGGGTTCGTCCGTAAGTGAAATGCCGCCGGCGAAGCCGAAGGCGGCGGAGGCATCCAAGCAGGCGCCAAGCGAAGCGCCTGCGGGAACGAAGGCTGATCCAGAACCAAACTGGATCAGCAAGATGCTCAAAGCCGTGGGCGTTGAGCACGAGTCCCATCTGGCGAAGCTGGATGAGCGAGTAGCTGCGGCGCTACGCCCGCGAAATGATGACGTCGGCGAGTTCCTGCAGCCGTCGACCGCCTCTGGGGATGCACAGGATGATGCAGTCAAACCTGTGGCTGATTCACTAAAGAGTCTGCTGATGCAGCTCTCAGCTTCAGATGATGTGCCAGCGCCGCTCAAAGAAGCGGCGCAGCAGACGATCCAGCAAATTACAGGACAGCAGTTGATGCTGACAGGCGATAAAAATTCAATGTTTGCCCATGTCACCTTGTTTATCCCATTCATGGATGGAACCGGACAGCAGTCGGCTTCTGTACACATCCAGTCACGTAAAGGAAATCGGGGAGAAGTGGATGCAAACAACTGTCGACTCCTGTTCGATTTGCAAATGAAAGCCATGGGCAATACGTTACTTGACGTTCATGTTGTTAACAAAATTGTTAGTCTAAACATTCATAATGATCATCCCGCGGTTGTGGCGTTGATGGAGAACTCGAAGGAAGAGATAACAGCAGCGATGCAAAAAGCGGGCTATCAATTTTTTTCCTTAAAATGCTCGTCCTATCCGACACTTCCTAAAGCAGCTGCCGGCGATGGCGGCAAACAGGATCAGAGCGATTCGACCAGATTGGATCTACGATCTCTGTATGAGCCTAAGACGTACAAAGGGGTGGATTTCCGCGCATGAGCAATCAACGGGATCCGCGTGCCAGCCAGAAGCCAACGCCGCTGAAAAAAGCGGTTGCTTTGCGGTATTCGCCGGAAGCGCAAAAAGCGCCGACAATTGTTGCCAAGGGCAAAGGCCATATGGCTGATTCGATTTTACAAAAGGCGAAGGAAAATGGCGTCCCCATTCAAGAGGATTCCTCTCTGGTTGAGGTGCTTTCCAAGCTTGAGCTCGATCAAGAGATTCCGCCGGAATTGTATCAATTGGTGGCTGAGGTGCTCAGTTTTATTTATCGGTCGGATAACAAACTGAGGCAAGCAGGAAGCTCAACATGACGAACCTGCGCAAGGATGATCGCAAGCAATTGGGTACACGTGGCGAGGATATCGCGGAGGTTTATCTTAAGGAACGCGGATACGCAGTTATAGAGCGGAACTGGCGATGCCGAACAGGCGAGCTCGATATTATTGCTGAGATCGATGGAACCTTGGTTTTTGTCGAAGTCAGGACGAGAAGACCGTCGGGAAGCTTCGGAATGGCCAAGGAATCTATCGACTACCGCAAGCAGCTGAAGGTTAGAGAAACAGCTCAATTTTATATGCACCGATACAAAAAGCATGAACAACGCGTGCGAATTGATGTGATAGCCGTAGAGCTATCCGCGGATGGGTCAGTCCCATGCATCGAACATATGCAAGGAGCCTTTTGATTCTTATCGATGGAACACCACGATATCGGGTCAAAAGGCTCTTTTCATATGATAAATAATTAAGAAATGTCCTGCAGGCTTTGCTTTTTATCCAAATTGCGGTATTGGATGGCCTCGGCCACGTGCTGCGGAAGAATAATGTCGCTCTGCTCCAGATCAGCGATCGTGAGCGCTAATCTCAGAATGCGGTCGTGTGCTCTTGCGCTTAGCCCCAAGGCTTCAAACGAAGCGCTTAGTAATTGATCCCCTTCGGGTGTTAAACGACAAATCTGACGCAGCAACTTGCCGCTTAATTCGTTGTTATGCTGGATCCCTTTACCCGCATAACGCAACTGTTGCCTCTTCTGCGCTAACAGCACGCATTGAAGCATAGTGTTAGAGGATAAATGGTTAGTGTGATCCTTTAATTGCGTGTAGCTTGGTTTGGGGACTTCGACATGGAGATCAATCCGATCGAGCAAAGGCCCCGATATTTTAGAACGATAATGGATGATTTTCAAGGGGCTGCAGGTACATCTGTTTGTTTCCGTCTCAGCCCCCCAAAATCCGCACGGACAAGGGTTCATTGCAGCAGCAAGGAGAAAATGTGAAGGGAAAGTATAAACAGCTCTAGCCCTCCCGATCGTGACATAGCGGTCTTCTAAAGGTTGTCTAAGGACCTCTAATGCATTTCTGGTGAACTCCGGCAATTCATCAAGGAAAAGTATGCCTCTGTGGGCGAGACTAACCTCGCCGGGTTTCGGAATTGTGCCGCCGCCGACAAGTCCTGCGGGAGAAATGGTATGGTGGGGAGCGCGGAACGGTCTCTTTCGCATAAGAGAGGTTCGGTCAAGGAGCTTGCCGGAGACGCTGTAAATTTTGGTCACCTCCAGAGCTTCTCTGTCGGACATCGTCGGCAAGATAGAAGGCATTCGCTTGACCAGCATGGTTTTGCCAGTGCCAGGAGGACCAATAAGCAAAATATTGTGCATGCCGGCGGCTGCAATCATCATGGCGCGTTTGACTTGGTGTTGACCGCTCACATCGGCATAGTCTTCGCTATCGGTGTACGTCTCTGTAAAGGGTACTGACTCCTCATGCTGCACATCGTTAACGCCATTGAAAATAAATTCACTGGAATGCTCATTCCAATGTTTGAAATCACTTAAGTTTCTTATCGCATAAATGTCCATACCTTCAATTAATGCTGCTTCTGCGGCATTTGTTGCGGGTAAGTATACGCGTTTAATGCCGATTCTTCTGGCAGCATGAACCATAGATAAAACCCCGGGTACAGGTCTTAGCGAGCCGTCCAAAGCTAGTTCGCCAAGCAGGACCGTATGCTGAATGGTGTCAATGGGCACTTGAGCTGTCGTGATGAGAATGCCTAGTGCAATCGCGAGATCGAATGAAGCGCCTTCTTTGCGGAGATCGGCGGGAGCCAGATTGACCGTTATACGGTCCATTGGAAAGGTGTAGCCCCCATTTTTGATCGCTGAACGGACTCTTTCAACGGACTCGCGGACAGCTGAATCTGGTAAACCAACCAAATTGATTTGAGGCAGCCCGCTCGAGATATCGACCTCCACTTCAATTGTTTGTCCTTCGATGCCTTGCAAACAGGCGCTTGTCACTTTGCCATACATAAAAAAACACCTTCCAATTCCATTGAGATTTGCAACTGAAACGCTGCTGCTTCGATGGGATAAAAGGTGCTTCCTTATTGATCCGTATTCTTTACATTTCATTGTACATGAATAAGGTGAAGTTACGCAATTCCCGAGTGTGCATATCTGTTTTAAAATCATCAAACATGCACATACTGGAAGATGAGGTGATAGTGATGGAGGAAAAACCGTATTTTTGTCCCAATTGCCGCTCCAATCGCATTAAGTTCAGTGTCATAACAAGTTATGCGCAATCGTTTCTGAAGGACGCTCATTCCGGCAGCATTACGGAGTTCAAAGAACCCGATGCTATTGCTGAATCGGAGCCAACGATTCAATGTTTAGTGTGCAGCTTCACAGGTAATGAATTACGATTTATCAAACAGGCAGAGCGTGAGCCAAGAACCGATACAACGACAACTTCATTTTATTAAAATAATGATGCGAGCGCATTTTTCGATAAGTGAAAAGTGCGTTTTTTTATGTGAAGTGATAGCAAAAGTTTTTCAGTGTGAAAGGAAACTTCTAACGCATTAACGAAAAAAATAAGGAAACTGTCGAAAATTAGTGATACAATGGTTAGGGCTTGTGAAGAAGTGTGATACTAATTCCGGCAGCAAAATTTACCTCGTGCATGACGTAAAATGGGAATCGCACTTTTCCCCTGTATAGCACGTATAGAAAGTTCATACTGATAGGAGGATTTTAGGAAATGAATATCCATGAGTATCAAGGGAAAGAAGTCCTGAGACAGTACGGAGTCAGCGTTCCTAATGGCAAAGTTGCTTTTACTGTTGATGAAGCAGTTCAAGCGGCTCAAGAACTCGGAACATCTGTTGTCGTTGTAAAGGCGCAAATTCATGCCGGCGGTCGCGGTAAAGCAGGCGGCGTTAAGGTAGCCAAAAACCTCGATGAAGTTCGTACATATGCTAGCGAAATTCTTGGAAAAGTTCTTGTTACACACCAAACAGGTCCTGAAGGTAAAGAAGTTAAACGCCTTCTTATCGAAGAAGGTTGTGATATCAAGAAAGAATATTACGTAGGTGTGGTTGTTGACCGCGCTACAGGCAGCGTTGTCATGATGGCTTCTGAAGAAGGCGGTACGGAGATTGAAGAAGTAGCTGAACATTCTCCGGAGAAAATTTTCAAAGAGGTTGTGGATCCGGCGATCGGTCTTCAAGCGTTCCAAGCGCGTAGACTGGCCTACTCCATCAACATTCCTAACGAGCTTGTCAATAAAGCAGCTAAATTTATGCTCGCTCTTTATAAAGCATTCGTTGAAAAAGACTGCTCTATCGCAGAAATCAATCCTTTGGTTGTAACTGGCGCTGGGGAAGTTATGGCCCTTGATGCCAAATTGAATTTTGATTCCAATGCTCTTTTCCGTCACAAAGATATCGTAGAGCTTCGTGACCTTGAAGAAGAAGATGCAAAAGAAATCCAAGCTTCCAAATACGATCTGAGCTACATTGCGCTTGATGGCAATATCGGTTGTATGGTTAATGGCGCGGGACTTGCAATGGCCACTATGGACATTATCAAGCACTACGGCGGAGACCCTGCTAACTTCCTCGACGTAGGGGGCGGTGCTACGAAAGAGAAAGTTACTGAAGCTTTCAAAATCATCCTTTCCGATGAGCAAGTGAAAGGTATATTCGTTAACATTTTCGGCGGCATCATGCGTTGTGACGTTATCGCTGACGGCGTAGTTGCAGCAGCTAGAGAGCTTGGCCTTTCCCGTCCACTCGTAGTACGTTTGGAAGGAACTAACGTTGAGCTTGGTAAAAAGATTCTTAACGAATCCGGTCTGAATATCGTTGCTGCTGATTCCATGGCAGACGGCGCACAAAAAATCGTTGCACTTGTGAAATAAATCAAACCCGCGTGGTTTCAAATAATATAGGGGATGTGAACCATAGATCATGAGTATTTTGGTCAATAAACATACAAAAGTCATTACTCAAGGGATTACCGGCGCTACGGGATTGTTTCATACCAAAGGCGGTCTTGATTACGGCACACAAATGGTGGGTGGCGTAACCCCAGGTAAAGGCGGAACAAAAGTAGACATCACACTAGAAAACGGTGAAGTTGTTCAACTTCCAGTTTTCAACACAGTGATCGACGCGAAGAACGCAACAGGCGCAACTGCATCTGTTATTTACGTGCCTCCTGCATTTGCAGCAGAATCGATCATTGAAGCGGTTGACGCTGATCTTGATCTGGTTATCTGTATTACAGAGGGGATTCCTGTTCTTGACATGGTAAACGTTAAACGTTACATGGAAGGCAAAAGAACCGTTCTAATTGGGCCTAACTGCCCAGGCGTTATCACACCAGGCGAATGCAAAATCGGTATTATGCCAGGATATATCCACACGCCAGGTCACGTAGGGGTTGTTTCCCGTTCCGGGACACTGACTTATGAAGCGGTTCACCAATTGACGACTCGCGGGATCGGACAATCTTCTGCGGTAGGTATCGGTGGAGACCCTGTTAAAGGCTCTGAGTTTATCGATATCCTCAAACGTTTCAATGAAGATCCGGATACTTATGCAGTTATCATGATCGGTGAAATTGGAGGAACAGCTGAAGAAGAAGCGGCTGAGTGGGTTGCAGCGAATATGAAGAAACCAGTTGTTGGTTTCATCGGCGGTAAAACTGCGCCTCCTGGAAAACGTATGGGCCATGCTGGCGCTATTATTTCCGGTGGTAAAGGTACAGCTGCGGAGAAAGTTGCAACAATGGAAAGATGCGGAATTCGAGTGGCAGCAACGCCATCCGAGATGGGTTCCACGCTTGTTAGCGTACTTGAAGAAAAAGGTATGCTTGATAAAGTCATCACAAAAAAATAGTCGTTTTTTAACGAAGGTAAGCAACCTTCCAGCTCCCTCTTCTAAGGGATTTGGAAGGTTTTTTTGTTTTCTTGGGTATTACATGCACGAAAATTTGTCAGAATGGTAGGGAGTGTATATACTTATGGATAATCGTCTGATTATATTTGGTCTCCACGAAATAGAAGGTGTAGGTTGGAAAACAATGCTTCACCTCCTCAACTGCTTCCCTGATCCACAAAAGCTGTTTGAGTTTTCTGCTGCCGAAATTGCAGCAAGAGGCATTCGAAACTCAATTGCGGAACGGATTGCGAGTCAGCTTACTCCTTCTTTTATCGAACAGCGATTGCAGCTTTATATGAAGCAATCCGTTCAGATCCTCACATTAGTAGACGAAAATTATCCCCCTATTCTTAAAGAAATCGCGCAGCCTCCCTGGGTTTTATATGTTAAAGGGGATGTTTTTTGTCTGAATCAACGGCTTTTGGGCATGGTAGGAACAAGAACTCCAACATTATATGGTAAGAGGATTGCTGAAGAGCTTGCAGCCTCTTTATCGCACGCAGGCTTTGGTATCGTAAGCGGTTTAGCACGAGGAATCGACAGTAGGGCACATATCGGTGCTTTGCAAGGAAAAGCCAAGACTGTTGCGGTCCTGGGATGCGCCATTAATCAAATCTATCCCAGGGAAAATGTAGAACTTTATCGAAACATTGAGCAGGAGGGCGTAATCATTTCCGAATATCCCATTGGGACGGGAATGCGACCTGGAATGTTTCCGCAACGTAACCGCATCATTGCCGGTTTGAGTCTAGGTGTTACCGTTGTTGAAGCTGCTGAGGATAGTGGATCGATGATTACCGTCGATTTTGCATTAGATGAATCAAGAGATGTTTTTGCTGTTCCTGGCCCAATCCATTCTCGCCAAAGCCGTGGCGTCCATAAACTTCTTAAGGAAGGCGCCAAGTTGGTTACTGGTGTTGACGACATTATAGAAGATTATCAATATTTGATGAGTTCTCCTGAAAGAAGCGCGCTGCAGAAGCCTTTACCTACGGTTCAATTGAATAGCGAAGAACATGAAATTGTTCAAATGATGTCAGATGAACCAACGAGTATTGACACTTTATTAGAGACTACGCAATTTACGTTTGGACATTTGCATGCAGTTCTGTTATCTTTACTAATGAAAAAGGCGATTAAACAGCTTCCAGGATCTACATACATATTAGCATAGGCTATTCAAGGAGCTTTTCAATTCTCGCCAATAGACTTACCTTGAAATAAGAGGGGAGGAAGGACGATCCATGGCAGATTCTTTAGTCATTGTTGAATCACCTGCAAAAGCCAAAACCATCGGTAAATATCTAGGCAGCAAATATATCGTAAAAGCCTCGATGGGTCATATACGCGACCTTCCGAAAAGCCAAATTGGCGTAGAAGTAGATCGTAACTTTGAGCCTAAATACATAACGATACGCGGTAAAGGCTCTATCCTTAAAGAGTTGAAGGATGCGAGTAAAAAAGTTAAAAAAATATATCTGGCGGCTGACCCGGATCGTGAAGGGGAAGCGATTGCTTGGCATTTAGCGCATTATTTGGATGTGGGAGCCGATGAAGCTTGCCGTGTCGTATTTAATGAAATTACTAAGGATGCGGTTAAAGACGCTTTCAAAACGCCGCGACGCATTAATCAAGATCTTGTGAATGCGCAGCAAGCCAGGCGGATTCTAGATCGGCTCGTTGGTTACAAAATCAGTCCATTGCTTTGGAAAAAAGTGAAAAAAGGCCTTTCCGCGGGACGCGTACAGTCCGTTGCTGTTAAGCTCATTCATGATCGCGAAAATGAAATTAAGGCTTTTGAACCGGAAGAGTACTGGTCCATTACCGTTGTTCTCGATGCGGGGAAAACTATGTTTGAGGCCAAATATCATAGCATTAACGGTGAGAAACGGGAGCTGCATTCTGAAGACGATGTCAATCAAATTCTCGCAGCTATGGGCAGTGGCGCTTTTACCGTAAAGGAAGTGAAGGAAAAAGAGCGCGGACGTAATCCTTCACCGCCGTTTATTACAAGCTCCCTACAGCAGGAAGCTGCAAGGAAACTCAATTTCCGAGCCTCGAAGACAATGTCAGTAGCCCAACAGCTTTATGAGGGGATTGACCTTGGCAAGGAAGGGACAGTAGGATTAATCACTTATATGCGTACCGATTCCACGCGTATTTCTCCTGTTGCCCAAGAAGAAGCGAAAGAGTTTATTGCAAATAAATATGGCGCAGCTTTCTATCCGGAAACGCCACGCCAGTACGTGAAAAAGAACGCCAATGCGCAAGATGCGCATGAGGGGATTCGGCCAACTTCCGTTTTACGGGAACCCGAGCATTTGAAAGAATTTCTAAGTAAAGATCAATATCGTCTGTACAAGCTTGTTTGGGAACGTTTCGTTGCAAGTCAAATGGCATCTGCCGTACTCGATACGATGACAGTTGATTTGGCTGCTGGGGATACCGTTTTCCGTGCTGCCGGTTCCAAAATTAAATTCGCTGGCTTCATGAAAGTTTATGTGGAGAGCAACGATGACGGTACGACAGAAGAAGATAAATGGCTGCCTGCGCTCAATCAAGGCGATTCCTTGAAGAAACAGAGCGTAGATCCAAAGCAGCACTTCACTCAGCCGCCTCCAAGGTATACGGAAGCCCGTTTAGTTAGAGCGCTGGAGGAAATGGGCATCGGGCGTCCAAGTACGTACGCACCGACTCTGGAGACGATTCAGAAGCGTGGTTATGTAGCGATAGATGAGAAGAAATTCGTGCCGACCGAACTTGGAGAGCTGGTCATTCAATTGATGGAGGAATTTTTCCCGGAAATTCTGGATGTCGAGTTCACGGCTCATATGGAAGAAGAGCTGGATTTTGTCGAAGAAGGCAAAGAAGATTGGGTTAGAGTTCTCGATTCTTTCTATACTTCGTTTGAGAAGCGACTAGAATTCGCTGAGGAAGAAATGAAAGAAATTGAGATTCAGGACGAAGTGTCTGATGAGATTTGTGAGAAGTGCGGCAAGCATCTCGTTTATAAAATGGGACGGTTTGGGAAATTCCTCGCTTGCTCCGGTTTTCCGGATTGCCGAAATACGAAACCAATTGTTAAAGATATCGGGGTTACATGTCCAACATGTCAACAGGGCAAAATCGTTGAGCGTAGAAGTAAAAAAGGCCGTGTATTTTTCGGTTGCGACCGCTATCCTGAATGCGACTTTGTCTCATGGGATAAACCAGTGAGCAAACCATGTCCTTCTTGCGGTTCAATGTTGATTGAAAAACGCAGCAAGAACGGCATCAATATTCAATGTATCCAGTGCGATTACAAAGAAGAAGTCAGTGAAGATAATTCCGAAGAAACAAAAGATTAGAGGTGTACCGATTTTGCCAGAATATCCACGAGTAACTGTCATCGGCGCAGGATTGGCTGGGAGTGAAGCCGCTTGGCAAATTGCCCAGCAAGGCGTGCCAGTTACATTATACGAAATGCGTCCCGTTCGAAAAACTCCCGCACATATAACAGATCAATTTGCCGAACTTGTTTGCAGCAATTCGCTGCGAGCCAATGGACTGACTAATGCAGTTGGTGTACTGAAAGAGGAGATGAGACGATTAAACTCGCTCATCTTATCCTGCGCAGACGAGCATGCTGTTCCGGCAGGCGGTGCGCTCGCTGTTGATCGCGACGGTTTTTCGCAAGGTGTTACTTCAACCTTGCGTAACCATCCGCTTATCGAAGTACGCAATGAAGAAATGCAAACGTTGCCTGAAGGCATAGTTGTAGTTGCCTCGGGCCCGCTGACTTCACCGTCTTTATCTGCTGAGCTAAAGACGTTGATGGGAGAAGAATATTTATATTTCTACGATGCAGCGGCTCCAATTGTGGAGAAGGATTCTATAGATATGGAAAAAGTATACCTCGCTTCTCGTTATGACAAGGGTGAGGCGGCCTATCTGAATTGTCCGATGACGGAAGAGGAATTCAATGTTTTCTACGAAGCGTTGATTACTGCTGAAGTTGCTGAGCTTAAAGAATTTGAGAAAGAGATTTATTTTGAAGGCTGCATGCCTCTCGAAGTTATGGCAAAACGCGGCAAGCAAACGGTGCTTTTCGGACCCATGAAACCGGTTGGGCTCATCAACCCGCACACGGGGAAAATGCCTCATGCAGTTGTGCAGCTTCGTCAAGACAACGCAGCAGGAACGCTTTACAACTTGGTCGGCTTCCAAACCCATTTGAAATGGGGCGAACAAAAGAGAGTGCTGTCATTAATTCCGGGGCTGGAACATGCAGAATTCGTCCGTTACGGTGTTATGCATCGTAATACGTTTATCAATTCTCCAAGCTTGCTTGAACCGACATATCAGTTTAAACGCAGAGACAATCTATTTTTTGCTGGTCAAATGACCGGTGTTGAAGGCTATGTGGAGTCAGCTGCGTCGGGTCTTATTGCTGGGATCAATGCAGGAAGATTAGCAAAAGGCGAGCCTTGTCTTGTATTCCCGCATGAAACTACATTAGGCAGCATGGCTAATTATATTACGACAGCTGATTTTAAGCATTTTCAACCAATGAATGCGAATTTTGGCTTGCTGCCGCCACTTCCGGAGCGGATTCGGAACAAAAAGGAAAAATATGAAATTTTGGCAAATCGTGCACTCGAGAGTATTCAGAATTTTGCACAAAATGAGCAGGGCTTAACTTGTAAGTAAAGCTGTCCCTATGTTACTATAATAATGTTTTGTGGAAGTGCGATGGATGCAGTAGAATGCTCATTATTTAAATTTCTCAAGTAACGTACCTCTAGATGCGGTCGCTCTTTTTCGAAAGACCTCGCTAGAGGTTTATGTCATTTATAAGCCCGAATCATCTGTATACTGTAGAACCATGACTAAGATTCCATGAAGAGGTGAAATCGATGGATCCGAAGAACGCATCCTTTCATGCGACAACGATTTTTGCGATTCGTCATCAAGGTAAGGGAGCTATTGCTGGAGATGGACAAGTGACATTTGGCAACAGCATGATTATGAAGGGGAGCGCCAAAAAAGTAAGGCGTTTATATAGAGGGAAAGTTGTAGCTGGATTTGCAGGGTCTGTAGCGGACGCGATAACGCTATTTGAGAAGTTCGAAGGCAAGTTAGAGGAGCATCACGGAAATTTACAGCGTGCCGCGGTAGAATTGACCAAGGATTGGCGCCAAGATCGTGTTCTACGTAGGCTAGAAGCGATGATGATTGTCATGGATGCATCAGGTCTTCTGTTGCTCTCTGGGAATGGAGAGATAATTGAGCCTGACGACGGGATTTTGGCTATTGGTTCTGGTGGGAGCTTTGCGTTAGCGGCAGGGAGAGCGTTGCATCGTCATGCTTCTGGCTTAAGCGCTAAAGAAATTGCTCATGCTGCGCTTACAACTGCAGCTGAAATTTGTGTGTTCACGAACCATAATATTATCGTAGAAGAAATTGAGTAGAGCTTTTGATGTTCACTAATTGAATGAGTTTCGTTCCGTGCTTACGATGCCAGTTTTCCTACGGAAAACTCAGCTTATGCTTACGAAGTAAGTTTTCCTATGGAAAATTCTTAGGAGGGTACCTTAAGTGAAAAATAGCTCCCTAACACCCAAAGAAATTGTGCAAGAATTGGATCGTTACATCGTTGGGCAGAAAAAAGCCAAAAAATCGGTCGCAATAGCACTGCGTAATCGATATCGCAGAAGCTTATTAGATGAATCGCTGCGCGATGAAATTGTTCCTAAAAACATTTTAATGATTGGTCCTACAGGCGTCGGTAAAACGGAAATTGCACGTAGATTAGCTAAACTTGTGGGAGCACCATTCATTAAAGTGGAAGCAACGAAATTTACAGAAGTTGGCTATGTAGGCCGGGATGTTGAGTCCATGGTGAGAGATTTGGTTGAAACGGCTATTCGTATGGTGAAGGCTGAACGAACAGAGAAAGTGAAAGACCGTGCTGAGAAGCTGGCGAATGAACGTCTTGTTCATTTACTTGCACCAAGTCCAGCGAGAGCCAAAACTCAACGGAACCCGCTTGAAATGTTATTTGGCGGTCAGAACCAACCTGAGCAAGATGAGCCTGCTCCAGATCCTTCTTTGTCCTCAAAACGAAGTCAGATTGCAGAGCAGCTTGCGGCTGGTAAGCTTGAGAATGATGTAGTCGAGGTTGAAGTTGAAGATTCTTCTCCCTCGATGATGGATATGCTTGCTGGTCAAGGCAACGAACAAATGGGAATGAATATGCAGGAAATGTTCGGCAACCTCATGCCTAAAAAAATGAAGAAACGAAAGCTCACCGTCAAAGAAGCCCGTAAAGTGTTGATCCAGGAAGAGGCGCAGCGATTAATTGACATGGACGAAGTGATTCAAGAATCCATTAATCGTGCGGAGCAATCGGGCATTATTTTTATCGATGAAATTGATAAAATTGCAAGCAGCAACCGTGGCGGCAGCGGACCAGATGTGTCTCGCGAAGGGGTACAACGTGATATTTTGCCCATTGTCGAGGGCTCGACGGTTGTGACCAAATACGGTTCTGTTAAAACGGACTATGTGCTTTTCATTGGTGCAGGCGCTTTTCATATTTCGAAGCCGTCTGACTTAATTCCAGAACTGCAAGGACGTTTTCCAATTCGTGTAGAGTTAAGCGATTTAACGTTAGAAGACTTCGTCTCTATTTTGACAGAGCCTAAGAACGCATTAACAAAGCAATATACAGCGCTTCTTCAAACAGAAGGCATCCATGTAGAATTTGCCGATGAAGCTGTGCGTGAAGTTGCGCGAATAGCTGTTGAAGTAAATCAGAATACTGAAAATATTGGTGCTCGTCGGTTGCATACAATTTTGGAAAAACTACTTGAAGATCTGTCATTTGAAGCTCCTGAACTTACACTTGAGCGCTTTGTAATTAATCCGGAGTATGTTCGTGAGAAGTTGAGTGATATCGTACAAAATCGTGATTTGAGTCAATACATTTTATAAGAATGATGCAAGGTTAGTAGTAGGAGGCAGTTACATGAGTTTATTAAACAAGACAAGAAGGCTGAATCGTTTGCTGCAAAAAGAGGCAGGCAATGCGGTTAGCTTTAAGGATATGGCTGAGGTTTTGCGCGATATTGTTATAGCCAACATTTATGTAGTGAGCCGCAAAGGCAAAATCCTTGGATCTGCTGTAACCAATGATCCGATTTCACCGGAAATGAATCAAACGATTCTTGTTGATCGACGATTTTCTTCAGAATCGAATAATCTGTTAATGAAAATTGAAGAAACTTCATCTAATGCTGAGCCGGATAGCCCTTATTATTACTACACGGACCAAATGAAGGATGTGTTTCCTTATGCATATACGACTATTGTACCAATTATTGGTGGCGGAGATCGATTGGGAACATTAGTACTGAGCAGAAACGATGCTGCATTTGTTGATGATGACTTAATCTTGGCAGAATATGGGTCTACAGTAGTAGCCATGGAGATACTAAGAGAACGTGCTGAAGAAATTGAAGAGGAAGCTAGAAGCAAAGCAGTCGTTCAAGTTGCTATTGGATCTTTATCGTTTAGCGAAATGGAAGCAGTAGAGCATATCTTTGAGGAATTAGATGGCAAAGAGGGTCTTTTAGTGGCTAGTAAAATCGCTGACCGTGTGGGAATAACGCGCTCTGTTATCGTAAACGCACTGCGTAAACTCGAAAGCGCAGGCGTGATCGAGACGCGATCTCTTGGCATGAAAGGCACTTATATCCGTATCCTTAATGAACAACTCATGCAGAGCATTGAACAACTAAAAACAAAGCTTTAATTTTATAAAAAAGCATATTTAAAAAAGTCCTGTCTTGTAAAAAAGATAGGGCTTTTTTCTTATTGTAAGTTGGCTTAATATCTTAGATGATAGGAATTGAGTAAAGGGTTCTACATATTTCAACAACAAGGTAATTTTCCAAATTATTTTTTTAAAAATAATGTCGAAAGAAGAAGGAATCAAATGCGATGATGTTGAAGTAAGTAATAACCATTCTAGAGAAAGTGGGTATCTCAATATGTCTTTTTTAGACAAACCCAGTTGGAATTTAATGGAGCGCACGCTCGATGCGTCGTCTCTTAGACAAAAAGTAGTTTCGAATAATATAGCTAATAACGATACGCCTTATTACAAACGTTCAGATGTTATGTTCGAGGAACTATTACAAGGCCAGATGAGTTCCTCAACACCCTCTATAGAAGGTTATCGGACAGATAGCAGGCATTTTGTTATAGGAAAATCTACAAATTTTGCAACACCTGAAATAAAAACCGATGAAACGACAGCAATCAACAATAACATGAATAATGTCGACATGGATTATGAGATGTCCTTGCTAGCGAAAAACCAACTCAAATACAACACGATGATTCAACAAATGAATAGTGAGTTCAAAAAAATGCGTACCGTATTGGGAGGAAAGTAATCGACGATGAGACTAACAAATGGTTTTGACATTAGTTCATCCGCTTTAACTGCGCAACGTTTGAGGATGGATGTGATTTCTTCAAATATTGCGAACGCCGACACTACGCGGGCTAAGATGGTAAATGGAAAATGGGTTCCGTACCAGAGGAAACTAGTATCTTTTGAAACAAAATCCCAGCCGAGTTTCGCTCAATCTTTGCAGACGGCAATGGCTGATGGAACAGGGGAAGGGGTAAGGGTCAACAAGATATTTGATGACAGTGCGCCGCTAAAGCAAGTATACAACCCGTCGCATCCTGACGCGGATTCCAATGGTTTCGTTTACATGCCAAATGTTGACGTTTTAAAAGAGATGGTTGACATGATTTCCGCAACAAGATCTTACGAAGCTAACGTTACAGCACTAAATGCTAGCAAATCAATGATTACAAAAGCTTTGGAAATTGGTAGATAAATACTAAGGAGGGCTCATTATGATTGACAAAATTAGTTACAGTCCAATAAATATTATGAGCTCCATTCAGCCTAAAGATAATTCGGGCGAAGGCGCAGCAGATTTAGGGAAAAAATTTGGTTCCTTTCTGAATGACGCGATGAATAACCTAAACGCACAGCAGCAACAAGTTGACCAGTTGAATGAAGGGTTTATCAAAGGGGAGCTTTCAGATGTTCATCAGCTGACCATTGCTTCGGAGAAAGCTTCACTAGGGCTCGAACTGACCGTTCAGGTTAGGAATAAGGTTCTTGAAGCTTATCAAGAAATGATGAGAATGCAGCTGTGAGTGAAACTGCTGCTCAACTTTGGGTCAATGAGGTGACACAGTGAATGAGAACATTCTCCAGTATTGGGAGAAAGTAAAGCAATATTGGAATCGATATAGCAAAGCGACGAAGATTACTTTTATAGCAACTGTTTGTTTATTGGTTCTTACGGCGGCAATCATAAGTTACAATTTATCAAAAACTGAATATTCACTAGCCTTTACGGATTTGCAGCCAAGTGATGCTGCTTCCATAAAAAGTTATTTGGATACAGCTAAGATACCCTATCATCTTAGTGCTGATGGTAAAAGCATCGAGGTTCCAACAAGTCAAGTGGCGAATGTGAAGCTTGCTGTTGAGTCGCAAGGGCTGAACAAGAATGGATCTTTAGGATTTGGTGCTTTTAGCAACAGTAGTTCCTTCGGTATTACAGATAATGAATTTAAAGTGAAGTATTTAAATGCCGTTCAAGGAGAACTTCAACAATTAATTAATTCTAATCAAGCGATTAGCAGTTCGAAAGTGTTGATCTCTTTGCCGGAAGAAGGGCCGTTCTTGCAGCAACAACAAGAAAAAGCGACTGCATCTGTTGTGTTGCAGCTTAAGCCTGGATATGCGATGGATCAAGGTAAAATTGATACCGTTTATAATTTAGTTTCACACAGTGTTAAAAACCTTCCGATTGAAAACATTACCATATCGGATCAATACGGAGAAAGCTTGGTTTCATCCAAAGCAGGCGGTCAAACCTCAGCTAGTCTCGTAACAAGTCAAGCCGACATTAATAATCAGTTCCGAAATGATTTGCAAAAAAATATCAACAGCATGCTTGGCACGATGCTTGGTAGAGACAAAGTAATTGTTAGCGTATTTTCTACAATGAACTTTGACCAAAAGAAAAGTAAAGAGCAATTAGTATCCGCTCCTAACCAAGTTGATCAAAAAGGTCTGGAGATCTCTTTACAAGAAGCGACGGAGTCGTATCAGAACGACGGTGCGGCATCAGGAGGCGTTCCTGGTACTGGATCAACGGATGTGCCTGGATATCCGGGATCATCAAGTTCAGGGAAATCCAATTCAGAAAAGAATTCGAAAACGGTTAATTATGAAGTCAATCGGATTACTAATGACATAGTCTCGACGCCATATGTTGTTAAAGACCTAAGTATTAACGTAGGGATCGAGCCTCCGGTTAAAGATGATCCGACGTCATTGACGGCTGAAACTAAAACGGCTGTTCAAGCAGCATTAGTCAATATTGTTAGAACGGCATTAGCTGATAATAAAGTCACTTATACTGACGCTGAACTGCAGCAAAAAGTTACAGTTTTCGCTCATTCTTTTGTAAGACCGGCTGATGCGGCGGCGGCAGCGCAAAAAACTACCTATTTAATATATGGTGGCTTAGCGCTAGCGGCTCTTGTTATAGGGGCGATTGGTGGCTACATTCTAAGAAAGCGTAAAAAAGCTTCTCAGCAGTTGGAAGAAGAGTTGAACTTACAAACCACGAAAGTGGAACTACCGACTATCGATATCGAAAATGTTACTAATGACAATCAAGTGCGTAAGCAGTTGGAAACGCTGGCGAAAAAACGTCCTGAAGATTTCGTTAATTTGCTTCGCACTTGGTTAGTAGATGAATAGAGGTGCACTTGTATGGCTAGGACTGCTCTGCAAGGGTTAACCGGACGACAAAAGGCAGCCATTCTTTTGATCAGTTTAGGCCCTGAGGTGTCTGCTCAAATTTTTAAACACTTGCGAGAAGAAGAGATTGAGCAGTTAACGCTTGAAATTGCTAATGTGAGAAAAGTAGATTCTGCGGAAAAAGAATCGATTCTTTCTGAATTTCATCAAATCTGTTTGGCTCAAGAGTTTATCTCGCAAGGCGGTATTGCTTACGCCAAAGATATTTTGGAAAAAGCACTGGGTTCTCAAAAAGCTGTGGATATTATTAATCGATTAACAGCTACATTGCAGGTTAGACCGTTTGATTTTGCCAGGAAGGCAGATCCGGCGCAAATTCTAAACTTTATTCAAAATGAAAACTCTCAGACAATTGCATTAGTGCTTTCTTATCTGCAAGCGGATCAAGCATCGATTATCTTGTCGTCTCTTCCGCAAGAAAAGCAAGCAGATGTTGCTAAACGAATTGCCTTAATGGACAGTACCTCTCCAGAAGTCATTAGTCAGGTGGAACGTGTTCTGGAGCAAAAGCTATCTGCAACTGTTACCCAGGATTACACGAATGCGGGCGGTATTGCGTCGATCGTGCAAATCCTCAATGGGGTTGACCGTGGTACAGAACGCACCATTTTGGATTCTCTTGAAATCCAGGATCCTGAGCTTGCTGAAGAAATCAAGAAACGGATGTTTGTATTCGAAGATATTGTCAACATCGACAATCGTTCTATTCAACGAATTATTCGCGACATCGAAAATGCCGATTTGCAGCTTGCACTTAAAGTGGCCAGTGAAGAAGTCCGAGATGCTTTGTTTAAGAACATGTCGAAACGGATGGCTGATACCTTCAAAGAAGAGATGGAATTCATGGGACCCGTTCGGTTGCGTGATGTTGAAGAAGCGCAAACACGTATCGTTGCAACAATTCGTCGCTTAGAAGAATCAGGCGAAATTATCATCGCACGCGGTGGAGGAGATGATATTATTGTCTAATGTCATTAAATCTTTTGCTTATGTTTCATTAGATGATAAAAAACTTGTTGAGGCCCTGTCTCCACAACAGTTGTATCTTGCTGGGCTGCTTAAGGACGAAGCGGATTCCCGAAACCAGTTGACGCTTGAACAGCAACAAGAACTTGCAGAAGCAACTAGTCTGAAAGATCAAATCCTTCAAGATGCAGAATCGTTTGCAAATGAACAAATTAACCTTGCTATGGAAGAATGCGCTGCGCTTCGTGAACAAGTAGATTCAGAGATCAACTCCTGGTGGCAGCAACGCCGGGCAGAAGATGAGGCGCATGTAGCTCAAGCACAGCAAGCAGGTTACGAAGAAGGATACCAACAAGGTGTGCAGCAGGCTGAAGAAGCTCTGAGGCAAGAATATACGGATATGTTGTCGGAAGCTCGTTCCATCTTGGAGCAAGCCTACACACTTAAGCAACAAATCATTCAAGAGTCGGAACCGTTTCTAATTGAAATGAGCACTTCGATTGCTGAAAAGATAATCGGTCGACAATTAAGTTTGAATCCAGAATGGGTTTTGGATTTAGTCCAGAAAGTGTTGTCTCGCCGACGTGAAAAAGGAATTATCACATTGTGTGTGACACCTTCTCAGTTTTCTTATATACAGGATGCCCGTGAGGAATTGTTAACATCCATTGATTCGCAAGCCGAGCTTGAGATTATACCTGATTCTTCGGTTCAAGATCATGGCTGTGTAATACGTTCATCTTATGGCAGTATTGACGCGAGAATAGATACTCAATTGAAAGAAATCAAATCTGCTCTTCAACAAATGGCTATCCGAAGTGAGGGAGCTGAATCATGAGTATCACGATTCCGAGCGCAGATAAATACAAAGAGTTGTTGAATTCGATTGATCCTATTCGAGTGAATGGGAAGGTAACTCAAGTTATTGGTCTTACAGTAGAATCTGAAGGGCCGGATGTTAGCATAGGCGATCTTTGCTACATTTACCCGCAGAAGTCAAGCAAACCGCTGAAAGCGGAAGTCGTAGGTTTCAGGAGCAATAAAGTTGTGCTTATGCCTCTTGGTGATTTGGATGCAATTGGGCCAGGTTGCGATGTCGTAGGAACCGGAAAACCTTTAACTGTGCAGGTTGGCCATGAATTGTTAGGTAAAGTTCTGGATGGTTTAGGTCAACCACTGGATGGTTCATATCTACCGTCGAGGATGGCTCACTATTCAACAAATAATAAACCAAGCAATCCGTTGGCTCGTCCACGAGTTTTGGATCCGATTTCTGTTGGTGTTCGTTGTATTGATGGTTTACTTACAATCGGTAAAGGTCAACGTGTCGGTATATTCGCAGGATCAGGCGTAGGCAAAAGTACGCTGATGGGGATGATTGCTCGTAACACCTCTGCTGATGTTAATGTCATCGCGCTTATTGGAGAGCGGGGCAGAGAGGTGCTTGATTTCATCGAAAGAGATCTAGGGCCGGAAGGTCTTGCGAGATCCGTAGTTATAGTTGCAACTTCCGACCAGCCAGCGTTAATACGAATCAAAGGGGCTATGATTGCAACCAGTATTGCTGAGTATTTTCGAGATCGTGGCTTGAATGTCATGATGATGATGGACTCGGTCACCCGCTTTGCGATGGCTCAGAGGGAAGTGGGGCTAGCAGTTGGAGAGCCGCCTGCAACACGGGGGTATACGCCTTCAGTTTTTGCTATGCTGCCTCGTTTGTTAGAACGATCTGGTACCGGTCCTAAAGGTTCGATAACAGCATTTTATACCGTCTTGGTAGACGGTGATGACATGAATGAACCTATCGCTGACGCAGTTCGCGGTATTCTTGATGGCCACATTGTACTAAATCGAAACATCGCGAATAAAGGTCATTACCCTGCAATCGATGTGTTGTCCAGTGTGAGTCGAGTCATGAAAGAAATTGTCCCTTTTGAACATATGGAAGCTGCCGATCAATTAAAGCGACTTCTCTCGATATATAAAGATTCGGAGGACCTCATTAATATCGGGGCGTACCAGAAAGGTTCCAATCCTAATATCGATACAGCAATGGAAAATATTGAAGCCATCTGGGATTATACGAAACAAAGAACAAGTGAAAAATTAAATTTTGATGAAGCTCAAGAACGCTTGATTCATGAATTTTACAAGGGATGAGGGGCCTGAATGAAGTTCCGGTATTCTTTCCAGCAGATTGTGGATCTGAAAAATAATGAAAGAACGCAGGCAGAATGGATACTGTCCGAGGCCATCGGGCACTTGCGGAAGGAAGAAACGAATCTTCATGGATTGTTTGAAGAAAAAGAAAACCTTCATACTCAAATGTCTGATGCTTCGGGGAATTCTGTAACTATTTCAGAGATGCTGCTCTTGCAAAATTATATGAACCACTTAGATCAGCAAATTGTGCGTAAGCATCACGATGTACAAAAGGCACAGCATGTTGTTGATAAGAAACAGGAACATCTTTCTGAGAGAATGATTGACGAAAAAGTTTGGACGAAAGCAAGAGAAAGGGCTTACCACCAGTTTCAAACTTTTGTCGCGAAGAAAGAACAGGATGCTCTTGATGAAATGGCGACAAATCGTTTCAAGCGATTATCGTATTGAAGCATGAAGGAGGGAAGAGGAGATGGCTGATACAAGCATGGAGGGCAATTCCTACAGTGCATTAGAACGATTCCTTATATGGTTTGTCATTCCGTTTGTGTTTACCGCGGTTCTGCTCTTCGTATTGCTGTCTATTTTCGATTACGATATCAAAAGCAGCATTCAGAAGGCATTGCACAATACACCGGTGATTGGAAGCATCGTGCCAGCGCCCAAAGAGAAGTCGGTTGTAACGGGATCAGGGAAAGCCCAGACAGCCGAGGAAAGCGCAAAAAGCAAAGATGAAGAAATATCCAAACTTAATACAAAAGTAGCCGACTTAGAAGCAGCCTTGAAGAAATCGGATAGTACGACTGAACAAAAAGATCAATCGTTAAAAGATAGCGAAGCGAAAATTGCGGATCTTGAAGAGAAGCTGAAGAGCAAAACGCAAACTGAAGAAGAGTATAACAATCAAATTACTCAACTTGCCAATTTGTACGGGAAAATGACGCCGAGCAAAGCAGCTCCAATTATGGAGAACTTAACACCCAAAGAAATGGTACTTGTTTTCTCTATGATGAAAGCTGAAAATCGCGCACCTATTCTTGAAAAAATGGATGCTAAGAAAGCCGCTGAAGCTACGATCGGACTTAAGGATGTTATCCCGGTGCGAGACAAGCAAATTGCAGCGTTACAAGAGAGATTGGCATTAAATGGAGTTAAAGATACAACTAAGGGTTCAACTTCCGTAAGTAAAGCGGATTTAGGACAAACCTTTGCTAATATGACGCCAAAAAGTGCGGCTAATGTCATTTTGGAGATGAATAAATCGAATCCGGACAAAGTACTTGCTATTTTGAGTGGAATGGACAACGCGTCGCGTTCCAAGGTGATGTCCTCGCTCTCAGATGCGAATAAGGAAACCGCTGCTGCGATTACAGCTAAGCTTGCACAGTAAAATGTGAAGGGAGGTGAAAAAATGGATGTACAAATGCCTGTAGTACCAGCTTCAACACCATCCGCAACAAGTAGCGGCGCATCTCAAACAGTAAGTAAATCGACAACAAATGGTGCTGCACCCGCAGATTCCTCATTCAATCAAGTATTAGGCGGCCAGCTTGGGCAAAGTCCACTTTCTGAATCGGCGGATGAATCCGGTGAAGTCACGTCATTGGCCCAACTTCTTCAAATGCTTCAAAGCCTGACCTTACCCATGCAAAATGTGGTGCAGAATGCTGATGTGAATGCGGATACATCATCTGAGGAGCAAGCTCTTCCGGAGTCACTGCTTCAAGCGATGAATAGTAACGCAGATTTAGCAGGCCAGCTTATGAAAGATCCAGCGATGAAAATGTGGTTTGAACAAGCGCAGCAACTATTAAGTACTTTCAGTACCGGTCAGTCGAATGTTGCGTTTACTTTACCTACGGATGCTAGTTCGCAAACCACGAATATAGTGAATTTGCAAGCGCAGAATATTTTGTTAACTCTAACATCTTTGACTAAACAGCAGCCCGACAATCCAATTCTACAATACTTAAATCAAAATTTGCAGCAGGTTGTAGAACCAATGCTTCCACAATTGGTGGCTAGTTTAAACACAGCGAATACCTTGTCAGAACAAGAGGTTCCAGGCTTACAAGCGATAGAAGGCACAGATGAAAGTGTTAAGGATGTAGTTCATAAAACGAATCTTGCTGCACAGCACAAACGCGTAAGTAAAGCCGTGATAGAACCACTTATTGACCCTAACACAGTAACCATCGTTCAACCAGCAAAGAGCAAACTTGAACTGTTGGCTATCCGTAATGTAATGAATGCACCTGTCGTTCAACCGACTGCCGGTTCAGAAGTTACTTTAGAACCTATTGATGAGCTTCCAACGAACTCTACTGAAACAACGAGTTTTGCCGTGCCTTTAAGTGATTTGCAGAAAGCACAATTAGCGTCTCCACCTGTGGAAAAAGCTCCCGTTCAAACGATTAACGCTGCTAATTTCTCAGAGGAAATGACGGAGCATGTGCTGAAAAACATGAAAATCACGCTTGGAGAAGGCATCTCTGAGGCAAAATTGTCCTTGTTCCCTAAAAATTTAGGACATGTTGATGTGAAAATTACGATGCATCAAGGACAATTAATTGCAGAGTTTACTGCAGATTCATTGGCAGGCCGACAAATGCTGGAAAGCCAGCTTCCGCAATTAAAACAAGCCCTTCAAACCCAAGGCTTGCAGGTTGAAAAGCTTGAAGTTACACAAAATGCGAGTATGCAATCTAGCATGTTTCAGGATCAACGCCAGCAACAATTTACAAATCAATCACAGCGTCAAAGTAAAAATCGTTCTGGAGATTATGGAACAGATGATCTCGACTTCGATCAAAAAGTTGAAAATGTTGTACAGACACGAACAACTGTTTATGGTAATTCCTTCGACGTCATAGCTTAAAAATTTCGTGAATTCTTGGATTTGGGGGTGAGAACATGGCTACTAGTCCAATCGTTGGCAATGTAACAGATATCATTAATTCTAATAGTAATACAAAAACGAAGAGTAAGGATCCTAACACACTGGGGAAAGATGATTTTCTGAAAATCCTAATAACCCAGCTGCAAAATCAAGATCCGACTCAGCCGTTGCAGGACAAGGAGTTCATTGCACAGATGGCACAATTTACATCTGTTGAGCAATTGACGAACATGGCAAGTGAAATGAAGTTAATGCGTCAATCTCTTGGATTTGTTTCTGGATTGATTGGTAAATCCATTACGTACACAACGACAGACTCTTCTGGAGCAACGCTTGAAAAGACCGGCATTGTTGATTCCATTACATTTAAGGATGGTAATCAATACGCTTCTGTGAAGGGAGAGGAAATTTCTTTAGACAAACTCAGTAAAATTGAGAATGCTGGGGAAACAGAATGACGGAGCGTATATCGATTGGACAGCTTTACCCGAATTCGGTGACTCCGGCGTCTGCGAGACGAACACCTGCACAATTGCCAGTACCATTATCTGGGAAACCAACTTTTCAGAAAATTCTTCAGGAGCAATATGTTCGTTTCAGTCATCATGCAGAGGTTAGACTTAAAGAGAGAGGTATTCAATTGCAGCCTGAACAGTTGGATAAGCTTAGTACAGCCATAGATAAGGTTGCTGCAAAAGGCGCTAAAGATGCGCTTATGCTTTTGAATGGCAATGCTCTTATTGTGAATATTCCTAACCGCACTGTTGTGACGGCGCTAGATGGCAACTCGATGAATGAACATGTCTTCACACAAATTGACAGTGCAATATTCATAGCATAAACAAGAGGCTGGACCGAAAAGGAAGCCCAGAGCTGTGGAACGATAGAAGCAGCTCAACTTACATTAAAGCTATTAGGAGGCATCTTACATGTTAAGATCTTTGTACTCAGGCGTTTCCGGTATGCGCGGTTTTCAAACTAAATTAGATGTAATCGGTAATAATATTGCTAACGTAAACACAGTTGGTTTCAAGGGAAGCCGTGTCATGTTTAAAGACATTTTGAGTCAAACTGTTGCTGGCGTTAGTTCCCCTGGCGCAGAGCGTGGTGGTGTGAATCCCCAACAGGTTGGTTTAGGTGTTAGCGCAGCATCGATTGATACGGTACATACACAAGGAAGTGCAATGACTACGAATGTCGTTACTGATTTACGTGTTAATGGCGATGGATTCTTTGCCGTAGACACAACGACGCCAACGGGTCCATTCCTGACAAGATCCGGTAACTTTACTTTGGATTCAAACCGTGATCTCGTTAACGCTGAAGGCCTGCATGTACTCGATGCGAGTGGCGCGCCAGTGAATATCGCATCTAACATCGTTTCGTTCTCAATCGGTCAAGATGGTGTTATCAATGGTATTGACGATACGGGAGCACAAGTCGTGGGTCAGCAATTGGGTCTGATTACAGTTGATAATCCAGGTGGTCTAGAGAAGATCGGTGGTAACCTTTACCGTACGACGGCAAATGCTCCGATGTCTATCGGAAGTGGAGCTGCTATTACAACTCCTGGCAACGCTGCGGCAGGAGCAGGCACATTGATCTCAGGCCAGCTTGAAATGTCCAACGTTGACCTCACTGGCGAGTTTACAGAGATGATCGTTGCTCAACGCGGTTTCCAAGCGAACTCGCGCATTATTACAACATCGGATGAAGTGCTTCAAGAAGTTGTAAATCTTAAACATTAATAAATAGGTAATTCAGACCGGGGAAGCAACAACTTCCCCGGCAACCAAGCCGGAGGAAAACATGATTTCTCTTACACGTCTTAACGGTAAACCGATTTATCTGAATGCGATCTTAATTGAAATGATTGAAGAGACTCCGGACACGATGATTACGTTAACAACGGGGAAGAAAATCACGGTTCTCGAAAAGGCAGAGGTTGTGGTAAGCTTAGTGCGAACCTACATGCAGGATATTGGCTCAGTTCGAGCTACAATAAAGTCCAGAGAGACGGAGGGCTCGTAGGTGTTCAAGAACAAAATTTTTATACTTATCGTTTCCATTTTGATAGCGATCACGCTGATTTTGACTGCTGCTTTTGTACTGTGGAACTTCATGGAGAAGAATCAATCGAAAGATGCTGCTGGCCAAGCAAAAGAAGCTGTGGAATCAGTGAAGCCGTCAAAAGCGCCATCCGCTGAAGTTGTGAAAGAGAACACAGCTATTATTAAAGACATTTTGACAAACTTATCCGGCAGTCAAAATTTCATCAAAATCAGCTTTGCTTTTGAACTTGAAAACAGTAAAGGCAAAAAGGAATTTGACAGTTTGCTGGATTCCGCAGTAAAAGGAACTATTGTTCAAACGCTTGGTGATATGACAAAGGAACAAATCGAAGGAAGCAAAGGTTCTGACAGCTTGACGTCGACATTAATGAACAAATTAAATCCTTTACTTCATGAAGGTAAAATCAAGCAGATTTGGATAACCGATAAAGTGCTTCAATAGCTCGCTCATGATCTTGCTTTAAGGAGGTGACCCGAATGGTTGATGTGTTGTCGCAAAATGAGATCGATGCCTTGCTTGCTGCCCTATCATCTGGAGAAATGGATGCGGATGAGCTCAAAAAAGAAGAGACGCAGAAGAAGGTAAGGGCTTATGACTTTAAGCGTGCCGTACGCTTCTCCAAAGATCATATTCGGAGTTTGACTCGGATCCACGAGAACTTCGCACGATATTTAACCACATATTTTTCTGCGCAACTTCGTACGTTCGTTCAAATTAATGTGGTTCAAGTCGAACAATTGCCCTATGACGAATTTATTCGCTCGATCCCGAAAATGACCATTTTGAACATCTTTGAAGCAGAGCCTTTAGAGGGTCGAATGGTGCTTGAGGTTCATCCCAACGTAGCATTTGCCATGTTGGATCGCTTACTTGGTGGTGCGGGAACCACACCCACCAAAATTAATGCTTTAACGGAAATTGAAACGATAGTGATGGAACGTATCTTTAGCAGAGCATTTGACAGTCTGCAGGAAGCTTGGAAAACGGTAATTGATATTCAACCTCGGCTAGAGGCTTTAGAAACGAATCCGCAGTTTATGCAGATCGTTTCGCCAAATGAAACCATTGCACTTATATCGTTGAGCACTAAGATCGGTGACACGACAGGGATGATTAATTTATGTATTCCTCATGTTGTCATCGAACCAATCATGCCTCGTTTATCTGTTCATCACTGGTTTGTATCACAGAAGAAAGCGAGAGCACCAGAGGAAGTGGATGCGCTTCAATCACGGCTGGAAAAGGCGAAGTTACCTCTGATTGCTGAACTTGGCACATCAGAGATCACAATACGTGAATTCTTAAGCTTATCCATTGGTGATGTTCTTCCGCTGCCTAAACCCGTCGAAGATTCGCTTCAAGTCAAAGTGGGCGAGAAGCTGAAATATCTTGGAAACCCTGGTACTGTAAAAGGAAAATTGGCTGTACAAATAACAGATATCGTACAAGAAGGAGAAGAAGATAATGACGAATAATAGAGATTATTTGTCTCAGGAAGAGATTGATGCCTTGTTAAAACAGTCATCAGATGATAGCTCAGACGCTTCTTTTCATGGGCATCCTAAAGTGGAGGACTATTTGTCTTCCTTGGAACAAGATGCACTTGGTGAGATAGGGAACATCACGTTCGGTAGTGCTGCCACAGCTCTTTCGACACTGCTAGGTAAGAAAGTCGATATTACTACACCACTGGTTTCCATCATTGCAAAAGAAGAATTAGAGGAAGAATTTCCAAAACCGCATGTTGCTGTTCATGTCAATTATGTAGATGGTTTTGATGGGATTAACTTGCTCGTGATCAAAACACGTGATGCTCAAGTCATTGCAGATTTGATGATGGGCGGGGACGGTACTGGCGGAGATGAAAATCTAAGCGAAATTCATATTAGCGCCGTACAAGAAGCTATGAATCAGATGATGGGTTCCTCTGCAACATCGATGTCTACTATTTTTAATCGATTTGTCAATATCTCTCCTCCAGGAATCGACATATTAAATTTGTCGAAAGGAGAAGGAAAATTGCCTGACGAGGACGTATTTATTAAAATATCGTTCCGACTCACAATTGGCGATCTTATTGATTCCAACATCATGCAGCTCTTGCCGGTTCCTTTTGCCAAAGAAATGGTTTCAATTCTAATGGGTGGGGATTCAGAAGTTCAAGCGGAAGTTGCACCTGCTGCGCAAGCGCCAATGGCTCCTTCTGCACAAGAAGTTCATACACCGCCACCAACTGCAGCACAACCGATACAACAACAGCCTGTTTACGAACAGCCGATGTATCAGCAACCGCCAATGGGACAACCGATGTATCCGCCAATGTATCTACCACAGCAGCCAATGTATCAGCAACCTCCATACGCTGGTGTGCCAAATCGTAATGTGAATGTTCAGCCGGTTCAATTTGGTAATTTGCAATCGGGATCAATTGGTAATGCAGATGATACGAACCTTAATTTACTACTGGATATCCCGCTTAAGGTAACAGTAGAATTAGGGAGAACGCATAAGGTGATTAAAGATATTTTGGAGCTGTCTCAAGGTTCGATCATCGAACTGGATAAGCTTGCAGGTGAGCCTGTCGATATCTTGGTAAACAATAAGTTAATTGCCAAAGGCGAAGTTGTCGTCATCGATGAAAACTTCGGGGTTCGTGTGACTGATATTGTGAATCAGTGGGAACGAATTCAAAAGTTACAATAACTAATTCTAGGGGGACTGTTTACTAATGGCTAACCGTATTCTTATCGTGGATGATGCTGCTTTTATGAGAATGATGATTCGAGATATTTTATCAAAAAATGGGTATGAAGTTTGTGGCGAAGCAAATGATGGTGCGCAAGCGATTGAGAAATTCAAAGAGCTTAAACCAGATCTCATTACAATGGATATCACAATGCCAGAGATGGACGGTATTCAGGCATTGAAAGAAATTAAAAAGCTAGAGCCAAATGCTAAAGTGATCATGTGTTCGGCAATGGGACAACAAGCGATGGTTATTGATGCCATTCAAGCCGGAGCTAAAGATTTCATTGTGAAACCTTTCCAGGCGGACCGTGTCATCGAAGCGATTAAAAAGACTCTAGGTTAACCGTTCTTGTTCGGTAGAGTCTTACATAAGCCGAAAGGGATGTGACTATGAGAAGACTCTTAACCCAACCATTGCTAACCACTGTTTTTGCTCTAGTCATCTTCCTTTTTACTCATGCGATCTGTTTCGCTGAATCTGCACCTGATCAAGGCCTACCAAATAATGAATTTCCAATGACAACCTCACTGGACTCATTCGGAATGATCCTAAAAGTTATTTTCTTTCTTATCTTAATTATTCTCTTATTTTTTGTTCTTATTAAGTATATAGCTAAGAAAAATAAAGGTAGTTTCTTTGGAAATCCGGTACGTTCTTTAGGTGGCGTACCACTTGGTCAAAACAAATCGATTCAAGTTGTCGAAATAGGTCATTCGCTCTTCGTGGTAGGCGTCGGTGATAATATTCAATTACTGGATAAGATCAGTGACGCCGATGAAGTAGCATATATTTCTGAACTTCTCACTTCCACACAGGAAAATGGAACAGGCATGGTTTCTCTCAGCAAATGGATCAGCAAATTACCGATTCGAAAGAAAGAAATCGAAGAAGAAGAAATCACTTCATCCTTTCAGCAAGTATTCCATGATAAGCTGCAAAGAGTGACAAATCGCAACAAAAATGTTGAAGATTGGCTTTCGGAACAAAAACAAACAGATCGGTTGAATGATGAATGAAAAGAAATAAATTTGTGATTGCTGCTATATTGATGCTTTTGTCGGTTTTTGTTTTGTCTATTACTGCTTCTGCCGCGGAACCTGATCCGAGTAATCCGATTCCAGGATTGAATGTTAACATTGGTTCTACTGGAACGGCTGGGTCATCGAACACCGTCACGTTATTGTTGCTGTTAACAGTTCTAAGTTTAGCGCCCTCGTTTCTTATATTGATGACGAGCTTTACTCGAATTGTCATTGTGCTCGGTTTCGTACGTACTTCACTTGGAACCCAGCAAATGCCGCCTAATCAGGTTCTAATCGGACTCGCTCTGTTTTTAACCTTTTTTATCATGTCTCCAACTTTGGGACAGGTTAATGAGACAGCGTTACAGCCTTATTTAAAAGGTGAAATCAATCAGACACAAGCATTTCAAAAGGCAGCTGGTCCAATGAAGGAATTCATGTTCAAACACACTCGCCAGAAGGATCTAAAGCTTTTTTTGGACTATACGAAAGCGAAAGCTCCAACAGGTGTTGAAGATATTCCAATTACAGCATTGGTTCCTGCTTATGCGATTAGTGAATTGAAGTCCGCTTTTCAAATGGGTTTCATGATTTTCATTCCGTTTTTGGTCATCGACATGGTTGTTTCCAGCACCCTTATGGCGATGGGGATGATGATGCTGCCGCCTGTTATGATCTCACTCCCGTTTAAGATTCTTCTGTTCATCTTAGTTGACGGTTGGTATCTGGTTGTGAAATCACTACTTCTCAGCTACAGCACATGATCATAATTACGGAGGTCTTCATTAATGGGTTCTGAATTTGTAATTCGAATAGCAGGGGAAGCGGTTTATACGGTACTCAAAGCGAGTGCACCGATGCTGATTATTGGTTTGGTTGTTGGATTAATCATTAGTATTTTTCAAGCAACTACGCAAATTCAAGAGCAAACGCTTGCTTTTGTTCCTAAAATTGTGGCTGTATTGCTTTCTATATTAATTTTTGGTTCTTGGATCATGAATACATTGGTTGATTTTACTTTTAATTTGCTGAACAACCTCTACAAATTCGTTGGTTAGGTTGTGAGGGAAATGGAACTATTTTTTCAAGTTCTACCTAATTTTCTGCTTATTTTTTGTCGAATTACATCGTTCTTTGTCGTCGTTCCTGTGCTATCATCCAAGAATGTCCCGACAATCTTCAAAATTGGACTTTCCATCTTTATTTCTTTAATTGTTTTTACTGGGATGGGGATTGGAAAACCTGTTCCACTTGATGGACAGTATGTTTTGCTTATTTTGCGTGAAATGTTAGTTGGAGTTTTGTTAGGCTTTCTAGCCTATATTTTTTTCACAGTCGTGCAAACTGCCGGTAGCCTCATGGATATGCAGATTGGTTTCAGTATGGCAAGCGTTATTGATCCATTGACAGGCGTATCTTCCCCAATGTTGGGGAATTTGAAGTATATGATTGCGATCCTGCTCTTTCTATCATTTGACGGCCATCACTTCTTAATTAGCGCTATCATTGAGAGCTATCGATGGATTCCGCTAGACAATCAGCTTTTTGATCGCATTTATAATGGGCAAATATCTGATTTTCTTTTTCGTTCATTTGCCAAAATGTTTTACTTATCATTTCAATTAGCAGCTCCTATCGTTGCAGCACTTTTTTTAACTGACCTAGGATTAGGGCTTTTAACGCGGGTGGCTCCACAATTCAACATTTTCGTGGTAGGTGCGCCTTTGAAATTAGTTTTAGGCTTGATTTTGCTGACATTCTTATTCCCAGAATTGATTTCGCAATTCCAAAGTTTATTTGCAACCATGTTTGACTCGATGGAAAAGCTGTTACAGCTCATTAGCGGCTCACAGCAAACCTCACCATAATTGCAGGAGGATAGCCGTGTCCCAACAATTTCGCTTGCAGCTAGACTTGCAATGGTTTTCTGGGGAAAAGTCGGAACCAGCCACACCGAAGAAAAGACAAGATGCTCGAAAGAAAGGGCAAGTTGCCAAAAGTATGGACCTGCCCGCCGCGTTTATTCTATTGTTTTCTTTTTTTTCCTTCATTATGTTTGGCAGTTATATGAAAGAAAGAATCATCAATATGTTTCGAAATATTTTAGAAAATCAACTTACTATGGATATCACCATGGGTAATGTACATGTTTTGTTTAGGGATCTTTTAACCCAAGGTTTTTATATCACGGCACCTATTTTTATTATCGTGGTTATCATCGCGATTGCTGGTAATTATCTTCAAATTGGTTTTATGTTTATCGGTGAACCGCTGATGATGAAATTTAGCAAAATAAATCCGATTGCTGGCTTTAAACGGATTTTTTCAATGCGTACGATCATGGACTTTCTGAAATCGACATTGAAATTAAGCATCATTGGTTATGCGGTCTATTCAACGCTGACTGCGGAGAAGGCTAAAATTTTCGGATTGGGTCATGCGCCGCTGGAGAGTACGTTTTCATTTATCGCATCAGTGACTCTAAAGTTAGGGATTAAGATTGGCGTTATTTTAATTGTCTTGGCTGTCTTTGATTTTATTTATCAAAAGTATGAGCATGAGAAAAGTTTGAGGATGTCTAAACAAGACATCAAAGATGAATATAAAAAGAGTGAAGGAGATCCGCACATTAAAGGTAAAATTCGCGCTAAGCAGCGTCAAATGGCGATGCAGCGAATGATGCAAGAAGTGCCGAAAGCGGATGTTATTATTACGAACCCAACTCACTTTGCCATTGCTCTAAAATATGACGCCAGTAATATGCAAGCACCAGTTGTGCTTGCTAAGGGTACGGACTATATGGCGTTAAAAATTAGAGAAATTGCGAAACAAAATAGTGTTATGACGATGGAAAACAAGCCGCTAGCCCGAGCGATCTATGCACAAGTGGAGATTGGAGAATCAATTCCCGCTGAGTTGTTCCAGGCTGTCGCAGAAGTGTTGGCGTACGTATATAAAGTGAAGGGCCGTACGAATTAATTTTATGAATGTTTAAGCTAGTCGTTTTTCCGCAGAAGAACGTGATGGGGGGAGGTACAATCTGATGAAAATGAAAGATTTAGTAGTCCTTATAGGTATTATCGGTATTGTCTTAATGATGGTTGTACCGGTGCCAATCCCTTTATTAGATTTTTTACTGATTATCAATATTTCTGTAGCATTAATGATTATCCTGGTAGGAATGAATACGAAGGAAGCACTTAACTTTTCAATTTTTCCTTCATTATTATTGATAACTACACTGTTCCGTTTAGCTTTGAACGTTTCAACAACACGGAACATTTTGTCGCATGCAGAAGCAGGTAACGTGGTCAGAACTTTTGGTTCGTTCGTAGCCGAGGGCAACATTGTTGTGGGATTCGTTGTATTCCTCATTCTCGTCTTGGTTCAGTTCATTGTTATTACCAAAGGTTCTGAGCGTGTTGCCGAAGTAGCAGCAAGATTTACGCTCGATGCGATGCCAGGTAAGCAAATGAGTATTGATGCTGATTTAAATGCTGGATTAATCAACGAAACGCAAGCCAGAGAGCGGAGACAAAAAATTGAGCGCGAAGCTGATTTCTATGGAGCTATGGATGGTGCCAGTAAATTCGTTAAAGGGGATGCTATTGCGGGAATTATTATTCTCGTAATCAACCTTTTGGGCGGTTTTATTATCGGGATGACGATGAAAGGTATGTCGTTTAGTGAAGCGCTTGAAACGTTCTCCATTCTGACAATTGGGGATGGTCTGGTTAGCCAGATTCCAGCACTTCTGATCTCTACAGCTGCTGGTATCATTGTCACGAGAGCTTCATCCGAAGGGAATTTGGGTCATGATATTACCTCTCAAATTACCGCACAACCCAAGCTTCTTTACATCGTAGCAGGAACACTTGTCTTGCTTGGTATTTTCACACCGATTCATTGGTATACCACTTTCCCGGTTGCCGCGTTGTTATCTTTTGCAGCATTTAAAATGCAGAAGAACTTGGATAGACAAGCGATGAAGGAAGAACAAATGGTTGAGGAACAGCAGATTGAAGAGGTTCGCAGCCCAGAAAGTGTTATTTCCTTGCTGCAAGTTGATCCAATTGAATTTGAATTTGGGTATGGGTTAATTCCACTTGCGGACATGCAACAAGGCGGGGATTTACTTGATCGAATTATCCTTATTCGAAGACAATGTGCACTTGAACTTGGAGTTGTAGTACCGGTTATTCGAATACGTGACAATATTCAACTTCGTCCAAACGAGTATATCATCAAAATTAAAGGCAATACTGTTGCCCGTGGCGAACTACTTCTTAATCATTATTTAGCAATGAGTCCTGGTATTGATGACGACTCGATTTCTGGTATTGAGACGACGGAGCCGGCATTTGGATTGCCAGCAATTTGGATTGATGAAGTCACCAAAGAGCGGGCAGAGCTTTCCGGGTATACAGTTGTTGATCCGCCTTCCGTAGTAGCTACACACTTAACTGAAGTTATTAAAAAGCATACGCACGAACTGTTGGGCCGTCAAGAAACGAAAGCGCTCATCGACAACGTTCGCGAAACATATCCAGCTCTTGTCGACGATTTGATTCCTTCTGTGCTTTCCATTGGAGATGTTCAAAAGGTTTTGGCGAAGCTTCTTCGTGAAAAAATTTCGGTTCGTGATTTGGTAACCATTCTCGAAACACTGGCGGATTATGGATCTTATACGAAAGATCCTGAAATACTGACAGAATACGTAAGACAAGCTTTGTCCAGACAGATTACACAGCAATTTACCTCACTTGGGGATTCTTTGAAAGTTATTACAGTGGGACCTTCGGTTGAAAAGAAAATTGCTGATTCTGTGCAACAATCTGATCAAGGCAGTTATCTTGCCTTAGATCCATCATCTTCGCAAATCATTCATCACAGAGTGAGTGAACAAGTATCAAGGTTGATTCAATCGGGGCAACAACCTGTAATTTTAACATCACCAACGATTCGTATGTATTTAAGGCAGCTTTTGGAACGAACGCTTCAAGATATTCCGGTATTGTCCTACAGCGAATTGGAGCCAAGCGTTGAAATTCAGAGCATGGGGGTAGTCAATTTATGAGAGTAAAAAGATATGTCGTTGATTCCATGCCTGATGCACTGCAGAAAATTCGCGTTGATTTAGGGAAGGATGCGGTCATTCTTAATACCAAAGAAATTCGTACGGGAGGATTTCTCGGTATGTTTGGGAAGAAGAAGGTCGAAGTCATAGCAGCTATTGATGCTGCTTCGAATTCTGGGAGCTCTGGAGCTCCCAGAGCATCCTCGCAACCGCAACCGCAGCAGCGTGTTCAACCAGTTATGAATTTGACTTTGCCAGTTAAGGAGCAACCGCATCGTTCTGATTTTCCGGATGTGCCTGATGTTATTGAGGCACCTCCTGTTAAGAAAGAACTTTTGACGGTTCATTCTGCTGTTGAGGCTGCACCAGCTTATAAACCTCAACAAGCGTATACACCACAATCTGTTCATATGCCGAGTAAGTCGAATGCGAATGAAGAGTTATTGTTGGATGAGATCAAGCAAATGAAAGAAATGATGCGAAAGTTGACGAATCCTTCCGACGTTGAAGATTTGCCTGAGCCTCTTCAGAAATTGAAACAAAGATTGCTTGATCATGAAATGGATTCTTCACTCGTACAAAGAATGATGGACGAAATTGTAGACGAATTCCAAGAAAATGACGAGCCAGTGACAGATGAGTCAGCACTCATTTCAATTCGTAATAAGCTTAGTCAAGTGTTAAAATTCGGTGATTCTAAACGCATACTTCCGACTACGAGAATCGTTCATTTCGTAGGTCCAACAGGTGTGGGGAAGACAACGACGATTGCGAAACTGGCAGCGGAGCAAGTACTGAAATATCAACGCAAAGTGGGTCTTATCACTTCTGATACGTATCGGATTGCTGCAATCGAACAATTGAAAACATACGCTACCATACTAAATGTTCCATTGGAGGTAGTGTTTTCGCCTCAAGATCTAGCGAAAGCCTTTCATAATCTGGAAGACTGCGATGTCATTTTCATGGACACAGCTGGGAGGAATTTTCGGAACGAAATGTATGTGTCAGAGCTAAACGCACTGCTTAAGACGCAAGGAAATAGTGAAACGATCCTAGTACTAAGCTTGACTACGAAGTATCGAGATATGCAAGCGATAACGAATAATTTCAATAAATTTAAATTGGACAAAGTTTTATTCACTAAACTAGACGAAACAGACTCGTACGGGGCAATTGTCAATTTAGTGCACGAGTTTTCATTGCAACTCTCATATGTAACGAATGGTCAAAATGTTCCTGATGATATTTCTGAAATGGATGAAACTCAAATCATTGATCTGTTATTGGAGGAACCACGATCATGACTGATCAAGCACAAGGGTTGCGGAACCTGGTACAAATACAAAATGACAAAAGCCCGAAGACGACCAGGATTATTACCGTGACTAGCGGAAAGGGAGGCGTAGGGAAGTCAAACTTTACGCTGAACTTCGCTTTAATGCTGCAGTCTCGAGGCTTTAAGGTTCTTGTTTTTGATGCAGATATTGGTCTTGCGAATATCGATGTACTCATGGGTGTATCGTCTCCATATAGCTTGTACCATCTCTTAAAAAAAGAAAAGACGATCTGGGAGATTATTCAGAAAGGTCACAATGGACTTGAATTTATCGCTGGCGGATCAGGGTTTAACGACTTACTTCGTTTGACGGAGGAAGAGTTGGCATATTTTGCTGAACAAGTATCGCTCTTAAGTGGTCATGTGGACTTTATTATCTTTGATACGGGAGCAGGATTATCCAAAGAAACGTTAAAATTCATACTCGCTGCTGAAGAGACCATTGTTGTGACGACACCTGAACCTACATCAATCACTGATGCATATGCCATTATTAAAATGGTTAATTCGATGGGGCACAATGTTTCATTTAAATTGGTCATTAATCGCGTCACTGATTATAAAGAAGGTAAACAAACGGCTGATAAAATTAGCCTAGTTGCCAGAAAGTTTTTGGACTTGGAAATCCCGACTCTTGGTTTTATTGACGATGATAATTCGGTTTCGAAGTCGGTTAAAAAGCAGGTTCCATTTACACTTGCTTTTCCGAACTCGCCTGCAACAAAGAGCTTAGAAGCTCTTGTTCTGAGTTACATTTCCGGTTATCAACGGAGTGAGACACCTTCATCTGGTGTAAAAGGATTTCTTAGTAAAATGATGAAGCTCTTGAAATAAGATTCTACCCGAGTCCGTTTCAATCAGCTCATAAAGGGAGGGAAGCAGCATGGCACCTTATAACATTCTTGTCGTAGATGACTCCGTCTTTATGCGCAAAATTATTAGTGATTTAATTTCTGAACATCCACAATTCGCAATTGTGGGCACAGCAAAGAATGGAAAAGAAGCCATAGAGCAGGTTAAGTTGCTACGGCCGGATGCAGTCACAATGGACATTGAAATGCCTGAAATGAATGGTTTAGATGCTTTACAACGAATTATGGCTGAGCTGCCTACACCCATTATTATGCTTAGTTCTTTAACGCAAGAGGGAGCGTCAGAAACAATTAGAGCGCTAGAACTTGGAGCAGTAGATTTTATTAGAAAACCTTCAGGGTCAATTTCCCTGGACTTATATAAAGTGAAGCAGTTGCTTCACGAAAAACTTCAAATGGCTGTGAAAACAAAGCTGAAATCTTTTCAGCAAGCGATGCCAACGAAAGTGATACAGCCGACTCTCGCAAGTAATCATGCGCAAATGATAAAGCCACCGAATTCCCTGCCGATACCTATCGGGGGCGGAACGAGCTTTGATCACATCGTGGCGATTGGAACTTCGACTGGCGGGCCTCGCGCCCTGCATCAGGTTGTTTCGCAAATCCCAGCTGGGTTCCCGGCACCCATATTAATCGTTCAGCATATGCCTCCTAATTTTACAAAGTCACTAGCTCAACGTCTAAATGACATTTCTCAGATTCAAGTGGTTGAGGCCCAAGACGGCGATGTCCTGCATGCAGCTACAGCTTATGTAGCTCCTGGAGGCTGGCATATGACTGCTTACAAAGATTCATTTAAAACGTACAAAATCCGATTGACGAAAGAAGAGCCTCGTTCTGGGCATCGTCCCTCGGTGGATGTTATGTTTGAATCTTTACTAAGCATGAATGAGTTGAAAAGGCATATTGTGTTAATGACCGGAATGGGGAGTGATGGTGCTAAAGGCATGCTCTCATTAATGAATTCCGGAGTCACTACGACAATAGCCGAGTCCGAAGAGACTTGTGTAGTCTATGGAATGCCGAGAGCTGCTGTCGAGTTAAAAGCTGCCATGCATATTCTTCCTCAACAGGAGATTGCGGCAAAACTGACTCAGGCCGTTCTTATTTAAAATAAACGTAACAAACAGGTTACATAATGATCCTATTGGAGGTGTGTGGTTTTGGAACTTAGTCAATATCTATCTATGTTTATCGATGAATCGAAAGAACATTTGCAAGCCATGAATGAGAACCTACTCAGTCTGGAGAGCAGCCCTCAGGACATTAGTATTGTGCATAATATTTTCCGCTCTGCCCATACGTTGAAAGGTATGTCCGCGACAATGGGCTTCGAGGATATTGCTTCCTTGACGCATGAAATGGAAAATGTTTTGGATTTGGTGCGAAACAACAAACTGGCCATGAATCCTTTTATTTTTGATTGTATTTTTAAAAGTTTAGATTCCTTAGAGTCCATGGTTGAAGATATTATCCAAGGTGGAACGGGAAAAGCTGATGTTACTCAAATCGTTGTAGCCCTGCGCTCAATCGTTACAGGCGATTATAATCGTCCACAGGCTACAGCGACCTCCGAGGTGAAAGAGCCTGCAAAAGGAATTGAAGTAGATGAATTTCAATTTTCTATTTTGCAACAGTCCATTGAATCTGGTTTCCTGGTGTTTTATGTAGAAGTTAGCGTGAATGAAAATTGCGTACTGAAGGCCGCGCGCGCTTATATGGTTTTCGATGCTTTAGAAAGAATGGGGGAAATCGTTAAAGCGACCCCATCCGTTCAAGAAATTGAGCAAGAGAAGTTTGATCGTTCATTCTCGCTATATTTTATATCAAAAGTCGATCAAGCCACATTGGAAAAAGAGATTTTGAATGTCTCTGAAATTGAATCCGCGGTCATTATTACTGTTGATTCTGAATCGTTAGTGGAGTTATCCCGTCCGAAAACGGAAGTGGAAGCGGCTACGAAAGAAATCGCGGCGGCGGTCGCAGCAGCAACAGCAACAGCTGCTCCTGAAGTTGGGGTATCTTCTAAAACTGAGCCAATATCAGCCCCTAAGCCTCCGGCTAGTGGCGGTGGGGCGCCAGTGGCCAATCGTACGATTCGCGTAGATATCGAACGGTTGGATGCACTTATGAACTTGTTTAGCGAACTTTTGATCGATCGCGTTCGCCTGGAACAATTGGCAAGTGAAGTTAAGCGCAACGATTTAACAGAAACCGTGGAACATATGTCAAGAGTAAGCAGCGATTTGCAAAATATTGTGCTGAAACTGCGCATGGTGCCGGTTGATTCGGTCTTTAACCGTTTTCCACGTATGATAAGAGATTTAGCCAAATCGTTAGATAAGAAAGTAGATTTGGTCATTACCGGTGCTGAAACGGAGCTTGATCGGACGGTTATCGATGAAATCGGTGATCCGCTAGTTCACTTGCTGCGTAATGCGGTGGATCATGGCGTTGAATCTATCAGCGATCGTTTAGCAGCTGGCAAAAGTGAGCATGGAACGATTCAGCTACGGGCATTCCATAGCGGCAACCATGTTTTTATCGAAATCGAAGAAGATGGAAGAGGGATTTACCGGGAAAAGGTATTGAAGACGGCTCTGAAAAATGGCCTTGTTACTCAAGAGCAAGCAGCTAAGTTGAGTGATATAGAAGTTTACAATCTTCTATTCGAATCCGGTTTTAGTACAGCCGATAAAATTTCTGATATATCTGGCCGCGGCGTTGGGTTGGACGTTGTAAAAACAAAAATCCAACTGCTGGGCGGTCACGTGCAAGTTGACTCCAAGCCTGGTTATGGCAGTAAATTCTCGGTTCAACTTCCACTTACTTTATCGATTATTTCGGCAATGCTTGTTCGTCTTGGCAGTGAAAAATATGCCATTCCGTTGTCTTCAATTGTTGAAACCTCGGCGATCCAGAAGTCACAAATACGCAATATTCATGGAAACAAAATGGTGGATTACCGTAATTCTGTTATTCCTTTGGTTTCTCTTAGCACACTATTCAATGTGCCTGACTTTAACGAGGATTTAGAAGACGAAACTGAAATTGTTGTCGTACGCAAAGGGGACAAGCAAGTAGCTCTGATGGTAGATGAGTTTATTGGTCAGCAAGAGATCGTTCTAAAGACATTAGGGAAGTATTTATCCAGCCTATTTGCAATATCTGGCGCAACGATATTAGGCGATGGACAAGTGGCTTTAATTATTGATCCGAATGCGTTAATCAAATAGGTGAATCTTGCGAAGTTAAGTTTGTGGCATAACATCAATTACGCTTATGTAGTAAATTTCGAAAAGATGAACTTTTGGGAGGGTTTCATATGGGAGAAGAAAAAAAGGTAATCGTATTTGCACTTGGTACAGAAGAGTACGGTGTAGAAGTCGAGAAAGTTAGAACGATTGAAAGAATGCAGCCAATGACCCGTGTTCCTAAAGCACCTGTTTTTATAAAAGGTGTCATTAACTTAAGAGGGGTTGTCATTCCGATTATTGAGCTTCGTTCCAGATTTGGATTGGAAGAACAAGCGTATACGGATGCAACTCGGATTATTATCGTATCTGCTGGGGAATTTGAAGTTGGTTTGATTGTAGACTCAGCGAATGATGTAATTGATCTTGATACAGATAACATTGATAACCCGCCGGAGATCGTTGGCGGTATCAAAGCTAAATATTTGGATGGCATAGCACGCGTAGGAGAACAGCGGTTACTTGTTTTACTTAACTTGGAGCAAGTGCTTGATCGAAACGAGATTCAGCAGCTTGAAAGAAGTGAGGAATAAAATGTGGATGTTTTCAAGCATTTAGCTGATTTTCAAATGGACGTACTGAAAGAAGTGGGGAACATTGGTGCGGGGCATGCTGCTACTGCTCTTTCCACACTTCTGGACAAGCCTATTGACATGCTTGTGCCTAAAGTGCGGATGCTGCCGTTTGAGGAGATCTGCGAGAGTGTAGGCGGAGCCGAGACGGTAGTTCTGGCCATTTTTCTCCGCGTAGATGGGGATGCTCCTGGGAATATGTTCTTTATCCTCAATCTCGATGCCGCCAAAAACATGTTAAGAGATCTCATTGGACTCAAAATTCAAGATTCGGAAGAATATTCCGAGCTTGAATTGTCGGCACTAAATGAAATCGGTAATATTCTAGCAGGTTCCTACCTGTCTTCTCTGGCCGATTTCACACACTTAAACTTACAGCCTACCGTTCCTTCGTTAGCGATAGATATGGCAGGGGCCATTTTAAGTTATGGTCTTCTGCAGTTTGGAGAAATGGGGGACCATGCACTCTTGATTGATACCAAATTTTTGGAAGGTGAGAATGAGGTACAAGGGCACTTTTTCCTTATCCCTGATCCTGAATCGTTTGGGAAAATTTTCGAGGCATTGGGAGTAGAGTCTCCATGATCCAAGACAATATGATCAAAGTAGGTATGGCTGACCTGAACGTAGCTCACCAAAGTGGTGTGCTGAAAACGACAGGGCTTGGGTCATGTGTAGGTGTCACTTTATTCGATAATCGCGTAAAGGTTGCAGGTATGGCTCATGTCATGCTGCCATCTTCAGAAATCGCCCGTGAGGGTTCCATCAACATAGCTAAATACGCGGATACCGCGATTCCTGAGTTGATTTCGCTTATGGAGAAACTTGGAGCTAGTGTTGGGAGAATGGAAGCTAAATTAGCTGGCGGCGCTCAGATGTTTGCTTTTGCTGGGAATAATGATACGATGAGAATTGGACCGAGAAATGTAGAATCTTGTAAAGAAATGTTGAAAAAGTTCGAAATTCCTATTAAAGCTGAGGATACAGGTGCAAATTACGGTCGAACAATTGAATTTAATAGTGATTCCGGTATCTTACTAATTCGAAGCGTCCAACAAGGAGTAAAGGAAATCTAAATGATGATAGGTACAATTCGTATTAATGTGATTGTAGCTGCATTGGCGGGGATACTCACATTTGCTTTATCGATTGGTAACAATCTACTTCTAACAACTTGTTTGAGAAGCTTCTATAGCTTTTTGATTTTGTTTGTCCTGACTTTTGGCTTCAGATGGGTAATGGGCCTGTTGACAGGGGCCGAACTTTTAGCTAAAAACCAGTCAACGGATACAGCAGTTAATGAAGCTGTCGGACAAACATTGGATTTGACAACACCTGATGATGAGGACGCGGTAACTCGAGAAATGCTTAAGTCAAATCAAAGACTTAATCCTTCTATAGATGCAACCGAACATCAGTTTTCACCACTGAATCCGCCTAAGCTAGTCACCAAGAATAATTTGGACCCTGAGCAACTGGCTGGTGCCTTGAGGCGTATGTCAGAAGATTAAGGATGGTGAAACGTAAGTCATGATCGAACAAAAGCAACCCCAATTGGCGAATATTGAGCTCTGGAAACAGTGGAAAGAGCAAGGATGGCTTCCTGCCAAGCAAGCACTCATTGAGAATTATCTTTCTTTGGTTGATTATGTATCAGGACGTCTAGCCATTGGACTTCCCAAAAGCGTTTCGAAGGAAGATCTTTCGAGCTTTGGAGTTATGGGCCTTATTGATGCTGTAGAAAAATTTGACTATGCTCGTGGATTGCAATTCGAGACCTATGCATCGTGGAGAATTCGGGGAGCAATCATCGATGGGCTTCGACAAGGCGATTGGGTGCCGAGGTCTGTAAGAGAAAAGGCAAAAAAAGTTGAAGAAGCGTATCAGAAGCTAGAGCAGAAGTATCTGCGATCAGTTACTGATGCGGAAATGAGCGAATATCTACAAATCAGCGAGCATGATTTTGGGCAGATGCTGCAGGATATCTCTATTACAACGGTGTGCTCGATTGATGATCCCATTCGGGAGGAAGATTCAGAAACACGTCTTTCTTTGCTTGTTGATGAGAAAGCCAAAAATCCTGAATATAAAGTAAATGAATTTTTTCTGAAAGAATCGCTAGCTCGAGCCATTGAGAGACTGACGGAGAAGGAACGTACTGTCGTATCGCTGTTTTATTTTGAAGAGTTATCTTTGAGTGAAATTGCGGAAGTCATGAGCTTGTCTCCTTCACGCATCTCTCAGTTGCATTCCAAAGCAATCCTACGATTAAAGGGTGTTCTTGGACGATTTAAGACTCAGCTTTTTCAAGATACTTAGTCACTCTATATGAAGGACACGAAAGGTGGTATGTCCATGATTGAGAGGAACATGCCTTTAGACTATTACATCACGATTTCCATCTCAGATGACAAACTATCGGCGTACTTATTAATCAATAATGCGGAAGATGGCTTTCGCGTTACAGTCGAAGAGTTAGAGAAAGTACTTAGTACGAATCGAATCGTTCATGGCATTAATGATTCTCAGCTAGCGCTTATTGCAAAGGATCCGAAGCCTTTTTTTCTACAAAAGATCGTGATTGCTACAGGTACGAAGCCAGTCGAAGGGCAGAACGGTTATGTTAAATTTGTTTATGATTTTGATCATGATGAGAAAAAACCGCTCGAGCTAGAAGATGGCAAAGTGAATTATAAAGAAGTTATCTCCATTAATAACGTTAAGCGCGGGCAACTGATTGGGCAGCGTTTCTTAGCGACAGAAGGTTCTCCTGGCAGAGCTGTAACCGGCGAAACGCTAAATACGAAAGCTGGTAAAGACGCTCGTTTCAAATTAGGCAAAAATGTGATTATTGATGCCGAACAAACGGGGCTCTATTCTGCAATTGACGGAATGGTCGTTAAGACAGATCGAGATAAAATTAACGTATTTCCAGTCTTCGAAGTTAATGGGAATGTGGACTATAACATAGGTAATATTGATTTTATTGGAACAGTCGTGATTCGCGGGAATGTGCTTCCGGGTTTTAAAATACGTGCTGCTGGTGATATCAGAGTAACAGGTGGCGTAGAAGCAGCGGAGCTTGAAGCGGAAGGTTCTATTGAGATTAATGCAGGTATTGTTGGGCAGAATAAAGCACATTTGAAAGCCGGTAAAAACGTAAAGTGCGCATTTATTCAGGATGCCGTTGTTGAAGCAGGCGATGAGCTTACTGTATCCCAAAGCATTATGCATTCAACTATACGTGTTGGGAAAGCCGTAAATTGCAACGGTTCCAAAGGTTTAATTGTAGGCGGTACGATTCAAGCTGGCGAACGAGTGACAGCTAGAACGATCGGAAATTCGATGTCAACAACGACTAATATTGAAGTTGGCGTTCTGCCCGAGCTGCGAAATGAAATGATTCTGCTTCGCGGTCAACTCAAAGTTCATATGGAAAATATGGATAAGACCGATAAAGCGCTTACTTTATTGGATCAATTAGCTGCAACCGGGCAGCTTAGTCCAGATAAACTAGCTATGCGAATAAAGTTGAATCATACGAAAAAGCAAGCACTTGAGGAACAACTTGCTCTAAAAGAACGTATTCTTGAAATCGAAAAGTCTCTTGAAGATTCGGATAAAGCTAAGGTGGAGGTTCTTTCCATCATCTATGGAGGTACCAAAATCGTTATTGGCCGTTATACGAAATTTGTTAAAGATCCAACTAATCGAGTGTCATTCCGTTTGAGCGATGGAGATATTTCAATGAGTGCTTATGTGTAATTGAGGGAGATGGTTAGTGATGAGTATGAAATCGATTGATTTACAATTTGCTGTTCATAAGAATGACGAGGCGGGTACCCGGCAAAATCAGCTTATGCAAAAACCGCGGCAGGATGAAACGATTTTAGAAAATCAAGCCATGCAAACAACTGAAAAAGATCGTTCGCGCAGTGGTAAGCTGGAAGAAAGTGCCCGTACAAACGTCAATGACCATGGACATAGCAAGCAAAACCAATCTAGAGAAAAGAGCGAGAGAGAACATAAAGCTGACTCTCAGACAGTATCAAGCTCTCACCATCCGGAGCATCCATATAAAGGGCATCATATTGATTTGACGCTATAATTTATTCATAGAAAAAGGTGAACCTCTTGGACATGAAGCCTTGGATGTATGTCGTGCTTCTGGGTCTCGTGATTATTGTTTATGCGCGATTTATCCCCAAAAAAGAGGCAACTGCTAAGCCAAACGTCGTACAGGAAATTGAAGAGACAATTGAAAGTTTTGCAGCAGAAATGGATGAACAGAACCAAGCTCTGCTTGATTTATTCTCACGAACCAGACAAGATTATGAGGTTGAGTTAGCTAAGCTCTCGGGTAGACTTGAATCTTTGGAGAAGCAAAAGCAAGAGTTGTCTCAAGAACTAACGAAGGTGCATGTTAATCAACAGCAAACCATGAGGATTATTGATCCTGTTGCTCAGGATCTTGAGAATTCATCCAAGTCGGGCCTTCCGTTTGCTGAATCGCAGTTATTAACTCCAATAGAAACTTCTTTACTATTACAAGACGAGGCGAAGATTGAAGAAGTCGAAGAGGTGCCCTCTTTTCCAGGCTTAAGCATGAAAGCGAGATATGCTGAGCTCTTCAGCCTTCATAATCAAGGTAAAGGTGTGGAAGCAATCGCTAAGAAACTTGGTTTAAATAAAGGCGAGGTGAATTTGATCCTTCAGCTTTCCAAACAGGAGGAGAAAACTCGTGTTTAAGAACCGTTCATTTGTATACGGCATCGGCACTGGCATTATTGTCGGAGCTATCCTTCTTCAGGTTATGTCTGTACGTCCTAGTGCGCAACCGCCGAGTGGGATATCTTTGGATGAAATGGATCCACTTCAATTGAAGGAACAGGCTTCTAAATATTATCAAGTCTTCGATAAAGAGAGTAAAGTGTATACACAAGCTGAATACGACGCTGGGATAAAATCGAAGGTTAAAGAAGAAACAGATAAACTGGCGGCTTCCAAACCTCAGGAAACGCAGACCAAGAATTCCACTGGGGCACAACGTACCGTCATTTACATTCAGCCCAATTTGGATGCAACCGCGGTTACTGAGCTGCTCGTGAAGTCAGGCATTATTACAGACCGTAAAGCGTTTACTACTGAACTTGATAAACAAGGCGGAACTTTTAAGCTTCAAGTCGGTTTTCACGTGTTCGAAGGCGTTCTTGATATGCAGAAAGTCGTAGCTAATTTGCTAGCCGTACAATAAACAGACCAACAAAACGATCTTTTGTGAGGTCTGTTTTGTTCGTTCAGCCCTAATATTTAAGTACATAAGGAAGCAAAAACCAGGGCAAAATGTCATCGAGACAAAAGGTTGCATCGCTAATTCAGTTATGGTATATTTATTCACGGTGTTAAAAACTCACGCCCGTCAATTTGCATAATGGTGCTTACTTTGGTAAGTTTTATGCAAAGATGCGATAGGCGGCGGATACCAAATAAACCATGTTAAGGGAGGGATTGGAGATGGCAGTTATCTCCATGAAACAGCTTTTAGAAGCTGGCGTACATTTCGGTCACCAAACTCGTCGTTGGAACCCGAAAATGGACAAGTACATTTTTACTGAAAGAAATGGTATTTACATCATTGATTTGCAAAAAACGGTTAAAAAAGTTGAAGAAGCTTACAACTTTGTTAAATCCGTATCCGAAGAGAATGGAACAATTCTTTTCGTTGGTACTAAAAAACAAGCGCAAGATTCAGTAGCTGAAGAAGCTGAACGTTGTGGCATGTATTACATCAACCAACGTTGGTTGGGTGGTACATTGACTAACTTCCAAACGATTCAAAAACGTATCGATCGTTTGAAAACGTTGGAAAGATGGGAAGAAGACGGTACATTCGAAGTTCTTCCTAAAAAAGAAGTTATCATTCTCCGTAAAGAGAAAGATCGTCTTGAGAAGTTCCTAGGCGGAATCAAAAACATGAAAGGCCTGCCTAGTGCTTTGTTCGTAATCGACCCTCGTAAAGAGCGTATTGCTGTTGCGGAAGCACGCAAATTGGGTATCCCAATCGTTGGTATCGTAGATACTAACTGTGATCCGGACGAAATCGACTACGTGATTCCAGGTAACGATGATGCGATTCGTGCAGTGAAATTGTTGACTGCCAAAATTGCTGATGCGGTTATCGAAGCTCACCAAGGCGAACAAACAACAGCTTAATCTATAGGCATGAGAAGAAGGGTGGTTGGAAGGTGTAACAGCCTGTCACCACCCTTTTTTTAAAGAGTGGAGTTCACTACATATAACAATCGGGAGGTTCTTTTCAATGGCAGTTACAGCAGCACAAGTAAAAGAATTACGTGAGAAAACAGGCGCAGGGATGTTGGATTGTAAAAAAGCGCTTGAAGAAGCAAACGGCGATTTGACGAAAGCAGCTGAGCTTCTTCGCGAAAAAGGTCTTTCCGCTGCAGCGAACAAAGCTGGACGCATCGCGACAGAAGGAGCAGTAGAGTCCTACATTCACGCTGGCGGTAAAGTAGGCGTTCTAGTAGAAATCAACTGTGAAACTGACTTTGTTGGTAAAACAGATCAATTCAAAGCATTCTGCCGAGACATCGCCATGCACATCGCGGCTGCAAGCCCAACTTATGTGCGTCGTGAAGAAGTGCCTACAGAAGCTTTGGATAAAGAAAAAGAGATTCTTCGTAACCAAGCTTTGAACGAAGGTAAGCCTGAGAAAATCGTTGATAAAATGGTTGAAGGCCGTATCGGTAAATACTACGAAGAGTTCTGCTTGATGGAGCAGTCATTCGTTAAAGATCCAGACAAAACAATCGAACAATTGTTGAATGAGAAGATTGCAACAATCGGTGAGAATATCTCCATCCGTCGCTTCGTGCGTTTCGCGCTTGGTGAAGGGCTTGAGAAAAAACAAGAAAACTTTGCGGAAGAAGTTATGTCCCAAGTTAAACTATAATAGCTACGGTAAAGATGGAACACTTGGTGTTCCTTCTTTTTTAGCTACTGAGCAACACCTGTTCACCTATTGAAACGGAGGGTATACGAGTTGGAGCAACCTTTTTATAAAAGAGTGATACTCAAGCTAAGTGGAGAAGCTTTGGCTGGACAGCAGGGCTACGGCATCGATTCTGAAGTCATTACCTCAATCGCACAACAAGTGAAAGAAGTTGTGCAATTAAATGTGGAAGTAGCCATCGTCGTAGGCGGAGGCAACATCTGGAGAGGGATTGCTGGAAGCGAGAAAGGTATGGACCGAGCAACAGCGGACTATATGGGCATGTTGGCTACAGTGATGAACTCCCTGGCGCTGCAGGACGCACTCGAAACGATTGAAGTACCGACAAGGGTTCAATCTTCAATCACCATGCAGCAGGTTGCAGAGCCGTACATTCGTAGAAAAGCAATTCGTCATTTGGAGAAGGGAAGAGTCGTTATTTTCGCGGCTGGAACCGGAAATCCGTACTTCTCGACAGACACGACAGCGGCTTTAAGAGCGGCTGAAATTGAAGCGGAAGTTATTCTGATGGCTAAAAATAAAGTGGATGGCGTGTACTCTGCCGACCCTTTTAAAGATCCGTCAGCGAAGAAATATGATACTTTGACGTATATGGAAGTAATTAGCAACAATCTCGGTGTCATGGACTCCACCGCTTCTTCCCTGTGTATGGACAATAACATCCCATTAGTGGTGTTCTCCATTACCGAGAAAGGGAATATCAAACGCGTTGTCCTTGGCGAGAAAATTGGGACTACAGTTAAAGGGAGTGTCTAACCATGCCGCAAGCCATTAAAAAAAATGCCGAAGACCGTATGGATAAAGCGATAGGCGCTTTGAAAAGAGACTTGACTTCACTGCGTGCCGGTCGAGCTACGCCTTCACTTTTAGATCGGATTCAAGTCGAGTACTACGGAGCGATGACGCCGGTTAATCAACTTGCAAATCTGACTACACCGGATTCACGAACATTATTGATTCAACCTTGGGACAAAAGTTCGATGACTTCAATCGAGAAGGCGATCATGAAATCCGATTTGGGATTAACCCCTTCTAACGATGGTACTGTCATTCGAATTGTTATTCCGGCTTTAACCGAAGAACGCCGTGCGGATCTTGTGAAGATGACCAAAAAATTCGGTGAAGAAGCGAAAATTGCTATTCGTAACATTCGTCGTGACGCTAACGATGACATTAAAAAGCTTGAAAAAGCAGGTATTTCCGAAGATGAATCCCGTAAGCATCAGGAAGATATTCAGAAATTTACGGATAAATTCGTAGCGGAAGTTGAGAAAGTGCTAGCTGCAAAAGAAAAAGAAATTATGGAAGTATAAGATAGATATGCCCCCCGGGTATTTACTGGGGGTTTTTCATCTTTCCCTAGATGGGAGGAACAAGAATGCTTAAACCGTTAAAAAAATGGCTGGGGAATACTGCAAAGGAAACCGATCATCTTGACATTGACTTGGACAATGTGCCTGAACATGTAGCAATCATAATGGATGGCAATGGTCGATGGGCAAAACAACGTGGTTTGCCCCGAGTTGCTGGGCATCATTCCGGAATGAAAAATGTTAAGAAGATTACAATGGCAGCAAATGATATCGGTGTCAAAGTATTAACGATGTATGCTTTTTCTACTGAGAATTGGAAGAGACCCAAAGAAGAAGTGGAATTCTTAATGAAGCTTCCTCAGGAGTTTTTTCCTTTGGAGATCGAAGAGCTTATTCAAAATAATATCCGTATTCGTATGACCGGCTGGAAAGACGGTTTGCCTGACTATACGTTGAAAGCGATAGAAGGTGCTATTGAACGTACGAAAGATAACACGGGACTTATATTGAATTTTGCTTTAAATTATGGTGGTCGTAAAGAGATGATCGCTGGTATACACGATATGATTCGTGACGTCCAGAAGGGGAAACTTCAAATCGATGACGTTGATGAGGCTTGTTTCTCATCTTATATGTTGACGTCCGACTTGCCAGACCCGGATTTGTTAATTCGAACGAGCGGCGAGCTGCGCTTAAGTAATTTCCTTTTATGGCAGTTGGCTTATTCCGAGCTCTGGTTCACAGAGGCCTACTGGCCTGAATTTACAGAGGCATTGTTCATGCAAGCCATTGCCGAATATCAGCGGCGTGCGAGAAGATACGGTGGTATTTAGATTAACTGCTACGTACTCTTCTTTAAGTTTGTATATTTATCAAAGGGCGCCGATATGCCGGTTTTTCATCTAGGGGGAGTCTAACTTGAAGCAGAGGATCGTCACAGGGATTATAGCAGGCATTGTTTTTATTACGTTGCTTGTATTGGGCAGTTATTGGTACGCAGGGTTGATTGTACTTGTCTCGATTATTGGTTATCGGGAATATATTCAAATGAATGGGTTTACACCCTTAAAATTATCCTCAATTACGGGTCTAGTTGCACTTCTGCTCCTTGTTATTCCGTGGGAGATGGTGGGCCTGACTCTTCCTGTTAATTCCACGGCCGTGATATGGCTTGCGATGTTCGTTCTCCTTTTTATCACCGTAGCTTCCAAAAATAAGATTACCATAGATCAGGTTTCAATTATTTTACTTGGCGCTATTTATATCGGGCTCGGATTTAATTATATGATCACTGCGCGTTTGGCGGATCATGGATTGTTTTGGTCAATCGTCGTATTTGTTTGTATTTGGGCGACAGATTCAGGTGCATATTTTGTCGGTTCAAAGATCGGCAAGCATCCGTTATGGCCGCAAATCAGTCCAAAGAAATCGATTGAAGGGGCCGTTGGCGGCATTGTAATTTCTATGCTGGTTGCACTAGGATTTGCTTGGTATGCGCCTGATCTGCTATCTGTAGGTAAAGCTCTGCTGCTAGGCTTTGTGATAGCGATTGTCGGTCAAATCGGGGATCTGATTCAATCTGCTTATAAACGGGTAAAAGGAATTAAAGATACAGGGAATTTACTTCCTGGTCATGGTGGCGTGCTGGATCGGATGGATAGTTGGTTAATTGTATTCCCATTTATTTTTTGGCTGGGCATTATTCCCCATTAATCGCAGATGTAGAGGTGGCTTATGGCAAAACGTATAGCGATCTTGGGTTCTACAGGCTCAATAGGTACGCAAACATTGGATATTGTTGCGCATGCTCCTGAACGTTTTCAAGTTGAAGCAATATCCGGCGGGTTTAATAGCAAGCTGGTTATTGAACAAGCGAAAAAGTTTCGTCCGAAACTAGTCTCGGTGGCGACGCGGGCGTTAGCCGAGGAAGTGGCGCTACACGTCCCATCTGAAACAAGAGTTTTATTCGGTGAAGAGGGCTTGATGGAAGTTGCTGCCTCAACGGATGCAGAAGTTTTGGTAACTGCACTTGTTGGCAGTCAAGGATTGAAACCGACACTGGCGGCGATTGAAGCCGGTAAACACATTGGACTAGCGAATAAAGAAACTTTGGTCAGTGCGGGGCATATCGTGACTGAAGCTGTGAAACGTAAGGGTGTTGCAATGCTGCCTATTGACAGTGAACACTCAGCTATTTTTCAATGTTTGAACGGTGAACAGCGCGCAGGGGTAGCCAAGATAACAATTACAGCTTCAGGCGGCTCTTTTCGTGATCGGACACGGAATGAATTGGAAGGCGTGACAGTCGAGCAAGCCTTGCAGCATCCCAACTGGTCGATGGGCGCTAAGATTACCATTGACTCTGCGACCATGGTTAACAAAGGGTTAGAGGTCATTGAAGCTCGTTGGCTGTTCGATCTCACCTATGATCAAATTGATGTGCTGATTCATCCTGAAAGCGTTATTCATTCCTACGTGGAATTCGTCGATAACAGCGTGATTGCTCAGCTAGGAAATCCGGATATGCGAGTTCCGATTCAATATGCTTTAACCTATCCTCAGCGATATGAAACGCCGACAAAGCGTCTGAATTTGGCTGAGTTTGGTAAACTGCATTTCCGTGAGATGGACTATGAACGGTATCCTTGTTTGCGAATGGCTTTTGAATGTGGCAGGCAGAGCGGCACTTCGCCAACTGTATTCAATGCTGCAAACGAAGTGGCTGTGGCGCGCTTCTTGAATCGTGAAATTACATTTCTGCAGATCGAACAAGTGATAGAAAGTGTGCTGCAACAGCATGAATCCTATGCACAGCCGTCGCTTGAACGTATTCAGGAACAAGATGAATGGGCGAGAGCTTATGCAGCATCCCTTCAATTCTAACCCTCTACCAATTAAGTAAGCGGAATAAGGTTCGTGAGTAGTTTTCTTACGAATGAAAGAGAGCTCAAGTCAGCATGGATGGCTCAGCTCTTTTTTCAATCAATCAAATGTCTGGGTGACTGGAAACAGAGTCTAAATAAAACTCCTTTATCGTATATTGAGCTAATAGGGGATAGCTTGTATTCACTTGATCAATAATGGTAATCTAAGAACATGCTGTCCATGATAGACGGAAAGCACTGGGTCGATCTTAAGATAACTCAGCTGCTCTTACGATATAAGTTTTCTAAGTGAAACTTTAAGGAGGAAATACGACTTGTCAGCCATAGAAGTTGGATTGAAAGTGATATTGCTGTTTTTTGTTCTAGTCACGATTCATGAATGGGGTCACTTTTACTTTGCCAAGCGAGCAGGCATTCTCGTGAGGGAGTTCGCGATCGGTTTTGGACCCAAGATTTTTTCATATAAGAAAGGCGAGACCCGGTACACGCTGCGCATACTGCCGATCGGCGGGTTCGTGCGGATGGCTGGTGAAGATCCGGAAATTGTGCAAGTTAACCCCGGTCAGACCATTGCCCTTCAACTCAACAAATCCAATCAAGTGACAGCTCTTTACTTAGATCAACTGGACCGGCGATCTAATGTCATCATAGGCACAGTTGAGCAGATTGATTTGGAAAGAAGCCTGCAAGTGAAGATTGATGTTGATGGAGAACGTGTAACTTATCCTGTTGAACCGCAAGCCATGATGGTAGCGAAAGGAACAGAAACGCAAATTGCACCTTATGACCGCCAGTTTGGGAGCAAGACAGTAGGGCAAAGGGCGCTTGCCATCGTGATGGGGCCTGTTATGAATTTCTTGCTTGCGATTGTTTTGTTTCTTATTGTAGTTATTATGTCAGGCGTGTTTACGAATGTGAAATTGGATTCTGTGATTGCTGGCAAGGCCGGGGAGAAAGCCGGACTGCATAAAGGCGATATTATTATGTCTATTGATAACCAGCCAATTGGCGATGACCGCGAGAAGTTAGTTACAGCTATTCAACAATCGGCGGGCAAACAAATGACGTGGATAGTGGATCGAGCGGGTAACCCAATTACCATACAAGTAACACCTGAATTGGAAGCTGGTACAGGAAAACTTGGCGTTGTTATTTCTGGGGACCGCAGAAGCGCTACCTTCAGTGAAGTCATGAAAGGGACGTATGAGCAAGTAGTGGGAACGACCATTGGTATCGTTACTGGCTTGCAAAAACTCGTTATGCTTCAGTTTAAGCTGGATGATCTGGGAGGCCCTGTACGCACTGCTCAAGTGTCGGCCGAGTTCGCGAAGCTTGGTATGACTTATCTGATCTCATGGGCAGCTACGCTTAGTTTGTACTTGGGAATTTTCAATCTATTGCCTATACCTGCTTTGGATGGCAGCCGCTTATTATTTATGGGGTTAGAAGCGCTGCGCGGTAAGCCGATTGACCCGAATCGAGAGAGTATGGTGCATTTTATCGGCTTCGCTTTGCTCATGCTGCTTATGGTTGCGGTAACGTATAATGATATTTTAAGATTAATAAAAGGTTAGATGTTTACGATGCAAGTTTTGCTCCAGCAAAACTCTTAGGAGGAATTTATGTCAAACGAGAAGCAATTTGTCAAAGAAATTACACCTCAGGGAGAGGATTTCTCCCGTTGGTACATAGATGTTATTAAGAAAGCGGACTTGATGAGCTATTCGCCTGTTCGCGGCTGTATTGTTTTCAAGCCCGATGGTTACGAAATTTGGGAGAACATTCAGCGAGAGCTTGACAGCCGTTTCAAGGAAACAGGCCATCGCAACGCATATTTCCCTTTGTTTATTCCTGAGAGCTTTTTCCAAAAGGAAAAAGAGCACGTAGAAGGCTTCAACCCTGAGTTGCCTTGGGTAACAGAAGCAGGCGGTGAAAAGCTGGAGGAGCGCTTAGCTATTCGTCCGACATCGGAGACGATGATAGGTCATATGTATGCGGAATGGATTAACTCTTATCGAGATCTTCCACTACTCATCAATCAGTGGGCCAATGTTGTACGTTGGGAGAAGCGCACATTGCCGTTTCTTCGCACAACGGAGTTTCTGTGGCAAGAAGGCCATACCGCACATGAAGACGAGCAAGATGCACGCCGTGAAACCATGCAAATGCTCGAAGTGTACCGTGATTTTGCTGAAAATTTCTTAGCGATTCCTGTTATTATCGGGCAGAAAACTCCATCAGAGAAATTTGCCGGCGCTTTGGATACGTTCTCGATTGAAGCCATGATGAAGGATGGAAAAGCGGTTCAAGCGGGAACATCCCACTACTTGGGTACGAACTTCGCCGTCGCTTTTGATATTAAGTTTTTAGACCGTGAGAATCAGCATCAATTCGCACACACGACCTCCTGGGGAGTGAGTACGCGCCTGATCGGTGCGCTGATTATGGTGCATGGTGATGATCGTGGACTCGCGCTTCCGCCTAAAGTGGCGCCAACACAAGTCGTCATGATTCCAATTGGACCACCTAAAACAAGAGAGCAAGTCATTGGTCGGGTCGATGAGCTGTATGCGCAGCTGAAGAAAGCCGGTGTTCGCGTGAAGGTCGACGATCGCGCAGATCAAAGCCCAGGCTGGAAATTTAATGAATACGAAATGCGCGGCGTACCGATTCGCGTCGAACTAGGGCCGCGTGATATGGAGAATGGACAAGTCGTTCTAGTGTCCCGCGTAACGGGCGAGAAGAAAATTGTTGCGCAGGCGAATTTCGTTGAGGAAATTGAAAATTTGCTTGCTGAGATTCATCAGCAGATGTATGATAAAGCGAAGCAGTTCCGTGACGAGCATTATATAACTGTCGATACGATCGATGAGTTTAAAACATTCCTGGAAAGCAAACGTGGTTTTGCTTTGGCAGGCTGGTGCGGTTCCGATGCATGCGAAGCACAAGTGAAGGAAGAGACAGGCGCAACTAGTCGGAACATTCCGTTCAATCCATCAGAAACGAAGCCGACTTGCCTTGTATGCGGCGAAACTTCGAAGCATACGGTATTATTTGGCAGAAGCTATTAATTATAAACAAAGGGCAAACGGAATGCACCATCTCCTTTGCCCTTCGTATTTTTACGGGGAGGACGTTCATGAGTAATTTGGCTGACAAACGGAATCGCTTTGAGCTTTTGATGCAGCAAGCCGAGATTCCGGCCGATGTTGTGCGGTCATTTTTTGCGGAAGGGTACATCGATCAAGTAGAAATTAGCCGTAAAAATCGCGACTGGACCTTTTATTTAGTGAAAAATGAATTGGTGCCTCAGAACATATACCGTTCTTTTTGTAAAATGATTCAAGAAAAATTTGCTCAAATTGCAAAAATTCGCTTTATTTGGCGATTCGAGGAAGCGGAGACGTCGGCTCTTGTACATGAATACTGGAGCCTTTTTATAGATTGGCTGCAACGTGAAGTGGTGTCGATCAATGGTTGGATGAGTAAAGCGAAATTTGAGATAGAAGGCAATTCGCTAACGCTTATCATGCTCGATCAAATTGGGCTTGAGCTTGCGAAGAAAAAGAATATTGATATGTTCATTCGCAATTTTTTTCATAATTTTTTTCAAACAGAGCTTACGGTTAAATATGCAATTAGCGATACGAGTGAGATTGAAGCCGAGTATGAAAAATTCGCACAACAAAGAACACAAGCTGAAAGAAGCGTCACACAAGAGATCATGATGTCAATCGAACAGGAAGAAGAAGCATCTGAACTTCCGGATACCGATCTTAAACTAGTTATTGGCTATGACATCAAAGAAATACCAACTCCACTTAAAGACATTCAAGAAGAAGAAAAGAAAGTAACCGTACAGGGAACTGTGTTTGGACTGGATGTCAAAGAATTGAGAAACGGCAGTACGTTGTTTACATTCAACTTAACAGATTTCTCCGACTCTATGGCGATGAAAGTATTTGCTAAGACCAAAGACGATGTGAAAATTCTGAGCCTGCTCGCTAACGGCACATGGATTAAAGCTCGGGGTAAGGTCGAGTATGACCGCTTTATGCCAATTCCAGAACTCGTTATGATTCCTAATGATCTCAATGAAGTGATGGCTCCTAGAGATCGCATGGACGATGCTGAGGAGAAGCGGGTAGAGTTTCATTTGCACACATCCATGAGTACGATGGATGCACTTACGCCTGTCGATCAATATGTAAAAATGGCAGCTAAATGGGGACATAAAGCGATAGCCATTACGGACCACAGTAATATTCAATGTTATCCTGATGCAGGAAAAGCTGCGAAAAAGCATGGGATCAAAGTTATTTATGGCTTGGAAGCAAATGTTGTAAACGATTCGGTTCCCATTGTTATAAACCCTACTGATGTGGACTTGAAACAGGGCACATATGTCATTTTCGACGTCGAGACGACGGGCTTGTCTGTTACCAAAAACCGGATTATCGAGCTTGCAGGCGTTAAGATGCAAGACGGTAAAGAAATTGACCGATTCGCTACTTTCATTAACCCGCATGAGAAGATTCCTTATAACATTCAACAATTGACGAATATCAATGATGATATGGTCAAGGATGCGCCGGATATTGAAGAGGAGCTTCCCAAGTTTGTGGAATTTGTGGGGGATGCGGTATTAGTAGCGCACAACGCTCGCTTTGATATGGGGTTTCTGCAAACGAATTTAAAACGGATGGGTTTGCCCGAGGTTACGAATTCTGCGCTCGATACTTTGGAATTGGCGCGTTTCTTGTTCCCTTCGATGAAAAATCATCGTTTGAATACATTGTCTGATAAATTCAAAGTAAGTCTAGATAACCATCACCGGGCAATTGATGATTCCATTGCACTTGGATTCGTGCTCTACCATTTAATAAATGAGGCATGCGATCGGCAAATTACAAATCTGAATAAGCTGAACGACTATGTAGGCACAGATTTGTCTAACCAACGTCCGTTTCATTGCTGTATTTATGCTTTGAACGCCGTAGGGAAGAAAAATTTATTCAGGCTCATTTCCTTATCACATACAGAATATTTGCAGCGTACAGCTAGTATTCCAAAGAGCGTATTAGTCGAACTGAGAGATGGACTTCTCATCACATCAGGCTGCGAAAAAGGCGAGTTTTTTGAAGCGGTTCTTAATAAGTCCGCTGAGGAAGCCGAGCAAGTGGCTGAGTTCTACGATATTCTCGAAATTCAACCTGTCAGCTATAATATGCATTTGGTTGACAAAGGTCTCGTTGGCAGCGTAGAAGATTTAGAGAATGCGGTTCGTCGAGTTTGCGAAATCGGATATAAGTCCGGCAAACCAGTCATTGCAACAGGTAATGTACATTATCTCCATCCCAGAGAGAAGGTATGCCGAGATATAACCATTAATGGCATAACGGGCTTTAGTCCGCTCAAAGGCATGAAGAAACCGGATGCTCACTTCCGCACAACGAAGGAAATGCTCGAAGAGTTCAAGTTTTTAGGCGAAGAGAAGGCATACGAGGTTGTGATTCGCAGCACGAATGATCTTGCCGATCGTTTTGAGTCCTTAGAACTTTTCCCTGATAAGCTGTTCACTCCTATCATTGAAGGTGCTGACGAAGAAATTCGGAACACTTGTTATGATACGGCCAAAAGGATTTATGGAGAGGAGCTGCCGGAAGTCATCACGGCTCGTCTGGAGAAAGAGCTTGTGCCGATTATTAAATACGGTTTCTCTGCAAACTATTTGATTTCGGAACGGCTTGTGAAAAAGTCAAACGAGGATGGTTATCTGGTTGGTTCCCGGGGATCTGTAGGATCTTCTGTCGTAGCCATGATGTTAGGAATATCCGAGGTTAATCCGCTGCCCCCTCATTATATTTGCAACTCCTGCCGTCATAGTGAATGGTTTCTTGACGGAAGCGTGCCGAGCGGATTCGATCTTCCCAATAAAATTTGCCCGAGCTGCGGAGAAAATTTAAAAGGGGATGGCCACGACATCCCCTTCGAAACGTTTCTAGGCTTCAAGGGGGACAAGGTTCCCGACATTGACTTGAACTTCTCAGGTGTTTATCAACCTGTTGCCCATAACTACACCAAAACCATCTTCGGTGAGAAAAACGTGTTTCGAGCAGGTACGATCGGAACAGTAGCTGAGAAAACTGCCTTCGGTTTTGTTAAAAAGTATGAGGAAGAACAGGGTCAGAAATGGCGTGGCGCCGAGCTGAGTCGTCTGGCCTCTGGCTGTACAGGCGTGAAGCGGAGCACGGGGCAGCATCCAGGCGGTATCGTAGTCGTACCTGATTATATTGAAGTGGATGACATTACGCCTGTGCAATATCCGGCTGACGACAAAAATTCAGAGTGGAAGACCACGCATTTCGATTATCACGCCTTTGACGCGAACTTACTCAAGCTCGATATTCTGGGGCACGACGATCCGACCATGATGCGGATGCTGCAAGATTTGACGGGAATCGATCCGACAACAATCCCGATGAACGATGCAAAGGCGATGAGTATTTTCAGCTCGACGAATGCACTTGGGGTGAGCCCGGAGCAGATTCGTTCTTCAGTAGCAACGTATGGCGTCCCCGAGATGGGGACCAAGTTCGTTCGACAAATGCTGCAGGAGACGCAGCCCAGCTCATTTGCCGATTTGCTGCAAATTTCGGGTCTCTCTCACGGAACAGGCGTCTGGCTTGGCAATGCGCAGGAGCTGATTAAGAAAGGCATCTGCAACATTAAGACAGTTATCGGTTGTCGGGATGACATTATGCTTTATTTGATCTACAAAGCGGGAATGGATGCCGGTCTGGCCTTTAAAATTACAGAAAGCGTGCGTAAAGGCAAGGGATTGACCGATGAGTGGAAAGAGGAAATGAAGCGCTGCAACGTGCCGGCGTGGTACATCGAATCGTGTGAACGAATCGAGTATATGTTCCCTAAAGCGCATGCCGCGGCTTATGTAATCTCAGCTGTCCGCACAGCCTATTTCAAGGTGTATCATCCTATTGCCTATTACGCTACGTATTTCAGCGTTCGTGCGGCTGATTTTGATCTAGAGCTCCTCTGCCAAGGGTATGACGCGATTTTGAAACGATTGATCGAGATTGAAGAGAAGGGCTTCCAAGCGCTGCCAAAGGAAAAGGCGATGGTATCCATTCTAGAAATGTCGCTGGAAATGACGTCGCGCGGCTTCAGCTTCAAGCCGATTGATATATATAGATCGGATGCGAGTCGATTTATTATCGACGGCACCTCATTGATCCCGCCATTTGCCGCGCTTCAAGGGATCGGGGAAAATGCAGCAAAAAACATTGCCGCTGCTAAAGAAGAAGGTGACTTCTTGTCTGTCGAAGATTTCCAGAATCGCTCGAAAGCGTCGAAAACGATCATAGAACTTCTAGCTTCCATGGGCTGCTTCCGCGGAATGCCGGAATCGAATCAATTGTCATTATTTTAAGCTTCCGAAGCAGATTCACACTGAATGCTCTAATGTGAGTGCTTACGAAGCCAGTTTTCCTTCGGAAAACTTTAGGCTGTCAAGTAAAATTGATTAACAAGTTTGCTATTGTAAAGGCTAGAATGGTTATGGTATAATTTTTCTTGGCAATAATGAGGATATCATCTTGTGATTAAAGAGTGGGGAAACCCACTCTTTACATTTTGATATAGGACTTTTCGGGATACATGAAACGGAATGTTCATTTTAGGAGGGCAAACCAATCCGTGGTTACACAAGCGCAAATCAAATCAGTCATTGAGGACATGCTGAAAGATTTCATTGAACAAAATGGATTTGAACTCGTGGATGTTGAATATGTCAAAGAGGGCAGCAACTGGTTCCTTCGTGTCTATGCAGACAAAGAGGGCGGCATTGATATAGATGATTGCGGTCGCATTAGCGAATATTTGAGCGCACAGCTTGATGAGAAGGACCCTATCGCCGATGCCTATTTCTTGGAGGTTTCTTCGCCGGGTGCAGAACGTCCATTGAAAAAACTGCAAGATTATCACAAAGCTGTGAACAGCCATGTTTTTGTTACAACCTACGAGCCGATCGATGGCGCCAAGGAATTTGAAGGACTCTTGTTGTCTTTTGATGGCGAACAACTCGTTGTAGAGGCTGGCAAAAAGAAGATCACCATACCATTCGCTAAAGTCGCAAGCGCTCGTCTTGCTATCGTATTTTAGCTTACGCTACTTATTGAAAGGGGGAACTCGGTTCAAATGAACATGGATTTTATCGAAGCGCTGTCGGAAATTGAACGAGAGAAAGGTATCTCCAAAGAGCTGCTGATCGATGCGATTGAAGCGGCGATGATTTCTAGTTATAAACGCAATTTCAATACAGCCCAAAATGTAAGAGTGGATATTAACCGCCAAACGGGTCTTATCCGCGTATACGCACGCAAAACCGTCACGGAGGAAGTGTTGGATCCGAGAATGGAAATCTCGCTCCACGCTGCGCGTGAAATTAACTCCAACTACCAGATGGACGATATCGTTGAGATCGAGGTGACTCCTCGCGATTTCGGCCGGATTGCCGCTCAGACGGCGAAGCAAGTCGTCACACAGCGCATTCGCGAGGCGGAGAGAGGCTTGATCTATAACGCTTTTATCGACAAAGAGGAGGATATCGTAACAGGTATTCTTCAAAGACAAGATCAACGCAACATTTATGTCGATCTCGGGAAAGTCGAAGCAGTGCTTCCGCTTACTGAGCTTATGCCGACAGATAAATTCAAGCAAGGCGACCGGATCAAAGCGTATATCACGAAAGTGGAAAATACGACTAAAGGACCGCAAATCATTCTTTCCAGAACACACCCTGGATTGTTGAAACGATTGTTTGAACTTGAAGTTCCGGAAATTTTCGACGGTGTCGTGGAAATTCGCTCGGTCGCTCGCGAAGCGGGCTTCCGCTCAAAAATTGCCGTGCACTCGAGAAACGAAGAAGTCGATCCGGTCGGTTCTTGCGTGGGCCCGAAAGGGTTGCGCGTGCAAACGATTGTTGGCGAGCTTCGCGGCGAGAAGATTGATATCGTACGTTGGATGGAAAGCGTTGAAGAATACGTAGCCAATGCGCTCAGTCCTTCCAAAGTGCTTGAAGTGCAAGTTCATGAAAATGAGAAAATGGCTCGTGTTATCGTGCCGGATTACCAACTTTCACTTGCGATTGGGATTAAAGGTCAAAATGCACGCCTGGCTGCGAAACTGACTGGGTGGAAGATTGATATTAAAAGCGAAACTCAAGCAGAGCAAGAATATGGCAGAACAAAAACGTATGCCGAGGAAATGCATCAAGATTCCATCTCTATAGATTAATTTGTATTTGCCTGGAGCAAGGGGTGACCTTTAATGAAGCAGAGAAAAATCCCTCTGAGAAAATGCGTGGCCTGCCAGGAGATGATGCCGAAGAGGGACTTGATCCGCGTCGTCAAAACGCCTGAGGACGAAATTCTCATCGATTTGAAAGGGAAGAAGTCCGGGCGCGGCGCCTACCTGTGCGGCAAAGTTTCTTGTTTTAAGTTAGCTAAGAAAAGCAAGGCGCTGGATAGGGCGCTTAAGCAGCCTGTAAGCGCCGATATTTATGATCAATTGGAGCAGGATTTCATTCGTGTTGAAGACGAGTTTCTCTCCTCTAAAGAGGAGGAACCCGAAGAAGATGAATAAATTTCTTTCTCAATTGGGATTGGCAATGCGAGCAGGTAAGTTAGTTACGGGCGATGAAGGCGTGTTTAAGGCGATTCGTTCAGGAGAAGCAAAACTTGTCATTATGGCGGAAGACGCTTCGGCTAATACACGAAAAAAGTTTCAAGATAAATGTCAATTTTATGGGATTCCACTCATGGAAATTGGCACGAAATATGAACTGGGCGGCAGCATTGGTAAAGAAATGCGTGTGATCATTGGTGTATTGGACGGAGGCTTCGCGCAGATGCTGCAGAAGTGTCATGTAAATCCTGCGGAGGTGAAACATATTGACTAATAAACAAGATAATAAAGATAAGACCCGCGTGTATGAATATGCAAAATCGCTCAATATGAGCAGCAAAGAAATTATTACCATTCTGAAACGACTTAATATTCCTGTTAACAATCATATGAGCGTTATGGAAAACGAAGCGGTAAGCAGTGTGGAAAAGTTTTTTCGCGATATAAAAGCAAATGCGGCTGCCAAACGAGCAGCTACGGACGGAGGAAATGTGAGTTCATCTACGACGAATCAGAAACCTGCATCACAGGCACCTGCACAGGAGAATAAAGGTACTGCAACTTCGGCTTCGAAGCCAGTTGCCCCAGAACAATCCAATAACGGAAATGGTGCGCCACAACAACCAGAACAACAACAAAATGCGCAAAGTCAATCCTCAAGTCGTTCAGACAATCAGTATGTGGCAAGTCGCCCTGCGCAACCTCAGCGAGATCAACGCCCTAGTGGCCAAGGATCCAGTCAAGGCCAGGGACAACGCTCGGGTTATCAAGGTTCAAGTCAAGGCCAAGGTCAACGTTCGGGCTATCAAGGCCAACGTCCAGCAGGCCAAGGTTCAAGTCAAGGTCAGGGTGGCCAAGGTCAAGGCCAACGTACGGGCTATCAAGGGCAGCGTCCAAGCGGCCAGGGCTCCGGTCAAGGCAGCCAAGGTCAACGCCCCGGTTATCAAGGGCAGCGTCCAAGCGGTCAAGGTTCCAGCCAAGGGCCGGGCCAACGTACGGGCGACAGACCTCCTTTCCGTTCGAATGATCAACGTCCAGGCAATTCAGGCGGCGGTAACTATGGTAACCGTCCAAGCGGCCAAGGTTCCAGTCAAGGAGCAGGTGGCGGTCAAAGCACTGGCGGCAATCGTCCGCAAGGCACAGGCCCGAATCGAAGCACAGGACCAAACCGTTCTTCGCGTCCATTTGACAACCGCAATAATCAAAGTGGCAGACCGGTTATACAAGAAGCGAAACCACAATTTCACGTAGGCGCTACTGCGGCTGAGTTGGATGAAGCAGCGGCTAAGGCAGGCGTGAAAACAACGAAAAAAACAAAGCCGACCCCAAATCGTTTTGATGATAACAAATCAGGCGGAAAACGTGGCCCTGGCGGTCAAAGCAGAAATAATCAACGCGGCGGCAACAACAGAGGCAGATATCAACAGGAAACCGTCAAGAAAGAGAAAGTTGACAATACGCCTAAGAAGATCATCGTGCGCGGTACTATGACCGTCGGTGAGACAGCAAAATTGCTCCATAAAGATGCTTCTGAAGTGATTAAGAAACTGTTGTTCCTTGGGACAATGGCTACAATTAACCAAGAGCTCGATCTGGATGCGATTCAACTGATTGCTACTGAATTCGGCGTTGAAGTCGAGGTCAAGATTAAGGTCGAAGAAGACAACTTTGAGACATTTGAAGAAGTCGATGATGAAGCGGATCTTTTGGAACGTCCTCCGGTCGTTACGATCATGGGTCACGTAGACCATGGTAAAACGACGCTATTGGATGCCATTCGCAAAACTTCCGTAACCGAAGGCGAAGCAGGCGGAATTACGCAGCATATTGGTGCGTATCAAGTCGAAGTTAACCATAAGAAAATTACATTTCTGGATACACCAGGTCACGAAGCGTTCACGACGATGCGTGCCCGCGGTGCCCAAGTAACGGATATTACCATTATCGTTGTTGCCGCAGATGACGGTGTTATGCCACAAACTGTGGAAGCCATTAATCATGCGAAAGCAGCTGGCGTACCGATCATTGTTGCTGTTAACAAGATTGATAAAGAAGGCGCGAATCCAGATCAAATCAAGCAAGCTCTCACTGCTTTTGAGTTGGTTCCTGAAGAGTGGGGCGGCGATACGATTTTCTGTGAAATCTCGGCGAAACAGCGTATCGGACTTGAAAATCTCCTGGAAATGATCTTGCTCGTCGCTGAGGTACAAGAATACAAAGCGAACCCGAATAAACGTGCAAGAGGTACGGTTATCGAGGCTGAATTGGATAAAGGAAGAGGCCCTGTAGCCAGAATCCTGATTCAACACGGAACATTGAAAGTAGGCGACAGCTTTGTTGCAGGCGTTCACTTTGGTCGTGTAAGAGCGATGGTGAATGACAAAGGTAAACGTTTGAAGGAAGCAGGGCCATCAACGCCGGTTGAAATTACAGGTCTTACGGAAGTTCCTCAAGCTGGGGATCCATTCCTCGTTTATGAAGATGAACGTAAAGCAAGAGACATCGCTGACCGCCGCGCAATTGCGCTGCGTCAATCTGAGATGACGGCTAACTCGCGCGTCACCCTGGATGACCTCTTTAAACATATTAAAGATGGCGAAATTAAAGATCTGAATGTAATCATCAAAGGTGATGTTCAAGGTTCTGTAGAAGCGCTGAAAAGTTCACTCGAGAAAATTGAGGTGGAAGGCGTTCGTGTCAAAATCTTGCACAATGGTGTTGGCGCGATTACCGAATCCGATATCATCCTTGCATCCGCATCGAATGCAATTATTATCGGCTTCAACGTACGTCCTGAGCCAGCAGCGAAAGCAACGGCTGATCAAGAAAAAGTCGACATTCGTCTGCACAACATCATTTACAATGTCATTGAAGAAATCGAGCAAGCGATGAAAGGCATGCTGGATCCGATCTTCAAAGAAGTTGTGTTGGGTCAAGCTGAAGTTCGTAACGTTTTCAAAATTACTGGCTCCGGTACAATTGCTGGTTGTATGGTAATTTCGGGTAAAATTGCCCGCAATGCACAAACACGTTTGATCCGCAGCGGCATTGTCGTTCATGAAGGGAAGATTGATTCCCTGAAGAGATTTAAAGACGATCAAAAAGAAGTGGCTCAAGGCTACGAATGTGGTATATCTCTGGAGCGTTATCATGATATTAAAGAAGGGGACATTATTGAAGCCTTCATCATGGAGTCCGTTGAGAGGTGATAACAAATGGCTAGAGTTCGCGTAGGGCGAGTTGGCGAGCAGATTAAGAAGGAACTGAGCCAGATCGTACAATCCGAATTGAAAGATCCGCGCATTGGTTTCTTAACGGTTACTGGCGTCGAGGTTACAAACGATTTATCCCTTGCACGTGTGTTTTTAAGTGTAATGGGAACCGATGAACAGAAGGCAGCGACACTTAAGGCTCTGTCTGCTGGAACGGGGTATATCCGTTCAGAACTAGGCAAGCGAATTCGATTGCGTAAAATCCCAGACCTGCAGTTCAAATTTGATGCTTCTATTGATTATGGAAGCCGCATTGATAATTTACTGCATCAGCTGAATCAGGAAGGAAATCCAAACGTATGAACAGCGGAATGAACCATGCCCCCGAATATATCCAGCAGTTGGAAACGGCTGCGAAGTTTATCGAGCAGCATGATGATTTCCTGGTGGTGTCTCATATCCAGCCGGATGGAGATGCCGCCAGTTCTACCTTTGCGATGGGGTGGATCCTTAATCAGCTTGGGAAGTCTTTCACCATGATCAACGAAGGGGCAATGCCCCTTAAATTTTCTTATCTATGGGAAAGTGATCGGGCAATCGATTTCAGCTGTGAGCATCCACAAAGGCAGTACCAAACGATTATTAGTGTAGATTGTGCTGATTTTTCCAGAATTGGTAAGATCAGCACTCTTTTTGATGGACAAGTGGATTTACTCAATATTGATCATCATCCTACGAATGATAAATTTGGTACGCATCATGTGATTAAACACGATGCCGCCGCAACGGTACAAATTTTATATGATTTGGCCATACATATGAACGTAGCGCCAAATTTGGAATTTGGTGAATGCATTTACACGGGCCTGTTAACAGATACAGGTGGCTTTCGTTACTCGAATACTACACCAGAAGTTATGCAAATCGGAGCTACCTTGCTCGCTTTAGGCGTTCAAGGTTCAGTAATTGCGGAGCAAGTGCTGGAGCGAGTTACCTATGCTCAAATGGTACTCCTTCAGAAATCATTGTCAACACTTTCGTTCGCCTATGATCGCAAACTGGCTTGGCTTGCAGTTACGTTAGCTGATTTAGAGGCCACGGGAGCTACAAGTGAGGACCTGGATGGTTTGGTTAACTATCCGCGCAACGTGGAAGGTGTTGAGGTAGGGATGCTTTTCAAAGAGAAAGCTCCTGGCATCATCAAAGTAAGCCTTCGATCTGCAGGACAAGTTGACGTTGCTCGGATCGCTCAATCCCTTGGGGGAGGCGGACATGTCCGCGCATCAGGCTGCACAATCCATGGAACGATTAGTGAAGCGGTTGACAGAATGGTTCAGGAAGTAGGGAACGAACTGATATGACGCTAGAAGGCATTTTGCCTGTTTGGAAACCCGAAGGTTTTACTTCTCATGATGTTGTTGCAAAAGCAAGACGGATTCTAGGTGTTAAAAGAATTGGCCATACCGGAACGTTAGACCCGCAAGTCACAGGGGTTCTGCCTCTTTGTGTGGGACGAGCAACAAGAATGGTTGAATACATTCAAGAGCTTCCCAAGCAATATGAAGCCGTTTTACGAATCGGGCTTTCGACGGATACGGAAGACATGACCGGTAATGTCCTGGAAGAAGTTCAGCAGGTTGATCTCGTAGAGGGGCAAATCAGAGAAACACTGGCATCCTTTCTTGGTGAAATTGATCAAGTGCCGCCGATGTTTTCTGCTGTCAAAGTAGACGGTAAACGCCTATACGAACTCGCGCGTGAGGGTAAAGAGATCGAACGTAAATCACGAAAAGTGACGATTCATGAGCTGGAAATTCTAGAGATCAGTCTGCTAAACCCTCATCCTGAAATCCATTTTCGAGTAACATGTTCAAAAGGGACCTACATCCGTACTTTATGCGTTGATATTGGCAAAGCACTCGGTTATCCGGCTGTTATGAAGAGTTTAATTCGAACCTCGACGGGCAGTATTCGAAGAGAGCAGTGCTTGACTTTCGAGCAGATTGAGCAGTTGAAGTCGGAAGGCTCGCTGCAAGCGCATATGATTCCTATGGATCAAGCGATTGCTCACATTCCCAAGATTCAGCTTACTTCAGAAGAATCAAAGCACGCCTTACAAGGTAAAAAAATTCTCTTGTCCGCCGATCGCTTGGTTCATGGTATTGAGGCTCAAACAACATTCCGTGCATATTCACAGGATGAACGCTTCTTAGGTCTTTTTGAATGGAATCGCGCAAGTGAAATGCTGATTCCAGCGAAAGTTTTCCTTTAAAGAGAGCAGTAAGATGGGTAAGAGGAAACAAGTTTGACGGGCAGGTTGAAATGGGTAGGTGAATTGAACTTATATGCAAATAATCCCGCTTTCATATCCAATCGATTTGGAGTCAACCCCCATTCATGTCGGTAAGCAGGTTGTGGCGATCGGGGATTTCGATGGTGTTCATATGGGACATCGTGAAGTTATTGGTCGCGCGATACATACTGCAGGGCATCTAGGTCTGCCTGCTGCCGTAATGACGTTTCATCCACATCCTAGAGCAGTTATGGGCCAAATGAAGTATACAGAGCTTCTTACACCTATGAGCAAAAAAATGGAACTGTTCGCATCTCTTGGTGTGAACCATGTTTATATTGTCACGTTTGACGCCTCTTTGATGCGGTTAACTCCGGAGCAGTTTGTTGATCAAGTTTTGTACTTGCTCGGAGTGGACAGTGTTATATGCGGTTTTGACTTTACATTTGGCTTTCAGGGCAAAGGGACGCCGGACTCACTCTGTGAATTGAGTCATGGCAAATTTTCTGTAGAAGTGGTGAGACCTTTTCATATGGATGGTGAAAAAGTAAGCAGTACTTTAATTCGCGAATCCCTGCAACAAGGGGATATCGATACCGTAACACGATTATTAGGTCGTCCCTATAGCTTGAGCGGTACTGTCATCGATGGAGAGAAGCGGGGACGAACCATAGGTTTTCCGACAGCCAACCTACAATTGGACGAGCCTTTTGTCATACCTGTGAATGGTGTGTATGCGATTAAAGCATCGTTGCGAGGGGAAACCTATAAAGGAGTCATGAACATTGGCGTGAAGCCGACATTTACAACCGGCGAGCTGAAGCCGACGTTGGAGGCTCATTTGTTTGATTTCTCAGAACAGATTTATGGGGAGCATCTTACCGTAGAATTCATCGCTTATTTACGATCGGAACGGAAATTTGCTTCCATCGACGAGCTGATTTCGCAGATTAAGAAGGACTCGGAAGAGGCCAAGGCTAAACTATAAGCAGTTCTACTGAAACAAGCATTTACTTCTGCCTAATGATTATGCTATACTGAATAACGTTGCCAAAAGGAATACATTTCTTTAGGGAGCAAACCTTAGCTTGGAACCCCGCTATCACCGGCGTGATCTCGGCTACAGGGGATATCATGAGATACAGGAGGTGAACAAGGATGGCATTAACTCAAGAGCGTAAAACACAATTGATTGCAACTCACAAGGTACACGATACCGACACGGGTTCTCCAGAAGTACAAGTAGCTATCCTTACGGAAAACATTGTCAACCTGACAAATCATTTGCGGACTCACAAGAAAGATCATCATTCCCGCCGTGGTTTGCTTAAAATGGTTGGACAACGCCGTAAGCTGCTAGCATACCTGAAGAACAAAGAAGTGAGCCGTTACAGTGCTTTGATTGAAAAGCTTGGCTTGCGTCGATAATACCGACCATGAGAAGCAACCTGTTGCTCCTTCATCGGGCTTGATAAGAGCTGGGTGGAGAGCAGCGACAAGGTTGCTTTTTCTTGTATTTTAAAAGTTCAAAAGAAGGAAATACTAGGTATTACGCAGAAATAGAGGAAGACTCTGACTCTAGGCATCAAATGGATACATAACTTATAAAGCAAGTTTCTTAGGAGGGTATTATGGAGAAAAGGGTACAAATGGACCTTGGCGGCAGACCGTTCATTCTTGAAACGGGCAGACTTGCGAAACAGGCCAATGCAGCTGTTACCGTGCGTTATGGCGACACAGTTGTGCTTTCAACAGTTACGGCTTCAACCGGACCGAAAGATTTGGATTTTTTTCCGTTAACTGTGAACTATGAAGAAAGATTATATTCGGTAGGGAAAATTCCAGGCGGTTTCATCAAACGCGAGGGACGTCCAAGCGAAAAAGCGATTTTAGCGAGCCGCTTGACTGACCGTCCGATTCGCCCGTTATTTCCGGAAGGCTTCCGCAATGATGTGCAAATCGTTTCCATCGTTATGAGCGTTGACCAAGAATGTTCGCCTGAAATTGCAGCCATGATCGGTACATCCGCGGCGCTGGCAATCTCCGACGTTCCTTTCAACGGTCCTGTTGGCGGCGTTATTGTTGGTCGTGTCGATGGTCAGTTCGTGATCAATCCAACGACGGAGCAAGCGGAGAAAAGTGATATTCATCTTACCGTTGCTGGGACGAAAGATGCCATTATGATGGTTGAAGCTGGCGCCAATGAAGTTCCAGAGGAAGTAATGCTCGAAGCCATCATGTTCGGCCATGACGAAATTCGCAAAATCGTTGCAGTCATTGAAGATTTGGTTGAGCAGGCAGGCAAACCGAAAATGGAAGTCAAACTTCACGCAGTTGATGCAGAAGTAAATAAAGCGGTTCGCGAGTTTGCTCAAGAACGTTTAGTTGCAGCTGTCAAAATTGCTGAGAAACATGCGCGTCAAGAAGCGATAGATGAAGTGAATGCTGAAGCGGTAGCCCATTTCGGCGAAGTTTATGCAGAGACACCAGAACTTATCGGTGATGTAAAAGAGACGCTGTACGACATCGTAAAAGAAGAAGTACGCCGTTTAATTACACATGATAAAGTTAGACCTGATGGTCGTAAATTAGAAGAAATCCGCCCGATCGAATGCGATATCACGTTACTGCCTCGCACACACGGTTCCGGGCTGTTTACACGTGGACAAACGCAAGCCTTGAGTATCTGTACGTTAGGCGCCCTAGGCGATGTGCAAATTCTTGATGGTCTAGATCTGACAGAAACAAAGCGTTTTATGCACCATTATAATTTCCCGCCGTTTTCCGTTGGTGAAGCAAGACCGCTTCGTCCACCAGGCCGCCGCGAAATTGGACATGGCGCGTTAGGTGAAAGAGCGCTTGAACCTATTATTCCTAATGAAGTGGAATTCCCGTATACGATTCGTCTGGTTTCAGAAGTGCTTGAATCCAATGGCTCGACTTCACAAGCGAGTATTTGCGCAAGTACACTTGCATTGATGGACGCTGGCGTACCGATCAAAGCTCCAGTAGCAGGTATCGCAATGGGACTGATCAAAGACGGCGATCATTTCTCCATTTTGTCCGATATTCAAGGCATGGAAGATCATCTCGGCGATATGGATTTTAAAGTGGCAGGTACGGCAAAAGGTGTGACTGCCTTGCAAATGGACATCAAAATCGACGGTATCGACCGCAGCATCTTGCAGCAATCTTTGGAGCAGGCGAAAGAAGGTCGTTTGCACATATTGAACAAAATGCTTGCTCGTATTGACGAACCGAAGAAAACTCTTTCTCAATATGCGCCTAAAATTCTTACGATGCAGATCAATCCGGACAAAATCCGTGATGTTATTGGTGCTGGCGGTAAAATCATCAATAAAATCATTGAAGAAACCGGCGTGAAAATCGATATCGAACAGGATGGCCGCGTATTTATCGCCTCTTCGAACCAGGAAATGAACGAGAAAGCACGCTCCATTATCGAAGGCATCGTTCGCGAGGTTATCGTGGGTGAAACCTATCTGGGAACTGTGAAACGCGTTGAGAAATTCGGTGCTTTCGTAGAAATTCTTCCTGGTAAAGAAGGATTGGTGCACATTTCACAGCTTTCCACTGAGCGCGTAGCGAAAGTAGAAGATGTAGTTAATGTGGGTGACCAAATTACAGTTAAAGTAACTGAAATCGATCAGCAAGGAAGAGTGAATCTTTCACGCAAAGCGACATTAACTTCGCAAGTCCCGGCTCAAACCTAAGGCCGCGTGACTTGCGCAGTCACAATTAGATAATTCCGGATAAAGAGTCAGATCAATCTGTCTCTTTTTTGCATTTCAACTCCAAGCAAACGAAATGGAGATGTTACGTTCTAAACTTGTCCTCCCCAACATATGATCTTGAAGAAGGAAAGCTTTTGGGGGGATTTGCGTATGCATTACAAAAAATGGTTGCTACTAGGAAGTTTTTTTGTTATCGTGCTGCTTATTCTCCAGGCTATCCCTGGTATCGGCTCCTATTTGACTGCTGTTAAAGTCGGTTCTAGATTATTTACTGAAGAACGCGGTTGGGTCAATCAGGCCGCCGTGCCAGTCATGGCATCTACGCAAACGAATTCGAGCAACAAGCTGAGTCGAAGCACTTTGCTGGATATCATTAAAGCAGAAGCTTCGAAACGTTATGTCGCACCAATAAATGCGAAAATAGATCCCGTATGGAAAGCTATTCCTGGGTATAACGGTTTAGAAGTAGATATCGACGAAACACTTAAGCTTGCCGAACATCATTTAACACCGGGAAAAATTCAATATGTAATGAGAGAGACGAAGCCTAGCATTCAGTTGGATGATTTGGGGCCGAATCCGATTTATAAAGGAAATCCGAAGAAACCCATGGCCTCCATCATGATTAATGTCGCCTGGGGGAATGAATATTTACCGAAAATACTTGATACACTTCGTAAAGAAAATGTGCACTCAACCTTCTTTTTTGATGGATCGTGGTTGAAAAAAAATGTGGAGATGGCTAAAAAGATTCAAAGTGAAGGCCACGAACTGTCCAATCACGCATATTCGCACAAGGATATGCGGAACATTAGCCATAGCAAGGCTGTTGAGGAAATTTCGAAAACCGAAGAGTTGCTTAAACAGCAATTGGGTGTAAAGAATACGTTGTTTGCGCCGCCATCGGGCTATTTTAAGGAAGAGACGGTCCAAGTGGCCTCAGAGCTCAAACTCAAAACTGTACTCTGGACTTTCGATACGATTGATTGGCAAAATCCAGGCGCCGATCGAATTATGGAACGTCTTTCCAAGAGCATAGAACCAGGCACGCTCATCTTGATGCACCCAACGGTTTCTTCCAGCGAAGCATTACATGGCATGATACGAATGATTAAAAATAAAGGGCTCACCTTAGGAACGGTAAGTGAATTGCTTTCGTCAGATCGAATACCCGATTCTGGCGCGATTGCACCTTAAGTTGAGTCAGGGGAACATTTTTGTTAGACTAAGTAAGTATAAATGGGGAATATGACTTTAGTTGCAACAATCGAGGAGGAACCCTGGTGATTAAATACCGCTTACATAATGGCTTAAGAGTCGTCATGGAACAGATTCCAACCTTTCGCTCCGTATCGTTCGGAATCTGGGTGAAGACGGGCTCGCGCAACGAGAAGCCGGAAATTAACGGAATCTCGCATTTTATTGAACATATGCTTTTCAAAGGTACTGAGCGTCATTCGGCCAAAGATATTGCCGAAATCTTTGATGGTATCGGCGGGAATGTAAATGCATTTACATCCAAAGAGTACACCTGCTATTACGCAAAAGTACTTGATGAGCATCTGCCATTAGCGATGGATGTCCTTTCGGATATGTTTTTCAACTCAACCTTTGACGAAGGGGAGATGGAAAAGGAAAAAAATGTTATCTATGAAGAAATATCTATGTACGAGGATACGCCGGATGATCTAGTACACGATTTAGTTGCTAAAGCAGCTTATGGGAAGCATGCCCTTGGTTACACGATTTTGGGGACTCAGGACAATTTGTCCGCTATGAAACCGGATGATTTGCGTAGTTATATGAAGCAATTCTATAATACGGAGAATATCGTGTTGAGCATAGCCGGAAATATCGATGACGGTGTCAAAGAATTGATCGAGAACCATTTTGGCAGTTTCGTTCAATCGGGTGTGGAAACAGACTACGACGCTCCTGATTTCTTGGGAGATTTGATTTTCCATGCAAAGAAAACGGAGCAAAACCACATCTGCCTCTCATTGCCGGGGTTATCGCTTCAGGAAGATAATCTGTACCCGATGGTGCTGCTGAACAACGCAATTGGAGGCGGTATGAGTTCCAGACTCTTTCAAGAGATTCGTGAGAAAAGAGGGCTTGCATACTCTGTATACTCTTACCATTCCTCGCATATTGATAGTGGGATGTTCACGATTTATACAGGTACGGCACCGAAGCAAACCGATGAAGTGCTGAAAGTGACCCTAGAGCTCTTGCATGATATTGCTGTGAAAGGGATGACGGTTTCCGAACTGCAAAAAGGCAAAGAGCAGCTAAAGGGCAGCCTGATTCTTAGTTTGGAAAGCACGAGCAGCCGGATGAACCGCTTCGGAAAAAATGAATTAATGACGGGTAAACATTACAGCCTTGATGAAATGATCGAACGCATCGATAGTGTGCAGATGGAACATGTGCAAGAGCTTACGAAACGATTGTTCTCTGCGCCATTCGCGTTGTCGATGGTTGGAAATTCTGATGAGGTTATCCAAGGATTTAGGAGGGATCAACTTGTCTCTCCTTAATTATGAAGTGCAAATTAAACGCGTTCCTGGTCAGGAAGATATTCTCTTGCCACAGAAAATGTCATCTGCGGCAAGCGGGTTCGATCTGCATGCTGCCGTCAGCGAACCAGTCGTACTAAATCCGGGAGAGCGTAAGCTTATCCCGACTGGCTTTGCACTAAGTATGCCACCAGAGCTTGAAGCACAGATCCGACCTCGCAGCGGTTTAGCCTTCAAGCATGGCATTACAACACTGAATTCCCCAGGCACCATTGATGCGGATTACCGCGGCGAAGTGAAAGTACTGCTGATCAACCACGGACAAGAGCCGTTCACGATTCAGCGCAATGAGCGTATCGCGCAGATGGTATTCCAGCTTGTCCCCCAGATCCAACTCACAGAGGTTTCCGAGCTTACGGAGACGGAGCGGGGCTCCGGCGGATTCGGTCATACGGGACGATAAGTCTACATCGCTACATATGTACAGAGCTCTTTCCAATATGGAAGGAGCTCTTATTTGTTTTACGCAGGAACTCCCGTGAGAAAGTCACCCATCTTTAGGCGAAAGCATACTATAACTTATCGAAACGGACCGAGAAAGGGGTGTAAGCGAGAATGCTTACTGGGATTTCGGTTGCTTTCATGGGTGGAGACGCCCGGCAGCTAGAAGTAATTCAGAAATTTACAGAGCTTGATGCAACAGTAACATTAATCGGCTTCGATAACTTGGGACGGCAGTTTAGCGGTGTAACCAATGCGAAGCTTCAATCAGCGCTCCTTCAGACGATTGATGCGCTGATATTGCCTGCGGTAGGAACGGATGATTCGGGACAAGTGGATTCCATTTTTTCTAGTGAAGAGATGATTTTGACAGACGAGATCATCGCTTCCTTACCTAAACACGCTAAAGTTTACACTGGAATGGCCAAGAGTTATCTGAAAAATCTGTGTACCGCGCATGGGATTGTGGTGGTCGAGTTATTTGATCGCGACGATGTAGCGATTTACAATTCGATTCCTACAGCTGAAGGAGCTCTTATGATGGCCATCCAGAACACCGATATTACGATTCACGGGTCGGTTTGCATGGTACTTGGCTTCGGACGTACGGGCTTTACGATGGCAAAAACGTTACAAGGACTCGGAGCGACGGTCAAGGTTGGCGTGAGAAAACCTGAGCATTATGCAAGGGCGTGGGAGATGGGTTTTCAGCCTTTCTATACGAAAGATCTGTACCCGGAAGTGGGGAATATTGACTTGCTTTTTAACACAATTCCGACTATGATAGTCACAGCGCAAGTTATTACCAATATCCCACATCGCGCGCTCATCATCGATTTGGCTTCCAAACCCGGCGGAACGGATTTCCGATTTGCCGAAAAAAGAGGCATTAAAGCGATGCTCGCGCCCGGGTTACCTGGCATCGTCGCACCGAAAACAGCTGGTCGAATTATGGCGAAAACGCTAAGTCAGCTGATTGAGGAAGACTTTAAAGACAGGAGCGATGTGGAATGAATTGGCAAGGGAAAACGGTCGGTTATGCATTAACTGGTTCTCATTGTACGCTGGAAGAAGTCATGCCGCAGATTAAGAGATTTGTAGATGCGGGTGCTCGAGTCATTCCAATCGTATCGAACTCGGTCTTAACAACAGATACGCGTTTCGGCAAATCTGCGGGTTGGCAGCAGCAATTGAAGGATATTACAGACAATGACATTATTTCGACAATCGTAGATGCAGAACCGCTTGGTCCGTCTAAACTCCTTGACGTGATGGTTATTGCACCTTGCACAGGGAATACGACTAGTAAGTTAGCGAATGCCATGACAGAGAGCCCAGTTCTTATGGCTGCTAAAGCGCATATGAGAAATCAGCGTCCGCTTGTTTTGGCAATTTCTACGAATGACGGACTTGGTCTGAATGCGATGAATATCGCCAAATTACTTATCACCAAAAACATATACTTTGTGCCATACGGTCAGGATGCACCTGGCGCAAAGCCCAATTCATTGGTAGCAAGAATGGATTTAATCATGGAAGCTTGCGAAGCCGCGCTTGAAGGAAAGCAGCTTCAGCCAATGATTATTGAAAGATTTCAATACTAATTCATATAGGCAAATTCACAGGGGAGAGGACAGGACATGTCGAACCAGAAACTATTTAACGTTGCAGTTGTCGGCGCTACAGGTGCCGTAGGGGAACAAATTATTCGTCTACTAGATGAACGGAATTTCCCCATTAAGGAATTGAAACTGCTCTCTTCGGCTCGTTCCGCAGGCGTTAAGCTTGCTTTCAAAGGTCAAGAAATAACCGTGCAAGAGGCAACACCAGAGAGCTTTCAAGGCGTAGACATTGCTCTTTTCAGCGCAGGTGGCGACGTATCAAAAACATTGGCTCCGCATGCAGTGAAAGCAGGTACAATTTGTATCGACAATACAAGTGCTTATCGTATGGATCCGGACACTCCGCTCGTTGTACCGGAAGTTAACGTTGATAAAATTAATGAACACAAAGGGATTATTGCTAATCCTAACTGTTCAACGATTCAAATGGTTGCTGCTTTAAAGCCATTGTATGACCATTACGGCATTTCCCGGATTATCGTTTCGACCTACCAAGCGGTTTCAGGGGCAGGCGCGAAAGCCATCAATGAAATGTTAAGACAATCCAAAGAAGTTCTTGAAGGAAGAGAAGCTAATCCGGACATTTTGCCGGTTGGATCCCTGCCTGTCAAGCACCAAATCGCTTTCAATGCCATTCCACAAATCGACAAATTTCTGGATAATGGCTTCACGAATGAAGAAATGAAAATGATTCTTGAAACAAAAAAAATTATGGATGACGAGTCTATTGAAGTCACGGCAACATGCGTTCGTATTCCAGTCGTTTATGGACACTCCGAATCTGTCTATGTTGAATTGAAAAAAGATTTTGATATCGCAGAAGTGAAGGGATTACTTGCTAACGCACCAGGGATCGTTCTTCTCGATAATCCTGATGAGCAGCAGTATCCATTAGCAACTGACGCTGCCGGAAAACTAGAGACTTTCGTAGGTCGTGTACGTCGCGATCTTAGCAATCCAAGAGCATTGAACATGTGGATTGTTTCTGACAATCTGCTTAAAGGCGCCGCTTGGAATGCTGTGCAAATTGCTGAATATATTGCTATTGAGCAGTAATCAGCAACCGTTGCCTACTGCAGCGGGATATGAATATGGGGGAGCCACATGCGAATCCTTGTACAGAAATTTGGAGGTACTTCGCTTTCCACCGTTCAAGCCAGAGCATATGTTATTGGACACATTCAAGATGCACTAGCGCAAGATTATAAACTAGTCGTAGTCGTTTCCGCGATGGGAAGAAAAGGGGAACCCTATGCTACTGACACGCTCCTGGACCTCGTTCGTCAGAACGGGGAGGGGCTGCCGGCTAGGGAGCTCGATATGCTTTTAGGCTGTGGCGAAACTATTTCCGCTGTTCATTTGTGTAGTTTACTGCAAGCCACAGGCATTCGTTCTACGGTTCTAACAGGTGGGCAAGCCGGGATACAAACCAATGACGTGTATGGTAACGCGCAAATCGCCTCTATTCAACCTAACCGGATTATAGATCTATTAGAGCAGGATCAGGTCGTAATTGTTACTGGTTTTCAAGGTAAAACAAATCAAGGCGAGTTGACGACCCTGGGGCGTGGAGGCAGTGATACATCTGCAACTGCGCTTGGTGCGTCGCTCAAAGCTGAAATCGTTGACATTTTTACAGATGTCAATGGTATCTTAACGGCAGATCCTCGTATTGTTGAGGATGCGAAGCCTCTCAAGAGGGTCAGTTTTGCAGAGATTTGCAACATGGCGCATAATGGAGCGAAAGTCATTCACCCACGCGCGGTAGAAGTCGCGATGCAAGCGAATATTCCGATTCGCGTTCGTTCGACATTTTCCAAAGAAGAGGGAACGCTTGTTATAGCTGGAGATACCATTCACCATGAAACCAGCCAAGTTGCGGATCGCTTTGTTACAGGCATCGCGCAGTTTACTAATATTACGCAAATTCAGGTTGCTGCAGTTGAGGGCCATTTTGATCTTCAACTTCGTGTGTTCAAAACTATGGCACAGCATCAGATTAGCGTCGATTTTATAAACGTGAATCCATCAGGGGTTGTGTATACCGTATTTGATCACGAAGCGGATCGGGCTATTCATCTGCTTCGAAGCCAAGGTTATGAGCCAAAAGCACTGCGCGGCTGTTCAAAAGTCTCTATTATCGGAGGCGGTATGAATGGTGTGCCGGGCATCATGGCCCACATTGTTGAGGCGTTGACTGAGGAGGATATCCGAATTCTTCAATCCGCGGATTCCAATACGACAATATGGGTGCTCGTTCATGGCGAGGATATGATCAAAGCCGTGCGGGCGCTTCATCATAAGTTTTATTTATCGAAGTAAAATGTAAGATACAGGAGGCGCATACGGTGGATTTCGGAAGAGTAGTCACAGCGATGGTAACTCCATTTGACGAGCAATTACAAGTCAATTGGGACCAAGTTGAACCACTGATTAATTATTTGATCGAGGAGCAGCAATCCGATAGCCTCGTTATTTGTGGTACGACAGCAGAGTCGCCAACGCTAACGGAGGAAGAGAAACTGCAACTTATTGCAGCATCCGTCCGTTATGCTAAGGGACGCTGTAAAATTATCGCGGGAACTGGCAGTAATGATACAATGCATACCATTCATTTTTCCCAAAAGGTTGAAAAGCTTGGAGTCGACGCTTTACTCGTCGTCGCTCCTTACTATAATCGTCCTTCACAAGAAGGACTTTACCAACATTTCAAAGCGGTTGCGCAATCCGTGGACGTTCCTATTGTACTGTATAATGTCCAAGGCCGCACAGGTGTTAATCTGGAAGCAGATACGACGATTCGTCTTTCGAAGATTCCGAACATCGTGGCTACCAAAGATTGTGCGAATACGGACCAATTGACACGTATTCTTAATGGAGTCGATGCTGATTTCTCTGTTTATAGTGGAGAGGACAGTAACACATTGCCAGCAATTGCTATCGGTTGCCGAGGAATTATTAGCGTTGCGAGTCATGTGATTGGAAAAGAAATGCAATCTATGATAAAGTATTACCTAGAAGGCAATATACAGCAATCGGCGGAACTCCATCGTAAGCTCCATCCTGTATTTACTGGTATCTTTTGCGCTCCGAGCCCAGCTCCAATTAAGTATGCTCTGGCGCTCAAAGGTATCCAAACTGGTGGAGTCAGGCTTCCGTTAGTCAACGTATCCGAACAAGAAGGACAATTCATTCAATCTCTTTTTGTATGATAAAGCCTAATGAATCGGTGCTCCCAGCATCGGTTTTCTTTTTTTGGGGACACTAGCAGCTACGGGGTGTGTTTTTGCAATTATAAGGTTCATTGACAAATACACACGAGAGTAACAACTTGTAATTGCTGTTTTTCTTCATGTATAATGGTTGCAAGTGACTGGTTCGGTTTAATCATTTAAAATTCGTCGTCCAATCTTAGAAGGAGGTATATTCTTGTCCAAAAAAAATATAGATAAACTTTTGATCTTCGCTCTTGGCGGCGTGGGCGAAATCGGAAAAAATATGTACTGTGTTCAGTATGCGAACGATATTGTTGTGATTGATAGCGGTTTAAAATTTCCAGAGGAAGACATGCTGGGGATCGATATTGTCATTCCAGATATCGGTTATTTAACAGAAAATCGGGATAAAGTCCGCGGTATTATTATTACTCACGGCCATGAAGACCACATTGGTGGCTTACCTTATGTTTTGAAGCACCTCAATGTTCCATTGTATGGTACGAAGCTAACAATGGGACTTATTGAAGCAAAATTGAAGGAAGCAAATTTGCTAGGTACGACAAACCGCATTCTGATCAACTCGGAATCGGTCCTTAATCTTGGAGTAATTACCGCATCATTTTTCAAAACGAACCATAGTATTCCAGATTCCGTTGGTGTTGCATTAGATACGCCAGAAGGCGTCGTTGTTCATACAGGTGATTTTAAATTCGATCAAACGCCTGTTAATGACCAATATGCGGATTTACACCGTATGGCTGAAATTGGAAAGAAAGGCGTAGTTGCCTTACTGTCCGATAGCACGAATGCGGAACGCCCTGGATACACAGGTTCTGAGAAAAGTGTTGGCGTTGAAATCGAAGAGGTGTTTCGTAAAGCGAAGCAAAGAGTCGTTATTGCGACTTTTGCATCCAACATTCATCGCGTTCAACAAGTATTCGATGCAGCTGCTGCAACGAATCGTAAAGTAACGGTGATTGGTCGAAGCATGGTAAATGTCGTATCGATCGCAAGTGAATTAGGCTACTTGCACATCCCGGATGGTATGCTTATTGAACCTGAAGAGGTGAACAAGCTTGCTGCAGACCGTGTAGTCATTCTTTCCACAGGCAGTCAAGGCGAGCCTATGTCGGCACTTACGAGGATGGCGCGTTCTACGCATCGTAAAGTGGATATTTTGCCAGGCGATACGGTTATTATTGCAGCAACACCTATCCCGGGTAATGAGCGTTATGTAGGACGTACAGTGGATGAGCTATTCCGAATTGGCGCTAATGTGATTTACGGTCCTGGTTCAGTAACCGGTGTACACGTATCTGGCCACGGCAGCCAAGAAGAATTGAAATTAATGCTCAATCTAATGAAGCCGAAATACTTTATTCCCATTCACGGTGAATACCGCATGCTTCGCCAACATGGCATACTTGCCGAGTCGGTCGGCATTTCTAAAGAAGATATATTTATCTGCGATATTGGCGATACGGTGGAAATTCAAAATAGTGTTGCTCGCAAAGGTTCCAAAGTACAAAGCGGCAACATTCTGATTGATGGGCTAGGTGTAGGCGATGTAGGTAATATCGTACTGCGTGACCGTAAGTTGCTATCTCAAGATGGAATCTTAGTGGTTGTAGTTACGCTTAGCAAGCAAGATGGCAAAATTTTATCCGGACCGGATATTATATCCAGAGGATTCGTATATGTGCGTGAATCCGAAGGCCTCTTGGAAGAAGCTAATCGTATCGTAACCAATACGTTAACGAAATTAATGAATGAAAATGTAAATGAGTGGGCATCTTTAAAAACAAATGTAAAAGATGCTCTGGGACGATTTTTATATGAACAAACCAGAAGAAGACCAATGATCCTTCCTATTATTATGGAAGTCTAGTCTCGAACAAGTCACTTGAACCTATGCAAATAACAGAAGCTCTCCCAATAGCGGGAGAGCTTTTTCATTTTACCACCAAGGTGTCAGAGGTATGAAAATGCTTCAGTTTATTCATACTATTGGAGATTATGAAACGTTATGCACAGGAATGAAGACAGTATGCTGTAGCAAAACCCGAAGGAGGAATTAGAATGGCAGCACCAAGCGAACCGAAACAGCAGGATCCAGGGACGGAGGAAGCCAAGAAAAACGCTACCCTAGAAGCTATTCAACAACTAGGTCAAACAAATACCCCGGCGGGTGAATCCAATATTTTTTGCCTTACGATTATCGGTCAGGTGGAAGGGCATATTGTTTTGCCGCCTCAGAATAAGACAACCAAATATGAACATATTATCCCGCAACTTGTTGCAGCCGAACAAAACCCCAAAATTGAAGGTGTCATGATCATCTTAAATACAGTTGGAGGCGATGTGGAAGCCGGTCTAGCAATTGCTGAAATGATTTCAACATTGTCTAAACCTACCGTTACCATTGTACTAGGCGGTGGGCACAGTATTGGCGTACCCATAGCGGTTTCCGCTAACCACTCTATTATTGCCGAAACGGCGACGATGACGATACATCCGATCCGGTTGAATGGATTAGTAATTGGTGTTCCACAAACGTTCGAATATTTGGATAAAATGCAGGAACGGGTCGTCCGCTTTGTGACGAAGCACTCTAATGTGACCGAAGAAAAATTTAAAGAGCTGATGTTTAAAACAGGAGAATTAACGAGGGATATTGGCACGACTGTTATTGGTGCGGATGCTGTTAAATATGGGCTCATTGATCAGGTGGGAGGGATTGGAGAAGCTTTAAGAGAGCTGAACCAACGTATCGAAGCGAAAAAGACGGAAAGTGGAGGCATCGTCCAATGATCCACTACTCGGTTATTCCAATGGAAGATATTTTCCAAGGTATGGATACTTATGTTCCGAATTACTTGGAGATTTCACATCAAGGCGTCATGATGCAAATTGAACCGATTAGCGGTTATCAAGCCCGAATTGTCCGCCTTTTTAGCTGTAATCCACAGGATTACCTGAAAGAACAATATGCACCTGGGACTGTAATCGCCTATAGCCCTGACTTTACTCATACTCCTGTGTAAACTGATCTGCCAGTATCATCCCCCTGACCCAATATGGTATAATGTGGACTCGGGGGTGACAAGCGTGGCAAAACGCAAAAAGAAAGGAAAAGCTTTAAAAACTAGCTTGTTATTCGAGTTGTACGGGATTCTTATTCTGATTTTTTCGGTCATTGCGCTTGCGCAGCAAGGGCATGTCGGCAATTCGCTTAAGTATCTCTTTCGTTTCTTTGTAGGAACGTGGGATTGGTTAATACCGCTAATTTTCATATATGTTGCTTTGTATGCCATGATTAAAAGAGCCTGGCCTCCGATGCGAACTGCGAAGAAGGCAGGCTTTCTACTCTTTATTCTAGGTTTGCTTATTAAGAATCATATTGACTTGTTCGCTCAACTATACCCAGATGGCGGATTTACTTCAGGGAAAGTTATTTCATCGACGTGGGACGCGATGTTAACAGGTTTGCATCCTACGGAAATCGGTCAATCCGCACTTCAGCACGAAACAGGTGGCGGTATGATCGGTGCAATATTGTACAGCATATTGTACTTTTTGTTTGATTATTTAGGAGCAAGGTTGATTCAATATGCACTGTTTGTAATCGGTTTTATTTTGGCAACGGGAATTTCATATGTGGATATCGGCAATATGGTGCGAGGCCGCTTCAAAAATGTTGGAGACAACTTTAAAGACAGGATGAAAGAATGGCTGCAGGATCGCGAATCTCGACAACCGCAAACGGCTGCTGTTAACGGCGCTGCTACACGGTCAAAGAAATCATCTTATGTGCCTTTGGATGATGAGTTCGATGAAGAGGTTTTCCAGCCGGTCAAGCGATCAAAGAAAGCTCCGGTGTTTATGGAGCTGCTTCGCCCAATAAAGGAAGGCAGGAAAAAGCGGGAAACTCCAGCAATGGAAGATGTGGATGACATTGCAATGAATGAAGATGGCCATACAGAGAAAGTGGTTTATCAGGCGGAATCAAATGAAAGCCCTCTCTTAACGGAAGTGGAACGAGATCAACCAGTAACTCCAATCATCCGTGACTTTCAGGAGCAGGTCTATCAAGAAGCTCAGCAAGTGGCAAAGCCAGCTATGGATTCTCCTCCAGCTTCGATGAAGCCAAAAGTAGCAGCGGCAGCAGCATTGGATGCGGATCAAGAGCCAGTTGTCGTAGAGTTCCAGCAAGACCAGCCACAGGTTAATACGAGGCCATATGAGCTGCCTGCTCTTGATCTGCTGGCTAAGCCAGCTGCTGGTAAAGGCAGTGAGATGTCTGACTACAAAGCGAATGCAAGGAAGCTAGAAGCGACTTTGGAGAGCTTTGGGGTTAGAGCTAAGGTTTTGGAAGTTGTACGAGGCCCTGCGGTGACCCGTTACGAAATCCAGCCTGACGTTGGCGTGAAAGTCAGCCGGATCGTCAGCTTGACTGATGATATTGCTTTGGCTCTGGCCGCCAAGGATATTCGGATGGAAGCGCCAATTCCCGGCAAATCGGCGATCGGCATCGAAGTGCCGAATTTGGAAGTATCGGTTGTAACGATGCGTGAAGTGATGGAGACGAATGCTTTTCAGGAGTCGAGCTCACGTCTGTCTGTCGTACTGGGGAGAGATATTTCTGGTCAGCCTATTGTAGGCAATTTGGCAAGAATGCCTCATTTACTCGTAGCAGGAGCAACGGGATCGGGGAAGTCGGTATGTATCAATGGCATTATCACAAGCATCTTGTATAAAGCAAAGCCAAATGAAGTGAAGTTTCTAATGATTGACCCGAAAATGGTCGAGCTCAACGTTTATAACGGGATACCGCATCTGCTTGCGCCTGTTGTTACCGACCCACGCCGAGCTTCTCTTGCCCTTAAGAAAGTCGTCGTTGAAATGGAGAAACGCTATGAGCTCTTCTCCAAGAGCGGGACCCGGAACATCGAGGGCTACAATGCAATGTTGACCGAAAGCGGGACGGCAGCACCTCTTCCTTATTATGTCGTTATAGTGGACGAGTTAGCTGATTTAATGATGGTTGCCGCCAACGATGTGGAAGATTCCATTTGCCGTTTGGCTCAAATGGCTCGGGCTGCCGGCATTCATTTGATCATTGCAACACAGCGACCATCTGTCGACGTAATCACTGGCGTAATTAAAGCCAATATTCCATCCCGAATTGCATTCGGAGTTTCGTCTCAAGTTGATTCACGGACGATCTTGGATATGGTTGGCGCGGAGAAGTTGTTAGGACGCGGAGATATGCTCTACCTGCCTGTAGGCGCATCTAAACCTGTACGTGTGCAGGGAGCCTTTTTATCCGACCAAGAGGTCGAACATGTAGTAGGATTTGTACGAACGCAAGAGCAGGCCAATTATCAGGAAGAAATGGTGCCACAGATCGAAGAAATGCCAGAGCAGCAAAATGAATTCGAAGATGAACTTTACGATCAAGCTGTGCAAATTGTTTTAGAAGCGAAACAAGCATCTGTCTCACTTCTTCAGCGGCGCATGAGGGTCGGTTATACGCGAGCGGCACGGCTCATCGATTCCATGGAGGCAAAGGGTGTTGTCGGGCCGTATGAAGGTAGTAAACCGCGTGAAGTGCTCATGTCGATAGAACAGTATCAGCACAACCGGATCAGCTCTTAATAAGATTTACTTCGTGCAAGCACTCTCCCAGCGAGAGTGTTTTTTGCTGTGTATAATCGCCGCCCCCCTTTCTCATAATAAGCAAGAAAAGGCTGCAATTTGAAAAGAAAGGTTGAGAAGGGGAATGAACAAAAGGTTAATCGTACTTACATTTTGTATCGTTTTCGTATTGTTCGCCGCATTTCAGTTGAAAAGCAAAACGAGTCCGGAAACGGAAGAGACGTTTAGTAAGAATGAGATTAGATATGGAGCTAGCGGAACTGATGTTAACGAGTTACAAGGTCGATTAAAGTTTATCGGCTTCTATGGTGGAAGTATAGACGGCGATTTCGGGTATAAGACATTACTAGCAGTAAAACGATTTCAAGGTGAGTTCGGCATGAATGTAGATGGTGTTGTCGGTGCCAAAACGAAGCTTAGGCTGTGGGAAGCAACAAAATCATGGAAACCGACAGCCCCAGCGAGTGGAAACTCAGGAGGATCCGGATCTGGGGGAGGTTCTACAACGGCTGGGAATAGTCAAGCGCCATCCAATTTAACACCGTCAAACAATTTGGGGTTGTCCGAGCAAGATATCAACCTTATGGCGAATGCCGTAAATGGCGAGTCACGCGGGGAGCCTTACATCGGGCAAGTAGCTGTTGCTGCGGTTATTTTAAACCGAGTTAAATCAGCCAGTTTTCCGAATACAGTGTCAGGTGTTATTTTTCAGCCTGGCGCCTTTACTGCAGTGGCTGACGGTCAAATTTGGTTAACTCCAAATGAATCCACGAAGAAAGCAGTCAGAGATGCGCTGGGTGGATGGGACCCAACAGGTGGCTGCATTTATTATTTCAACCCAGCTACAGCAACATCGAAATGGATTTGGAGCAGACCTCAGGTAAAAAGTATTGGCAAACATATTTTCTGTAAATAAGGGGATGAGGGACAAGGAGAAGGAACCAGATCTGGTTGCTTCTCTTGTTCGTATAGGAATATAATGGATACATATCTTGGATTCAGGAAGGGAGACACAGCCTTTGAAGCATACACAATTTCAGCGGAGCACGTGGAACCATATTCGTTTGCACGTGCTGCCGACGGATCAATTTAAAACATTTGCCATATCTGTTTACATAGGCCGTCCATTAGCGGAAGATACCGTCACGAATACAGCGTTAACGCCTTTTGTGCTTAGAAGAGGGACAACAACGTATCCGGAGACGCAACAATTCAGGGAATATTTGGATGACTTGTATGGTGCCGGATTTGGCTTTGATATTTATAAACGTGGCGATTATCAGATTGTCCAGTTTCGAATGGATATTATTAATGACCGATTCGTTTCTTCGAGCGAATCATTGTTGAAGAAGGGACTAGAGTTTGTAGGTGAAACGATAACGTGCCCCGCACAGGAGAATGGCCATTTCCGGAGCAAATATGTCGATGCTGAGAAGCAAACACTTCAAAAACGAATTGAAGCTGTTATTAACGATAAAGTACGTTACGCAGCTGAGCGTTGCATTGAAGAAATGTGCAGTGACGAGCCTTACAAACTTCACTCTTTAGGAAATATCGAAGCGTTGAGCGGTATTACCGCGCAAAGTTTATACGAACAATATACAGAGTGGCTGCAAAATGCGCCAATAGACATTTATGTTGTTGGCAATACCACGCTTCAAGAAGTGGAGTCTATCGTTAAACAATCGTTTTCTATAGATAAAAAGAAGGATGTTTCCTATAATACCTCGGTACCGCGGAAACTTACTCGTGATGTAAAAACGGTTGTTGAACGCCTCGATGTGAATCAAGGCAAGCTCAATATGGGGCTTCGCGCGAATATAGCATATGGCGACGATCAATATCCGGTGGCTTTGATGTACAACGGGATTTTAGGCGGATACCCGCACTCAAAGTTGTTTGTTAATGTTCGTGAGAAAGCCAGCCTGGCTTACTATGCTTCTTCGCGGTTCGATGGACACAAAGGAATCTTAACACTGCAGTCAGGGATCGAGATAGAGAATTATGAAAAGGCGGTTGACATTATTCGTCAACAGCTCAAGGCAATGGAGCAAGGGGAAATCAATGAAACCGAAATGAGTCAAACCCGAGCGATGATTTCAAATCAATTGCGCGAATTGCAGGATTCAGCTTTTGAACTCATTTCATTTGATTTTAATGCGATTTTGTCTGGAAAAGAGCGCTCGGTTGCTGGTTTAATCGAAGGGGTTGAGCAGGTGGACGTAGCTACGATTGCTGAAGCAGCGAAGCGGGTTCAATTGGATACGATTTATTTTTTGCGGGATCAGAAAGGGGAATAAACGATGCAGACGATACCTTATCCACATCTCAATGAAACGATTTATCACGAGCAGCTCGAGAATGGACTGCATGTGTTTGTTCTCCCTAAAGAAGGGTTTCAGAAAACTTATGCTACGTTTACCACTCGGTTTGGTTCCGTCGACAATCACTTCCAAGTGGAGGGCAAGGAAGCTGTTCATGTACCCGATGGCATCGCTCACTTCCTTGAACATAAAATGTTCGAAGAGCCGGAGGGGGACATCTTTGCCAGCTTCGCTTCCCATGGCGCATCGGCAAATGCCTTTACAAGCTTCGATCGTACAGCCTATTTATTTTCCTCAACCAATGACATTTTAACAAATTTAAGGACATTAATTAATTTTGTGCAAAATCCTTATTTTACAGATGAAAATGTGGAAAAGGAAAAAGGGATCATTGGGCAAGAAATTAAGATGTACCAGGATCACCCGGATTGGAGAAGCTATTACGGACTTATCGAATCGTTGTATGCGAAGCACCCTATCCATATAGACATCGCAGGAACTGTTGAATCCATTGCTGAGATTACGAAGGAAACGCTTTATAACTGCTACCACACCTTTTACCATCCAAGCAATATGAGCTTGTTCGTTGTAGGCGGGGTGAACCCGCAAGAGATCATCGCCTTTGTTCAAGAAAACCAAGCTGCAAAAACATTTCGTCCGCAAGGCAGCATAAAGCGATTTTTCGAAGATGAGCCTCTGACCGTAAATGAAGCTCGTAGGGTAACAATATTACCTGTCTCTCTACCTAAATGTTTGTTCGGGCTAAAAGAAGCGGCGCCTTCAATTAGCGGGAGAGAATTGCTTGTCAAAGAGTTGACAACGAAGCTAATGTTGGATATTTTGTTCAGCTCGAGTTCGGATATTTACCAAGCCTTGTACGATGAGGGACTCATTTCAGATAGTTTTGGCCATGAGTACAACATAAGTGAGGACTATGCATTTTCGATTCTGGGCGGAGATACGAAGGATCCTGATCAACTCATTGCACGGATTCGTGATGAAGTAGAAAAACTTAGATCATCAGGGCTTGATGCTGTGACCTTTGAGCGAAGCCGCAAGAAAAAAATCGGAAATTTTCTTCGTATGCTAAACTCGCCTGAATCCATTGCCAACGAGTTTACCAAATATCGATTCAAAGGGATTGATTTGTTCGATATACTTCCTGTATATGAAAGTATTACATTAGAGGATGTTAATAACCGATTCCGTGATCATTTCGATTGGAGCAAACTGGCCGTGTCCATTGTGCAGAGTCGAGAGCAATAATGAGTCCCTCCAAACCATTTACAGAACAAACTGTGCTCATTACCGGAGCGAGTAGAGGTATCGGCGCGGCAATCGCAGAACGATTCGCTCAGGTTGGAATGAATGTTGTGATTCACTATCGTGAGTCGCACGAAGCAGCTAACGAAGTTGCTCGATCGTGCATGAAGCATGGGGCTAAAGTGCTGACGGTTTCAGCTGATGTCAGGTCACGAGAACAAATTAATAAAATGAAAGAAAAGCTCGAACAGCGTGATATGATACCTGACATTATCGTTAACAATGCAGGGATCGCTCATTATAGTATGCTTTCTGATGTGAGTGAAGAGGATTGGGATCTTATTATGGATGTCAATCTGAAAGGCGCATTCCTCTGTACCCAAACATTCATGGAAACAATGATTAGACGCAAGTATGGCCGTATTATTAATGTATCTTCCATCTGGGGCATATCCGGTGCTTCGTGCGAAGTTGTTTATTCTACCGCTAAAGGCGGTATGAATGCTTTTACCAAAGCATTAGCCAAAGAGCTGGCTCCATCGGGAGTAACCGTTAATGCGGTTGCTCCGGGGGCGGTTCATACGGAAATGATGGCTGGCTTTCAAGCAGAGGAAAAAGCTGCAATAGAAAGCGAAATCCCTATTGGGCGCTTTGCTTTACCTGACGAAATTGCTTCACTCGTTTATTTTCTGGCATTACCCGAATCCGGTTATATTACAGGTCAAATTATTAGCCCTAATGGTGGCTGGTTGACTTAATGTCCTTATTAGCGTTTATACCAATTTCAATTAAGAAGCCACACGCATAAATCCTTATTGAGATGCGAATATTACGTATGTAATGACCATCTTTCACAAACCAAAGGAGGCTTCTTACAATGGCTACTGTACTTCAAGTATTTGATAAGTGGAAAGAGTTTCTTGCAGATCGCGTAGGTCAAGCACAACATGCGGGGATGAGTGAAGAAACCATAAGCAAGCTTGCTTTTCAAATCGGTGAGTTTCTTGCTAATAAAGTAGACCCGGAAAATTCCCAAGAGCGAGTGCTTAAGGAGTTGTGGGATGCTGGGAATGAAGAAGACAAACGTACACTAGCCCGCCTCATGGTAAAACTAGTAGACAAAGCCTAATAACCGTTTTACAATTCAATAAGGCACTTTGCAAAAGCCTCCTTCCATCGGAGGCTTTTGCATGCTTTTCCGCAAAAGAAAGCAAATGTTCTCGAAGTTGAGAACTTCTTTCTTTTTGGCGATAAAACCGACCTCAAACGCGGCTACTCAACTTTGTATGACTTCGACAGAGGTTTTCTCATGGAGAAGAAAGGAACCGGAACTGGATGTGGATTCGACGTTATGTACTTTGTTTAATACTCTTATCTTTATTCGTCACAGGCTGCGGAAATCGGGGGATTCCAGTTATAAAGCAAGAACTGCTGGACAAAAAGATCTCCGTGCTAATGCTTTCAAGCGTTAGTTTGTCTGATTCAGCCAAACAGTCGATAGGAACAGCTTTGCAGCAGTGGAGAGATTCTAACCTGATTGCTTATGATTGGGTGAAAGATCTGACTACGGTGGATGGAGATGTTGTCATAAAGCTAAAAGAAAGAACTTATGATTACATATACGTTATAGGGAATGAACTTCTACCTTCCGCGAATGAAGTGATTCAACAGCAAGGTTCATCTTCAAAATGGACATTGATGCAGAGTCAACTTGATGTAAACGGAATCGCAAGCGCTAACGGAAGCCAGACATCCTTATACCAGATTGACCCACAAGCAGTGGAACGCCTAAAAAATCAGCGGATCTCAGAGTTGCTGGCGCAGCGCGTCTCGATCGAGTGGGTAACTACAGCTGATCATCCAATCCCTTCAGCTTGGGCCCCTTCTGAGGAAGCGGATCATATTGTTTTGCTTGATAATAATGAGCAGTGGTTTGGTCAGCTTTCGTTTCAGACGAAACAGCATCTTTCAAGTTGGATTATTTTCTATGTGCCTACAGATACCGCACACGTACAGAAAGCTAAGACAATTGGCGTATCTGTTATGGACACGTCTAATTCTTTATCTGCTGAATTAGATTGGGGAGTTATTCTTAGTAACCGCCTACAGGCAATGATTCAGCATAGCTGGCAATCTGGCGGATCTGTTTATAATGGACAAGAGCTAAAAGAACTAAAAACAAAATAATACTTGCATCTTTAGGATGATTGTGAGAAGGGTTTTGCCGAATATTGTAGAATCATTTAAAGGGTGACTTTTAAAAGTCGCTGAACTCATGAAGAGGTGGAACAATTGGACGTTAAAGAATGGTACATGGAGTATAAAATTCATAAGAACCGACCTGGTTTGTTGGGTGATATCGCTTCCTTAATGGGGATGCTCGATATTAATATTGTAACGATTAATGGGGTTGAGGATCGAACCCGAGGCATGCTTTTGCAAACCAATGATGAAGAAAAAATTGACTTAATGGGTAAAATGTTAAGAAAAGTAGATAATATTACAATTACGGCTCTTCGCCCTCCCAAATTGGTTGATATTTTAGCCGTTCGTCACGGCAGATACATCGAACGGGATTCCGACGATCGTAAAACATTTCGTTTTACTCGCGATGAATTAGGGCTGCTTGTTGATTTCTTAGGCGAGATTTTCAAACGTGAAGGCAATCAAGTCGTTGGGCTTCGCGGAATGCCCCGTGTCGGCAAGACGGAATCAATTATTGCCGGAAGCGTGTGCGCGAACAAACGCTGGACATTTGTTTCTTCCACATTGCTAAGGCAAACTGTTCGGAGCCAGCTTTCTGAGGATGAGATGACGCTGAACAATGTTTACATCATTGACGGTATTGTTTCCACCATTCGATCGAATGAGAAGCACTATAGCCTCTTGCAAGAAATTATGTCGATGCCATCTACTAAAGTGATTGAACACCCGGATATATTTATCCGTGAATCGGAATATACCTATAATCACTTTGATTATATTATTGAGCTGCGCAACAGTCCGGATGAAGAGATTAACTACGATTCCTTTACGTATACGTCCGAACCTTTTTAATTCATGCAACGTCCATACTAATATCGACTGTTTAGGGGAGGTGATCTTGTGTCTGATCTAGGAAATATTTTGCGTAAGACGCGTTTGGAAAGAAAAATATCATTGGATGACCTGCAAGAAGTGACCAAAATTCGTAAGCGCTACTTGGAGGCCATTGAAGAAGGCAATTACAAAGTGCTTCCGGGCAGCTTTTATGTTAGAGCTTTCATCAAAAGCTATGCAGAGGCTGTAGGATTGGACCCGATGGAAGTACTAAACATGTACCAGACGACGAATCCCACCCCTGTTGCAGAACAGCCGGTTGTTGAGACGATTCGCAATAAAAGAAAAAGTGTCCGGAATACAGAAAAAATGAGTCGTTGGGCATCGAGTGTGATGTTTGTGTGCTTCATTCTGCTTATATTTGGCATTGTTTATTACTATACCTACAAAAATGCCAAAGGAACGCCTGCTGAAATAAATCCTGCACAAACGCAATCTCCAAGGATTACGGATTCGACGAACCCATCAGGCAGCTCCAAACTTAATACGAGCACGAACGTTACTGGGGAGAACAAAGTAGTGCCTCTGTCAACGCCGACGCCAACACCTTCTCCAACACCTGCTGCAATACAAGTGAAGTTTATAAGCAATGAGAAGGGTGTCGATAATTATACGATAATTGGCACACCTAAGCTTGATATCCAGATGAAAATTACAGGCTCACAATGCTGGATTCAAGTCAATGCGTTAACGGATACGAATGCGAAGGGCGACATGCTAAGACAGAAGCTGTACAAAAACGGAGATTCGGATTCTTTTCAGTTGACGGGTTCGGCATATCTGAATGTTGGCGCAGCGAGCGCTTTAGAACTAACGGTGAATGGTACGGTTATTCCTGTTGGAGATACTCCTAATCCGAAGAGAGTTCAACTCAACCTGCAGAAAAGCTAGCAATTTGGCGCTTTCTGCGCTTTCCCGGGTAATGATTCATCCATGGACATCCTAGGCCGAGCGGCTGTGGGATGTTTCTTTTTGTAAGGCTTCTTGTTATAATTCATTATGTAATTTCATGGAAAGGATGTTTGCGTAGATGAGTTCAGAAAGTTCATTCGATATTGTGTCCAAGTTGGACATGCAGGAGCTTAACAATGCTATTCAACAGGCGGAGAAGGAGATTTTGACCCGCTTTGATTTTAAAGGAAGCAAAAGCAGCATTAAATTGGAAAAAGACCAATTAGTCGTCATTTCCGATGATGAGTTTAAACTGCAGAATGTACTGGATATTTTGCATGCTAAAATGACAAAACGCGGCATTTCGATTAAGAATCTCGAATACAGCAAAGTGGAGCCAGCTGCTGCTTCTACGGTTCGTCAGAAAATTTCTTTGAAACAAGGTGTCGATCAAGAAAACGCGAAAAAAATCAACATTTTAATTCGTGATTCAAAAATTAAAGTGAAGAGTCAGATTCAGGGCGATCAGATTCGGGTAACAGGAAAGAGCAAGGATGACTTGCAAGCAATTATTACATTGCTCCGCAAAGCAGATATTCCTCTCGACTTGCAATTTGTGAACCTAAAGTAATAATTACATACTGACTTAGCTCGAAGACCCTCTATATCTAGGGGGTTTTCACTTTTGACACCCTATAGGGCATGTATTATACTTGTAGGGAGCGGTTTAGGACTATTGGAGGTTGTTTCAACATGACAGAAAAGGTTAAAGTAGTTACCCTCGGATGCGAGAAAAATTTGGTCGATTCCGAGATTATGGCTGGATTAATACATGGACGCGGTTTCCAACTTGTTGATAACAAAGAAGAGGCGACCGTTATTATCGTGAACACATGCGGGTTCATTGATGCAGCTAAAGAAGAATCTGTGAACACGATCTTGGATATGGCTGAGCTGAAACAAACAGCAAATCTGAAGGCTTTAATCGTTTCAGGTTGTTTGACGCAGCGTTATAAGAAAGAATTAATGGAAGAAATGCCTGAAATTGACGGAATCGTCGGAACAGGGGATTTCGATAAAATCAATCACATTGTAGACGAAGCTCTACGTGGTAAAAGACCGGTTCTCGTAGGGAATCCGGTATTTAACTATGATGCAGATCTGCCAAGGCAGGTAACAACGCCGCGTTATACTGCCTATGTCAAAATTGCAGAAGGCTGCGATAATGCTTGTACTTTCTGCAGTATTCCCATCATGCGTGGTCAATTCCGCAGTAGAAGTATGGAATCAATCGTCTCGGAAGTAACGAACCTTGCTTCACAAGGGGTTAAAGAAATCAGTCTAATCGCACAGGATTCCACGAACTACGGAACGGATCTGTACGATGGTTTTATGCTGCCCGCTTTGCTCGATAAAGTGAGTGAAGTGCCTGGCATCGAATGGGTTCGCCTGCATTATGCCTATCCTGGCTTCTTTAGCGACGAGTTGATTGCCACTATGGCAGCGAATCCGAAGGTTTGCAAGTATATTGATATGCCTCTGCAGCACAGTGAGGATTCTATTCTTAAACGGATGCGCCGTCCTGGTCGTCAGAAGGACACACGTGAGCTTGTACGCAAAATCCGTGCGGCGATTCCAGATGTTGCGCTTCGCACGTCTCTGATCGTAGGTTTTCCGGGCGAAACCGAGCAAGACTTCGAGAACTTAAAGGAATTCGTTCGCGAGATGGAATTCGATCGTCTTGGTGTTTTCGCTTATTCCAAAGAGGACGATACGCCAGCTTCCCGTCTTCCGGATCAAATTCCAGATGAAGTGAAGGAGTACCGTGCGAATACGTTGATGGAAATTCAACGCGAAATATCGAACTTGCGTGGAGGTCGACGGATCGGCCAAGAAATTGATGTTTTGATTGAACGGTACGATGGCAGAAGCGATGTTTATGTTGGCCGTTCTCAATTCGATGCACCAGAGATTGATGGCGAAGTGTTCGTAGCGAACGCTAGCTTGAAAATTGGGGAACTTGCGAAAGTCCGCATCACACACTCATATGAGTTTGACTTATCTGGGGAGGTCATTGCATGAACCTGGCCAATCGCATCACCGTGGCGAGGATATTATTAGTACCCATTATTATGTTTTTTTTATTGATTCAGGTGAAATTTCCTCACATTCGGATTGAGGAATTCAGTATTACCTACAATCAAATTATCGCTGCATTGATTTTTATTATCGCGGCCAGCACAGACAGCCTGGATGGTTATATTGCCAGGAAACGCAAGTTGGTTACGAATCTGGGGAAGCTGCTCGATCCTTTAGCGGATAAGCTGCTGGTTACGGCAGTCCTCGTTTCTCTAGTTGAAATGGGCAAGGTAGATGCTTGGATCGTTATTGTGATCATTAGCAGAGAGTGGGCGGTCACCGGACTTCGCCAGATCGCTCTGCTCGAAGGGACTGTAATGGCAGCCAGTAAATGGGGAAAGGCGAAAACGGCCACGCAAATAACAGCCATCATCGCACTGCTTATTAATAATTTTCCTTTTACGTTTATCAATTTCCCCTTTGATGTGATTGCCAGCTGGGTAGCAGCTATTATTACGCTTTACTCAGGTATCGAGTATTTCGTGAAAAATAAGCATGTCATAGACTTTTCGGAAAAGACACAATAGGGAAACCTATTGTTTTTTTCCGTATTAGCAGGTTCGACAGAAATGCAGAGGAGGGATTTCTTTATGAAAGCTGAAATTGTTGCCGTTGGAACCGAATTGCTGCTTGGTCAAATTGTCAATACAAATGCGCAATACTTGTCACAAGAATGCGCAGCACTTGGTATCGACATTTATTATCAAACAGTTGTTGGAGACAATGTACAAAGGTTGATGGAAACGCTCAAGCTTGCGGCCGCACGAGCTGATGTCGTTATCTGCACAGGCGGATTAGGGCCGACACAGGACGATTTGACCAAAGATGTACTGGCGTCGCTTTCGGGGCGTGAACTTGTCTTGCATGAGCCATCAATGTCAGCTATTACGAGTTTGTTCAGTTCCCGAGGCATTCATATGGTGGAGAGTAATAGGCGACAAGCGCTTATGTTGGAAGGCAGCGATCCTTTACATAATGAGACTGGTCTTGCTATCGGCGTCGCTTACACATTCGAGGGCACTCATTTTATCTTGCTCCCAGGTCCGCCTAAAGAAATGAAACCAATGTTTACAAAGTATGCCTCCGAATGGCTTCGTCGGGTGATGACGGATGAAGTGCCTCTCTACTCCAAAATGCTTAAATTTGCCGGCATCGGGGAGTCTAATTTGGAACATCAATTGATTGACTTGATTGAAACTCAAACAGACCCGACGATTGCGCCCTACGCGAAAGAAGGAGAAGTAACCATACGCTTAACTACGCGAGCACATACTGCTGAAGAGGGTGAACGAAACCTTCAGTTGACAGAGCAGGAAATTAAGCGGAGAGTCGGTGATCATTTATATGCGCAGCGAGATGTTCCGATAGAGTCCGTCATTGTACAAATGCTCGGGGAGAAGAAACTAACCCTTTCTTTGGCTGAAAGTTGCACTGGCGGTTTGGTTAGTGATCTTGTTACGACGATACCTGGAAGTTCTCAATCTTTTTTAGGCGGCATAACTTGCTATTCGAATGCGATGAAGCATAAACTTTTGAACGTGCCGATGGAGGTTCTGGAAGGGGAGGGGGTGCCTGGAGCGGTTAGTAAAGAAACAGCTGTTCTTTTAGCTCAAAATCTTCTCATGACAACCGGTAGCGACGTAGGTGTTTCTGTGACGGGTGTAGCGGGTCCAAGTCCTTCTGAAGGGAAACCGGTAGGTCTCGTATACGTTGGCCTCGCACAGAGAGGTGCGGAACCTTCAGTCGTTACTTTGAATCTGTCGGGTACGCGTGAGACGATTAAGCATAGAGCGGCCAAAGCTGCACTGTATCATTTATGGAAACTATTGAAAGATATCTAACATTCATATATAATATGAATATCTGTTAGCGGAAGAACCGTAGCAAAGTCGATAACTTTGTTACGGTTTTTTGTTTGTTCGCAAAAAAAACGAATGTATGTTCGAAAAAATGCTTGGCAAACACCCCGAAACAAGTTATCATATACCTATAATGATAAAAGGAAGTGAGTGTTTTGACAGATCGTCGCGCCGCACTTGAAATGGCACTGCGTCAAATCGAAAAACAATTCGGAAAAGGCTCCATTATGAAACTTGGAGAATCGACACATATGCAAGTTGAAACGATTCCAAGTGGATCGCTCGCTCTAGATATTGCACTAGGTATTGGTGGATTTCCTCGTGGAAGAATTATTGAAGTGTACGGACCTGAGTCTTCCGGTAAAACAACTGTTGCTTTACACGCGATTGCCGAAGTACAAAGAGCAGGCGGACAAGCTGCTTTTATTGATGCCGAGCATGCATTGGATCCTTCGTACGCCAGCAAACTTGGTATCAACATAGATGAGTTGTTACTTTCTCAGCCAGATACTGGCGAGCAGGCGCTTGAAATTGCAGAAGCACTTGTGCGAAGCGGTGCGGTAGATATCATTGTCATTGACTCCGTAGCAGCACTCGTACCTAAAGCTGAGATCGAAGGGGAGATGGGAGATTCACACGTTGGTCTTCAAGCTCGCTTGATGTCGCAAGCACTCCGTAAGTTATCTGGAGCAATTAACAAATCTAAAGTCATTGCGATTTTTATTAACCAATTGCGTGAAAAAGTTGGTGTAATGTTCGGTAACCCAGAGACAACACCTGGTGGCCGTGCGCTTAAGTTTTATTCCTCCATCCGTTTGGACGTCCGTCGTGTCGAAACGATCAAACAAGGGAACGACATGGTCGGTAATCGTACGAGAATAAAAGTAGTTAAGAATAAAGTTGCTCCTCCGTTTAAACAAGCGGAAGTGGATATCATGTACGGGGAAGGGATTTCCCGTGAAGGTAGTATCATCGATATCGGAACCGAAATGGATATCGTAAACAAAAGTGGAGCTTGGTATTCGTACGAAGGTGAACGCTTAGGTCAAGGCCGCGAGAATGCGAAACAATTCCTGAAAGAGAATAAGGGGATTTCGGAAACGATCGAATTGAGAATTCGGGAGAACAGCAATTTGATTAAGGTAACTGGACCGAATGAGGACGATGAAGAAGGCGAAGTTGAAGCAGAAGCAGCTTTCGAATAAACGCATAAATTTAGTGAAAGCACCTTTAACCTCGAGTTAAGGTGCTTTCGTTTGTTAAGGGGTTGGTAATATGAGTGTTGATGAACAGCAGATATCCATCATTACAAAGGTAGAACAGCAGAAACGCAGTAAGCGGCGCTACAATATTTTTTTGAATGACGAATACGCATTTTCCGTTCATGAAGATATCCTGATTAAACATCGGCTTATGAAAGGAGAGACGGTAGATCTTGAGCAATTAACAACGATCATTCAAGATGAAGAACGAAATAACGCATATATGAAAGCGCTGAATATGATCGGCAGACGTCCACATTCAACTAATGAAGTGAGGCGAAAGTTAAAAGAACAGGGGTTTGAACTACCTATCGTTGAGTGGGTATGTGAGAGATTATCTCAGCAGAATTATATCAATGATGAAGAATTTGCGAAGATGTGGACTGAGAATCGCATTCAATCTCAGCGTAAAGGACGTAATTTGGTTCGCCAAGAACTACGGCAGAAAGGGATTCATAAAGAAGTTGTTCATAGAGCTCTTGAGACCATTAATCCCGAGGATGAAGTACAAGGGGCCCTGAAAATGGCTCAATCGAAGTGGAAGATAACCTCTGGTAAAACGATCGACCGTAAAAGAAAAACTGCAGCTTTTCTGATGCGGAGAGGCTATACTGGTTCTGTAGTGAACCAAGTGCTTGCTCAAATTAGTACGGATTCTGAAGATGAAGAAAATGAGATTTTTGATGATTTTCTTGATAATTAACATCATTAAATATATACATATTATCTTAATGGCATTAATTATCATACCATCTCAAGGACAATCGCTTGACAAGCTTCTTCGACAAAAGATAAAATAACAATGTATATTTTCATATGGATTCAAAATCATACCGAGTTGAATTGATTTTGATGAAACAGAAGTGGAAACCGCCAATTTTTACTCTGTTGATTATGGATTATCAGCACTATGGTGCCTCTAATGCACAGTGCGCATTCATTTAAGAGCCATGTTCTTATGATGATAAGGACATGTATTGACTTAACCTAATAATTAAAAATCGGATTAAAAAACCGAAGGAATCCCAAGCTAACACCTTGGAGAAACCAACGAGGAGGTGAACAAGATGACTATCATCTGGATCGCGATCATTCTCATTGTTGGAGCTGCATGCTTAGGGATTGGTTATTTTATCCGCAAATCTCTTGCAGAAGCGAAAATTTCCAGTGCAGAAACAGCCGCTGAGCAGATTCGAGAATCAGCAAAGAAGGAAGCAGAAGCACTGAAAAAAGAAACGGTTCTGGAAGCGAAGGACGAAGTGCATAAACTGAGGTCCGAAGCTGAAAAAGACATTCGTGAACGTCGAAATGAAATTCAACGACAAGAAAGACGATTGTTGCAAAAAGAGGAATCGCTGGATAAAAAATTAGAGTCTCTCGAGCGTAAAGAAGAGCAAGTTGCCAACAAAGAGAAGCGGATCGAGGATACACAATCGCAGATAGACCAGCTTTATAAAAGTCAGGTTGCGGAATTAGAACGAATTTCCGGACTTACAATGGAAGAAGCGAAGAGTATTATTCTTACCAATGTAGAACAAGAAGTTCGCCATGAAACGGCACAGCTGATTAAGGAAATTGAGCAGCAAGCGAAAGAAGAAGGCGATAAGAAAGCCCGTGAGGTCATTACACTCGCCATTCAACGATGTGCTGCGGATCACGTAGCTGAAACAACAGTTTCGGTAGTTACCTTACCAAATGAAGAAATGAAAGGCCGGATCATCGGTCGTGAAGGACGTAATATTCGTGCACTGGAAACATTGACGGGTATTGACCTAATTATTGATGATACGCCAGAAGCAGTTATTTTATCAGGATTTGATCCAATCCGACGTGAAATTGCTCGTACCTCACTGGAAAAACTCGTTGCAGATGGTCGTATTCATCCGGCGAGAATTGAAGAGATGGTTGAGAAGTCCCGTAAAGAAGTGGATGAGCGCATCCGTGAGTATGGCGAACAAGCTACGTTTGAAGTTGGCGTTCACGGATTACATCCAGATTTGATCAAAATTTTGGGTCGATTGAAATTTAGAACAAGTTACGGTCAAAATGTACTGAAGCATTCTATGGAAGTAGCTTATCTGGCAGGACTGATGGCTGGAGAGCTCGGGGTAGACGTAACTTTGGCGAAACGTGCCGGGCTGCTTCATGACATCGGTAAGGCGCTTGACCACGAGGTTGAAGGATCTCATGTGGAGATTGGCGTAGAGATTGGTAAGAAGTACAAGGAGCATCCTGTTGTAATCAATAGTATCGCCTCTCATCATGGTGATGTGGAAGCAACCTCAGTGATTGCTATGCTGGTTGGTGCTGCTGATGCTTTATCCGCAGCTAGACCAGGAGCACGCAGAGAGACATTGGAAACGTACATCAAGCGTCTGGAGAAACTCGAAGAGATCTCGGAGTCGTTTGAAGGTGTTGAGAAATCGTATGCGATTCAAGCAGGTCGTGAAGTTCGCGTCATGGTTCAACCCGAGAAAGTGGATGATACAGAAGCATTCCGCTTAGCCCGCGATATTACCAAGAAAATCGAGGGTGAACTCGACTATCCAGGACATATTAAGGTTACGGTTATCCGTGAAACGAGAGCAGTAGAATACGCTAAATAGGAAATTCAATGTGAAAAGTGGCTGATACAGCCACTTTTCCTCATTTTTAGTTGCATAGAGGAGAATAGTGAATTCGTATGAAAATTGTATTTATTGGAGATATTGTTGGTTCTGTTGGGAGAAAAGCACTTAAAAATGTAATGCCTCGGTTGAAACAGGCGCATCCTAATGCCGTGTTTATTGCCAATGGAGAGAACGCTGCCGCGGGGAAGGGGATAACATCTGCGATTGCAAAAGAAATATATGAAATGGGCATTCAAGCTCTAACAATGGGTAATCATACCTGGGATCAGAAAGAAATATTTGATTTCATTGACCGTGATGAGAAAATGGTGCGTCCGGCTAATTTTCCGCCAGGAACTCCAGGCAGAGGCCATACAGTAATTAAAGTAAAGGATCAAGAAATACTGATTATCAATTTACAAGGCCGTACATTTTTACCGCCAATTGATTGTCCATTTCGTAAAGTAGATGAAATACTTGAAGCTGACAAGAAAAAGCATAAATTTGTTTTTGTTGATTTCCATGCAGAGGCAACTTCTGAGAAAATAGCTATGGGCTGGCATTTGGATGGTAGGGTGTCTGCTGTTGTTGGTACACACACCCACGTTCAGACGAACGATAATCGCGTACTCCCGCAAGGTACGGCTTATGTAACGGATGTGGGCATGGTAGGCCCTCGTGATGGCATACTGGGAGTTGAACGTCAGGCAGTTCTTCAAAAGTTTAAAACTCAACTGCCTGTTCGCTTTGTTACTGATGAAGGCAAGTGGCATTTCCATGCTGTCGTTATTGAATTGAACGACCAGACGGGGTTGGCTAAAGGAATCAGTCTCATTCGCTATGATGAAGATCAAGTCTTTTTAGATTAACGAATAAAAAATTGAATTTTCTGAAAATTACTCCCGCGGTAGGAAGGAATGTTTTGTAAACCTCTAGAATATGATGATTACTGGAATCTATTCATCATTCCCGAGGAGGTACTTTTCATGGAAGTATTAAAAGTTTCAGCAAAGTCTAATCCAAACTCCGTAGCAGGTGCACTGGCAGGCGTGTTGCGCGAGCGTGGAGCAGCCGAGCTTCAAGCTATTGGTGCAGGTGCCCTCAACCAGGCCATCAAAGCAGTAGCCATTGCTAGAGGATTTGTTGCGCCTAGTGGGGTTGACTTAATTTGCGTACCAGCATTCACAGATATCGTGATCGACGGGGAAGATCGGACAGCAATCAAATTAATCGTTGAGCCGCGTTAGTCAAGTATTGTATATAGACATGCCACAACACCTGTTTACCATGTAGACAGGTTTTTTATTTTTCCAAGAAACCTCAAGTGCGAGGTTCTTTATGCTGCCAGGGGTGGTGTTATAGTGATTATTGATGGTCATTGCGATGCATTAACGAAACTATATATGGACCCAAAGCTTGATTTCAACTTGGAATTGCCGGAATTGGACGTCAGCTATCCACGTCTCAAGCGTTCAGGTGTAAAGGTTCAATGCTTTGCAGTATATTTGTCAGAGAACATTTATGCACCTTCGTTTGACCATATCCTTCAAATGGTAGATGTTTTTTATCAAAAAGTAATAAGCCATCCCGGTATGAGCGCTATTCGCAATGTTTCGGATTTCCTAGCGGTTGAACGAAATGAGAAGATAGGAGCCATCCTTACGCTGGAAGGGTTGGATGCACTCGCCGGCAATATGACCCATTTGCGGATTCTTTACTACCTTGGAGTTAGAAGTATCGGTCTTACTTGGAATTATGCGAATTGGGCAGCAGATGGCGTTCAGGAGCCGCGTAATGGGGGATTTACTTGGAAAGGCAAGCGGATGTTAAAAGAATTAGAAGGAATGGGTATAATAGTGGATGTATCACATTTATCTGTGAACGCTTTTTGGGAATTAATTGATCTATATAAAAAGCCTTTCATTGCATCGCATTCAAATGCAGCTAAGCAATGTCCCCATCCAAGAAATTTATCAGACGAACAAATAGCAGCTATCATAAAATGTCGTGGACAAATGGGTATTACCTTCGTTCCATACTTTGTTGATTCAGCTAATTCGACTGTTCCGATTAGCCGTTTACTAACCCATATTGATCATGTTTGTTCGTTAGGAGGGGAGAATCATATCGGATTTGGCTCAGATTTTGATGGCATTGAGCAGTGGATCGAGGGACTTGAACATGCAGGCAAATATGAAAATATTATAGAAGCTTTGTGTAAAAACTATAGCGAAGATCAAGTGGAGCGAATTCTTTACGGGAATTGGCGTAATTTCCTGCTTGCCAATTTACCCAGATAAAACCACGATCAATCTAAAATTGATATGAATTTCATCTAAAAACTCTATGTTTTAGATTCGTTCAAACCCCTTGCAATTTGTCTCATAAAGGCATAGAATTTGTGTGACAAGTGAAAGATTTTTTTTATAGCTCTTTTCTAATTAATTTGTGTATAGCTATGTTATCTTCATGCAGCTACAATCAAAAGGAGTGGACGTACGGTGATTAGTCAGTTATCTTGGAAAATCGGAGGTCAGCAGGGTGAAGGGGTCGAATCAACAGACCGTATCTTCTCAACTGCATTGAACCGTCTCGGTTACTATTTGTATGGGTACCGTCATTTCTCTTCGCGGATTAAGGGGGGACATACAAATAACAAGATTCGCATCAGCACCAAGCCGATTCGCGCAATTTCCGACGATTTGGACATTCTGGTAGCTTTCGACCAAGAAAGTATCGATTTCAACGCACATGAACTTCGTGATAACGGAGTTATCGTTGCGGATGCGAAATTCAATCCAGTATTGCCAGAAGGGATTAAAGCACGTTTATTCCCAGTACCGATTACTGCAATTGCAGAAGAATTAGGAACTTCCCTGTTTAAGAACATGGCCGCATCTGGCGCTTCTTGGGCTTTGCTCGGTTTGCCACTAGATGTGTTTAATAAAGCCGTTGAAGAAGAATTCGGCCGTAAAGGCGCTGCAGTTGTCGAGAAAAACATTGAAGCTGTTCGCAAGGGAGCAGAATCCGTTCTTGAATTGGCGGGTGGTCCAATTGCAGACTTCCAATTAGAGCCAGCAGACGGTAAACAAAAATTATTCATGATTGGTAATGATGCGATTGCGCTTGGAGCTGTAGCTGCAGGTTGCCGTTTCATGCCTGCATACCCTATTACGCCAGCATCAGAAGTTATGGAATACCTGATCAAAGCCCTTCCTAAGTTCGGTGGTACGGTTATCCAAACCGAAGATGAAATCGCAGCTTGCACGATGGCGATCGGCGCTAACTACGCTGGTGCTCGTGCATTAACTGCCTCTGCAGGGCCTGGTCTTTCCTTGATGATGGAAGCGATCGGTCTTGCCGGTATGACCGAAACGCCAGTCGTAATCGTTGACACGCAACGTGGGGGTCCAAGTACAGGTCTTCCGACGAAACAAGAGCAATCTGACCTTAATGCAATGGTATACGGCACACACGGTGAAATTCCGAAAATCGTCTTGTCTCCGAGCACAATCGAAGAGTGTTTCTACGATACGATTGAAGCCTTTAACCTTGCTGAAAAATATCAAGTTCCTGTAATCCTTATGACCGATCTTCAACTTTCTCTGGGTAAACAATCCGCTGAGATGTTGGATTACAATCGTATTGTTATCGATCGCGGACGTTTGGTTACAGAAGCTCCTGAGCTTACGGACAATCAACTGTTTAAACGTTATGAGTTTACTGAGAACGGTGTTTCGCCGCGTGTAATTCCAGGTGTTAAACATGGCTTGCATCACGTAACAGGCGTAGAGCATGACCAAACTGGACGTCCTTCTGAAAGCACGGAAAATCGTCAAAGAATGATGGATAAACGTTTGGAGAAATTAAAACACATTCAAGTAACAGATGCGATTAAAGCAGATGCGCCTCACGAAAATCCAGATCTTTTGATTATCGGTATGGGCTCAACTGGCGGTACAATCGACGAAGCAAGAAGTCGTGTTGCGAAAGACGGGATTACAACGAATCACGCAACTGTTCGTTTGATTCACCCGTTCCCTGCAGAACAATTAAGACCGCTTGTTGAAAAAGCAAAAACGGTTATCGTTGTTGAAAACAATGCAACAGGTCAACTAGCCGATCAAATCAAGCTTCACGTTGGTCATGCGGATAAAATTAAGAACGTTCTGAAATATAACGGCAATCCGTTCTTGCCAGCTGAAATCGAAGAAAAATGTAAGGAGTTGAGCTTAGCATGGCAACGTTAAAAGACTTTCGCAACAATGTAAAGCCAAACTGGTGTCCAGGTTGCGGAGATTTCTCCGTACAAGCGGCTATCCAAAGAGCAGCAGCTAACGTTGGCTTAGAGCCTGAAGGTTTAGCAGTTATTTCTGGTATTGGTTGTTCTGGACGTATTTCCGGTTATATCAATGCATATGGCTTTCACGGTATTCATGGCAGATCTTTGCCAATCGCACAAGGCGTGAAAATGGCAAACCGCGATTTGACAGTCATCGCTTCCGGCGGGGACGGAGACGGTTTCGCAATTGGTATGGGTCATACCGTTCATGCGATTCGTCGTAACATTGATGTTACGTACATTGTTATGGATAACCAAATCTACGGTTTGACAAAAGGGCAAGCTTCCCCACGTAGTGCAGAAGGCTTCAAAACAAAAAGTACGCCACAAGGCTCCATTGAGTCCGCGATTTCACCATTGGAAATTGCGATGGCTGCAGGCGCAACGTTTGTAGCTCAATCGTTCTCCAGTAACTTGAAACAGTTAACTGCTGTTATTGAAGCTGGTTTGAATCACAAAGGTTTCTCCTTGATCAACGTTTTCAGCCCATGTGTTACTTTCAACAAAGTGAACACTTATGACTGGTTCAAAGAAAACATTGTGGATCTTGATGAGATTCCTGATTACGACTCAACGAACCGTGTTATGGCTATGACGAAAATCATGGAAACAAACTCCATGCTTACAGGGATCATTTATCAAAATAAAGAGAAAAAGAGCTATGAAAATTCCGTTCCTAACTTTGCAACGGAAGGGCTCGTGAAACAAAATCTTCAGATTTCAGAAGCAGACTTCAACAAAATGCTTACTGAATTCAAATAAGAATGACTCAAGGGCATATGGAGATAATCCGTATGCCCTTTTTGGAAGGAAGGATGTTATGAAAAAAGTTCCAGTTGGCATTTCTGCTAGACATATTCACCTCTCTGAGCAGCATATTGGCATTTTATTCGGCCAAGGATATCAACTTACCAGTATGAAAGATTTGTCGCAACCTAATCAATTTGCAGCCAATGAAACGGTAGCTATTGTTGGGCCAAAGGGTAAATTCGATAAAGTACGCATATTAGGGCCTGCACGTGGGAGCACACAGATCGAAGTATCGCGAACGGATGCCTTTTCACTTGGCATTCATCCGCCAGTGCGTGAATCTGGCTACATAGAAGGTACACCCGGCCTTAAAGTCATTGGTCCGCATGGAGAAGTGGAGCTTGATCAAGGAGTTATTGTTGCAGCAAGACATGTCCACTTCCATACGACAGATGCAGCAAATTGGGGAATTAAAGACAAACAATTGCTCCGAGTAAAATTGAATGGTGAGCGACCGTTAATATTTGAAGATGTCATTGCCCGGGTTTCCGATGAATACGCGCTAGATATGCATATTGATACGGATGAAGGTAACGCGGCTGGCGTGAAGACAGGCGATTTAGCGGAAATTCTAAGCTAAAAGTCGCAGCTATACGAAGAAGGACTTTCTTGCAAAGGGAAAGTCCTTTTTTTATTTGACTTATTGAACCTAAACACCTTTTAAGCTATGCTTATTTAGATGAGAACACGGTTAGAAAGTAAGAAATGGATTGGAAGAAGGGGTGGATCCACTGTTTAATGAAAGCAATGCTGATGTCAAAAGATTGTTTGAGTCATTTGAACGGTTCCGCAAAAGTGAATGGAGAAAGAGAACCATTTCTGGCATAAAAGCTAGTGATATAAGAATTTTACTGACTATAAAAGAAATTTCCCTCTACTCTTCGGTTAACGTTTCTGAAATCAGTAAACGGCTTGGCATAACATCACCAACTGTAACGCAATCGATTAAAAGCCTAACGAAATGTGGTTGCGTAGAGCGTACGAGTGATTCAAAAGATAAAAGAGTTGCGGATATAAAATTAACGGATAAAGGTGAAGAAATCGTACAAAAAGCGGCCGCTCGTTATCAGCTTATTTTCTCGGGGCTCATAGAATCATTAGGGAAAGAAAAAACGGATGCGTTAATTTCTTTACTAAATGAAATGTACGTATATTTGGACACGTATAGTGAGAAGGAACATTGACACGTCTTGCACCTTAAACGTATAGCGGTGTATTTTTATGTGTATTCCCAAGTAGGGAGCTTTTGAACCGGATGGCTATACGAGTACTTTTTATGGTATAATTTTATATTGTGAATAAAACTTCAAAGAGCTACATTTAAGTATAGAGGGAAGTGAAATTAAACATGTCAAAGGAGAACGAGAATACACCGGAATTAGCTTCAGATAAGGTTAAAGACTATTCCAAATATTTTGATTTCTCGGACGCTAAGCTTCTAAGCGAAGAAGACGGCAAAACGACTTACCGCATCAAGGGGCGAAATATTCAAATTAATTCTGCGCCTTCGTATAGAGATGAAAAGAAACGTGGCAAAGAAGATATTCAGGTTCATTATGATTTTACCATTCCAGAGGAGATGTTAACCTTTGGGAAGGATAAATACTACTTAATTACAACCTATGGTTGTCAGATGAACGAACATGACACGGAAGTCATGAAGGGTCTGTTTGAACAAATGGGTTATACATCGACCGATGACAAGAATCTAGCGGACGTTATTCTCTTGAACACTTGTGCGATCAGAGAAAATGCAGAGGATAAAGTGTTCGGGGAGCTTGGTCATCTGAAATCGCTAAAAGCGGAGAAGCCTGATCTAATTCTTGGTGTTTGCGGCTGTATGTCTCAAGAAGAAGCGGTAGTCAACCGTATCATGCAGAAGCACGCTTTCGTTGATCTGATCTTCGGTACGCATAATATTCATCGATTGCCTTCATTGTTGAAGGATGCTTTCTTCAATAAAGAAATGGTCGTTGAAGTATGGTCCAAGGAAGGCGACATCGTTGAGAATTTACCTAAAAAGCGTGAAGGGATTCGGGCTTGGGTCAATATTATGTACGGATGCGATAAATTCTGCACCTATTGTATCGTTCCTTATACACGGGGCAAAGAGCGCAGCCGCAGACCAGAGGATGTCCTAGCAGAAGTTAGAGACTTGGCGCGTCAAGGCTTTCAGGAGATTACGCTTCTTGGACAGAATGTAAATGCTTATGGAAAAGATTTTGAGGATATTCAATATTCATTCGGAGATTTGATGGATGATATTCGCAAAATTGACGTGCCGCGTATTCGATTTACAACGTCACATCCTCGTGATTTTGATGATCGTTTAATTGAAGTATTAGGTAAACAAGGCAATCTCGTTGAACATATCCACTTACCGGTTCAAGCTGGTAGCAGTGAGGTGTTAAAACGTATGAGCCGTAAATATACCAGGGAGCACTATTTGGAGCTTGTAGATAAGATCAAATCAACGCTGCCAGATGCTGTACTGACAACTGATATTATTGTCGGTTTCCCGGGTGAAACGGATGAGCAGTTCGAAGAAACGATGACATTATATGAAAAAGTTGGCTTTGATTTCGCGTTTACGTTTATATACTCACCGCGCGAGGGTACGCCAGCAGCCGAAATGGAAGACAACGTACCGATGGAAGTTAAGAAACAGCGTTTGTACCGATTGAATGAGCTAGTGAATGCTTGTAGTAAAGCAAGTAATGAGAAGCTGCTTGGACAAGCTGTTGAGGTGTTGGTCGAAGGCGAGAGCAAGAATAATCCGGAAGTATTGGCTGGACGTACGCGTACGAATAAGCTGATTCATTTTACAGGATCCAAAGAGCTTATCGGGCAAATGGTCAACGTAAAGGTCACGCAAGCGCAAACATGGATATTGAAAGGCGATATTGTTCCAACCCCGCTGAAAGTATCTATCTAACATATAATGAATAAGACGGGAGAGTGCTAGAGGTGTCAGATCATCATAATCATAACCATCCACATGCTTTTCAAATGGAAGAGTATACGAATACAGAGCTGATCGTACGTGAGGATATATTAGCAAAAGCGAAGGAACTGGCTGAACTATTGACTACATCCAATGAGGTGCAGTTCTATCAGAAGGCGGAAAAACAAATAAGCAGCAACCCGGACATCCAAACGTTGATTAGCTCCATCAAGAAAAAACAGAAAGAAATCGTCGCTTTCGAAAAATTTCAAAATCCGAAAATGGTTGAGAAAATCGAGGGTGAAATCGATTCTTTGCAGGATGAATTAGATGGTATTCCGATTGTCAGCGAATTTAAACAAACACAGGAAGATATCAACTATTTGCTTCAACTTGTCATGTCTGTCATTCGTGACACGATTTCCGATAAAATCAATGTTGAAGCGGGTTCATCTGAGGCGCCAACCTCTTGTGACTAAGACGGATTTGTTTGTTTGATGAATGTGAAATCGCCCTCTGATTAGGCATTATGCCTGTAGAGCGGCGATTTTTGCCAAAGAAATACGCAGGTAAAGCGGAGTAGAAGCATACGAGGCCAGTTTTGCTCTAGCAAAACGTTAAGGAGACGTTGTCATGATTACGGTTAGAAATCTTAGCAAAGTATATCCTCCTGACAATAAAGTGTTATCTCAAATTAGTTTTCAGGTTGATCAAGGCGAGTTTATAGCCGTTATTGGCGGAAGTGGCAGTGGGAAGACGTCGCTTTTGCGTTGTATTAGCCATAAGGAAAAGTGGACAACAGGACAATTGATCTACCAGTCTAACGACCTGACGACTCCAGGACCATTAGAGCGTTGGAAGCTGGGAAAAGACTTTGCTTTTCTGGAAGAAAAACCTGTCTTGAACCGGAATAAAAGCGCTATCAAGAATGTGATGATGGGACGTTTTTACCAGACGCCCTTACGACTTTTAACGGGTACGACCTCGCGGGATGAGCATGTGCTTGGGATGGATTATTTAGAGAAGGTAGGCTTGCTAGATAAGGGGGAGAAAAAGGTTGGGCAGCTAAGCGGTGGAGAACAACAACGTGTTGCAATCGCTAAGGCGCTGATACATAATCCTAAGGTGCTTGTCGCCGATGAGCCTGTTTCCGGGCTGGACCCTAAGGCAACCGAATACATTATGCAGGATCTGAAAGCGCTCTGCCAAGACCGGCGAATGAGTGTGATCGCCACGCTACATCAGGTTGAATTAGCTGAGCGCTATGCGACTCGGATTTGGGGTCTTTCTGAAGGTAGAATCGTGCTTGATATTCCAGCAAGATCATTAACAATGCGGGAGAAGCAGCTTGTATTTGGCGAAGTGTGAGGGGGTCTTATTCCATAGCTTATGAACTGAAAAAGGAAAGCAGTTATGAAAAGAGTTTCTTTTCGCAGCTGCTTTCCTTTTGTTATATTGGAGTTAACCCGAAATGTTGTACACACTCGGATATTGTTCTTAGAATTTCTTTGTGAATGGGAATTATGATGTCCGTAGCACCTAACTGAAATAATCCGCTTCGGTTATGCACGGTGGCGGCTTGGACATAGATGCGATAATGCTCAGAACCAGGGGAGAGGTGAGTAGTCTCCTGATTGGATGCGCGCCAGTTTACGAATGAAATGTTTTTAAGTTTGGAACTATTATAAGGGAGTATGCTTATAATATCCTCCAATTTAAAGTAATAATTAACATGCGGCTTATGAAGGATTAGTTCTTTGCTCGTTACAGTTAGGCCATAATCTTTCTTCTTATGCGACATCTTCAGTTCGCCTTCAAAAGATTTAATTTGAATAAAGTCTGGATTCATGGGAATGCCCTCCTCTGCCATGCATGATGATCGCTTGTTCTTAACAGGATAACACAGATCATCGTTGATGTTAATGGAGAGCGATGGTTCCTTAACGTGGATGAAATTGTATGACACAATGGGTCCCTTTGTTCATCTTGCTTGTATAGGAAATTTGGCCATTCATTAGTTTAATAATACTTAGGACGACAACCATGCCAAGACCTGTCCCGTGAACCTTCGTCGTGTAGAAAGGTACGCCGATTGCTTTCAACTGAGCTTTGCTCATGCCTATTCCTGTATCGGAGAAGGAGATTTGGACAGTTTCGCCCAGCTTGCTTGTTTGTATAGAGAGAGAACCGCCGCCTGGCATAGATTCTATCGCATTTTTAACGAGGTTCATAAAGCATTGGCGTAATTTCTTGGATTCACCTCTTACATAGAGGGGATCATGGCAATTATGCGTAATCTGGATAAGAATGCTGTTCTCCATGGCGAGGGGGGAGATGAAACGAATGACGGCGTCGAGTTCCTCTTTGATATTCAACTGCACCTGCTCATTGGAACCTGGCTTAGCGTAGTTTAAATATTCCGTAATGATTGTATTTGCTTGATCAATTCCCGATAAGGCATAGCTTATGTATTGTTTGCTTTCTTCAAATGTGCAGTTTTTTTTATCTAATAATTGGAGAAAACCGCGCGCAGAGGCGAGAGGATTCCGAATTTCGTGGGAGACAGATGCAGCCAATTGACCAATCATGCGATCCTTTTCAAGGCATAAGAATTTGTCACTATGAAATTCTTGTTTCTTAACATAGGAAATAATGAATGTCATAAACCAAATTGAAAGATAGGATATAAAAATGGTGTAAATGATATATAAAGCAGTTTGTTGCCGGAAATTAGAAGCAAAAATCACATACAGGATATCGTAAACCATGAACATAACCGTGGCGTAGACCAGTTTTAATCCAAGCGCGAATTTCAATATCGATTTGGTAATGTATAGCCCACCTGCCAGAAGAACAGTGCTGCTGATCAGCGTGGGAAGCCATTCAATGCGCAAGATAGCTATACTGCAAAAGTTAAAGATGATCCATGTGAATATGGCTGGAACAGATTCTTCAAAAAGAATGGCTAAGACTAGACAAACAGGGGCTAGTTGTAGAGAGAATACGAACGGGTCGATATCTTCATATTCTAAATAAAAATAACTCACAATGATGAGGATGAATGCAAAGAGAACTTTACGTTTTTTATCCTTGTATAGAAAGAATGGGGTAAGTACGAGATAAATTAAAAGTGCGCTCATGATGTATAAAAGACCATGAAGTTCATGGGAGATAACAGAATGGAGCACGACGAACGATCCTTTCCACCGATGCAACAGTATATGTTTTTATTTTACATTATCTCACATATTTCGACCTTATCAAGTGAAAGTCATAAATCATATACTAAAGATTAAATAAAGACTTATGGTATTAACGGATGATTCCGCTGTATAATAAAAGAATTATATATGCAAGCGTTTACAATGATACCGATTGGAAAACGGGGAGCGATGAGGATGAAGGCGTGCTCACAAGTTTGCGGTGTTGTCTTTGATCCGTTGGATGAAAATTATGTAAATGTCTGTGAAGAGTGCGAGGAGACCTCGTCCAAGGAGGTCGTGTTGGAGGAAGATGGGGAGCGAAGCTACTATTTGGGAGCGTGCGGACTTATTTTCGATTATTTGCTTTGAACCCTATTGGCAAAAAATAGTTGCTTACCACAATTTTCTTGTTACAATGTAAGTAGACTTACTATTCATACTATTCAATTTTGATGCAGTTCATTTTTGAAAGGAGACGTGGAATGGTAACTTTGCCCAAATTAAACGATCTCGGCTTTTTTGAGATTAGACTGGAATCTATTGGAGGCCTAGGCGCCAATCTAGCAGGTAAAATGCTTGCTGAAGCGGGTGTAGTAGGCGTAGGCTTGAATGGTGTAAGCTTTTCCTCTTACGGATCGGAAAAAAAGGGGTCTGCAGTAAAAGCGCATATTCGATTCTGTGATATGGAAACGAATATCCGCGATACCTCTCCTGTGGAACGACCGCATGTGGTCGGTGTTTTTCATGAGTCGCTGTCCAAGACTGTAAACGTTATCAGCGGAATCTATGAAGACAGCACGGTATTGGTAAATTCGACGAAAACGCCGGATGAGCTTAAAGAGAAAATGAAGCTAAAAGGCGGAACCATCGCGGTGATTGATGCCATTGGTATTTCGCTTGAGGAGAAAAATCGCGTGAACATGGCGATGCTAGGCGCATTATTCCGGTTGTGCGATTTTCTTGATCCAGAGGTTATGCGTGGCGTCATTCGCAAATCGCTCGAGAAAAAGTATCCGCAGGCGGTGGCTCCGGCTCTTCGTACGTTCGATCGCGGATACGACGAAGTTCAGTTTCAAACGTACGCGCTCCCAGAAGGCGAAACGATGCCTGATTTTGTACGATTCGATACGCCAGTGCTTGGCTATGCCACACAGCCAATCGGCGGTGTCATCACGAATCCGGGCAACAGCATATTAAAAGATTTAAGCATTTCACGTGCGGGAATGATGCCGCATTTCCATGAAGATAAATGTATTCACTGCGCTTCTTGCGATAACGTATGCCCTGACTTTTGTTTCGTGTGGGATGAGCTCCCTGACAAGAAGGGGCGTCCACAGATGTTCCTGCAAGGAATTGACTATCAATATTGCAAAGGTTGTTTGAAATGTGTACAGGCTTGTCCAACAGAAGCGTTAAGCAATGAACGTGAAGAAGATGGATACGCAGAAGCACATCGCATGCCGCATCGATTTAATCTAGCCGTAAACTCTTAGAAAGAGGACATTTCAAGGGAGAAGGGTGGAACTAACGAATGGCTATTGATATTAAAAAGGAATTGGGACAGGCGAAAGTTGAGCAGCGAATCGTTTATGAATCAGGTAACGAGATGGCCGCTTATGCCGCCCACCAGATCAATTATCATATCATGGGGTATTTTCCGATATCTCCGTCCACGGAGGTCGCCCAATTCCTGGATCTCATGAAGACGAATGGTCAACATGATATCGTTCTTATTCCTGCAGACGGCGAGCACGGCTCTGCGGGTGTTTGTTATGGAGCTTCAACCGCTGGTGGCCGCGTATTTAATGCGACAAGCGCCAATGGTTATTTGTATATGCTGGAGCAAATGCCAGTGCAGTCGGGGACACGTTTCCCGATGGTTATGAACTTAGTGTGCCGATCAGTATCCGGTCCGCTGGACATTCACGGTGATCATTCCGACTTGTATTACGCGCTGAATACTGGATGGCCAATTCTCATGTGCCGCGATCCGCAAGCCGTGTACGATATGAATATTATGGCGCTTAAGCTTGCTGAAGACCCCGCTGTACGGTTGCCTGTGTTGGTGGCTTCGGATGGGTATTTCACTTCACATCAGAAGCGCAGAGTTCAAACTTTTGCGCATCGTGAAGATGTACAAGATTTCGTTGGGGAGAGGCCTCAGGGTTATCCAGATACACTAGACCGCAATAATCCGATTACAGTTGGCCCTTACATGAATGAGCCGGACTATATCAACAACTGCTATCAGCAATCAATGGCCATGTATAACGCAGGAGACGTTTACAATCAAATACGTGAAGCATACGCTGATCTAACTGGGCGCGATTATCCGATTCTTGATTTGTATCGGATGGAAGATGCGGAAGTTGCGGTTTTCCTGATGAACTCGGCATCGGAAATTATTAAGGATGTCGTGGATCAACTGCGCGAGAAAGGCATAAAAGCCGGTTCGATCGCACCGAATATGATACGGCCGTTCCCTGCAAAGCAGATCGCTGCTGCATTGAAACATGTGAAGGCGATCACCGTCGGCGATCGCGCTGATTCGTATGGCGGCCATGGCGGGAATATGGTCAATGAAATTAAAGCCGCACTGTTTACGGAAGGGAACCGCGATACGCTTGTCATAAGCCGTGTTTATGGCTTAGGCGGGAAAGATTTTTATGCCGAAGATGGGCATAATCTATTTCAATTTGCTATCGATGCGATGCAAAGCGGAAAGGTTGAAGTGCCGTTCGATTACTACGGGCACACGCCTGGAGATCCGGCAAAAGCTCCGAAGCGGGTGTTAACACCGATGAAGTATGAGGATCTGAAGACAGGGCTTATTACAGTCACGCCTGATGAAACCTCTGGCAAGCTGAATGTTCGTATTCCGCCACTTCGCTCCTTGACGAAAAAGCCGAAGCGGATCGCTCCGGGGCATGGAGCTTGCCCAGGTTGCGGTATTTTCTCCGGGCTGGAGCTTTTCTTTAAGGGAATTGAAGGCGATATCGTCTCTATCTTTCATACCGGTTGTGCGATGGTTGTAACGACCGGTTATCCGTACTCGGCACACAAAGCGACGTATATCCATAATTTGTTCCAGAACGGCGCAGCGACCCTGTCAGGCGTTGTAGAGATGTTCTGGGAGCGCAAGCGTCGTGGCGAGCTCGACCACTTGAATTTGCAGGATGACTTTACTTTCGTCATGATTACGGGAGACGGCGGCATGGACATCGGGATGGGACCTGCGATCGGAGCAGCGCTGCGCAATCACAAAATGATCATCCTCGAGTACGATAATGAGGGCTACATGAATACGGGAGCCCAGCTTTCGTATTCAACGCCTCTCGGCCATCGGACGTCGACGTCTAACGTAGGCAAGAAGCAAGGCGGCAAAGTGTTCCATCACAAAGACACGGCGCAAATTATGGCGGCTACGCATATTCCATATGTGTTTACCGGCTCGGAGGCCTACCCGCAGGATCTTGTGAAAAAAGCGGCTAAAGCGCAGTGGTATGCCCAAAATGAAGGTCTGGTCTATGGGAAAATTCTGATTGCCTGTCCGCTAAACTGGCTGTCCGATGATCAAGAAGGCTCAAATATCGTAGGCGCAGCGGTAGATTCCTGCTTCTTCCCGCTCTATGAGGTTGAGCACGGGGTCACTACGCTGACATATAATCCAGAAGAGAAGAGTAAGAAGATTCCGCTGTCCGACTGGCTGAAAACGATGGGTAAAACGAAGCATATGACGAAACCGGAGTACGGAGAGTCTTTGAAATCGTTTGAAGACGAAGTGGAACGCCGGTGGAATATGCTTAAAGCGAAGCACGAAAATCCGTATTTGTAATAGCCGCAAAGGCACTTTCCTCCTCGGGGGATCGTGCCTTTTTACGACGCAGCAAAGTTTAACTTTGGCGAAATCATCTTACAGGTAACGGGATAGCTCATTTCGGAAATGAGTCGATGAACGCTTTTCATTGGAGGAACCTTAAATGCTCTATGTTTTAAAGCATAACAGCACTTCACAGATTTTTACGAGCACATTAGTAAATCAGTATGGGCTAGCTTATTATGGCGTTAAATTCTGGCATGACCGGAGTGACGCGGAAGCGGAAATGGAGCAGGTCCTTCAACAGGCAGGCATGTTGGCGCCTGCTGAGATAGAATGGAACATCCTCGAACTGGAAGAGGGGGAGATGAAGCTTTGCAATGTAAGGCTTCGGAACGATCCAGCATCTCTGTTGTTTTGGCGTGAAGACCGAAAGCCTGAAATTAGGCATAGAGAAAATGCATAAATTGATGATATTGATGCAAGAGGAGTCCATTTCTTGAGCATGGGTATCGTTTTACGCGAAGGTATGGTTCGATTGCAAGGATTTTGCCATATACTAAGATAGGAGCGGATTGCACGACTAGCACCCGCTTCTTCCTGATTCCAAGGAGAAAGGAAGAAACTTATCTTTGAGACCAATAACGATGACCCATTCGCTGGAATTCCGGAACACAACAGAAAGAGGATTAAGTTTGGAAACCGTTCATGAACGCATACTCCATTTCATGCGGCTTGACCCTGCAGCAGTGTATAAATTCATTATTGGAACGGATTGCCAGGTGCATCCTGGACACACGAAGTTCATAACAGGGGTTGTCATACAGCGCATGGGGAAGGGAGCATGGGCATGTTATCGTCAGGTGATTATACCGCGCGCCATGACCTCGGTGAAAGAAAAGCTGTCAACAGAAACTGCGCTGAGTGAAGAGATCGCCATGTATTTTGATGAGCATAAGCGTCGTGACATGGAGGATATCATTTTACCCCATTTGTATCAGGGCGCTACTTTCGATATGTACATACATATTGACGCCGGGGAGGATGAGAACAGGAACAAAACGGCGAAGTTCGTACAGGAAATGGTTCGGAGAGTGGAATCTGTGGGCATGGTGCCTGTCATTAAGCCAGATTGTTATGTAGCGTCTTCCTACGCAAACCGCTTTTCCAAGAAGCCGTATCAACATGGGTTTCAGGATCAAGAGGTGATCGATGGCAGTTTATAGCGCTGGACGCAACCGTTAGCTTCTGCTCATGTGAATGATCAGTTGGGCTAGCGGTTTTTTGTATAACGGACAGTTGCGGTCCAGTTCTGATGAAAGAAGGAGTTCAGCCGTAACATATCGAAATAATGCCTATTAACGATTGAAGGAGGGGGTCCATTTATGTCCAGGACTTTTGTTATGGAAGCTGTTATGTTGGCCGTTCATGGTCAATTGTTGCTTCCAGGATGCCCGGTTACTTATATCATCCCGCATACAAGCATTCAAGAATTATACGAACTTCAAGTCAGCGAAGAACCTATCATGCTCTCAACTGAAGACGATGGTTATGCAAAACAAAAGATCGGGGAACTCATATCCTTTTTCGAGGAATCTTTTAATAAGAAAAAAATTGAGAAGGCTCTTTCCGTTCCTTGGCGGAAAAGTCCTCCGTTTCCAATAAATGAGTATGTTACGTTGAATGTCGTATTTGCCATCGATAATGAAGCGTATGGTGAAAGCTTCGATCCGATCGAAACGGAAATCATCCTTACAGCAATCAAAGAAAATGCCGCGGTGCTGACGGATCAATTAGACATGCTTGACCGCATAATAGAAGCCGGAATTCCTGTTCAGGCCTATGATGTTGAAGATTTTGAATACGCCGTGGAAGGCGATTACCAAGTATAATTCTGAAGGAAGGGTGGTTCCATATGATTCGTGTAAAAGATCAAGAAGAGCAGCTGACCTCTTTGCCGGAACACTGGTTCCCAGGGCAAAAACAGTCAATTCGCAACGGTTCAGGAGGAATGAATAACACGACTCGTTTCGTAGTGGTTGACGGCACATCTTACGTGCTTCGAATCTACGAGACGCACCGCGATCGGGCAAAAATACAATTTGAACATGCTGTGCTTATGGCTTTGTCGTGTCAGAAGCTTCCTTACCGGCTTCCCATTCCAATCCCGCTGCCTGATGGAGGGACGATTAAAGCGATTGACTCGGAGGAAGGCAAGCTGGCAGCTTTATTTACGTTTACCGAAGGTTGTAATCCTGTATGGGAGCATGCGAATCAGGTGCGTTATTTCGGAGCGGCTGTCGGACAGCTGTCGAAAGCGCTGGCAGTGATTGAATTGAATTTAAAACCAGTCTATTCACCTTATTATGAAATTGAGCAGATCCATCCGCGATGTACTCCGGAGGCGATTCAACAATTTTGCCTATATCCTCCTGAAGCCTTTGAGGCTAAAAAAACGACGCTTCAATATATTTGGAATCGATTCCTTGCCTTCTATGAAGCTATTCCCGAATTAAAAAAACTGCCTCATCAACTGGTTCACGGAGATATTAATGGTTCGAATCTTCTTATACATCCTAATAATGAAATCGCCGCTGTATTGGATTTTGAATTTGTTACGGAAGATGTTCGTGTGATGGAACTCGCAGTATGCTTGTCGGATTTGATTGATCCAGCGTTGCCCGAAATGAAGTTGTGGGAGTTGTGTGCTGCCTTCTATGAAGGGTACAGGCCGTTTATTGATTTGAAGGATGATGAACTGCGCTTGATTCCTCAGCTCATTGAACTTCGCAGATTGGATGTGTTTGTTCACTTTCTGGGCAGATATTTAGACGGTGTCGACGCACAGGGTGTCCTTGCTGATATCATTGATAACACGACGGAGAAAGTAGCATGGTTAGAATCGCATCATGATAAGCTTGCATCCATTTTCGAAAGATAATGCTGCTACAGCAGTGGTCATACATAGATGAATGATCAGATTCTCGAAGCGATCTGGCAGCTCTTAACGGGCGGATAATATCTCTTTAAAAAGGAATAACTAACCTCCAAGTGAGTAAGGCACGTTTTTTTCAGTTCTTTTTTTGTTGAGACAGTTAGCCTATACTAGGACAAGGAAGTAAGTTTTCTAACTCTAAGGAGGACACATCATGGTCTATCAGGCAAGCGCAACTCGGTATGCAGAAATGAAATATAATCGCACAGGCAAGTCAGGTTTGAAGCTTCCGGCGATCTCTTTGGGGTTATGGCACAATTTCGGTGGATTGGATATTCACGAGAATGGTAAAGCGATGCTGCTTCGTTCTTTTGATTTAGGCATTACGCATTTTGACTTAGCGAACAACTATGGACCGCCGCCAGGATCTGCGGAAGAATTATTCGGGAAAGTGCTGAAGAGCGATCTGGGTGCTTATCGTGATGAACTGATTATTTCAACAAAAGCAGGCTATCACATGTGGGAAGGTCCCTACGGTGAATGGGGTTCTAAGAAAAATCTAATCTCCAGCCTCGATCAGAGCTTGAAGCGGATGGGTCTTGAGTATGTCGATATTTTCTACTCGCACCGCCCTGATCCAAACACGCCATTTGAAGAGACGATGGGGGCTCTAGACCAAATCGTTCGTCAAGGGAAAGCTTTGTACGTGGGAATTTCCAATTACACGGCTGAGCAAACCCAGCAAGCGGCTTCAATTTTGAAGGGATTGGGCACACCGCTCCTTATTCATCAGCCGTCATATAGCATGTTGAATCGTTGGATTGAGGATGGTTTGCAGGATGTGCTGGATGCGTTTGGCGCAGGCAGCATCGCATTTTGTCCGCTTGCTCAAGGATTGTTGACGAACAAGTATGTATCAGGTAACGTTCCAACCGATTCCAGAGCCGGGGGCAAGAGCGTTTTCTTGAACACGAAGGACATCACGGAAGATAAGCTTACGAAAATTAATCAACTGAATGAACTGGCGAGTTCCCGTGGCCAAAGCTTAGCACAAATGTCGCTGGCATGGGTGCTTCGCGGCGAGCGAGTGACTTCTGCGTTGATTGGTGCAAGCCGCGTGTCTCAAATCGAGGAGAATGTAGCTGCGCTGAACAATTTGGCGTTCTCGCCGGATGAACTTGCCAAAATCGAAGAAATCCTGAAGTAGTATTCAGGATTCCGAACGTTTGTCGATGGCTTCAGCCATCGTTTTATCCGTGAGATGCGCATAGATTTGAGTTGTTTCCGGCGAGGCGTGTCCGAGTTGTTCTTGCGTCTTGTACAAATCATTCTGCAAGTAATAATCGGTCGCGAACGAGTGGCGGAGCTTATGAACGGACAGGTAAGGCTTGCCGAATCGTTTGGCATATTTGATGACCATTTCTTGCAGAGCCCTTTTGGTCATCCGTTCGCCTTCTTTTTTGCCATTTGCTATGGCAAGGAAGAGGGCTTTTTCTTTTTTTGCAGGTTTGTAGCGGCTCGAACGAATGGCCAAATAGTCGGTTAAGGTTTGTATCGCATCCTGACGGAAATAAACCGGCGTTTTGAAGGTATCGTCATTTTTACCTTTGCGATAAACATGGGTTAGTTTTTTCTTCAGATCAATGTCATCGGCATTCAGATTGAAGACTTCAGAGACGCGGAGACCGGAGTTCAGAATTAATGTGATAATGCAGCTATCGCGTATTTTGTTCAGCTCATAGGAGTAAGTTGCTTGTTTATTAGTTGCCACGTCGTGCTCGTAACCATGCTGCACATAGTCGATGAATTCAATAATTTCCTGTTCTTGCAGGAGCTTGCCTTCAAGCTTCGCCGCTGTGTCCTTTGGTTTGTGCGAACGCTTGATCTCTATCTTGGCCATCACATTGCGCTTGAGAAGCGGATAGAAGTTCTCGTCCTCAGCAATCTGGCTCAAATAATGAAACAACGACCGGAGGGCGGAGAGCTTGCGATTGATGGTTGTTTTCACGTTGGCCTGCTCCTTGCGCGTGGCAAGAAACATGCGGAAATTGTCGACAGAGTCCATGTGCAATTTCTCCAAATCTTCAAGGGGAACTTGTGTCATGGATGGAGCTGAAGACAAACCTTCGGCTAAAAGCCAGGAGAAAAAAATCTCGTAATCGCGAACATACTCAAGCAAAGAGGAAGGAGACAGATCAGGAAGTTTATAGTTAATGAATTTCTCTACATACCAAGGCATTGAGGGGATTTTCTTCTCTAGTTCATTGCGGTCTTTCACTTTAATGATGTTCATCGGTGTTGTCACCTCTACGTTTTCTTCTTGTTGTTAGTATAGCAGTGGGTTCAGCAAAATGGTAGATCGTAAAAAAGAGTGGAAATGTCAAAATCATTCTGGTAATATAATGAAAAACGAAAAAGGAGATCATCAGATGAATTTAGGAGGGATATCTTTCCAAACGGTACAGCGAAGGCAAATCGTCGATGATGTCGTCATGCAACTACAAGCGAAAATCTCGCTGGGCGATCTGCCCGTCGGCACGCAAATTCCGACTGAACCGGAATTGATGGCGCAATTCGGCGTAGGCCGCTCTACGATTCGTGAAGCGGTTCGCGTGCTCGCACATGCTGGTCTGTTAGAGAAACGCCAAGGTCATGGCACCTTCGTTATGGGTGTAACGAGCGTGCAGGAGCCGCTGGACTACCGCTTGCGCCGCGCGGAGGTGCTTGATGTGTATGAACTGCGTTTCATGCTGGATGTAGAGATTGCCAGATTAGCGGCGGAGCGGCGTGACGAGCACGACTTGGCGCAAATTCACGATTGTTTAGAGCTGCGCAATAAGCATCTGGCTTCTGGGGATTGCAAGCTTTATCTGGATGCAGACATTGCGTTTCACGTAGCGGTGGCTGCGGCTACGAAAAACCCGGTTACCGTAGATTTATATCGTACTTTCTCGCAAGTGCTTCGGGTTGCGCTTGATAAGCATACAGCCGATCCTGAACTTAATAACCATTATACAGAACAGCACATTAGGCTCTATGAAGCAATTCGTGATCAAGACGCTATTGCGGCGGTAGCGTGTACGCTGGAACATTTGGAAGGCGTGAAAAGAGAGCTGGAGCAATTACTTCGCTAAGGTTTTCTTTTACATTTAAACGTCAGACGATATGACGAATTATTAAAAAGGAGAGATGACAATGAATACACAAGCAATAGGAAAACAGGCGAACGCTATGGCTTTCTCCATTCTTTTTGCGGTTAGTTTCGCACATTTTCTGAACGATACGATCCAAACGGTTATTCCGTCCATGTTTCCGGTCTTACATGAATCCCTTCATTTTACTTTCAGCCAAATCGGCTTGATCGGGATGGTTTTAAATCTGACGGCGTCCTTGCTTCAACCGCTCATTGGCCTATATACGGATGCTAAACCTATGCCATTTTTGTTGCCGGCAGGCTTTCTTTTCTCCATGGTCGGCGTTGCTGGCCTAGCTTACTCACATAACTTCATCGTTTTGCTTGGGTTCGTTGTATTAATCGGTATTGGATCGGCTGTGCTTCATCCTGAAGCTTCTCGTGTTGCCCATCTTGCTTCAGGAACGCGGAAGGGACTGGCGCAATCCATTTTTCAATTAGGAGGGAATACGGGGCAAGCTATTGCGCCTCTGCTGACCGCTTTTATATTCGTGCAGTTTGGTCAAAAAAGTATGATTTGGTTTACATTGTTTGCGGCATTAGCCGTGATTGTTTTGCTTCGTGTAGCGAAATGGTATCAGCAGGATATCGCGCAGCGCTCACAGAATTCAAGCGTGCGTACGAAGCTGAAGAGGGAGCTGAAGCTTAATAAACGGGTTGTTGCACTGTCCGTTTCGATTCTAATCGTGATGCTGTTCTCCAAGTTTATCTATCTCGCGAGTATGAACGGGTATTATTCATTCTTTCTTATTGAAAAGTTCGGATTGACCATTAAGCAATCACAGTTTTATTTATTTGTGCTTTTGTTTGCCGGAATGGCGGGCACATTTTTCGGCGGTCCGCTCGCGGATCGATTCGGTAAGCGAAACATTATCTGGTTCTCGATCCTGGGGACAGCACCATTCTCGTTGCTGCTGCCTTATGTAAGTCCAACCATTGCGATTGTCCTGCTCATTTGTATAGGTCTAATTCTGATGTCAGGTTTCTCGGTTATCATCGTATATGCGCAGCAGCTGCTTCCTGGACGAGTCGGTATGGTTGCAGGATTGTTCTTTGGTCTCGCCTTCGGACTAGGAGGTATTGGTTCGGCAGTTCTTGGGTCAATTGCTGATGCGACCAGCATTACTTTTGTCATTAAGCTTTGCGCGTACTTACCGCTTCTGGGCTTGCTTGCTACCTTACTGCCATCCGATCAAAAATTAGCCGGGAATGGATGAAAGAAGGGGATTTAGATGGAAGAGATCATACATATTCAGCAGGCTACTTATCGTAGAGAAGAGCAGGAACTGCTTAAGGCAATCAATTGGCGTGTAAAAAAAGGCGAGCATTGGGCCATTCTGGGTTTGAATGGCTCAGGCAAAACGACTTTGCTTAATATCATTAATGGCTATATTTGGCCAACAAATGGAACTGTTAAGGTTCTTGAAAATAGCTTCGGTTCTGTTGATTTGCGAGAGCTGCGCAAAGAAATCGGTTGGGTCAGCTCATCACTCCAGGATAAGCTGTATATGAATGATAAGGCGGAGTATATCGTCGTTAGCGGAAAATTTGCGACGATTGGGTTGTATGAGAATCCAACCGCCGAAGAGTGGGCGAGGGCGGATCAACTCATGCGGCAGCTTAGTTGTGGACATCTGAAAGGGAGGACATTCCAGTCATGCTCCCAAGGCGAGAAACAGAAGCTGCTGATCGCCAGAAGCTTGATGGCATCGCCAAAGCTGCTCATTCTCGATGAGCCCTGTAATGGTCTTGATCTTTTCTCGCGCGAGCGGCTGCTGGAAGCGATCGACTATCTTGCGCAAGACGCGGATGCGCCAACTTTGATCTATGTGACGCATCATACGGAGGAGATATTGCCTATTTTTCGCCACGCTTTGCTGCTGCGAAGGGGAGAGGTCTTCCAGAGCGGGGAGCTACGCGAGATGTTGACGAGTGAGCAACTGACGGATTTCTTTGAGACTCCAGTTGATGTGATCGAGCGGGATGAACGAATTTGGGTACTGCCGGCAAAGCGGTAAAATTGTAACAAGAAGGAGAAGCTCAAATCAGAGAGCTTTTCCTTTTATGTTTACATAATATATGATATGTAAACATACTTCTTGGCTTTTCACGCGTCATGATACTTGCTTTGCTTATTCCTTACTTTTCCAGGAAAAGTGAAGAACCGGAAAGCTTGATGGAATAGCGAGTTCAAGGCTTTATTTATACAAGCTTGGATCCTCATTATGGGTACAGCAATCTACATCTTTGAAAAGAATACGATCAAATTGTGACATTTTTTCATGAAAAAACGCATCCTGCGATGCGCTTTAACGTTTTATACTTGGGGGGATAGTGGATTACACCAGGGTCTTGTATCAATAAGTGCTATGGCTAAGAGGTCGAATAAAACGAGTGGAAGAATAAAGGGCAGGAATGAAACGTATGCTTTTTTTCCTTTTCTCGTTGTTTTTACATATATTTTGTTATTGTCTACTTTAACAATAGTTCCTCTAATGGTGCCCTGTTTGCTCTTGATCATGACTTCACGATGCAGATATTTTTTGCAAATAGCTATTTTCTCAGTTTTGTTCATCGCATTACCTCCTAACTTCGTTGATATTCTATGATATGGTCTGCTGATAGAAGTAGTGTGTGTCAATGGTAGGGAAAACAAAATTAATAGAAGAAAATGAAGAGTCGCACCTATTTTGTTGACATAACATTTATTATGTGAATTATTTTGTTGGAGTAAAAAATGGTATACTGAATTCACGCCAAGTTGAACTGAACATGATGGAGGGGGAAAGAATATGGCAAAGGCAAAAGTAGCCAAGAGACCAACGCGCGATGAATTTGTGCTGGAGGAAATCGGGAATCAATTAAGTGAGGCAAAGGATGAAAATTCAGAGATCGTGCTTACTGTATGGGGAGTTGAAGAACCCGTTCGCGGTCTTATTATAGCGATGGATTCCCGAACGGGTAAAGTGCACGTTGAAAGAAACGGAGAGTTGGTCAAGGTGCCGTTCATGGATATTATGCAGGTTAATTATCCGAAAGATTAATCGAATAACCGATAGAGCTGCCAGCGAATATCGCGGCAGTTTTTCTTATTTACGAGTACATCGGCGCAAAACCAGGCGCAGCTTGTAATCGATAGAAGACATAACAATAATTATGTAAACTATTGTTTTTTACACATTGATGCTATACTGGAATGACTACACGAATAGGAAGCAGGCGAACGTTTCAGCATGAATGGTCAAATCAGGAAAAATATTGTCCCAGGTATTGAAGTGAATATTGTATTAAAGCAAGATCAACGCAGCGGCAAGCTAACGCGTGGGATTGTGAAAGATATATTAACGAACTCACCCAATCACCCGCATGGGATTAAGGTCAGATTGGCGGATGGACAAGTAGGGCGGGTTCAACAAATTTTAACAAACGGGCTATGATTTCGCCATTATGAACAGTTATCTCTTTCGAGAGGTAACTGTTTTTTCTATTAACGGTCAAATATTTCATGAATGAAGGGCGTTATGGTATGATAAAATAATTGCACTAAATCTATATTTAACGCAATTTAAGATCTGAAGGACGGAGAGAATCATTTTGATACATCTAGATGACTTTGATGACGACTGGCTTGAGCTTTTTGACTCCTGGATGAAGGATCAAGGCTTTACGAAACGAACGCAGATGGCATACTTGGGGGATGTGCGTTTATTCCTGACAACGATGCAGAAAACGGTAAGCAGTATTGAAGCGATTGACGTTATGCGTTTCCTTACCAAAATGCGGCAGGGCGGGGCTGGCGATGCGGCCCGGAATCGGTACCTATCGTCCATTCGCACTTTTTTTACGGCTATGATCGAATATAACCTTGTTCAAAGCAATCCATCTCTAAATGTTAAGAAATCTAAAGTGGAGAAAAATCAGCTTCCTACTTATTTGGATCAAAATCTATTACGAGTATTTCTGGAATCAATTGAGGGAAAATATCAGATCAGGAACGTAGCAATGTTTCTGCTTATGAGTTATGCGGGATTGCGCGTAAGTGAGCTGCATCGCTTGAATATCGGGGACTACAGCAGGTCGAATGAAGTTCTTCAAGTATTTGGAAAAGGACGCAAGTGGCGAGCTATCCCGCTCCCGACTCAATTAGTTCATGTTTTGAATAAAGCGCTGGAAGAGCGGATTGAAGCTAGGAGCACGGGAGAGCAGGCATTTTTTGTGTCTCAATTCGGAAGAAGGATCAGCGTGCGCATGATTCAGACGATTGCCGAGAAACATTTCGAGGAATTAAAGATAAAGTATACGGAATTGCAAGGTAAATCCATTTCCAGCCATAAGCTCCGGCACACATTTGCAACGATGCAGGTTTTAGCGGGAACGGACATCCGGACGTTACAAGAATTGCTCGGTCATGCGAGCATACAGACTACACAGATTTATACCCATGTAGGGGATAAACAAAAACAGGACGCAATGAATCGCGTATCGACATATGTGCCCGCTAGTCTGGGTATTTAAAATAATCTCCAGCTATCACTTACTCAAGTGATCCTGGAGATTTTTTCATTGAGCTATTTTATCGGCAAATCGAAGTTTTCATTAGAGTTCGAACGGGATTCAGGTCAGTTCGATTTACGTGGAAAAGGTCATGGTATGCCCAAGCAGCATGGCAGTTTAGAACTTGATGTACGAGTTCTTGGCTGTCATGCTGTTTCTAATTATACAAAGTGTAAAATTAGAAACCCAATTTTAAAACACTTTGTATAATGTAAATTCATTTATATGTTATATAATATAACATATAAAGTTATTGAAATTGACTAAAATCTATCATTTAAACGTTGGAATGAGGAGGGAAAGGAATGAATTCAGATTTTCCCGAGAAAAATGTGGAAATCGCAGTCGATGGCGTATCCATGGTGTTCGGCAGGAAGGGGCGTCAAGTCACAGCACTTCAAGATGTGTCATTTGACGTGTATCAGAATGAATTCGTATCCTTGCTCGGTCCTTCGGGGTGCGGCAAATCAACATTGCTGCGGCTGATGGCCGACTTGCTGCAGCCGACTAGCGGTTACATCACCATCCAGAAGGAGCATCCTCGCGAAGTGCGTTTGCACAGGAAATTTGGCATCGTATTTCAGAATCCGACGTTATTCGAATGGCGCACTGTAAGGGAAAATATTGAGCTTCCTCTTGAAGTGCTTGGCGGCAGCCGAAGCGAGTACAGCGAACTGGTAGATCGATTGCTGGATATTGTCGGGCTTACGAAATTCAAAGAGCACTACCCCTGGCAGTTGAGCGGCGGCATGCAGCAGCGAGTGGCTATCGCCAGAGCGTTATCGCTGGATCCTCCGATTCTGTTCATGGATGAACCGTTTTCGGCGCTTGATGAATTCACGAAAGAAAAGCTGCAGCTAGAATTGCTGGATATTAAGAAAAAGACGAATAAAACGATCGTTTTCGTGACGCACAGCATTCCGGAAGCTGTTTTCTTATCTGATCGCGTGATTGTACTGTCTGCTCATCCAGGTCGCGTTCATTCCATCCTGGATGTAGAGCTGGGGAATGTGCGCGGACCGGCCGTTCGTGAATCCGAGCGTTTCCATGCACTGACAGCAGCTGTACGAAACTGTTTTTACAAGGAGAGTGGCAGCCTTGATGAGCAGATTGGCTAGGAATTGGCATCAAAGCGTTTTGATAACCGCTTGGGTCGCCGTCCTCCTGATTGTCTGGGAAACACTAGCTTGGTTCGTGCATCAAATTCTCCAGCTTGCACAACCCGACGCCAAACTGCCGTATCTGCACAAGGTGCTTGGTTCCTTGCAGGAGAACCTTCCGGCCCTTCTCCAACAAGGCTTTACTACTTTTGGAAATTCAATGACTGGCTTTCTGATCGGTTCCGCGTTCGGATTCCTTCTTGCCGTTTCTATGAGCTTATCCAAAACCGTAGAACATACATTATCCCCTTACTTGGTCGCTTCGCAAATGATTCCGATCATCGGGTTAGCCCCGATCATCTACGGTATCTTGCATGATCCTAGCGCATCAAGAATCATCATGTCAGGGTACGTAACATTCTTTCCTGTCACGATCAACACACTACGTGGTCTGCGCAGTGTGCAGACCGAACAGATTGAGTTCTTGCGATCAATAGCGGCTTCCACTTGGCAGAGCTATATCAAGCTCAAACTGCCTGCCGCATTGCCGGGCGCTTTCGCGGGTTTGAAACTTTCGGCGCCGCTCGCGATTACGGCGTCCATCATCGTCGAGCTCATGGGGGCGCCTGATGGCATTGGTGTGCTGATGGTCAGCTCATTATATTACGGAGCTGCTCAGGTGTATATGTTTTGGTGTACGGTGCTGGTCAGCATGGCGATTGGCCTCGCTTCCTACTTGATGTTAACGCTAGCGGAACGCTGGTTGACGCCGTGGCAGCCTGATTTTCGATCTGGCAGGTCGAGGAGGGGAGGGGCATGAGCGAGTTGTGGGTCAGTCCGGATCAACCAACACCAACGTCTTCACCATCCCGCACCGAGCGGATTAAGGAGTCGGAACCTTCTAAGAAGACTCCCCAAACCGCTTTGTTAGTCGTTCTGCGCATACTTCCTTCTAAGTTGTTCCCTTACTTATTCGGCCTATTGTTCGTAGTGCTTTGGCAGGTGGAAGGCTTCCACAGGCTGTTCCGCTTGGAACGATACCAGCTCCCGATCCCTTCGGATATTGTGTTATCAATCATAGATCATAGCGATATTTTGAGCATCTATGCCGTGTACACAGGCATTGAAATTATTGGGGGATGCTTACTTGGCTCGCTGCTTGGCCTTCTGGCTGCTGTGACGGCATCCTTTGTTCCGAATGCTGGCGCAGCAGCGATTTCCCTAACGGCATCGCTGAACGCGGTTCCCATTGTAGCCCTCGCCCCGATCATGAACAATTGGCTGGGAGATGGTGTTGCTTCTCGAATCGGCATTGTCTCCATCATGACGATGGCTACGATGGCTGTAACAGCCTACAAAGGGCTGCGCTCGATCGAGCCGACCTATTTGGAGCTGATGGCTTCCTATGCGGCGGGCGAAAGGCATACCTTTTTTAAACTGCGATTGCCCAAGGCGCTACCTGCTATTTTCTCTGCCATGAAGATCAATATGTCGACAAGCATTATCGGCGCGATTGTGGGGGAGTTTTTCATTGCCTCACGCGGTCTGGGATATTTGCTTTCCGATCAAATTAGGTTGGCCAATATGCCGCTTTCTTGGGCGTGCATCGTGATTGCAGCGATTTTGGGCATTGTGTTGTATACGCTCATTCAATGGATTGAAAAATGGTCCATTCCATGGTCCATCTCGCAGCGCTAATCCAGCTTATTAAAAAAACAAACAGCATCAAGGGATGTCACCATCTTTTAGATCATAGAACTTAAATAGGAGAGGAATGGTCGCTTTGAAAAAGAGATTCCCAGCTGTACGTTTTGCCCTCTTGCTCATCATGTCACTAATTGTAGTCATTGCATCCGGTTGCGGAGCGGAGAAAACGGTAACCACGTCCACGCCTGCACCTGCGGCCTCAACCTCAGCTGATGCAACCAAGACACCATCCACGGAACCGCTGAAGAAGGTCAAAATTCAATTGAAATGGGTGCCGCAAGCGCAGTTTGCGGGCATTTACGCAGCGAAGGAAAAAGGATTTTACAAGGATGAGGGGCTAGATGTTGAAATTATGCCAGGCGGACCGGATGTCATTATTGAACAGCAGGTGGTAAATGGCGCAGCGGATATCGGCGTATCCAGTTTTGACAGTTTGCTCGTTAACCGTGATAACGGCTTGCCGCTTGTTTCCTTGGCGCAGGTGACTCAGAAGAGCTCCTATCGGTTGCTGTCAAAGAAAGCGACAGGTATTGATGCGCCGGCGAAAATGAAAGGCAAGAAGGTTGGCACCTGGATGGGCAGCCAGCAGTTTCAGGTTCTCGCTTTTATGGAGAAGAACGGGCTGGATCCGAAAAAAGACATTCAACTTGTCAAGCAAGGCTTCACGATGGATCAATTTTTTGGCGATCAATTGGACGTTGCGACGGCCACGATCTATAACGAGTACTATGTTGTGCTTGAAAGCGGTGTGAAAGAGTCGGATCTGAACGTGTTCAATTTCGACGATGCGGGTGTCGCCATGCTTGAGGATACACTGATCGCAAAGAAGGATTGGGTGGATAAAAATCACGATCTGGCAGTCAAAGCGGTTCGCGCAACACTGAAAGGTTGGAAATACGCGATTGAGCACCAAGATGAAGTTGTAGATATCGTGATGAAAAGCGTAACGGCGGGAAGCACAACCAAGCAACACCAAACGACGATGTTGAAAGAAATGGCGAAGCTGGTGAAGCCGGAAGGATTCAAAGATGAGCAAGTCGGATCGTTCGTGGATGAATCGGTTAAACGAACGGCGGATATCGCCCTGAAATACGGTTTGATCAAAAAACCTGCAGATCTGGCGGCTTCGATCGATAAGTCGATTCTGGAGGGTGCTACGAAGTAACGGATGGGAAGCGGGTCGTGGATAGACGCAGTACACGATCCCTTCTTTTCATCATCTGGGAGGGGATGCCGTTTATGAGTGATAAGGGTGCAAGCGGCCAAGCGAATCGGGATGAGCTGCTCGAGAAGGATCGGAAGTATATATGGCATCATATGACGCCGCATAATGAGAATCCGATGATCATCGAGTCGGGAGCGGGCAGCTGGGTGCAGGATATGGATGGGAACCGCTATCTGGACGGGATGTCTGGCTTGTGGTGCGTCAATGTCGGGCATGGCAGGAAGGAGATTGCGGAGGCGGCAGCTGAACAGATGATGAAAATCGCCTATGCGACGCTTGTGCAATCCCACGCCCCGGCGATTGAGCTTGCCGCCAAAATAAACGAGTGGCTGGATGGCGAATATCGCATTTTCTTTTCGAATTCTGGATCGGATGCGAATGAGGTCGCGTTCAAAATTGCCCGCCAATATCATCATCAGACCGGCAAGCCGACAAAATATAAATTTATTTCCAGGCATCGCGCCTATCATGGCAATTCGATGGGGGCGCTAGGCGCCACTGGTCAAGCGCAACGAAAGCTGAAATATGAGCCGCTTGGCGTGGGCTTTCAGCATGTGCCGCCTCCCTATTGTTACCGTTGCCCGTTTGGTCAAACGAAAGGTACTTGCAAGCTTCAGTGCGCCACAGCTATCGAAGATGCGATCGTGTGGGAGGGAGCGGATTCCGTTGCCGGGATCATCCTGGAACCGGCGATCACAGGCGGCGGCGTCATTGTTCCTCCGGATGAATATTTGCAGGTGGTTCGGAAGATTTGCAATAAGTACGACGTCCTGCTTATCGTTGACGAGGTCATTTGCGGATTTGGCCGCTCGGGCGAGAAATTCGGTCATCAGAATTACGGGGTGAAGCCGGATATCGTTACGATGGCAAAAGGCATGACAAGCGCTTACTCGCCGCTCTCGGCGACGGCTGTATCAGCTGAATTGTATGAAACCTTTAGAAATAGTGAGCCTACGAGCCATTTCCGACACGTGAACACGTTCGGAGGCAATCCAGTTTCTTGTGCGGTTGCTTTGAAAAATATTGAGATCTTGGAAAAAGAGGGACTGGTCGAGCGTTCGGCTCAAATCGGACGTGAAATCAGGCTTGGGCTAGAGCCGCTGCTGGATCATCCGAATGTTGGTGATATTCGCATATTTGGCTCGGCGATTGGCATCGAGCTTGTGGAGGATCAGATCTCAAAAATTCCGGCATCTGCCGAGCTTGTGCTTGCCTATATCACAGGCTGCAAGAAGAAAGGCTTGTTGATCGGTAAAAATGGCGATACCGTGCCAGGCTACGCAAATATCCTAACGTTAAGCCCGCCATTCTCATCAACGGATGAGGATATCGTTTTTATCACCCATACACTGCTCGAAGTTTTCGCTTCGATACAGGGGAAAGGATGAATGGCCGATGAGTACAACGCCTTTGTTGCAAATCAATGCTTCCCGACTGCACACGCGCATCGAAGAACTTGCGCAGATCGGAAAAATAGGCGAGACCGGCGTATGCAGGCTGGCGCTTTCCAAGGAAGACAGAGAAGGTGTCGAACGGGTAAAAACGTGGATGGAGGCTGCTGGCATGGAAGCGCATATCGATCCATTCGCCAACTTAATCGGCGTGAAGCGGGGGCGCAATCCGCATGCTCCGGTGCTGATGTTAGGATCGCATGTGGATTCCCAGCCTTATGGCGGACGATTTGACGGGGTTATTGGCGTCCTGGGCGCGATTGAAGTGATCCAGACGATGACGGATAGAGGGGTCATGCCGGCATGCGATATCGAGGTCGTCGCCTTTTGCGATGAGGAAGGGTGCCGATTCAATAAAGGGCTGTTCGGCGTTCGCGGCATGACGGGCAAGCTGGAAGCGGATGAGTTGGAGCGAACGGACAAAAATGGTATTTCCCGGAGAGAAGCGCTTATTCAGTTCGGCTGCGATCCCGCTAGCTTTGAGCGCTACGTTTTTCAGGAGGGGCGTATTGGCGCTTTTCTGGAGCTGCATATTGAGCAGGGGCCTGTACTCGAATCACTGGATGCTCCGATTGGTATCGTGAGCGGCATTTCCGGTCCGCTTTGGCTCACCGTGGAAATGACGGGCTTCGCTGGACATGCCGGCTCGGTGCCGATGGCGATGCGCCATGACGCGCTTGTCGGCTGCGCCAAAGTGATTGTAGCGCTGAACGAGTTAGTCCAGCAGGAGCCGGGCGCGCCGACAGTCGGAACCGTTGGCTCACTGACGGTGTTTCCGGATTCGCGCAACATTATTCCGGAGAAGGTGAGTTTCACCGTCGATTTGCGCGATATCGACTTAAACCGCCGCAACCTCTTGGAAGCGGAGCTGCTCAGCGTGATCGACGTAGTGACGAAGTCGCATGGGCTCTCATACACGATCAGGGAAGATACGAACAGCGAACCCCGTTATTGCGCGGACTGGATTAAAGAAGCGATGCGCGAAGAGGCGGAGCATATTGGTTTCGCGCCGCCTGAGCTGATGAGCGGTCCTTTTCACGATTCGCTTACAATGTCGTATGTGTGCGATTACGGAATGATCTTCGTTCGATGTAAGGAGGGGATCAGCCATAATCCGAAAGAGTATGCCAGTCCGGAGGATATTGCGCTAGGAACGGAGCTTTTGTACCGAACAGCGCTTCGGATTGCGATGGAACATGGTGAGGCTGCCGACTAAGAGAGTTACAGTTAATTCTCAGATTTGAAGCTATATGGTTCCAGCCCAGGGAGTATGGTTCATTCGCTTGGGGGGACTACAGTTTGAGGAAACTACATTTGAGGATCTACAGTGCGCTAGTGCAGGCTAAAATGCCTTGTAATCTGATTTGGCGGAACGTGGGTGCGTTATTGGAGGAAATCAGGTTGTAGGAAGACGAAATCAACTGAATAGCGAACTCTTGTTCCACTATCCCTTCCGTTCAGATGCTCCAATGCCAAATAGCGCACTCCTATTCCTCGAATGTCATGTCAAATGAAATCAAGGAGGGCTTCAACCATGAAAGTAAAAATCGGATTAATCCAAGCGGCGAATAATGTTCATGGCGATGAACCCGTGGAGCATCACAAAAAGAAAGCGATCGAGAAGCATATCACGTTGATCAGGGAAGCGGCGCAAAAAGGCGCGCAGATGATATCTTTGCAGGAAATATTTTATGGCCCTTACTTTTGTTCCGAACAAACGACCAAATGGTATGAGGCCGCCGAAGAAATTCCGAACGGTTCGACGACGAAGCTGTTTCAAGAGCTTGCCAAAGAGCTTGGTGTCGTCATTGTGTTGCCCATCTACGAACGGGAAGGGATTGCCACCTATTACAATACGGCAGCAGTAATCGACGCAGACGGGGCATACCTAGGCAAATACCGCAAGCATCATATCCCTCATGTCGCCGCAGGCGGCGGTTCGTGCGGATTTTGGGAGAAGTATTATTTCAAGCCCGGTAACCTCGGGTACCCGGTATTCGATACGGCTTTTGCCAAAGTGGGCGTTTACATTTGCTATGATCGCCATTTCCCTGAAGGCGCTCGGGCGCTCGGGTTGAATGGCGCTGAGATTGTGTTCAACCCGTCAGCTACCGTCGCTGGCACCTCGGAGTATTTATGGAAGCTGGAGCAGCCAGCACATGCCGTTGCGAACGGGTATTATGTAGCTGCCATTAACCGCGTAGGCATGGAAGAGCCTTGGCATATGGGCGAGTTTTACGGCCAATCTTATTTGGTTGATCCCCGAGGTTCCATTGTCGCCATCGGCAGCCGGGATCAAGATGAAGTTATTATCGGTGAGATGGATAAAGAATTGATCCGCGATGTACGCAATGTTTGGCAGTTTTATCGGGATCGCAGACCGGAGACCTATGACCGGATCATTAGTCTGTAGCGGCAGTTGAACATTCATTCATAGCGGGGAGGCGCAGCGAAGATGAGCACAACCTTTATTTCTTTGACGGATTTAAAACGTAATTTTGCCGAGGTCAAATCCGGGATGAAACCCAAAGAAGCGATCGATGAATCGAACCGCTGTCTGTTCTGTTACGATGCGCCGTGTATTCGCGCTTGCCCCACGGGGATTAATATTCCTTCCTTTATTAAAAAAATCGCCTCCGGCAATTTGAAAGGCTCTGCTCGCACCATTATGGAAGCGAACCCTGTTGGCGCGACGTGTTCGCGGGTATGTCCGACAGAGGAACTGTGCGAAGGCGCTTGTGTACTTAATCAATCGTCCAAGCCGATTTTGATCGGCGATTTGCAGCGGTATGCGACGGATTGGGCCATGAAAAACGAACAAATCCTGTTTCAAGCCGGGGCCAGCAACGGCAAGTCGGTTGCAGTCATCGGCGGCGGTCCGGCAGGCCTCTCGGCAGCGAGAGAGTTGGCGCGTTTCGGTTTCGCGGTTACCGTATTCGAAGCGAAGGAGCAAGCGGGCGGCCTGGATACGTATGGCATTGTATCCTTCCGGCTTCCGCAGGACATTTCGCTTTGGGAAGTTGAGCAGGTGCGGAAGTTAGGCGTCTCGTTCCAGATGAATACGAAAGTCGGCGTCGATATTAGCGCGGCTGAGCTTTTGAATGGCTTTGACGCTGCAGTGCTGGCGATAGGGATGTCTAAAGTGCCTATGTTGGGCGTTGAAGGTGAGCAGCTGACTGGCGTGCATGATGCGATTGATTTTGTAGAATCGACGAAAATAGCGCTGGATACAAGTCTGGTTGGAAAGCGTGTGGCGGTTATCGGAGCGGGCAACACAGCGATTGATGCCGCAACGTGTTCGGTACGTTTGGGAGCGGAAGAGGTGCAAATCTTGTATCGGCGCACACAAGCGGAGATGACTGCTTATGATTTTGAATTCGATTTTGCCAAGCAGGACGGTGTGGCATTCAAATGGTTAACCGCTCCGAAACGGATCATCGGCAATGAAAGGGGCGAAGTCATCGCGCTTGAGTGCATACAGATGAAGCTGGAAGAGGCAGAAGCGGGCAGAAAGCGTCCGGTGCCTGTTGAAGGTTCTGAGTTCGTATTTGAGGTGGATGCAGTCGTCAAAGCCATTGGGCAAACGCGCTACATTGCCATCGTCGAACAATTGGGTCTGGCGCATACGCGTGGAACGGTCGCCGTTGATTCGGTTACCGGAGCCACGTCGAATCCGAAGGTGTTTGCCGCTGGCGACGTGACTTTCGGCGAAGGTCAAGGTGAGGCTATGGTTGTATCGGCCGCCCAGCAAGGCAAGATTGCGGCATTTGCAATTTACAATAAGCTGGTCAAACAACAAACCGAAACTGCTTAATAAGTGCATAAGGGATCGTACGACCGTGTCCGCTTAATTGAACTGGAGGGATTCAAGATGGCAGATTTAAGCATCAATCTAGCAGGGATTCAGTCGCCTAACCCTTTCTGGTTAGCATCTGCGCCACCGACCAACACAGGCTATCAGGTGCAGCGGGCATTTGAAGCAGGCTGGGGGGGCGCCGTTTGGAAAACGCTGGGCGATCCTATTATTAATACTTCATCCCGTTTTGCAGCTGTACATTTCAATGGGCAGCGGGTCGCCGGTTTTAATAATATCGAGCTCATTACGGATCGTCCGCTTGAAGTTAATTTGCGAGAGATTGCTGAAACAAAGAAGCGTTTTCCGAATCATGCCGTCGTCGCTTCCTTGATGGTTGAGCCCAAACGGGAGAAATGGCACGAAATCGTGAAAAAGGTGGAGGCCATCGGCGTGGATGGCTTGGAGCTGAACTTCGGCTGCCCGCATGGGATGGCGGAACGCGGGATGGGAGCGGCTTCCGGGCAGCAGCCGGATCTGGTAGAAGCTCAAACGATGTGGGTGAAGGAGGCAGCGACGACGCCAGTCATCGTCAAGTTGACGCCGAATATCACGGACATCACGAGTACGGCGATTGCTGCGGTTCGTGGCGGAGCGGATGCGATCTCTTTGATCAATACCATCAATTCGCTCGCCGGCGTTGATCTCGATTCGTGGAATACGATCCCGCACGTTGGCGGAAAAGGTGCGCATGGCGGGTATTGCGGACCTGCGGTGAAGCCGATTGCGTTGAATATGGTGGCGGAATGCGCACGCAATGCCAAGGTTGGCGTGCCGATCTCCGGAATCGGCGGGATATCGAATTGGCGTGATGCTGTGGAGTTTATGCTCATGGGTGCTACGGGCGTGCAGGTGTGTACAGCCGCGATGCATCACGGCTTCCGTATTGTCGAGGATATGATCGATGGCCTGAACAACTATTTAGAGGATAAGGGTTTGGCCAGCGTCAACGAACTTATAGGGAAATCTGTAACCCGCTATTCCGATTGGGGGAACTTGGATCTGAACTATGCGGTTGTGGCGCGTATCGATACCGAGACCTGCATTAATTGCAACAAATGTCATATTGCCTGCGAGGACACGTCTCATCAATGCATTGATATGCTCACGGGAGAGGGCGGCGCCTCTTACTTGCAAGTCCGGGAGGAAGACTGTGTTGGATGTAATCTGTGTTCCATCGTTTGTCCGGTTGACGGTGCGATTTCCATGATTGAGGTTCCATCGGCAGAACCGCCGATGACTTGGAACGAGAGGCAGGCAGCGATTGCAAACATATCGTCCGAAGGGACCTCGAAGAAGGAGGCTGTGTAAACGATGGTCAAACTTATCAAACATGGAATGATCGTGACGGCAGCGGATCAGTATCTGGGGGATATACGCATTGAAGGCGGCGTGATTACGCAAATTGGACAGAATTTGGAGGCAGGCGATGCGGAGGTGATTGATGCGGCTGGTCACTATATATTCCCTGGCGGGATCGATCCGCACACCCATCTCGATATGCCTTTTGGCGGTACGGTGACCGCTGACGACTTTGAGACTGGGACCAAAGCGGCTGCATTCGGAGGCACAACGACGGTTATCGATTTTTGTCTAACCAACAAAGGGGTTCCGCTCCGTCAATCCGTCCAAACGTGGCATAAGAAAGCAGCCGGAAAAGCGGTCATTGACTACGGCTTCCATCTGATGATTGGGGAAATCAATGATGATGTGTTAACCGAGTTGCCGAGCATGATTTTGGAAGAAGGGATCACATCCCTTAAGGTTTTCATGGCCTACAAAAACGTGTTTCAAGCCGATGACGGCACCTTGTATCGCACTTTGCTCGAAGCCAAGCTCCATGGCGCCTTGGTGATGGTTCATGCGGAGAATGGAGATGTCATTGATTATTTGATTAAAAAGGCGCTGGCAGAGGGTCGCACGGAGCCCATTTATCATGCGCTGACACGTCCTTCTGTGCTTGAGGGCGAAGCGACGGGCCGGGCCACTAAATTAACTGCTTTGGCAGGCGCTCGGCTCTATGTGGTCCATGTCACCTGCGAAGAGGCTGTCCAGCAAATTGCGGAGGCACGCAATAAAGGTGTCGATGTCTGGGGCGAAACCTGTCCGCAGTATTTGCTGTTGGACCAAACGTACTTGGAAAAGCCGGATTTCGAAGGGGCAAAATATGTTTGGTCGCCTCCGCTGCGCGAGCGCCATCATCAGGAAGTATTGTGGAACGCTTTGAGGAGCGGGCAGCTGCAGACGCTTGGCTCTGATCACTGCTCCTTTAATTTCAAAGGTCAAAAGGAGCTGGGTCTTGGCGATTTCAGCCTGATTCCAAATGGAGGTCCGATGATCGAGGATCGGTTCTCGATCCTGTATTCGGAAGGCGTGAGGAAAGGCAGGATCACGATCAATCAATTTGTTGATATCGTTTCTACAAGAAGTGCCAAGCTGTTCGGGCTGTTCCCACGGAAAGGCACGATTGCGGTTGGCTGTGATGCCGATATCGTTATTTTCGACCCGAATGCCGAGAGAACCTTGTCGGCGAAGACACACCATATGAACGTGGATTATAACCCTTTTGAAGGCGTCACGATTACCGGAGAACCTGTTACTGTGCTATCGAGAGGCGAGTATGTCATTTCAAACAAGCGATTTGTCGGCACGCCTGGCGCTGGCCAATTCCTGAAGCGGGATACTTATAACTCAACTAACCATAGGAATGGAGGCGCGCTCCATGTCTGAGTATGAACAATTCATGCGTGAAAAGTTAAAGCTGGACGGCTACGTGTCTCAAAAATTCAGGATTATCCGAGTAAGAGAAGACCTGAGCGGATCTTGGCTCGATCTCGAGCATCCTGGCGGTGAAACAGCTAGCTTGCATTTGGAAACGGCTAACGCCCGCAAATATTTCGTGTCGATACTGATTCAGCAAGATCAGGATCATACGCTCGCTTAATGAATAGTGCCATGCACGTATTCGTAACTATGTAAGGCGAGTTCGATAGCGATACGCTTTTGTGGCTGTGCGAAATCTTCGCCCAACAGGGCAGTTATTTTATCCAGCCGGTGATAAAGCGTCTGCCTGACAACGAAGAGCTCTTTGGCTGTTTCTTGCTTGGAACTGCTGAGAGCCAAATATACTTTCAACGTTTTCAACAGATGAGCATTTTTTTCTTTGTCATACTTGATGACAGGACCAATGTATTCATCGATGAATGAATCCAGCAAACCGCTTTTTTTCATGCTCATAATCACTTTGCTCACATGCAGGTCATGGTAGAACGGTACGGGCAGCATGCCGATATCTTTCTGAATGATAATCGTTTCTTGCGCGGTTTCGTAACTTGCTTTGGCTTGCGTAGGATCGTTCAGCTCTTTGCCGACGCCATATAAGGCTGAAAACATAGGAATTTCTTGCTGCAATTCCGTTTTTTGCAGTCTGTGGACGGCTCTTAGGATTCGCTCTTTCGCCGCGGTGGAGAGTTGATCAAGCAAGATAAAGACTACTTGATTTTGCCGCATCGTGGGCAGCAGGTAGAAGCCTTCGCCTTCAAAAATGGCGCGCGCAACCATGGTTTTTTGAATGAGCATGGCTTCCCAATCTTTAACATCTTCCAGATTTGCTTCCATATCGAACACGCATACGATGAGCCGGCTCCATGTTGCCGAGGGCTTCATAGCGGTGATATAATCGCGAATTTCCTGAAGGGAATGCTTGCCTCGAAGCCAGTCGATGACCCAACGATCCTCTTTGTACCGTCTTTTTTCTTCCATATACTTGGTGCGCATCATTTCTTGGGCGATCGCCGTGGCGAACCGATCCAAGGCTAATACTTGAAACTCACTGAGTTCTTGTTCGGCGTATAATAATAGGTCTGCAAACAAATGTTCGAGTGCGAGGATAGGGCGATGAGCTAGCCGGCTTTTAACCTCTGGATGATTGAATATTTTACCGTAAATCCATTGTTCATAAAAAGAATCGGCTTTAGCTTTCGCAAGGGCGGGCACGAACTGTGCTTCGGCGCCGAGCGGGAAGAAAGCGACCTGCGCTTGCGTTGTTTGGTGTAATAGTTTTAGAAGCGGTAGGAGCCCTTTGCCAGAGAGCAGCAATTGGTTTAACTGAGTGGAGAGTGATTCGAGCTCGGAAACCATCTTATGATGCTGATGAATAAAATAGGAATGAAGATCCTGGGTAATGTCGATATAACGGACCTCTTCGTGGAAGAAAATGAGTGGGAAATGCTCGCGGAGGGCAACTGCTTTCAGTTGATCCAGATGCTTTCTCGTATAGGGTCCCAGCTCGATGCACAGTCCGGAGGCGCCACAATCGATAAGCTGCTGAAGGAAGGAAACACTGGTTTCCTCATCATCGTGCCAACCGATGCCCGTGGAGAGAATAAGCTCGTTGCCATTGAGGAGATGGCCAACTTGCGTAACCTCCATAATATGCACCCATCTAACGGTACGCGCTAAAGCTTCGCGGCTTGCGATGGCTTCGGCCTTCTGGAACAGAGGACGCTGCAAAATATCTTTTACTGTTAGCTGTAATAACGTTTGCACTATCGAGCTGCACCGCCTTTGTTATGTCAGGAAAGTTAACAAAATTTTAAGTAAAACTAATTTTATCTATTATACAATGTGTCCAATTCATTTTGTGTAAAAATTTCTTGCGCTGAGGAGATGAACGTAGATGAGTTTAGATGCCGCTTCCCTTCGGGGAACAGTCAAGTTGCAAAATCTCATTCAAGGCGTGTGGGTAGATTCGACAAGCGATAATGAAGAGAGCGTATTCAACCCCGCTACAGGGGAAATCATCGCTAGAGTGCCGCTTTCTTCCGCAGATGAAGTAGAGGCCGCTGTAAACGCGGCGCAAGCGGCTTTTGCGTCATGGAGCCGCACACCGGTTCCTAAACGAGCCAGGATTCTCTTCCGTTATTGGCAGCTGCTGCAAGATCATGAGCAGGAGCTTGCAAAGCTGATCACTCAGGAAAATGGCAAGAGCTACAAGGAATCGTTAGGCGAGGTGCTGCGCGGCATTGAATGCGTGGAATTTGCTGCAGGCGCTCCCTCGCATCTGATGGGGTCGACGCTTGCCAATATTGCAACAGATATCGATTCGGAGCTGTTCCGTGTGCCAATAGGCGTAGTTGGGGGGATAACCCCTTTTAATTTCCCGATGATGGTGCCTTGCTGGATGTTTCCGCTCGCAATTGCCTGCGGCAACACGTTTGTGTTGAAACCGTCGGAACGCACACCGCTTACAGCCATGAAGCTTGTCTCTTTATTCCATGAAGCGGGGTTGCCGGATGGCGTGCTGAATTTGGTTCATGGCGGCCATGATGTCGTTAATGCGCTGACAACGATTCCTGCTGTTAAGGCGATCTCTTTCGTAGGTTCCCAACCGATTGCGAAATATGTCTATGAGCAGGCTTCTTCTGCTGGCAAACGTGTGCAGGCGCTTGCAGGCGCCAAAAATTATCACATTGTTATGCCAGACGCCCATGCGGAGAAAACGGTCGAGAACATTATTATGTCTTCCTTCGGCAGTGCAGGAGAAAGGTGTATGGCTTGTTCGGCAGTGGTCGTCGTTGGCGATGGCGATGTTTTCATGCACAAGCTGCGTGATGCGGCTGAACATATGGTGATTGGCTCAGGGCTGGACGACGATGTGACCCTTACGCCTGTCATTCGCAAAGAACAACGGGCGCGCATCGAATCATTTATTGAGAAAGGTGTCGAAGAAGGCGCTCAGCTTGTGGTTGATGGAAGGACAGCGAAGGCTTGTTCACAGGATGGTTTTTTCCTTGGAGCGACTGTCTTTGATCAGGTGAAACCGGAAATGTCGATTGCGCATGAAGAGATCTTTGGTCCTGTGTTGTCCGTGTTGCGTGCTGCCGATCTAGACGAGGCATTGACGCTTGTCAATCGATCCCGCTTCGGCAACTCAGCCGTTATTTACACGGAAAATGCAAAAGCTGTACGTCAATTCCGCGAGGAAGTTGAAGCCGGTATGCTTGGGGTTAATGTCGGGGTGCCGGCGCCAATGGCATTCTTCCCATTCTCTGGTTGGAAAGATTCTTTTTACGGCGATCTTCACGCGAACGGTAAGGATGGCGTTGAATTTTATACGAAGAAGAAGATGATGACATCGCGCTATTTTTAAAAGCGAATAAAGGAATGAGGAAGAGGCTATCCCGGAAAGTCTAACAAGACTGGAGGGATTGCCTCTTTCTCTTTCTGCGTGCAGTTAAGATCTCACGCCCGATGAAACCTGCTCCCGATGCGATAATTCGCTAAATTTTACGTTTTATCAGTATTCCTGATTAATCATATAAAATCATTCTAATTGACCAGATTGACGTGCTATGATAGGTTCAGGAGAGTGAAATATAAAGAATTTTGTAAATTAGGAATTCCTATTTTTTGCAAGCATGAGAGGTGGATATGTTTTGGAACTTCAAGTAATGAACAGCCCTTTTAATCAGGAACAAGTAGATTTGCTTAATCGACTGATTCCTACACTAACGGCAACACAACGGATTTGGCTGAACGGGTATCTTGCGGCTACCCAAGGATCAAGTACAGCGGCTCCAGCCGGCGCGGCGCCTACTGCGACTTTGGCAACGACTGCACCGGTAATCTCGAAAGAAGTGACCGTGCTCTTCGGATCACAAACCGGCAAAGCGCAAGGCTTAGCAAAAAAGGTAACGAAGAAGCTGGAAGAGCAAGGCTTTCAAGTAACGCTTTCCTCCATGGCTGATTTCAAGCCGAATGCATTAAAAAAGGTCCAAAACTTGCTGATTCTCGCGAGCACGCACGGAGAAGGCGAACCGCCGGATAACGCGATTACGTTCCACGAGTTCCTTCATAGCAAAAGAGCGCCTCAATTGGAGGATCTGCGGTTTTCCGTGCTTTCTCTTGGGGATACTTCTTATGAGCTTTTCTGTCAAACAGGAAAAGATTTCGATAAGCGCCTCGAGGAACTTGGCGGCAAACGTCTTAGCCCGCGTGTGGATTGCGACGTCGATTTCGATGAGCCTGCAGCGGAATGGATGAATCAAGTCGTTAGCTCCTTAAGCACGGCATCTGCGGCAGCAGGCACGCCGTCCGTAAGCGGAACGGCTGTCGAGATCGGTGGCGAATCCGAGTTTTCGCGGACGAATCCTTTCCAGGCGGAAGTGCTGGAGAATTTGAATTTGAACGGCCGCGGCTCGGACCGCGAAACCCGACATGTCGAGATCTCTTTGGAGGGATCGAATCTTCAATATGAACCAGGGGATTGCATCGGGATTTATCCGGAAAATCACCCTCGTCTAGTCGATGAATTGATCGAAGCTATGGGCTGGAATGCCGATGAGCTCGTTACGATAAATAAGAATGGTGAAAAACGTTCCCTGCGTGAAGCGCTGCTTCGTAACTACGAAATTACCGTTCTTACAAAGCCGCTGCTGGAGCAAGTTGCAAAACTTACTACCAACAATCAGCTGCAAGAACTGTTAGCTGCAGGACACGAGCAAGATCTTAAAACATATATCAGTGGACGCGATTTGCTGGATTTGGTACAGGATTACACCTTGAAGGGCGTGCCCGCGGGCGAGTTCGTATCGATCCTTCGGAAGTTACCTGCTCGTCTCTACTCCATTGCTAGCAGTTCCAAAGCTTACCCGGATGAAGTTCACGTTACTGTCCGCTCGGTGCGCTACGAGAAGCAGGGAAGAGAACGTTACGGCGTATGTTCCGTTCAACTTGCAGAACGTATCAAGTCCGGCGATACGTTGCCGGTATATATTCAAAACAACCCGAATTTTAAGCTGCCTGAAAACTCAGAAACGCCAATCATCATGATTGGACCTGGCACAGGCGTCGCTCCATTCAGAGCTTTCCTGGGCGAACGTGAAGAGCTTGGGGCTGAAGGTAAAACATGGCTCTTCTACGGCGATCAGCATTTCTCTACAGATTTCCTTTATCAAGTTGAATGGCAGAAATGGCTGAAATCCGGCGTGCTGACACGCATGGATGTTGCTTTCTCCCGTGATTCCGACCAGAAAGTGTATGTACAGCATCGGATGCTTGAAAAGAGCGCTGAGCTCTATAAATGGCTGCAAGAAGGGGCGAGCGTCTACGTCTGCGGCGACGAAAAGAAAATGGCGCACGATGTTCATGCGACCCTAGCAACGATCATTGAACAAGAAGGCGGCTTCTCCGCGGAGGAAGCTGCGGAATATTTGGCCCGGATGCAACAGCAAAAACGTTATCAGCGGGATGTTTACTAAGAGGAAATCCCAAGGATCGCGAGAGGAGAAAGACCAACATGTCAGAAAATAATTTACTTTCGAAGAACAGTGCGCCGCATAGCGATGTAGAGCACATAAAAATGAGAACGAATTACTTGCGCGGAAGTCTCGCAGAGACGCTGCTAGATCGAATCACAGGTTCCATCCCCGAGGATGATAACCGTTTGATGAAGTTTCACGGAAGCTATATGCAGGATGACCGAGATCTGCGCAACGAGCGGCAAAAACAGAAGTTGGAGCCTGCGTATCAGTTCATGCTGCGCGTGCGTGCTGCTGGCGGAATCGTTACGCCCGACCAATGGCTGATGATGGACCGTGTCGCACAGAAATATGCGAACGGAACGATCCGTCTGACGACTCGTCAATCGTTCCAGCTTCACGGTGTTTTGAAGTGGAATATGAAAAAGACGATTCAAGAAGTGAATGCATCGTTGTTAAGTACGCTTGCTGCTTGCGGCGACGTAAACCGTAATGTCATGTGCAATCCAAATCCTTACCAGTCGGATGTTCATGCTGAAGTATACGAATGGGCATGCCGCGTGAGTAACCATTTGGATCCACAGACCAAAGCCTATCATGAGATCTGGCTTGACGGCGAAAAGGTTGTGGACAGCCAGGATGGTGTTGAGCAAGAGCCGATCTATGGCAAGGTGTATTTGCCGAGAAAGTTCAAAATCGGTATCGCGGTACCTCCTTCCAATGATGTGGACGTTTTCTCACAAGACCTTGGATTCATTGCGATTGTGGAAGACGGTCGCCTCAAGGGCTTTAACGTTTCCGTAGGCGGCGGCATGGGGATGACTCATGGCGATACGCTCACTTACCCTCAGGTAGCCCAAGTAATCGGATTCATTACACCGGATCAGATGATTGATTTGGCTGAGAAGACAGTCACGATTCAACGGGATTATGGCGATCGCTCTGTTAGGAAGCATGCGCGTTTCAAATATACGATTGATGACCGCGGCGTTGAGTGGTTCGTTGGCGAACTAACTGCTCGTTTAGGTTGGAAACTTGAAGCAGCGCGTCCATACCATTTTGATCATAATGGAGATCGCTATGGCTGGGTGAAGGGAAGTAACGGGAAATGGCATTTCAACCTGTTCATACAAAACGGGCGTGTGAAAGACGAGGAAAACTACCTGTTGATGACCGGACTTCGTGAAATTGCCAAAGTCCATACAGGAGACTTCCGACTCACAGCGAACCAGAATCTGGTTATCGGAAATGTGAGCACGCAGAAGAAGAAAAAGATCGAAGAGATGATCAAAGAGTATGGCCTTACGGATGGGCTGCATTACTCGGCACTGCGCAGAAGCTCCATGGCCTGTGTGTCTCTCCCGACTTGCGGTATGGCGATGGCTGAGGCCGAGCGCTACCTTCCCGATTTAATGGATAAAATCGAGCCTATGTTAGAAGAATCCGGATTGGGCGACAAAGAAATCATCATTCGTATGACAGGTTGTCCGAATGGATGCGCCCGTCCCATGCTTGCGGAACTTGCATTTATTGGTAAAGCGCCTGGCAAATACAACATGTATCTGGGCGGCGGCCACTCCGGAGACCGGCTGAACAAGCTGTACAAGGAAAATATCGGCGAAGCGGAGATTCTGGAGTCGCTGAAACCGATTATTACGCAGTACGCGAAAGAACGACTCGAGAACGAACACTTCGGTGATTTTGTTATTCGAGCTGGCTATGTCAAAGAAGTTCGTTCGGGGCTGGACTTTCATTCGTAATAACACGTTTGTTGCGAGTTACCACCCAATAGGAATAACTTCCTGCAAATTGCAGGAGAGAGTAGAAGTGCGTCTAAGTGGCGCACTTCTTTTCTGTCTATTCGTTCATTGTCGGAGACCGTCCAATTTAGTATGATTGGAGGTACAGGTTGGAAAAAGGAGGGAAGAAACAGCATGAAAGTTGTATTTATTGGGGGTATCGAACTAATTAATGGCATAATATATTAATGGCATTAATTATAATGGAAGGGATGTTCACATGCATGGAAACAAAGCACACAGCTCCTTCGGCAAGTACAATGATTTTTTTCAAAAATACTTATTGCCGCAGCGGGGTACCCTCATCGGTTTAGCCTTACTTCTTTTCGGCTCCATTGGGATGCAGCTGATTAACCCGCAAATTATTCGATATTTTATTGATACTGCCCAGTCTCAAGGTGCGTTGAAACCGCTTATTATGGCTGCCGGATTGTTTATCGGCTTCTCCCTGATTCAACAGCTCGTAACTGTAATCGCGACCTATTTCAGCGAAAATCTTGGATGGAAAACAACCAATACGCTGCGCGGCGATTTAGCGGCACACTGTTTGTCACTTGACATGTCATTTCATAAATCGCATACGTCGGGCTCGCTCATTGAGCGGGTGGACGGGGATGTGAACGCGTTAGCGAATTTCTTTTCGAGTATGCTTATCCATCTTGTCGGTAATGTACTGCTTATGATTGGGATTATCGTGTTATTATTCCGGGAGAGCTGGCTGATTGGCGCAGGGATGGCCATTTTTGTGCTCTTCACTTTCTACATCATTCAGTGGATACGTAAATATGCGGTTCCGGTTTGGTCCGGATGGCGGCAAGCAAATGCTGAATTTTATGGCTTTATCGGCGAGCATTTGGAAGGGACTGAAGATATTCGCGCGAATGGCGCGGTTGGCTTCGTGATGAATCGGTTTTATGCCATACATAGGCGCATGCTTCCGCTTCGCATCAAGGCTTTTCTTGGTTTCTGCGCAATGTGGAATACGTCAATATTCGCATTTGCTCTCGGCAACGCAATGGCTTTCGTAATCAGTGCTTATCTGTGGCACACGCATCAAATATCGCTTGGCACGGTGTACCTGATCTTTTTCTACACGGAGCTATTAGCGAAGCCAATCGAGAAAATTCGTACGCAAATGGAAGACTTGCAAAAAGCGGATGCAAGCATTTTGCGGATTCGCGAGTTGTTCGCCATTCGTTCAACGATCGTTGATGGCAAGGGAGGTTCGCTTCCGGCTGGACCGCTTAGCGTTCAATTTAGCGATGTGTCCTTTAGTTATGATGGGGATCAACCGACATTAGAGAACTTAAATCTTGACCTGAAGCCTGGAGAAGTGCTAGGCCTGCTGGGACGCACGGGGAGCGGAAAATCGACGATGGCGCGACTGCTGCTTCGCTTCTACGATCCGCAAAAGGGCATGATTGTTATGGGAGATACGGACATCCGCACATGCAAGTTAGCGGATTTACGCAAGCGCGTCGCTTTGGTGACGCAAAATATCGAAATCATGCAGGGAACGGTTCGTGATAACCTGACTTTCTATGATGATGAGATTGCAGATGAGCGGATTTTTGAAGTGCTTAATGAACTTGGATTACAAGCGTGGCAGGAATCTTTGCCTGACGGGTTGGATACGATTCTGGCCTCAGGCGGCGGCAGTTTGTCCGCAGGCGAGGCGCAGCTGCTGGCATTCGCCAGAGTGTTTCTAACGGATCCGGGACTCGTTATCATGGACGAAGCTTCGTCCAGACTGGATCCACTTACCGAGCAGCGTATGGAAAAAGCCGTCTCCAAGCTGTTAATGGAGCGATCCTGTATCTTGATCGCGCATCGGCTTGCGACGGTACAAAGGGCAGATCACATCCTGATTCTTGACAACGGCCGCGTTCTCGAATCAGGTAAAAGAGAGCAGTTGGCCGCAGATCCGTCATCAAGGTTCAGCCAACTGTTGGCGACAGGGCTTGAGGAGGTGCTGGTATGAATACGCGTCATTATTTGTGGCGGCTCATCATGCACAGACCCGTACGCTATTTCCTTAATGCATTTGCCTGGACGGCTATTTACTTAGCGCCGATTGCGCCAGGTTTGGTTACCAAAGAGTTTTTCGACTCGCTTACTGGGAATTCCAAGCTGGGTTATGGGGTATGGGGCATTGTTGCACTGCTGATGGCTGCAGCTCTGGGACGAATGATGCTCATTCTTTTCGGTTTTATCACCGATGTCAATTTCCGCTTCCGTATGAGTATGCTGCTTAGGCGGAACATGCTGGAGCATGTGCTGAAACAGCCTGGAGCCCGAGCGATCCCAGTTTCTCCAGGGGAGGCGATCAGCCATTTCCGCGACGATGTTGATCAATCGGAAGAAGCGGCGAGCTGGTCGGTAGATGTATTTGGCATGATCTGCTTCTCCATTGTTTCCAGTTTCATTTTGATTCGCATTGACGCGCAAATGACTTTATTTGTATTCTTGCCCCTTATTCTTGTTATTGCAGCTGCGCAGCTGGCTACGGCAAGACTGCAGAAGTACCGCGCAGCAAGCCGTGAATCAACGGCCAAAGTGACGGGCGAAATTAGCGAAATGTTCGGCAATGTGCAAGCGATTCAAGTCGCAGGCGCGGAGAAGCGCGTCATTGACCGATTCCGCCAATTAGGCGAAACCCGTAGAAAAGCTAATCTGAAAGATCGGCTCATGAGTGAGCTGCTCGATTCGATTTTCTCGAATTCTGTCAACCTCGGGACAGGACTTATCTTGCTTCTGGCCGGGCAAAAAATTCGCGCAGGAGCTTTTACTGTCGGCGATTTCGCATTGTTCGTTTATTATTTGACCTTTGTCACGCAAATCATAACGAATGTCGGCAAATTTATTACGTTTTTCAAGCAAATGAGCGTGGCTTTGGATCGCTTGACCTTCCTGCTTCAGGGGGCTTCCCCTACAGTTTTAACTGCGTCCAAATCGCTGTATTTGAACAAAAACAGCGAGCTGCCGCCGATCAACGGCAATCCTCAGCTTAAGAATGAGCGATCTGGCGCCTTTCAGCGCCTGGATGTACATGGCTTGTCCTATTCGTACCCGGACACGGGAAGGGGCATAACCGATGTGCAGTTTAGCTTGACGCGGGGCTCGTTCACGGTTATTACCGGCACCATCGGTTCCGGCAAAACGACACTGGTCCGCGCCCTGCTTGGGCTGCTGCCCAAGGACGAGGGGACGATTGCGTGGAATGGCAAGTCTGTCGATGACGCGGGCAGCTTTTTTACGCCGCCTCGGAGCGCCTACACGGCGCAGGTGCCGCGACTCTACAGCGATACGCTGCGCAACAATATTTTGCTCGGGCAGGCGGAGCCTGGCGACAGCTTGCAGCAAGCACTCTACGCGGCGGTGATGGAATATGACGTCACGCAGCTGCCCGAGGGCCTCGATACGGTTATCGGGCCGCGCGGGGTTAAGCTGTCCGGCGGCCAAGCGCAGCGGACGGCGGCGGCCCGCATGCTCGTGCGCGACGCCGAGCTGTACGTGTTCGACGATTTGTCGAGCGCGCTCGACGTCGAGACGGAGCAAAAGCTGTGGGAGCGTATGTTTCAGCGCAGGAGCGAAGCCACATGCTTGGTCGTTTCGCACCGCAGAACAGCACTCGCGAGGGCGGATCACATTATCGTGATGAAGGATGGGCGCATTGAAGCAGAAGGCACATCCGCTGAGTTACTGAAGAACAGCCATACGTTTCAAGAGCTCTGGTATGGCGATGGTAATGGAATGAAGGAGCAATGAATCGAAAATGATCGCTGATAATAAGAACAATCATTTTAGATAACAGATAACTTTTAGGAGGAATGCAAATGCCAGGTACTAATCCAGTTGGTTTAACCGCTTCGGTTGGTTATCAAATCGGTGTCCGAAGGTCGCTGCCTCTATCTCAGGAACAAGTGTGGCATGTGCTGACATCGTCGCAAGGGAGGAGACTTTGGCTAGGCGTGCTGGAAGAGATGAACTTCACGGCAGGCTATTCGTATCGGACAGACGAGGGAACAAGCGGAGAAATACGCGTCGTAAAGCCTTTGGAGCAACTCCGGATGACGTGGCAACCTCAGAATTGGCCGAATCCGTCAACGCTGCAAATTCGATTAATTCCCGCGAAGTCGGGGAAAACAACAATCAGTTTCCATCAAGAGAAGCTGGATGATGAGCGGCAAAGAGCTGCGATGAAGCTGCGATGGGAAGAAGCTATTACAGCGATAAGCAATCTGATTGCTAATGAGTCTAACGATGACAAATAGTTTAATTATCGTATTCATCCTCACGATGATTATCCATACGGCGGAAACGTTGTCCTATTCCGTAAGGTTCGCTGGCGTTCAGCTGAACAAAATCGCGGTCGCTCTTTCATTAACCGGCATCATCGTACTCGTTTCAAGAACCGCCAACTTGGTACAAGCGCCGCTAACCGCCAAGTTCGTGGATTACGCGAAGCTGGATTCCTCCTTTGATCTGGAGCGGTATCTGCGCATTATTTTATTTGCGTCTTCGATCGGAACGCTCGTTGCAATTGCTTTATTCCCTTCTTTTGTTAGCATCAGCGCAAGAGTCATAGCTAAACTGGAAGTGGCTGGATCCATTCCTAAGCTTATTACGAGCGTAACGATCGACCAGATCAAAAACACGAAACATTATTTGAAAAAACCGACGGTCAAGCTCAGTCATTTCCGTTATTTGGGCATACCGAAGCGCTTTCTCCTCCTAAATATTGTTGTTACAGCCTTCTACTCCGTTGGGGTGCTGTCTTCCTTGTATGCGGCGCATTTATTGCCCCAATTCAGTACAACAGCTTCTCAAGCATCCGGTATCATTAACGGAATTGCGACTATTTTGCTCACCATCTTCATCGATCCGCAGTTGGGTCTTATTACCGACAAAGCGCTGCATAACGAAGAACATCGCCTTCAGCTCGGTAAAATTTATGCGCTGCTCATGACATCGCGCTTCTTGGGCACGCTGCTTGCACAGGCAGTTCTGATTCCGGCTGCACATTTTATCGGCATCATTGTGCAATGGATCGTCTAACTCTGTTATAATAGCTAGTATTGCGAGACGCAGCTAGAAAGAAACGGAGTCCATGAAATGAAAAAGTTCAAAAAATTTTATATCGAAATTACGAGTATTTGCAATCTGGCCTGCACCTTCTGTCCTCAGACACAGCGTGCGAAAGGTTTCATAGAAATAGATACCTTCACGAATATTTTGGATCAAATCAAACCGCATACCGATCACATTTATTTGCATGTTAAAGGGGAGCCGCTCCTTCATCCCAAAATTGATGAGCTGCTTGATATTAGCCACGAGAAAGGCTTTAAGGTCAATATTACCTCTAACGGCACGCTCATTACTAAAAACCGGCATAAACTGCTGGGTAAACCGGCGCTTCGGCAAATGAATTTCTCCCTGCACAGCTTTGACGGCCATGTCGGTTCGGAAGATAAAGAAGGCTATGTCATGAGCGTTTTACGATTTGCCAAAGAAATCGTCTCCACTTCCAATGTGATTATCTCGTTTCGGCTATGGAATTTGGATACCGATAATCAGACCAATCAAGAGAGACAACGGAATCGCGAAGTGTTGGAAATGCTGGAACGAGAGTTTGAACTCGATTATAAAATTGATGAAAAATTTGTTCGCGGAACCGGCGTGAAGCTGGCTGATCGGGTATATCTCAATCAAGACCACGAATTCCAGTGGCCGGATTTGAAGGCCGAAGAAATTCCAGGGCCAGGTTTCTGCCATGCGCTGCGCAACCAAGCGGGGATTCTGGTGGATGGCACGGTCATTCCTTGCTGTTTGGATGGGGAGGGGGTTATCAATCTCGGAAATATTAACGAGGCGCATTTCTCAGATATTATCGAGGGTGAGCGAGCGAACCGATTGTTCGAAGGTTTCTCCAAACGTGAAGTGGTGGAGGAATTGTGCCGCAAATGCGGTTATCGCGAACGATTTAGCATGTAAATGACGAAGCTTAATCCTGGCTGTCGGTATCGGCTCGGATAAGCTTTTTTTTCGCTTTATTTTTATGCTTGAATTGTGCAGATTTGCTTTGCTTTTGAACCGAGATATGGGATAATAATCTTTTCCTCGATATTAACTATTTTTGGAGGCGTCATCCTTTGGCACGGTACCCATTTGCATATGATCGCGGAAAGCCTTATATTCAGCAGGTTTCGGACTGGATTGCTGATATTTTTTATGACATATTGCCCGATGCGGGCTTTGAAGTTCGCGACGAACAAATTTATATGGCGTTTCAACTGGAACGTGCGTTTGCTGAGAAACAGACGATTTTCGCGGAAGCTGGTGTGGGTACGGGGAAAACCCTCGTATATTTGCTTTATGCCATTTGCTACGCTCGTTTTATGAATAAGCCTGCCATTATCGCCTGTGCGGATGAATCGCTCATTGAACAGTTGGTCAAGCCAGGTGGAGATATAGAGAAACTCTCCAAGCATTTGAATCTCGCGATTGATGCGAGACTAGCGAAATCGCCAGATCAATATGTTTGTCTGATGAAGCTGGATGAAGCCCGACTAGGCCATGATGATAGCGGTCGTTACGGGGATCTCTACGAGAGCTTGCCGGATTTCGTTCGTTCGCGCGAAGCGTTGCAAACTTTCCATGCTTATGGGGATCGCAAAAACTATCCCAACTTGAATGACGAGCAGTGGCATCGCATCGGCTGGGACGCTTTTCAAGACTGTTTTGTTTGCGATAAAAGACACCGCTGCGGGCAGACGCTTTCACGAGAAGCGTATCGTAAATCCGCGGATCTCATCATTTGTTCCCATGATTTCTATATGGAGCATGTATGGACCTATGAGGGAAGAAAACGGGAAGGGCAGCTGCCGCTGCTGCCTGAGCATTGCACCGTTGTTTTTGATGAAGGCCATTTGTTGGAGTCGGCTGCACAGAAGGCGTTAACGTATAAGCTGAAACATGTCGTCTTTGAAGAATTAGTCGTTCGGCTGCTAAAGGGCGAAGTGCGCGAAACATTAGCTGTGCTGATTGATGAAGCCATCGATCAAAGTCAATTGATGTTCGACCTGCTGGAAAGCTGCACGAAGCCAATTGCCGGTTCCGATCGGAAACAGATCACGATGAGCAGTCAACTGCTTAAGGAAATTCATCGGTTCTGCGATATTCTTACGGCGATTGAAGAGGAGCTCGTATTTGAAAGTGAGCTCTTTACTTTGAATGACTATCAACTGCGCATTGTGGAAGAGCATCTGGAGATGATGCAGAAAGCGCTCGGTCTCTTCCAGCAGGATGGAGCTTTCATCTGTTGGGCGACGGAGAACATAACAGGGCTCAGCCTGGTCATTATGCCAAGAACGGTGAAGGAAGTACTTCGCGAACGCGTGTTTGATACGAAAATGCCAATCGTGTTTTCGTCGGCGACGCTGTCCGTGGAAGGCTCTTTTGAATATGTGGCCAGCAGCTTGGGTCTCGATTCTTATTTGTCATTTTCGGTGAATTCTCCTTATGAATATGAGGATCGAATGGAAGTCATTGCGCCGAAATGGACTGCAGGAGGCACCTTTGAGGAGAAGCTGGAGGCAGCGGCTGCCTTGCTGCAGCGAACGGAAGGACGTGCACTGATACTGTTCCCGACGCAAGAGGAGCTGCAGCGGTTCAAACGCCAAATGGCGACCAACCGCGCGTGTGAGGGGCTGCGTTTCTTGTTCGAAGGCGATCAGGAGATTAGTCATCTCATTGCTTCCTTCCAAGAAGACGAGCATAGCGTGTTAGGCGCAGTCAGCTTGTGGGAGGGACTTGATGTGCCTGGCCCATCGCTTTCGAACGTGATTGTGTGGGCCTTGCCTTTTCCACCGCAAGATCCTGTGTTTATGGCTAAGCGGCAAGCCTCAACTTCTCCCTATGAAGAGGTGGATATTCCCTACATGCTGCTGAGGTTGCGTCAAGGGATGGGACGGTTGATTCGCTCCCGCGAAGATCGCGGCATTGTAGCGATTTTCAGTGACGAGCTGCGCCATAACACGAGCTTACGGGATCATGTTATCCGTATACTGCCGGATGGCGTCCACTTGAAAGAGGACTAGTTGTTGGATACTGTACAGCTAGGTAAACCAAATGTCACGAAATCGCACCCACCCCAGAGAATCGAGCGAAATGCCGCGAATCGACGGGTGGAAGGCGGTTTTCAAATGTTTCCGATATAAGAAAAGCAAGCTGTGCCGCTGTTTCAACTGCGATTCGAGATGCGAAAGCAGTGCGATTCTGCGGTTGGCATCAGACTCTGTTTGCAACAATCGGATATGATGTTCCAGCATGATCTGCACTTCAGGCGCTGCGTGTTGCTGCATGCTTTTGTACAGATCGATCAGCCTTAACTCGCGATGTTCGTCCAGCATAACAGCAAACAGCAGCAAATCGGCTTTCATCCGCGCTTCTCCTTTAAATTCCTCAGCGGGAATCAGCATAATGTTCAGATGAAGTCCCGCTGCAGCGCAAACTTGTTGGATGATCGTTGCATCTGTTTCATACTGAGGAATCGTCGCCAGTGTTAGGGATTCCCCGTTATAACCGGCATTTTTCAATCGCCGTTCGATTTCATCAAAGCCCCGTGAAGCAAACTCATGCGGGCTTTTTTGTTCATGCTCGTGCAGTTGTAGGAAGCTGCTGGCGGCTTCAATCACATCCCCTGAAAGCCGTTGAATCAGCTCTGCACGATCTAGGGCGAGATGAATTCCTTCTCTTAGTTTGGCGTTGGTACGAAGTTCATCTTTCAGCTCATTTACGGTTATGAATTTCGTCGTCATGCCAGACTGACGCACTTGCTGCCATTGCTCAGCGGCCATGTCGGATATACGAACATTATGCATAACTTGAAACGGAAACAGTTGTTCAGGCTGGTCAGACATGCCTACATGCTCCTTCTCCGGGATAGGAACCGTCCACACTTCAACCCGATCCAGGAACCCTCTACCTCGAAAATAAGAGGAGAAAGCCTCTAAAATCCAAATCCCTTGTTCATGCGTGACCAGCTTAAAAGGTCCTGTCCCGACTGGCGAACAACCAATTTGTCCATCCGCTGCTTCGCAAATATCTTGCGGGACGATGGAAGCGCGGTTCGTAGTCAGAAAGGCTAGAAACAGTTCATTTCTCTCAGCTAAACGGATGCGAATCGTTGTATCATCCGGCGTTTCTATCGTCGCGATGCTTGCATACGCCCAGCTATACAGGCCTCGGGGCGCCAGCTTTTGCAAGCGTTCCAGTGAATATTTCACATCGCTGGAGCGCATTACTTGACCATGATGAAATAGAACGCCTTTGCGAAGATAGAACGTCCATAATGTCCGGGATTCATCAACCTCCCACGCATGCGCAAGATGAGGTAAAGGCTGCTCGCCTCTGTCATCCATCCGGACGAGTCCGTCAAAAATTTGGTTCACGAGATGTGACTCACCGGAATAATGAATCGCCGCAGGATCCAACGAGTGTATCGTTTGCGGGAGTGGAAAGCGCAAAATATCCGTTCGCCGCTGGCCTTGAACCTCTGAGGAGAAGCCAAATTGGCCCGACAGCCATTGTTGAAATTGCTCGCGCAAGGCAGTGGATTCTTCATCAAAGCTATGCAGCAAATTCAGCGCTGAGTGTAGATCCTGTTTACTGACTAATTCCTGGGCTTCCAGTAGGACGATGTCATCCTTACGCGCCAGGAATATGAGTGTCGATCGGTTGCCGCGCCCTTTCTTCGGTAGCCATGTCAACCAATTCTCATGCTGCATTCGCTTCAGCAACAAGACCATATTGCGGTGCGTGCAATCTACGAAACGTGCAAGCTCTTCTAGTGTAATTTCCAGCGGGACCCCTTCCTGTATGTGAGGAAAACAGCGCCGTAAAGCCAAATAATGCTTCCGAACCTTCATCGAATTCTCCTGTTTTAAAATATGAAATTTTGAAATTTAAACTTACACTTTTTGTTCTTATTTTAAAGGTTACAATAAAAGGCAGGAATTCACAAATCCACGATGGTTTGTAATCAAAGGAGAGACAATGCGATGAGAGATCCTGCACCATGGCAAAAAAAGTATGCGCTAATGCTGTTGTTTGCCTGCTTGTTCGGTTTGGCCATCCAATATTTATTCATTGGGCATGCCGCAGGCGTTTCGGTTTTGTTAGGAATTATTGGTTTTTACAGTATGTACTTTTATACGATAAAGGGGAGGTTAGGCGGTTTCGATCAATGGAAAGGGCAGGCGATCGTTGGGTGGCTGCTGCTCATTCCCGTGTTTCTGTTGGCGATGACTTATATGATATATGCCAGTAGCCTGTTCCGCTTGTTGAACAGCTTGGCTCTGCCTTTTGTATTGGTCATGCAGACGTTGGTTTTATCCCGCAGCAGCAAGCATCCCTGGTATCGCGTTTCATTTTTCCAAGATGTATGGCACCAATGTTTCGTGACGCCGTTTAGGCATATTCCCGTACCGTTTGGCATTTTAAAAAGCTTATTTTCTAGCGGTGACAATTCACATTCAAAGTGGGGGCAGTTACGTAAAGCTGCTCTAGGCCTGCTGCTGGCAGCACCTATTTTGTTCATTGTCATTGCGTTGTTAGCTTCGGCTGACCGAATTTTTCAATCGTGGTTATCCGAAATTCCGCGTTGGTTCGGCGATGTATCCATTCTGGAAGCCATTTTTCGCATCTGTACTGCTGTGTGTATGGCTATTTACTGCTTTTGTTATTTATGGGGCATTCTTTTCCCGAAAATGGCTGAGGCAGCAAGTACAACGAACTCTGAAGATCAACCCCAAGACGATTTGTCACTGGAGTCACGTAAAAGCTTCTCCCTTGATCCAATTACAGCCATGACGTTCTTGGGCAGCATCAATTTCGTCTATGTTCTATTTGCTGTGATTCAGTTTTCCTATTTGTTCGGTGCGGCCAAGGGCTTGCTTCCATCAGGTGTAGCTTATGCCGAGTATGCAAGAAGAGGGTTTGCCGAGCTGGTGCTAGTCGCTATTATCAATATGGGTTTGCTGCTCTCTGGCTTGCATCTCATCCGCCGGATGGGGCGCTTCGTCGAAATTTTACGCCGAATCATGCTATCTATGCTAATCGGGTGCACGATCGTCATGCTGACCTCGGCCTATAGCAGGCTGTCCTTGTATGAAGAAGCCTATGGGTTTACTCAAACCAGATTGTTAGTTCACGGATTTATGCTGTTCCTCGGCGTGTTGCTCATTTTAGCCTTTTTCCGAGTATGGTGGGAGCGCATTTCCTTGTCCAAAGCCTATATTGGCTTCGCCATCCTTGCCTATGTTCTGATGAACTACGTCAATCTAGATCAAAAAATAGCCGTCAATAACATTGAGCGCTATGAACGAACTGGCGACATTGACCTTGTGTATCTAAGTAAGCTTTCAACAGATGCCATGCCGGCGCTATTGGAACTGCAAGCTAAACATCCCGAATTGCCATCTCTGGAACTGACGCTAAGCACGATGAGGGCTGCCGCCCAACAGGATGCATGGTCTTCTTGGAATTTATCGAAGTATAGAGCAGGGAAGTTAAATTGATGTGGGATTGTTCCTATTTACATAAGTTGAAATTGCACTGTTTTCTGATGCAAATCACAGATCTAACAATCAAAAACGTTTAGATCCTCTTGGTAAATTATGCTATTCCTCGACAAGACAAAATGATATACTAGAGTTGTCAAAAGGTATTAGAACTTCGCGGTCGGCGTACACTATTTCTAGAAGGAGATTTCTAGGAGGTGCCGTGAATGGATAGAGATGAAAGGAAGATAAAACTGATGGCCAAACCAATCGATGCTACTCCTATACTCAAGGGACAAGATTTAGTTGATTTTGTAAACTCTCTTTCCAAAAGGGACTCTAAGGAAAGTGCTGCTAAAAGAAAGTCTGCTCTTTCTTTATTGAAAAGAGTCAAGAAGTAACATGAAGTATCGTGATACCGGGGAATACGAAGTAATATCACAAAAGGTTTCTTTAGTGCCTTTTGACGAAATTTATCTTATCCAACCTTTCGACTGCGGGGTAACAGATTATAATAATTTCTTAGTACACGATGCAAGAAAATACATAAGTATGGGAATCAGTTCTGTTCATCTTCTTATAGAAAACGGAACTGATTTTGTTTTGGGTTATTTAGCGCTTTTAACTGATTCATTTTTACTTGATAAATCTGAAAAAGAGAAAATGGAGCTGGATATCCCTTTTAGTTCCGTTCCTGCGTTAAAGATAGGCAAGTTAGCTACACATAAAGATAGAAAAGAACACCATTATGGTTGTTACTTACTTGAATTAGCACTCGGTCATGCACAAGAATTATTGGAAAACGGCATTGCCTGCCGGTTCTTGACTTTGGATGCCGACATTGAATTTAATGCTACAAATCCAGAATTTTATGAACGCAATGGGTTTGTAAGAAATCAGCACAAGACGCTCAAAAGCAGGGAACATAGCGTTAGTATGAGATATGATATATTCGAGTAACATAAAGTAATATACCAAAAATCTCGGGACAGTCACTGAATGAAAAGTGCTGTTCTTTTTTGTTTCAATTATCCGAGAAGGAAGAGGAACAAGAAGAGGAGCAAGCTATTATTCGCCATAGACCCAGCCATACAACTCTCCGCAGAAGGCGATCATCTTATCAATAATGCGATTCAGTGGGAGGTTCATTCAGGGGTGGAAAAATTACGTTATCCAATAGGTCAATTTGAACCGATTCTCAATCCTTCTATTGAAGTGCGAAAAAACGTTGTCAATCGAATTCCTGAAATTACAATTACACTTAGAAGTCTGTTGAAGGATCTTAAACATGATCAACTTCATATCCCATATCGTCCTGGCGGATGGACCATTCAACAAATCGTGCATCACTTAGCTGATAATGATATGAATGCTTATTTGCGGTTCAAACGGGCGATGACGGAAGATGAGCCTCTAGCGGACTCTTATCGCGAAGATTTATGGGCAGAATTAATTGATTACAAGATCACCCCTGTCGAGAGCTCAATAGTGCTTCTTGAAGTACTCCACAGTCGGTTTCTGGATCTAATAAATGGATTGAATCCGAGTGATTTTAATAAAGTATTGAGAACCCAAGTGTTAGGTAAAATTACACTGGATACTGCACTCCAAAGATTTGCTTGGCATAATCAGCATCATATTTCACAGATAAAATCTTTAATAGACAGCAAGGGATGGTAAAGGCTATGGTTATGTTAATGAGGAGAGACCAGAATTAGGAATGGCGATTCGATCGGAATATAAGGGGAGAGGTGCTAAATAGACATGGAAGTAAAGTTTAATGACTATGTGATTAGTGACAATAAAGAACTACTAGATTTAAAGACGATAAAAGAATTTTTGGCAAGAAGTTATTGGGCGAATACAAGATCGGAAGAGAGAATTGAAAGATCCATTGAAAACTCCGTTTGTTACGGGATTTATCACAATCGTATACAGGTTGGATATGCTAGAGTCGTTACCGACCACGCTACCGTTTACTATTTATGTGATGTATTTATTGATGAAGCGCATCGCGGGAAAGGAATTGGAAAGAAATTGATCGAAAGTCTTGTTACCTCTGAAGAATTAAAAGACTTGACAGGGGTATTAGGAACACTCGATGCTCATGAGCTATATAAACAATATGACTTTGAATCGGAGCCAGAGCGCTTTATGAAAAGACGTCCTGATTATGTTCGGAATTTAGGAAATTAACTGGTAAAAGGAATTCCACGACTCATACACACATATTGCCTTTTCGATTGGCGAAGAACAGGGCAGTTAGATGATCGATTGAACTATTATCGAAGTGATAAAAAACATATGCTGTTTTATGAGGATGAGAAAAGTGAATGAAGTTGAAATTCGCTGGGCAACTTTCGATGATTGTTTGCAGATAGGACAAGTACATAATGAGGCTTATATTAGTGCCTATGAAAGTATGATTCCTGAAACATATTTAAGAATGCTTACAAGTAAAGAGAGACAATTCGATTGCGAGCATTCTTTAAGGAATGGCTTGGAGAAGACAGCGATTATTTTAGTCGATGGTATTATAATTGGGTTACTGATTTTAGGTGTTGGCAAAGAAAAAGAATTCGATGAAACATTTGCTGAAATAAAAGCGATCTATTTGTTGAAGCCGCATTGGGGAAAGGGATATGGGAAGAAACTGTTAAACTGGGGATTATCCAGATTACGTGAATTAGGTTATTTGAATGTTTATTTATGGGTGTTAAAAGAAAATACAAATGCCATTCATGTTTATAACAAAATGGGTTTTAGATTTGACGGTGAAGAACGGTTAATTGAGCGTGGAAAAGAATGCATTCAATTAAGATGTTCGATGGCGATAAGAGCGTGAGCATGGTAAGGAGAAAAATTTGACCTTCAGAACCAACTTGCATTCCTGAGAATTATTTGGGAAATGGAGAAGAGTGGACAGGCACAGTTTATGCGAAATCCTCGAGCGGGCCGTTGGATGCAACGGTTTTTTATTGAAAAGAAGTCCCTTGGTCAGTTCATCTGCCTGGGACTTCTTTTATTTTCTGGATTTCACAATCGAACCGAAGTTAAGAAGTATACTTTCGGATGCCAAAAGTATCCTTTTGGATAATATAGTTTTTTGTCTTAAGCTGTCATACTTGATTTTGCGATTAATGAACCTCGAGGAACAGGAGGAGTGAAGAAGGGATTAGTCGGATTAACGGTTAATTAACCGCTATTTAACGAAGGTAGCACCTTGCAGGCCACCTGGGAGAAAGACTGGAGAAGAGAAACAAGGGAGGAAACAGTTAGCATGTTCAAAATACGAAAAAAAATACAATCTGTCTTGATGAGCTCGGTGCTGGTAGGAGTGATCGCTTTCGCCGGTATCGCTTCTGCTTTTGGTGAGTCGACGCCAACCGGTGTGGACATCAAGGAATTCAGTCTGCTGGATACGGCTACTGATGTTGTCGGTGCGGCGGACTTCACACCAGAGGGCAACAAGGACGGTCACTTCAAGCTTATGCTGAGTCTCGCTCAGAAGACGGTCATTAAGTCCGTTGTACTCCGTTCTACGGATGATTACGGCAAGGATAATTACCAGGGGGTGTGGAGAACTAACCGCGTCACCACTGGATGGCTGCTCGGTATTGTGCAGGACAAAACCCTTGTTACAGCAAGCGGCACTACCCACGAAAGTGAAGTTATTAACCCGGGTTTTCGAAAAGATGTGAAAGAACCGGTAGGCGAGTTCGCAGGAGAACTCACGTTCGATTTGTACGCCAGCAATAACGGCACGATCAAGGAAACACAGTATTATGTGTTGGAAATTGAGACGCCGCAAGGCACGGTTGTATCCAAACCGATTAAATATAAGAAGCCGATGACATCGGGAGGGACTTCGAGCTCACCTACACCGGCGCCAACATCTTCTCCGAGTCCTGCCTCTCCAACGCCATCATCAACTCCGGCACAAAATACGCCGACACCTTCGTCAAGTCCAACACCGCCAACGCCTTCATCAACTCCAGCATCAACGCCAACTCCTGCAGAAGGTCCAACCATTCATGTGTTTTTTAAAGGGCAAGAGCTGCATTTTGACGGTGCTCAGCCTATACTGAAGGACGGTTCAACGCTAGTCCCATTCCGCAAGTTGTTTGAAACTCTTGGCTTTACTGTGAAATGGGTTGAGACGGAAACTACCCAACAGGCAATTGGAACTAAGGACGGTCTCACCATAGAATTAACAATAAATAGCACTACTGCTAAGGTAAATGGAAATCAAGTTACTTTGGATATTCCTGCGCAGATTATTAATGGATCCACATTAGTTCCATTACGTTTTGTGGCGGAGAACAGCGGTTATCAAGTCACATACGCTAAAGATGGCAACGTTGCAACGATCCAGATCAATGACGGCGATGTGATTGCTGATCCCCAACCAACGCCAGATCCAACTCCGGAACCGGCTAAAGAGGAAATCGAACCCTATGTTGTAAAAGGTTTCGTGCGAGACGTGAAAGGCAATCCAATCTCAGGTGTTACGATCTATGCGGATAATACGTTGCTCTATGACAGCAACATTCTCGGCGTCACTGATGAGTCTGGACACTATCGGATTGAATTGCCGGAAGTTACTACTTCTTGGCGAATGGGTGCAGATCTCACCAAACCGTTTAACGGCAAGAGTTTCACCTTCCATTTAAGCGCTGACGTCGATCAGCCTCTTGCGGGAAGTACGGGAGCCGTTCGGGATTTTACTTGGACGAAATTCGATGGGCAAATTTATATCTATCCCTATTTTGAGTTTGATGCCTCTCTGCCTGACTTCCAAATAGGCGATCTGGAATTGACGCTCACGCCTGTAGGTCCGTTACTAGATGGCAGCATAGGCAAAACGATCATAAAGCATGTCGGCCCTGTCCAAGGCGGCCTTGGCATTGATCATATACCGATTGGCAAGTACAAGGCGACCGCCAGATGGCTGCCGGACGGACACGAACCATTAGCCATGCAGATAAGAATAAATTATATCGGTAAATACGCTGAGTTTGCCGAATTCGAATTCGATAAACCTAGAGGAGCGTCCACTTCCAACTATTTAAGTGAACTTGAAGTCAGACTCCCACAGTGAATGAACTAAAAGCAAGACCTTTGCCAGCATGAACTGGTAAAGGTCTTTTTTGAACCTCCTCGGACTAAACGCGGCAATTGAGGCAGCAAGAGCACCTAAACGATCAACTGCAAAAACATGATTTCGTAGCAAAAAGAACCTCTTCTGTGAAGAAGTTCTTTTTGCTATTTTAGTACAAACAAAAAAGGGGAGGAGCGCAGTTTTTGTCGATACCCAATTTAGGATGTGTTAGTGAATATAACATATTTTGTTGAATTCAATCGTAAAACGATATATATTGAATATAACTATCTTTATCTATTTATATTTAAACATAGTTCAACGAAGCGTGTTGTCGAACTAACATTGGTGTTTCTCAGGTTTCATACAAGATTTCACCTGTTCGAGACATGTCGTAACCGGAAATCGCTTGCAGCTCCTTTTTGAATAAATCGGGCTGCAGAATTTGCAAAAGGGATTGAATCCAAGATTGATTTTCCGTGTTTTTAAGCATCACGAGATCATAACGCTCTTGGATCAATGGAATAAAATCAATTGTCCAACAATGGAGGCTGTTTGCACGCATCTAATGCAGCCAGTATTAAAATTGATGAGCTGGGATAATCCACTATTTTTTGCAACGATAAGCCGCACGGATTGAGGTTCAGTTCATTTTACATATCAATGAATAACTACAAAAAAACGCAAGGGAGATATGCTATTTTGCTGAAGGAACATGATTTGAATTATCCAGTTCTCAGAAAGTTTTCACTGCTTATTGCAATGATATTCGCCGCATTCGCTTGGTTTTTGATGCATCCGGGCCATTCATCTGCACAGACCGTGTCGGTGGAAGTTTACGTGGATGAAAATCTTGTTCAAACCATTTCTTCGAGTGATCTCGTTGTTAGCAATCAACTGACACCCAACCCCATTTCCTACTCAACCGTCAATAATAAATCGGGACAGACGCGTTATTACTCTGCAAAGGGGGTAACTTTGGAAGATCTGCTAACAAAGCCGGCTTTTGGAGTTAAGTTGAGAAAAGAGGATATCGCGACCGTTAAAATTATTGGTTCCGACCAGTATGCCAAAACTTTTTCCTCACAAGATGTGTTTAGCCTTCGCTACTATTATCCAGCCATAAGCGCAGACTCCCAATTAGCCGTATCCGTTCCTGCGATGCTTTCTACAAGTTGGGCGGGGAGTATTTCTACAGACGCAAATAAGTTCGAGTCAGCGGATGCACTAGGCTTTTTCATCGGTCAATCCTTTAGTTCAGAAAAAACGAATTCATTGTTCGTCAAGAACGTTTCAACAATCCGCGTCACTACTGCAACAAGCAAGAAGAGTCCATTCACCGACATCGATAATCACCCAGCCAAGGAAGATTTGAATATTTTGGCGGCTAAAGGGTATTTAAGCGGAATTGAGGGGGATCATTTTGATCCAAAGCGAGAAATCACTCGCGCAGAATTTACATCTATTTTAGTCAAATCTTTAGGAATTAATAAGTTAGGGGAAGTGAAGACTAGTTTTCGCGATATTTCTCTAGGGGATGCTTATTATTCTGAAGTGAACGCAGCACATGAACAGGGAATTGTTGCTGGATTTGAAGACAATGTGTTTGCACCGAACAAGAAAATTACACATGAAGAAGCACTCACAATGATTACTAGGGCGATAGAGGGGACAAGGAAATTCGATACTGACATAACCGAGAACGAATTAAATCACTTGGAATCCAACTATTCTGACGCAAAGCAAATAAGCCTCTGGGCCCGAGGTCCGATGGTTATAGCCCTTAAAAACAATCTAGTCACTAGTGATAAGGGAATGATTTTCCCAAAAAATAGTCTGACCTGGGCGGAAACCGCAACGATGTTCGTGAAATTGTTGAAAAATGCAGGTTTACTTTAATTAAGATTAGTTACAAATGCTATAGTTGAGTTTACAATAACTTGTTTCATAGTTATAATAATTATGTTTATTTATACTTATATATAATTTTGGAGGGGATCTTATGTTTAAAAATATTAAAAGTAGTATGGCTCTATCTTTCATCTTGGCTGTAATGTTAGTAGTTGCAGGCTGCGGTGCGGCACAAAAACCAGAAACTACTAATAATGCCAGTACACAAGCTCCAAGTACGGCTGCTCCGAGCCAAAAACCGACTGAAACCGTAGAGCTGACTGTGTCAGCGGCAGCAAGCATGACTGATGCGCTTAAGGAAATTCAGAAAGCTTATGAAACTAAAAACCCTAACATTAAATTGAACTTCAACTTCGGTGCATCCGGTGCGCTTCAGCAACAGATCGAGCAAGGTGCGCCGGCTGACTTGTTCCTATCCGCAGCAACCAAGAACTTGAAAGCGCTAGTTGATAAGCAGCTAATTGATGCGAATCAACAAAAAAAATTATTGACCAACGAACTGGTAGCTGTCATTTCTACTGACGGGAAAGCATCGATCGGGAACGTAGCGGATTTGTCCAAAGCGGAAGTGAAGAACGTCGCGATTGGCATTCCTGAGAGCGTTCCGGCTGGCAGCTATGCGAAAGAAGCACTTACAAACGCGAAACTTTGGGATATCCTGCAGCCAAAGCTGGTTCAAGCGAAAGACGTAAGACAAGTGCTTCAATATGTAGAAACAGGAAATGCTGATGTTGGTGTCGTTTATAAAACAGATGCTTTAACCTCGCAAAAAGTGAAAGTCGCATACACCGTCGATCCAAAAACATATACACCCGTCGAGTATCCAATCGGAATCGTAAAGGCGACGAAACATAGTAAAGAAGCCGATGGTTTTTACACCTATTTGCAGTCTAAAGAAGCACTTGACGTTTTCGTTAAATACGGATTTTCTGTCCTCAATTGATTGTGACCGTTATGAATTGGCATGAATTTTGGGCTCCTATTAAGCTATCGTTGCAAATTTCATTTTTATCGAGCCTTGTGGTCGTTGTACTCGGTGTGGGAGCTGCTTGGTGGATATCTCGAAGATCGTTCAAAGGAAAGACGATCATTGAAACAACTTTTATGCTGCCGCTAGTTCTTCCGCCCACTGTAGTAGGTTTTATACTTTTAGTCATGCTGGGCCGTAAAAGCTGGTTCGGTCAGTTCATCGAATGGCTTTTTGCCGCACCAATCATATTTACATGGTGGGCTGCCGTGATCGCTTCGATCGTGGTGGCCTTTCCACTTGTGTATCAAACAATGAAGGTAGGTTTCTCTGGCGTGGATCGGGAAATGGAGGGAGCTGCGCGCTCAATCGGAGCTAGCGAATGGCAGGTATTCAGATACATCACGCTTCCATTGACTTTTCGCTCATTACTATCTGCCTATATTCTCGGCTTTGCTCGCGGTCTTGGCGAATTCGGGGCAACATTGATGATAGCGGGCAATATACCGGGTAAAACACAAACCATTCCGACAGCCATCTACGTTGCTGTCGATGCAGGCAATACGACGATGGCTTGGGCTTGGACATGCTCGATTATCATCATTTCCTTCATCATGCTGATTCTTACGAGACAAAGAAATTAGCGTAACATGAAAGTCGCAGAATGCAGCGGCTTTTTTTTATGTGACTCATAGCTCGATTTATTTTTTTCCATTTAGATTGAAAATGGGTTATGATGTGTAGTGAAATAAAAAAAGAAAGTGGGATTGTCGTGGGCCGTAAGTGGAATAACATTAAAGAGAAGAAAGCCTCAAAAGATGCAAATACAAGTCGAATTTACGCAAAATTCGGACTTGAGATTTATGTAGCAGCACGGAAGGGTGAACCGGACCCTGAAGCAAACCGTAGTTTGAAAGTTGTACTCGAACGGGCAAAAACCTACAATGTGCCGAAAGCAATTATTGATCGCGCCCTGGATAAAGCAAAAGGCAACTCAGATGAAATTTATGTGGAACTTCGTTATGAGGGTTTCGGGCCAAATGGTTCGATGGTCATTGTGGACACGCTGACGAATAACGTGAACCGTACAGCTTCAAGTGTACGTGCTGCCTTTAGCAAAAATGGGGGCAATATGGGTGTGAACGGTTCCGTTGCTTACATGTTCGATGCCACTGCGGTTATCGGTATTGAAGACAAGAACAGCGATGAGATCATGGAAATTTTGCTGGAAGGGGATGTAGACATTCGTGACATCGTTGAAGAGGATGAAATCGTAATGGTCTATGCTGATCCCGATCAGTTCCATGTTGTTCAAGAATCACTCCAAAAGGCTGGAATAACGGAGTTTTCCGTTGCAGAACTGACGATGTTAGCTCAAAATTACGTCACCTTACCGGAAGATGCCCAAGCGCAATTTGATAAATTAATTGATGCTTTGGATGATTTAGAGGATGTACAGCAGGTGTATCATAACGTGGAATAATTGTAATAAGAATAGCTGTATGTGTAGCCGCGCATTGCGCGGCTTTTTTATTTTATGATTCCTGCAGTTGCTTATCAACGAACCAGACCAGTGCTTTCGATAATTACGCGTGTATCCACTTCAAACTTAACCTGAGGGTAAACGGATTGCCAATGTTTCCAGTCCTTCTCTTTGCCGAAATATTGGCCAAGATAATGGAGTCCGAACCCGTAAGGGTCAACGCTGGCGTCCCGGATTTTGTATAACAGAGCTTCTGCATCCTCTTTGAGATGTTCCTCAAGCAATTTCTGGACTTCGGGAATATTTTTATTCATTAAATTCAGCGGGCTTTGCTCAACGATTCCGGTAACTTTGAGTTTCATCTTAACTGTGGGGACGTAATCTTTCGTAATCGAAATGTCCCGGGAGACTCGTGATACGTAGAAAGCTAGCCGCTTTCCGTTATAATTAATGTGAATGCCAGAACGGCTAAATGCATTTGAGCTCAAATTATAAAGCTGTGTTTCCTCCTTATTCAGTACGAGGCGTTCTTTTATTTTATTAAGTAAAGCCAGATTCTCAACGACATAAGAATCGCCATCAAAGCTAATGATCGGAAAGTAGGGGTCCACACCTTTCTCTTTGAATCGGCGAAAACTATCGAATAGATGTTCGGTCACTGTGTATGGGGAAACCGTTCCTTCTTTGCCGAAGGTGAGAAAAAATGAGTTGCCAGCCATTCGCTCTGAAGTCGGGTTTGCTAATAAAACTTTGTTGGCATTCGGCTCCGCAACGGCAGAGTAAGAGATCAATTGAATGTCTCGTCTCCTTGCTAGCCAATTGAAAGGTTCTTCCATCGACTCCTTCACTAAGCTGTCTCCGAAAAGAAACATTCGGCAATGTCCGAAATCGAGCTCCTTATCGACATGCGCTTTGAGATTTCTAACCGCTTCCGCGATGCTTAGCGCTTCCAACTGCTCGATCTGGCTTTCCGCTAGCCCTTCTCCGATTTTGGATGTAGGAACAGCAAGCCGAAGCGTTATGAGGTATGGTTTATCCTCTTTACCCGTCCAATCAATTCCCATGGCGACGACAAAGAACCGTTTATCGATGTCTTTGAATCCGCATCCACTAAGGAAAAAACAGACTTGCAGTAGGAGTAAAACAGTGGCGATTTTTGTTACGTGCATGATTTCTCCTTCTTTCTCTTCCATACGAAATAGAGCATCATGAAAAGGAATATGATTTCTGTGAAAAAGCGCGTGACAATCCATACTTTGGTTATAAATTCGTTTTTTTCTAAATTTACAAATTTCATAAAAACGAAAGAGGCAGCGCCGATTGCTAACGCTAACCATAAGTTAATATGGGGAACAGGATCTTCTTCTACTGTGACAGTTCGGGCAATTGTATGCCTGATAAGCATAATGGTCGTATGCCAAGTGTTCATCACGAACAGAAGCGAAAGTCCAGTGAAGAGGAGCAGAAAGACGAACAATACTCTGTTGATGAAACCGTATTCCATAACCATGGAGTCCGCTGTCATGCTCCACAGGTAGACGTAATCTTGCACGCCTACGGTTCCGTGGAAGCCAATAGGAACGAAAAAAGTAACGGCGAGGAACAAAGTTCCGAACAAAGGAACGACCCAACGAAAGCGGAACTTAAACCCCGCGACATGCAGTCGATTGAAGATGACGAGGCTCGTATAGCCGGAAAACAAAAAAGTAGAGGCTGCGACTGTTATGAAAGTTGGCGGCTTGTTTACATAACCGGCAACGTAACGTATGGCGTCCCAGTTCAGGTTTTCGTTAAAAATACCTTTGAACAGAAACATAATAAGCAGAGGAGAACTCATGATCATCATGATCTCATGGATGAATTGGACCGAACGGGTTGATCGGCTACTTGCCCAAACTGCGGCGCTTGCCATGAGCAGCAAGTTAAGATATGGATTCATGTCAGGGTAGAAGAACATCCGTACCGTCTCGGAATAAGAGTAGATGACAATGGTTCCAGCAGGTAACCAGATAAATAATCCAGCATATAAGTTAGTAACATTGGAAAGCCATCTAGGTAAATAAAGATCACATATTTCGGGGAAACCCAGACCAGGGAATCGTTCAAAGCAGGCCATCGTCACGAGTGAGAGAATGGTTCCAATGACCGTTGCGATGAGCATGCCCGAAATCGCGCCATTAAACCTATCTCTTATAAGTAATGAAGGAACGAACATCATAATGTTTATCATTCCGACATAGAGAACATGGTAGTAGGTATAACGGGACATTCCTTACTTTGCCCCCTTTCCATGATGATGCGCTTTCGCCTCCATTTTCGGTACGTACATAGCTAAATAAGGTTGGCCAAAGCTTCTAAGATTGCACCAATAGACGATCAATGTGAAGAGAAGAACGACCACGCCAAGCAGTCCAAAGAAAATAGAACCCAATACGAAGATGTATTTAATGAACCGAACTGAATATCCAAAGCCGTTGTTTGGAATAACGAAATTTGAAATTGCGACGACCGAAGTTACGATAATCATAATGCTGCTCACTAATCCTGCCTGTTGGATGGATTGGCCTAGAATCAAGCCTCCAACGGTTGTAGCTGTTGAACCGATATAGCGTGGAAGGCGAAGACTTGCCTCGTTCAATGCTTCGATCATAAACAGCATGATAATGACCTCGATGAACGCAGGGTAGGGGACGACGACCCTGCTTCCCGCTATCGATAGTGTCAATTGGACACGCAGCACTTCAGGATTATATGAGACAATAGAGATATAAAGAGCGGGTAAAGTAATTGTTAAAAGCATCGCGAAATAGCGGAGAACCAGGAGACATTTACTCATCCAAAATGATTCATAATCGTCGTCCATCGCGTGAAGGAAATCGAAAAGCCGCACAGGAAAAAGGAGGCCGAATCGGCTTCCATCCTGAAGAAGGGCAATTTTTCCGCGTTCCAACATGATTGAGATGCGGTCAGGTCTTTCTGTTTGAAGAATGATTGGAAAAAACCTGTGCCTACGTCCTGAAAGCTCCTGCATCAACTGACCGGCAGCACGGAGCATCTTGATGCGAACCTTAGGCAACCGCTCGTTCAATAGTTTGAGTACATCTTCATTAACAAGATCTTTGTCGTAGAGCACTGTAACGCGTGATTTCGAGATTTCACCGAGGATGTGCTGTTCCACGCATAGAGAAGGGACGTTATACCGTAGACGTATAAGGCTGATGTTTAGATCCAAATCTTCAGTCAGCGCAGTTTGAGGACCTTGAAGAGCTGCTTCTACTTGAACTTCATCAGGCTTATCCTGCATTTTACGTTGGACATCATAACGAAACACTTGATCTTCAATTTTGAACAAAAGTGTGCCTTTCAGCAGTAATTGCGTCCAATATTCGGGATGATCTACTTTGCCAAAGTTGGGATTCGAGTTGAGCATACGATCGAATTCTTCTGGATCAAAACAATAGGAATAAGGGACAATTAATCCATCTTTGATCAATGTCTGATCGCAAAGAGAAGGGAAATAACAAATCTCCATTTGGATGTATCCATTGTCCAGAGTGTCATAGGAAAGATCAGATGGATTATTCATTTCGTCGCGGATTTGTTCGATCATACCTTGTCCTCCAATTCCCTCACTTTACCATTTTGCTTAGCGTGCCCTGAATGGAGGGAGAACATACGATTCTCTACTTCTAAGTCAGCTTCAAGAGGAAAAAACGGACGCAGAGGTGACGAAGAGTTGTTTATCGAGATTCGAATGGCATCCCTACTTCAGTGACGCGGCCTTCGGACGTCTTCGCGCTAAACATTTAGTCATGGGGTATTAACGCGGTGTCGTGTTAAATAAGTTGAACATAAAGAAGGCTGCCGATACTTTCTCGACAGCCTGACCATCCATAATAGGATGGACTCTCTCTTTTAGGTTTACATGTTAGATATGGTTTTGTCTTTTAAATTCGAAAATCTCATCAACAGCTTGATGATACCCGCCAGATTTTCGAAAGGATTCCTTCATAGTTGCAGCAACTTCCTTGAAGGATGAATGGCTTAACACATGATCTACGGCTTCACGCAGCTGATTTGCAGTCAAGCTTTGCATCTGCAATTGAATGCCAGCTCCGATTTTGGCGACTTGCCCCGCAATGATCGGCTGATCTGCGCTTTGTGGGATTACAATTAGCGGAACACCGCAATAGAAGCCTTCAGTGGTACTGTTCATACCACCATGTGTAATAAATAGTTTCGTGTATTGCAGGACATCCGTTTGTGGAACATAATTTTTTACAATGAAATTAGCGGGAATTTCCCCTAAGTCAGAAATAGAGGTGCTATTGCCAATAGACAGGACAATCGTATGATCCGTGTTTCCCAATGCTTCAAAACATAGCTTATAAAAATCTAACGATTGGTTAAAGACTGTACCCAACGAAATATAAATGGGGTTCTTCTCCTTGATCGAGGTCAAGTCGAAGTCCTCATGCGTTACGCTTGCTGAGATAGACGGACCTACAAACTTAAAAGATTGATCGAATGTTTCTACATTTGGTTGAAACTCCTTTGTTGTATAAACGATTGTAATCGGTGCAGGATTAAAGAATACTTCGTAAGGCGAATGAATCTCCACATTATAGCTGTCTTTCACCTTGGCCGTCAGGCTTTGATAGGTGTCGATTATCGGTTTAACGATCTCTTCTGGGACTGTCGTAGAAAAATCTTCCAACGCTTGATCAAATGATACATTTGATAGAGCAAAAGAAGTGCAAGAATTGATTGCAGGAAGTTTAAGAATTTGAGCGAGTATACGTCCACAACCCATCATGGAATCATGGATGATATAATCAAAATGCTCATCTTTGATTTGTTCAAGAACGCTTGGAATGACGATATCAGCCGTAAGTAAAAGACCGTTGACTTCTTGGTGTAAATAGTCTCTTCCACCTGAGAGAAGGGCTCTAATTAATGTTTGATCATCAAAGGTTCGTACTGTAGCCCCAAGATTCCCAATTCGCTCCCGAAAAGCTTCTATGGTAAAGTACACGACCTCTTCACCGCGTGAAATTAGCTCTTGCACAACGCCTATAGTTGGATTGATGTGTCCCTCTGATCCAATACAAATAAATAAAACGCGCGCCATCTCCATCACTCCTTAAGGCTGATTAAATAACAATCCTACGACAATATTTCATATCTTACGACTAACGTCCTCCATATTAACGCCAGCGCTTTAAAAATTTCATTTTCCATGTGTGTTTTATTGTACCTTTACAACGGGACGAGGCGTCAAAGGCGCATGCCAAGCAGCCTCGATGTCTTCAAGAACAAACTCCGTAGTGGCGATTTTAATGTTCTCTTCGGCGACCATATCAAATACACTTTTCACGGCTGATAGCATTTCAGACTTAGAAACACTCTTACCACCGCTACCCAGTAATTCGATTTTTGATGAGCGAAGAATTGAAGATGGGATTGTGATGCTTTCTTGTCCGGATGAAGTTCCAATGCTCACAAAACGTGTTGTGTATTCTGAATTTACCTTAGCGATAGCTGACATGATGGCAATGGCACTATCTCCCCAAAGATAATCCAAAACAACGTCCACACCTTCCGTTACAACTGACTTCATGGCGTTTTCGAACAATTCTTGTCCATCGTCGATAGTCATATCAAATGCAATGGCCACGTCAGCTTCGAGAGCTTGCAACTTTGATTCGCTCCGACCAGTAACTATAATCTTCTTTGCTCCCAAATACCTGGCAATCTTAACAGCTAAGCTGCCGGATGCCCCAGTTCCCCCATTAATCAGAACAGTTTGGCCAGGTTGAAAGCGAGCTCGAAATACCAATGCAGCCCATGATGACATAGCTGGGTTGGCGATAGCGGCAGCAGTAATATCATCAATTCCATCTGGTAAACGGACAATCTGCTTTTCGCTGACGACTGTTTGCTCAGCCAAGCTACCATAAGGAGCAGCAGGTAGCGCAAAGTATACGCGAGATCCATCTTCCAAAGTACCGACACCGTCAATACCGGCGATAATAGGAAAATTCATTTCTGATAAGTAATGCATACCCATTGAACCGAACTTGCTAACTCGACTCAAGGCTACTTGAGAAACGTTAATTAAAAATTGTCCGCTTGTTGGGACGGGTGAATCAAAATGACTAAATTCGGGAATTGCCCCCTTTTGTCTTACGATAGCTGCTTTCATAGATAACATCCTTCCCACTTGTATTATGTGCATATTGCACATAAATTACAATAACATAATTATGTGCAATATGCACGCATTATATTTTCTAGTAAGGGGACTTCCAGCGAAGCTGTCATGAAGTGTTCGAATCATCGTGGAAGAAAAAAATACGGATCGGGGAATACGAAAGATTCTGGCCAAATATTCAGAGGAAGCCGGACTTGTGCAAAAGCTGTCGCCGCACAGGAAACGGATGGAAGGCTATTCAGCCTGTGCGTCAGGGAAAGACAGGCCATGCGCTGCTCCAATGCAATCATTTCCATTTAATTGGAATTGGAAATTGCTGCTATGAATAATCTAGGGTAATATGAAATTAACATGATTTTGAAGGGAGTGAGCGGCATGAAACGCCGGGCTATTACTACTACTGTTATTTTAAAGGTGATTCTTAACTGAATATTGAAGGCAGACATTAGTCTGCCACTTTAAAGGATATTGCTGCTCATTTTTCTATTATTGAGAGGGTCTATTTGTTGTACCCTCTTTAAGGATTAAAAAGACCGCAGGTATAACCTTGCGGTCTTTTTGCGCGCAAAAATAAAGGAAATTTTTATGAAATGATAAGGAGAATGTCTATGTTGAAATTAAAATATCTTTTTAATAATGAGAATTTAGCCGAAATGCTTTTGGGAAACTGGGAATACGACAAGGAATCAATTGATATGTTTCAGTATTATAGAATATCTTCAAATGCTATTTATCCATTTCAGCTTGCAGGAAAAACCCGACTTTTGAGATTTGCTCCAAAAACAGAGAAAAGTAAAGAGAATATGTTAGCGGAACTCGATTTTATATCTTACCTCTGCACAAAAAGCTATGGAGCCCTTGAATCGGTTGTGTCAAAAAATGGGGAAGAGCTTGTGGAGGCGCAAACACCATGGGGTGATTACTATGCATCAGTATTTAAACGTGTATCAGGAGTACAGATTAGTAAGACAGATTTTAGTGATGGAATCGTATTTAGCTATGGAAAAGCATTAGGGAAACTTCATTATTTATCTAGTGAGTATGCACCTACTAACTACAAGAGATGGTCATACAGTGATGTATTGGCTTGGATTCAAGACGTTTTAATTGATTTCCCACAAGAAACGGCAGCATTAATGGAATCTAAACGATTGCATGAGTATTTTTCTTCTATTCCGACTACAAAACAAAATTTTGGGCTTATTCATTATGATTTTGAATGTGATAATGTCTTTTATGATGAAGCAACTGAATCTTGTAACGTTATTGATTTCGATGATGCAATGTATCATTGGTAAGTAATGGATATTGAACAGGCACTTGATAGTTTGAGAGACTGTATGCCAAGTGATATTTTTAATCAGAAAAAACAATGCTTTTTGAATGGATACCTTACTGAATATGCTATTTCAGAGGATTTTTCAGCTATTATGCCAGCATGCAGGAGGTTTGCTAATTTATATGGATATATTCGCTGTCTTAGGTCAATGTCAGAGAAGTGGGCTAACGAGCCTGAATGGTTAATAAACTTGAGAGAAATGATAATAAAATCCATGGACGAAGAATCTCTTTGTTTTGGTATGGAAATTCATTAGAACATGGAATTGATAACAAAACGGACTCGCCTTTATTTGAAGGTGAGTCCGTTTTGAATTTAAACATATATCGTTAGCCGCGTGGCGGTCCCATGGCTTGACATGCAACTAAATAGTTGCATATAATAGGGGCATGGATAAATTTACCTCGCAACTACAGACGAGAAGCTTTGGGCAGACCTAACGAACACCGGATTCACTAAGCAGTTTTTTCGGTCAAGAAATCGTTTCGCGAGGCGTATCCGAAAAGGATATTCGCAAAGATGAAGGTAGTATGGAAGTATTTAACAATGGCGGCTTGCTATTTGAAGGAGAGATGTCCAATGAAAGCATATGAAATACAAGGCGGTTTCGGAATCGAAAATGTGAAGGGGGCTGAACATCCCGTCCCGGTTCCCGGTCCTAGCGAAGTGCTCATCAAGATGCTGGCGGTTTCGCTTAACTCCCGCGAACGGGGAGTGATCGATGGATTGTTTGACCCGAACATGAAGCTGCCACTTATCCCTGTATCGGACGGCGTCGGCGAAGTTGTGGGCTTGGGGGAGATGGCGTCTAAGTTCAAGGTTGGCGACCGTGTGAGCGCGATTTTTACCCAGAGCTGGATTTCCGGCGAACCGACGAAAGTCAACTGGATCAGTACGCTGGGATATCCGCTGGGCGGGCTTCTAGCGGAATATGCCGTCTTGCCCGAGGAAGGATTGGTTCGCGTACCCGGGTTCTTAACGGATGAAGAGGCAGCCACTCTTCCTTGCGCAGGTGTGACGGCGTGGCATGCCATCGTCGAGGAGGGCAAGATTAAAGCCGGTGAAACAGTCGTCGTCCAAGGAACCGGCGGCGTCTCCTTGTTCGCGCTCCAATTCGCTAAACTCCATGGCGCTACCGTAATCATTACGTCGAGCAGCGACAAGAAGCTGGAGCGGGCGAAGGCGCTCGGTGCTGATTTCGGCATCAATTACAAGCAAACTCCCGATTGGGATAAAGCCGTTCTTGATTGGACGAAGGGCGTTGGGGCCGATCATATCGTCGATGTTGGCGGTGCGGCTACGCTGAACCGGTCGCTCTCTGCATTGCGAGTAGGCGGGCGGATCAGTATCATCGGCCTATTGACAGGAGCCCGTGCGGAATTAGACATTGGCCCAGCCATCCTGAGGAAAGCGCGGCTTCAAGCGATTAACATCGGCAGCCGAGACATGTTCGAGGCGATGAACCGTGCGATCGAACGCTGTGAGCTTCATCCCGTCGTTGACCGCGTGTTCCCGTTCGAACACGCCATTGATGCGCTTCGTTACTTGGGCACAGGTGCGTATTTCGGAAAGATTTGCATCGTATTTTAAGAGCCAACCAATAGACGGTGAAGGCCACTCGAGAGATCGTAGCGCAAGGTTTCTTTGACGGAGTGGAGAAAGGGGAAGAGAAATCTTCCCATAACATATCGAGGAGGAGATTACCTGTTATGAATCAGAGTTTTAGCACTTCTTTTACAGTAGACCAAAGCCCCGATGAAGTTTTTGCTGCCATCAACAACGTCCGCGGATGGTGGTCTGAAGAAATCGAGGGCAGGACCGACGAACTTGGGCAATTCAAGCATCACTATCAAGACATGCACCGCTGCACGATCCAAATTACCGAACTTGTTCCTGGCAAAAAGGTGGTCTGGCACATTGTGGACAACTACTTTAATTTCGTCAAAGACAAGAGCGAGTGGAAAGATACTGACATTGTTTTTGAAATCGACAAGAAGGGTGACCATACGGAAGTGCGCTTTACACACGTAGGCCTCATCCCCGCGTACGAATGCTACAACGTCTGCTCGGACGCCTGGGGCTCCTGCATAAACGGCAGCCTGCGCAACTTGATTACCAAGGGTAAGGACCAGCCCAACTAAAACGAGTAAATTGCAAATAAACACGGCATAGAAAACTCGTAAAAACGACAGCTATTATTTGGGTTGTAGTCGAAGACAAGTTGAGTTGACACAAAAACACCCTCATTCATAAAGATGATTGAGGGTGTTTTTGTGTCAAAAAGATGGGGGTATTATTACACGTAATGTGGTGGCCAAGATTGAACTAAATGACATTAAAGAAGACCAACATTCGAGAAGTTCACAAAAAAATAAGCGGCTATTTAATTTTCAACTTTACTGGCTATTACTGATGCGCAATACGTTTGCGGGTGTTGTCAGCTACGCTGGTATTACCCCAAAATGGTACTTCGTTTACGTGATATCTTAACTCTATAAACAACGTCGCAAATGCGTCAAAGTCAAGTGACTGCTGAGGAGCTCTCGCAGGCTTTTTTCTGTTGTGGACGGAACCATGAGGCTGCAAGAGCCAACAGGGAGGTCCCTATTAGTGCGATGATGACCCAGCGGTAACCATGAATGACGAAAGCAAAATCAACGGTCGAAATCGCGTTGTTCTTTCCGGAATACAGCACGTTCTTCAGGTGGACTGGCAGCGCTGCGCCGACGATGGTTAAAGAAAGCGCCGTACTCAGCACCTGGCCCAAGTTATATAGCATGGACCGCAGTCCATTCGCCACCCCTCGGCTTTGCTCTGGGACGGACGACATAATCTCCGTCGTATTGGGGGTAAGAAATAATCCGGTCCCGATCCCGATTAACAGCATGCCGCAAGCGGTGACCCCGTAGGTGAAATTGCCCCCGACTACGAGTAGGAGTAGTAGAAGTCCTGCTGTAGAAATGAGAATGCCAAGCGAGGCCAGAACTCTAATGGCTACCCTCTTGGTCAACATGCCGGCAATCGGAGAAATGACCAACATCCCTATCGTAATTGGAAGGATCCTGAGACCGGCATCGAGTGCGTTTTGGTGGAAGGCAAACTGGTAATACAGCGCGAAGAGCAGGGCGACAGCTGTGCGGGCAAAGGAATTAAAAAATGTAGCGATGTTCCCCATACCGAACGTCCAGCTTTCAAAAAGGCTTAAATCCAGCAAAGGTGATGCTGAACGATGCTCATGCCATAAAAATAAAGGGGTCAATATGGCGAATACTGCAAAACCTCCGATTACCTGCAAGTCTCCCCAGCCCAACTCTCCCCCCTCGGATAAAGCAATGATTAGACCGGCTAAAGCGACAAAGATCATGATGCCTCCATATCCGTCCACTTTTGAATGGGGCCGCGTTAGGGACTTCTCCCTTAGAATCCAGAAGCCCCAGATGAGAGCAATGATCCCGAAGGGGACATTAGACCAGAACACCCACCTCCAGCCCCAAGCGGTCGTGACCATGCCACCGACGACCGGACCAAGCACCTGTGCGACGGAAGCGGACAATATATTCAGACCGAGTCCGGTCCCGAGCTGCGATTGGGGAAACGCATCGGTGATTAGCGGTGTTGTGTTCGTCACCACGAGCGCACCTCCGGCAGCCTGTACGATCCGAAGAAGAATTAGTATCTCTACATTAGGCGCAAAACCAAGTAGTAGACTGGATACGGTAAAGATGGCCATTCCTATTAAATACATCCGGCTTCTTCCGAAAATATCCGAAATTTGTCCAAAGATTAAAATCAGGATGGTGTTTACCAGCATATAGGAAAGCAAAATCCAGCTGGAAGCTGTGGCATTTGCATGAAATTGCTGGCTTAATTCCGGCAATGCGACATTTAGCGTTCCGATATTAATCAGAACTAGGAAAGCGCCGAGACTGGTTACAGATAAAACAAACCAGGGGTACATCCGGTCGGACTTGGGGCTTCTCCTTTGAGTAATAGCGATCAACCTCCCACTATAAAGTAATGTTTTCTCCCGGTTTCTCGCTCCTTAAATATAGAAACGACCCCTGGAACCTGATAGATCCAAGGGCACATCTCAATTGGTTCAAGCTTCAGCAAGGGCAGAGATGATTTCCTGTGTTGTCCGATTACGCCCAATACGTGGAAAAATAAAATTTTTCACGTAATCGTACTCGGCTTGAGAAAATCCGGTCGTGGCATCGATCGCAAAAATTTGCTGATACCCTTGCATAAACGCTTCCCGCGCGGTCGTATCCACGCCAAGCCCAGTAGCGATTCCGCATAAGACGATGGTGTCGATTCCCCGACGGCGCAACTGCAGGTCGAGTTCTGTTCCGTAAAAAGCCCCCCATTGCTTCTTGGTGATGATATGGTCTGTCTCGACGACCCGCATTTCCGGGACGATTTCATCCCATCCCTCAGGCAGATTCAATGGTGGCGCAGGCGAATCCAACTTCGGTCTCGGGATATCCTTAAGGTCCTTGCTAGATACCCGGACCAGGGCAACCATCGAGCCTTGCTCACGGAAAGCATCTGCCAAGGCGGCAGCGTTAGATACCACCTGCTCGGCGGTATAAGGGGAGTATTGATTGCCTAGCCATTTTTGCAAATCAATGACAACCAACGCTGTTTTTTTCGGATCCAACAATTTTTCCATTCCGTATGTTCTCCTAACCAATTAGATTTGACCTTTAGTTTTATATATTAAACACTTGGTCATTTGACTTTATGTTTTATATTTTGTACCATCATTCATAAATAGTCAAGTGGGGAGATTTTGTTTATGAGTGTGACAAGGGAAGAAGTTGTAAAATCGGCGGCGAAGCTTTTTAAGGAACGGGGGTTTCTATCGACGACGATACAGGATATTGCCGAGGATTGCGGTATTGCCAAAGGAAGCGTCTATAAATATTTCCCTTCCAAGGAAGACCTTTTCAGTGAGGTGTTTGATCAATGCCATAACGACTATTTTGATCAGGTCGATGAGCTGACGCGACTTCCTGGACTCTTGCCGGAAGAACAGTTTGTGCAGCAGATTATTCTGCGATTCCGTTATTTTATAGAGTACAAGCATATACTGGTCGAATTTACGGAGCTCCCAATCCAACAAGACCCCAAGTTCCAACCGCTTAGACACAAGGTTAGGGGGCGGCTCATCCGATGGCATAGTGAGTGCTTGCTGCATGTGTACGGCGAAAAAATCCATCCGTACCTATGGGATTTGGTTTCCATCTATCGAGCGATTCTGAAGGAGTACCTATTTTGGATTGTCTATGAAGAAAAGTCGTTATCTCTCGAGGAAACGGCGAAGTTCATATTGGACAAGCTCAATGTGCTCGTTAAGCATACGATAGCTTCCGATTTGAAGCCTCTACTGAAACAAGCTTCGTTCGAGAGGTATTTAAGCTGGGGGCTTGCGGACCGCCAAGGGGAGAAGGAGCAGATTCTTACCGAACTGTTCCGGGAGCTGGATTCGGCCTTTAACGCTCTTCCGGTCGGTGCCGAACATCGTTCGGAGCTGAAAGAGCTTTACCATTTTATCCAGACGGAGGTTAGAAAAGCGGAACGGAATCTCCCGTTGCTACAAGCTTCGCTATACTATTTGGAAAGAGAGAAGGAGCTTAAAAGTCTGATCATCCAGTTGAGGAATATTATTTTTTCTTAAACTAAACCAATGGACTAAATCGGAAATAAAATCCAATGAGCTGAGTTTTCGAAAGTATATTTCGAACTAGACAAGGGGAAGTTTATTTTACCGCCGAATGCAAAGACTTCTCTGAAATATTGCCTCTGTTCGAGATCCGCGATGAGTCCGGGGTGGGTCGGCTGCCAGCCCAGCAGCTCGCGGGTCAGCGTGTTTTAGGTTACCCCTTCACAGCCCCGGCGGCAACACCCTTCACAATGTGCTTCTGCAGCACAATGAAAACAAGAATCGAAGGCAATACGGCCATCACCATGGCGGCCATTGTGTATTGCCAATCCGTCGTGTATTGCCCGACAAAGGTGTAGGCGGCAAGCGTCAACGTTCGGGTCGAATCGGACCCGTTCACCATGATGAGAGGAAGAAGGAAATCATTCCATATCCACATCACGTCCAGAATGACGATTGTAGCTGTTACAGGCCGCAATAACGGGAAAATGATTTGGAAGAATAAATAGACCCCAGATGCGCCATCCATCGTTGCACTTTCATCAATTTCCTTGGGAATCCCTTTCGTAAATCCTTGATAAATAAAGACAGCCAGTGGTATGCCGAAGCCCCAGTATTGAATCCCCAATCCCCATGTACTTTCCGAAAGATGAAATTGTTTGGCCAGCTTCAGAACGGTAATCATAATTGTTTGAAACGGAATGAGCATGGGCACGATGCAGTACATGTAGATGATGGCGCTCGATTTTGACTTCGTACGTGCCAGCTTATAGGCAGCCATCGAGCCAAATAAGATAATGCCAGAAACACCGAGCACGGTAATAATCAGGCTGTTGAGAAAAAGGCGTGGGTAATTGAGAGAGGTCCATACATAGGCATAATTGGCAAACTGCAGTTTGTGGGGCATGGCTAGCACATCGGTCATGACCTCGCCGAACGTTTTGAACGAATTGAGGAGCACGAGCAGGATCGGAAATAGGAATTGAAAGGCGATGACGACCATGATCGTTTCAAGGAAGATGAGTTGGCTTCGTTTCATTCGCATTAAGCCTCAACCTCCTTGCTTTTGAAATATCGCAGTTGAACAATAGTGATCAACAGGATTGCAACGAATAACAGCAAAGCTTTGGCCGTTCCATACCCATACCTATTGTTCTGGAAGGTGTCTCGGTAGATATCCAGCGTGATGCTGTAAGACGACCCTCCCGGTCCGCCTCCCGTTAATGACAAGATAATATCAAAGACTTTCAGCGCATTGGTTAAAGCCATGAAAACAGAAATGGTGATGGCCGGTGCCAAAAGCGGAAGCATAATCGTAAAGAATTTGCGCATAGGACCCGCGCCATCCACGGTAGCCGCCTCCAGTAATTCCATGGGAATGGCTTGCAGTCCCGCAATATAGATAACGATGTAAAAGCCAATCGACTGCCAGATCGAGACAGCAAGGATAGAAAGAAAAGCAAGTCGAGGCTCTCCAAGCCAGCTTAGATCGAATACCGCTAATCCTGTGAGAGTGCTGAGCGAAGCAAATCCTTGTGCAAAGATGAATTTCCAAATGAACCCAACAATGATGAGACTAATGATATAGGGAATAAAGAAAACCGTTCGAAGAAAGGTGGATGTTCTTAATTTTTGATCAAGCATGATAGCAAGCAGGATGGCAATTGCGTTAACAAGGATGATGTATAACACACTGTATTTCAATGTGAACAACGACGAATCAATGAAATTGGCATCACGGCTAAAAATTTGTTTGAAATTGTCCAATCCGATAAAAGTCGGGCTTTTTTGGATGCCATTCCATTCCGTAAATGAGTACCCCATGCTCATGAGGAACGGAATGAAGAAAGCAAATAGTACACAGATCACTGCTGGAAGGGTAAATAAACCGAATTCTACACGTTCCATTTTTTTATTTCCAATCCTTGTCATCACTTCACCTCAGATGTATAGTTGCCGTATAACTTTTATTATAGAGAAAGCATTTGGGGGTTTAAATGTACTTAAGTAGTCAACTAAGTGTAATAAGGTAAACTGGCAGGGGGCGGAAACACCAGATGAACAATGCGATCGCAGCGGTATTTCAACCGCTAATCAAGGCTTGTACCCGGAAACTCGTGATCAAGTTGATTTTGCTTTTTACTTCGATCATCGTTCTTGTCGTAGGGACCTTAACCTTCGTATCTTACAAAATGCTGGAGAAAGAATCAGTTGAGGCGAATCTGGCCGGAAGTACGAATAATTTAAGGCTGGTGAATAAAAATATACGCAATTATTTCGAAGAAATATCCCAATTTACAGCTCCGCAGTATCGGTATGAGCAGATTATGAACGCGCTTCGAAATGAGTCAAATGACTATACGTCCCAAATGTATTTGGAAGATTATTTACGCGTACTCTTTTATTCCAGAACGGATATTGATGTCATCGATCTGTATCTGATTGCAGAGAAGAAAGTCTATTCTCTAAAACGTGACGACAATACCGTGAGAATCACTTATAACGAGAACATTGCGAGCCAACCCTGGTTCATTCAGACGCTCGATGATAGCAAGAATAGACATGCGCAGTCTCTGCTTTCTAAGGAGCAAATGGGTTATGAAGGGCAGGATGAAGAAGCGTTTATGGCGTTTCACCGGGTGCTCCGCAACTTGGTAGACCGCAAGCCGAGAGCGATTCTATCTGTCGTGATGAATGATTCCTATCGCAATGAGATGATGATGGATAGTCGGATTAAGGAGGGGGAAGGACTCCTGCTGCTTGATGCCAACATGGTGCCGTATTACGGAAGTAACCAGCAAATGTTGACCTATTTGGACGATAAGTCATTCCGGAATCGTGTAATCAATTTAGCGCAAGGAGGGCAATTTACCTGGTCGGATCAGATAGAGAAGTATATGGTGATCGTCGATGTTGAAGAGCAGGAAGGCTGGCGAATGGTGAAGCTGCTGCCTTACAATGAGCTCTATAAAGCTGCCCAAACCAATCGAAATCTCAGTTATTCGATTGGTATTGTCATCTTGTTTTTCTCGATGTTATTAGTTATGCTCACGGCGAATGCGATAACGAAACCGATTAAGAAGCTCGCGGGGAAAATGAGAAGGTTCAGCGAGGGGGACTTCGATGTTGAAGCGGAAGTTAAAGGAAGAGATGAGATTGCTTATTTGACCAGTCAATTTAACCTCATGGTGATGCGTACTAGTAACTTGATTAATGAGAAATACAAAATGAAATTGGTTGAAAAGAATGCTATTTTGAAGGCTTTAGAAGCGGAGATTAATCCTCACTTCCTGTATAACGCCCTGCAGGCGATTTCGACGAAATCTTTGAAAAGCGGCGATGAGGATATGACAGAGATGATAGATGCTCTTTCATTAACTCTACGTTATTGCATTGGTGGCAAAGAGTTCGTTCTGCTGAGAGAAGAGATTGCGCATATTGAAAATTATATGGTGATTCAGAAGGCTCGTTTTGGAAAACGTATTCATTTCGTGTGTCAGCTTGCGGATGAATTGCTTGAGGTTGAAATTCCAAGGCTTTCGATCCAATCATTAGTAGAGAATTCGGTTAAGCATGCTGTCGAGAAAAGGGCGGCTCCCGTCACGATCACTATTACTGCACATGTCGATGGTCAGCATACGGTCATTCGCGTTAGTGACAATGGTCCTGGCATGCCTAACGATAAGCTAGAGCAGGTCCTTAATTCCTTGCGCGAGAATTGGGAGGATCGACAAGGAGAAAGCATTGGTTTGAAAAATGTACATACACGGCTTGAACTTATCTATGGCGAAGAGGCCGGAATTGATATTAAGAGTGATGAAACGGGAACAGAAACTCGTATGATGATGCCAATGAAGGGAGGCAGCGTGTATGTATAAAGTATTAATTATTGACGATGAAGAGCCGGTGAGAGAGGCCATCAAGATTTTGGGTAACTGGAGTATACTGGGAATAACAGAGATTTTTGAAGCAGAGAATGGTTTGGAAGGGTTGGAGGCTGTTAGGGAGCATCGGCCACACATCGTGTTGGTGGATATGCGCATGCCAGAGCTCGAAGGTCCTGAATTCCTTCAGAAGGCAGAGAATGAACAGCTAGATTTGGTAGCCATCGTGATCAGCGGGTATAACGATTTTAACTATATGCGGCAGGCCATTAAGTCGAATACAGTTGACTATTTGCTCAAACCCGTCAAAAAAAGTGAGATTAACCAAGCGCTGTCTGCTGCCATAACTCAATTGGAAGAGAAGCGTAAGCAGAAAGAAGAGTCTATTGAGCGTAATATGGCGATTAATATGTCTCTGCCTATGCTGAAGCAGCATACGTATTACTCAATCATTGAGAAGAACTTCAATCCGCAAACGATTAAAACCAATTTGACCTACATCCAACCGGATTATGCCAATTCCAGTCTGCAAATTCAAATGGTGCTGCTTCGCCTATTAAACTTGGAAACCATCGCTGCGTCCCGATTCAATAAGGAGATGGATTCACTCCATGATGCCGTTACGAATGTCATTAATGAACCGAATATCGATGACATGAGTTGCTTTAGCTTTGCGAATCCGAAGCTGCCGAGTGAAGTACTGATCGTCCTTTCCCACCAGGGGAAATCATCAACGGAATATCGGAACAAGGTCATTAGCATGATGAAGCGACTTGTAAGGAAGTTGGAGGAATTCATTGGTGTTGTTGCGGTTTGTGCCATAGGGCCGGTGTATCCCGATGTATTTTCACTGAGTGATGCTTATAAAGCATCCGAGCAGATTATGAATACGATTAATATGATAGATCGTAAAGAATTCGTTTTCACTGAGCCGGCCTCGCCGGAGAAGATCAAAGTGCATTCCATAGCGGCGAAGGCGCCCTTACTGCGCCAAGCTTTTGAGCATGACGGGTCTGGCATTCGCCATTCGATTATGAAAGATTATATGAACACGATTGGCTTATCTGGTTATTTAGGTTTGGGAAATGCCTATCGAAACCAGGAGGAGTTGAGCATGCTTCTCTACGATATTGCACTTGATGCAGGTGTGTCTCCTGATGCGCTCGTGCAAGCAACAGAGCCCTACAAAGGTACGATGAGCGCAGGGTTGGATTTTAAAAATGTCTCAGAGTTCGAGAAGTCCCTATTTCATCTTATGGATCATTATGGGGAGATGATCAGGACGGCTCTGCAGTCGAGTAAGGCCTTCAATGTGAATGAAATCAAGACCTACATTGACCGTCATTATTTTGAAGAAATCACCGTCGCAATGTTTACGGAAAAGTACTATTTGAGTCGTGAATATCTAATGAAGCTGTTCAAACAGGAGTTTGGATACGGTATTTATGAATATGTGCTGAAGGTCAGAATGGAGAAAGCGAAGGAACTATTGAATGATCCGACGCTAAAAATTCAGGTTATATCCGAATTGCTAGGGTATAGCAATAATAATTATTTCAGCAAAGCTTTTAAAAAATATTTTGAGATTTCACCTACGGAGTATCGCATTCATCAATGGGGAGATGCAAACTGAGCCTGATGGATTCCCACTTTATTACCCTAAACACATTACTTAATTGTATTTAGCCATGTAAACCGTTCAGGCATAATAAGGATGTAAGCAAGATCATCAAAGTGGAGGGGGGTATTATGCCAACGTTCATAAAGAAAGTACTTTCCGTTTCGGCTAGTGCAGGTTTAGCAGTCGGACTTTTGGCAGGATGCAGCAGCAGTTCAGAAGGAAGTAAGGAAACGGCAGCCGCCAAAGCAGCAGCAACAGTGTCACCTGTCGTTGAGAAAACCGCGACGATTAAAATGTTTATCGCTTCCCCGGAATATACGAATGCGTTCAATGCCTTCATCGCTGAATATAAGAAGGTGAAGCCGAATGTTAAGATCGAGCTCCAGGTTACACAAGCGGATTATCCGACGTTGCTAAAGACGAAGATTGCAGCTGCCGATCTGCCTGATGTATTTCAAACGACAGCTGGTGGCGAGCTGAAGCAGTATGGGGAGTACAGCGCTGATCTTACGAATGAACCACTCGCAGGCGTATTGACAGACAGCTCCAAGAAGAACATGACCTTGGATAATAAGCTGCTGGGCATCCCTTTCAAAATTAACTTGTTCTCACTGATCTATAACAAACAGCTTTTTGCTGACGCCGGAATCACGCAGCCTCCCAAAACGACTGCAGAATTCGAAGATGCCATCAAGAAGTTGGAGGCCAAAGGGATCACCCCTTTTGCTAATGGTTACAAAGAGTGGTGGGTTCAGAAACATATCTTCCAAAACTTCCTGGATGCGGAAAGTAGTAATCCCGAGCAGCTAGTGAATGATTTCATTGCGGGCAAAACGACATTTAAAGATCATCCGATTCTAATGAAATATTTCGATTTCGTTGATTTGACGGTGGCTCATGGATTGCCGAAGACACTGGAGAAAGATTTTGCCGCACAAACGAGTGATCTTGCGACGGGTAAAACAGCGATTATGACAGGTCAAGGTGCTTGGGCAGAAGAAGGCATTTTGAAAATTAAGCCCGATTTCCAGGTAGGGATTATGGGTTATCCAATCAATGATGATCCATCGAAATCAATGATTATTACCGGGGCAGATGCAGGCTTCCGCATCAATAAGGATTCCAAAGTGCTGCAGGAAACCAAAGATTTCTTCAACTGGTTGTATACATCGGATTACGGGAAAAGCTGGTTCCCGGATGTGGCGAAGATCATTTCACCGCTGAAAGATGGCAAAATACCTGAACTTCAGATGCCGAAAGCGATGGGCGAAATCTTGAAAACAGAAAAAGCGGGGGAATCTTCGGTTATTTATTCACTCGATAGCTTCCACCAGAAGTTCGGAGAAATTATGCAAGGGTATATCGGGAAAAGCAAAACAAAGGATCAAGCGATTGACGAAATTCAGAAGGCTTGGATTCAGTTAGGAGCTGCGAAGTAAACGGACGTGTTAGATCAGGTTATCACTCAGGGGGACACAGAGGTGTAACCCCCTAAATAACAAATAGGAGGTAAATAATAATGAGTAGAAAGACGTTTTTGATTAAGTCTGTGCTAGGTATCATGATTTTCTCTTTGATTATAAGCGTTTTACCAGTTTCGGCGTCCGCATCGTACTCTTTCACGAAGTCGGATTTGGAACGAACATTCAATGCCTTTTTAACCAACTATTACTTCAATGGCGGGGATTTCCGCACGACGTTGAACGATAGCGAGATCCACTTCTGGGAAGCGGCCTTCATTCGAGAAACGATGGTCGATGCCTCCTCTGTAACGGGCCAGTGGAAGGACAAAATTAGCGAAACCTATTATAGGTACGAGAATTCGCATTCTGCAGATCGGTTCGGAAATCCCAAATCGTGGATAGGGAATGATACGGATTGGAATGACGATTATTCCTGGCAAATCCAATTCGCCTTAGCTGCTTATGGGGCAACGGGTGACCAGCATATGCTCGATCAGGCCAAGTGGCATACCGACTTCTTCTATCGGGATTATTATGATACGACGTATGGCGGAGGCTTCTGGCGAGAGCGCGGAGTTGCTGATCAGAAGGATGTTCCGTCCAATGGTTTTGCGATATCAGCGGCTATTTTAGCGAAATATTATCCCAATGTGACGGTTCATAATAATCCGACTAATACGGATAAGACCTACTTGCAAATCGCCCAAGATACGTATACGTGGCTGAAAAGTGCCTTTATGGGGGCAGACGGAAGTATTCAAAACTCCAAATCGGTTGGACGGAATTGGGATAATAATCTGTACACCTATAATGCAGGTGTTTTCCTTGAACTAGCTGCATATCTGTACGATGCAACGAAAAACGTCAGCTACATCAACGATGGCAAGAAGGTGGCCGATTTTGCGAGGGATCATTTTACCGTTGGCAGTAAGAAAATTATCGTGTATGAAGATGCCGTGGGGGAATCAGGCCTGTACCGACCCGATCCGAATTCAAACTATGAGATTGTGTTCAAAGGCATTCTGATCAGAGGCGTTTACAAATTCATTATGCTTGCAGGACAGACGCAATACTCAGATTGGCTGAGCAACAACGCACAAGCTGCCTATACCAATAGAGGGACGAACGATCTCCTTTCCCCTGTGTGGGATCAACCTTTCGGAACGAACAGTCGAGCAACAGGTGTAGCTACAGGCCTAGCGGCGATGACGTATAGCCTGTTGAGTGGACAAAGTACGAAGCTTTCGGGCAAGGTAGAAGGGGAAGATGGCCGGAAGTACGGATCAGCTTATAATCAAGCCGATTCCAATGCTTCAGGTGGCTATGAAGTTGGAAGTATCGACCATACGGGGGCTGCCGTTGAATTCTCTAATGTGGCGGCAACCAACTCCATGACCATTGGCTACGCTTCAGCCTTGAATGGGGCCAAGCTTAGTCTCTACATCAATGGAGCCGACACGCAGGATGTTACTTTTTCCAATACAGGCAAATGGACGGGGGCTGGCGCCTACACAGAAAAGACGATTAATGTCACCATTCCGGATGGAGCCACAGTTAAATTTCAGTATGACTCTGGAGATGTCGCCGCTAATATTGATTATATAGTATTATCTGCGGCAGCTAGTGCTACTTTCTACCAAGATGCTGATTATGCTGGAAGTGCAGTCTCCCTGCCGAAAGGCAACTATACGTTAGCACAATTGAACGCTGCGGGGATTCCGAACGACTGGATGACCTCGCTCAAAGTACCGAGCGGCTGGACAGTTGACGTGTATCAGCATGATGACTTTGCCGGAACCATATGGACGTTCACCGCTAATAATCCGAATGTGGGGTCTGCGGTTAATGATCAAATGTCTTCTGTGAAAATATACTAAAGGCTGCCGCGAGGCCAATGTCATTAAGTTAAACTCAACGACAAGAGAGGGGAAAAATGGAATCCGAAACGACATGAAAAAAACACCTGTTGTTGGATGACAAGAACATTGTCCGAGTCAAGTCCGCGGAAATCGCGGATTTTCTTATTAAAGCAAGCAGTAGATAAGATGGATGGATTTTGAGGGACTGTATGTTTATGCAACTACTTTTGCTTCAACAGACAGGCTGGATAAGTAAGACATAATGTAAGAGGACAATAACATAGATCCATTTGAATCCGTGATTTGAGCGGATTTTTTACTGGTTTCCAATATTGGACATGAAGAAAATACCATTCCCGTAGTTGCTAAACGATACAGCTTGAGGGACTATTTAACATTGTACAATACATCTTTATGTCCTAAAATTCGGATTTCTTTACATGTTCATATTGAAACAAAAAATATGCGAAAACGGGCTACACAGACAGATAGGCTGTCGGTCAAAAACGGCTGTCTTTGTTCAACGAACTGGCAGGATAGTTCAAAACTTTTTAAAATAGGAAATAAATCGGTAAATTGAGGTTGAAAGATGATTAATTCTGCTGAAGAATTTGTTAGGTTAAGAATTAGCGAAACAATGGATGATTACCTGAAAGCGGCATGGGATGATGCACCTTTTGAGGTTTGGTTAGAAGTAATTAAAAAGTACCCTGATAACCAGGTGCCTCATCGACCTGCCTCGATCTTTGAAGTAACTGGCAGTTTGATGCAAAACACGGAGTGCCTGGTATTTCCCAGTTAGCAAACCGCAAGATGAAGTCACTGGATAGTTAGCTTGTTTTAATTGTGGGCTCTTCTGGGCTGCTTAGATGTACAGACGATTAAGAATTTATTTGATATTAATCCTTATTGTCATGGAGTTTATAAATTAAGGAGCATTCAGATTAATGAACTACTGTTTAGGATTCATTGATTGTATTTACATATATATATATGGTAAAATTTAGAACAAATACTTGATAAAGGGTACTTAGTGAATAAGAAAGATAAGATAGTTTTGGAGGAGAGAGAGTATGTATACGAAACAATTTCAAACCTTACTAGATGTCATCCAGGAAAGAAGCAAATTAACGGATCGAGGCATTCGTTTTATTGACGGTGACAACATAGAAACTTTTATATCTTATCATCAATTATTTATGGAAGCACGAGGTTATTTAGGCTATTTACAAGAGATAGGTATTAAACCCAAGCAAGAAGTTATTTTTCAGATACAAGAAAATAAACCCTTTGTAATAGCGTTCTGGGCTTGTTTACTGGGTGGAATAATACCTGTACCTGTAAGTGTTGGTGAAGATGATGAACATAAGTTGAAAGTATGCCGTATTTGGGAACTGCTAAATAACCCGTTTATGATTGCAACCGAAAAAGTGTTAACTAAAATAAAAAAATTCGCTTTAGAACACGAATTACCGGATTTCTATCATCAATTAGAGACGAAATCGGATATTGTGCATAATGAAATGTACAATTTTACATCTGCCCAATTTTATGAACCTGAGCCGGAAGAGTTGGCTTTTATTCAATTTTCTTCAGGATCAACAGGCGATCCCAAAGGTGTGATGCTCACGCATCGGAACTTAATGCACAATGCTTGTGGGGCTATAAATGTTGCAAAAATAAGTGCAAAGGATTCATTCCTTTCGTGGATGCCGCTTACTCATGATATGGGATTAATCGGATTTCACCTCGTGCCCATGGTGGTAGGCATTCAACAGTACTTGATTCCAACCGAATTATTTATTCGAAAACCCGTTCTATGGATGAAAAAAGTGAATGAACATCAAGTAACCATGCTGTCCTCCCCTAACTTCGGTTATAAATATTTCTTGAATTTTTTTCGTGCTGAGAAAGCTGTTGGCTGGGATTTGTCTTGTGTCAGAGTCATTTATAATGGCGCTGAACCTATATTACCCGAAGTATGTGATGAGTTTTTAAGCGTATTATCCAAATATAATTTGAAGAAAACCGCAATGTTAACGGTATATGGATTGGCTGAAGCATGTGTTGCAGTTGCTTTTCCAAATGTTGAAGAAGAATTTACTACTGTGTATGTACACCGGGATCATTTGAACCTGGATGAACAAGTGATTGAAGTAGAGAAAGATGCCGAACATGTGGCATCGTTTGTTGTCGTTGGACAGGCGATTGATTATTGTGAGTTGAAAATCTGTAATCAAGAGGGTCAAACAGTTCCAGACCGTGTTATTGGCAAAATTCTAATCAAAGGGATTAATGTTACCCAAGGCTATTATAATAATCCACAAGCAACAGAGAAATTGTTAACACATGATGGTTGGGTGTATACAGGAGATTTAGGTTTTATAATGAATGGCAATCTTGTCGTAACAGGACGGGAAAAAGATATTATTTTCATCAATGGTAAAAATATATACCCCCATGACATTGAACGTGTAGCGATTCAATTGGATGGCATCGAATTAGGCAGAGTTGCAGCTTGCGGTGTTTATGATCCTGCTAGCCATAGTGAAGAAATTGTCGTGTTTGTAGTTTATAAAAAGACGATTGAACATTTTCTACCCCTGATTAAAGAAATTAAAAAGCACCTATATATACACGGAGGGTGGAGTATCAAAGATATACTGCCCATTAAAAAATTACCTAAAACCACAAGTGGGAAGATTCAGCGATATCAATTAGCCAAGCAATATGAAGCAGGGGAATTTCTAACAGAGTCCGCATTAATTAATGAATGGGAAATGAATGTTCAAAAAGAAGAAACGACTCCTGTATCTATTGATGTTGTAGAAAACGAATTAATTTCACTATTCTCTGGAGTGATGGATGGGAAGAAGATCGCTCTAGCGGATAGTTATTTTGATATGGGGGCCAATTCGCTACAACTGGCTCAGATTGCCGAACGTATAGAACAAAAATATGGAGAGGAACTCTCCGTTGCGGATCTCTTTACCTATCCGTCTATATCCGCACTAGCAAGATATATTGCTAAAAGTAAGGACGAAACCATTCAAGTAAACAAGGCCACGGAAGACCATCCATCCTCAATAGATATTGCTATTATTGGAATGGCGCTGAATGTCCCGGGAGCGTCAAACACGAATGAATTTTGGGGCATTTTAGAAAAAGGTGCGCACCATATTCACGATTATCCTGAAAACAGGAAAAAAGACGCAACGGATTATTTACAATCGATTAGAAGTGAAATCAATGAAAACCAGTTTATTAAAGGCGGTTATTTAGACCAAATTGATCAATTTGATTATTCATTCTTTGGTTTAACGCCAAAAACAGCTCAATTGATGGATCCAAATCAACGAATATTTTTACAAACGGCATGGCACACGATTGAAGACGCTGGATATGCAGGCGATGGGATAAGCGGAAAAAACGTGGGCGTGTATGTGGGGTACTCTAAAGTCGGGTATGATTATGAACGGCTCGTGACGGCCAGTTATCCCGAAGAGATTAAACATTATGTCATTGGCAATTTACCTTCTGTTTTGGCGAGTAGAATCGCTTACTTCTTGAATTTGAAGGGTCCTGCGATTACAGTTGACACCGCTTGTTCCTCTTCTCTTGTCGCTGTTCATATGGCGTGCAAGGGCTTGCTCGTTGGAGATTGTGAAATGGCCATAGCAGGCGGGATTAGAACGGCATTGCTGCCTATCAGTGTTGGGTTAGATATGGAATCTCCAGATGCATTAACCAGAACTTTTAGCGAGGATGCTAACGGCACAGGCTTTGGTGAGGGCGTAGGCGCTGTGCTGCTGAAACCATTGCAGCAAGCCGTCGCCGACGGGGATCATATCTATGGTGTAATTAAAGGAAGTGCGATTAATCAAGATGGTAGGACAGTAGGAATTACAGCTCCTAATCCTGAGGCACAGACGAATGTGATTGAGCTGGCATGGAAAGAAGCTGGAATTTCTCCAGATTCGCTTTCCTTTATTGAAGCACATGGAACAGGGACCAAGTTAGGTGACCCCGTTGAGTTTAATGGATTGTGCAAAGCTTTTGAGAAATATACGAATCGGAAACAATTTTGTTCGATTGGATCAGTAAAAACAAACATCGGGCATTTATTTGAAGCAGCGGGGATAGCTGGATTAATAAAATCCGTTCTCATGCTTCAAAATAAGAAAATTCCGCCATTGGTTCATTTTGATAAGCCTAACCCACTAGTTAAATTTGAAGCTTCACCTTTCTATGTAAATCAAGAATTAACGGCTTTTGGTGATGAAAACAAGCCTTTAAGATGCGGGGTTAGTTCTTTTGGGTTTAGTGGTACAAATGCGCATGTTGTTTTAGAAGAATTTGTGCCTGTGAAAACAGAAAATAAAATGAACGATCAGCACAATTTGTTTGTTCTGTCTGCTACTAATGAACAGGCACTTGAAGAGCTGGTTAAAAGTTATCAGCACTATATAACGGAACACAGTGATGCGGCCATTCAACAAATTTGCTATACGGCGAGTGCAGGACGAGCTAATTTGGATTATTGTTTGGCAATTATAATATCAAATACCGAAGAGTTACATGAAAAATTAAAACGAATTGTGCGAGGAGATCGTAATCTCAAGGATGTGTATTTCGGTTATGGAAAAAAAGATAAAAAGTTCGTTTCCAATCATTTATATAAACAGGCAACGAGAGAGTCGTTGAATCAACTAGGCCAGCTATTTACACAAGGCGCGGTTATAGATTGGAACCATTTTTACGGACATGAAGTGATTCGAAAAATCCCCTTGCCATTATACCCATTTGAGCAGAAGAGATGTTGGATCGCAGTTAAACATCCCATTCCAACGGGAACCGGTTCAAATCGTAATGAGGTTCAAAAGGAGGAAAACACAAAGGATATTGAACTTAAGATAAAAAGCATTATCAGTCATGCTTCTGGAATTAAACTGAATGATTTGGATGCTAATGCCCATTTTCTCCAAATGGGATTGGACTCTATTATTCTCGAGCAAATCAGGAAAGAACTATTAGAACAGTTCGGCTTGGATATTCCTATGCAAATGTTTTTTGAAACCCTCATTAACATTCATTATTTAGTTAACTATGTTTCTGAGCATGCAATTGTAAAAGAAGACAGGGAATACACTGAAAATCATGCGGCAGCGAATCTTGCTCCTGAACCAGCATCATCTGTACAAGTATCTATGCCTGTTGCTTCCAATGCTTCGGAACAAGTTGTTCTGTCTGCCATTCATCTAATGGAATCGCAATTAAAAAGCTTGAATTTACTTTTAGGCGACCAGATGACTGCTGTGCAATCTCCTCTTTTGAAAGTCTCCAGTAATGAGGTTGAAGAGATCAAAGAGACCAAAGAAGCTAAAGTGATCAAACAAGCTGCACAATCTAAGGGAGCCAAGCCATTTATACCTTATCAATCTTTAAAAATCCATGAAGAGAGCGGATTTTCAAGTTCTCAGCAGCAGTATGCTGAACAATTTATTGCGAAGTATACCGCAAAAACAAAAGGTTCAAAGTTAAGAACAGATCAAACCCGGTTTGCTCATGCGAATAATCGCAATGTATCAGGATTTCGTTCTTATTGGAAAGAAATCGTGTATCCAATTATATCTACGAGCTCGGATGGTTCAAAGCTATGGGATTTGGATGGAAATGAGTATTTGGATTTGACAATGGGATTCGGGGTAAATCTATTTGGTCATAATCCATCTTTTATTAAACAAGTTATGGTAGACAGTATTCATGACCATTTACCTCCATTAGGGCCAATGTCAGACTTAGCAGGAGACGTCGCGGCAAAAATTTGCGATATGACAGGTGTAGAACGTGTCGCGTTTTATAATTCTGGCACAGAGGCCGTCATGGTTGCGTTGCGTTTAGCGAGAGCAGTAACGGGCCGTTCCAAAATCGTATTGTTCTCAGGGTCATACCACGGTACGCATGACGGTGTGCTAGGTGTAGCAAATCCTGGGGATGTGGTATCTTCCGCGCTCTCCATGGCTCCTGGAATTGTGAATAGCTTTATGAATGATTTAATTATTCTTAATTACAATAACCCGGAATCTCTGGATATCATTCAAAGTCTCGGCGATGAATTGGCGGCCGTACTTGTCGAACCGGTGCAAAGTCGTAGACCTGATGTGCAGCCAAGACAATTTTTACAGGAGCTTAGAAAGATTACAGAACGATCTGGAACTGCACTAATTTTCGATGAGGTGATAACAGGATTTAGAATTGCGTTAGGTGGAGCACAAGAATGGTTTGGCGTTCAAGCAGATCTGATCACTTATGGAAAAGTAGTAGGCGGCGGGATGCCGCTTGGAATCGTCGCAGGCAAAGCCGAATTCATGGATGCGGTGGATGGCGGAACCTGGAATTTCGGCGATCAGTCCTATCCCGTAGCTGCAGATAAGAAAACTTTCGTTGGCGGAACATTTTGTACACACCCCCTGACGATGAGAGTAACGCTAACCGTGCTGAATTATCTTCAATCAGAAGGAGTGAAATTATATAACGATTTAAATGAAAAAACGGATTATCTGGTAAAAGAACTGAATGATTTTTTCAAAAAGTTGAATGTTCCTATACACATGGTAAACTATGGCTCGCTTTTTAGATTTATTTCATTTGGGGATTTGGAAATGTTTTTTTACCATTTAATTTATAAGGGATTATATATTTGGGAAGGACGAAACTGTTTTATATCCACCGCTCATACGAAGGATGACATGGATACAATCATTAGGATTGTGAAAGAAACCATTGATGAACTTCGCGAGGTTGGATTTATATCTGGCGACGCACCCATTCCAGCTCCAAGTTTGATGGGAAATGAAACAGAACACGCCGCTGCTGGGATCAAGGGACAACAAGAATATCCACTTTCTTTGGAACAGAAGCATCTTCTTCTGACTTCCTTGCATGGGGAACATGCTAGTGCTGCATTAAATCAAAGTATTATTTTAAAAATGACAGGGCATTTAGATGCTCAACGATTGAATCAGGCAGTGAATCATATTGCGCAGCGTCATGATGCTTTGCGAACAATTATTCACGCAGATAGTGAAACACAACGAGTTAGACCCGTAATGGAATTTGAGTGTGCATGCATGGATTTCTCAAAAGATGTTCATGAGAATCAAGAACTGGAAATTTCCAACTGGTTATCTAACGATGCGAGTAAAGCGTTTGATTTACAATCTGAGGAACCTCTATTTAGAATCAGTTTGCTTAAACGAACAACGAATCAATATCTTATGGTACTTACTTTCCATCATATAATAGTAGATGGTTGGTCGATTGCTGTATTCGTTCAAGAACTGGAAAAAACATATTCGGCTCTTATTCAAGGAGCTCCTCTTGTACTGCCAGAGTCAACTTCATTCCGCGAATATTTAAACTGGCAGCAGATTGAACAGGAGAAAGGTACCTTTACACAAGGGATTCAGTTTTGGAAAGAGCAATTCTCCTTATCATTTCCTAATTTGAATTTACCAACGGTGCGAACCCGGGATGTTCAAAGAAGATATTCAGGAGAAAGATATTCGATTAAGCTGGATCGCCAATTAACAGAATCGCTGCGAACATTAAGTATTAATCATAAGAGCAGCTTGTTCGTAACGATGTTTGCGGCATTTCATTTATATTTGCACCAACTAACAGGTCAGTCTCATATTGTGATAGGGGTTCCTACGGCGGGACAGTCCCATATGAATAAAAATGTGCTTATTGGCAATTGTGTCAATATTGTACCTGTTCACACTACCGTTCAAACGGAGCAATCCATTGTGAACAATATGATTCACGTTAAGGAAACGTTAGCTAGTGTGATGAAACATCAGGCTGTTCCGTTGACGGTTGTCTCCGAACAATTTCCTGATTTGCCAATACCGGATGTTCGGATTTTATTTAATATGGATCGAACGATTCATCATCTTCATTTTGAACAGTTGGAAACCGAATTTATAGCGTATCCTATTAAACATGTTCCTTATGACTTATTTCTGAACATTACGGATGTAAGCCATGAATTGTGTCTGGATTTTGATTATAATACCGATGTTATTGGAAATGAAATGATGAGATTGTGGTCAGAAGGTTTGATTGGTCTGCTGCAAAATATGGTGAGTCATCCATGGATTGAGATTGCGTCCCTAACGTTATTTTCGGATGAACAACAAGAACATTTAAATGAGATGTACAACCGTTTTGTTTATGAGCGCGATTTGATCTCTAATCATATAACCGAGTTTGAAAGTCCAGTCAATGATACGGAGAGAAAGCTGGCGTTTATTTGGGAGGAACTGCTAACCGTAGATAAAGTGGGTAGAAATGATAATTTCTTTGATCTGGGAGGAAACTCGCTCAAGGCGACGGTTATGCTTTCGAAAGTGCATGAGCAGGTGCATCACAAAATTTCGATTGTACAATTTTTCAAGAATCAACATTTGAAGGAACTTGCCAGTTTGATTATAGGTGAGCAAGGTGAGCATGAAGAAGCTTTTATACCTATAGAGGTTTTGGATGTAAAGGAATATTATGAAACCTCTCCTGCACAGCAACGGATCTATTTTCTGGATCAATTTGAGCCCAATAGCATATTTCAGAACATGTGCGGGCATATCACAATTACAGGAAATATGGATGAAAGCAAATTAATTGCTTCCTTGCACAAAATGGTACAACGTCATGAAGCATTTCGAACATGGTTTCATCTTATTGATGGAGAGCTGTACCAAAGCGTGGCTCCATCCGTTGATTTTGAAGTGAAAAGGTCACAAATGAATGCGAGTCAATTTGATCGACATATGAAAGAATTCGCCCAACCCTTTGATTTATCAAAGGCTCCATTAATTCGCGCTGAATTCATTCGATTAGACCACGATCATGTAGAAATACTGATCGAGATGCATCATATTATTTCGGACGGATATTCCGTCAGCATTCTTGCGAATGAACTTATGGATGATTATGACGGAAAATATATTCCGCATGTTGAAGTAACATACAAAGACTATGTAGCTTGGCAAACTCATTTTTCGGCGGGAGAGTCCTTCAAGCAGCAAGAAAAATATTGGTTGAATCAGTTTCAAGGGGAGATTTCAAACCTTGATCTGCCTACTGATTTTGTCCGAACACCTCATTTGACTTCAACCGGATCAAGACTTTCATTCTTTTTAGAGGATCAATTGAAGGAGTCTTTGGGTAAGCTGGCCAAACAAACAGGCACAACATTATTTATGGTTTTATTGGCTGCGTATAAGGTGTTGCTTCATCAATATTCGGGCCAGGAAGATATTATTGTAGGTACGCCTATTTCAGGTAGAAATCATCCAGATGTGGAAAAAATGATAGGTGTTTTTATTCAGACAGTAGCTATCAGATCGCAACCGGTTGCGAATAAATCGTTTCGATTGTATCTCGAAGAAATTAAAAAACGATCCCTTGATGCATTGGATAATCAAGATTATCTTTTTGACAGACTTGTGGAGAAGTTGCACACACATCGGGATACAACAGGAACAGCGCTCTTCAATACGATGTATATCTTTTTAAATACGGCTTTAAATCAAAGGGAAGAAAAGGAATGTAAGTTTGAGGTTAAAGAATTAAATATGGGCGTCTCGTTGTATGATTTAATGTTAATCGTTGAAGATGACAACGACTCCATGGACATACACTTTAGCTATAAAACAGAATTATTTGCGCAAGAAACAATCGACAGGATGAAAACGCATTTTATCAATATACTTAGAAGCATTGCGAGTGAACAAGATGTTGTATTGTCAGACATCCAAATGCTTTCTAAAAGGGAACAAAACTATCTTTTAAAAGAATGTAACGACACTAAGATTGAGTATTCACGAGATAAGACGATTCAGCAGTTGTTCGAAGAGCAGTCAGAGCGAACACCCGATCAATTGGCCGTTGTATGCGGAGAGCAGAAATTGACGTACCGACAACTGAATGAACGAGCGAATCAGTTAGCGCGGACATTGAGAGCAGAAGGTGTACAAGCTGATCAATTAGTAGGTCTTCTGACAGATCGTTCAACCGAGATGATGATTGGCATCTTTGGGATATTAAAAGCGGGCGGTGCCTACGTCCCGATTGATCCGGATGCTCCAGAAGAACGTATCCAGTATATGTTGAAAGATTCGGGAGCCAAACTTTTAGTCACTCAAAGGCATCTTAAACAAGCTGTATCATTCAACGGAAAATACGTGGATTTAAACGATCAACAAGCCTACTCCGATGACAAATCGAACTTGGGGTTAGCAGAAGCTTCCAATCAGTTGGCTTATGTTATTTATACATCAGGTACAACAGGAAAGCCAAAAGGTGTTATGATCGAACACCGTCAGGTGCATCACTTAATTAAAGGTTTGTATAGCCAGGTTATTGATGCTCCAAATAAAACCTTGCATATTGCTTTACTGGCTCCTTATTATTTCGATGCATCTGTCAAGCAAATTTTTGGCGCACTACTGTTAGGTCACGCTTTGTTTATTGTGAAACAGGAAACGATTCTGGATGGGCAAGATTTATTGAATTACTATCGGCATCATCACATTGATTTAACGGACGGCACGCCTGCGCACTTGAAATTGCTTTTAAAATCAAACAACTTACAAGGCATATCGTTAACCTGCATGCTGATTGGCGGAGAGGCTCTTTCACAGCAAAGTGTAGTTGAATTAAGAGCATTATTTTCTGCAAACCGAATAACGCCGCCGACCATTATCAATGTGTACGGTCCGACAGAATGTTGTGTGGATGCGGCCACCTTTAAAGTCGTGCCAGAGCAGCTTGAATCAGCCAATGATCGAGCTTACGTGCCAATTGGCAGGACATTAGGAAATAACTGTCTGTATGTCTTGAATACAAAGGGGCATTTACAAGCAATTGGTGTAGCAGGAGAATTGTGCATTTCTGGCGATGGCGTAGGAAGAGGTTACTTAAATTTACCTGAGCTTACTGCAGAGAAATTTGTAGATGATCCGTTTGTGCAGGGAGAAAAGATGTACAAGACGGGCGATTTAGTAAGATGGCTTCCGGATGGCAACATCGAGTATGTAGGACGAATGGATCATCAAGTAAAAATTCGCGGATACCGAATTGAAATTGGTGAAATCGAAGCAGCGCTATTACGTATTGCGTGCATAAGAGAGGTTATCATCCTTGCGCGAGAGGATGATAATGGGGATAAATCGTTATGTGCCTACTACACAGCGGATTACACGCTAACGGTTAAAGAGATAAAAGAGATAATATCAAGTGATTTACCGAACTACATGGTTCCTGCCTACTTTATACGATTGGATCAAATGCCATTGACACCGAATGGGAAAATCGATCGTAGATCGCTTCCCGCTCCAGAAGAGAATATACAAACGGGGAACGAATATGTTGAGCCTCGAACATTGGTGGAACAACAATTGCTATCCATTTGGCAGGATGTGCTTGATGTAAATAAAATCAGTGTAAAAGACCCTTTCTTTGATATCGGAGGAAACTCGTTACGAGCAACAAAGCTAGTATCCAAAATAAATCAACAAATGAATACCCGTGTATCGGTAAGAAATGTCTTTGAATTACTCACGATCGAGCAGATGGCGCAGTTCATTGATCATATGGAGCGGCATATAGTTGCATCCATTCCCAAAGCGGTGGAGAAGGAATACTATCCTATCTCTTCAGCTCAAATGAGAATGTACATTATGAGTATAAAAGGCGGTAAAGAGCTTATTTATAACATGTCAGGCCTGTTTATGATCCAGGGGCCACTTGATCGTAAGAAATTAGAAGCATCGTTTCAACACTTAATTCGCCGTCATGAGTCTCTTCGAACGGCATTCAAAGTCATACACGGGGTACCTAAACAAATCATACTTCCCGAGGTAAACTTTGAAATTGAATATTCAGCGTCGACGGAAGAAGAGGCGGAGGAGCAAATTCAGCATTTTGTTCGTGTATTTGATCTGAGTCAAGCCCCCCTTCTGAGAGTGGGACTTATTGAATTTGAGCCTGAGCGTCATGTAATGCTTGTAGATATGCACCATATTATTTCAGATGGATTATCCGTAAACATTCTCATGACTGAAATCAGCCAGTTGTATAACGGAGCCGAGCTTGCCCCGCTGCGGATTCAATACAAAGATTATGCGGAGTGGCAACAAGATCACATTCAAAGCGAGCAAATGAAAAAGCAGGAACAGTATTGGTTGGATGTTTTCAGTGGAAATATCCCTTTATTGGACATGCCAACAGATTATGAGAGATCTCAAACCCTTAGTTATGAAGGAGATTTAATCGAGTTCGCGATAGAGGAACACATGGTTGAAGCTATGAGAAACATGGCAGTTCGAACAGGAACGACGCCGTACATGATTTTATTGGCAACCTATACGATCCTTCTATCCAAATATAGCGGGCAAGAAGACATTATAGTTGGAACGCCTATCGCAGGACGGACACATGCCGAGTTAGAGCCGATTATAGGTATGCTTGTGAATACACTTGCTTTAAGAAATTATCCTTTACGAGAAAAAACATTTACGGAGTATTTGCTTGAAGTTAAAGAAAATATGTTAAACGCATATGAAAATCAGGATTATCCATTTGAAGAATTAATCAAGAAAGTAAATATAACCAAAGATGAACGACGTAATCCGTTATTTGACACCATGTTTGTGTTACAAAATACAGATGTAACGGAAATTCAAATGAATGCTGTAACATGCGAGCCCTATGTTCAAAATAATAAGATATCTAAATTTGATTTAACTTTATACGTCGAAGCTTTTGATCATAAGCTGGATGCCGCTTTTGAATTTAGCACAACTTTATTTGAGAAAACAACGATTGAAGCGATGTCAAGAAATTTATTGTTTCTATTGACATCCATTTTTCAAAACCCGCATATCGAAATCAACAAGCTGAAGTTGGTTGAGGAATTAATAAACAGTGAACCTTTAGCAGATTTAATGGAAGTAGATTTCTAATGGTTCTTACAGTGTTGTTATTTTATTGAAAATCGGGGTGCTATATGTCAGTTTTTAGAGAGCAAGAATCTTTTTGGGCAGAACAGTTCGAAGCAGAAGATGGTCTTACTCATTTGCCTTCTTATAGAACGACTGTTAAACATGCAGGTGATACGAATAATCACCATTTTATTTATAAACCTTTATCATTCGAAGTTTCACAAAAAATCAAGTCGATATCCAAGCACTCAAATATGGCGATTTATGCCCTTTTATTAACTGGAATTCATGCTCTGCTTCATAAATATACGGGTGAGAACACTATCATCATTGGGACTCCAACCATGGAGGAGAAGAATAGCAACCTTTCGCTTTCTAATAAATTTTTAATATTAAAAAATCAAATAGATAGTGAAAGTTCATTCAAATCTTTATTTAATCAAGTGAAATCAGGCTTAAGCGAAGCCATTCAACATCAACGAATCCCTTTTAGAAAAATGGTTGAACGTTTGGATATCCAATATGATTCAAATCATTTGCCTATTATCGATACCATTGTTTCTTTACACGAACTTCATTCATTCGATTATGAAAATGACGTACATGCAGACACCATTTTTCATTTCTCGCTGGAAAATAATTTCATTAACTTGAAGTTATTTTATGATGAAGATCGTTATGAGCATAATTTTATGGTTCAAGTGATGGAACATCTGGACCAATTCTTTTCTGTCGCCTTAAATCAACCTGATCTGGAGATCAGTAAAGTGGGAATTCTTTCCGAGATCCATAGAAATAAGCTGTTAGTTGAATTCAACGATACGGCGGTGGGGTATCCACAGAATAAAACGCTGCATCAATTATTTGAAGAACAGGTGGAACGAACGCCGGATCACATAGCTGTGGTATTTGACAGTCAGTCACTAACGTACAAAGAATTAAATCAACAAGCAAATCATCTGGCCAGAACGCTCCGATCTAAGGGGGTACAAGCTGGTCAGTTAGTAGGCATTATGGCAGAACGTTCCTTAGAGATGGTCATAGGATTGTTTGGTATTTTAAAAGCCGGAGGAGCTTATGTTCCCTTAGATCCGGAATACCCGGAAGAACGTATTCATTTTACGCTAGCGGATTCGAATGTGACATGCTTGTTCCTGCAAAGTCATTTACAGAATCGAGTATCCTTTGCAGGGACATGCATCCTTATCGACGATGACAACAGTTACGAAAACAATGATTTGAACTTGGAGCCCGCAACGAGCCCGCAGGACTTGGCTTATGTCATCTATACATCGGGAACTACCGGGAAACCTAAAGGGGTTATGATCGAACACGGCAGCATTGTGAATTCCATCCAATGGAAATCGGAGTTTTACAGATTTTCTGGAGAAGACCGGGTATTGATGCTGAATCCATTTGTTTTTGATTCGTTTATTACCCATTTTTTTGGCCCCCTTAGTTCGGGATCAACGGTATATGTGTTAAATCAACAACAATGCAAAGATGCTGTAGCCATTAACACAATCGTCAAGAAACAGGGAATCACGCATATGCAAAGTCCACCTAGCTTTCTGATGATTTTATTGGAAAATGTGTGTGCAGATGATTGGGTTTCGATGAAAAATGTCGTCGTGGCCGGAGAGAAGATCATACCAGCCTTAATCCACAAATTGCAGCGAATCAATCCGCGCATCGAGATCTGCAATGAGTATGGACCAACCGAGAATAGTGTCGTATCAACGGTTCTTTCCATTCATTCCGGAGATCAAGACATTTCAATCGGGAAGCCCATCGCGAATAATAAAGTGTATATATTAGGGGAAAACAACGTTCTACAGCCTATTGGCGTACAGGGAGAATTATGCGTAGCAGGAGCTGGGCTTTCTAGAGGTTACTTGAATCGGCCAGACCTTACGGCGGAGAAATTTGTCGATGATCCGTTTGTTCCAGAGACCAAAATGTACAGGACGGGTGACTCCGCAAAGTGGTTGCCAGATGGAAACATAGCCTATATAGGGAGGATCGATCATCAAGAAAAAATACGCGGTTACCGGATTGAGCTAGGCGAAGTGGAAGCGGCTCTTTTAAAAATAAATATAGTTCAAGAGGTCGTCGTCATTGCCAGAGAAGATGCAGAGGGAACGAAGCAATTGTGCGCCTACCTGGTAGGAAAGAATGCGATAACGATAGGAAAACTGCGGGAAGAGTTATCCCAACTGCTGCCAAACTACATGATCCCGTCTTATTTTGTACAGCTGGACCAGATGCCGCTTACGGCAAATGGCAAAATCGACCGTAAAGCGTTGCCTGCCCCGAAAGAAAATAGGATAAAGGGGATGGAATACGAAGCCCCGCAAACTATTGTGGAACAACAGCTTGTATCCATCTGGGAAGTCGTATTAGGCGTTGAGCACATAGGGATCAGGGATAATTTCTTTGAACTTGGAGGGGATTCTATTAAATCCATTCAAGTATCTTCGAGGTTATATCAAGCGGGCTATCAGGTCGAGATGGAACATTTGTTTAAATATCCGACAATAGCCAGTTTAATTCCATATGTGCATCCGATAAGTGCGATGTCAGAACAGGGAATCATAACTGGAAATGTGATGTTGACCCCCATTCAGCATTGGTTTTTTGAGCAATATAAGGTGGCCGCCCATCACTATAATCAATCCGTGATGTTGGTTCGGAAGGAAGGATTTCACGAAGCCACATTGCGCCAGGCATTCAACAAAATTTGTGAGCATCATGATGCGCTTCGTATCGTATACGCTCAAACGGAAAGTGGTTATGAAGGTTTGAATCAAGGGACGGAGGATACCCTGTTATATACCCTTGAAGTGATAGATTTTAAACAAATCGCAGATCCTTCTCCACAGATTGAAAAGATAGCTAATGAAATTCAAATCAGTATCGATTTGCAAAAAGGACCCCTGATGAAACTTGCCTTGTTTCAATGTGCGGATGGAGATCATCTGTTGATCGTAATTCACCATTTAGTCATAGACGGAGTTTCGTGGCGAATTTTAATAGAAGATATCTCGATGGGATATGAACAATTACGTAACGAAGAACCGATTCAACTCCCCCAAAAAACAGGTTCTTTTCAATTATGGGCAGAACAACTGGCGTTGTATGCGGACAGTGAAGCCATGAAGCAAGAGCTTGAATATTGGAATCAAATCGAGCAAACAGCCTGTCATCCGTTACCTAAAGATGAGGAACAGGAACATGCATCAGTCAAAGATAGTGAAGAAATAACGTTGGAATGGACAGCAGCAGAAACGGAACAACTATTAAAACAAGCGAACCGTGCCTATAAAACGGAAATCAATGATTTGTTGCTAACCGCATTAGGGATGTCTATTCATAACTGGACAGGCATAAATAAAGTTCTTGTAAATCTGGAGGGGCATGGAAGGGAATCGATAATACCAAATATTGACATCACACGAACTATAGGATGGTTTACGAGCCAGTATCCTGTTGTACTAAATATGGAAGCAAGCTCAAATATGTCCTACCTCATCAAGACAATAAAAGAAAACCTGCGACAAATTCCGAAAAAAGGTATTGGTTACGGTATTTTAAGGTATTTAACTGGAAATCTGGATGATATTCAATTTAAGATGAATCCGGAAATTAGCTTTAACTATCTCGGACAATTTGATCAGGATATTCAAAATAGTGCGATGCAGCTATCTCGGTACTCACACGGAACTACAGCAAGCGAAAACCAGACAAGAAATCATCTTATTGATATAAATGGTCTGATTGTGGCAGGAAAATTGTCGCTTTCGCTTCGTTATAGCCGCACCCAATTTCGCCAAGAAACGATAGCTCAATTGGCTGCTTTATTTAGAGATAGTCTGCAAGACATTATTAGGCATTGCGTCGCGAAAGAGAAACCGGAATTAACCCCAAGCGATGTTTCGTTAAAAGGTGTAGCTATAGAAGAATTAGAGCAATTTGTACAGCAATCGGAGCACATTGGTGAAATCGAAAATATATACGCTTTATCGCCTATGCAAAACGGCATGTTTTTCCACAACCTGCTTCATTCCAATTCAAATGCATATGTGATTCAAACGACGCTGGATCTTCATGGGTCGTTAGATATGGACTCTTTCTCGAAAAGCTTGAATCATCTAGTACAGCGAAATTCCATGTTCAGAACTAATTTCCATAGCAATTGGAAGAATACGCCCTTGCAAGTCGTATATCGGAATAAACCGAATGGGCTTTTTTATGAAGATTTACGTGAAATGAATGAAGAAGATCGCGAAGCGTATGTTGCATGCTATACGAAAGCAGATAAAATAAAAGGCTTCGACTTGTCGCAAGATGTGCTTATGCGGATATCGATCTTGCGTACGGGTGACCAAATTTATCGTTTTATTTGGAATTATCATCATATATTGATGGATGGATGGTGTCTGTCTCTTGTTATCAAGGAGTTATTTGACGGATACTTTGCTATTCAAGAACAAAGGAAACCTGAGGACAAGGCGGCGGTCCCTTACAATCAATACATCGAATGGCTGGGAAGACAAGATAATAATAAATCGTTGACCTACTGGAGCGACTATTTACAAGGTTATGACGAGCAAACCACTTTGCCCAAAGAACATGCCATAGCGAAGAGTGAAGAGTATCGTTCTGAGAATATGATTTTTACTCTAAGTAAAGAATTGACCGGGCAGATGACACAAGTGGCCAGTCAGAATCAAGTTACGCTTAATACGCTATTGCAGACAGCGTGGGGCATATTGCTGCAAAAATATAATGGCAGTGAGGATGTTGTATTCGGGAGTGTTGTATCGGGTAGACCAGCAGCCATTATTGGAATTGAAAGCATAATTGGCTTATTTATTAATACAATTCCAGTACGTGTTCAGACCCAGGGAAATGAAACATTTACTGAAGTCATGAAGAGAAACCAAGAACAAGCTGTTGCTTCTCATCCTTACGATACGTATCCATTATATGAAATTCAAGCCATAACACAGCAAAAGCAAAATTTGATTGATCATATCCTGGTGTTTGAAAATTATCCGGTACAAGGGATTATGGAACAGTTTGGGGATCATGAGGAAACAGCACTTCGGATTATGAATGTCGAAGCGGATGAACAAACAAATTATGATTTTAATCTGATTATTAAACCAGGCGAAGAAATGAAATTAATGTTCTATTACAATGCGAACGTCTATGATCGAGCAAGCGTAGAACGAATTCGAGGTCATTTGGTTCAGATTATGGAGCAAGTGATCCGAAATTCACAAATCAGCATCCATGAAATTGCCTTCATAACACCACAAGAGCAGGCGCAAATTTTAGAAGTGTTTAATGATTCCATGGCTGAATATCCAATGGACAAGACGATTCATGGGCTATTTGAAGATCAGGTGTTACGAACTCCTGAACAAGTGGCGGTTGTAATTGAGGATAGGCACCTGACCTATAAAGAACTGAACGAGAAAGCCAATCAACTAGCAAGAACGTTGAAAGCCGATGGGGTGCAAGCAGATCAGTTAGTTGGGATCATCGCGGAGCGATCGTTAGACATGATCATTGGCATCATGGCGATTCTGAAAGCCGGCGGAGCCTATGTGCCGATTGACCCCGAATATCCGGAGGATCGTATTCACTATATGCTTGAGGATTCGGGCGTACATGTATTGTTGTCGCAAAGCCATTTACAAAAACGTATTTCTTTTGCAGGGAAGGTTGTCCTGCTGGATGATCCTGCGTTTTATCATGAAGATGATTCCAATCTGGAAATAGCCGTCGCGCCAACGGGATTAGCCTACGTGATTTATACTTCAGGAACGACAGGTAAACCGAAGGGGACGTGGATTGAACATAAAAATGTCGTTCGGTTATTGTTCAACAGTAAAAATGTATTTGACTTCCATGCGTCAGATACATGGACTTTGTTTCATTCCTTTTGTTTTGATTTTTCCGTATGGGAAATGTATGGAGCCTTGCTCTACGGCGGAAAATTAGTCATCGTGCCTCAAATGACGGCAAAAAGTCCTGAAAAATTCCTTCAATTGTTAATAAATGAGCAAGTGACGATATTGAATCAAACGCCAACTTACTTCTATCATCTCCTTCAAGAAGAGTTAAAAGATCAGGCAAGAGAGTTGCAAGTAAGAAAAGTAATATTTGGAGGAGAGGCGCTCAGTCCTTTGTTATTAAAGGATTGGAGGCTCAAATATCCACTTACACAGTTGATTAATATGTATGGGATTACTGAAACGACCGTTCATGTTACCTATAAAGAGATAACAGAAGTAGAAATCCAGGCAGGAAAAAGTAACATTGGCGTACCGATTCCTACTTTGCAAACTTATATTTTGGATAAAAACCAATGCATTCAACCTATAGGCGTGCAGGGAGAATTATACGTAGCAGGTGAGGGGCTTGCCAGAGGTTATTTAAATCGTCCTGATTTAACGGCAGAGAAATTCGTCGATAATCCTTTTGTTGCTGAAGGGAAAATGTATAGAACAGGAGATGCGGCGAGATGGTTGCCAGATGGAAATATTGAATATCTGGGACGGATTGATCATCAGGTGAAAATTCGGGGCTACAGAATTGAGCTTGGCGAAGTGGAAACGGCGCTTTTGAAAATAGATGCTGTTCAAGAAGCCGTGGTGATTGCTCGGGAAAATAAAGATGGGTCGAAGCAAATGTGTGCGTATTGGAAAGGAAGTAGCGTACTTGCAGCCAAGGACTTGAGAATGGCATTATCTCAAGGGCTCCCTGATTATATGATTCCATCTTATTTTATTCAACTGGAGCAAATGCCGCTAACATCAAATGGGAAAATTGATCGTAAAGCATTGCCTTCTCCAGAGGTTAGTATGCAAGTAGGAACAGCATATACGGCACCAAGAACTGTCATCGAGCAAACCATAGCTTCTGCTTGGGAAACTGTGCTTGGCGTTCAACAGATTAGCATACTTGATAATTTTTTTGAACTCGGGGGTGATTCGATCAAATGTATTCAGGTTTCCTCACGGCTGTTCCAAGCTGGCTATAAGGTTGAAATGAAGCATTTTTTCACATACCCAACCGTAGCTGAGTTAAGTTTACACGTTAAAGCTGTGACTACAATTTCTGATCAAGGGGAAGTTACGGGACAAGTGATGCTTACACCGGTTCAACGCTGGTTTCTTGATCAGAATATGGTGGATGCCCATCACTACAATCAGGAAATGATGTTTTATCGAGAAAAAGGATTTGAGGTCGGTTTTATTCGTGAAGTGATGAATAAGCTGGTTATACATCATGATGCTCTTCGTATGGTATACCGCCAGGCGTCTGGGGGCGAATATGAAGCGTGGAATCAGGGGATAGAGGAGGAGGATTTATTCAGCCTTGAAAGGATTGATCTTAGAACAGAAAAAAAACCTATACCTATCATTGAAAATAAAGTAAAGGAAATTCAGAGAAGCATAGACCTGCATCATGGGCCATTGATGAAACTAGGGCTGTTCCAGTGCGCGGAAGGAGATCATTTGCTCATTGTCATTCATCATTTAGTGGTAGACGGGGTTTCGTGGCGTATCCTGTATGAGGATATTCAAACCGGATATGATCAATTATTAAAAGGTCAAGATATTGTCCTTCCTCAGAAAACGGCTTCGTTTAAACTGTGGGCAGAACAATTGTCTATGTTTGCAAACAGTTCTGCAATGAAGCAGGAATATGCCTATTGGAGCGGGATCGAGCAGATTGACACCAATCCGCTGCCTAAAGACTATGATTGCGATTATACGATCGGGCAAGATAGCGAAACGATAGCCATGCAGTGGACGGTCGAGGAAACCGAGCAATTATTAAAGCAAATCCATCATACGTATAATACGGAAATTAATGATATCCTGCTAACAGCGCTTGGAATGGCTATTCATGATTGGACAGGCAGGGAAGAAGTCGTTGTGAATCTGGAAGGTCATGGGAGAGAGCAGATCATTCCGGATATGGATATCACGCGTACAGTCGGATGGTTTACGAGTATGTACCCTGTGATCCTTCCAATGAAAACCGGCATAGATGTATCGAAGAGAATTAAGACAGTTAAGGAAGGATTACGCCAAATACCAAACAAAGGGGTTGGTTACGGGATTTTAAGGTATTTGTCACATTTTCACAGAGAGTTCAATCTGGAGAGAAATCCTGAAATCAGTTTTAACTATATGGGACAGGTCAATGAAGGTTCGGAAAGTGACGGGATTAAATTTTCAACTTATTCTGGCGGTCCATCCGTAAGTGATAACAACAAAAGGCCGTTTGTACTTAATATGAACGGGATCGTCATAGAAGGCATGCTGTCGCTCACCATTAGCTATAGTCGAAAACAATATCGACGCGAGACGATGGAGCAGTTGGCTGGTTGTTTTAAGAAAAGTCTTCAAGAAGTGATTGTACATTGTGTTACGAAGGAAAGAGGCGAACTTACACCAAGTGATGTTTCATGCAAGACAGTGACCATTGATCAACTCGATCAATTAGTACAACAAACCAAGCACATAGGTCGTATAGAAAATATTTATTCGTTAACGCCTTTACAGAAGGAAATGCTTTTTGAAAGTATCCGAAATCCGGTTTCGGGAGCTTATTTTGTGCAAATTATGTTTGATATGCGGGGGGATTTCGATGTTGCCTCCTTTGCTCAGAGCTTGGATCATTTGATGCAAAGACATGCTATATTAAGAACGAATTTTTATAGTGATTTCATAGACATCCCTTTGCAAATTGTGTATCAGGAGAAGAAATTTGAATTTAACTATGAAGATTTACTCGATAGAAATGAGTTACAACGCGAGGCGTACGTTAACGCGTATATCCAGCAAAATAAGGCAAGGGGATTTGACTTGCAACAAGATTCATTAATTCGAATGACAGTGTTACGAACAAAAAATGATGAATACCGTGTCATATGGAGTTTTCATCATACGTTAATGGATGGTTGGTGCATGTCTCTGGTAAGCAAAGAAATTTTTGAAAACTATTTTGCGATCAGGGAGCAAAGAAAACCTGTAATGCCGTTGCTTACACCGTATAGTCAATTTATCGAATGGTTAGAACAACAAAGCAGCGAAGGGGCTATACAATACTGGAAACAATACTTGGAAGGCTATAAAGAACAAACGAAATTGCCTGGAGAAAAAATCAAAGCAAGGAATGAAAGACAAAATTCACAATCTCTGTACAGTTATTTGGATGATGAACTCATCCAGCAAATGAAACAGGTAGCGGAGCAGAATCAGGTTACCATGCACACGCTAGTACAAACAGCTTGGGGAGTTTTATTACAGCAATATAATGAAAGCAGCGATGTTGTCTTCGGAAGTGTCGTATCAGGAAGACCGCCGGTTATTCCCGGTATAGAAAGTATGATTGGATTATTTATAAATGCAATCCCTGTTCGTATTCAATCAAGCGGCGAAGAATCCTTTCTATCATTAATGAAAAGAAGCCAAGCACAAGCTGTCGAATCTCATCCATTCGATACGTATTCGTTATATGATATCCAAAATCTAACCGAGCAAAAACAAACATTGATTAACCATGTTGTTGTCTATCAAAATTTCCCTGTAGAAGAGCAAATGGAGGACTTGGGCAAAAATGGCCAAAATCCACTTGAAATTATGAATGTCGAGTGTGCAGAACACAATAGCTTTGATTTTACTTTGATCGTAAAGCCCCACGACAAGATGAAAGTGATCATGCTATACAATGCAAATGTTTATGATGGTTCCACAGTCAAACAGATTCAAAACGAATTTATCACAATGATCAGACAAGCGGTTACGAACTCGGAAGTTAAAATAAACGAACTTCGGTCACTTTCAATGTCTACCATTTAAATCATAGAACAATGAGTGAAGAACGAGCAGTGAAGGCTCGAATTGATTCTCAACTTTCGCACTTATGAGTGCGAAAGTTGAATTTAAAAGAGGAGCTGGCTTATTTGAAAAAAACTGCTTTTCTTTTCCCAGGACAAGGTTCCCAGTATGTTGGCATGGGAAAAAAACTTTTCGATCAATTTCCGATCGCTAAACAAACATTTGAGGAAGCGAATGAAGAGCTTGGCTTTAATTTGACTTCTTTGTGCTTTGAAGGGACGGTTGAGGAACTTCAAAAAACAGCCTATACGCAGCCTGCAATCTTAACGCACAGTGTTGCCGCATATCGGGTTTTTATGCAAGAAGTCGGCGTTCATCCCCATTATATGGCTGGACACAGTCTTGGAGAAATAACGGCCTTGACTTGTTCAGGCAGTATAGCTTTTTCAGACGCTGTAAAGCTTGTACATAAGCGGGGGACATTCATGCAGAATGCAGTTGCCCAGGGTGTAGGGGCGATGTCAGCTATTTCTGATGTGGATGCGCAAATCGTTAAAGAAGTCTGTAAGGAGATTGCGCCGGACAGTCATGAAGTTGTCATATCGAACTATAACTCGCCGAATCAAACCATCATATCAGGCACGGTGAAAGCCGTGGAGAACGCAGAGCATAAGCTTCAGCAGCAGGGAGCTAATGTGTTCAGGTTAAACGTCAGCGCTCCATTTCATTGCTCATTTATGAAAGAGGCGGCACAAGAGTTGGAGGCAGAGCTAAGTCAACTATCTTTTTTTGGCATGAAGTTTCCTATTGTATCCAATATCGACGCCGTACCCTATTCGGGATCAGAAGAAATCGTTCACCATTTAACTGCACAGATGGTGCTCCCTGTTCAGTGGAGTAACACAATGAGCTATTTAATCAAACAAGGTGTGGACACATTTATAGAATTAGGACCTTCGCATGTGCTCCGTAATATGATGCGAAAGACATTTCCCGAGGCAACCAGCTTCGCTTACGACATGGAGGAAGATGCCAAGGCAGTGAGGGAGTTGTTTCAGTCGGTTACGTATCCTTGTTTCGTATCGCGCTGCCTGACCATCGCAGTTTGTACGAAAAACAACAACTGGAACCAAGAAAAGTATCAAGAAGGTGTAATAACCCCTTATCGCCGTGTTCAAACGATGCTGCAAGAAATCAAAGAGCGGGGGGAAACTCCGACTTTAGATCAGAAGCGGTATGCTTTGGAAATGTTGCGTTCTGTTTTTATAACGAAACGAACACCCGCAAGTGAGCAGCAAGCGAGATTTCGTCAGTTATATGTGGAGACGAACGATATAGAAATGCTATCGGAAGCGGGGATATAAACCAGCTGCGCATTTTGCCGTCAAAGTTGGGAGCAGTCTTTCGTTCGATTTCCACCTTAAAGTAAACGCTAGAAACAAACGAGGCTGCTTACCGATTAAAGTCCGCGTAAACTAGGAGAGCGATGACACTTTGACGATAGTGCGGCCCGTGTGTTTTGTATAAATAAAGTATTAAACTCAAGCGGACGGCGTTGAACTAACGGGCAGCATTCCTATTATGAAGAAATACGAGGTTTGAGAAATAAAAAGACTCCTTGGTATGATGTATATGGATCCCAGTTGCTGGCCAGCGATCAGATCCAAATACAAAACCAAGGAGACTACAACATGCATTCTACTCAAAATGAAAGAATTAATCAAATCACTTCTTCTACTTTAATTATCGGAGTCGACATCGCAAAATTCAAACATGTGGCTCGTGCGCAAGACTTCCGTGGAGTCGAGCTCGGTAAGCCTGTTACGTTTGAAAACAATAGAGAAGGCTTTGAATTGTTCGTGAGCTGGTTCCGCGAGATATTAGCAGATCAAGAATTCCAGGACATTATCGTTGGGATGGAACCAACGGGCCACTACTGGCTGAACCTTGCTCATTTTCTAAAAGAAAAGCAAGTGAAATACGGTGTAGTGAATCCACTGCACGTGAAAAAAAGTAAAGAACTAGATGACAATTCTCCAACAATGAATGACATTAAAGATGCGAAAGTGATCGCACAGCTGGTCAAAGACGGGAGATACGCCGTACCGAGCCTTCCTAAGGGCATTTATGCCGAACTGCGGGAAGCGATGAAAATTCGCGAACACCTAACGACTGACGAGGCCGTAAACGCCTTCGTGCTTTGCTCTTTCGAGTGATGATGCCGTTAGTCGCAAAAAATGCAGCCTTCCGGGCCTTGCATGAGTATTACACCAAACGACAGGTGAATCCTCTCAAGAAGATGCAATCTCTCATTGCTTTGTGTAATAAGCTGATACGAGTCTTTTTCGGCATATTAACCAAAGGACACGTATTCAGTGAAGAAAAGATGATGCAGGATATCCCTCGATTTGCAGAGTTACCACAAGCAGCTTAAATAACGATACTCAGTGTTGATGATCTAAGCAAAGGAAAAGATAACAAGAAGCACGGATGAGTCGGAAAGGCACTATCCTTACGGACGAAGATCCTGTCGGGCAGCATATCTGACCTCCACCTCATGGACAGGTTGAATGAAGGAATGTGGGAGCGTAGACTCTGCGAGATGTGGGAGGGTTGACCGCCATGAGCTCATGTGGAGTTCCATAGGTGCAACCATTCATTACCATACCATCCGTTTTTTACTCAGGTGATTTAGGTAGAGAGTTTTTTTGCACTTCAGCAGACCCATAAATTTCTTCTTTCACAACTTAATTCCATAGAAATGTTATCTGCTTAAAAGTATTGATGGTTAAAAACCTGAGAAAACGAGAGTATTTAAGAGCTAAGCGTTTCTCCATAGAGGGAGGATAGTTACAAATAAAGGAAATGTTTCTATTGTAGAGAATAACTTCAAAAATACATTTTTGGGGGGTACTCGCATGTGGATATCAAATGAAGTAAGTCGAGGATTTCCACCTGATTTTAAAGTGAAGTATAGATTTTTTAAGCAAGAAGAAGGAGGTAGGAAAATACTTCCTAGACAAGGATATAGAAGTGATTTTGCTTTAGATGGGGATTTTTTAGAGACAGGAATTGAGTTGAGAGTCATCCACCCTGAGTTCGAAGATGAGAACGGAGACATAATTATTAATGAGAAACGTTCAGTATTAGAATCAGGCACTGCTAGAATGTGGATAATGTTTCCTAAAGCACGAGAGGAAAGACATATTCATGATATTAAAGTAGGACTTAAAGGATATTTCATGGAGGGACCAAGACGTGTTGCTGAAGCCGAGATTATAGAAATTATCGGTTTATTTACAAACCCTAGAACTGAATAGAGATGGCTTTAATGTTCCACTAACGAATAACCATAGTTCAATCACGACTTGACGGCAGCCGACTAATGAACGTAACAGCAGGATGAAACGGATGAAACGCGGGCCAACTGCCAAAAAAATCGAACAAAATAAATTCGAAATCATAGGAGAAACGGACATGAGAAAACTCGTATTGGGAAACTGAATCCCAGCGGTGCTTCGCGCATTGGCCCATTTTCACTGCTCTGTTTCAGAAGCTCTCTGGACAATGGAAGAAAACACCTGTTGTCGGATGACAGGAATATTGTCCGAAACAAGTCCGCGTAAATCGCGGATTTTTTTATTAATCGGATCAAGTTCGCTTCAACGGACAAAAGGACAAGAGCAAGAGTAATTCTGGGACCTGGCCTCAGATTCTCTATGACATATTCACAAAACCCGTATTTTATACATATGTCAATAAATCAGATTAATACCTTGTATCACAAGTATTTATATATATTGTTACACATCATATGATGTGTATTTTCGACCATCAAATAATAAGTTTCAAAAAGTCTCTACCTTTCTTTGGAGAACGCTGCCGATTCGCGTTTGGCAGCAGCCCTTCTTCATCACATTCTGGGCGCATACAAAGAAGGAACAGTTGCTGTCGGATGACAAGAACAGTCACTAATCGGGGAATCGGATCAAGTTCTTGTCAAGAACTTGAGACCAACCGTAAGTCACTTCCTGCTTTCCTTCTGTCAGTCCTTTCATCACTGCGTCCGCAAACTCTTCAACCGGTATACCGGCAGTGTTTGCCCCCGGCGCGCCAAGATCCGTATTTGTATGCGGCGGACTTATCTCGATTACTTCAATGTTATGCTTCTCCAACTGCTTTCTTAGAGACAATGTGAACGAATGTAGACCTGCTTTAGTCGCGTTATATACGGGAACTACTGCAAGCGGTACGTGGGAGAGACCCGAAGTCACATTCATAATAGCCGCATACTCTTTCCCAATAAAATGCTGTGTGAAGAGCATTGCCAAATGAATCGGCGCATCCAAATTCGTTGCAATTTCGGACTCAGTATTCTTCCAAGGCTCCCTCTCATCCAACTGTAGATAGCGCTGCATACCTGCATTATTGAGCAGTACGTTTACGTCAGGATGGTCATGCGTCACTTGTTCGTATAACGCGATGCGATCTTCTTCCTTGGAGACGTCAAACTTGTAGGTTTGAATCTCAGGGATTCTTGTCTTCGCTTCTGCCAACTTGTCCTCTCGTCTTCCGCAGATAATAACCTTGTTTCCGGTTTTTACAACCCTTTCAACTAACGCCAGCCCAATCCCTGCTGCGCCTCCAGTAATGAGAATTGTGTTCGAATTCAATTTTTTCATGTCAAAGCTCCTCTTTGTAATGTTATAAGTTATAAGTTCTCCTTGCTTAGTAAATCACGTTCATATGTGGCTATTTTTTCTTGAATCTTAATCAAATTCGCTTCTGTTTCCCTGATTTGTTGAAGAACGTTTATTTCTTGTTGTTTCATCATTTCCAATCGCTGCGGGATCGTACCAGCTCCCATCATAGACCAATTAATGAATTTTTTTATTTCTTTAATTGGCATTCCAGTACCCTTCAGACATAGAATCATTTCCAAATACTTGAGTGCATCGTCATCGAAAATCCGATCGCCATTCGCTTTTCGTTCGATAAAGGGAAGAAGTTCTTGCCTGTCGTAATAATGCAATTGAGAAATGGTCAGGTGATTTATTTTCGCGACTTGTCCGATTGTATATTTCATACTGGTTTACCTTGTTGTATTACCATGGGATAATTCCGTTTTCATTCAGAATTTTTCCGTTGTAATTTTCGTGGCTTAGAGCAAATTTTGTAATGATTTGTGCACTTTCAGCTGTTGTACGACCACCTGGTTTATTACCGTTAAGATCAGTTGTGGTAAAACCAGGTGTGATCCCTAGAATTTCAGGACCGTTATTGCCGAATTCTTTACCAAATGCCAGTGTTAATGAGTTAACAGCGGTTTTCGATGAGTTATAGCCTAATGCATTGATTGGTGCGGTTTGGCCGTTATCAAACATAGTTTGCGAAGCCATATCTGTAGTTAAATTGACAATTTTACCTCTTTGAGCCTTTTTGATTAATTGCAAGAAGGATTGAATCATTTGGAACGTCCCGAAGAAGTTTACATCAAAAGACTTCCTTAGCGTTTCCAAATTTATCTGGCTGGGCAAGGTACTATGGTCAAATGAGGCTCCAGCGTTATTTATCAGCAGATCCAGATGATCTGTTACTTCTTGAACCTTATTTACAGAATCATGAATGGATTGAACGTCAGAAATATCCACTTGAATAAATGTGACATTCGGAAAACCTAGGGATTCAACAGCTTCTCTTCCTAGTTTCTCATTTCGAGCCCCTAAGAATACATGATAACCTTGTTCAGCAAGTTGGCGAACAATCTCATATCCAATGCCCTTGTTAGCGCCAGTTACAAAAGCGAATTTTGGTATATTAAACACCTCCCCGTTGTTTTTTTAAGATCAAGCCACGAGTAAAGAATAATGCCTAAACCTTGGTTCAGGTCAAGTAGTAATATTTCCTTGTGTAAACAAAATATTCTGGATCTACCCGAACTTCCAAATTTAAAAAAGCGCAGGATCAACTTCTCCACTGCTTTTTGGGGTTCCGCTAAGCGAATAATGATCATGAAAAAGCCGGCTTCTCCTATTCTAAGGGTTAACCGGCTTTCACCTTTTATAGCAATCGAGGAGCACGGATACTGCCGGTTACACCATTCAGGGTTTTGGTTAAACGCATTTGCTTGAAGTTCGCTTTACGCCGCGCTTGAGAGACTTGGCTGACACCAAGCAATACGCTATCGGGAAGCCCTCCGAAACTGTTTAGCTAACGCACTACAGGAACGTACGCTATAAAATCAGTTTCAACGGAACATCGCAAAAATATATAAGCTGACGATAACTTAATCTTGAACAACTGAGCTGGCCGTATCTGTCGCCCCTTTTGCCTCACCGTGCCCTGCACCGAATAAGTTCAAAACCACTACTCCAATCACAATTAAAGAAATGCCAATGATGCTTCCTGTATTTATTTTTTCTTTCCAGATCAGCACTGAGATAAGCGCTGTGGCCACAGCTCCTACACCTGACCAGATGGCATAAGTCATGTTTAAGGGGAGTGTTTTGAGCGTTAAAGAGATAAAAAAGAAGGAAATAATAAACGCAACGATAGTGAATAAGCTTGGATATAATTTCGTAAACCCTTGTGAAGCTTTAAGCATTGAAGTTCCAATAAGTTCAGCAATAATTGAGACTGCCAAGAAAAGATATGCCATGATTCATTCCCCTTTATTTTTCTTCAAATCTTCTCCAGAAAGATATTACTCAAAGTAGTGTTTGTTTTCAGTAACCCATTGGGCAAATGTTCTTGCTGGATTTCCTGTTACTTTTTCTACTGTCGGTAAAACGGTATATGCGCTTTCAGGTGTATTCTTTCCCATTCCTATGATGAAGTATTCTATGAATTCATCATCAAAACCTTGATTTTTGGCGTCTTGTCTTACTTGTTCCTCAGTCAGTTCAACCAGCTCAATCGGTTTGCCGATAATTTCAGAAATCTGTGTAACCATACTCCTGTTGGATAACGATTGTGGACCTGTTAAAGCGTATATCTTTCCATGATGACCTTCTTCGGTGAGCGCTTTGACTGCAACAGCGGCAATATCTGCTTCGTGAATTCTGACGCTCAAAGCATCGGGGAATCCCGTTCTGGCAATCCCCTCTTTTTGAATGGATTCTGCCCAAAAATAAAGCGCATTCTTCATAAATTCTGCCGGCCTTAAGATTGTCCAGTCCATTCCACAATCTTGAATGATGTTCTCGATGGGGTTTCCTTCATAATCCATCAACGCTACAATCTTTTTAACGTTCGCTTCTTTTGCCATTTGAATGATGTTTTGGTTTGCCAAAAATCTGGCGTCAGTTTGTTCACTCTGTGTAATTAAAAAAAGGCTGTCAACAGATTGAAGATGCACTTCTAAGGTGTCAGGATGATCAAGGTCTCCTACAACAGTATGAACTTCAGCGGGAAGACTTGTGTTTTTAGAGGTACGAGACAATGCCCTTACCGCTACTCCTTCTGATAAAAGTTGTTTAACAATGTGTCCGCCAACTGTTCCTGTTGCCCCTGTCACTAGAACTTTCATTATAGATACCCTCCCGAGAATTAAATGATGTGGCATGTATGTTTGTTTGCTATATTGAACCTTACATGGTTATATTAAAGTATGGTGTAACACCATACTCAAGGAGGTTTTTATGGAGAATAATGCCAAATCTCATTTATCTACAGGACAATTCGCAAAAGTAATGGGTATTAGTAAGGATACTCTTTTTCACTATGATCGAATTGGTATTCTTTCTCCTGTATTTAAAGCTGAAAATGGATATAGATACTATTCAATTAATCAGATCGATGTATTCAAAGTAATTTCAATACTTAAGGATTTAGATGTACCATTAAAAGAAATACGGGAATATTTAGATAAACGATCACCTGAAGAGCTGATTGCCCTGCTTGATAAAGAAGAGGCAATGTTGGATGCGAAAATTAAACATCTACAAAAAATGAAAAATATAATAGCAGAGAAAAAACAAATTACAAAAGCGGCAACTATGATCAATTCAAATGAGTTTGTTATTCAGGAAATTAATGAGGAGTTTTTGGTAATAACAGAAGCTGATCCTTATACAAATGATAAAAGCATTTACGATTCCATGATTAAACACGAAAAATACTTGAACTTGTATAATATTGATTCCTTTCACACGGTAGGTTGGATGAGAGATATAAAAAGCGTTTTAGCAAATGAGAAGTTTAATTATGATTTTCTTTATACGAGAGTTCATGCTCAATCCAACCATTCAAATTTTAAGCGAGAAAAAGGACTATATTTATCCGCTTATCATACTGAGGGCTACTCGAGCGTAAGTGACACTTATGACCGAATAATAAAATATGTTAGTGATAAGATTATAGAAATACAGGGGTATTTTTATGAAGATGTTTTGTTAGATGATCTTTCAGTTCAAGGCTATGAGGAGTATTTAATTAAGATCTCTGTTCGTATTTCAAAGATGTAAATCAGAAAGTAAATTAAACTATCCTCCCCTATATCATGCAGTGGATTCAATGGGTAAAACCATTGATTTTAGGTGAAGTGAAAAGTGTGATATGAAAACCGAGCAACGATTATTTGAGAAAACTTTATCCTCAAATCATGCACAAATTCCAAGAGTAATTACAAATTACGGTAGATAAGAACCCTGCTTATCCAGTGGCTGTAGGAAATCTAAAGAATAATAATAAACTGCCACATGAAACACAGATAAGACAGACGAAGTATCTCAATAACATCATAGAACAGGATCATCGTTTCATCAAAAACGAACGAACCCAATGCTTGGATTTAAATCATTTCTGACTGCAGAGCAAACGATTCAAGGAATTGAAGCGATGCATAGGATCAAAAAGGGGCATGTCGAATGTAATCATTCGTCGCCCCTTTTTGTCGTTCAACTCATCCATCAGTTATTCGGTTTAATCGCATAGAATTTCGATTGACCGAACGGTCGTCTGGATCTTTTGATTTCTTGGACCAGAACCGAATCTTTTCAAGAAGATGTTGAACTTTTAGATTCAATCCCTGGTATAGCCAACTGCTGTCTTCCTCTGCCTGATTTTCCCTATAATCAGTAGCAGCAAGGGCAACCCGATCATGTTGACAGGAAGTACAAACGGAACCCAATAATGGTTCAAATAACTGCCTGTCGCCTCGGAGACATCCTGGGGGATGAACGCAAATACCGTAACAACCGGGGCAATAAACCAGATCATGTTCTTCCAATTTGCCACTTGTAAAAACTGAGCCGTTCCGTAACTGGCAACAAACATATAAATAGATAATTTAATGAATACGCTGGCGATCCAGATAACAACGGCAAGCGCGTCCAAGTTTTCAATAAAACTGAAGATAGCGATCTTTTTTGTCATTTCGAAAAATGGGTACCACATATTGGAGGAGAGATTGACACCTAAAGTTAAAATGACCATGACCATCGACAACAGCACACCAAAACTTGCAACTATAACACCCCAAATCACATATGAGGATCCTTTGCCGGGAGTAAAAAGAAACGGTGAAATCATGACGAATTCAACGGCATGTCCAAGGTAGGAAGCGGAGGGTAGAGAGCCCTTGAAGATAGCCGTGGTACCGCTGTCCGCATAAAAGGGCAGCAGACGATTCCAGTGGATGTTGCCCAGGTTTGTGGCCAGAACCAGCAATATCATCAAAAAAATTAAGGGTCCCAATATTTCGCTGACCCGTCCGATTCCATCTATCCCACCGGAATAGGTCACATAGATAACGACCAGGACCATTGGCACTATGATAAATACTCCCGGAGTTGAATTCAGAAGCAGAACTCGGAGTAGATCGCTAAACTGACGAAGAACAACGGGAATGATGGTATACCATTGGACAAGATAGATAACGACGACGATCTTGCCGAGCCATTTCCCCATAATTGTTTGACTGAATTGAATGAAGGTCTGCTCCGGATGAAGGAGCACAAGCTTTGTAGTCACCACAGCAATCAGCACGGCAATGCATCCCGCAACAAGCATGGAGACCCATGCATCCTGCTTAGCAGCCTGCAAACCCGGCGTGAACGTCATCAGCAAGGTCATGCCAATATCCATAATGGTGGTCATCCAGAACACTTGAATTCCGCTCACTTTCATTGTTATCATCCTTCCTTGGTTGATTCGTTCTACTTTTTCAGGTGCGCAGGCGACTGGGTTCGGCCAATACGTTGAATTTTGAGGTCAATCTTAACAGTAACCGGAACCCCAGGGTAAATGTCTTTCCATTGATCCTTATTTTGCTTCCAATAAGAGGCGTATTTAATATGAATTTCATCCCCAAAACCAAAAATGTCTGCCTTTAACTCCTTTTGTGCGCGATGGAGCGTACTTTGTATTTGTTCTTCGATCTCACCCATTACCTTGCTTTCCACGTGTTTTAAATTTTCAACTTTGCTCAAATCCAACTTTGTATCGTTTTCAAACACTCTTACCTTGGCTTTGAAGACAATCGTCATTTCGGGCATGCCATTATTTATTTTGGTGAGCAAGTTCGCTTTAGATTGCAATACTTCAACGCCAACGGTTCCCTTAAAGCCTTTCACTTGTGGTTCAACCTGTGCTGTTAGTTTGCTACGTTTGAGTTTCCCTCTGCGCCAGATTAATATCTTCTTTTCATCTGGCGTTAAAAATCCGACCAGTTTATTTTCTTGATAAACGGCCGCTTCATCAAGATTGAACTCCCCCTCTCCACTCTTGCTGGTGAATGCCTTTAGGGCTCCAGTTACAGCGGATCTCCCGGAAGAGGATTGCACATCCATAAATTCATCCATTTTGACGGATAAACCGAGTCCGTTTAATTGCATTTTTTTAAGAGCAATAGCCGGTATGGCTTCCAGCTGGTACTGCGTTTGTAACGCTTGTTTGGCGGTTGTTCCATTTGCAGTCAGAAAATAACTGTTATACCGGCTGCCAGGTGAACGCATCAGTTGATCTAAAATCTGATCTATACCATGTCTGGCGTATTTTTCACCAATGATGACCACCCCTCTGTGCCCAAAAAAGATTTGCCGGGACAATCGCTTCTGCAATTTATGCAAAATATCCGCACCGTTCCTTCCTTTATCCGAGATGACCAAGACCGTTCTTTTACCGCCCGTTCTGCCACCTTGCATAGCACTGGGCATTTCTGTAGGAAGAGCGATTTGCAGTGTTACCTCAGCTTCCCCATTCTCCGCAAGATCGAGACCGCTAGCGAGCACAAACGCAAGATCGTTAACCTCGCTCCGATCCCAACAGCCCGTCATTAAACTGAAACTAAGGATGAGTGCTATCGTTTTATACCCTTTCATACGGCTCATTGTTTCTTCAACTCCTATTTCGGGCGAACACGATTTTGACGCTTGTGCATGACCCACCACGGAGCTCTTACGAATACATCCAATAGTCTGGATAATTGAAACGGAGCGAGGGGCGACATGTAATAAACGCCGAAGGAACGCAGGTTAACGAGATGAATCAGTAGCGCAATCATAGCAACGCCAAAACCGTACAAGCCGAGGATGCCTGCAGATATCATGAGCGGAAATCGCAAAATACGAATCGCCTGACTCATATTGTTACTCGGAATCAAGAAGGAAGCGATTCCTGTCAAAGATACGACAATAACAATGGGCGCCGATACGATACCTGCCTGAACAGCAGCTTGTCCGATCACAAGCACGCCTACGATACTGATCGTTTGGCCAACTTGTTTGGGAAGGCGGATTCCCGCCTCGCGAATCGCTTCAAAAGCAATTTCCATCATCATGATTTCCACCAATGTCGGAAAAGGAACCGGCTCCCTTGCCGCCGCAAGAGACAAAATCAAACTTGTGGGTATCATTTCCGGATGAAACGTGTCCACAGCAATATACAAAGATGGCAAGGTTAAAGCGATGAAGGTAAACAAGTACCGAAGCCATCGTAAAAATGTTGAAATAATGAAGTTCGTATAATAGTCCTCCGCCGTTTGGAATGCATGCCAAAACGTAATGGGAGCGATGAGTACCATCGGAGTTCCGTCCACCAGTATGGCAACTTTCCCTTCAAGCAGTGAAGCCGACACGACGTCAGGCCTTTCGGTCATTTGGATCACCGGAAAAGGGGAATAAGGCGCATCACGGATCATTTCTTCTATGTAACCCGATTCCAGAACAGTATCCATATCCAGTTGCGATATGCGATTTCTCACTTCAATGATCACGGTTGGTGATACCACGTTTTCTATATAGGCGACAACGACCTCCGTTTGTGAAACCTCCCCCACCTGCATCTGTTCCATCTTCAACTGAGGTGTTCGGATTTGCTGACGGATTAAACCCATATTGATGTCAATGTTTTCAATAAACCCAACTTTCGGACCGCGAATCGTCGCCTCCATATTGGGCTCCTGCAGCTCACGATGCAGTTTTTCTTGCATGCCTATGGACAGAGCCTGGTTGGAAGATTCCACAAACAGAACCACTTGTCCCTTGATGATTTGCTTAACCGTCTCTTTCTTATTACTAACGATTAATGTCTGCACTATGGGAAGCAGCTCACTTTTCATCTGTTCAATAAGCTGGGTGAACGTATCTGATACCAAATTCTTATTATTCAAAAGCGTTTTCAATAATTCATCATCCAGTTGTTTGGTATTGACCAATTCCCTGAAGAAAACCAGCATACAAGGAATCGAATTAAATAGATGTACTTTTCTCACTAACAGATCAGAACAATTTGAAAATGTCTGGTTTAGCCAAGTCTCATTATCATCCAGATTATTTGATAATTCCCCTTCAATTTCACCTGCTGTTGTAACTTCAATCCACTCTTGCTTAATTTTCCTTGGCCAAGGTAGCACTCCTTTAAATGGCATATGTCTTCACACCCTTTGAGTTTATCGGAAAGAAGAGGTTACTGAAGGTATTATCATTATTCATCTTAAAGTTTCTCCCTGAAATGGGATAAATATCATTGGTATATTTCTCCTGAGCCCTTGGCATCTTAATGTTTATGAAATAGGAAGGATGAACAACAACATGAGTAACGGGTTAATTGGGAAAATCATTGGTTTTATATGTATTGTTGGCCTATCGGGTCTGGTACTTTATTATACGGTTTCCAAGAGTTAACTAAATTACCCCACAAAGTGACGTGAGGCTTTGATGCCTATTCCTATTTATTTGCTGGGCCTCGAAACGAATAAACAGGCAAGCAGGATATTCACTCCTGACCTGCCTGTTTGGTTTAACTAAAATAGGTTTTGGCTAACTTCTCAGCCATACGTGTCGCCAACGCCTGTGTTGTCAGCGTCGGATTGGGTCCTCCAATTCCGTTATAATGAACACTGTTATCGGCAATATATAAACGCTTAACTTGAAAAGCTTCGCAGTTCGTATCCACAACATATCCCATGCGCATCGTGCTTTCGATATGGAGCAACCAGCCAGCCGGAGTATCCGATCTGATGATGGTTCTAGCGCCGGCTTGCTTTAGAATTTCAGCTGAATGTTTGGCTAATTGGTCGCGCCGTTGCAGCGTTTTTTTGCTGGGGGCGTAATGAACGACCGGAATCGGCCCGTGTTCGTCCTTCAACAACGGATCGACCGTTACCCTGTTGTGATAGAGCGTTTCATCATCCGCAAGAATCAGCATGCTCATCGTTCGGCGATAGTTCATCATCAGTTCTTTGAGCTCGGGACCGACGACCCGCCCGCGTATATCCCAAGGCGCCCCCGGCTCTGGCGGGTTCAGGGCATTGTAGCCCGCATCGCTGAAGCCATAGGTCACAAATGCGTGTAAGCCTGGACTCAGACCGGAAACCTGAGTGGAGCCAAGCCCCGGGATATCAACTCTGCCCCCGGAGGTGTGGCCTACAAAGGGATCAACGGTAGGAATTCCCATAATGTCGATCAGGTCCTTTTCGTCGAATACGCCCGACACCCAATCGAAATAATGAATCGTCAGCCCTCTTCCCACCCATTCGTTGTAAGGCAGCCCGGAATTCATCCAAAGACGCGGTGATTCGATGCAACCGGCTGCCATAACAACAGTCTTGGCCTTAAGCTCGCCGATCTCTCCTGTCCAGGTATCACGGAATTGCACGCCGGTGGCATGAAGTCCTTCTTTTGGATCGTGACCCGTCAAAATTTTGATCGCAAAGGAATTGGGACGGATCGAGACGTTTCCTGTTTTGAGTGCAAGGGGGATATAACTAACAAGCGTACCCCGTTTGGCAATTTTGTCAACGGTGGGACCGGCCGTGCAACCGTTAACGCAATGTCCTCTCATCGTGCACCCTTCCATCTCATGCAATTGATCCATCGAATAATTCGGATCCATGAGATGCTCGTTTGGGGGCAGAATCGCATTGGGATGCGGGCGATATCCCGGGGTTACGACATCAAGCGTCGGAATAAGTGGCCAACCAGCCTTCTTGGCCCCGTAGAAAAACAGTTCTTCTTTCGGAGCCATCGGCGCAAACTGAACAGGCAGCGTTGCCTCAGCTTTCTCATAATAGGGGACCAGCTCACGGTAACTGATCGGCCAGATGTTGTTGACGGCTGAAGGAAAAGCGCGCGGTGATTGCGCCCAGTAATGCTGCGTCGTTCCACCGACTCCCGAGAGCTGCCAAATATCGCCCCTCTGCCGCATAATTCGGTGCCAAGGTGTGCGCCGACGGTCGGCCGGTCCAAAGCGAAATGCTCCCGATACGCCGTCGTTTATGTTATTTTCATAGGAATTGTAGATTTTCTTGTAGAGTCTCACATCCAGATCAGCGTGACTGGAGCTCCACTCTGCGCCGCGCGCTCTATTGGGGTCCGGCCACTTGCTGTTCCCATACCATGGGCCAGCTTCCAAAACCAAAACTTTAAGTCCCAGCTCACCGAGTTCCTTGGCCGCGACAGCTCCGCCGCCGCCGGACCCGATTACGATTACGTCAGCATCAAGCATCTGAGGCCTCCATTCCTTTCCGTTCAATCGTCAGTAAATAACCACGTACTGCACGATACCCTTTCGACACTCCTGGATAACCAACCTGACTCCAACTTATTGGAAAATATTCCAATCTTCGCTGCGTCGGTGTCTTCAGTCGTGTGGACCCGTATGCCGACCATTCCGAATAAAAACCAAACATCGTTCCTCTGTTTAAATAATCAACTATAAATGTGACGAGGCCGCCATCGTCTTTATAAGGGGGCGGTAAGCATCCAAGATCTACATCAAGCTGCTCCAGCATCGCTAAGACCCGTATACGATCACGGCACGAGAGGCTGACGAATGGGCAGCCTCCCCAAGCTACATACAGTCTGGGATCCTGCGCTTTGCCCGATGCGATAAGCTGAGCCGCACCGGCATTGAGAAGCATTGCCGTAGATGACGCCAGAGGAATATCGGCTAAATAGTAACCCACAAAAAGCGAAAGATTGTGATCCAATTCCCAGATCATATAATCGTGAATACCCAGTTCTACGGCACCTGCGGCTTGCTCTGACCAATGTATGGCTGATTCAGACGTATTGGGGACTATCGCTTCGACCAACGCGATAAAAGTTGTCCGGATGTGTTCACTTGCCATCGCATCGTATGCATGCATGGGGAATACATCATCCTTTCTTCATCATCCTGAATGTTCTCGATCCTTATATATACATAAGGATGAAACCAATTATGTTTGATTCCCCATATCGTTGGTCTGCGGCGCTGCAGGGCGCCATGACTGGAACCACGATAAGCCTTTTATTTCTATTTCGCTCACTAACTGCCTTCCCACGATCACGAAAAACCTGAAGCTGTACCTCAGGTCCTTGTCTAAAACCCTACGTCCAGGCATGGGGAGGGAATTGGATTTGGGGTTCGAGTTTCCTTTCACAGTTTGTCCAGCCCTTATTAGACCAGTACTCTATATCGTTTTGCATCTACGGGGAAGGTATATTCTTAGTGTCCATTATTGGAAAACATTACAACTTCTTATCTTTTGGAAAGGACAAGAAGTTGTATCCATAAAATAAAAAATCCGCGTAAAACGCGAAATCTAATGCATATAATGCATATATTTTCTTGTCCTATATCACCATATAATCTTTCAAGTTGTTGAGCTGCCTGGTGAGCCGCACCTTGCGATTAATCGTTAGATACAGATTCTGCCCCTTGACCGGCTTGGTCAGCTTCATATCGCTGACGACCTCCTCAGAATCCTAATACTTAAGCGTGGGATCCGATTGATCCGCGTTGATTTTTTTGTAAAAATCCAGATTCTCCTTGGCTCCCTTCATCTTGTTCATATAGCCGACCAATTGAACAGCGACCCGCTCAGGACTGTACTGGCGGATGCGCTCCTCCACGATCTCCATGTCCGGATACTCGTCGCGGTGCTCGCTAAGATAGGCGATCTCTTCTTTTGACAGTCCCGATTTGATCCGTCGTTGTTGGAATGGCAGATGCGCTCTGCCTTTGATGTCCATAGCCTCGATAACTTTCTCAGTTGTCAACGGCTTGGAATTCGCTTCGCCTTTTTCGTTAAACAGCTGCACGAGTTTTGCAGCCAGCGTCTCCGCCGCTTCTTGCTTAAAGCCTGTTTTGAAAGTTAAAGTATAGGGACTGAGTTGAGATCGAATATGCGATCTACTGTCCCGCCGAATCGTAAATATTGCCGCTGATGGGCGGGATGGATACGCCCTTCGTGATCATGCTTGTCTGGCGTTCCTAGAGACTCGGACCCTCGACGAACTGTAGATAAGCAAAACGTACGATTAATGAAGAGAACAGGAGAAATGTAAGCCATGAAAAAGACATTTAACCTTAATACTGAAATGGCGACGGTTTCGAACTTTTTCTTTCGTACTTCGGTTTTATCATTAATTTCCATACCGTTCTCATTCCGTCACTCGATGCCCACCCTTTATTTGTCATATATTCAGACGAATTCCTTTTTAGAGTGGTTCAATCTTTATCCCTGCACAATAAGTATAAGCAGCCTTACGGGAATGGCGGGTATCCGAACTCAATACCAAGTTATTTTTCAAAATTTACGCTTCCGAATCCATGAGATCGATGAATTCCCGGATCGGCTGTCGTCTATATAAACGAAGGCATAAATGAACACAAACTAATTTGACGAAGAGGTGTTTTGAAAATGGCATTAACGTCCGCATTTACGAGCTTCAACCTGCCAGTAAAAAACGTAGAACAATCGAAAGCGTTCTTCACCGGACTCGGATTCGAGTTCAACCCGCAATTCCCCGAGAACGAGAATTCGGTAGCCATCGTGATCGGCGACAACCTGCAGGTCATGCTGATCAATCAAGCATTCTTTAATACGCTCACGGAGAAGGAATCCGTCGATACGAGCAAGTATGCGCAGATGACGATCGCATTGGCCTTCGAGAGCCGGGAAAAGGTCGATGAAATCGTGAATACCGCGGTCTCCTTGGGCGGGAAATTGCACGCTGAACCTGAAGATCATGGGTTCATGTATCATTGGGGCTTCGTGGACTTGGACGGCCATCTGTGGGCCATTAACTACATGAACATGGATGCAGCACAAGGTTAAGGCTAACGGAGAGAACGCACGTACTAGGGTTCAAAAAGAAAGACGCCGGGCATCTTCCCGAGGCCACTGAAGAACTTATGTTTTTTTACGGCGTCTCGCATAAGTTGCAAAAAAGACATCTACCTCCATTTTTTAGGGGGCGGATGTCTTTT